>NZ_CP058316.1:0-1200000 GCF_013389665.1 Microbacterium oleivorans | reverse complement strand
GCAGCTGGACACCCTGAAGTCGCAGGTCGACACGCTGCTGGGTGATGACTTCAAGACGCAGCACGCGTCGGGCAAGTTCGGTGAGGGGTACTCCGAGCTGACGACGGGTCTGAAGAACGCGGTCGACGGCATCAACGACATGTCCGACTCGCTGCTGGGCATGATGCGCGCGATCCAGGACCTCGACCAGCAGCTCGCCGGCGGCTGATCCATCGCTCTGCGACAAGCTCGCGCGTTACGCCGAGGACGCCGGCGCCGGACTCGAGGGGATCCTCGAAGCGTTCCAGCAGCTCGACACCGAGCTCGGCGACAGCATGGTGCCGCAGGAGGGGCGGGGTCATGACCGACTTCTCCGCTCTCGGCTTCGACCCGGCTCCGGGTGACGTGGCGACCCTGTCGGGCTACGTCGACGCGCTCACCACAGGCTGCGACGGCGTCGTCGACGCCCTCGCGACCATGGACGGCTCGGATGACGCCGCCTGGATCGGTGAGTCGGCGACGGCTTTCCGCGCCGCACTCAGCGAGGAATTCCGGCCCCGCACAGTCAGGCTGAGGCGGGCAAGGACGCCCAGGACGCCGACCCGGATGCCGTCTCGAACGCCGCCTCGGCGCTCTCGAACGCGGAGGGGCAACTCGCGTCGATCCGCGCCCGGGCGCGGCAGCTCAAGGACGAGGTCGATGCGGACGCCGCCGTCGCGGCCGGCTCCCTGCTGGCGGCCAGCGACACGCTGAGCTCCTACAGCGGCAACGCCTTCACCAACTTCCTGGGGTCGGCCGCTGAACGTCAACCTGCCGAACATGGTCGCCAACACGTACTGGACGATGAACACCGCCATGGACGCGCACAGCAAGGGCACCGACTTCGTCGACAGTCTCACCGGTCCGTGGCAGAACCCGGCCGAGCGCTTCGACAACACCGTCCACGGGCACCGTCACGCTCGGGGCATCCGATGACGGCGGGATGGCGCATGTCACCGCCGTCGGCGAGATCGCGCTCCCGGGCGGCGCCGGCAACGCGGTCGTCATGGGCCTGTGCTCGGATCCGTCCCAGGCCGCCGGGCTCGCCCTGCACGTGGCCTTCGCGCTGACCACGACGCAGGCGCTACCGGTGGGCGTCGAGCCGGCCGAGCCCACCGAGCCCGAGCCCGCCGCGCCGTAGCATTCTCCGCATGGCGTTCGCACTGATCCAGACCGCGTCCCGGCCCCTGCTCTCCGATGATGGGGTCGCCGCCGCGTCGCCTGCCGAGGCGGACCGCGCCGTGGCGACCCTGCGGGCGGACTACGAGCGCTGGTCGCGCTGGGCACTGGGGGTCGCGGCGTTCGCCGCGACGGCGGGCGGCCTCTTCGTCGCCGCCGGGCTGGCTGCGACCATGGCCGCTCTCGGGATCGTCTCGCCCGCCGACGTCGCGGTCGTCGTCGTCGCCGCCCTGCTGGCGGCCGCCGGCGTCGCACTGCTGGTCGCCCTGTGGCGCAGCGGCCGTGCGCTCACTCGTGGCGCATCGAGCTGGGTGCGCGCCCCGTACGCGAACGGCGCACGTGCGCCCCGAGGCGCCGGGTGGGTGCAGGCCCGCACCGTCAACCTCGAGCCCCGCATCCTCGTCCGTCTGATCACGGCGACGCTCGCGCTGCTCATCGCCGTGGGCGGTCTGGCGTTGTTCGCGCGCGACGTCGCGGCGGGGTTCTCGCTGATGACGGTGCCCGCGCTGCTCGTGGGACTCGCGGCCGGTCTCAGCGGCGTCGGACAGATCGGCGGTGTGATGCGGATCGGGGGCGGGATGAGCGCCGGCGATCCGCTGTGGTCACGCCTCACCGGGACCGCCCGGCGGTCCTGACCGCCCCGGTGCAGACGCAGGCGCCGGGTCTCAGACGGTGGGCCGGCCGTAGGTCTCCAAGAACCGCAGCCACACCTCGCTGAGTGTCGGGTATGCCGGCACCGCATGCCAGAGCCGCGTGAGCGGCACCTCGCCGACGACCGCGATCGTCGCCGCATGCAGCAGCTCGCCGACGTCGGCCCCCACGAACGTCGCCCCGATCAGGACGCCATGGTCTTCGTCGACGATCGCACGTGCCTGCCCGGCGTACGCGTCAGACCGGGTGGAGGCGCCGGCCACCCACGACAGGTCGTAGTCGAGGACGCGGATGCTGCGCCCCGCAGCTCGCGCCGTCGCCTCGGTCTCGCCGATCGAGGCGACCTCGGGGTCGGTGAAGGTGACCTGCGGGACGGCGGCGTGGTCGGCGGTCGCCACGTGCGTGCCCCAGGGCGCGTCGTCGACGGCGCCGCCCGTGGCCCGGGCGGCGATGACGTCGCCGGCGGCCCGCGCCTGGTACTTGCCCTGATGAGTCAGCAGGGCGCGGTGGTTGACGTCGCCGACGGCGTAGAGCCAGTCCGAGCCGCGGACGAGCATCGTGTCGTCGACGTCGAGCCACGAGCCGGGTGTCAGCTCGACGGCATCCAGGCCGAGGTCGTCGGTGCGGGGCACCCGTCCGGTCGCGACGAGCACCTCGTCGGCGCGCACCCGGGTCCCGTTCGACAGCTCCAGCTCGACCTGCCCGTCGACCCGCTGGGCCGAGACGAGGTCGGTGTGCAGCAGCACCCGCGCACCGCGTTCGGTGAGCGACTGCGCGACGAGGTCGCCGGCGAACGGCTCCATCGGGCCGAGCAGTCGACTGCGTGCGATCAGCGTCACCTCGCTCCCGAGGTCGACGAAGGCCGTCGCCATCTCGGCCGCGACCACCCCGCCGCCGACGATGGCGAGCGAGCCCGGCACCTCCTGGACGGCGGTGGCCTCGCGGCTCGTCCAGGCCCCGACCTCGGCCAGCCCGGGCACGTCCGGCAGGAGTGCCGCCGAACCGGTGCACACCGCTACGGCATGGCGTGCGACGAGCTCGGTGACGGCGCCGTCGGCATCCGTCACGCTCACCCGCTTGCGACCGGTGAGCCGGCCGTGACCGCGGACCAGGTCGACACCGGCTCCCTGCAGCCACTCGACCTGGGACGAGTCGTTCCAGTCGGAGGTGAGGGTGTCGCGACGGCGGAGCACGCCGGCGACGTCGACGTCACCCGTGACGGCCTGCTTCGCCCCGTCGACGGCGCGTGCGGCGCGGAGGGCGGCACCAGCGCGCAGCAACCCCTTCGAGGGCATGCACGCCCAGTAGGAGCACTCACCGCCGACCAGCTCGCTCTCGACGATGGCGACGGTCAGGCCGCCCTGCACGGCGCGGTCGGCGACGTTCTCGCCGACGGGACCGGCTCCGATCACGATCAGGTCGTAGGTGCGTTCGCTCATGCCGCGACGCTAACGCCGTCGGTCGGCTGATGCCAGGCCTTGCGCCGGAGGGGAGTTCTCCCCATCGACGCGTCGCTGGTCGTCTCGCTACGTTGTGACGGTCGGCCCGGAGGGGGTCGACCGGGTGCGAGGGGTCGTCATGTCCGACGTCGAGATCTTCTACCACGCGCTCACGAGCGCGGCGGAGGCCGTGCAGACGCGGTCGAGCGACGTGGTCCTCGACAACGCCGACATCCAGGGAGACGACACCGGGGTGGGCAACCCCGCGCATCGCGCGACCCTGCGCCTGGAGATGCACCGGCGGCTGAGCGCTCTGCATGCCGCCGTCCTGGACCGATCCGGCGACGCCTCGGCGGTGGCGGCGTCCCTCTCGGGCATCGCTTCGCGCTACGGCGACCTCGACCGGGAGCTGACCGGGAGGAGCGAGCCATGACGCTGAGTTCTCCGAACCGGGCGTTCCCGCTGGAGCGCCTCGAGGGCAACACGGGATCGATGAGCTGGTGGAGCGGCGCGTTCGGGCGCGTCGCGGGCTCGCTCGACGAGCTGCGGACCTCGGTGCAGGCGGTGACGGACGTCGACGGTGTCGGCGCCGCCGTCACTGCGGCGCGCGCGGACGCGCAGGACGTCGTGAGCGCCCTGGCGGCCGAGATCGCCGAGGCAGAGCTGCTCGCCGGAGTCCTGCAGCGGTACGCCGATGCCTTCTCAACCTCGGCCGAGCAGGCGAACGGCCTCATCGACGACATCGAATCGGCGCACGAGACCTGGCAGAGCGCGGCCGACGAAGCCGAGCAGGCGGGGCTCCTCGCGCTGTGGACCTCGCGTTCGGGAGAAGCGGACGACGTGCGCCGAGCTAACGACGACGCGCAGGATGCCGTCGCCGTCCGCGACGCGGCGGCGCGCGACCTGGCCGATCTGTGGGAGCAGTACGAAACGCACTACGCCGCGTGGGACACCGCCTACGACGCAGCGCTCGCCGAGCTCGCCGGGGCGGGCAGCACGATGACGGCGGCGTCGCGCTCGCTGCTCGACGAGCTGCTGGCAGCCGACGGTCCGGCCGAGGTGCTGGCGTTGTGGCTGGCGAATCCGGAGCTGCACGAGGAGATCGCCGCGGCCCACCCCGAGATCATCGGCAACCTCGACGGAATCCCGTACGACGTGCGTGCGCGGGTGAACCGGGATCGGCTCGAAGACCTCTACAACTCGCACCCCACCGGCGAGCAGGGCGAGCAGATCGAGGCACTCTGGAACGCCCTGACGCAGGGGGCGCCGCCGCCCGATCTCATCTCGTTCGATCCCGACGGCTCCGATCAGGTCACCGCCGCGCTCTCGTACGGCGACCTGGACGCGGCCACCGACATCAACGTCCTGGTTCCGGGCATGAACTCCAACGTCACCGGCATCGGCGAGTGGGGCGACTCGGCGCGCGCCCTCAACAGCGCCGGCCCGGGCCTGGCCACGGCGGTGTGGTTCGGATACGACTCGCCCAACGAGCTCGAGGAGCCGGCGATGGACCGGGCCGAGGACGGCGCGGCGGCGCTGCGCTCCTTCCTCCTCGGTGTGGATGCCGTGCACCCCGACGCGGAGACCGCGGTGATCGCCCACTCCTACGGGAGCACGACGGCTGCGCTGGCGATCGGCTCGCAGGCGGATGCCCTCGGGGTGGACCAGTTCATCGCCGTCGGCTCGGCGGGCTTCCCGAGCTACCCGCGGGTGCTGTCGAACCTCGAGAACGCGGACGGGTTGCAGATGTACGCGACGCTGTCGGAGGACGACGCGTGGGCACGGATCGGCCGGGACACGAGCTTCGGCGGCGGTCACGGGACGGTGCCCGAGACGCTGCCCGGCATGACGGAGTTCGGCAGCGACGGCGGGTACGGCGCCGACGGCGAGCACCTCACGCCCACCGGGGGGCACTCGGCGCACCAGGGCGGCAACGGACCGCTCCCCTCGGGTGACGGCGACGGCTATCTCGTGGAAGGATCTGAGTCGTTCTACAACATCCAGCAGATCGTGCTCACGGGCGAACCGGGCACCGAGATGGACGGCGAGGGGAGCCAGAGCGGCTTCTGGGATCTGCCGGACTGGCTGGACTGGTTGCCCGTGAATCCCTATCGGACGTGACGTGACGATGAAGACGACCCCGCGAAGGACGACGATGACGGCGCTCGCCGTCGGATTGGCGCTGACCATGACTGGATGCGGCGGACAGGCGGTCCCCGGGGCGACGGAGCAGGCCGGGAACGAGCCGGAATCGTACGCTCAGGCCGAGGAGCGCTTCCTGACGATGGCGGACGGCCTGCACACCCTCATCATGGCCATCGAGCCGACCGAGTGGGTCGTCGTCGACGGCGCCTACGGCGCGCACCCGACCGGCTGCCAGCTCGGCGTCAGCGACGAGAGCGGCTACCGGCTCTCCGCGGTGCGCGGCATCGAGCTGCCCGGTCGCGACCCGGACCAGATCGCCGCGGCAGCCTCGGCGGCGTTCACGCAGCTGGGCGTCGAGAGCGAGACGGTCGATCGCGGTGACGGCGACGCGCGCGAGGTGACGGTGGTCGGCGAGGGGACGATCGCCGAGCGCACCGTCGTCACGATCCGCCCCGCGAGCGGGCAGGTGCGCGTATCGACCGAGACCCCGTGCGTCCCCGGCTCGGCCCACGACCTGGCAACCGAGGTGTTCGCCGAGGAGCGCCTGCCCGCCGACGTCTGGCGACGCCTGCCGGCGTTCGAGGGACCCGAATCGCAGCCCTCCTTCTCCTTCCCCGCCGGCGGTCCGCTCCACTACGACGAGTCGGGCGCGCCGCTGCGTCCCTGACCCGCGGGGCGCGTGCCGCGATGTCCGATTCCCGCGAGCCGGCGGCTGGCGGACGTGTCAGGCTGAGGGCATGACCGACCCGGCGATGAGCTTCGACGAGCGGTATCGCGCCATCGATGCGCGGGACCGCCGCTTCGACGGCCAGTTCGTCACGGCGGTGCGGTCGACCGGGATCTATTGCCGGCCGAGCTGCCCCGCCCGCACCCCGAAGCCGGCGAACGTGACGTTCTACCCCACGAGCGCCGCGGCGCACGAGGCGGGATACCGTGCGTGCAAGCGGTGCCTGCCCGAGGCCACGCCGGGGTCGCCCCGATGGAACGTGCGAGGTGACCTGGCGGCACGATCGATGAGACTCATCGCCGACGGCGTCGTGGATCGGGAGGGCGTGCCGGGACTGGCGAGCCGCCTCGGCTACTCGTCGCGCCACCTCACCCGCCTGCTGACGGCCGAGCTGGGGGCCGGGCCCCTCGCCCTCGCGCGGGCCCACCGGGCGCACACCGCCCGCACCCTGCTCGTCGACACCGATCTGCCGATCGCCGACGTCGCCTTCGCCGCCGGGTTCGCGAGCGTCCGACAGTTCAACGAGACGATCGCCGACGTGTTCGCGCTGGCACCGGGCCAGCTGCGCGCGCAGCGCCGACCGGGGGAGCGGCCGGCGGGGCGCATCGACCTCGTGCTGCCGGTGCGCGAGCCGTTCGACGCGGTCGGGCTGTTCGGCTGGATGCGCGCCCACGCCATCCCGGGGGTCGAGGCCGGCGACGACCGGTCGTTCGCCCGCGTGATCCGTCTCGCCGGCGGCCCGGCCTGGTTCGAGGTGCGTCAGGACGACGGTGGCCGGGTGCGCCTGCGGGCCGAGCTGACGGCCCTGTCGGATCTGTCGGCCCTCATCGCCCGGGTCCGTCGCCTGTTCGACCTGGATGCCGACCCCGTCGCGATCGACGAGGCACTCGCGACGCACCCCGAGCTGGCACCGTTGGTGGCCCGGATCCCCGGAGTGCGGCTGCCCGCCGCCATGGACGCGGACGAGATGCTGATCCGCGCCATGATCGGGCAGCAGATCAGCGTCGCCTCGGCACGCACCGCCATGGGGCGTCTGGCGGCGGCGCTCGGCGACCCGTTCGAGACCTCGGTCGGTCCCGCGACGCTCTTCCCCACCCCGGCGGTCATCGCCGAACGCGGCGCCGAGGTGCTGCGCGGACCCGGGGCGCGCATCCGAGCCATCGTCGGCGCGGCCACGGCGCTCGCCGACGGCACACTCCGGCTCTCGGCCGGCGACGACACGCACGAGCAGCGGGCGGCACTCCTCGCCCTCCCGGGCATCGGTCCGTGGACGGCCGACTACGTGCGGATGCGCGTCCTCGGCGATCCCGACGTGCTGCTCCCCGGAGACGTCGCGGCCCGCGCGGGTGCGGCGGCCGCAGGCATCCCCGCCGGCCCGTCCGAGCTGGTCGCCTGGTCGACCCGCGTGTCGCCCTGGCGCAGCTACCTCATGGCTCACCTCTGGTACGCCGCCCCCGTCACCCAGGCCTGGCGCTCGGCGCCGACCGCCGCCCCGTCCCGGAAGGCATGATCATGACCCCCGCCCCCGACGCGCTCGTCGAACCCGCCGTCGTCGAGACGGTCGACACCCCCGACGGCCCCTTCACGATCCTCGAGGACGACGGCGCCGTACTCGCCTCGGGATGGACCGCCGAGCACTCCGCCATCGTGGGACGGTTGCGCGCGGCCGACGTCCCCGACCGGATCCGCGCGGGCCGAACGGATGCCGCGGCAGCCGTCGCCGCCTATTACGCAGGCGACCTCGCCGCGATCGACTCCGTGCCCGTCCGCCAGCACGGCACGACGATGCAGCGCGCCGGGTGGGAGCAGCTGCGCCGGATCGTGCCGGGCGCGCCGCTGACCTACACCGGCTTCGCCGCTGCGCTGGGGTCGCCGGCTGCCGTGCGGGCGGCGGCATCCATCTGCGCACGCAACGCACCCGCGCTCTTCGTCCCGTGCCATCGCGTGCTGCGCACCGGGGGCGCGCTGGGGGGATTCGCCTGGGGCCTCGAGGTCAAGCGCAGCCTGCTCGCGCGCGAAGCGCTCGCGTGAGCGAGCCGCGGAACGCGGATCTTCTCCGACCCTTGCACCCAGCGAATACCCAGGTATAGCCTGGAGGGCTCGCGCACCAGACGCGGGCGTCCGCCCGCTCGATCTCAGGAGGAAGCCATGCACTCGGCCATCGTTCTCACGAAGTCCGTCGTCTTCCCCGCCGCGATCGACGTCTTCTCCGCCCGCCAGCGATAACGATCCTCCGGGAAGCGCAGCGCCGCTCCCGTCGTTCGTCCTCGACAGGCCCCTCGGGGCCGTGAACCGTCGCGCTTCGCGCGCTCCCCGCCGCCTCCGGCACCGCTCCCACCCTGCAGGATCATGACCTCTCCGACGACTCCCCGTCTGTCCACCGTCCGTTCGCTTGCGCGTCTGCTGCCCTTCGCCAAGCCCGTCCTCCCGCGCCTCGCCCTCGGCGGCGTCAGCGCCCTCGTGGCGAGTCTGCTCGCCCTCGGCATCCCGCTCGTCCTGGAGGTCATCGTCGCCGACGGCGGGCCCATCGACTCCGGCGATCCCTGGCTCATCGCGCTCGGCGCCGGGGCGATCCTCCTCCTCGGCCTCGTCGAGGCGCTGATGGTGTGGGCGCGCCGCTGGTTCGTCCTGGGGCCTGCGACGCGGGTCGAGTACGAGCTGCGGACCGACTTCTTCTCACGGCTGCAGCGCCTGCCGGTGTCGTTCCACGACCGCTGGCAGTCGGGGCAGCTGCTGAGCCGGATGATGCAGGACATCAGCCTCATCCGGCGGTGGCTCGCCTTCGGCATCGTGCTGCTGATCGTCAACATGCTCACGATCCTCGTCGGTTCGGTGATCCTCTTCAGCTGGCATTGGCTGCTCGGAACGATCTTCGTCGTCGTGTCGGCGCCGCTGTGGATCTCGGGCTATCTGTTCGAGAAGCAGTACGGCCTGCTCTCGCGGCAGAGCCAGGACCAGGCCGGAGACCTGGCGACGGCCGTCGAGGAGTCGGTCCACGGCATCCGGGTCCTGAAGGCCTTCGGCCGGGGCAGCCACGCGCTCAAGAAGTTCACCCGGCAGGCCGAGACGCTGCGCCAGACCGAGCTCAGCAAGGCGAAGGCCGTCGGCTGGATATGGTTCTGGCTCGTCCTCCTGCCCGACATCGCGTTCGCGCTGTGCCTGGGCGCGGGCATCTATCTCGTGCAGGCGGGCGAGATCGATCGCGGTGCGCTCATCGCGTTCTTCGCGATGGCGACGATCCTGCGGTGGCCGGTCGAGTCGATCGGCTTCCTGTTCTCGTTCCTCGTCGACGCGCGAACGGCCACCGACCGCATCTTCGAGGTGTTCGACGAGCAGAACACGATCACCGATCCCGACCGTCCGGCCACGATCGCCGAGCCTCGCGGTGCCCTGGTTTTCGAGGGCGCCCGCTTCCGTTACCAGGATGCGGCGAGCACCGAGCGCGATCTGCTCGACGGCGTCGACCTGTCGCTCCGCCCCGGCGAGACGATGGCCCTCGTCGGGTTGACCGGCTCGGGCAAGACGACCCTGACGACGCTGCCCGGACGCCTCTACGACGTCACCGGCGGGCGCGTCACCCTCGACGGCGTCGACATCCGCGACCTCTCGATCAGCGAGCTGCGACGTCATGTCGGGATGGCGTTCGAGGATGCGACGCTGTTCTCGCAGACGGTCCGCGAGAACGTGCTGCTCGGCCGCGAGGATCTCGCGGGCGGCGGCGACGAGGCCGAACGCGTCCTCCGCGAAGCGCTGCAGGTCGCGCAAGCGGGCTTCGTCGACACGCTTCCCCACGGGGTCGACACCGTCATCGGCGAGGAGGGGCTGAGCCTGTCCGGCGGGCAGCGGCAGCGGCTCGCTCTCGCTCGGGCGGTCGCAGCGCGCCCCGCGGTCCTGGTGCTCGACGACCCGCTGTCGGCTCTCGACGTCGACACCGAGGCCCTCGTCGAGGACGCGCTGCGCGAGGTGCTCGCCGACACGACGGCGCTCATCGTCGCCCATCGGCCCTCGACCGTCACGCTCGCCGACCGCGTCGCGCTGCTGCAGGACGGACGCGTCACGGCCGTCGGCACGCACTCCGAGCTGCTGCGATCGAGCGAGCACTACCGCTACGTCATCTCGAGCCTCGAGGACGAGCAAGAACGTCAGAACAAGCGGGAGGCGACCCTGTGAGCACCGTCACCGGAACCAGCGGCGAGGACCGCTCCGACTACACGCGCGCCGAGAGTCGCGAGATCCGGCGTCGTTCGCTGCGCCTGCTCGGCTCGCTCGTCTCGCCGCTGCGCATGCAGCTCGTCCTGGCGGCGATCGTACTCGTCGTCTCCACGGCGCTGCGGGTCGCCGGCCCCGCCCTCGTCGGCTGGGGCATCGCGAACGCCCTGCCGGCGGTCACCGAGCGCGCCGACTGGATGCCGACGATCATCGTGGTCATCGTCTTCCTCGTCACCGCGATCGGCGGTGCCGCGCTGATCGGGTGGTACGCCGTCGTCGCGGCCCGCCTGACCCAGGCGGTCATGATCGACCTCCGCAAGCGCATCTTCCTGCACACCCAGCGCCTCAGCCTCGAGTTCCACGAGTCCTACACGTCGGGACGCATCATCTCGCGTCAGACGAGCGATCTCGACACCATCCGCGAGCTGCTCGACGGCGGGCTCAACGAGCTCGTCTCCGGCCTGCTCTACGGCGGGTTCACCCTCGTGGCACTCCTCCTGCTCGACTGGCAGTCGGGCGTCATCCTGGCCCTCATGGGCATCCCGCTCTACCTGCTCATGCGCTGGTTCTACCTGCGGTCGCAGGTGGTCTACCGCGAATCCCGCGTGGTCAGCGCCAAGGTCATCGTCAAGTTCGTCGAGTCGATGACGGGCATCCGTGCCGTCAAGGCGTTCCGCAAGGAGCCCGCCAACGACGCCGAGTTCGGGCAGCTCTCGAGCGACTACCGCGACGTGAACATGCGCTCCATCCGGCTGTTCGGCACGTTCGAGCCGGCTCTCATGGCCGTGGCATCCGTCTCCCTGGCCGTCGTGCTGCTGTGGGGCGGGCTCCGTGTCGTCGACGGCGCGCTCGAGCTCGGCTTCCTGCTCTCCGCCGTGCTGTACGTGCGCAACTTCTTCGCGCCCATGCAGGAGGTGGCGTTCTTCCTCAACTCCTACCAGTCGGCCACGGCCGCCCTGGAGAAGGTCTCGGGCGTGCTGGAAGAGGACCCCACGGTGCCCGACCCGGTCGACCCGGTCGATCTGCGCCAGGCCCGGGGGCACCTGAGGTTCGAGGACGTCACCTTCGGCTACTCGGCCGACCGTACGATCCTTCCGGACTTCGCGCTCGACATGCCCGCGGGTCAGACGATCGCCCTCGTCGGCACGACGGGCGCGGGCAAGACGACGCTCGCCAAGCTCGTCGCCCGCTTCTACGACCCCACCAGGGGCCGCGTCACCCTCGACGGCGTCGACCTGCGGCAGCTGCATCCCCGCGACCTGCGCCGCGCCATCGTGATGGTCACGCAGGAGGCGTACCTGTTCAGCGGCACGGTCGCCGACAACATCGCCCTGGGCAAGCCCGACGCCACGATGGACGAGATCGAGGCCGCCGCGAAGGCGGTCGGTGCCCACGCGTTCATCGAGCGCCTGCCCGACGGCTACGGCACCGACGTGAACAAGCGCGGTGGTCGTGTCTCGGCGGGGCAGCGCCAGCTGATCTCGTTCGCCCGCGCCTTCCTCGCCGATCCGGCGGTGCTCATCCTCGACGAGGCGACCGCATCGCTCGACATCCCCAGCGAACGACAGATCCAGGAGGCGCTGGGCACCCTGCTCTCCGACCGGACCGCGATCATCATCGCCCACCGTCTCTCGACGGTCGCGATCGCCGATCGCGTACTCGTCATGGAGCACGGGCGCATCATCGAGGACGACACCCCCGATGCACTGATCGCCGGAACGGGGAAGTTCGCCCAGCTGCACAGCGCCTGGCGCGAGTCGCTGGTCTGAGGCGGGGCTCTCGCGGCGGGTCAGATGACGCCGGCGCGGTGCGTCGCGAGCGACAGCGGGTGGGTGTCGTCGAGATCGGCGAGAGCCATGACGCCGTCGATGCCGACACCGAGCGGATCGACCAGGCGCACCGAGTCGTCGCGCGCGTGCAGGTCCGCCGTGAAGGCCTCGAGCAGCGGTGCCGAACCGAACACACCGCCGAGGGCGCACACCGCGAAGGTCTCCTCAGCGGTGCGTACCTGCGCGATGGCGGCGCGGACGCTCTGAGCCAGCTCGTGCGCCGCGCGCACCGAGATGTCCTGAGCCACCGCGTCGCCGCCGGCCGCGGCACGTGCCACGACGGCGGCGAAGCTCGCGACGAGCCGGACGCGGTCGGGGTCGGCCTGCAGGCTCATGTACGCCTGCGACAGGTCCGGCCACAGGGCGGACACCGCGGCGGTGAGCTCCGTCGTCGGCCCGCGGCCGTCGTAGGCCCGCATGACGGCGTCGAGCGCCTCGCGTCCGATCCAGTACCCGCTGCCGGCATCGCCCATGATCCAGCCCCACCCGTCCACGCGGGCGGTGGTCTCGGCGCCCACGGCCAGGGTCACGACGCCGGTGCCGGCGGCGACCACGGCGCCCGCCCGGTCGCCGAGCGCTCCGAGGAACGATGTCGTCGAGTCGTGCGCGAGCACCACGCCCCGGACGCCCGCGGATCGCGTCAGCTCGAGCATGGCGCCTGCGTCGGCGTTTCCGTCGGTGAGGCCCGAGACCCCGGCGACGACGACATCGACGGGCGCACCCGTGCGCTCGACCGTCTCGGCCACGACGGCCGCGAGCTGGGGGAGGAGGGGTTCACCGGTGCGGATGCCGGGAGAGACGAGGTCGCCCCCGGATGCTGCTGCGGTGCGGACCTTGATGCCGCTCTGGCCCGCGTCGATGCCCAGGACGCGCCGCTGGCTCATGCGTTCCGCTCTCCGTCTTCGGCCGAGCCCAGCACCTCGCGCAGGAAGCCCGCCTGCGCTCGCCACTGGTGGCCCTGGCCGCCCTCGTGCTCGTTGAAGGGATACACGGTGATCTCCTTGCGGATCTCCTCGCGGGTGCCGCCGTACGCGTTGAACGCCGCGTAGACGGTCGACGGCGGGCAGACCGGATCGAGCAGCCCGACCGAGAACAGGGATGCCGCGTCGGCGCGACGCGCGAAGTTCACGCCGTCGAAGTACGAGAGCGTCTCGAAGACCCGGGTCTCGGCACCGCGGTGCACCGCGAGGTAGCGCACGACCTCCTGGTACGGGTCGCTACCGGTGAGCCCGATCGCCCGCTCGAAGTGGCAGAGGAACGGAACGTCGGGCATGACGGCGACCAGGCCGTCGCTGAGGCCCGCCGCGGCCAGCGCGATGCCACCGCCCTGGCTGCCTCCGCACACCGAGACGCGGGCGGCATCCACTTCGGGCAGGCTGCGGACGGCATCCACGGCGCGCACGGCGTCGGTGAAGACCCGACGGTAGTAATAGGTCTCGGGCGTCTCGATGCCCCGGGTGAGGTAGCCGGGGAACGCCGGCCCCGAGCCGTGCGGATCGGGGGTGTCCCCACCGCTGCCCCATGCGCTGCCCTGCCCGCGGGTGTCCATGACGAGCGACGCGTAACCGGCGGCCGCCCAGGCGAGCCGTTCGGCGGGGAGCCCGCGCCCGCCGCCGTAGCCGACGAACTCCACGACCGCCGGGAGGGGGCCGTCGCGGTGCGTCGGCAGGATCAGCCACGCCTTGACGGGCTCGCCGGCGTACCCGGGGAACGTGACGTCGCGGACCTCCACGGCCGAGAACAGGTCCAGCGGCGCCGAGACCGCGACCTCGCCCCCGGCCTCCCGGGATCCGGCCACGGTGGCGGCCCAGAACTCGTCGAAGTCTCGGGGTTCGCTCACCGCCGGGTGATAGTTCTCCAGTTCGGCGAGCGGCAGATCGAAGCGCGGCACGCGCTCACCCTAGCGCGAAGCCCGCCCACGGGGAGATATCTCGACATCGAGAGAACCGACCCCGTGCGATACGCTGAACACCGACCCTCGACGCGCTTTTGGAGAGACGACACGTGCCCGACTCGACCATCATCTACACGTACACCGACGAGGCGCCGGCACTGGCCACCGCCTCCTTCCTGCCCATCGTCGAGGCCTTCGCCGGCAAGGCCGGTGTGGCCATCGAGACCCGCGACATCTCGCTCGCCGGCCGCATCCTCGCGGCCTTCCCGGAGCGTCTGACGCCGGAGCAGCAGGTCGGCGACGCCCTCGCCGAGCTGGGCGGACTCGCGACCCTCCCCGAGGCGAACATCATCAAGCTGCCGAACATCTCGGCGTCCATCCCCCAGCTGAAGGCCGCCGTCGCCGAGCTGCAGGCGGCAGGCCACGACATCCCGGATTACCCGGACGAGCCGAAGGATGCCGCCGAGATCGAGGCGCGCGCCCGCTACGACCGCATCAAGGGCTCGGCCGTGAACCCGGTGCTCCGCGAGGGGAACAGCGACCGACGCGCCCCGCTGTCGGTGAAGAACTACGCGCGCAAGCACCCGCACCGCAACAAGGCGTTCGCCGAGGGGTCCAAGACCCGGGTGGCCACACTCGGGCACGATGACTTCAAGTCGAACGAGATCTCGACGGTGCTCGGCGCCGATGACGTCCTCTCGATCCGCTTCACGGCCGAGGACGGCACGGTCACCGAGCTCAAGTCGGGGCTGAAGGTGCTGCGGGGGGAGGTCGTCGATGCAACGTTCCTCTCCGCCGCAGCTCTCGACGCCTTCCTCGCCGACACGGTCGCCCAGGCCGCCGAGGAGAACGTGCTGTACTCGGTGCACCTGAAGGCGACGATGATGAAGGTCAGCGACCCCATCATCTTCGGGCACGTCGTGCGCGCGTTCTTCGCCGATGTCTTCGCCCGCTTCGGCGACGACCTGACGGCCGCCGGGCTCACGCCCGACAACGGCCTGGGCGCCATCCTCGCCGGGCTCTCGCAGCTCGCGAACGGCGACGAGATCCGCGCCGCGTTCGAAGCGGCCATCGCCGCCGGGCCGCGGCTGTCGTACGTCAACTCCGACAAGGGCATAACGAACCTCCACGTGCCCTCCGACGTGATCGTCGACGCCTCGATGCCGGCGCTGATCCGCAACGGCGGCAAGCTGTGGGGCGCCGACGGCGGCGAGGACGACACGATCGCCGTCATCCCCGACTCGTCGTACGCGGGCGTCTACCAGGCGACCATCGACGACGTCATCGCGAACGGGCCGCTCGACCCGGCCACCATCGGCTCCGTCCCCAACGTCGGCCTCATGGCTCAGGCGGCTGAGGAGTACGGCTCGCACGACAAGACGTTCGAGCTCGCCGCGGCGGGCACGGTCGAGGTCGTCGACGCGTCGGGTGCCGTGCTGCTCTCGCACGATGTGCAGGCAGGTGACATCTGGCGCGCGACGCAGACGAAGGATGTCGCCGTGCGCGACTGGGTCAAGCTCGCGGTCACCCGTGCACGCGCCACCGGCGTGCCCGCGGTGTTCTGGCTCGACGAGAGCCGCGCGCACGACGCGAACCTCATCGCGAAGGTGCACGAATACCTCGCCGACCACGACACCGAAGGCCTGACGATCGAGATCCTCGCGCCCGCCGAGGCGACGCGCTACTCGCTCGAGCGCATCCGCCGGGGCGAGGACACGATCTCCGTCACCGGCAACGTGCTTCGGGATTACCTCACCGATCTCTTCCCGATCCTCGAGGTCGGCACGAGCGCCAAGATGCTCTCGATCGTGCCGCTGCTCGCCGGCGGCGGGCTCTTCGAGACCGGTGCGGGTGGGTCTGCTCCCAAGCACGTGCAGCAGCTGGTTTCGGAGAACTACCTGCGGTGGGACTCGCTCGGCGAGTTCTTCGCCCTGGCCGCCTCGTTCGAGCATCTCGGCGAGTACACCGGCAACGCGCACGCGAAGGTGCTCGCCGACACGCTGGATGCCGCGACGGGGACGTTCCTCGAGCAGGACAAGTCGCCCGGCCGCGCACTCGGCACCATCGACAACCGCGGCAGCCACTTCTACCTCGCCCTGTACTGGGCGCAGGAGCTGGCGGCTCAGACCGTCGACGCGGAGCTCGCTGCGGCGTTCACCCCGATCGCCGACGCCCTCGCCACGAGCGAGTCCACGATCGTCGACGAGCTGGTCGCGGTCCAGGGCTCGGCGGCCGAGATCGGCGGCTACTACCGTCCCGATGCTGCGCTGGTCGCATCGGTCATGCGCCCCTCGGCGACGCTGAACGGCATCATCGACGGCGTCTGACGCATCGACGAACCAGAACGCCCCGGCCGCTCGCGCGACCGGGGCGTTCTTGCTGGAACGGGGTGATCAGAACCGGATCTCGGCGACGACCTCGCCGTACTCGGTCTCGCCGACGGGGGTGAAGCCGACACGCGTGAAGAAGGCCTCGGGGCCGCCTTCGCCGGCCTCGTAGATGACGTCCAGGCAGTCGAAACCACGGGCCTGGGCCTCGTCGACGAGCTTCTCGACAGCGTACCGGCCGACGCCGCGGCCCTGGTCGTCGGCGTCGACGTTGATGCGCCACAGGACCGAGCGGAAGTGCTCCTGGGGTGCCTCGTGGTCGAACCCGGCGCTGACGAATCCGACGACCTCGTCCCCGTCGAGGATGACGCGCTGCCAGGAGGTCGCGGGGTTGACCACGGTGGCCGCGACCGCGTAGCTCTCGGGCGCGACGAATCGCTCCTGTCCCGGCTTCAACGACAGGTTGTTCACGGCGACGATCGTGGACGCCGACAGTTCTTCAACGCGGAGCTCAGCCATGAGCACAGGCTAACGGTGATCGGTGCGGGGCGCACGAGGCGATCCCGACCTCAGGGCATCGCGCTCAGGCGTGCACCCAGACGTCGGTGCCGGCGACGGCCCACTCGTAGATCTGGGCGGCGCGGGAGTCGGGCATGCCGACGCAACCGGCGCTCATCCGGTTGCCCCAGTTGCTGTGCCAGTACACGCCGTGGAACGCCTGGTCGCCGTTGAAGTACATCGCCCACTTCACGTCGGGCTGGATGTAGCTCACGCCCGAGTCCGCCGCGGTGCCGCGCATGTCCTGGAGCGGGGTCTTCCAGCCGATCGTGTAGTAGCCCGTCTGGGTGTCGGCGCCGGGGCGGCCGGTGGAGACGAGCCAGGAGTCCACGACGGCGCCGTTCTCCTTGAGGTACAGGCGCTGCTCACCGAGATCGACCTCGAGCATCCTCGTGATCGTGTCGGTCGTCACGGGAACGACGTCGACCGGGAGGCGGTAGACGGCGTCGCCGGTGGCGAGCTGATCGGCGAAGCCCGCGGCGATCCCGTCGGTCGACTGCAGCGTCCGGCCGTCGAGTCCGGCGTCGGAGTCGTCGATGATCGTTCCGGCGGCGTTCGCGAAGACGACGCCGTTGACCGGAGCCCGGTCGACGAGCCCGGGCAGCGTGTCGACGAGCGGCTGGATGAGCGCCGCGTCTGCGGTGACATCGAACGAGCCGTCGTCGGCGGTGCCGACCGTCAGCCAGCTGGCGGCGACGGCGCGATCGACGGGGACGGTGCGCTCGTCGCCGACGTAGAAGCCGACGTTCTCGAGCATCGCGTTGAGGGTGGCGGCGGTCTCGTCGGCAGCGGCCGTGGTCGTCAGTGAGGCGACCGGCGTGAGCTCGGGGTCGATCACCGTGGCGGTCTGCCCGGCATCGAATGCGCTCTGAAGCCCGGCGCGTGCGGCTTCGGGATCGATGCCCGCGCCCGGGACGTCGGGGCTGACGACGTAGGACGAGCCGTCGAAGGCGACGCCGGCCGCGGTCGGCTCGACGTAGAGATCGCCGGCTGCGCCGCGCAGGGCGGCCGTGGCAACGTCCGCCTCGAGGGTGACAGGCGCGGAGATGGGCTCGCCGAACCACTGCGTCACGTTCCACGCGGGTCGGGAGTCGAAGGCCGTGGAAGCGAGGGCGGTGCTGTCGACCTGCGCGCCGAGCTCGGCACCCGAGACGGACTCTCCGCCGTCGCCGAGCGTGATGGTGGTCTGGTCGAGGCGGTCCTGCACGGCGGCTGCCGCGGCGCCGGGCGTGAGGAAACCGACGGGAACCCCGCCGATGGTCGTGCCGGGCGCGATCAGGAACAGGGACGCGGCGGCTGCTCCGAGCGCGACGACGCCGACCGGGATTCCGATCCACAGGCCGAGGCGGCGCTTCTTGCGTGTCGGCTCGGCCGGGGCCCATTCGACGCGCTGTTCAGCATCGCTCGCGAGCGCGGCGTGTTCGGCCGTGCCCTCGTGATCGTGCTTCGACGCGACATCCGTCACCGCTGTACCCCCGTCTGCGCGTGGACGCGCACTCGTGGATCATGGTACGCGACGCCTGTGCCGAAGCGGCCTGAGTGAAACCAGAGCGTTATGCAGCGCCGGGGAACGGACCTGTCCGAGCCGGATCAGCTGGCGCCGCAGAGCTCGGTGTAGCGGCCGATGCTGTCTTGAACGTCGGTCAGGGCGGTGTTCAGTTCGGACGCGCGCTCGGTGTCGCCGGCGGCGACGGCCTCCATGGACTCGGCAGCCGACGCGAACGCGGTCTGCAGATCGGGCAGGATGCCGGCGATCTCGGAGTTGGTGACCGCGTCGGCGGCGTCTCCCATGCCGTCGGAGATCGTGCGGAGGGCGGTCGCCGCGGTCGCGGGGTCGGAGGGGTCGATCTCCTGCAGTCCCGCGGTCGCCTCGGTCATGACGTCGTTCACCTGCGTGCAGGCGTCTTCGACGGACTGGGTGCTCTCGGCGGCGTTGCCGCCCTCGGGGGAGTCGTTGCCGCCGGTGCAGCCGGTGAGCGCGAGCAGTGCGGCGGCGGTGATGGCGAAGGCGGTCAGGCGGCGGTTCATGGCGGTCTCCTCGGTGCGTCGACGCTCCCCACCTTAGGAGAGCCCGCGCTCCAGAGTTCCCTCTTGACATCCGCCGATCGGCGACGAGGGGACAGTACCGGAACGGAGGCTGCTTCCAGGCCCCGGCCCGTCAGAAGGGTGGTGGCGCGTCGGGTGGTGCGCCGGCACCTCGGCCGGGTGGCCCGGGTGGCCTGGGTGGCCTGGGTGGCCCGGGTGGTGGTGGTGTGGCGAGTTCTGGTGTGAAGCAGACGGTGGGGATGGGGACGTCTTCTCGGTAGACCCTGCCGTGGGGTGAGGTCCACACGAGCACTCCGCCGCCGATCTGCTTCACCCGCCACGTGGTGAATTGCTTCATGGAGTGGTGTCGTTGGCAGAGGTGGGCGAGGTTGAGGATGTGGGTGTGGCCGCCGGTGGCGTGGTCGATGGTGTGGTCGATCTCGCAGCGGATCGCGGCTCTGCGGCATCCGGGGAACCGGCAGTGCTGGTCGCGGGTCTGCAGCAGCCGCCGCATCGCGGGCAACGGCCGGTAGGCGTCGGTTTCGACCGGTGTGCGGGTGATCGGGTCGATGAACATCCGGTCCCACGTCCCCGTCTGTGAGGCGAGCTCCCGGACCGTGTCGGCGTCGATGAGTCCGGTGCCGGTCGCTTCGGCGGGGTGTTCGTCTTTCCCGGTGAGGGTGTCGGCGGTGATCACGACCTGCACTTTCGCGCGGATCGCGCCGAGCGTCCCGCGCCCGTCGGTGCCGGTGGTCGGGTCAACGACCGGTGCACCGCCGAGGACGAGGTCCGAGAGAACATCCGCGCGGAGCTGATCCATCGTCCGGGTGTCGGGCGCGGTGGCAGCACCATCGCGTGCGGCATCCACTGCACCCGCATCCGCGCCTACGGCATCCGCTCTCGCGTCCTTCACGGACTGCGCCATCTGCGTCAACCGGTCGTAGATCCCCGCGGCGATCACCATCGGCACCGTCGCGGAGAGATCGGCCATCCCGTCCACGCCCGGCGACAACCGCACGCACCGTCCGGCGGCGGCCTCCCGGTGACGCTCCGAGAACGATCGCGGGTGCATCCGCTCCGCCAGGTTCTGCAACGCCCCGGCCACGCGCGTCGCGATGTCCCGCTGGCACACGGCCACTGCGGCGGCGTCGAACTCCGGTCGTACCTCCTCCGGCACCGCCCGCCCGACCTTCACGACGACATCGACGTGCTCGCGCGTGACGAGGCGCTGCTCCCACGCCGCGAACATCGCCGGGTACTCATCCACCACCGTCATCGCGTGGTCGATCTCCCACTGCACCCGCCGGTCACCCCGCCGCGCGATCCCCGCCGCCTCGGCGGCGACCGACCGCAGCTCCATGTCGGAGGCCATGCCCCGGACTCCGCCGCGATGCGCCTCGCGCAGGGCCGACCGCCCCAACTCGGCGAGGGCTCGCATCGCGGCGACCTCGCCGGCGTGGAGGAGGCGCAACGACTCATCGAATCCGGCGAACGCGGCCGCGTGCGGAGACCCGCCCGCCATGGCCTCGGCCTCGTTGTTCGCTTGCATGTTCCTATTTTCGCAGCAGCCACCGACATTGCAGGGGAACATGGCTACGAACCTTGAGACTCCCGATGGGCATCGTTTGGGGAGGAACCGGCGCCATCACGTGCCGCCCGCGCAGGCCACCCGCCTGCCCGCCGCGCTCCCGCCGGCCGCCCGCGCGCTCGCCGGCCCGGGCTGCCGTCTCGCGATCAGCGGGTGCGACGCAGCTTCGTCGTGAGCTGCTCCAACTGCTCGAGTTCATCGGTCGACAGCACCGACATCCGCTCCGCGATCGACCGGCCGTGCTCGGCGGCGAGTCGGCGGAAGGCCGCGACGCCCTCGTTCGTCGCAGTGATCATGGCGCCGCGGCCATCGGTCGGGTCGCTGCACTTGCCGATGAGGCCGCGCGCGACCATCCGGTCGACCAGGCGAGAGACGCTCGGCTGACTGATGAGCATGTTCGCGGTGATGTCGCGCAGGCGCGCTCGGTTGCCGGGTCCACGGGTCACGGTGAGCAGGACGTCGTATTCGGCCTGGCTGAGCTCGTCGCGAGCGAAGTCACCGCTGATGTCGTCGAAGATCTCGTGCTGAGCGCGGAAGAGGCTCTCCCAAGCGGCTACCGCGCGACGACGATCGTTCATGGCGACAACTTTAATGCCCGCCTAAGCTGGTCGGCATGATCCGGCGAACGCGTTCGGCGCTCGCGCTCGTCGTCGTATCCGTCATCGGATGCCTGTTGCTGTGGGCGCTTCCGTCCGCGGCGAGCGCTGCTTCCTCCACCTCTGCTCCGATCACGACGACGGTTCCCCCGGCACTGCGCGGCGTGGTGGCATCCGATGTCTCCGGCGATCTCGACGCGTTCGTGTTCGACTCGCTCGCGGTCGACTACACCATCACGCGCGACGCCGACGGCACGGCTCGGATGCGGGTCGTCGAGACCTTCGTCGCCGATTTTCCCGATGCCGATCAGAACCGCGGGATGCGGCGGCTGCTGCCCGAGACCTACAACGGCCAGCCGCTGCATCCCGAGCTGGTCTCGGTGACCGACGAGGACGGCCGGGCCTGGCCGGTGGAGACCGACAGCGACGACGGCACCTTCGGCATCCTCGCCCGAGGCGACGACTACCTCCACGGCCGCACCAGCTTCGTCTTCACCTACGACCTGGAGAACGTCGTGTGGAGCTTCCCCGACACCGGGCTGGAGTTCTACTGGGACGTGAACGGCACGGATTGGGAGCAGCCGTTCGGTGAGGTCTCGGCGACCGTCCACCTCGATGCGGCGCTGGCGCAGAGTCTCGCCGGCCGGCAGGCCTGCTACGTCGGCGGCGACGGGGCGACCGACGCCTGCCCCGACATCACCGCATCCGCCGACGGGTCGATCATCACGGCCAAGGCGAACGACCTCGGTCCGCGAGAGACCCTGACCGTCGCGATCGGCTTCGACGAGGGGGCGTTCGAGACCTTCGACTCTTCCTTCGCGTCGTCGCCGTTCGGATGGCTCCAGGCGGGCGGCGCCATCCTGCTGCTCGGCGCGACGGGCTGGGCGGTGCGCAACCGGCGCACGCTGCTGCGTCACGAGCCCGGGCGCGCCACGATCATCGCCGAGTACGAGCCGCCGCCGGGCGTCGACGCCCTCGAGTCCGCCGTGCTGCTCGGCAAGACCACGAAGGCGATCCCGGCCGAGGTGCTCGAGCAGGCCGTGGCCGGCTCGATCCGCATCGTCGAGGGGGACAAGCCCCGGTGGGGCAAGGCGAAGCTCCGAGCCGAACTCGTCGACCCCTCGCTCGCCGACGGTGACGGTCGGATGCTCCTGGGCGGGCTGTTCCCGGCGGGCCGGCCCGGCGACGTCTACGAGTTCGGGTCGACCGACACCCGCTTCTCGACCGCCGCGCAGAAGATCCTCAAGACCGCCGGCGACGAGCTCAAACAGCGCGGGATGTACCGTTCGGTCCCGGTCGGCGCCCGGGCGTGGCCGCTCGCCGTATGGGGGCTCGCGGTCGCCCTCGTCGTGGTCTTCGGTGTGCTCGCCCTCACCAGCTACGTGCACCCCGCCCTTCCGATCGCGCTGCTCGTGGTGGCGTTCCTGTCGTTCTTCGTGGTGATCTTCGCGATCGCAGCCGTTCCCCTGTCGACGCGCGGCGCGGAGGTGCGAGATCATCTCGCCGGGCTGAAGACCTTCATCGCGTGGGCGGAGGAGGACCGCATCCGCACCCTCCAATCGCCCCGCGGCGCGGAGCGTCGCGCCATCGACACCGATGACCCGCGGCAGATGCTGCACCTGTACGAGCGCCTGCTGCCCTACGCCGTGGTGTTCGGCCTCGAGAAGGAATGGTCGCAGCGCCTCGTCGCGCTCTATGCGGCGGCCGGGGTGGCGGCGCCGGTCTGGTACGCCGGGTCCGGCGCATTCGATCCATCCTCGTTCGCCGCCGGCATCGGGACGCTGTCGGCCAGTGCGTCCTCGTCGTCGTCGACCTCGGGAGGCTCCAGCGGCGGGGGAGCGGCCGGCGGCGGTGGCGGCGGCGGTGGAGGCGGAGGCGCCTGACCGATCCACCCGCCGACGCCGGACATCACGACGCTCCGCCGAAACGGGTCTCCGAGACGCAGTTGAGGGTCCGACCGAAGAGGCATTCGGTCGGACCCTCGTCCCTTTGCACCAAGAGTTTCCTGCAATCACATGCCGGTAGCCGCCACAGCAAAACAGCTACCGTGCGAGCACTCTATAACGACGAGATAACGATGAGCAAGGGTTTTCCGTTATCTCTTCGTAATCATCGGGGAGGCCCGGAAACCCGGGTGTCACGGTCGAGATAGCTCAGGTGTTCGGCGTTGTAGCGCTCGCCTCGAACAGTGATGCGCTCGGTGAGACCATCGAGGTCGTCGCGCTCGTCGGCTGAGAGGGGCACGACCGTCGCCGCGGCGTTCTCGCGGATCCGCGCGGTGCTTCGGGTGCCGGGGATCGGGACGATCCCGGGCTGCTGTGCGAGGAGCCACGCGAGGGCGATCTGCCCCGGTGTCGTCGCTTTCGCCTCGGCGAGCCTCACGACGTGATCGACCAGCGCGCGGTTCGCCGCGAGGTTGCGCTCCTCGAAGCGAGGGACGCGTCGACGGATGTCGTCGTCGCCGAACGCCGTCGCGGCGTCGATGGTGCCGGTGAGGAATCCCTTGCCCAGCGGGCTGAAGGGGACGAAGCCGATGCCGAGCTCGCGGAGGGCGGGCAGCACATCGGCTTCCGGGTCGCGGGTCCACAGCGAGTACTCGCTCTGGACGGCGGTGACGGGGAAGACGGCGTGGGCGCGGCGGATGGTCGCCGCGGACGCCTCCGACAGGCCGAAGTGCCGCACCTTGCCGGCGGCGACGAGCTCGCCGACGGTGCCGGCGACGTCCTCGATGGGGACGTCCGGGTCGACGCGGTGCTGGTAGAACAGGTCGATCGCGTCGGTGCGCAGTCGGCTGAGCGACTCGTCGGCCACCCGACGGATCTGGTCCGGACGACTGTTCAGCCCGACGCTGCCTCCGGCTGCGATGTCCCACCCGAACTTCGTCGCGACGACGACCTCGTCGCGCAGCGGCTCGAGGGCCTCGCCGACCAGCTCCTCGTTGACGTAGGGGCCGTACACCTCGGCGGTGTCGAAGAAGGTCACGCCCAGGTCGACCGCAGAGCGCAGCACGGCGATCATGTCGCTCCGGTCACCCGGATTGGGGCCGTAGCTCTGCGACATCCCCATGCAGCCGAGTCCGACGGCGGACACCTGCAGGCCTTGTCCGAGAGTACGTGTGTGCATCGTGAGCTCCTCAGTGGTGTGGATGGCGTCGTCGTCAGCGGGAGTGGTGCTGGGCCTCGCCGGCGGTGGCGGGCTCCGCGAGATCGCCCGTGGCCTGCCAGCTGGCGAGCAGGCGCATCCGCTCCTCGCTCGGCGACCCGGGTTCGGGGACGTAGACGAGGAACGTGAGTCCGGGATGCTGCACGAACTGCATCTCTTCGTAAGCGAAGGACAGCTCTCCGACAGCCCGATGGATGAATCTCTTCGCGCCGCCGCCGTGCTGTCGCACCTCGTGCGCATTCCACCGGGTGCGGAACGACTCGCTGCCGCCGGAGAGCTCGTCGACCAGGTCGTGCATCGCGGCGTCGTGAGGATCCCGGCCGGCTTCGGTGCGCAGGATCGCGACGACGATGTCGGCGGCGGAGTCCGGGTCGGGGTAGAAGTCCCGCGCACGCGGGTCGAGAAAGGTGTAGCGGGCGATGTTGCCGCGTGCCGGCGCATCGAGTGTCTCGGCGTGAAGACCCCTCGCGAGCGGGTTCGTCGCGAGGATGTCCATCCGCCCGTTCCGCACCAGGGCCGGTCCGCCCGTGATCGCATCCAGGATGGTCTGCATCGGACGTGGCATCGAGGTCACCGCGCCGGCTCTCGTCCGTGACACGGTCGCGACCGGCGCGTGCGCGCCCCGTGCGAGATCGAACAGGTGCGCCCGTTCTGCGTCGCTCAGGCGGAGGGCGCGCGCGATCGCACCCAGCACGGCGTCCGAAGCGCCCGCGATGTCGCCGCGCTCGATCTTGCCGTAGTACTCCACGCTGATTCCGGCGAGCATCGCCACTTCTCCGCGTCGAAGTCCGGGAACTCGCCGGTTCCCGCCCGCGAGGATGCCGGCCTGCTCCGGCGCCACTCGAGCACGGCGCGAGGTCAGGAACCCGCGCACCTCGGTCCGGTTGTCCATGACGGCGACGCTACGCGCCGAGCCGGCACGGAGGAATCCTCTGTCAGTACACCGTTGGCACATGCCTACCCGGCATCGGCCGCGTGCCGGTGACGACCCGGGGTCTGCGAGGATGAGCGCGTGCACGGCAACGGTCGAGACACCGCCAGCGGGCCCTTCGTGGTCACGCTCGTCGTCGACCTGCCCATCGCCAAGCCCGACGCTCTCGAGGTCGTCGCCTTCGTCTCGGACGGGTCGGTCGAGAACGCCGGCACCGCGTACCCGCGTGTGGGCCTCGGGCGCGGCGTCTGGGCCGAGGTGCAGATCCCGAAGTTCGCCGATCCGCCGCCCTTGGCCGTCGACGTCTGTTCCGACGTCTCCTGGGATGCCGCCGCCACCGAGGCGGCTCGGCTGGCCGATGCCCTGCGACGCGTCGGCTGGACGGTGCGCGCGCCCCGCGGCGACGAGGTCTGACCCGGTCAGCCGGCGACGGCGAAGAGCCCGGCGATGCCGGCGCCGTACAGGACGAGCACGATCAGTGAGTCGACACCCATCCCGGCGATCCTCCGCTGGGGTCGGAAGAGCAGCCCGACGACGTAGACGAGGGTGAGCAGAGCCCCCAGAGCGGTGAGGTAGATGTCGGTGCCGCCGGCCCGTGGCAGCACCGCCTCGCCCGAGATCAGCGTGGCGACGAGGAACAGCACGGGCAGGAAGGCGTTGCCGCCGAAGATGTCGCTCATCGCGAGGTTGTCATCGCCTTGACGGATGGCCTGCAGCCCCGTCGAGATCTCGGGCAGAGCGGTCGCCAGTGCGAGCACGGTCGCACCGAAGAGCACTCCCGACAGCCCGATCTCGTCGGCGACGGCATCGCCCACCCGCTCGAGCACGACGCCGGCACCGAGCGTGGCGAGGGCCGAGAGCGAGAAGATGGTCACGACCTTCGCCGTCGCCATCGAGTGATGGGGATGCTGCGGCTTCGCGCGTCGGTGCCCCGGTCTGTGGTCGCTCGCCCCGGGTGAGACGCCGTCGTCGTGCCACGGAAGGTGCTTGCCGGCACGCTGCACGAGCACGAGCCCAGCTATCCACAGCGCTGCGATCATCGCCACGTCGGGAGTGAGGCGGGCGACGACCAGCTCTCCGGGCAGCTGGCTGCCCGCCACGACGACGGTCAGCACGGCGACGACGGCGAGGGCCTCGAGGACGAGGACGAGGGATGCCGCACGGTAGGTCAACGGCTTCACTCCGCGTCCCCGTTTGCCGAAGACGTCGAGGATCACCAGGACGACCGTCTGCAGGGCTATCCCGCCGAGGATGTTTCCCACCGCGACCTCGAGATTCCCGGACGCCGCCGCGCTGACCGTGATCGCGATCTCCGGGAGGTTGGTGGCGACGGCCAGCACGATGAGGCCGCCGAAGGCGCTGCCGATGTGCCAGCGTGCGTCGAGCACGTCGGTGGTCTTCGAAAGCTGGATGCCCGCGATCCACACGACCCCGGCCGCGCCGGCGAACATCAGGAGGAGCAGCCACAGGGGCAGTGACGACATGCCCTCAGTGCACACCCAACCGGGCGCGCGCGCGCACCTCTTGCGCTCGCGGGGAATCGGCCTCGTCCGGTGCCCGGGTCGGAGCGGCCGTGCTCAGCGCAGCCAGCTCGACCGGCCGAAGCGCTCCCAGCGCTCGACCACCCGCACGTCGCCGTCGTCCGCGGCCTCCAGCACGGTCACCCCGCCGATCACGACGTGATCGACGCGGGACTCGACCGCGAGCGGGTCGCCCGACCAGATGACGATGTCGCCGTCGCGGCCGGCCTCGAGCGCACCGACCCGGTCGTCGAGCCGGAGGATCGACGCGGGATTGACGGTGAGCGCCGCGAGGGCGACGTCGGCAGGCAGTCCTTCGCGCACGGCGAGGATCGCCTGCAGCCGGATCTGGTCGATCGGCACGACCGGGTGGTCGGTGGTGATGGCGACGGTCACCCCCGCCGCGGCGATGAGTGCGAGCGCGCCGATCGCGCGATCGCGCAGCTCCACCTTCGAGCGCGAGGTGAGCATCGGCCCGAAGATGACCGGGATGTCCTTCTCGGCGAGGACGTCGGCGATCTTGTGCCCCTCGGTGCCGTGGTTGACCACGAGGCGGTATCCGAACTCCTCCGCCAGGCGGATGGCCGTGACGATGTCGTCGTGGCGGTGGCTGTGCTGATCCCACAGCAGCGTTCCGTCGAGCACCTGCGCCAGCGTCTCCTTGCCGAGGTCACGGTCGAACGGATCGCCCTTGGCCGCAGCGGCATCCCGCTTGGCCACGTAGTTCTGCGCCTCGACAAAGGCCTCGCGCAGCACCGAGGCCACGCCGAGCCGGGTCGAGGGGGTCTGCTTCTTGTCGCCGTAGACGCGCTTGGGGTTCTCGCCGAGCGCCGACTTGACCGAGACGTCCGCGGCGATGACCTGCTCGTCGACGGTCCGTCCGCCCCAGGTCTTGATCGCCACGGTGCGGCCGCCGATCGGGTTGCCCGATCCCGGCTTGACGACCACCGAGGTCACTCCGCCGCGCAGCGCGTCGCGGAAGCCCACCTCATCGATGTCGATGCCGTCGAGCGCGCGGAACCGGGCTCCGTTCGGGTCGGTCATCTCGTTGGTGTCGTTGCCCGACCAGCCCTCGCCGTCCTCATGGACGCCGAGATGCCCGTGCGCCTCGACGAAACCCGGGAGCACCCAGCGCCCGGCGGCGTCGATGACCTCGGCGCCCTCCGGCACGACCGTGTCGGCTCCGCCGACGGCGGTGATGATCCCGTCCTCGACGACGATCGTCCCGCCCTCGATGACGGGGGCGGATACGGGGACGATGCGACCGTTCACGACGGCGAGGATTCGGGCCATGCCCTCGAGCCTATGTCGGGCCGCCGGCGCCCGCCGAACCCGGCCCGGCCGGGGAACCTGCACCGCACCGGCCGACTCGATCCCGGCGGGTACACCCGTCGCGCAGGCAGGGCAACCGGGGTGACGCGGCATCCCGGCGACCCTAGCGTGGGGCCTTCCACACCATCAGGAAGGAAGACGCCATGAGCCTGAACAACAACATGCCGATCGTCCCGCCCGGAGCCCTGGCCGGAGACGCCGACGACACCGCACCGACGCGGGAGGTCGACGGCGAAGAGGTCCTCGACGACGACATCGACGCCGCGCAGGTGTCGAGCATCGACGCCGACCGCGCCGCCGCCAGCGGCGACTGAACCAGAAGCGCCCGTCGGCACGCCGCGTGAGCGGGTCGTGTCGGCGGGCGCTTCTGCGTCAGCGGATGTTCAGTACCAGCCCACCGATTGCGAGTGGTCCCAGGCGCCGCAGGGCGAGCCGTATCGGCCCGAGATGTAGCCCAGGCCCCAGCGGACCTGCGTGACGGCACTGCTCTGCCAGTCGCCACCCGCGGACGCCATCTTGCTGCCCGGGAGGGCCTGCGGAATGCCGAACGCTCCGCTGCCGCTGTTGTAGGCCTGGTAGTTCCAGCCCGACTCCTTGTTCCACAGCGAGACGAGGCACGAGAACTGGTCCTGGCCCCAGCCGAAGTCGCCGAGCATGTTGCTCGCGGCCTGCTGGGCGGCGCCGGGGGAGTTGTCGCCGGTCGAGGCGACCGCGCTCGCGGTGGGAGCGGGCGCAGCCGACGACGAGGAACGGGGCGCGCTCTGACGCTGGGCTGCCGCGGCGGCCTCCGCCTCGGCCTGTGCCTTGGCCGCGGCCTCGGCAGCAGCGGCCTCCTCGGCCGCGATCCGCGCGGCCTCTTCTTCGGCGGCTTTCTGCGCCTGAGCAGCTTCGAGACGCGCGCGCAGATCGGCGGTGGCGGCCTGCACGTCGTCGGTCGCATCGGCGAGCTTCTCGGTGAGACCGGGAAGCAGCAGCGTGGGGATCACGTCCGCGTCCTGCAGGCCGGCGATGCGTTCGCGCAGCTGGGCGGTGTCGACGGTCGTGTCGCCCTCGATCGGCAGCGCCGCCGCCGAGACGTCGGCAGTAGCGGTCGCGGCGTCGACGACGGATGCCTCGGCCGCGGCGACCGCATCGCTCGTCTCGCGCTCGATCGTGCTCAGCGGCTGAGCCGGCGACGAGACGGCGGCCGTCACGAGGGCGGCACGCTGCATGACGGGAGCGGAGGCGGATGCGGTGGGAACGGCAGCCGACGCCGTCGTGCCCACCATCGCGGTGATGCCGAGCGCGACCCCCAGGGTCAGGGCGACGGGGCGGATGGCTCGGCGGGTGCTGCGGGGCGAACGCCGCAGATCGCGACGGGTGGGCTGGCTCGACGGAGAAGTCATACGAACAGGGGCGGTCCTTCGATGTTGCGGGCACCGTGAAACGACGGCGGGCGTCGCGGGCAGACGCACAAAACTCCCCGAGTCTGCGCCGTGAGTCTGGACGAGTCCCGCACAGGTGCTGAACGTAGCCTGTGAGCGGCGGCGATCCGACCCCGGCCGGGACGGGCTAATCTGGCCCCAGAACGCGGGCGTCGTCAGGCGCTCGGCACCGTCGAGCCGAGGAGGATCGCATGGCCGAGATCGAGAGCTTCACGCTGGACCACACCGCCGTGATCGCCCCCTACGTCCGTCGCATCGGCGTCGAGCACGGGCCCGATGGCGGCACCATCACCAACTTCGACGTCCGCCTCGTGCAGCCCAACGCGGGTGAGATCCCCACCGCCGGGATCCACACGATCGAACACATGCTCGCCGGCCTCCTGCGCGACCGCATCGACGGCGTCATCGACATCTCACCGTTCGGATGCCGTACGGGGTTCCACCTGTTGATGTGGGGCGAGCCCGAGGTAGCCGACGTGGTCGCGGCTCTCACCGGCAGTCTCCGCTTCATCGCCGACGAGGCGGTCGAGACCGACATCCCCGGCGTCTCGGCGCTCGAGTGCGGCAACTATCGCGACCACTCGCTGCACTCGGCACGCGAGTGGTCGAAGACCGTGCTCGACCAGGGGATCAGTCTGGACGCGTTCGCACGCGTCGGCGTCTGATCCGCGACGCGAGCCGGTGACCCCGCCCCGTCAGCAGCGCGCGCTGCGTGCGAGCGCGGCGGCGACGCTCGCGACCTTCGTCGCGCTGCTGTCGCACGTCTCGGCCGGAGGCGCTCCGCCGTCCCTGCTGGGCGTGCTCCTTCCGTGGGCGCTGTCGTTGCCGCTGACGCTGATCGTCGTCGGGCACCGCCTCTCGATCGCGCGCCTCGGCGCCGGTGTCGCCTCCGCCCAGCTGATCTTCCACGCGATGTTCGCCCTGGGCGTCGTGCCGTCCGTCGGCTCGGCCACGGTCGCCGTCGACGCGGCCGGCGACCGCGGTCTCCAGGCGCTGCACGCGGCACATATGTCGCTGCCGGCATCCTTCTCGTCACCCGCGTCGCCCGTTGCGGCCCTGCCGGACGCAGCGATGCTCGGCGCCCACCTTCTTGCCGCGGTCGTGACCACTCTCCTCTTGCACCGGGCCGAGTGCCTCATGGCAGCGCTCGGCGGGCTCGCGCAGCGCATAGCACTCCGGTTGCGGGCCGTCGCTCGCGACATCGTGCCGCCCGTCCGCACGCCGCTGCGCATCCGGCTCGCCGCCGCCGTCCGCAGGCGGCATCCGCGCCCGCTGATCGCAGCGCCGTCTCGACGCGGCCCGCCCCGGCTCCTCGTCCTCTGACGCCCCGGCGCCCGTCGGGGCGCTTCGCCGCGCGCGCATCCCGGCGCGCGTCGGCACCCCGACGACCGAGGAGACCCATGTCCATCACCGATTCCCGCGCGCCCGGCGGCGCCGTTCCCGATCCCTCCGACGCGGGCGGCGCCTCGCCCGATGACCAGGCGCCGCCGCGGCGGCGCCGCGGCTGGCTGGTGCCGATGCTGCTGCGCATCCACTTCTTCGCCGGCATCCTCGTCGGCCCGTTCATCCTGATCGCGGCGATCAGTGGAGCGCTGTACGTCGTGACGCCTCAACTCGAACGCGTGGTGTACGCGCACGAGCTGAGCGCGCCGGTCACCGGCACGACCCTGTCGCTCGGCGACCAGGTCCGCATCGCCGAGGACCGCGTCGGCGCATCGGCCGCGCTCGCCGCCGTGCGGCCCGCGCCCGCTCCTGGAGACACGACGCGCGTGATGTTCGCGCAGGACGGTCTCGGGCCGAGCGAGACGAGAGCGATCTTCGTCGACCCCGGCACCGGCGAGGTCCGCGGCGACCTGACCGTCTACGGCACGAGCGGTGCCCTCCCGCTTCGCGCGTGGGTGAGCGACCTGCATCGCACGCTCCACCTCGGCGAGCCCGGCCGCCTGTACAGCGAGCTCGCGGCATCCTGGCTCGGCATCGTGGTGGTGGCGGGCCTCGGGCTGTGGATCTCTCGCCTGCGTACGGCGCGGGCCAAACGCGACCTCGTGCGCCCGAAGCGCGGCGCGCGCGGATACCGGCGGGTTCTCGGCTGGCACGCCTCACTGGGCGTGTGGCTCGTGGTGGGGGCTGTGTTCCTCTCGGCGTCGGGCATCACGTGGTCCACCTACGCCGGCGCGAACGTCTCGGGTCTGCGCGCTGCGCTGTCGTGGCAGAACCCGACCCTCGACACCGCCGTCGGCGGCGCCGGATCGACCGACCCCCACGCCGACCACGGCATCGTCGCGCCGCCGACCGCGGCGGTGTCGCCCGACACGTTCGACGAGGTGCTCGGCGTTGCGCGCGGCGAGAACATCAACGTCGGCCTCGTCGAGATCCGTCCTCCCGCCGCGACGGGCCAGGCGTGGGTCGTCCAGGAGATCCAGCGCAGCTTCCCCACCGAGGTCGACGCGGTGGCAGTGGACGGCGACACCCTCGCGGTGGTCGACCGCGTGGACTTCGGCGACTACCCCGCCATGGCGAAGATCGCGCGGTGGGCGATCGACATCCACATGGGCTCGATGTTCGGCGTCGTCAACCAGATCGTCCTGTTCCTCGTGGCATCGGGCATCGCCGCGATGGTGGTGATGGGGTACGCGATGTGGTGGAAGCGCCGGCCGACCCGGGATCCCGCACGCCGTGTCGGCTCCGCGCCGCGCGAGGTGCTCCCGCAGGCGCCGGTCGGAGGGATCGCGCTCGTCGTCGGCGGGGCCATCGTCGTCGGCTTCTTCCTTCCCCTGGTGGGTGTGACGCTGGCGGCGTTCGTCATCGGCGATGCCATCGTGCAGTCGTCGCGGGCTCGCCGAGACCGCAGTCCCTCCTCCGGGGGAGGGGAAGAGACTGTGGTCAGGCCATAGCCGGTCAAGGCCTCGTTCTCGGCGAACTCTCAGAGTAGAGTGCCGGGCGAGGACTTCGGCCCCCGGCCGGAGACAGGAGGAGAGTCATGGCGACCAGTCCCGCCGAATCGATCGTCGACGCCGTCGGCGGTCCCGGCAACATCGAGAGTCTGACGCACTGCGCGACCCGATTGCGGTTCCAACTGCGCGACTCGTCGAACGTCGACCAATCGACGGTCGAGGCCATCCCCGGCGTCATGGGCGCCGTCCCGCAAGCGGGCAACCGCTTCCAGGTCGTCATCGGCGGCGCCGTCCAGAACGTCTACAACGACATCAACGCCCTGCCGGCGATGTCCGGAGCCGGCGGGGGCGCGGTCGACGAGGACGACGCGGACTCGATCAAGGCGCGCGAGCGCGCCAAGGGTCCGCGCGGCAAGGTCGCCTGGCTCGACTCGCTCTTCGAGTTCCTCTCCGACTCGTTCCGCCCCATCCTGGGCGCGCTGCTCGGCGCCTCGCTGTTCATCACCTTCATGGCGCTGATGGCGACCCTCGGCGTGATCCCGGCGTGGAACGCCCCGGGCGTCGTGCTCGAGCCGTCGTGGCAGTTCGTCAACCTGATGTGGCAGTGCGTCTTCATCTTCCTGCCCCTGATGGTCGCCTACAACGCGGCCAAGAAGGTCGGCGCCGACCCGTGGGTCGGCTTCGCGATCATGGCGGTCGTGATGCTGCCGGGCTTCACCGGACTCGCTGACCAGGAGGGCGCGCAGCAGATCACCTTCCTCGGCTCCGACATCACGACGATCTCGGTGTTCGGTCTGCCGCTGACGATCTTCGACTACAGCTCGCAGGTCTTCCCGCCGCTGCTCATGGCCGGCGCGCTCGGGCTGCTGTGGAAGGGCCTGCGCAAGGTCATCCCCGAGAACATCCAGCTGATCTTCGTCCCCTTCCTGGCGATGCTCGTCATGATCCCGCTCACCGCCTTCCTCATCGGACCCATCGGCGTCTACGCCGGTGCGGGACTGGCGAACCTCCTGAGCTCGATCAACTCGTTCTCGCCGTTCATCTTCGCCATCGTCATCCCGCTGGCCTATCCCTTCATGGTGCCGCTCGGCCTGCACTGGCCGATCAACGCGATCATGCTGCTGAACATCCAGACCCTCGGCTACGACTTCATCCAGGGCCCCATGGGCGCGTGGAACTTCGCGTGCTTCGGCGCGACCGCCGGCGTGCTGTGGATCGCGTGGCGCGCGCGTGACAAGCAGATGCGGCAGACGGCGACCGGTGCTCTGGCGGCGGGCCTGCTCGGCGGCATCTCGGAGCCCTCGCTCTACGGCATCCACCTGCGGTTCAAGCGGATCTACCCGCGGATGCTCGTGGGATGCCTCGTCGGCGGTCTCATCATCGGCATCGGCGGCGGCGTGAAGACCCAGGCCTTCGTGTTCACGTCGCTCCTGACGATCCCGGCGTTCGACTCGGTCGTCCTGTACGGCATCGCCGTTCTCGCTTCCTTCGTCGTCGCCATGGCGCTCGTCATCATCAGCGACTACCGCACGCCGGAACAGCGCGCCGAGTTCGAGGCGCAGCGCGACAAGGCCGAGGCGAAGCTGCAGTCCGGGTCCCCGGCCGCCGCGACCGCGACCTCCGCCGCGGCATCCGGATCGGCGACCGAGGCTCCGGCCGAGGCGCGGCCCGGCACGGCGACCGCCACCCTCGACAAGCCCGGTGCGACCGACGAGGTCTCGGCCGCGTTCGAGATCGCCTCGCCCCTCGACGGCACGGCCGTGGCCCTCTCGGAGGTCCCCGATCCCGTCTTCGGCGGTGGGGTCATGGGCCCGGGTGTCGCGATCGAGCCGACGGGCGACACGGTCGTCTCGCCGGGTGCCGGCACTGTAGCGGCTGCCCAGCCGACCGGTCACGCGTTCGGGATCGAGCTCGACAACGGCGTGGAGCTGCTGATCCACGTCGGCATCGACACCGTCAACCTGAAGGGCGAGGGCTTCGAGGTGCACGTCAAGGCCGGCGATCGCGTCGAGCAGGGCACACCGCTGGTCACCTTCGACCGGGCCGTGATCGAGAAGGCGGGCTACCCGCTCATCACGCCGGTCATCGTGCTGAACGGCGATGCGTTCGCCACCGTCGATCCCGTGGGTCTCGGCCCCACGACCGCCGGCTCACCCCTCCTGATCGTGGAGAAATAAGTCCCTCCGTTCCGTTTCAGGCGTGGCGGCGGAGCAGCAGGATGCCGTCCGAGAGGTGGTGCCCGGCCGACAGGCTCCGCCGCGCGCGGATCTCCTCGCGTTCGACGGTCCACTCCGTCGGGTCGAGGTCGAGCGCCGCACGCTCCTCGGCGGGGGTCGCGAACGGCGGATGGTCATGCTCCCCGGCCGAGGGCGGCGCGCCGACGTGCGTCACGACGAGCAGCCTGCCCCCGGGAGCGACGTGCCGGAGTGCGGTGCGCAGCAGCGGGATGCGCGAGAACTCCGCGTCCCACGAGTGGAGGAAGCTCGTCGTCACCAGGTCGAACGTGCCGAGCTCGATCGAGTCGATCTCTCCGGCCAGGAAGGTCGCGTCGAGCCGGGCGTCCCGCGCAGCCGCCTGCGCGCGCGACACGGCGGTGGGGGAGAGGTCGACGCCCGTGACCGTCCATCCGCGCGACGCGAGCCAGAGCGCGTCGCCGCCCTCGCCGCAGCCCAGGTCGAGCGCCGTGCCCGGAGAGAGTGCGCCGGCCGACTCGAGGTCGGCGATCACCGTCGACGTCGCCTCGTTGACGCGGCCCGACCAGACGCGTTCGGTCTCGGCGTAGCGCGCATCCCAGTCGGCGGCGTGACCGCGACGGCGCTCGACCGCCGCTGCCGCATCGAGGGCGACGAGAGCGCCGTTGACGGCGGCGCCCGCCATCGAGCCCGCACCCATCGACAGCGGGACGTTCGCCATCGGCACGACGACGTTGCCCGCGGCCCAGACGAGCGGATGGCTCGTCGCGCCGGCCGGGTCGACGGCGATGAACGACCCGACGGGGCCATCGGCCCGCGCGAGGTCGAGGCCGGTGAGGAAGGCGTCGTGCGGCTCGAGCCGGCCCCCCGTGAAGATCGCGTCGACCGTGTACCGTCGTCCGTCGGAGGTCACGACCGCGCCGATCGCGGCCTCATCCGCGTCCGCCCCGTCGGGGCCCTCGACGGCGACCACGGGGGACGTGACCACCCGGATGCCGCGTGCCGCCAGCCGTTCGCGGATGTCGCCTCCGAGCTCGCCGAGCGCCGCGGTGAAGGCCACGACGTCGGGACTCCACTGCCGGACGAGCTCGATCTGGTGCAGGCTCATCGGAGAGGTGGCGAGCACGCCGATGCGGCGCCCGCGCACCTCCCATCCGTGGCAGTACGGGCAGTGGAGCACGGTGCGGCCCCAGCGCTCCGCGAGACCGGGCACATCCGGCAGCCGATCGGCGACGCCCGTCGCGACCACGAGGGCCCGCGTCGCGATCGTGTCGACGTCGTCGGCGAGGACGATCTCGAGTCCGCCGTCGACCTCGCCCACACGCTCGACCCGAGCCCCGCGGAAAGCGACGCCGTATGCCTCGGCCTCGATGCGTCCGCGGCGGCGGAGTTCGCCGGGCGAGACCCCGTCGAAGCCCACGACGGCGTGCATGTGCTCTGCGAAGCGGTTTCGCGGACGCTCGGAGTCGAGGACGAGTGTGCGTCGCCCGGCGCGCCCGAGCATCTGTGCGGCGCTGAGGCCCGCCGGGCCCGCGCCGACGATGACCACGTCATGATCGAAGTTCTGCATGCCCACAGCATCCGCTCGCGGGACGCAACCCAGCAAACCAGTTTGCCGAAATGGCAAACTGTTGGAATGACCGGACTCGAACAGATCGGCCCGCGGCTGCGGGCGGCACGGCAGGAACGCGGGCTCACCCTCGACGAGCTCGCGAGCCGGGCGGGGATGTCGGCGAGCACGCTGTCGCGGCTCGAGTCCGGCAAACGCCAGGCGAGTCTCGAGCTGCTCGTTCCCCTCACCCGGCACCTCGGCATCCGCATCGACGATCTCGTGCCCGCCGAGCAGCCCGACCCCCGCGTGCGACGGCCCGCGACGACGCGGCACGGGCACGTGATCGCGCCGCTCACGCGCGAGAGCTCGCCCGTGCAGACCTACAAGGTGACCTATCCCCCGAGCGACGCAGCGCCCGAGCCGCGGGTGCACGACGGCTTCGAATGGTTCTACGTGCTGAGCGGGCGTGTACGCCTGGTGCTCGGCGAACAGGAGATCACCCTCGCCCGCGGCGAGGCGGCCGAGTTCGACACCCGCACCCCGCACTCCATCAGCGCCGTCGGGGCGCGGCCGGCCGAGGTCATCAGCATCTTCAACGCGGCGGGCGAGCGCATGCACACCCTGACCGCGCCCGACTGACGTCCCACCGACGCCAGGAGGGGAGGGGCGGGTCAGGCCTGGCGGTGGGAGCGGTAGTAGGCGAGAAGGGCCTGCGTCGAGGCGTCCTGGGCCCCGAGCGCCGCCTCGTCGCCCTCGATCGCGGGTGCGATCTGCAGGGCCAGCTGCTTGCCGAGCTCGACGCCCCACTGGTCGAAGGAGTTGATGCCCCAGATCGTGCCCTGCGTGAAGGTGATGTGCTCGTAGAGCGCGATGAGCTCGCCCAGCACCTTCGGCGTGAGCGCCGGCGCGAAGATCGACGTCGTCGGGCGGTTGCCCGCGAACGTGCGTGCGGCGACGAGCGCTCCGGTCGTGCCCTCGGCCTCGACCTCCTCGGCCGTCTTGCCGAAGGCGAGCGCCTTGGTCTGGGCCAGGAAGTTCGCCAGGAACAGCCCGTGCACGTCGCGGCCGCCGTCGGTGAGCGGGTGCGCGGGGTTGACGAAGGCGATGAAGTCGGCCGGGATGAGCCGCGTGCCCTGGTGGATCAGCTGGTAGAACGCGTGCTGGCCGTTGGTGCCGGGCTCGCCCCAGAACACCTCGCCGGTGTCGGAGGTCACCGGCGAGCCGTCCCAGCGCACCGACTTGCCGTTGGACTCCATCGTCAGCTGCTGCAGGTAGGCCGCGAAGCGGTGCAGCTGCTGCGCATAGGGGAGCACCGCGTGGGTCTGGGCCCCGAGGAAGTTCGTGTACCAGACGTTGAGGAGACCCATCAGCACGGGCACGTTCTGGTCGAGCGGGGTGGACGCCACGTGCTCGTCCACCGCGTGGAAGCCGGCGAGCAGGTCGCGGAACGCCGCGGGGCCGAGCTCGATCACGAGAGACAGGCCGATGGCCGAGTCGACCGAGTAGCGGCCGCCCACCCAGTCCCAGAAGCCGAAGGCGTTGGCGGGGTCGATGCCGAAGGCCTCCACCTTGTCGAGCGCGGTCGAGACGGCGACGAAGTGGTGGGCGACGGCATCCGTCTTCTTCGCGTCGCTGTCGTCGATCGCGCCCGCCTGCTGCAGGCCCGCCCACAGCCAGTCGCGCGCGAGACGCGCGTTGGTGAGCGTCTCGAGCGTCGTGAAGGTCTTCGACGCGACGATGAACAGCGTCGTCTCGGGGTCGAGGTCGGCGGTCTTGTCCGCGATGTCGAAAGGGTCGATGTTCGAGACGAACCGCGCCTGAATGCCCGCCGTGGCGAAGGGCCGCAGTGCCTCGGAGATCATCACGGGGCCGAGGTCGGAGCCGCCGATGCCGATGTTGACGACATGGGTGACCTTCTTGCCGGTGATGCCGGTCCACTCGCCCGAGCGCACGCGGTCGGCGAACGCCGACATCTTCTCGAGCACGGCCTGCACGTCGGCGTCGATGTCCTGCCCGTCGACGACCAGCGCGGGCTGGGCCCCGGCGGGACGGCGCAGCGCGGTGTGCAGCACCGCACGGTCCTCGGTGGTGTTGATGTGCTCTCCCGCGCGCATGGCGGCGTAGCGCTCGGCGACCCCGGTCTGTTCGGCGAGGTGTACGAGGGCGGCGACGATCTCGTCGGTGACGAGGTTCTTCGACAGGTCGACGTGCAGGTCGGCCAGCGGCAGGCTCAGGCGCTCGACACGGCCGGGGTCGGCGTCGAACCACCCGCGCAGATCGGGGGTGAAGCCCGTGTGCAGCGACTCGAGGTCGGCCCAGGCGGCGGTGGAGGTGGCATCGATGGGAGCAGCGGTCACGCTCTCACGCTAGCCGTGGCGCGGTGCCCCGTCCACGCGGCGCGTCGGAAGAAGTCGCCGTAGCTCGATCGGCCCCTGCCAAGCCGGCGGCGGACGATGCGGCGATGCGCCCGTCGTCGATCCGGCAGACCCGGTCGACGGCGCCGAGCTCCCCGAGGTCGTGCGTGACGACGATCACGGCGACGCCGGCCGCGGCGACCGTCGTCAGGGCGGATGCCGCGGCGCCCCGCGACGGCGCATCCAGTCCGCTCATCGGCTCGTCGAGCAGCAGCAGGTCGGCGTCCTGAGCGAGCGCCTGGGCCAGGTAGGCGCGCTGGCGCTGCCCGCCCGAGAGCAGCCCGAGCGGGCGGCGGGCGAGATCGGCGAGCCCGACGGTCTCGATGGCGTCCGCGATGCGGATGCGGTCGGAACGGCGCAGCGGACGGAACGCCCCGCGTTCGCGCCACCGTCCCATCGCGACGAGGTCGGTGACGGTGAGGGGCAGGCGGGCCCCGTCGTTGGTGGCCTGCGGCACGAGGGCGATGCGCGTGCCGGGAGGGCGGTGGACGGAGCCTGCGGTCGGGGCCAGGAGTCCCGCCGACACCGCGAGCAGTGTCGACTTGCCCGACCCGTTCGCACCGACCACGGCGACGACCTCGCCGCGCTCGACCTGGAGCGTCACGCCGCGGAGGGCGACGTGACCGTCGAAGGCGACGACCACGTCGCGGAGGTCGAGCACGCGATCGCAGAGCGGAAGCGAGAGGTTCGGCATCCGTCGATTATTGCAAATGAAAACCGTTCTCACTTTCATGTAGGGTCGTCGATCGTGTCCCTCCTCCTCGATCCGTTCGCCGTCGCGTTCGTCCAGCGCGCCCTGCTCGGCGGTGTCCTCGTGGCGATCGTGTGCGGCATCGTGGGCACCTGGGTGGTGCTGCGCGGCATGGCCTTCCTCGGCGAGGCGATGGCGCACGGGATGCTGCCCGGCGTGGCCGTGGCCACGCTCACCGGATTCCCGCCGATGGCCGGAGCGGCTGTCAGCGCGGCCGCCATGTCGCTCGGGGTGGGGGTGCTCCAGCGCCGCGGACGTCTCTCAGCCGACACGAGCATCGGGCTGCTGTTCGTCGCGAGCCTCTCGCTCGGCATCATCGTGATCTCGGCGTCGCGCAGCTTCGCGACCGACGCATCGGCCATCCTCTTCGGCGACATCCTCGCCATCGGCACGCCCGAGCTCGCCGCGCTCGCCGTGGCCCTCGTCGTCACCGTCGCCGTGGCCACCGCCGGCCACCGCTCCTTCGTCGCCCTGACCGTCGATCCCCGGCAGGCGCAGCTGCTGGGGCTGCGGCCGCGGGTCGCGCACATCGTGCTCGTCGGCCTCGTGACGCTCGCCGTGGTGTCGGCCTACCAGGCCGTCGGATCGCTGCTGGTGGTGGGGATGCTCCTCGGTCCTGCGGTGGCGGCCGGCCGCTGGACCCGCCGCATCGTGCCCACGATGATCCTCGCGGCCACCATCGGGTCGCTCTCCGTGGCCGTGGGCCTCCTGCTGTCGTGGCACCTCGGCACCGCCGCCGGGGCGACCGTGGCCTTCACCGCCATCTGCTCGGGGGCGGTCTCGACCGTCGCCCATGCCCTCGCCCGCGCGGTGCGCCCGGCGGAGGCCGGGGCGCACTCCGACGCGCACACCCTCCCGACCGTCCCGGAAAGGACCCCATGACTCCTCGTGCACCTCTCGCGCTCGTCGCCCTGAGCAGCGTCGCGCTGCTGGCCGGCTGCCAGACATCCGCGACGGCCGAACCCACCCCCGAGGCCAGCGCGCTCGGCGACGGCCACGGCGCCGTCGCCGGGGCGCGCGAGCTCGCCGAGCCGGCATTGCACCTGACGAGCATCGCCGCCGACGGCGGCATCCACCATCTCGACCTGATCGACGAGGAGTCCGTGACGCTCGGCGACATCCCACCGGCGAAGACGCTCGACAGCGAGGGGCGCTTTCTGTTCGCGGGCCGCGACGGTGCCGTCTCGATCGTCGACAGCGGGGTGTGGACCTGGAACCACGTCGACCACTTCCACTACTACGAGGCCCCGGCCCGCATCCTCGGCGATCTCGAGGGCACCGGCACGCCCCGCACCGTGACGAGCGACCTCGGCGCCGGCGTCTACTTCGACGGCGGCGATACCGGCGAAGCGGTGCTGCTCGATCTCGACGCGCTCAAACGCGGCGATGTCATCGAGAGCTTCCGCCTCGACCTCGACGCTCCGGGCTCGTTCGTCGTCCCCCTCCCCTCGGGCGCCCTTCTCGCGGATGCCGTCGCCGGGGAGCTCCGCCACGTGGACGCGGCCGGCGAGGAGCTCGACGCGACGACGTGCCCCGAGCCGTCGGGCTCGATCGCGACGAACGTCGGGGTCGTCGTCGGCTGCGCCGACGGCGCTGTGCTGGCGGTCACGGATGCCGCGGGCACGGTCCTCGAGCGCATCCCGTACCTCGAGGGCGGACCGGAGCGCGCCGTGTCGTTCGCCGCGCGGGAGGGCCGCCCCACGGTGGCCGGTCTCACCGCCTCGACCGCCTTCTGGTTGCTCGACACGCGGGAACGCTCGTGGACCGCTCACGACGCCGGGGAGCCGATCGCGCGGGTGACCGCAGTCGACGACGCCGACGAGACCGTCGTCGCGCTCGCGGCGGACGGCTCGGTACTGGTGCTGTCGGGGGCGACGGGTGAGATCCTGGCCCGGACCGAGCAGCTCGTGGCCGGCTCGCTCGCCGACCCCGCACTGGCCGCCGGCGTCGAGCTCGTCGCCGACCAGCGACGCACATACCTCAACGGGCCCGCCGAGCGCACGCTGTTCGAGCTCGACCCCGCCGACGGGGCGCGCGTGGCGCGGAGCTTCGAGACCGGCCACGCGCCGATGCTGTTCACGGAGACCGGACGATGAGGCGCGCCGCCCTCGCCGTCGCCGCGACCGTGGCCGCCGTGCTGTCGCTCGCGGGATGCGCCGCGCCCGGCAGCGACCGCCCCACTGTCGTGGTCACCACCAACATCCTGGGCGACATCGTCGAGACGCTCGCCGGCGACCAGCTCGAGGTCGTCACGTTCATGCCCCGCGACGCCGATCCTCACTCCTTCGAGCTGTCGGCTCAGGACGCTGCGACGATGCGCGGCGCCGACCTCGTGGTCTCGAACGGGCTCGGTCTCGAGGAAGGCGTGCAGCACCACGTCGATGCGTCCGCCGACGACGGCGTCGCGCAGTTCGTCGCCGGCGACCACGTCGAGGTTCTCGGCTACCTCGACTCCGACGCGGTCGACCCGCATTTCTGGACCGATCCGACCCAGACCGCCCGCGTCGTCGACGCGCTCGCGCCGGCGCTCGTCGACCTCGCCGGCGAAGAGGGCGGGGCGGTGACGGATGCCGCCGCGGCGTACCTCGCCGACCTCGAGGCCCTCGACGCCGAGACGTCCGCCGGGCTCGCCGCCATCGCGACCGAGCATCGTGCGCTCGTGACCAACCACCACGTCTTCGGCTACCTCGCCCGGCGATACGACGTGCGCATCCTCGGCGCCGCCGTGCCCGGGGGCACGACCCTCGCGGCGCCGAGCGCCTCCGATCTGCAGGAACTCGTCGACGCGATCGACACCGCGGGCGTCCGCACGATCTTCGCCGACTCGTCGCAGCCCGACCGTCTCATGCAGGTGCTGGCCGATGAGGCCGGCCGAGACGTCGACGTCGTACCGCTGCTGACCGAGTCGCTCGCGCCCGTCGGGTCGCCCGGCGACACCTACCTCGACATGATGCGCCAGAACCTTCAGCGCATCTCCGACGGCCTCACCCGATGAGGCATTTCCCTGGAAAGGAAACACACCCCATGAAGAGAACCCTGCAGATCGGCGCCCTGGTCGGCGCCGCCGCCCTCGTGCTGGCGGGCTGCTCGTCCACCCCGGCGCCCGCGTCGAGCCCGACCGGTGACGCCGGTGGCGAGACCTCCGCCCCCGAGGGCCCGCGGGTCGCGATCGGCTACGAGGGCGGCGTCCTCGTGCTCGGCGGCGACGACCTCGACGTGCTCGGCGAGTTCGAGTCGGAGGAGTTCATCCGTCTGAACGCCGCGGGCGACGACCGTCACGTGATGGTCACCACCTCGGCGGGCTTCCAGCTGCTCGACGTGCAGCAGCCCGAGCTCACCGACCTCCTCGTCCCGGCGGCGACCGCCGGGCACGTCGTGGTGCACGGCGGCAAGACCGTGCTCTACGACGACGCGACGAGCGACACGACGATCTTCGAGACCGCCGACCTCGCCTCCCTCGACGGCGCGCTGCCGGACGCCGAGGTCATCCCGGGCGTCGAGGCGCACCACGGGGTGTCGGTCGAACTCGAGGACGGTACGCTGCTGACCACCGTCGGAGGCGAGTCCGGGCGCACCGGCATCCGTGTCCTCGACGCCGACCGCACCGAGATCGCCGCGAACGCGGACTGCCCCGGCGTGCACGGCGAGGGCACGGCCGAGGGCGAGCGCGTGGTGTTCGGCTGCGAGAACGGCGCCCTCATCTACGCCGACGGCGAGATCACCAAGGTCACCTCGCCCGATGCGTACGGCCGGATCGGCAACGCCTACGTCTCGGAGTCGAGCCCGCTCGTGGTCATGGACTACAAGGACGACCCCGACGCCGAGGGCTACCTCCTGCGCAACATCGCCCTGGTCGACACCGAGGCGAAGTCGCTGACGAAGGTCGCGCTTCCGGCGGGCGTGGAGTACACCTTCCGCGGCGTCGCGCGCGGTCCCGCCGGTGAGGCCGTGCTCATCGGCACCGACGGCTCGCTGCACTGGATCGACCCCGCCACCGGCGAGATCACGAAGTCGCTGCCGGTCATCGACGCCTGGGAAGGGCCGGCCGAATGGCAGGCGCCGCACCCCGCCGTCAAGGTCGCGGGCGACATCGCCTACGTGACCGACCCCGCCGACAGCGAGCTCGTCGCCGTCGACCTCACCACGGGCGAGGTCGTGCAGACGGTCCAGCTGCCGCACGTCCCGAACGAGATCGCCGCGATCTCCTGACCCCCGCGCGCGGGGTCGGGACCGCCGGTTAGCCTGATGCGGTGCCGGCCGTCTCGACCTCGCAGCGCACCTACCGCTACCTCCGCCTGGCCCTGGCCGGGGCGCCCGTCGCGCTCCTGGTCTCCGTCGCCCTCGCGGTGCCCGACGCGGGGGTGCTGCCGAGCCTGAGCCACTACTTCTACACCCCGGCGCGCACCGTGTTCTCCGCCGCCCTCGTCGCGGCCGCGGTGTGCCTGCTGGTCCTGTCGGGCCGCGGCCCGCAGCGGGTACTGCTGGATGTCGCCGCACTGCTGGCCCCGCTCGTGGCGATCGTCCCGACGCCGGTGGCGCCAGGCGAGGTGCCGGGTCTTGCTCTGGACTGCGCGGCTTCCTGCATTCCCGCGCCCGTCGTCGCCGACCTCGCCAACGCGGTGACGACCTATGTCGTGGTCGGCGCGCTCGTCGTCGTGGTCGGAGTGGTGCTGGGCTCGCGCGGCGACATCGAGCTCGCCGCGGCGGCGCCCACCCTCGCGATCGCCGTCGGGGTGCTCGCGGCGGTGGCGCTGTTCGCCACCCGTGCTCCGGCTGGGCTCGGCCGCCTCCACGTCGTCGCCGCGGTCGCCTTCTTCGCGCTCATCGCCGGGGTGGCGCTGGCCGAGGCGATCCGTCCGTCGGTCGAGCACCCGCCGTCCCGGCGCCTGCGGATCGCGTACGTCGGGCTCGCCGTCGCGCTCCCGGCCGACCTCGTCGCCACCTTCCTGCTCGGCGTGGTGGCGGGGCTCCCGGTGGTGCTGATCGGCGAGGTGATCGCGCTCGTGATCTTCGTCGCCTTCTGGCTCATGCAGACCGCGCAGAAGTGGTCGCTCGCCGACCCGTCGCTCCGCGCCCGGCCGATCGGGTGACGACGCCCCTTCTGCGTGTCTTCGGCGGTGGCTCCTGGGCGGAGGTGATGCGCGCGGTATCGCGCTCGCCTTCGTCGCCGCCAGCGCGGTCATGCTCGTGCTGGTCCTGGTGGCGTTCGCCTCGCCGCAGTACCGTCACCTGTCGCGGGCCTACGCTCTCGCCCCGCCGCCCGAGCCGCAAAGCGACGAGGACGCCGCCGCGCTCACCCCGGAGAGCGCCGACCCCGCAGCCCGATGAGCGCGAACACGGCCGCCGCCGCGATCATCGCCAGGACGCCGCCGGCGACGCCGTCCCAGCCGAGCCCGTGGAACGCGTACCCGAGCAGCCACCCGAACAGGCTCGATCCGCCGTAGTAGCCGAGGTAGTACAGCGAGGCCGCCTGCGCGCGAGCGTGCGGCGCGGAGATGCTCGGCGCCCAGCCCGACGCGACGGCGTGGGCGGCGAAGAAGCCCGCCGTGAGGACGAGCAGCCCCACGAGCACGGCGATCAGCGAGGGCACCGCCGTCACCGCGACGCCCGCTCCCATCACTCCGAGCGACCCGAGCAGCACCGGCAGGCGTCCGAAGCGACCCGCCAGAGAGCCCGCCCACGGAGAGGTGACCGTCCCCGCGAGGTAGGCGAGGAAGAGGGAGCTGACGACCCACAGCGGCAAGGAGTACGGGGGTTCGACGAGGTGGAAGCCGAGGTAGTTGTAGACCGCCACGAATCCGCCCATGAGCAGCAACCCCTGCGCGTACAGCGCGAGCTGGCGTCGATCGCTCAGGTTCGCAGCCAGACGGGCTGCCGCAGACGGGCCGCGGACCTCCCGGCGGCGCCCGGGCGTGAATCCGCGGGCGCGCGGTGTCAGCCAGACGAACAGCGCCGCCGATGCGGCGCAGACGGCGGCCACGGCGAACACGCCGCCCCGCCAGAGCCCGATGTCGCCGAAGGGCCCGGCCACGACGCGCCCGAGCAGGCCGCCGATCGTCGTCCCGGCGATGTAGCTCCCGGCGGCCGTGGCGGTGTGAGCGGGGGCGACCTCCTCGGAGAGATAGGCCAGCGCGATCGCGGGCACCGCGCCGAGCGCAATGCCCTCGAGCAGGCGTGCACCCAGGAGCAGGGGCAGTGCGGGTGCCAGAGGCGCGAGCAATCCCATCACGGTGGCGGCGATCACGCCCAGGGCCATCGCCGGCACGCGTCCGATCCGGTCGGCCACGACCGACCAGGGGATGACGGCGACCGCCAACCCGAGTGTCGATGCCGACACCGCGAGTGCGGCCGTGGCGGGCTCGACCCCGAACTCCGCTCCGACGAACGGGAGCACCGCCTGCGGCGAGTACAACTGCGCGAACGTCGCCACACCCGCGAAGAAGAGTCCGGCGATCACGCGGCGGTAGGCGGGCGACCCGGGCAGATGACCGGTGAACGCACGCACCCGGCCAGCCTAGGGCGCGTCGTGGCACCCGGCGGAAACGCGAGAAGGGCCGGCCGACGAGATTCGTCGGCCGGCCCTGTCATCCCTTGCACCAGAGATCACACCGCGCAGTCGGGGGGAACTGCGTGATTCGAAGTTATAACGGACCGGTAACGGCGCGCAATCGGAGACGGGTGTTCATCGGTGCCGCATAGTGATCTTCCAGGATCGCCGGGGCTCGCCTCACCGCGACGGGTTCAGCACCACCGACCCCGCCGAGACGGTGACCTCGACGCGGTGAGCGGATGCCGGATCCTCCAGGAGTCGGCTGCTGAACGACCCCGCCTCCTCGCTCGCGCTCACCGCATAGCGCGCGGCCGGCAGGGTGAGGTCGACTCCACCCGCCTCGGCGTCGACGGTGACCGATCTCGGAGCCGTACCGGTGAGGGCCCCCGAGACCCGGCCCGCGCTGAGCTGGACCACGGCGTCGCGTACCCCGTGGAGCTCGATCGATGCTCGCCCGGCGGAGACGGTGGTGCCGACCGTCTCCGCCGTGCCCGAGGCGTCGATCGAGCCGGCGTCCACCGTCAGCTCGAGGTCGCCGAACTCGCCCGCGACGCGCATCGAGCCCGCGCCGACGCGGAGGTCGGCGTCGACGCCCGCGAGCGTGTCGGGCAGCACGAGCGTCGCCCGGGCGCTGTCTCCCCACAGGCTCCAGCTTCCCCACCAGTCGCGATCGGAATCGACGACGAGGCGGTCGCCCGATCGAGAGAGCTCCCAGCTGTCGGCGCCGCGCGAGCCGGTGACGGTGAGCGTCGCCTCGTCGACGGACGCGAACGACACCTCGACCTCCGCCGCCGCGGTGTCGACCTCGAGCGCGGTGACACCGCTCGTCGAAGCCGTGAGGGTGGCGGTCCGCTCGGCCCCGCTCGTGACGGTCGAGATCACGCCGGTGCCGGCGGCGAAGAGGATGAGCGCGCCGCCGGCGGCGGCGCACAGGACCGCGATGGCGCGGGACCCGGATGACGGGGCCGCCGGCTGCGGAGAGGTGCCGACCGGCGCGTCCGGCGGGCCGGCAGGCGTCTCCGGGGGCGTTGCGGGGGGCGGGGTCAGGGTCGTGCTCATCGGACTGCTCCGTTCTGCGGCGACGGGCCGCCGTGTTCGAGATGGACGAGCGCGGCGAGCACCCGGCGGTTGCCGTGCTCGTCCTGCTCGAGGTGGAGCTTCTGGAAGAGCGAGGTGATGTGCTTCTCGACGCTCGCCTCGCTGAGGAACATCGCCGCGGCGATCGCCTGGTTGCTGCGTCCTTCGGCGATCAGCGCGAGCACCGTGCGTTCGCGCTCAGTGAGATGCGCGAGCCGCTCGTCCCGCGATCGGCGCGTCAGCAGCTGGGCGACCACCTCGGGGTCGAGGACGGTCGCTCCGCCAGCGATGCGCTCCACGGTCGAGACGAACTCGCCCACATCGGCCACACGATCCTTGAGCAGGTAGCCCAGCGCCGCACCGTGCGAGGTGATGAGCTCGCTCGCGTAGCGCTCCTCGACGTACTGGCTGAGGACCAGGATCGGCAGCGCGGCGTACTCGGCCCGCAGCGCGAGGGCGGCACGGATGCCCTCGTCGGTGAACGTCGGCGGGAGCCGCACATCGAGGATGCAGAGGTCGGGCCGGGTCCGAGCCACCGTGGCCCCGATGCCGTCGGCATGGGCGACGGCCGCGACGATCTCGTGCCCCGAGTCGGCCAGAAGACGCACGAGCCCCTCGCGCAGCAGCGCCGAGTCCTCGCAGATCAGGATGCGCATGGGACGCTCACCTCCAGGGCGGTCGGCCCGCCGGCGGGGCTGTCGAGGCGCGTCGCGCCCCCCGCGGCGGTGATGCGGTTGATGATGCCGTCGAGGCCGCCGCCGGCGATGACGCGGGCGCCACCGACACCGTTGTCCTCGACCCGGGCCCACAGGCTGTGGTCGTCGCGATGCCGGACGACGACGCGACACTCGGCCGCGCGGGAGTGCTTGGCGGCGTTGGTCAGCGACTCGGCGATCGCGAAGTACACCGCGGCCTCGGCGGTGCGACCGCATCGCTGGTCCACGCGTACATCCAGGTGGACCGGGACATGCGACCGCGCGGCGAGGGCCGACAGTGCCGCGTCGAGACCGCGGTCATCGAGCACCGAGGCGTGGATGCCGCGGGCGAGCTGGCGCAGCTCGGTGATGGCCGCCTTGGTCGAGGTGTGCGCTTCGGCGAGCAGCTGCTTGGCGGCATCCGGGTCGTCGTCGATCTTCTGCTGCGCGAGCCCCAGCGTCATCCCCACCGAAACCAGCCGGGGCTGGACGCCGTCGTGCAGGTCGCGTTCGATCCGGGTCCGTTCCAGCTCGCTCGCCCGCACGGCGCCCTCTCGCTGCATGCCCGCTGTGCGGGCGGCCTCGACCAGCTGCGCCTCGCGGGAGGGGACGAGGATCGCCTGCACGAGAATGCCGTGCAGGAGCGCGATGCCCGCCAGCACCGCGGCGGAGACGAGCACCGCCAACGCTCCGACGAGGACGGCGGCATCGACCGGTACCGCGATCCCCGTGCTCGCGATGCCGACCTCGCCGGTGGCGTAGAGGGGAGCGAAGATCAGCGCGATGCCCGAGGCCAGGATGCCCGCGAGCCAGAAGACGACGATGCCGAGCACCGTCGAGATGCCGGCGTGGGCGACGCCGCGCCACATCCGGCCGTCGACGAACTGCAGCCACACCGTACGCAGCCACCCGCCGAACCCGGGGCGTCCGCTGCGACGCGGCTCGAGCGCGGGGAGGTCGAGGCGGTACAGGCCGTCGACGCGGGCGTACTCGAGCCATCCGGTGAGCCACAGTCCGTAGACGAACGCCACGAGCAGGGGCAGCCCGAGCCCGAGCACCGGGGCCAGCCCGATGCCCGTGGCCATGAGAGTGAGGAGCACGGTGAAGACGATGGTCCCGGCGAGCCCGATGGCGGCGAGCTGGAGGAGCGCGACGATCGGGCGCAGCACGCGCACGGCGCGTGCCGGCGGGGCGGAGGAGGCGACGGCTGTGGTCATGACTCCACGCTAGGACCGCCGCGCCCGCGGTACAGGGGAGCGGGCCGGAGACCACCGTTCGGGTTAACCCCCGATTCTCGCCGACGGTGCCGGGGCCCGCCGTCGGCGAGGATGGAGCTGTGACCTCTCCCGACATCCGTCTGATCGCCGTCGACATGGACGGCACGCTCCTCGACGCGGACGGGCGCATCCCCGACGGGCTGTGGCGGTTGCTGCCACGGCTGCGCGACCGCGGCATCGCGTTCGCGCCGGCCAGCGGGCGTCAGCTCGCGACACTGCAGCGTCAGTTCGCCCCGGCGGACGTGGAGCTCGACTACATCGCCGAGAACGGCGCGTACGTGATGCGCGACGGCGTGGAGGTGAGCTCGGATGCCGTGGCGCCGGAGTTCGCGCGGGCGGTGATCGAACGCGTGCGCGGGCTCGCCCGTCTCGACATCGGTCTCGTGGTGTGCGGCAAGCGCTCGGCCTACATCGAGCGCTCCGATGCGGCGTTCCTCGCCGAGGCCGACCGCTACTACGCGCGGCTGGAGGTCGTCGAGGATCTCACCGCGGTCGACGATCAGGTGCTCAAGCTCGCCGTCTTCGACTTCGCGCTGGCCGAGCAGTCGGTGGCACCCGAGCTGTTCGACCTGCGCGAGACCCATCAGGTCGTCGTCTCGGGCAGGCACTGGGTCGACATCATGAACACGGGTGTCGACAAGGGGCGCGCGCTGGCGCGCTTGCAGGATGCCCTCGGCATCGGTCCGGAGCAGACCATGGCCTTCGGGGACTACCTCAACGACCTCGAGCTGCTCCGCGGAGCGCGGTGGTCGTATGCGATGGCCGAGGCTCATCCCGAGGTCGTGGAAGTGGCGCGTTACCGTGCGCCCTCGCACACCGAGGGCGGTGTGATCACGGTCATCGAGGAGCTCCTGGCCCGCTGACGGGCGGAACGCAACCCCGTGCGCGCGCGATCCGCGCGGGCGTAGCGTGGCGGTCATGGTCACGATCCCCACCGTTTCGCTCAACGACGGCTCCGATTTCCCCGAGCTCGGGCTCGGCACCTACAACCTGCGCGGCGAGGACGGCGTGGCCGCGATCGCCGCGGCGATCGACACCGGATACCGGCTGATCGACACCGCGGTGAACTACGAGAACGAGACCGAGGTGGGCGAGGCGGTGCGCCGCAGCGGCATCCGCGACCAGCTGGTGATCACCACGAAGGTACCCGGGCGCGATCACGGCTTCGACGAGACGATCCGCAGCGCCGAGGGATCGCTCGCGCGACTGGGCGTCGAGACGATCGATCTCTACCTCATCCACTGGCCGAACCCCAGTCAGGGCAGATACCTCGAGACGTACCGTGCGATGCTCGCGCTGCGCGACGAGGGACAGGTCGGTTCGGTGGGGGTGTCGAACTTCACCGAGCCCATGCTGGCGCGGCTCATCGACGAGACCGGCGTGGCGCCCGCGGTGAACCAGGTCGAGATGCACCCCTACTTCCCGCAGGCGGCGCTGCGCGCGTTCCATGCTGCGAACGGCATCCGCACCGAGAGCTGGAGCCCGCTGGCACGCCGCAGCGAGCTTCTGAGCGAGTCGGCCGTCAGCGAGATCGCCGCCGCTCACGGCGTCACCGGAACGCAGGTGGTGCTGCGCTGGCACACGCAGCTGTCGTCCACGCCGATCCCCAAATCGGCCGACGCCGCACGTCAGCGCGAGAACGCGGATGTGTTCGACTTCCTGCTCTCGGGTGATGAGATCACCGCGATCAGCGCGCTCGAGCGCGGCCGTCTCTGGGACGGTGACCCCGACACACACGAGGAGATGTAGCCCGCGCCGGATAGCGTTGAGGCATGCCGACGACTCCGTTCGACTCTCTCGACGACTACTACGCCCTTCCGCGCATCGATGCCGCGGCGACCTCGCCCGACGGATCGCGCGTCGTGCTGACGGTCGCGACCCTCACGAAGGATCGCACCGGTTACGAACGCTCGCTGTGGTCCGTGCCCGCCGACGGCACGGGCGCGCCGCGTCGCCTCACGCGTTCGACCACCGGCGAGTCCGGCGCGGTGTTCACATCCACCGGCGATCTGCTGTTCGTCTCGGCGCGCCCCGACAACGACGCGGCGGACGGGGCGCCCGCCCAGCTCTGGCTGCTCCCGGCCGCCGGAGGTGAGGCGCGTCCCGTGACCCGACTCGCCGGCGGCGTCTCCGCCGTCGTCACCGCCGCGGAGTCCGACCGCATCGTGATCGCGTCGTCGCTGCTTCCCGAGGCCGCCACGATCGAGGCCGATGCGAAGCTGCGGGCGGAGCGGAAGAAGCTCAAGGTCTCGGCGATCATCCACGACACGTACCCCGTGCGGTACTGGGACCACGATCTCGGTCCGCACGAGCCCGCGCTGCTCACGCTCGATCTGGACGAGCTGGCCGATGCGCCCGCTGTCATCGCGACCGCCGACGAGGCCGTCGACGAGGTCGTCGGCGCCGCCGCGGGGACGGCCGAGGTCGCGGAGGAGCCCTACCCTGCGGGCCTCCCGCGTCCGCGCATCCTGCTCCGGGGCCGCGCGGCATCGACGGCGGGGATGGCGCTCACTCCGGATGGCACCACGCTCGTCGTCTCGGTGCCCGAGCCGCAGGGGCGTGACGCCCGGCACCGTCTCGTCGCGATCGACACCGTGACCGGCGCGCAGAACATCCTCCGCGACGAGGTCGACGTCGACGTCGAGATGCCCGTCATCAGCCGTGACGGCAGCCGCGTCGCGTACGTCCGCAGCGCGAAGTCCACGCCCGCCGGGCCCGCCGACCAGGAGCTCTGGGTGAGCGCCCTCGGGGGCGACGACGTGCAGCGTCTGGCGTCGGACTGGGACCGGTGGCCGAGCAGCATCCGCTTCTCCGATGACGACGCCGCCCTCATCGTGACCGCCGACCACGACGGTCGCGGCCCGGTCTTCACCGTGCCCCTCGACGGCGCCGCCGTGACGCAGACGACGCACGACGACTTCGCGTACACGCACGTCGAGTCGGTCTCCGGAACCTCGGACCTCATCGCGCTGCGTTCGAACTGGATGACGCCGCCGCATCCCGTCCGCGTCGCCGCCGACGGAGCGGTGACCCCGCTGGCGAACCCGGCGCCCTCACCGGCGACGACCGCGTCGATGGTGGAGGTCGAGACGACGGCAGCCGACGGCGCCCGCGTGCGCGGCTGGCTCGTGCTGCCCGAGGGAACGGATGCCGCGACCCCCGCGCCGCTGCTCCTGTGGATCCACGGCGGGCCGCTGAACAGCTGGAACGCATGGAGCTGGCGATGGAGCCCGCTGCTGGCCGCGGCCCGCGGCTACGCCGTGCTGCTGCCCGACCCGGCCCTGTCGACCGGCTACGGGCTCGACTTCATCGCGCGCGGGTGGGATGCCTGGGGTGCGGCACCCTTCACCGACCTCATGTCGATCACGGACGCCGTCGTCGCGCGCGACGACATCGACGAGGCCCGGACGGCCGCGATGGGCGGATCGTTCGGCGGCTACATGGCCAACTGGGTCGCGGGCCACACCGACCGCTTCGACGCGATCGTGACCCACGCGAGCCTCTGGGCGTTCGACCAGTTCGCCGGAACGACCGACTTCGCGCCCTACTGGCAGAGCATCTTCAGCCCCGAGGGCGTCATCGCCAACTCGCCGCACCGCTTCGTCGCCGACATCCGGACGCCGATGCTCGTCATCCACGGCGATCGGGACTACCGGGTGCCGATCGGCGAGGGCCTGCGGCTGTGGGCGGACCTCAACGAGCACCACGCGGCCGAGGACGGCACGAGTCCGCATCGGTTCCTGTACTACCCCGACGAGAACCACTGGATCCTCTCGCCGCAGAACGCGCGGGTCTGGTACGAGACGGTCTTCGCGTTCCTCCAGGAGAAGCTGCCCCCGCGCCCCTGAGCGGTCGCACCCTCGCGGCGTTCGACCGACCGAAATGGTCCCTTCCCTGCTCAGGAGGGGACCATTTCCGTCAGGTCGAGGTTCACGCTGGCGCGGGCGGCAAGAGGCGGCGGAGGATGAGGCGCTGGGCCAGCGTCCAGGCAACCGTCACCGCGAGGTAGAGCCCCGCCGCGAGCGGCACGAACACCGCGACGACCGCGGTCGCGAACTGGGCGACCCCGAGCACCCCGGACAGCGCGGCCGATGCCTCCGTCACTCGGAATGCGCGACGTGTCAGCTCGCCGACGAGCGCGATCGCGGCGATGACGGTGCCGAACACGACGATCGAGCCGAGGGACGGGGCTCCGGCGACGACGGTGCCCGCGAGGCTCGAGCCCAGCGGGACCCCGAGGAGGGTCTGCGCGAGCAGTCCGTTGGGGTGCCCGGCGATCGTGGGATGGATGAAGACGCCGTACAGCAGCCCCACGACCGGTGCCTGGACGAGTAGCGGCAGGCACCCGGCCGTCGGCGAGACGTCCTCGTCGCGATACAGCTTCAGCGTCTCGCGCTGCAGCCTCTCGCGGTCGGTCCGGTAGCGCTGCTGGAGCTCGCGCAGGCGCGGGGCCAGCCGCGCGCGGGCACGGTCAGCTCGTGCCTGCGCGACACCGGCGGGGATGAGGGTCGTGCGTACGACGACGGTGACGAGGATGACGGATGCCGCGGCGGCGAGGCCGCCGAACGCGGGTTCGAGTGCCGCGGTGGATGCGGCGAGGAGCGAGGCCACGGCGTCGAGCGCGGCGGCGAGGGGCGGGAAGGAGAACAGGTCCACGGAGAGTCCGATCGTCGATGCTGAGCACAGGGCATCAGCCGCGAAGGGACGCCAGGCGGCGCGGTCGGCCTCCCGGGTGTGGCTACGCGGCTGCGGCCGCGATGCCCGGCGCACGCGGACGGCGCCGACCGGGAGCATCGGGATCGCTTTGCGCGAGCAGCGTCGACGGCGAGATCGACCGCCGCGGGTCGGGCCTGCGCGAACCCGGCGCCGTCGTGGCCACGGTGGCGGTCGCGGCGGCGATCACGCCGATCGCGAGCACCAGCAGCGCCACCGCGGTGGCCGCGGCCATCGAGTCGGAGTCGCCGAGCGCCATCGCACCGAGGACCGACAGCACCAGCGGGAGCACGCTCACGCGGCCCACCCGTTCGCGCAGCGCGTGCAGGCGCGCCAGCATCCGCCGTACCGCCGCCCCCCGTGGCTCGGGCGGCCGCGGTGCTCCGACGCGGGCCTTCATCCCGCGATGCTAACCCACCGGTCGCGAAGAGGGTGCTGCGTCCGGTGGCCCGACCGCGCGGCTCAGTGGGGCGCGTGATACTCGGGCTCGCCGCGCTTCCAGTAGCCCTTGACGATCACCCGCTCGGGGTCGAGCTGCCAGCGGTCGAAGAGCAGCCGGCGTCCGGCGCGCACGATCGACTGCTCGGCGGCGATGAAGCCGAACACGGCTCCCGGGGGCCGCTCGGCCTCGCCGAGAGCGTCCAGGCGCGTCGACAGCGCCGAGCCCGCAGCCGCGGCACCACGGTAGATGTGCTCGACGACGATCGCGGGCGGCGCGGTGATCTCGATCTCTCGCTCGGGGGTCGGCACCTCGATCAGCACCCGGCCCACCGCGTCGGCATCCATGAGATGAGCGAACCGCCGGATGGCGGGCACGGCCGTCTCGTCGCCGGCGAGCAGCCAACCGTCGGGGCGGCCGGTGAGTACGGCCGAGCCGCGCGGACCGCCGATGCCGACGACCGAGCCGATCTCGGCGGTCGCCGCCCACGTCGCGCCCACCCCGGCATCCCCGTGGAGTGCGAACTCGAGGTCGAGCCAGGCCTCGTCGGGATCCCAGGCGAGCGGGGTGTACTCGCGGCTGGGTGCCGCGCGCATCTCGTCGATGCTCTCGGGTGGCAGCTCGGGGAAGAAGACGCGGATGTGATCGTCGCAACCGGGGGAGTCGAATCCGCGCAGGTCGACGCCCTCGAGCCGCACCCGGACGTAAGCGGGGGTGATCCATTGTCGAGCCGCGAGCCGGACGGTTCGAAAGCGCAGGTCGAGGGGACGGCGCACGATCTGGAACGCGGAGGTTGCGGTCGACTCGGTCATGAAGGTTAGGCTAACCTACATACCGCGCCGAGGGCTGAGGCGGTCCCGGCATCCGATCGCTCATCGAGCGACGCCTCTCGATCCGCACCGCACGCACCGCACCAGGAGATACGTCCCGTGACCCATGCATTCCGCCGCTCCGTCCTCGTCCCGATCGCCCTCGTCGCCGCCCTCGGCATCGCCGGCTGTGCGCAGGCCGCGAGCCCCGCAGCCGAGGAGACCGCCGCAGCGCCGTCCACGGTGACGGTCACCGACAACCACGGCGAGATCGAGGTCCCCGTCGCGCCCGAGCGTGTCGTCGCCCTCGACAACACCACCTTCCAGACGCTGAGCGACTGGGACATCGAGCTGGTCGCCGCGCCGAAGCCGCTCATGTACGACCTGTGGCCGAACCTCTCGGGAGGTGACGAGGTGCTCGATGTGGGGCTCCACCGCGAACCCGACCTCGAGGCCGTCATCTCGGCCGAGCCCGACCTGATCGTCGGCGGCTACCGCTTCCGCGACATCTACGACGACCTCGCGGCGATCCAGCCGGCGACGATCGAGACGAGTGCGCGCGACGGCGAGGAGCAGATCGCCGAGCTCAAGCGCCAGGTCGAGATCCTCGGCCAGGTCTTCGACCGCGAGGACGACGCGGCCGAGCTCGCCGACGCTCTGGACGCGGCGGTCGAAGACGCGAAGTCCGCGTACAACGGCACCGACACCGTGGTGGGGCTGCTGACCTCCGGCGGCAAGATCTCGTTCGCAGCGCCGGGGGAGGGTCGCGGTGTCGGCGCCGTCTTCCCGACGCTGGGGCTGGTGCCGGGCATCGACCGGGGCGCGGAGGACGCCTCGCACGGCGACGACATCAGCGTCGAGGCGATCGCGGCCGCGAACCCCGAGTGGCTGATCGTCCTCGATCGCGACGCGATGTTCGGCGAGGACGGGTACGTCTCGGCAGCAGAGCTGATCGAAGGGTCGGAGGCGCTGCAGAACGTGCCCGCTGTGCAGAAGGGCCAGATCGTCTACCTCGCGCCGAGCTTCTACCTCGACGAGGGCATCCAGGCCTACACGCAGCTGTACGCCGACATCGCGACGGCCTTCGCTGCCGCGAACTGACGGATCGTGAGCCGTCCCGGCCTTCCAGCCGGGGCGGCTCCCCGTGTCATGACCGACCTCATCGCCCCCGCCCGCACCCGGCGCCGCCTGGCGCTGCCGGTCGCGACCGCCGTCGTGGCCGCCCTCGTCGTGTGCTCGCTGTTCGTCGGGGTCTACGACCTGGCCGAGGGTGAGCTCGGCGCCGAGATGATCTGGATCACCCGCGTTCCGCGCACCGTCGCGCTCGTCCTCGCCGGGTGCGCCATGGCCGTCTCGGGTCTGGTCATGCAGCTGCTGACGCAGAACCGATTCGTCGAGCCCACCACGACGGGGACGACGGAGTGGTCGGCTCTCGGCCTGCTGGCGGCTGTCCTGCTGCTGCCCGAATCCCCGCTGTTCGTGCGGATGCTGCTCGCCAGCGTCGCGGCCTTCGTCGGCACCATGGTCTTCCTCGCGATCCTCCGCCGCATCCGGCTGCGTACCTCGCTCATCGTGCCGCTGATCGGCATCATGCTCGGCGCGGTCGTCTCCTCGTTCACGACGTACCTCGCCGTCAGCACCAACACGCTGCAGATGCTCGGCACCTGGTTCATGGGGAGTTTCACCGCGGTCGTCCGGGGGAGGTACGAGGTGCTGTGGGTGGTGGGCATCGTCGTGGTGCTCGTCGCGATCTTCGCCGATCGCCTCACCGCCGCGAGCCTCGGCGAAGACATCGCGACCACCCTCGGGGTGAACTACGGCCGTGTGCTGCTCCTGGGCACGGCGCTCGTCGCCGTCGCCACCGGAGTGACGACCGTCGTGGTCGGTTTTCTGCCGTTCCTGGGTCTGATCGTGCCGAACCTCGTGTCGATGTGGCGTGGTGACAACCTGCGGGCGAACCTGCCCTGGGTCTGCCTGGGTGGGGTCGCCATCATCGTCGTGTGCGACATCGTGGGGCGCGTCATCCGCATGCCGTTCGAGATCCCGGTCTCGATGATCCTCGGTGTGCTGGGCGCCGCTGTGTTCATCGTGCTTCTGCTGCGGCAGCGTGCGCATGTCTGACGCCGTCCCCGCCCGCGTCTCGGAACCCGCCGCCGTGGTGTCGCGCTCGCCGCGCCCCTGGCTGCGCTTCACGGTGCTCGGCGTCGTCGTGGTGGCCGCCGCCGTCCTGCTGCTGACCTGGAACATCCCGCTCGATCCGGGCCAGCGCGGATACTGGCTCGCCGTCGACCTGCGGGTGACCACCGTGGTGACGGTGGCGATCGTCGCCTGCTGTCAGGCGGTGGCGACCGTGCTCTTCCACACCGCCACCGGAAACCGCATCCTGACGCCGTCGATCATGGGGTTCGACGCCCTCTACGTCGTGATGCAGACCGCGCTGGTCTTCTTCTTCGGCGGGGCGGCGCTCGCGGCCACCGACGGCTTGGCCAAGGTGGCGCTGCAGAGCGCGCTCATGGTGGGGTTCGCGACGCTGCTGTACGGGTGGCTGTTCGCGGGCAAGCGCGGCAACCTCCACATCATGCTGCTCATCGGCATCGTGCTGGGGGTCGGCTTCAGTTCGCTGTCGACGGTGATGCAGCGCCTGCTGACCCCGAGTGAGTTCGATCTGCTCTCGGCGCGGCTGTTCGGCAACCTCAGCAACTCCAATCCCGAGTACCTGCCCTGGGCGGCGGGCATCGTGGCCGTCGTGCTCGTCAGCGTCTGGCGGCGTCGACGGCGGCTCGACGTGCTCACCCTCGGGCGGGAGATCTCCACGAACCTCGGTCTCGCGTACAAGCGCGAGGTGATCGTCCTGCTCGTCCTCGTGGCGGTGCTGATCTCGGTGTCGACGACCCTGGTGGGGCCCATGACCTTCTTCGGCTTCATCGTCGCGACCCTCGCGTATCAACTGTCGGGCTCGTCGCGTCACGCCGTGATCCTGCCGTTCGCCGCGCTGCTGGGGATGGCGACCCTGCTCGGAGGGTACTTCGTGCTCCGTCACGTGTTCTACGCCGCCGGCATGCTCACCGTGATCATCGAGTTCGCCGGGGGTCTGTTCTTCATCGTCTACCTGCTGCGGAAGGGCGCACTGTGATCACCCTGACCGATGTCACCAAGACCTACGGCGGACTGCGGGTTCTCGGACCGGTCGACCTTCGCATCCCTGCCGGGGGAGTGACCGCGCTGGTGGGGCCCAACGGGGCCGGGAAGTCGACGCTCCTGACCATCGTGGGGCGGCTGACCGAGCCGACGACGGGCCGCGTGACGGTGGGGGGTCTCGACGTGGCGAGCACGCCCAGCCGCGAGCTCGCCCGCGTGGTGTCGATCCTCCGCCAGGAGAACCACTTCGTCACCCGGCTCACCGTGCGCGACCTCGTGGGCTTCGGGCGCTTCCCGCACTCGGGAGGACGCCTCACGGCGGCCGATCGCCGCCACGTCGATGACGCCCTGCGATTCCTCGACCTCGACCAGCTCTCGCACCGCTACCTCGACCAACTCTCGGGCGGACAGCGGCAACGGGCGTACGTCGCGATGGTGCTGGCTCAGGACACCGACTGCATCCTGCTGGACGAGCCGCTCAACAACCTCGATATGCGTCACGCGGTCGGGATGATGCGCCAGCTGCGCCGCGCCGCCGACGAGTTGGGTAAGACGGTGGTCGTCGTCATCCACGACATCAACTTCGCCGCCGCCTACGCCGATCGCATCGTGGCGCTGACCGGGGGCACCGTCGCGTGCGAGGGGAGCCCCGCCGAGATCATGCGGCCCGAGATCCTCGAGCCGATCTTCGAGACGCCCATCGCGGTCCGCGACGACGGGCCGTACCCGCTGGCGGTGTACTTCCGCTGAGGCGTCGTGCCGCCGGGTGGGTTTCGCTGGGCAGGTGGTTTTCGCTGGGCAGGTGTGGCCCCTTCGTGGCGGTGGAGGGGGCGGGAGGTGCCAGGTGGAGCGGTTCCCTCGAGCCGGGACGGCTCAGGATGCCGTGACGGTGAGGCCCGGCCGGACCGGGGCGCGCGGAGCGGCCACCTGGAGCCCGACGCGCACCGTCTGCCCAGCCGCGAGCGAGCTCGCCCAGCCCGACCCGGTGCAGGTGATCGTCGAGCCGCTGAGGCTGCACGCCATGCCCCACGCGTTGGTGACCGACGTCGCGCCCGCCGAATCCCATGACACCGTCCAGTCGGTCACGGCCTTCGTTGCGGTGACCTCGAACTCGGCGACATAGCCCTCGCCCCACGAGCTCTGCAGGATCCAGGTCGCCGACGGCTTCTGCGACGGGGTGGGCTTGGACGTGGCGGTGGGCTTGGGCTTGGGCGTGGCTGACGGCTTCGGGGTCGCGGTGGGCTTGGGCGTGGCGGTGGGCTTCGGGGTCGCGGTGGGCTTGGGCGTCGCGGTGGGCTTCGGGGTGGCCGACGGCTTCGGGGTCGCGACCGGCGCCAGGATGGGACGCAGCACGTCGAGCTTCGCCGTCTGCCGGGTGCGCCAGTCGTCGGCGACGAGACCGCCCGTGTCACCGCTGTTGGGGTTGTACGACCAGTAGGCGTAGCTCATCCCGGTCTTCGCCAGGTACGAGACGAGTGTCGTCAACCACTTCCGGTCGCGGTCGGTCTCGAGCTTGGTTCCGAACTCGCCGAGCAGCACAGGGGCGATGCCCTCGCGCGCGATGTAACCCCAGTTGGCGTCCCACACCCCTTCGAGGTTCGCCGGGTAGTCCGGCGCCGAGAACCAGGCCTGGGTGAAGATCGACGCGGGGTAGTCGTGCGGCGAATAGACCACCCGGTTCGCAACGGAGAGGCGCACGGGCGCCGTTCGCACGTCACGCAGGCCCCCGCCCCACCAGGTGGCCGTCCCATCGCCCTGTCGCTCGACGCCTTCGACGATGATGAGCAGTCTCGGATTGACCCCGAGCACGGCGTTGCCCGCACGCGTCGCCGCGGCACGCCAGTCGCGCGCGGCGTCGCCGCAGTTCCAGCAGGCGGGTCCATGCGGCTCGTTGTGGAGATCGACGCCGATGACGGCGGGCTCGTTCTTGTAGCGGGTCGCGAGCATCTTCCAGTCGTCGATCCAGCGCTGCTCGCTGTAGCGAGCCGTGTACCAGAGCTCGCTCTGCGCATCCGATCCCGGGCGGTGCCGGTCGAGGATCACCGAGAGTCCGTGCGCTTTCGCGCGGGCGATCACCGTGTCCATGATCTGCAGCGGCGTGAGCGAGACCAGGCCGGGATTGGCCTGCGCGTCGACAGAGCTCGCCGAGCGCGCCGCGAGGCACTCGTTCGAGAACGGCAGCCGGATGGTGTTGAAGCCCATCGACGCGATGTCGGCCAGGCCATCGTCGAGGGGGATGGACCACAGTCCGTGCGGCGCGCAGTTCGCCGTCTCCATCCCGAACCACGACACGGCCTTGATCGTGTGTGTCGCGCCGGAGGACGTCACGATCGACGACCCCTTCGTCGTCAACCATCCCGGAATGGCCGGGGCGGCTGCGGCCGGGGTCGCACCCGAGACCACGCCTCCCGCGACGATGAGTCCGAGCGCGGCCCACGCCGCCACCCAGCGCGTCCGCGCGCGCCACCACGATCCGCCCATCGAGATCCCCGTTCCACCTCGGCTCATGCTAGCCCTGCGGCGTCCCCGGGATGAGCGCGGGTCGGTCAGAGCTGGGCACCGTCGTCGTCGCGGTCGTACACGCCCTCGTTGCGTCCTCGACGCGACTCGTACGCGATCAGCCAGCCGACCGAGATCGCCGCCGCCAACACGAGACCGAGCCACACGTTGTTCATGACGAGACCGAAGAGGATGCCCAGTGCGAAGACCAGCACGGCCCCGAGCGCCCAATAGGTGTGTCCCCGCTGCCAGCCCCGTGTCGCCATGTCGGCCAGCCTACGGGCCCAGGCTGTCGGTTCCGTCTCTCAGCGGTCGCGGTGATCCTCGGGATGCAGCCGGGGGCCGCGGCGGGGCTCGAACACACCGCCGGCGTAGATCAGCCGGATGACGCGCTGCCGGTGCCCGCGCCAGGGCTCGAGGAGCTCGAGCATGCCGTCGTCGTCGACCCGGTGCCCGGTGAGGGCGTAGCCGACGGTGTGGCTGAGGTGGTAGTCGCCGACGCTGACGGCATCCGGATCCCCGAACGCACGGATGCGCGTCTCGGCGGAGGTCCAGGGGCCCACTCCCGGGAGCGACGTCAGGATGCGCTCGCGCTCATCGCCGTCTCTCGCGGCGGCGAGGGCACGTTCGATCGACGCCCGACGCCGGGCGGATGCGACCACCGTGCGCGACTGGGGCGGTTCGAGGCCCGCGCGGTGCCAGGCCCAGCTCGGGATCAGCTGCCAGTGCGCGGGGGGCGCGAAGAGAGGCTTGGGCGTGGGACCGGGGGCGCGTTCGCCGTACCAGGTCACGATCGCTCGCCACGCTCCGAACGCCTGCAGCCCGGTGACCTTCTGCTCGAAGATCGCGCTCGCGAGATCGTCGAAGACGAGGTCGGTGGCACCCAGGCGCAGGTCGCGGTGGCGGCGATGGATCTCGGCGATGAGCGGGTGGCGCGCGTCGTCGAACCCGGCGGGATCGTCCCCGGATCCGCACAGTCGGGGGAGCTGATCGAGGGCCCAGCGTGCGCCCGGGCCCCACGCCGCTGCGAGCACCCGGTCGCGGCGGGCACGGAGCGCGAGGGTGGCGATGCCCTCCGGGGTCCGGCTGACGCGCCAGAGCACATCGCCGGACGAGGTCATGGTCGGGTCGTGGGCGCCGTGTTGCTGGTGGCGCACGGCCCGCAGCGCGTCGATCGGCTCGCCGGGACGGTACTCGGCCTCGATCGGGCGACCGGTGTCGGGGCGGGGGTCGCGTTCCGGCGACCTCGGCGGGCGTCTCGGAATCCGCCCCGTCGTGACCGCGCTCATGCCGACACCCTACGTCGCGACCTCCGACATCGGCGCCCGTGGCCGCGGATCAGAACCGGTCGGGCGAGGGCGTGCCGTGCCCGTAGCGGATGACGACGTCGGCGTGCCGATCGAATCGGTAGCCCACGCCGCGGACGGTGCGGACGATGTCCTCGTAGCGGCCGAGCTTCGCGCGCAGCCGACGCACGTGCACATCGATCGTGCGCTCTCCCGGCACTTCCTCCTCGCCGCCGTTGTTCCACAGCGACTCGACGAGCTCGGAGCGCTCGATCGTACGCCCCTCGCGCAGCACGAGGTACTGCAGCAGCTCGAACTCCTTGAAGGTGAAAGCCGCCGACTCGCCGTCGATGAAGACGCGCTTGCGCGAGATGTCGACGGTGACGCCACCGGGCACGTGGTCCTCGGCAGGCTCCTCCTGCTTGGTGCGCGCGACGGCGCTCGGCTCGTGGAGAGCCAGGCGGACGACGTCGACGTCGCGGCCCCCGGCGCCGGCGGGCGCGAGAGCGACGGTGGCATAGGTCTCGGCGTGCGGTGCGAGCTCGCCGAGGGTGCGGCGCAGGGCCTCGACGAGCGTCGAGAGCGACACGCCGTCGGCGGCGGCCTTGCCCTCGTCGATGCCGACGTACAGGGCGAAGCCGCGGGGCGCGGTGGAGGTGCTCGGTGCGGGGGCCGCGACCGGAGCGTCCTCGACGGCGCGCAGGTGACGGGCGGGGGCGGCGGGGGTCAGGAGTGCGGTGTTCGACATGAGAGGTTCGTCCTCGGAACGTGAACCCGGGCGAGAAGCCGGCGATCGGGTTCGGGTGTGCGTTGCGTGCGGGCCCAGCGGGGCCGGTGAGCGAGCGGACGGCTGGAGGCGTTGTGGGCCGGAGCGCCGGGCTCGGGGATCCGCGGCCGCGTTCAGAAGCGGCGGTGGATCAGGCGGGGTTCACCTGTCAGCGGCACATTCGGCAACACATGACAGCACGCTGCGACATCATCATGATGTCAGCAGTTCCGTTCGCCTCCCGGGCGGACAGAGTGCGTGCAAAGTCAGTCATGGGCTCGATTATGACGATGCGTGTCCGTGTGTGTCAAACAGACCAGTCGACGAGGCGTCTTCATGACGGAATGTGACAGATTGCTCAGTCGTGGCGACGCGCATCCGGATCGTGGGGACATCGGGCTCCGGCAAGAGCGTCCTCGCGGACCGCGTGGCCGCCCGCACCGGCCTCGCGCGCCTCGATCTGGACGCCGTCTTCTGGGATGCCGGATGGCGGATGCGCGATCTCGCCGATGCGCGCAGGATCGTCCGGGAGTTCGTCGCCACGCACCCGGACGGGTGGGTGGCGGACGGCAACTGGACCTCTCGCCTGGGCGAGATGCTCGATCCCGGATCCCCCGGGGGAGCCGACGCGGTGGTCTGGCTGGATCTGCCTCGGCGACGAGTCATGCGGCAGATCATCGCGCGCACGCTGCGGCGCGGCATCCTGCGGGAGGAGCTCTGGCACGGCAATCGCGAGCGCCTGGGGAACCTGCTCCGACGCGACCCGGAGCGGAACATCGTGCTCTGGGCGTGGACCAACCACCCCGTCACGCGCAGCCGCATGCTCGCCCGCATCGCCGCGGGGGAGGAGATCGTGCGCCTGCGTGGGCGCGCCGAGGTCGAGGAGTGGCTCGCCTCGCTGCCGGCGCGCGGGCGTACCGTGGGGTCATGAGCGATCTGACCTTCACCGACGAGAAGGATGCCTCGCGCTACACGCTGCACCGCGGTGGCGACCTCGTCAGCGTCCTCGACTACCGCGACGACGGTCGCACCGTGGCCCTCACCCGGGCGTACACGATCCCGACATTCCGCGGCCACGGCTACGCTGCGGCGATCGTCGAGCGCGCAGTCGCCGACATCGAGGCTCTCGGCGACCGCGCGATCAGCCCGGTGTGCTGGTACGTCGCCGATTGGTTCGAGGCCCACCCGGAACGGGCCGGCCTGCTCCAGCCCCGCAACTGACCGACCCCGGTTCGCGTTCCGCGCACCGGGGCGCACCGGGGCGCACCGAGGCGGCGCCTACGCCGGGAACCCGCTGGACGATCCCGGCGCACGCGACTCCTCCCGGGGCCGACGGCGGGGCGGGCTCCGCGGGGTGGTTTGTTGGCTGTTGCGCGAAAAGGCTTGCGCGGGTGGTGATCGAGGGTTATCTTCATGTCGAAGCGTTTCGACTTCATGTCGAAGCGTTTCGACGAAGCGCCTCGCGCAGCGCCGACATCGGCTGCGAGTGCGGCCGGACGATGGAGTCAACATGGTGAAGATCGATGAGGTGGCCCGCGCCGCGGGTGTCTCGATCAGCACGGTGTCGTACGCCCTCAGCGGTAAGCGCCCGGTCTCGATCGAGACCCGGCAGCGTGTCGAACGGGCCGTCGCCGACCTCGGCTACAGTCCCAACGCCCGCGCCCGGATGCTGGCCGAACGGCGTACGCAGATCTTCGCCCTGACGGAGCCCCTGCGCGACGACACGCACGCGCCCACGCACATGGCCTTCGTCCTCGCCACCTCGATCGCGGCACGACGCAAGGAGTACGACATCCTGCTGCTGACCGAGGCCGAGGCGTCGGCGGGCATGCGCCGGGTCGCCGACAGCGGATTGGTCGACGCGATCCTCGTGCTCGACGTGGCCCCCGACGACGAGCGCGTCGGTCTCTCACGCGCCATCCGCACCCCCACCGTGTTCATCGGGGTGCCTTCCGACGCCGAGGGCCTCATCTGCGTCGACCTCGACTTCGTGGCGGCCACCCGTCGCGGCGTGGACGCTCTCGTCGAGGCCGGGCACACCAGCATCGGACTGCTCGGGCACACCCCCGAGGCCTACGAGCTGTCGAACTTCCCGCCACGTGTGCGCGACGCCTTCGTCGCGCACACCGCCGAGCGCGGCATCCAGGCACGTATGAGGATCCCCGACGGACCGGGGGCCGCGGCCGAGCGCTTCCGCCGAGCCGCCGGTGATCTGATCGACGCCGGAGCGACCGGCATCCTCGTGCAGGGCAACGAAGAGGCCCATCTCAGCGTGCTCGCCGAGGCCGAGCGGAGGGGTCTGCGGATCCCGGCCGATCTCTCGCTGCTCTCGCTGGCGTCGACCCACGACACCGGTTCGTTGCCGGTCCCCCTCACCGCGATCCCGCTGGTGCCGCAGGACTCATGCGATCTGGCGGTCGAGCTCGCGGCGCGACGGGCCGCCGGCGAGAACGTCGCCCCCGGCATCCGTCTCATCGACCCTCTCTTCGTCGACCGCGGCTCGATCGCCCCGCCCGCTGCCGCGGCCCCTCCCGCCTTCGCGGCGATCCGCCCGACCGCCTGATCGACACCGCCGAAGGACGCTGACCCATGAGCCGCATCGAAACGCTTCGACTGGACGTCGACGGGATCTGGTTCGGCGGCGACTACAACCCGGAGCAGTGGGACACGGCGACCCGAGCCGAGGACATCGAGCTCATGCACCGCGCCCGCGTCGACACCGCCACCGTCGGCGTGTTCGCGTGGTCGTCGATCGAGCCGCGGCCCGGTGAGTACCGTTTCGCGTGGCTCGACGAGGCCATGGACCGCCTGCACGCCGCGGGCGTGCGGGTCATCCTGGCCACGCCCACCGCCTCGCCGCCGCCATGGTTCTCGCGGCTGCACCCCGAGGCGCTGCCGGTCACCGCCGACGGGGTGCGCCTGCTCCACGGCAGCCGCGACACCTACAACCCCGCCGCGCCGGCCTACCGGGCCGCGGCGGAGCGCATCACCCGCGTGCTCGCCGAGCGCTACGGCCATCACCCGGCGCTGGCTCTGTGGCACGTCCACAACGAGTACGGCACCGTCTCGCACGGCCCCGAGACCGACCGCGCCTTCCGCCGGTGGCTGCGAGAGCGTTACGGAGACCTCGACACGGTGAACTCGACGTGGAACACCGCCTTCTGGTCGCAGGGGTACGGCGAATGGGACGACATCCACGCACCGCAGCGCACGCAGTACCTCCCCAATCCGTCGCACCTGCTGGACTTCCGGCGGTTCAGTGCCGACATCCTGCTGAATTGCTTCCGCGACCAGGCGCGCATCCTGCGGGAGATCACCCCGTCGGTGCCGCTGACGACCAACTTCATCCTCCCGACCTGGAACAACTACGACGGGTGGGCATTCGCGGCCGAGGTCGACGTGGTCTCGATCGATCACTATCCGAGCGACATCGGACCGCGGGGCGAGGCGCAGGTCGCCTTCGGCGCGGACCTGGCACGCTCCTACGCCGGCGGTCGTCCCTGGCTGCTCATGGAACAGGCGACGAGCCTCACCTACGACTATGCGGCGGGGCGTTTCGTGCCGAAGGAGCCGGGTCGGATGCGGCGCAACACGCACCAGTACCTGGCTCGGGGCTCGTTCGGCTCGCTGTTCTTCCAGTGGCGGGCACCGCGGGTGGGCGCCGAGTTCTTCCACTCGGCGATGGTGCCGCACGTCGGCGCGGACTCGCGCGGGTTCCGAGAGATCTCCGCCCTCGGCGCCGAGCTGGCCGGCCTCGCCGAGCTCGCCCTCGCCCCGCACGCGGGGAGGGTCGTCGATGCGCGCATCGCGATCGTCTGGAGTGCGGATGCCTGGTGGGCGAGCGAGACGCGCGCCCTGCCGTCGGACGACACCGGGTTCCTCGCGGCCGTCACCGCGGTGCACGAGGCCCTGTGGCGGTCGGGGCATGCGGTCGACCTCATCTCACCCGACGGGGATCTGGCCCGGTACGACGTCGTGCTCGTGCCCAGCCTCATCCCGGTCTCGGATGCCCAGGCCGATCGTTTCGCGCGGTTCGCCCGTGCCGGTGGGCATCTGGTGCTGTGGTACCTGGCCGGCACCACCGACGAGCACCTGCGGGTGCGTACCGGCTCGTTCGCCGCCGCCTTCGCCGGGCTCGCCGGCATCCGCGTCGAGGAGCACGTGCCGATGCACGCGGGGCGGACCATCACCCTCGACGACGGCTCGCGGGGCGAGGCGTGGAGCGAGGTGCTGCAGGCGGTGGACGCCGAGGTCGTCGCCGCCTACACCGCCGATGCGCACGCGGTGCTGTCCGCCGGGTCGCCCGCGATCACGCGCCGCCGTGTGGACGACGGCGTCGTGCACTACATCTCGACCCGTCTGGATGACGCCTCGCTCCGCGACCACCTGGGGCGCATCCTCCGCGAGGCCGGGGTCGCTCCGACGGCGGCCGTCGCCGGCGACGGTCTCGAGATCGTCAGGCGCCGTGCCGGCACCCACACCTACCTCTGGATCCTGAACCACACCGACGAGGAGCGCGTCGTCCCCACCCGGGGCGTCGACCTGCTCACCGCCGTCGAGGTGGACGGCGAGATCGCCGTCGCCGCGGGCGGGCTCTGCATCATCCGAGAACACCGAACCGAATCCGACATCGAACCCGCGGCCGACGACGGCCGCTGACAGGAAGGAGTGCCGACGATGGCACACATCCGACGCACCACGCGCGCTCCGCGCACGATCGCCGCGCTCGCCGCCGGCACGGCGGCAGCCCTCGCCCTCGCCGGCTGCACGGCCGGCGACGGCGGCGGCAGCACCGCCGACGGTCCGGTGACCCTGCAGTTCTGGGGCTGGGTCCCGGGGCTCGAGGACGCCGTCGCGGAGTGGAACGGCGCCAATCCCGACATCCAGGTCGACTTCTTCCGGATGACCGGCGACGACGGCGACAAGATCCCCGCCGCCATCGACGCAGGCACCGCGCCCGACGTCGTGCAGATGTCGAGCCACTCGCTGCCGGGCCACATCATCAACAACCGCCTGACCGACATCACCGAGTGGGCGGGCGACCTCGAGGGCGAGTTCACCGAGAGCTCGTGGGGAACCGTCACCTTCGGCGACAGCGTCTATGCGATCCCGCAGGACTCCGGCCCGACCGGGCTGCTGTACCGCGCCGACATCTTCGAGCAGCACGGCATCGCCGTCCCCACGACGTGGGACGAGTACCTCGAGGCCGGGCGCGCGCTCAAGGCCGCCGCCCCGGAGATCTACCTCGCGCAGTTCTCGCCGAACGAGGCGGGGCTGTGGATCGAGACCGTGTGGCAGAACGGCGGCAGCTTCTTCCAGATCCAGGACGACGCGTGGCAGGTCACGGTCGCCGACGAAGCGAGCCAGGAGGTCGCCGAGCTGTGGCAGACCCTTCTCGACGAGGACCTGGTCAAGGTCGTCGAGATGTGGACGCCGGAGTACTGGGCCGAGGTCAACGCCGGCACGATCGCGACGATCAACTACGCGGCCTGGTTCCCGGTGCTGCTCGAAGAGAGCGCCGCCTCGACGGCGGGTCTGTGGCAGACGGCGCCCACCCCGACGTTCGGCGACACGGCCAGCGCCGGTGAGTCCGGCGGCAGCGTGAACGTCGTGACCGCCAACTCCGACCACCCGGCCGAGGCGGTCGAGTTCATCTCCTGGCTCAACGCCAGCGACGGCGGCGTGGAGCACCTCATCACCGGCGGCGTCTTCCCCTCGGCCACGACCGGTCTCACCAACGCGTCGTTGCTGCAGCCGAGCGAGTTCTTCGGCGGTCAGGTCATCAACGAGGTGTTCGCGGAGGCGGCCGAGCGCGTCCCGGGCACCTGGACCGCCGGTCCCACCCACGACCTCACCACCAACGCCCTGAAGGACGCCTTCGGTCGTGTGGCGAACCGTCAGATCACCTTCGCCGAGGCCCTCGATCAGGTGCAGCAGCTAACGGTCGACGAGCTGACGGCGATGGGACTCGACGTCGTCTCATGAGCGCCACCGTCGCCCGCCCGGGCACGCCCCGTCGCCGCTCCCGCGGCGGCGCGGGCGTGCGCCTGGCGCCGTATCTGTTCCTGCTCCCGTTCATCGCGCTGTTCATCGTCTTCCTGATCCTGCCGATCCTCACCGCGATCTGGATGAGCTTCTTCGCCGTGCAGCGCGGCGGTCTGGGCTTCGGCGGTGCCAACGAGCTGGCCTTCGTCGGCCTCGAGAACTACCTGCGCGCGTTCGGCGACGCCGGATACCTGGCCAGCTTCGGTCGCGTGCTCCTGTTCGGGGCCGTCCAGGTGCCGGTCATGATGGTGCTCGCGATCACCCTCGCGCTGCTGTTCGACTCGGCGGTCGTGCGCGCCAAGCGCTTCTTCCAGCTGAGCGTCTTCCTCCCGTACGCGGTTCCCTCGGTCGTCGCGGCGCTCGTGTGGGGTTTCCTCTACCAGCCGCGCGTCAGTCCCATCGTGGAGGGCCTGCGCGGTCTCGGCATCCCGGTCGACTTCCTCGCTCCGGGGACGGTGCTGTGGTCGATCGCGAACGTGTCGGTGTGGACCGTCACGGGCGTCAACATGATCATCATCTTCGCGGCGCTGCAGACCGTTCCGCGCGACATGTACGAGGCGGCACGGATCGACGGCGCAGGCGAGCTGCGCACGGCACTGCAGATCAAACTGCCGATGGTGCTGCCGGCCGTGGTCCTGACGACGCTGTTCTCGGTGATCGGGACGCTGCAGCTGTTCAACGAGCCGATGACGATGCGGTCGATCACCTCGAACGTCACCGGCGACTACACCCCGAATATGGCGATCTTCCAGGCCACGACCCTCGGCGGCAACATCAACCTCGGGTCGGCCATGGCCATCATCCTGGGCATCGCCACCTTCATCCTCTCGATCGTCCTGTCCCGGTTCCAGAACCGGAAGAAGGGAGCGGGCGCATGACCGCCCCGGCCGTCCTCCCCGTCGTCACCGACCCCGTCACCCCCGATCCGCCGCGCCGCGCCCGTCGCCCGCAGGTGCATGCCGAGGGTGAGCGGCCCAGCCGCACCGCGCGGATCCTCGCGGGGGTCTTCCTCGTCGCCGTGGCGCTGTACTTCCTCGTCCCGGTCTACTGGCTCGTCGTCGCCTCGACGAAGTCCACGGGCGATCTCTTCTCGACGCCGGGCTTCCTGTTCGCCGACTTCCAGTTCGTCGAGAACCTCGTGCGTCTGAGCGAGCAGGCCGACGGGATCTTCTGGCGCTGGATGTTCAACTCGCTCATCTACTCCGGGCTCGGCAGCGTGCTGATGACCTTCATCAGCGTCATCTCGGGCTATGCGCTGGCGATGTACCGCTTCCGCGGCCGCACGGTGATCCTGGCGGCTGCCCTGGGGAGCATGCTGGTACCGCAGACGGTTCTGGCTCAGCCCACGTACGTGCTGCTGGTCGAGATGGGGCTGAACAACACGATGCTCGGCGTGCTGCTGCCCAGCCTCGTGTACCCCTTCGGCGTCATGCTGGGGTTCGTGTATTCCCAGACGAGCGTCCCGATGGAGCTGCTCGAAGCGGCGCGGCTGGACGGCGCGAGCGAATGGCGCGCCTTCTGGTCGATCGCGCTGAAGCTGCTGAGTCCGGGAGCGGTGACGATCCTGCTGTTCGCGTTCATCGGGAGCTGGAACAACTTCATGCTTCCGCTGCTCGTCCTCAGCGACGCGCGGCTGCAGCCGGTGACCGTGGGCCTGTCGGGATGGAGTCAGGCTGCCATCACCGTGCCGGGGCTGCAGTCGCTCGTGATCATCGGATCGCTGCTGTCTATCCTCCCGATCATCGTCGTCTTCGTCTCACTGCAGCGGTACTGGCGATCGGGCCTGGCGGCCGGCGGCGTGCGGTTCTGATCGGTGTCGACGCTCACCTTCACGACGCCGACCGGCACCTGGCTCGAACGGCTGCCGCTCGGCAACGGCCGCATCGGGGCGATGGTCGGGGTCGCTCCCGCAGAGACCCGGATCGGCCTGAACGAGGCGTCCGCGTGGTCGGGTTCCCCGGCCAGCGCCAGGCGCGACGCCGTGGATCCGGCCGCCGCCGCGTCGGCGCTCGCGGCAGCACGCGCGAAGCTCGACCGCTCCGACCCGATCGGCGCCGAAGCCGAATTGCGCGTGCTCCAGCACCGGTACGCACAGGCGTTCCTGCCCGTGGGTGAGATCGTCCTCGCCGCGGGCGACGCCGGTGCGGATGCCGGGGCCGGTGCGGTGCGCCGGTCGCTCGACCTGCGCGACGGCGTGCATACCGCGACGGCGGCGGGGCTGGCGGCGGTGACGGCCTGCCCCAGCGAGCCGGACCTGCTCGTGCACGCGGTGCGCTCGGCGCGCCCCGTCGACATCTCGGTTCGCTTCGCGACACCGCTGCGGGTGCGGGACGAACGCGCCCCGATGGCGGAGAGGCGGGAGTGGGTGCTCGATCTGCCCGCCGACGTGGCCCCGGCGCATGAGCCCGGCGACGCCGCGATCAGCTGGGATCTGCCCGGCATCCACCCCGGGGGGATCGTCGTGGCGTGGCTCCTGCGGCACGACGGCTCGGCCGAGGCCGACGGCGAGGCCGTGATGGTGCGGGGCGCGACCCGGCTCGAGGTGCTCGTGGCGATCGAATCCACCGTGTCCGGTCTCGGGGAGGAGCCCGGAGGAACGGCCCGGGCGCGCCGTCGGGCCGCGGCGCTCCTCGCCGACGCGGCCGACGCCGAGGGCCTCGTCGCGGAACACCGGGCGCGCCACCGCGCGGCGTCGGGCTTCCGGTTCGAGCTCGGCCGTCCTGCCCCGTCGCTGCGCGGCCGAGAGGCCGTCGATCCTCTCGGGGCGGGAGCGGATGTCGCTGCGATGCCGACGGAGGCGCTGCTCGGCATCGTCGTCGAGTACGGTCACCACCTGCTGCGCGCGTCCAGCCGCGCGGGGGGCGCGCCGGCGAACCTGCAGGGCATCTGGAACGCCGAGCTGCAGCCGCCGTGGTCATCGGCCTTCACGCTCAACATCAACACCCCGATGAACTATTGGGGTGCCGAGGCGTCCGGCGGCTCCGCCGCCCACCTCGCTCTGCTCGAGCTGCTGGAGGCGCTCGCGCGGCACGGAACCGACACGGCCGCGCGTCTGTACGGGGCCCGCGGCTGGGTCGCCCATCACAACACCGACATCTGGGGGTACTCGCTCCCGACCCGGGGGGATGCCTCCTGGTCGCAGTGGCCGCTGGGCGGGGCATGGCTCGTGCGACAGTTCGACGAGCACCGCAGACACGGCGCCATGTCGCCGCGGACGCTCGAACGCTACCGCCCGATCGTCGCCGGCTGCGCACGGTTCCTGCTCGACGTCCTCGTGGCCGACGGCGACGGCGCGCTCGCGACCTCGCCGTCTACGTCACCCGAGCACCGATTCCTGACCGCACACGGGCCGGCATCGCTGACCCGCTCGTCGGCGCTCGATCGCGCGCTCGTCGGCGACGTGCTCGAGATCGCCGCCACGGTGCTCGGCGCATCCGATCCCGGTCTGGCCGACGAGGCGCGCGCCGCATCCGATCCCGGTCTGGCCGACGAGGCGCGCGCCGCGCGTGGACGCATCCCCGGTCCCCGGATCGCTCGGGACGGCACGATCGCCGAATGGCAGGGCGAGCCGGACGAGGAGGATCCGCGCCACCGTCACCTCTCGCACCTTTTCCCCTGGTTCCCGGGAGACCGTGTCGGCGACGCGGACGAGCAGGCGGCCGTCCGGGCCAGCCTCGATCGTCGGGGGGACGACTCGACGGGATGGTCGCTCGCTTGGAAGATCGCTCTCCGCGCGCGCCTGCGCGACGCCGCCGGCGTGGAGCGGCTGCTCGCGCTCGCCCTGCGTCCGGTCGCCTCGGGCCCGCGCGCGGGCGCGGCCTCGGAGCATCGCGGCGGTCTGTACCCGAACCTCTTCGCGGCGCACCCGCCCTTCCAGATCGATGGGAACCTGGGTCTGGTCGGCGCCGTGCTCGAGTGCCTCGTTCAGAGCCATCGTCCCGGCCGCATCGACCTGCTGTCGGCGGTACCGGCCGTCCTCGAGACGGGACGGCTGCGCGGCGCGGTCGCGCGTCCCGGTGTCCTGCTCGACCTCGACTGGGCCGGCGGCCGGCTCGAGCGGGTGCGCCTGCGTGCCCGCTCGGCCGCTCAGGCGGGCAGATACCGCGTGAGCACGGGCGAGCACGGCGTCGACGTCGACGTCGACGCGGATGCCGACACCGTCCTGACCGGCGCGGGCCTCACCGTCGCGCCGCCCGCGGCCGGTCCTGATCCCGACTTTCCCACCCCCGACAGGAGCACCACGTGAAGTTGACCGACGGATTCTGGGGCCTGCGCCCCGGCGTCACCGCGCTGTACGGCCACGAGGCCCACGACATCTGGGAGACCGCCGACACGGTCGACGGGCCGGGGCTGATGGTGACGGCGCCGACGAAGATCATCGAGGGGCGCGGCGACACGCTCAACCGCCCTGTCCTGACGGTCACCCTCTCGTCCCCTCTCGACGGCGTCGTCCGGGTGCGCATCGCCCATCACACCGGCGGCGTCGCCCCGACCGGCTTCGAGCTGCCGGGTGCCGTCGGCGGCGCCGGGCGGGTCGAGGTCACCGACGACGGCGGCGTCGTGCGCACCGGGAGCCTCGCCGCCGTCGTCCGCCGCGGCGACCCGTGGTCGCTGGAGTTCCGCTCCGCCGGGCGTCGCCTCACCGGCAGCGGTCGCAAGGCGCAGGGCTACGCCCGCGTCGACGCGGACGCCCCGATCGACCGCGGACCCGTCGACCTGCCGGGCCGCAAGGACGCACCGCGCGAGCGCACCTTCGTGCACGAGCAGCTCGACCTCGCGGTCGGGGAGCTCGTCTACGGATTGGGGGAGCGGTTCGGCCCGCTGGTCAAGAACGGTCAGACGATCGACATCTGGAACGCCGACGGCGGCACCGCCAGCGAGCAGGCGTACAAGAACGTCCCGTTCTACGTCTCGAGTCGCGGTTACGGGGTGCTCGTGAACGACCCCGGTCGGGTGTCGTTCGAGGTCGGCTCCGAAGCGGTGGAGCGCGTGGAGTTCGCCGTCTCCGGCGAGGTCCTCGAGTATTTCGTCTTCGACGGGCCCACTCCGAAGGACGTTCTCGCGCGCTACACGGCGCTCACGGGCAGGCCCCCTGTCGTGCCGGCCTGGTCGTACGGGCTCTGGCTCTCGACGTCGTTCACCACCGACTACGACGAGGCGACCGTCACGCGCTTCCTCGATCAGATGGCCGCGCGCGCGCTGCCGATCTCGGTGTTCCACTTCGACTGCTTCTGGATGCGCGAGTTCAACTGGTGCGACTTCGAGTGGGACCCCCGGGTCTTCCCCGACCCGGACGGGATGCTGCAGCGTCTGCACGACCGCGACGTCCGCGTCAGCGTGTGGCTGAACCCCTACATCGGGCAGCGCTCCCCGCTGTTCGAGGAGGCCCGCCGCGCCGGCCATCTCGTGCGGCGCGCGGACGGAACGGTGTGGCAGTGGGACATGTGGCAGGCGGGCATGGCCCTGGTCGACTTCACGAACCCGGACGCCGTGACGTGGTACCAGTCCAAGCTCCGCAGCCTCGTCGCTCAGGGCGTCGACTGCTTCAAGACCGACTTCGGCGAGCGCATCCCCGTCGACGTGGTCTGGGCCGACGGCACCGACCCCGAGCGCATGCACAACCTGTATGCGCAGCTGTACAACCGGGCCGTGCACGATGTCCTCGTCGAGGAACGAGGAGCGGGCGAGGCCGTCCTTTTCGCCCGCTCGGCGACCGCGGGCGGGCAGACGATGCCGGTGCACTGGGGCGGTGACTCGACGTCGACCTACGCGTCGATGGCCGAGACGCTGCGCGGCGGGCTGTCGCTCGCGATGAGCGGCTTCGCCCACTGGAGTCACGACATCGGCGGGTTCGAGGGCACGCCGGATGCCGGGGTGTACAAGCGCTGGACGGCGTTCGGGCTGTTGTCGAGTCACAGCCGCTTCCACGGCTCGCAGTCCTATCGCGTGCCGTGGATGTTCGACGAGGAGGCGGTCGAGGTGACCCGGCGGTTCACCTCGCTGAAGATGCGCCTCATGCCCTATCTGTACGCGGCGGGGCTCGAGGCGGCGTCCACCGGTGTGCCGGTGATGCGACCGATGGCCCTGGAGTTCCCGGACGACCCCGCGACGGCGTACCTGGACCGGCAGTACATGCTGGGAGCGGACCTGCTGGTCGCGCCGGTGTTCGCGGCGGACGGCGAGGTCGATCTGTATCTGCCGGACGGCGTCTGGACGCACCTCCTCACGGGGGAGCGCGTGCCCGGTGGCCGATGGCGTCGCGAGCGCCACGACGTGATGAGCCTGCCGTTGTACGTCCGCCCGGGTGCCGTGCTGCCCTGGGGGGCGCGGGAGGACCGTCCCGACTACGACTACCTCGATGGCCTGTCGCTGCGGGTCTTCGCGGGCGGTGAGGGAACGGCACGGGTCAGGGTGACGGCACCCGACGGGCGCAGCGAGAGCTTCGAGGTCGATCGGGCCAGTGTCACGGAGTGATCCCGCGGGCTGGGCACGCGCGGCTTTAAGCCGCGCGTGCCTCGGCTGTCAAGACGGTGATGGCGCACGGGCGGCCGGGTGAGACTGAGGCGAACGATCGAAGGAGACAGTCATGAACCGCGATCTACCCGAGGGCATCGTCGATCCCGATGGCGCCGGCGCCACGTCGCTGGCTGCCCAGGAAGCGAAGGACGACGCCGTGCGCGAGGCCGACACCCCCGCCGATGCGGCACCGGCCCCCGACGGCGACACCCCCGACGGCTTCGTCGAGAGCGCTGAGATCCAGCAGGGGCTCGACCCCGACCTGGTGACCGACGCGCAGGCGGAGGACGAGCGGTGAGCGGCGAAGCGGACGAGATCGACACGAGCGTCTCGGACTCTGCCACGCAAGACGCCCCCGAGACGGGTCGCGGCGGAACGCGTGCGACCTCGGCCGGGACGGACGGCGAGGTCACCCCGCCCCAGGCCGACACCCCGGTCTCGCCCGACGGCGAGCAGGATGGGCCCGCCCTCGCGATGCACACCACCGACGACGCCGAGCGCCTCGACGGGCTGCTCGCGCAGGTGCGTGCCGATCTCGCCGGACAGAACCGCTCGACGGTCGAACACGGTCTGCGGCAGCGGCTCGGCCAGGTCGGACTGCAGCTCGACGACGACGAGGTCGCACGCCTCGTCGACGAGCTGGCCGGGACGGACTGACACGGCTGTCGGACCGGGGATGTGCGGTCCGCGCCGCATCCGGAGCCGAACAGGTGAGCGGATGCGGGGACGAGCGCAAGGGCGGGGTGCGACATCCCGGACGGGCATAGCCTGTTCTCGATGAGCGACACGGCCACCATTCCCCTGTCGGTGCACCAGCGATGGCGGGCCTTCTGGGTCTGCGTCGCGGTCGCCGCCTTGACGATCCTCGACCTGACGAAAGTCAACGTCGCACTGCCCTCGATCGAGCAGGCGTTCGGCGCCGGGTCGACCGAGCTGCAGCTCATCGTGTCGGGATACGTGCTGACCTTCGGTCTCACGCTGGTTCCCGCGGGCCGCATCGGCGACCAGCGTTCGCGGCGCGCGCTGTTCATCGTCGGACTCACCCTCTTCGCCCTGACCAGCATCGTCTGCGCGCTCGCCCCCGACACCTCGACGCTGCTCGCGGCGCGCCTCGTCCAGGGCGTCGCGGCCGGCATCCAGATGCCCCAGGTGATCGGGCTGGCCCAGGAGATGTTCCAGGGTGCGGAGCGCGGGAAGGCATTCGGGCTCTTCGGCGCGACGATCGGCATCTCGACCGCGTTCGGCCCGACGCTCGGCGGCCTCATGATCGCGCTGGGCGGAGCCGACGACGGGTGGCGGTACATCTTCTGGATGAACGTGCCGCTGACGATCGCGGTGCTCGCGGGGGTGATCTGGCTGCTGCCCAAGACCCGCGAGTCGCGACCCGCGAGGCTGCAGCTCGATCCGGTGGGCCTGCTGCTGTTCGGCCTGGTCATCGTCGCGCTCATGGCGCCGTTCCTGCTGACCACGGGCTCACCCGACGACAACCCGCAGCGCTGGTGGCTGCTCGTGGCGTTCGCCGTCTTCGCGGCGGCTTTCGTGGGATGGGAGCGCCGCTACGCGGCATCCGGGCGTCACCCGCTGGTGCCGCTCAGCCTGTTCGCGATCTCGTCGTACCGCAACGGGACGCTGATCCAGGCGGTGTACTTCATGGCGCTGCCGGCCATGTTCCTGCTGACGACCCTGTTCCTCCAGCTCGGCGTCGGGCTGGCGCCGGTGTTCGCCGGAATGGTGTCGATCGGTTTCGCGGTGGCCAGCGCCGCGGCCTCCTACATCGGCGGCCGGGTCGTGACCCGCATCGGGCGACCGCTCGTGGTGTGGGGCCTCGTCATCATGCTGTCGGCCGTGATCGCGCTGACGCTCGTGGCGTACTTCGTGCCCCCCGGCATCGTCGAGATCGCCATGGCGGTGGTGCTGACGGTCGGCGGCTTCGGCGGTGGGCTGGTGATCTCGCCCAACCAGACGCTGACCTTGGCCGACATCCCGGTCAAGCAGGGCGGCCTGGCGGGCTCGGTGGGACAGCTCGTGCAGCGCATCGGAACCGCGGTCGGGACGGCCGTGGCGCTCTCGCTGTTCTACTCGACGGTCTACCGCGAGGACGACGGGGCGACGCCCGCGCTCGAGGTGTACCACGACGCCTACGCGTTCGGGATGATCTCGGTCGGGCTGTTCCTCGCGGTGGCGCTGGTGCTCGGTGTGAGCGACCTGTCGTCGCGTCGCCGCCGCGCTCGGCGCAGCTGACTCCGCGCCGCACCCGCGGGGCTCCCGGCGATGTCGGAGGGCTCTCCTAACCTGGATCGCATGCGGATCCTGCACACCTCCGACTGGCACATCGGGCGGACCTTCCACGGTCACTCCACGCTCGACGCGCTCCGAGGGGTGCTCGAGGCGCTCACCCGCCAGGTGAGCGAGAACGACGTCGACGTGGTGATCGTCGCCGGCGACGTGTTCGACTCCGCCGCGCCCGCGGCCGGATGCTATGCGCTGCTGACGGACGTCCTGCGCGGCATCGCCGACACCGGCGCTCAGGTCGTCGTCACCAGCGGCAACCACGACTCCGCCGCCCGGCTCGGCTTCCAGGCGGGCCTGCTGCGCGACGGCATCCACGTCCTCACCGATCCGAGCGCCGTCGGTTCGCCGGTGACGGTGACGGATGCCGCGGGGCCGGTGCACTTCTACGGGATCCCCTACCTCGAACCCGCGCTGCTGCGTCACCTGTGGCCCGAGGCGCGGTCGCAGGCCGCGGTGCTCGACCGGGCGATGGGACTGGTGCGCGACGACCTCGCCGCGCGCGGGGGCCGGTCGGTCGCGATCGCCCACTGCTTCGCGGCGGGGGTCGAGCCCACGCCCCACCTCGAGCGCGACATCCAGCAGGGCGGCCTCGACGTCGTCCCGCTCGCCACCTTCGCCGGCGTCGACTACACGGCACTCGGTCACATCCACGGACGGCAGCAGCTCGCGCCGTCCGTGCGGTACGCCGGTGCGCCGCTGCACTACAGCTTCGGCGAGGGCGACAAGCCCCGGGGCTCGTGGCTCGTCGAGCTCGACGCCGACGGTTTCGCGGGGGCCTCGTGGCTCGAGCTGCCGGTGCCGCGCCCCGTCGTCACGCTGCGCGCGCCTCTGGCCGACGTGCTCGCCGACCCCGCCTACGACCGGTTCGAGCAGGCGTGGCTGTGCGTGGAGTACACCGACGCGCTGCCCGAGCGCGACCCGATGCGTCGCCTGCAGGAACGGTTCCCGTTCTGCGCGAAGGTCGTCCACGTCCCGGCGGCGGCCGCCGAACGCGAGAGTCTCACCTACGTCGAACGCGTGCGCGCTGCGCGCAGCGACGCCGAGCTCGTCGAGGCCTTCCTCGTGCACGTGCGCGAGGGTGCCGGTGCCGACGACCGCGAGCGCGAGCTCCTCGCCGATGTCCTCGACGAGCGGGTGCGCGTCGAGGCGCTCGCGTGAAGCTCCACCGGCTCGAACTCACCGGTTTCGGCCCGTTCCGGGAACGGCAGACAGTCGACTTCGATGCCTTCGACCGCGACGGTGTCTTCCTGATCTCGGGGCGCACGGGCGCGGGCAAGTCGAGCATCCTCGACGGAGTGAGCTTCGCCCTGTACGGATCGGTGCCGCGCTACGAGAGCGGCGAGCGGCGGCTGCGCAGCGACCACAGCTTCCTCGGCGATCCCACGGACGTGCGCCTGGAGTTCACCGTGGGCGACCGGCGCTGGCGGGTGACGCGCGCGCCCGATTACGAGCGTCCCGCGAAGCGCGGTGACAAGCTGACGACCGAACCCGCGCGCGCGGAGCTCGACGAGCTCGTCGGCGGCACCTGGGTGGGGCGCGCGGCGAAGCCCCGCGAGGTCGGACTGCTGCTCGACGAGGTGCTCGGGCTGAACGCGCAGCAGTTCCAGCAGGTGATCCTGCTCGCCCAGAACAAGTTCTCGCGCTTCCTGCTCGCCCGCAACGACGAGCGCCAGCAGCTGCTGCGCACGTTGTTCGGCACGCGCCGGTTCGAGCAGTACAAGGACGATCTCGAGCAGCGCCGTCGCGCGGCGCAGCGCGAGCTGGAGGCCGCCGGCGACCAGACCCGCACGCTTCTCGAGCTGGCCGAAGCCGCCGGTGCCGCTCCGGACGGCCGCCCCGCGGGGGAGGGCGAGGCCGATGACCGCTCCCGCGCGCATCCTCGCCCGGCCGACCTCGATCTCGCCGCGCGTCGCGACGCCGTCGTGCGCGCGCACCAGCGCGCACTGTACGCGGTGGAGCAGGCCGCGCAGCTGCAGGAGCAGGCCGACGCCGAGCATGTCCGTGTCGCCGCCGCGCACGCCGAGCTCGTCGATCGCGTTCGCACGCTCGACGACCTCGCGTCCGCGCGGGCGCGGATGGACCGGCTCGACGCCGATGCGCCGAGCATCGCCGCGGACTCTCGTCGGATCGAGCGCGCGCGTACCGCCGAGGTGCTGCGGGCGACCCTCGAGGTCGCCGAGCGTGCCGAGGCCGCCGTCGCCACGGCGCGCGCCGACGTCGACGGCGCCGACGAGCGGTGGCGCGACGCGGGTGGCGACCTCGACGGAGATCTCGCGGCCACCGTCGAGGCACTCACCGGTGACATCGCACGGTGGACGGATGCGGCCGCCCGCGAGCGCGAGCTCATCCGCGCCGCCGCCGATCGAGAGGCGTGCGAGAGGTCAGCCGCCGATCTCGCCGCCCAGCTCGCCGGGCTGGACGAGCAGCACTCCCGCGTCCCCGCCGAGCGCGAGCGGCTCGAGGCCGAACATGCGACGGCATCGGTCGAGGCCGCGCGCGTCGACGACCTGCGAACGCGCCGCGACGAGCTGGCCGCCCAGTCCGAGGCCGCCTCGACCGCCCGGCGACTGGCCGATGACCTCGCCGCAGCCGAGACCTCGTACCTCGAGGCCAGTGCGCGCGCCGACGCGGCGGGCGCCGCCGTGACCGAGCTGCTGCGGCGACGTTTCGCCGGTCGGGCGGCCGAGCTGGCGGCCGAGCTCGTCGACGGCGAGCGGTGTCCGGTGTGCGGTGCCGTCGAGCACCCGCATCCCGCCCCCGCGGCCCGTGATCTGGTGACCGACGACGATCTCGCAGGCGCGGAGCACCGCCGCGACATCGCCGTCACGGCCGCGCAGACGGCGGGGGAACGGGCGGCGGGTATCCGCGCCGAGCAGGCCGCGGCGGCCGCTCGAGCCGCCGGTCGCACCGTCGACGACCTCGCCGCCGCGAGCGCCGTCGCCGCCGAGGCACTCGATCGGGCCGTCCAGGCGTCGACGCGCGCGACCGAGCTCACCGCCCAGCGGGCGGCGCTCGACGAGCTCGACGCGGCGGCGAGCGTCGAACGGGACCGCCTGGGCGACGCCCTCGCCCGGGCTCGCGAGCAGATGGCGGCCACATCGGCGACGGTCGCACGGCTGGAGAAGGACGTCGCCGAGGCCCGCGGCGACGCCGCGACGGTCGCCGATCGCCTGGCGGCGGCCCGCGAGCATCGCGATCTCGTGCGTGCCGCGCTGGAGGCCCGCAGCAGGCTCGCCGAGCGCGAGCGTGCCGCGCAGACCGCCCTCGCCGACCGTTTCGAGCGCGTCGCCGCATCCGATTTCGACGACCCCGACGCGGTACGCGCGGCTCTTGTGCCGGCAACCGATCTCGCGTCGCTCGAGAACCGTCTCGCCGAGCACACCGCCGACGTCTCGGCGACGCGGGCGCGCCTGCTCGAGCTCGAGCTCGCCGCCGCCGGCCTCGGCGACGAACGACCCGACCTGGAGGCCTCGAGCGCGCGGGTCGCCGCCGCCGACGCCGCGCGGGGAGCCGCCATCGCGGCGCACCGCGACGCGGTCCACGCCACCGACCGGCTGCGCGATCTCCTCGTGCGCATCGACGAGTCGTTCGCCGTGGTGGCCGAGCGCGCCGAGAGCACTGCGGCCGTCACACGCCTCGCCGACACCGTGGCCGGACGCGCGCCCAACACGCGCAAGATGGACCTCGAGACGTTCGTGCTGGCGGCGGAGCTCGAAGAGATCGTCGCCGCGGCGAACCTCCGCCTGCGCGACATGTCGTCGGGCCGCTACACGCTGCACCACAGCGATGCGTTGCAGGCGCGGGGCGCCGCATCGGGCCTGGCGCTCGAGGTGCTCGATGCGCACACCGGTCGGCTGCGGTCGCCCCAGTCGCTCTCCGGCGGTGAGACCTTCCTCGCCTCGCTCGCCCTCGCACTGGGGCTCGCCGAGGTCGTCACCGGCCGCGCCGGCGGCATCCGTCTCGACACCCTCTTCGTCGACGAGGGCTTCGGTTCGCTCGACCCCGAGACCCTCGAGCTGGCGATGCGCACGCTCGACGAGCTTCGGGCGGGCGGGCGCACGGTGGGCGTCATCAGCCATGTAGAGGGGATGAAGGAGCAGCTCGCCGCGCAGATCGTCGTCGAGGCGACCCGTGAGGGGCCGAGCATCATCCGTCAGGACGCTCGCAGCGACGATCGGTAGGATGCGGGCGTGAGGACTTTCTGGACCGTCGTCGGAGTGATCGCTGCGATCCTGATCGCCTGGGTGGTCGTCGACGTGGTGCTGCGTCTCGCGGTCTTCGCCGTGAAGCTCGGCCTCGTCGCCGTCGTGGCGCTCGTGGTGTTCCTGCTGCTGCGCCGGCTGTTCGCCCGTCGCGGCGATCAGACCCCGTAGTCGTTGCGGACGCGTGCGTACAGCGCCGCGCTGCACGCCGCAACCGCATCGTCCCAGCCCGTCGTCGCGCCGTCCTGCGCGTCGTCCGAGACGGCCTTGAGCACGCGGATCGGGATGCCGAACCGCTGCGCCACCCAGATGTAGACGTAGGTCTCCATGTCGACGAGCTCGGCGCCGAGCGAGCGGATCAGCTCGACCGCCTCGGCGTCGTCGACGAACACGTCGCCCGTCGCGATCGTGACGCCGCTCGAGCCGGTCTCGACGCGCTCGGGCATCGAGAGGTGACGGCCGCGCACCCCGGCGAGGTCGAAGACGTCGTGCTGGACCGCTGCTGCGATCTCGTAGATCCCCGGACCGAGTGCGCCGCCCACGGCCCCGGCCGTTCCCACGACGACGACCTCGTCGTAGTCGGCGCGATCGAGGGCCCGGGTGAGCTCGTGCGCGGCGGGCAGCTTTCCGGGGCCCGTGAGCAGGATGTCGAAGCCCGGGATGCGGTCGGGGAACGCCGCGAGCTCGTCCCGGTGGGCGACGACGAGCAGACGCTGTCCGCTCATGCCCCGCCTCCGGCGACGATGCCGAGGATGCCCGAGATCAGCATGTACGCGCCGACCCCGCCGGCCACGACCCAGATCGCGATGCGTGCCGAGGTCGGACGTTTGCCGCCGTCGTTGTCGAAGCTCATCCCGTCAGCCTAGGCGAGGGGCGCCGCCCGCCGGGCTCGCTTAAGCCCGGCCGACGACCCTGGCGCCTGCGGCAGGGCTCGCTAGACTCGCCGGTGAGGTCAGACCATCGACAGGCGGGAGCTGGCGACATGCAGACGGTACTTCTCGACACTCCGACGGGCATCACGGCGCGGTTGGGCTGGGACCCCGCGATCACGGTGCACGACCGACGACGGATGATCGCGCGCGAGGTGGTCGCGGCGGAGCTGCGCTGCGACGAGAAGGACGTCCGCATCGAACGGGAGGCCCCCCGCGGTTTCGGCTACCACACGCGCCTGGTGGCCTCGCGCAACGGCACGGAGGTGCCTCTCCTGGTCACGACGGCGAGCTACCGCGCTGCCACGGTGGTCGCGATCAGCGACCCGGGGCTGCCGATCGGCATCGACATCCGCGACGCCCATCCCGAACCCGCCGACCTCGCGCGTATGCGCAAGCACTCGCGTCTGTTCTCCTCGGCCGACACCCTCGACCTGATCGACCACTGGGTGCACGTGCAGGCCGTGCTCGAGGCGGACGGCCGTGGCGTGCGCGTGGCTCCCGAGCAGGTGCGACTCGACCCGGGCCGACACCGGGGCTGGATTCCCGATCGCAACATGCGCTACTCGCTGGTCGACGTCTCGCGCGACGGCTGGATCATCACCCTCGCGTACGGCACGCTCCCGGTCGGCTGAGCGCGGGTCGCTCGCGCCTCAGTCGACCAGGTCGGGGAGTGCCCGCCGCAGCTCGGCCAGCCAGGCCGTCGCGTTGCCGTCGGACGGCGCCCGCCAGTCGCCGCGGGGCGACAGCGAACCCGCCGCCGCGACCTTCGGTCCGTTGGGGATCGCGCTGCGTTTGAACTGCGCGAACCCGAAGAAGCGCTTCAGGAAGACCTGCAGCCAGTGGGCGATCTCGGGCAGGTCGTAGGCGTAGCGCTCGTCGAGGGGGAAACCGGCCGGCCAGTCGCCGGCATCCGCGTCCGACCACGCGTGCTGTGCGAGGAAGGCGATCTTCGACGGACGGAACCCGTAGCGCAGCACATGGTGCAGCGCGAAGTCGTGGAGGGCGTACGGGCCGATCGTCGACTCGGTGGACTGCACCTTGCCGTCCTCGCCCGCCGGAACCAGCTCCGGGCTGATCTCGGTGTCGAGCACCGACTGCAGCACCGCGACCGCCTCGTCGGTGAGGTCGGTGCCGGTGCCCTCGCGGTGCGCGATGACCCAGCGAATGATGTGCTGGATCAGAGTCTTGGGGACGCCGGAGTTGACCGCGTAGTGGCTCATGTGGTCGCCCACGCCGTACGTCGCCCAGCCGAGGGCGAGCTCCGACAGGTCGGAGGTGCCGATCACGATCCCGCCCAGACGGTTGGCGAGGCGGAACAGGAAGTCGGTGCGCACCCCCGCCTGCACGTTCTCGAACGTCACGTCGTACACCGGCTCGCCCGAAGCGTAGGGGTGCCCGATCCCGCGCAGCAGCTCACCGGCCGCGGGGCGGATGTCGATCGTCTCGATCGTCGCGCCGACGGCCTCGGCGAGGGCGACGGCGTTGGACCTCGTGTGGTCGCTCGTGGCGAATCCGGGCATCGTGTACGCCAGGATGTCGCTGCGCGGCCGTCCCATGCGGTCCATCGCCCGCGCCACCACGAGCAGGGCGTGCGTGGAGTCGAGGCCACCCGAGACGCCGATCACCGGGCGCGGTCCGCCGATCGCGCGCATGCGCTGCTCGAGCCCCGAGACCTGGATGTTGAACGCCTCGTAGCAGTCCTGGTCGAGTCGGGCCGGATCGTCGGGGACGAACGGGAACCGATCGAGCACCCGGCGCAGGCCGATGTCCTCGGCGGGCGGGTTCAGGAACGTCTCGACGGTGAGGAAGTCCGTGGCCGTCGAGCGCCGGTTGTCGTCGAAGGTGCCCTGTCGGAAGCGGTCCTGCCGCAGACGGTCGAGGTCGACGTCGGCCACGCTGCGGCGCGGACCGTCGGGGAAGCGCTCGGTCTCGGCCAGCAGCGATCCGCCCTCGTAGATCATCGTCTGGCCGTCCCACGACACGTCGTTCGTCGACTCGCCGAGCCCGGCCGCGGCGTAGGCGTAGGCGGCGAGGCAGCGCAGCGACTGCGACTGCACGAGCGTGCGCCGGTCGTCGGCGCGGCCGATCGTGATCGGGGAGCCCGAGAGGTTCACCAGCACCGTCGCGCCCGCCAGCGCCGCACGCGAGGACGGAGGCACCGGCACCCAGACGTCCTCGCAGACCTCGGCGTGCAGCACCAGGCCCGGAACGTCGCGCACGTCGAAGAGCAGGTTCGTGCCGAACACCGCCTCATGTTCGCCGATGCGGACGCCCTCGCCGTCCCACTCCTCGCCGGCGGCGTACCAGCGGCGCTCGTAGAACTCCCGGTAGGTGGGGATGTGCGCCTTGGGGGCGACCCCGAGGATCGCGCCGCGGTGGATGACGACGGCGCAGTTGTAGAGGCGGTTGCGGTGGCGCAGCGGCGCCCCGACGACCAGAACCGGCATCAGGTCGGCGGAGGCCGCGACGATGCGCTCGATGGCCGCCTCGACGGCATCCAGCACCGCGTCCTGGAGCACGAGGTCCTCGATCGCGTAGCCGGTCAGGCACAGCTCGGGGAACACCGCGATCGCCACCGACTCGGCGTCGCAGGCGCGTGCTTCGGCGAGTACCGCGTCGGCGTTGGCCGCGGGGTCGGCGATCGCCACCGGTATGGTGCAGGCGGCGACCCGTGCGAAGCCGTGGGCATAGGCGCTGGCGAAGGGGAGCGGGGTGGTCACCCTCCCCAGTGTGGCACCGGCGTCGGCGGTGTCGCACCCCGCGGCTAGGGTCGTTGAACGGAAGGGGATCATGCGATACATCGAGGACGAGGGCCGCATCGTGTGGAGCGCGAGCGACCTGAAGGCAGCCGCCGAGTGCGAGTTCGCGTGGCTGCGGGCCATCGACGCCAAGCTCGGTCGGGTCGCTCCCGTCGATGATCCCGTCGACCTGACGCTCGAGCGCGCGGGTCGCCTCGGCGATCAGCACGAGCGCCGCGTGCTCGCGGCCTACCAGCGCGATCTGCCGGGCGAGGTGGCGGTGGTCCCCGAGACCCGTTCGTCCGACGCGGCCGGCCTGGCCGAGGCCGTCCGCCTCACGCGTGAGGCCCTCGCCTCCGACGCGCGGGTCGTGTACCAGGCGGCGTTCTCCGATGCCGACTTCGTCGGATTCGCCGACTTCCTCGTGCGCGACGAGGCCGGGCGCTGGGTCGTGCAGGACACCAAGCTCGCGCGGCACGCCCGGGTCACCGCGCTGATGCAGCTCGAGGCCTACGCCGTCCAGCTCGACCGCGAGGGCGTGTCGGTGGCAGACCACGTCGAGCTGCTCCTCGGCGACGGCACGGTGTCGCGGCACGCGCGCGCCGACATCGGTCCCGTCTTCCGGCTGCGGAGGGAACGACTGCGCGCTCTGATCGCCGACCGCGACCTCGCCGCCGGAGCGGCCGGTGCGCCACTGGCGTGGGGCGATGACCGGGGCGAGCTCCGGATCCTCGCGTGCGGGCGGTGCGCCACCTGCGACCTCCAGGTCGTGGCGTCGCGCGACCTGCTGCTGGTGGCCGGGATGCGCCCGATCCAGCGCGAGCGACTGCGCGCGGCCGGTGTGACCACCATCGACGAGCTCGCCTCGGCCCGCGAGGCCCCGCCCCGGATGTCGTGGGACGCCTTCTCGGGCCTGCGCACCCAGGCCCGCCTGCAGCTCGTGAGCCCGGCCGGTGGCATCCCGCGAGACGCCGCGCCGTCCGCGGACGATCATGCTGCGGCGGTCGGGACCGGCACTGCGGTCCCGACGTACGAGGTCGTGTTCGCCAAGGCCCTCGGAGCGCTGCCGCGGCCCGATCGGGGCGATCTGTTCTTCGACTTCGAGGGCGATCCGCTCTACACCGAGGGTGCCGCCCAGCACTGGGGGATCGACTACCTGTTCGGATGGGTCGATCAGGACGAGCAGTACTCGGCACTGTGGGCCCACACCTTCGACGACGAGAGACGTGCCTTCGAGACGTTCCTGCAGATGATCGATGTGCAGCGGGCGGCCCACCCGGGCATGCACATCTACCACTACGCCCCGTATGAGCCCACGCATCTGCTGGCGATGGCGGCGCGTTACGGCGTCGGTGAGGCTGCGGTCGACCGGCTGCTGCGCGACGGCGTCTTCGTCGACCTCTACCCGATCGTCCGGCGTGCGCTGCGCGTCGGGTCGCGCTCCTACTCGATCAAGAAGCTCGAGCCGCTCTACATGGGCGCCGAGGTGCGCACGAGCGATGTGCAGAAGGGCGACGACTCGATCGTCCGGTACGTCGAGGCCCGCGCGCTCGCCGACGTCGGCGAGCGGGAGGCGGCGGATCGCATCCTCGCCGACCTGGCCGACTACAACCGCTACGACTGCGTCTCCACGCGTCGCCTGCGCGACTGGCTCGTCGATCGCGCCCGCGAGGCCCAGTTGCGCCCGTCCGCCGACGTCGAGCCCGAAGAGCGCGCCTACGAGCCCTCGCCCCGGGCCGCCGCCCTCGGTCGCCTCGCCGATGCGGCGGCCGACGAGGACACCGCGGCGCGGGAGGCGCCCGCCGCGGTCGCCCTGCGGCTCGGCGCCGCCGCGATCGACTACTACCCTCGGGAGGCGAAGTCTTTCTGGGCCACGCACTTCCTGCGCCTGCGCGAGCCGCTGTCGATGTGGGACGAGACCCGCGACGTGGTCTCCGTCGCACCAGACCGCAGCGGCGTCGTCGAGGACTGGCACCGGCCCGAGGGAGCCCGAACCGACCGCAGGCTGATCGAACTGCGCGGGGATGTGGCCCCGGGGACGCGCCTCGCGGTCGACTCGTCGCCGTTCGCCCTCTACGAGACGCCGGCTCCTTTCCCCACCGAGCCGCGCCCGCGCTTCATCCATGCGGATCGCCGCGTGCGGATCGTCGAGGTGCTCGACGACGGCGCGGTGGTCGAGGAGCTCGCGCTCGGCGGGTTCACGTGGTCCGAGCTGCCGATCGCGCTCACCCCGGCGGCGCCCCCGCCGGCGGGAAGCCAGCAGGCGGCCATCGACGCCTGGGCCGACACGGTGATCGCCGCGGCGCCCGTCCTCCCGGCCGACCCGGCCACCGACCTGTTGCTGCGCCGCGCGCCCCGCACCCTCGGCGGCGCGCTCGTCCGGGGCAGCAGCGACGATGTGTCCGACATCGCCCGCACCATCCTCGATCTCGACCGGAGCTATCTCGCGGTGCAGGGGCCCCCCGGCACCGGCAAGACCTACGTCGGATCCCACGTGGTGGCCGAGCTCGTGCGCGAACGCGGCTTCCGCGTCGGGGTCGTCGCGCAATCCCACGCCGTCGTCGAGAACATGCTCGACCGCATCGCGGCCGCGGGCGTTCCCCGAGCGCAGATCGGCAAGGCCGTCAAGGGCGAGCCGTCGGGCGACGAAGCGTTCACCGTGATCGCCAAGAACGGCGTGGCCGATTTCACCGCATCCCGGCCCGACGGTTTCGTCGTCGGCGGCACGGCCTGGGATCTCACGCATGCCGGGCGCATCCCACGGGGGAGCCTCGACCTGCTCGTGATCGACGAGGCCGGGCAGTTCTCGCTCGCCTCCACGATCGCTGTCTCGGTGGCGGCACCGCGGCTGCTGCTGCTGGGCGACCCGCAGCAGCTTCCGCAGGTGAGTCAGGGCACCCACCCCGAGCCCGTCGACACATCGGCCCTCGGCTGGATCATGGACGGCGCGCACGTCGTCCCCGAGGAGCGCGGCTTCTTCCTCGCCGAGACGCGTCGCATGAGGCCGGAGGTCGCCCGGCCCGTGTCGGTGCTGTCGTACGACGGCAAGCTCGCCGCGCACCCCTCGACGGCGTCGCGATCGCTCGACGGTGTTCCCGCGGGTGTCGTGCCGCTGCCGTTGCGTCATCGACGCAACGCGACCGCGTCGCCCGAGGAGGCGGAGCGGGTGGTCGATCTGGTCCGCGATCTCGTGGCGCGCTCCTGGACACCCGACGACGGCGCCGTCGCCCGTGCGCTCACGCCGCGCGACATCATCGTGGTCACGCCCTACAACGCGCAGCAGGTGCTCGTGGAGGAGGCGCTTTCTGCTGCAGGCTTCGCGGACGTCCCCGTCGGGACGGTCGACAGGTTCCAGGGGCAGGAGGCCGCGGTGGCGATCGTCTCGCTCGCCGCCTCATCCGGGCGAGACGCCCCCCGCGGGCTCGAGTTCCTGCTGCTGCAGAACCGGCTCAACGTCGCGGTTTCGCGCGCGCAGCACACGGCATACGTCGTCTACGGCACCGGCATCCTCGACGATCTTCCCCGCACGCCCGAAGGGGTGGCGCGGATGAGCGCTTTCGCGCGCCTCGTCGGCGTGGCCTGATCGATCGGATGCCGCGGGCCGGGCGGCACCCAGGGGGATCAGCCGACGGTGCCGTACAGGCGGTCGCCCGCGTCGCCGAGACCCGGGACGATGTAGCCCCGCTCGTCGAGCCGCTCGTCGAGCGAGCCCAGCACGAGGGTGACATCGCGGTCGCCGACCTGCCGTTCGATGGCGGCGACACCCTCGGGCGCCGCGAGGATGCAGATCGCGGTGACGTCCTGAGCCCCGCGCTGGAAGATGAAGTCGATGGCCGCGCCGAGCGAGCCGCCGGTCGCGAGCATCGGGTCGAGCACGAAGCACTGCCGGTCGCTGAGGTCGTCGGGAAGCCGCTCCGCATAGGTCGTCGGCTCGAACGTGACCTCGTTGCGCGCCATGCCGAGGAAGCCGACCTCGGCCGTCGGGAGCAGCTTGGTCATGCCCTCGAGCATGCCGAGCCCGGCGCGGAGGATCGGCACCACCAACGGGCGCGGGCGGGCGATCGCCAGGCCCGTGGTGCGGGTGACGGGGGTCTCGATCTCGACCTGCTCGGTCCGCACGTTGCGCGTGGCCTCGTAGGCGAGCAGCGTCACGAGCTCTTCGGTGAGCTGGCGGAACACCGGCGAGGGGGTGTTCTTGTCGCGGAGCACCGAGAGCTTGTGGGTGATGAGGGGGTGGTCGGCGACGTGAACACGCATGGCTCGATCCTACGCGGCCGGCCCGGTGCGCCCCGGCCCTACGCTGGAGCGGTGACCCTGCCGGCATCCTCGGACGATCTGCGCGCCATGGCGCGTGCGCTCGAACTGGCGCAGGCGGCGGCAGCCGAGGGTGAGATCCCCGTCGGTGCCGTCGTCAGGGACGCCCGCGGAACCGTGATCGGTGAGGGTCGCAATCGGCGCGAGACGACGGGTGATCCGACCGCTCACGCGGAGGTCGTCGCCCTGCGCGCCGCGGCGCAGGCGATCGGGTCGTGGAACCTCACCGGGTGCACCCTCACCGTCACACTCGAGCCGTGTCTGATGTGCGCGGGCGCGCTGCTGCAGGCGCACGTGTCGCGACTCGTGTTCGGGGCGTGGGACGACAAGGCCGGCGCGGCCGGTTCGCAGTACGACGTGGTGCGCGACCGTCGGCTGCCCGTGCGGGCCGAGGTCGTCGCGGGCGTGCAGGCGGACGCCGCATCCGCCCTGCTGCGCGAGTTCTTCGAGCGCCGTCGCTGAGGCACCCGGTCGAGACGCCGGGCGGACGGCCGCGAACGGGCGAGTCGGGCCGTCGGCGGCTCAGTCCCAGGAGCTGAGGATGATCGCCTCGGTGGGCGGGGCGGGCGAGATCGGGGTGCCCAGGTAGCCGATCGTCGACAGGATCGCGGTGCGCACCTTGCCCGGGCGCTCCAGGTGCACGGCGTGGCCGACGCCCTCGATCACGACCTCGGTGACCCGTCCTCCCGCGGCGCGGTAGCGGTCGAAGACCGCGCGGGTCTGGGTCACCATCTGCTGCGCCGGCGCCACCTCGACGCCTGGCCAGCCGGGGATCGCCCCGATTTCGCCGAGATGACCGCTCTCGGCGAACGATCCGTCGGCCACGACGACGTCGGCACCGCCGCGGATCCACAGGATCGGTGGCGCGTCGTACCCTGCGCCCGTGTCCGCGATGGCCGAGACGTCGAAGTTCGCCGGAGCGAGGGCGTTCTGCACGCCGAGGCGCCCGGCCGCGAACCCGGGCCAGTTCTCGCTCGGCACGCTGTCTCCGGGGTAGTTGCCCTCCGCGGTGGAGGTCGACAGCATCGCCTCGATCCAGGTGTCCTCGTTGTCGGACTCGTAGTCGGGTGAGACGAAGGTGGTGCGGAAGACGGAGCGGGCAGAGCCGTCCTCGTCGCCGTCGTCGCGCGCGGTGAGGCGTTCGACCACGATGCGGCTGATGGCGCCGCCGCCGCATCCGGCGTCGTCCTCGGTGAGGCGCGTGCCGTCGATGTCGGTCCCGCCGAATCCGTAGGGCGAGATCGGAGAGATCAGGCTCAGCGAGAGGACGCGATGATCGAGCGCGTACTGCAGGGCGACGGCCGCCCCGAGCCCCCAGCCGACGAGGTGGACGGTCTCGAGGTCCAGCGCCTCGAGCGTCGCGTGCAGGTCGTCCGAGAAGTCTCGGACACCGCGGGTGGCATCCACCGGCGCGTGCTCGGTGCCGCCGAAACCGCGCAGGTCCACGGCGATCGGACGGACATCGCTCGGAAGGTCCTCGATGATCTCCTGCCAGAAGAGGCTCGAGCCCGGAGCGGCGTGCAGCAGCACGAGGGTGCGGTCTGCCGGCGTGGCCGGGTCGTCACCGGCGCGCTCGAGGATGTTCACCGCCAAGCGCGCGGTCTCGATCGTGCGTGGCGTGATGCCGTCGAAGAGGGGCATGGCGGGATCCTTCGCTCTGCGCGGCGAGCGCTTCCGCGCCCGCGGACGTCTCGACTCTACCGCGCACCTGTTCCCCGCGCTGGGAAACGGCCGGACTTAAGATGGCCGCATGCCCGACGCCTCCGCTCTTCCGCCCATCGCCATCCTCGGAGCCGGCTCGATGGGCGGTGCGATCCTGTCGGGGCTCGTCGCCTCGGGCGCGGCTGCGGGCGGCGTCACGGTCACCAACCGGTCGTCCGACAAGGCCGCTGCGCTGGCGGAGCTTCCGGGGGTGACGAGCGTGGCGCTCTCCGAGACCCCCACGGGCAACACGGATGCCGCCGCCGCGGCCGACATCGTGCTCATCGGTGTCAAACCGGCGATGGTGCCCGATCTGCTGCGCGAGATCGCTCCGGCGCTGCGCCCGGGGACCGTCGTGGTGAGCCTCGCGGCGGGCGTCACGATCGAGACCTTCGCCACGCTCCTCGGCTCCGACGTGCCCGTCATCCGGTCCATGCCGAACACCCCGGCGGTAGTGGGCAAGGCCGTCACCGGGTTGGCCGCCGGGCAGGCGGCATCCGAGGCGGACGTCGCCGTCGTCCGGGCGCTGTTCGAGACCTGCGGAGTCGTCGTCGCGGTTCCCGAGGATCGGATCGACGCGCTGTCGACGATCTCGGGCTCCGGCCCGGCCTATGTCTTCCTGCTCATCGAGGAGCTCACGCGTGCCGCGGTGGGCAAGGGGTTCGACGAGGCCGACGCGCGGACCATGGCCGAGCAGACCTTCATCGGCGCGGCGGCCCTCCTCGACGCCTCGGGCGAGGAGCCCGCGGAGCTGCGTCGCCGGGTCACCAGCCCGAAGGGGACGACCGAGCGCGCGATAGCCGTCCTGCAGGACGCACGACTCGACGACGTCTTCGCCCGCGCGACCGACGCCGCGCTTGCGCGGGCTCGTGAGCTCGCCGCCGGCTCCTGACCTCCGAGCCCCGACGAGCCCGGACGTCGCGGACGAAGAGGGGGCGCCCTCACCGGGTCTCGTGTCTGCCTGAGCGTCGGCCGTGCCACCGTCACGTCGCCCCCCACCCTCACGGCTCAGGCAGGCAGCCCCGCCGCCAGCACTCCACACCCACCGGGGCGGGGGCACGTCAGCGGTCGAGGGAGGCGAAGCGCTCGATGTCGGAGTTCGTGCCGGACACGATGATGAGGTCGTGGTTCGTGACGACGGTGTTGGCCTCCGCGTAGCGGAACGGCTTGCCCGGGCTCTTCACTCCCACCACGGTGACGTGGTACTTCGTGCGCACGCCTGACTCGTTCAGACCCACACCGCGGATGAACTTCGGCGGATACATCTTGGCCAGCACGAAGTCGTCGTCGAAGCGGATGAAGTCGAGCATGCGCCCGCTGACGAGGTGGGCCACGCGCTCGCCCGCTTCGCGCTCGGGATAGACGACGTGGTTCGCGCCGACGCGGGCGAGGATCTTGCCGTGCGACTGCGACACGGCCTTGGCCCAGATCTGCGGCACCTTCAGGTCGACGAGGTTCGCGGTGATGAGCACCGAGGCCTCGATCGAGGATCCGACCGCGACGACGGCGACCTGGAAGTCCTGCGCACCGATCTGCTTGAGCGCGTCGAGGTTGCGCGCATCGGCCTGGACGGCGTGCGTGACCCGCTCCGACCACTTCTGCACCAGCTCGAGGCTGTCGTCGATCGCGAGCACCTCGCGGTCGAGGCGATCGAGTTCACCGGCGCACGCGGCGCCGAAGCGCCCGAGCCCGATGACCAGGACGGGGGCGTCGCCCCGGATCTGCTCAACCAACGATGGGCCTTTCGACGGGGAGGGCGTACAACTGCGAACGGGATGTCGCAGCGACCGCCGCGGCGAGTGTCACTGTACCAACGCGTCCCATGAACATCACCAGGGCCATCACGTAGACGGCCGAGTCGGGCAGCTCCGCCGTCAGCCCGGTCGACAGCCCGACCGTCGCGAAGCCCGAGATGACGTCGAAGAGCACGAGGTCCACGGGCGCCTTGGTGATCTGCGCGATCGTGACCGTGCCGAGGGCGACGATGGTCGCGCTCCACGCGACGACCGAGAGGGCCACGCGCTGCACATCGCTCGGGATGCGGCGACCGAAAGTCTGCACCGAGGGGCGTCCCTTGGCCTCCGACCACACCGCCAGCGCCAGCACGGCGAGGGTGGTGACCTTGATGCCGCCGGCGGTGGAGGCCGACCCGCCGCCGACGAACATGAGCATCGATCCGACGATGAGGGAGGAGCCGTGCATCTCGCCGATGTCGACGACCGAGAAGCCGCCGGAGCGCGTCATCGCCGAGAGGAAGAAGGCCTGGAAGGTGGTGTCCCACGCCTCCATCGAGCCGAAGGTCGCCGGGTTGTCGTACTCGAGCAGCAGGAAGACCCCGGCACCGGCGAAGAACAGCACGATGGTCGTGATGATCGTCAGCTTGGCGTGCAGCGACCACGCCCGGACGTGCCAATGGTGGCGCCACAGGGTGAAGATGACGGGGAACCCGATCGAGCCGAGGAAGACGCCCGCCATGAGGACGGTGAGCATGATGTAGTCCTGGGCGAACGGCTGGAGCCCCTCGGCGTTCGGTGAGAAGCCGGTGTTCGTGAAGGCCATGGCCGCGTAGTACGGCGCCTCCCACAGCGCCGTCAGCGGGTCGACGCCGCCGATGAGGAGCGACGGGTAGAGCAGCACGGCCAGCCCTGCCTCGATCACGAGGGTCGAGAGCGCGACGGTGCGCAGCAGCAGGCCGACCTCGCCGAGGCGCACGGCCTGTCCCTCGTTCACCGGACCGCCGTGGGCGCGCATCGGGTTGCTGTCGCCGGCGGCGATGAGCTTCGCGCGCAGGCCGAGGCGCTTGGAGATCACCAGGCCGAGGATCGAGGCGAGCGTGAGCACACCGAGCGCGCCGACGTTGACGCCGATGTAGATGAGGACGTGACCGAGGGGCGACCAGTGCGTGGCCATGTCGACGGTCGCCAGCCCCGCGACGCAGATGGTCGAGACGGCGGTGAAGAGGGCGTCCGCGAAAGGCGTCGCGACGCCGTCCGCCGAGGCTGCCGGCAGCGAGAACAGCGTCGTGAAGACGAGGATGAGCGTCGAGAAGATCAGCACCGCGAAGCGGGAGGGCGACGCGGTCGCGAGGTCGCGCCCCGCATCCCAGGCGCTCCGGCCGAAGGATCTCAGGCGGCGGAGGACGATCGCGCCGACGGACCGGTCCGCCATGCGTGTCCTCCCCCTGGTCGCTGCGCGTGCACAGGGCGCCGGCCGCAGCTCGGCGCCGATGTCATGGTACTCGGGCGCGCACGGCGACTAACCTGATTGCATGGCGGACATCTTCGACGTGATCGCCGACGGTACCCGTCGGGACATCCTGCGTCTCCTGCTCGACCGTGACTCCGACCCCCGCACCTCGGGGACGAGCGTCTCGCAGATCGTCAACGAGCTCGGGGTGAGCCAGCCGACGATCTCGAAGCACCTGAAGGTGCTGCGCGAGGCCGAGCTGGTCACCGTGCGCGAGGAGGGGCAGCACCGCTACTACAGCCTCTCGCCCGAGCCGCTCGACGCCATCGACGACTGGCTCGTGCCGTTCCTGACGTCGGAGGCCTACGACGCCGAGCCGGCCGTGGCGCTGCCCGAGCAGGCGGCGGCCGTCGCCGAACGGGTGGGGCGCGCCGCCGCATCCGCGAAGCACGCCGTCACCAGCGTGTTCGGCAAACGCCCGCCGCGCTGATCCCACCGGCCGCAGGGCGAGTCCCACCCGTCACACCGGTTTACACGCGTCGCGCCGTCCCCCTAGAGTGATCGCAGCCGGGGGAAAGGGATGACGATGGCCGAGCTGCCCGATGTGCGCTTTCTCACCGTGGCGGAGGTGGCGGAGATCATGCGGGTGTCGAAGATGACCGTCTACCGTCTCGTCCACTCCGGCGAACTGCCCGCCGTCCGCTTCGGTCGCAGCTATCGGGTGCCCGAATCAGCGGTGCGCGAAGCACTGCAACGGCCGATCTCCGACGTCGGCTAGACTGATCCGAGGCATTTTTCGCGAGATGCCTGTTCCCGGACGCAGAAGAGAAGCGTCCAGACCCTGACATAGTGAGGTTTTCCGTGGGTTCTGTCATCAAGAAGCGCCGCAAGCGCATGGCGAAGAAGAAGCACCGCAAGCTGCTTCGCAAGACTCGCCACCAGCGCCGCAACAAGAAGTAAGTCGCGGCGACGTCACTGAGCGCCCCATTCGGCTTCGGCCGAGGGGCGCTTCGTGCTTTGTGCCGCCCTAGGCTGAGAGCGGAGGAACCAGCATGAAATCCATCACCATCGACCAGCTCCGCGCGGGCCGCGACGTTCCGCTCATCGACGTGCGCGAGGACCACGAGTTCGCGACGGGTCGCGTGCCCGGAGCGATCAGCATCCCGATGTCGCAGCTCGGCGAGCGGCTGTCCGAGCTGCCCGACGGCGCGTTCGACGTCATCTGCCAGGCGGGCGGTCGCTCCGCCCAGGTCGTCGCGGCGCTCGAGGCTCGCGGTCACGACGCGACCAACGTCGCCGGTGGGACCGGCGAATGGGCGGATCGCGGCTTCGAGCTCGAGCGCTGACCCGGCTCGACCGATGACGACTCTGACGCTCGTCTCCAAGCCCGACTGCCACCTCTGCGACGTCGCGCGAGAGATCGTCGACACCGTCGTGGCGGACCTCCCCGACGGCGAGGTCGATGTCACCGAGGTGTCGATCCTCGACGACGCGGCGCTGTATGAGCAGTGGTGGGAGAAGATCCCCGTCGTGCTGATCGACGACCGGCTGCACGCGCACTGGCGCCTCTCGGCCGATCGGCTGCGCGCCGCGCTGGCCGCGTCGCTCCGTGATCCCGCCGCGCCCGCGGCATCCGCCCCCACAGAGGAGTCCGCATGACCATCCGCCACGTCGTCGCCTGGAAGCTCGCCGCCGAAGATGCCGAGACCCGCGCCGAGCACGCCGCCGAGGTCTCGCGTCGCATCGGCGCGCTCGTGGGCGTCGTGCCCTCGATCCGCTCGCTCAGCATCGGGCCGAACGTCGCCTACGCCGACGTCAACGGCGATGTCGCCGTCGTCGCCGACTTCGACGACCTCGCCGGGCTCGAGGAGTATCAGGTGCACCCCGCGCACCAGGAGGTCGTCGGCTACGTCCGCAGCGTCGCCGGGTCCCGCATCGCCGTCGACTTCGAGGTCTGATCCGCCGTCAGCCGCTGAGCCGGCTCCGTCAGCCGCGCTGCCGCACCGTCACCGGCTCGTCGCGGAGGCCCACGACGACGCCGTCGCCGTAGCCGAGTCGCTCGCCCGCGGCGTGCTGGACACGGATCAGCACGCCGTCGGCGGTGCGCACCAGCGAGCGGCGGTAGCTGCCGAGGAACGTGCTCTCCTCGACCACGGCCGCCACGCCGCCGCCCTCGGATCGCGCTCCGCGGTGCAGCACGACGTTCTCGGGGCGCACCAGCACCGCGACCTCGCCGTCCGGCGCCTCGCCGTTCGCGGGCAGATCGTGACCCCACACCGACACTCGGCCGGCTCGGAGCACGCCGGGCACGACGCTGGAGAGCCCGACGAACGCGGCGACGTGGGGCGTCTGCGGACGCAGGTAGAGCTCCTCGGGGGAGCCGATCTGCTCGATGCGGCCGGCGTTCATCACCGCGATGCGGTCGGACACCGCCAGTGCCTCCTCCTGGTCGTGCGTGACGAAGAGCGTCGTCATGCCCAGGCGCAGCTGGAGCCGGCGGATCTCGTCGCGCAGCTGCACCCGCACCTTCGCATCGAGCGCGGAGAGCGGCTCATCCAGCAGCAGCACGCGGGGCTCGGTCACCAGCGCGCGCGCGAGCGCCACCCGCTGCTGCTGGCCTCCCGACAGCTCGTGCGGGTAGCGCGCCGGCAGGTCGCCGAGGCCGACGAGGTCGAGGGCATCGCCGGCGCGGCGGGCGGCCTCCGCACGGCCCACTCCGCGCCGGCGCAGACCGAACGCGGTGTTCTCCAGCACGCGCAGGTGGGGGAACAGCGAGTACGACTGGAACACCATCCCGAGGTCGCGCCGGTTGGTCGGCACTCCCGAGATGTCGCGGCCGCCGACAACGGCCGACCCCGAGGAGGCACGTTCGAGCCCGGCGAGCACGCGCAGCGCCGTCGTCTTGCCGCACCCGGAGGGTCCGAGGAGCGACACGAACTCGCCGGGCGAGATGTCGAGATCCACGCCGTGCAGCACCCGGGTCGCTCCGTAGTCCTTCACGATGCCGCGGAACTCGACGCGTGCGCCGTCGCCGGCCCCCGAGAGCAGCGCGTTGTCGGACGTGCGCGGCAGCGGCCGCAGCGTGGGGTCGGTCGAGGTCATGGGGCTTTCCTTCCGGTGCCGACGCGTCCGACCCGCCCGATGACGAGCAGCAGCACGAACGCGAAGGCGAGAGCGAGCAGAGTGAAGATGGCGGCGGCCCAGGCATCCTGGCGGTTCACGACGACCAGACCGGTCTGCAGCACCTGCCGGTTCAGCAGCGATGCGATCGTGAACTCGCCGAGGACGACGGCGACCGAGATGAGGGATGCCGCGAGCAGGCCCGGCCGCAGGTTCGGTGCGATGACGCGCACCAGGATGGCGGGCCACCCCGCCCCGAGCGTGCGCGCCGCCTCGGAGAGGGTCTTCAGGTCGACGGCGTCGATCGATGCCTGGATCGAGCGGTAGGCGAAGGGCATGACGAGCACGCCGTAGGCGAAGGCGAGGGTCCAGGCGCCGGTTCCGACGGTGCGGCCGATCGCCAGGTAGATCGGTGCCAGGCCCACGACGAGCACGATGGCGGGGATGGCGATGGGCAGGAGCGCCACGAACTCCATGCCCCGACGCAGACCCGGGAACCGCAACGCGACGAGGACCATCGTGGGGGCGAACAGGAACAGCACGATCGCGACGGTGACGACGGCCAGCACGAGCGAGTTCGCCAGCCCTGTCCATACCGGGGCGTACCGCGCGGCGTTGGCAGGGTCGGCCAGTGCCAGCCATCGCTCGAACGAGTAGCTGCCGTCAGGCAGCGTGAGGGTGAACAGCGCGGTGGCGACGAACGGGACGGCGAACACGGTGCCCACCAGCACGCCGATGACCCAGCGCGCGGCGGGCGAGGGCGAGAGCGCACTCCTCATCGCTGCCACCTCGCCGCGCGGCGCTGGATGAGCGCGTAGCACGCCATGACCGCTGCGACCACGACGATCATTCCGAACGCCAGCGCACCCGCCAGGTTCTCGCGGCCCAGCACGGTCTCGCTGGTGAGGGCGGCGCGGATCTGCAGGGGGACGATCTGCGAGCCCTGGCTCGCCAGCGCCGCGGCCGTGGCGTACGACGAGAAGGCGTTGGCGAACAGCAGCAGGAAGCTGGCGAGGAACGACGGCGCGAGGACGGGGAAGCCCACGTGCGGCCAGAAGCCCGCTCGCGTGCCACCGAGCGTCAGGTGAGCCTCGGCCCACTGCGGCTTGAGCGCCGCGAGCGCGGGCATGAAGGTGATGATCATGAGCGGGACCTGGAAGACGATGTAGGCCGGGATGAGCCCGGGGAGCGCGTAGATCCAGGCGCCCTCCGCGTAGAGGCGGATGCCGAGCACGTCGGCCAGCACGCGGGTGACGACCCCCTGCGTGCCGATGGCGGCGATCATGACGAACGCGAGCATGACGCCGCCGAACTGTGCCAGCACCCCGGACGCCGCCTCGACGATGGTGCGGACCGTGCCGCCCTCGCGCAGCCCGAGCATGGCGTAGCAGACCAGCGCCCCCACGACCGCGCCGATCGCCGCGGTGAGCAGGGACACCCATGTGGAGTTGGCGAAGGTCGCGAGGATGACGGGATCGGCGAGGGCGGCGAGGTTGTCGAGCGTGAAGGCCCCGTCACCGTCGAACAGTCCGGTGAGCAGAGCCAGCGCGGTGGGAAGCGCGAGGAACAGCGCGACGTAGACGGCGAAGGGCACCAGGCCCAGCCACGACCAGTCGAGGCGCTGTGCGCCCCGACCGGTCGTGCCGGTGCTGCCCGGTGCGGTGTGCGGTGCCGGGCTCAGGGTCACTGGACCGCCGCGGCCCACTTCTCGCCGAGGAGCGTCCCGGCGGCGGTGGACTGCTCCTCGGTCGGCACGACCGTCTCGGCGGGAGCCTCGGGGAGCTTCGCCGCGAGGTCCTCGTCGAGCGTTCCGGCGGCGAGCATCGCCTCCATGCGGGCCGGACGCGCCCCGCCGGCGAGCCAGAGGTTCTGCACCTCGTCGCTGTAGAGGAACTCCTGCCACAGGCGCGCCGCGGCCGGGTTGGGCGCGTCGATGTTGATCGCCTGGTTGTAGTAGCCCGCGTAGCCGGTGCCCGGGAAGACCACCGTCTTCCAGGTGGGCACGCTCTCGGCGTGGGCGGCGTTGAGGTAGTCCCAGTCGAAGACGACCGGGGTCTCACCGCTCGCCACGGTCGCGCTGGTCACGTCGAGCTTGAGCATGTTGCCTGCGGCGTTGAGCTCGCCGAAGAAGTCGATGCCGGGCTGGAAATCGTCGAGGCCGCCATCCGACTCCACCGTGGCCAGACCCACGGCGGCGAAGGCCGCACCCGCCTGGGTGGGGTCGCCGTTGATGGCGACGGCGCCGCGGAACTGCTCGCCCAGCAGATCGTCGATCTCCTCGGGGGCGTCGAAGCGGGCGGAGTCGTAGCCGACCGACATGTAGCCGCCGTAGTCGCCGACGAACAGCCCGGTCGACTCCTTGAGGGCGTCGGGGATGTCGTCCCAGGTCTGCACCTGGTACGGCGCGAAGCGGTCGGTGTTCTGCAGGGCGACCGTCAGGCCCAGGTCGAAGACGTCGGGCGCGGTGTCGAGTCCCTCGTTGGTCTCCGCGGCCTGGATCTCTTCGGCGCTGGAGATGTCGGGAGACTGCTCGTTGACGGTGATCTCGGGGTAGCGCTCGGTGAACAGGTCGATGATCTCGCCGTAGTTCGCCCAGTCGCGCGGCAGCGCGATGACGTTGAGCTGGCCCTCCGCCTTCGCGGCGGCCTCGAGATCGGCGAAGGTGCCGATGTCGGCCAGGCTCGTCGCGGTGGCGGCGTCGGAGCCGGCGGCGTCGGTCGCCTCCGCGGTTCCGCCGCAGCCGGCGAGGACGAGTGCGGATGCCGTCGCGAGCGCGACGACGGCGCCGGTGCGGCGCAGCAGGGTGCGGGACATGGGGTCGTTCCTTTCGGGTGGCCCCTGGCCGCGCGCACGGGCAGCGCCGGAAGCAGGGGAGCGGAAGGAACCTATGGGTGCCAGGTGTCGCGCGTGCCCTCGCCCGGTGAACGGCCGATGACCGTTCCCCGTCGCGACGGCGTCACCCGCGCCGGTCGCGCTCCCCGGGGTCCTCGTCCTCGGCGGCCGGCACGATCGGGATCGCGTTGGTGAACGTGCTCGCGCGCCGCTCGGCCTCGGCGCTGCCGGTGAACAGCCCGTCGTTGGTGGGAGTCGGGTCGTGCGTCACGCGATGCTCGGCGCCGGCGGCGGCGGCATCCGTCATCATCACGCGTTGCATCGGGACCGCCTGCGGCATCGTCCGCTGCACCCAGGTCACCATCGCCTCGCGGACCAGGCACCGCAGGTCGAAGAGCGTGGGGGCGTCCTTCGCGGTGACGAGGATGCGTACGCGCACGTAGCCCGCGACGGCATCGGTCACCTGCAGCACCGATGCCCGCCGATCCCACAGCTCGGTCTTCTCGAGCACGTCGTGCAGGTGGGCGCGCATCGCGGCGGGCGAGACGTTCCAATCGAGGTCCATCTCGACGGCGCCGAGCAGCTCGGAGCCGCGCCGCGTCCAGTTCTCGAACGGCGTCGTGGTGAAGTACGTGCACGGCAGCACCAGGCGCCGGTCGTCCCACAGATCGAGCACGACGTAGCTCAGTGTGATCTCGCCCACGCGTCCCCACTCGCCGTCGGCGACGACGACGTCATCGACGCGGAGCGCGTCGCTGAAGACGATCTGGAGCCCCGCGAAGACGTTCGCGAGCACCGACTGCGCCGCCAGGCCCGCCACGACCGAGGCGATGCCCGCCGAGGCCAGCACGCTGGCGCCGACCGCGCGCACCGAATCGAACGTCAACAGGACCGCGCCGATGCCGATCACGATGATGATCGCGACGGCGAGCCGTCGAACGATGAGCATCTGGGTGCGGATGCGGCGGGCGACGCGGTTGTCGGGAACGTCGATGCGGTAGCGACCGAGCGCGACATCGGTGACCACGATCACCAGCGACGCCAGCAGCCACGCGCTCGCCGCGATGATGAGGATCGTCAGCACCTGCGCGAGGATCGACCGCCACAGCTCGTCGGGGAACGACGTCTGCACCGCCGCCCACAGTGCGATGGCCGTGAGGAGCGCGCGGAACGGGGCACGCGAGCGGCGGCTGAGCACCTCCGGCCAGCGCTGCCGCCGACCGGCGATCCGCAGCGCCACAGCGGCGACCACGGCCACCACCGCCGCCACCGCGAGTCCCACCAGCACCGCGATGCCGAAGTCCATCCAGCCGTCCCACATACGTCTCGCTCCCATCGGTCGCCGAGGGAGCCACGATACGGGTGGCGCCCGGCGCCCGCTGAGGACTTGCCGGGTGGACGGGGTGTCGTGTTACGGGGCGAGCCGGGTGGGGCCGCGGAACAGGTAGGTCACCTCGCGGATCGACGACTCGCCCAGCAGCAGCATCAGCACCCGCGCCAGACCCATCCCGAAACCGCCGTGCGGCGGGGCGCCGTAGCGGAAGAAGTCGAGGTAGAAGTCGAGGTGCTCGGGCTCGAGCCCCTTCTCCTTGGCCTGCTCGATGAGCACGTCGACGCGGTGCTCGCGCTGCGCGCCGGTCGTGATCTCCACGCCGTTGAAGAGGAGGTCGTACGACTTGGTCAGCCCCGTCTCCTCGTCGCGCATGTGGTAGAAAGCGCGGATCTCGGGGTGGTAGTCGGTGATGAAGACGAACTGGTGCCCGAAGGTCTCGGCGACGTGCGCGGAGATCTGACGCTCGCCCTCGGGGTCGAGGTCGCCGTCGGTGCGGGGGATGTCGTAGCCGCGGGCGGCGACGATCTCGCGCGCCTCGGCCAGGGGGATGCGGGGGAAGGGGATCTGGGGCACCTGCACCTCGACGCCGAACAGCTCGGCGATCTCGGCGCCGTGCTTGTCCTGGACGGCCTGGAAGGCGAACTGCAGCAGCTCCTCCTGCATCGCCGCGACGTCCTCGTGCGAGTCGATCCAGCTGATCTCGGCGTCGATCGAGGTGAACTCGGTCGCGTGGCGCGACGTGAACGAGGGGTCGGCGCGGAAGACGTCGCCGATCTCGAAGATCTTGCCGAAGCCGGCGGACTGGGCCATCTGCTTGAAGAACTGCGGGCTCTGCGCGAGGTAGGCCGTCTTGTCCTCGAAGTAGGGAACCTCGAACAGCTCGGCCGCCGACTCGGAGGCCGAGGCCATGAGCTTGGGCGAGTGGATCTCGATGTAGTCGCGCTCGATCCAGTACGTGCGCATCGCGTGCTCGAGGGTCGTCTGCACGCGGAAGATGAGGTTGTTGCGACGCTGACGCAGGTCGAGGAAGCGCCAGTCCATCCGCTTGTCGAGCCCCGAGTCGGCCGCGATGGGCGTCTCGGGGAGGGCGGCGGCTGCGATCTCGAGCGCGCCGATCTTGATCTCGACGCCGCCGAGCTTGACGCGCTCGTCGTGCTTGAGCTCACCGGTGACGGTGAGGAACGTGCCCGTCGACAGGCCGGAGATCAGCTCGGTCAGGGCCAGCGCCGCGGCATCCTGCTCGGCGCCGTCCTCGGACGGACGGGTGGCGGGGTTGACCAGCTGCACGGCACCGGTCTCATCCCGCAGGATGACGAACTGCACCTTCTTCTGATCGCGGACGGTCTCGACCCATCCGGACACCGACACGGGGCCGTCGGGGCGGGCCTGCAGCTGCTGGACGAGAACGCGTTCACTCACGAGGGGAGAGTCTACGCGTCCAGCAATCTCCGACGTCGCGGCCCTAGGCTGTGCGCGGGGCCCGCTCGGGCATCCGATCACCGAGCGCGAAGGCACCCGATGACCGACATGACCCGGACCGCGTACGCCCATGCGGCGGCATCCAGCAGCGGCGGCGGCTCCTGGCTCTCCACCCTCGCCGACTGGACCGTCTCGCTCATGGACACGATCGGGCCCGCGGGGGCGGCGATCGCGGTGGGGATGGACAACCTCTTCCCGCCGATCCCCAGCGAGGTCGTGCTGCCGATGGCCGGGCTCGCCGCCTCGCGCGGCTCGTTCACGCTCGCCGAGGCGATCCTGTGGACGACGTTCGGCTCGGTCGCGGGTGCCTACATCCTCTACTTCCTCGGACGCTGGCTCGGCGCCGACCGGCTGCGCCGCATCGCCGACAGGCTGCCGCTGGTCAAGGGAGACGACGTGGTGCGCTCGGTGCACTGGTTCGAGAAGCACGGCTCGATCGCGGTGTTCTTCGGCCGGATGGTCCCCCTCTTCCGCAGCCTCATCTCGATCCCGGCCGGTGTGTCCCGCATGCACTGGTGGAAGTTCGGCCTGCTCACGACGGCCGGCAGCCTGATCTGGAACTCGATCTTCGTGATGGCCGGCTTCCTGCTGGGGGAGAACTGGCACATCGTCGAGCAGTACGCCGAGATCTTCCAGACCGTCGTCATCGTGGGCGTCGTCGTCGCCGTGGCCTGGTTCGTGATCGTCCGGGTGCGCGCGCTGCTGCGCGATCGTCGCGACGGCGAGCGGTCGGAGTCGGCGTAGTCCGAGGGACCTCGACGCCGGGAGCGCTCAGGGTCCGCATAGGAGGGGGCGCCGTAGACTGGAGACCGTGCCTGCAGCCCGCCTTCATCTCGTGCGTCACGGTGAGGTCCACAACCCCCGCCGCGTGCTCTACGGGCGGCTCCCGCACTTCGGTCTGAGCGAGGACGGGCGCCGGATGACCCGGTCTGCCGCCGAGCACGTGAAGTCGCTGGGGCGCCCCGTGACCGCCCTGGTCTCGTCTCCGCTGCAGCGCACCCGCGAGTCGTCGGAGCCGTTCACCGAGCTCTTCGGCTTGGAGCCGGTCATCGACGAGCGCGTCATCGAGCCGCACAACGTCTTCGAGGGGCGTCGCATGCGCCACGCGCTGATCAACCCCCTCAACTGGCTTCACCTGCGCACCCCGGCCACGCCGAGCTGGGGCGAGCCGTACGCCGAGATCGTGGCTCGTATGGATGCCGCGATGCGCGACCTGTGGTCGGCCACCCCCTCCGGCGACGCGGTGATCGTGTCGCATCAGCTGCCCATCTGGATCACGCACCTCGCGGTGGCCGGTGAGCCGCTGCGCCACGACCCCCGTCGCCGCCGCTGCGCGCTGTCGAGCGTGACGAGCTTCGAGCTCGACGGCGACACGTGGCGCGAGGTCGCCTACGCCGAGCCCGCGTCGACCGCGGGCGCCGTCGACGTCGGAGCCGTCTGATGACGCGTCGCCTGCTGGCCGGCGTCCTCGCCCTCGCGCTCACGGCGGGGCTGGCCGCCTGCACGAGCCCCAACGACGACCTCGCCGGGCAGTACCGCGAGGGCGACAACAAGGGCTTCATCTCAGGCGACGGCACCGTCACCGAGATCGCCGCCGAGGACCGGGGCGCGCCGATCGAGTTCACCGGCACCGCCGTCGACGGCTCGTCGGTCTCGAGCGCCGACTATGCCGGTCAGGTGCTCGTGCTCAACTTCTGGTACGCCCAGTGCGGTCCCTGCCGCGCCGAGGCGCCGCTGCTCGAAGAGGTCTACACCGACACGCAGGACGTGGGCGCCGAGTTCCTGGGCATCAACATCTACGACGGTCCCGAGCAGGCCGGATCGTTCGAGCAGACCTACGGGATCAGCTATCCGTCGCTGCTCATGCAGGGCGACGCCGACCTGAAGCTCGCCCTCGCCGCGTCGGCCTCGGTTCAGGCGGCGCCCACGACGCTGGTGCTCGACACCGAGGGTCGAGTGTCGGCGCGCATCGTCGGTCAGCTGCGCGAGGCGTCCATCCTCCGCACCCTCGTCGAGGACGCGGCATCGGCGGGAGCGTCGTGAACCCCGGCGAGATCGTCTTCGGCGGGGCGCTGTGGCTCGCGGTGCCGATCGCGATGCTCGCGGGGCTCGTGTCGTTCCTCTCGCCGTGCGTGCTGCCGCTCGTGCCCGGCTACCTCGGCTTCCTCGGGGGCGCCGTCACGCCGCGCGAGCCGCGCGCGGTCCGCGGCGGAGGCGACGCCTCGGCATCGGGTGCGGTGGGCTCCGCCGGATCCGCGCCGGTCGCGGTCCGCACCCGGACGGCGCCCGCGCCGTCGTCGCCCGGTCGCGGGCGGCTGCTGCTGAGCGTCGGTCTGTTCATCTCGGGATTCACCGTGGTGTTCCTCGCCATGGGAGTGTTCGCCGGAACCCTCGGGCGGGTCTTCTTCGAGTACCAGGACGTCATCACCCGCGTGCTCGGCGCGGTCGTGATCGTGCTCGGTCTCGTCTTCGTCGGGGTCTTCGGCGTCGCTCAGCGCACCTACCGTCCGCAGCTGCGCCAGAATCTGGGCCTCGCCGGCGCGCCCCTGCTCGGCGTCGCGATGGGCATCGGCTGGGCGCCGTGCATCGGTCCGACCCTGGCCGCCATCCTCTCGATCGCGTACAGCCAGGCCGACCCCGCGCGCGCCGGCATCCTCGCCGTGGCGTACTCGTTGGGTCTCGGCATCCCCTTCGTCCTCCTCGCGCTCGGCGCGAGCTGGGCGACTCGATCGGTCGCGTTCGTCCGTCGCCACATCCGTGTCGTCAACATCGTCGGCGGGGCGCTGCTCGTCGTCCTCGGCCTGCTGATGGTCACGGGCGTGTGGACCGCCTTCATGTCCGTCTTCCAAGGAGTGGTGGCCGGTGTCCCGACCTTCCTCTGACCAGGCCGATCCCTCGGCCCCGTTGCGACCGGGGGACTACTCCGGCTCGCGCGACGACGACCGCGAGACCCGCGACGACCGAGACATCGTCCAGCCGACCCTCGGTGTCATCGGCTGGATGCGGTGGGGCTGGCGTCAGCTCACGAGCATGCGGACGGCTCTGGTCCTCCTCCTGCTCCTGGCCATCGCGGCGATCCCCGGATCGATCGTGCCGCAGCGCGGAGCCGACCCCAACGGCGTCACGCAGTGGCGCGCCGACAACCCCGACCTCTACCCGGTCCTCGACGCGCTGCAGCTGTTCGACGTCTACACGTCCGCCTGGTTCTCGGCGATCTACATCCTGCTGTTCGTCTCGCTCATCGGGTGCGTGATCCCGCGGACGAAGCACCACTGGCAGGCCATGAAGTCGCGCCCGCCGCGCACGCCGGTGCGGCTCTCGCGCCTCGCCGACCATCGCACGGCCGGCGTCGCGCTCGCCGAGGGCGAGGATGCCGCGGCAGCGGCGGCATCCGTCATCGACGACGCGCAGCGACAGTTGCGCAAGTCGGGCTACCGCGTCGAACGGTACGACGCGGGCGGGACCGCATCCGTCTCGGCCGAGCGCGGCTACCTGCGCGAGACCGGAAACCTCGTGTTCCACGGCGCGCTCGTCGGCGTGCTGCTCTCGGTCGGCATCGGCGGCGGCGTGACCTACACCGGGCAGACCGTCATCATCGAGGGCGACACCTTCGTCAACTCGCTCGGGCTCGGCTACACCTCGTTCAACCCGGGCCGCTTCGTCGACACCGATGAGATGCCGCCCTATTCGTTGACCCTCGACAGCTTCGACGTCTCCTACGGCGAGTTCACCGGAGAGCCGGGTCACGGGATGGCCGGAGACTTCCAGGCGAACCTCACCGTCGCCGAGCCGGGCGAGCAGCCCCGCGACGGCGATGTTCGGGTCAACCACCCGTACGAGATCGAGGGCGACCGCATCTACCTGATGGGCAACGGCTACGCACCGACCATCACAGTGCGAAACGCCGCGGGCGACATCGTGTTCAACGAGACCGTGCCGTTCCTCCCGCAGGACAACAACATGACCTCGCAGGGCGTCGTCAAGATCGCCGACGGCATGCCCGAGCAGCTCGGCCTCGTCGGGTTCTTCTACCCGACGGCGGCGACGCTCGCCTCGGGCGCGGTCGGCTCGGCCTACGGTGACCTGACCAACCCGCTGGTGACCTTCTGGGTCTACCAGGGGGACCTCGGCATCGACGACGGCACCCCGCGTTCGGTGTACACGCTCGACCCCACCGGGATGGAGCAGATCGCCGGTGCCGACTCGGGCGTCGCCTCCCTCGAGCTCGAGCCCGGGCAGACCGTCGACCTGCCCGACGGTCTCGGCACCGTCACGTTCCAGGACGAGCGGACGGCGGGGGCCGACGAGTCCGTCAAGCGCTACGTCTCGCTGTCGATCCACCGTGACGTGGGCGCTCCCTTCGTGCTGGTCTTCGCCATCCTCGCCACCCTCGGGCTGCTCGCGGGGCTCTTCGTGCCGCGCCGGCGCCTGTGGGTCAAGGCCACGCCCGTCGACGGCGCGCTGCGGATCGAGTACGCCGGGCTCGCGCGCGGCGAGGATCCCGCCATCGCGCAGGCGGTCGCCGACCTCGAGCGCAACCACCTCGCGCACCTCGGCCGCCCCGAGGCCGAGGTGCCGGCCGAGACCGCGCGTCCGCGCCGCCCCCGCCCCGCCCGCGCTGACGCGCCCGACGTAGACTGAGGACCATGCCCGAAGACCTCTCGCTCGACGCTGTTTCGGTCTTGCTCGTATGGACGGCCGTGGCCGTCTACGCTCTGGCTTTCATCGCCTACGCGGTCGACCTGGCACGCCGATCCGACCTCGCGCTCAAGGCGAAGGACGCCGCCCCGGCGACCGCCGCCGCCCCCGTCCTGGTGGCAGCCGGTGGACAGACGATCGGGCAGATCCGCGCCGCCGAGGCCGAGGCCGAGCTCGCGCTGAACGCCCGCCCGGCGGAGCGACCCCGCCTGCTGTGGGCGCGCATCGGAACCGCGCTGACGTGGATCGGCTTCCTCTTCCACGTCGCAGCGACCGTCCTGCGCGGCATCGCCGCCGAGCGCGTGCCGTGGTCGAACATGTACGAGTTCGCCATGACCGGAACCGTGCTGGTCGTCGCCGTGTACCTCGTCGTGCTCTTCCGCTACGACCTGCGCTTCCTCGGCACGTTCATCACCGGCCTGGTGGCCGTGCTGATGGGCGGGGCCGCGACGAGCTTCTACGTCGTGGTCGTGCCGCTCGCCGACCCGCTGAAGTCGGTGTGGCTCGTCATCCACGTCTTCGTCGCCTCGCTCGCCACCGCCTTCCTCGCGCTCGCATTCGCGCTGTCGATCGTGCAGCTGATGCAGGCGCGACGCGAAGCCCGTGCGATCGCACGGGTCGGCGCCGAGACCGACGGCGGAACGGCATCCGCTGCCCGTTCGCGTGACGGCCTGCGCTTCCTCCGCACCCTCCCGAGTGCCGACGCCCTCGAGTCGCTCGCGTACCGATTCGCGATCATCGGCTTCATCTTCTGGACGTTCACCCTGATCGCCGGTGCGATCTGGGCTAACGACGCCTGGGGCCGCTACTGGGGCTTCGACACCAAGGAAGTCTGGACCTTCGTCATCTGGGTTCTCTACGCGGGATACATCCACGCCCGAGCGACCCGCGGATGGCGGGGCAGTCGCAGCGCCTGGCTGTCGATCGTCGGCTTCTCGGCGGTGCTGTTCAACTTCATCATCGTGAACCAGTTCTTCAAGGGCCTGCACGCCTACAGCGGCCTGACCTGATCCACGCTGCGGACGCGGTCGGCGCGCATGGTGCGCCGCCGGAATCTTCTCGTGCCACGGAGTCTCGACGTGGATCGCGAGTCTCGCCCGAGACCGCCTGACCCGCACCGCCGACGCACCGTGCCGCCGCGCGCCGGCGGGGCGGGTCAGGCGCCGGCGGGGTGCAGAACGGCGCGGACCGAGGTGGTGCGGGCGCGGGCGGTGACGATGACGGTGACCACGAGCGAGAGCACGAGCCAGATCACCAGCCCGGCGACCGCGGCGCCGCCACCTCCGGCCGAGGTCAGCACGGCGAGCAGACCCTGATACGCGGATGCCGTCGGCAGCAGGCTCGCGATCTGCGACAGCACACCGGGCACGGTCGACACGACACCGGTCGCCACCGCGAGGACGGCCACTCCCGCCGCGACCCATCGGCCGGCGCCGCCGAGGAGTGCGACGAGCGCCTGGTTGATCGCGGCGAAGGCGACGCCCGCCAGGGCCGCGAGACCCGCGAAGGCCGCCCAGGTCCACGGATCGTACGAGGCCGCGAGCTGCACGACCACAGCCACGAGAACGCCCTGCACGAGTCCGATCACGGCGGCCGGGGCGAAGGCGCGCAGGGTCAGCACGACCGACGGGCGGCGCGAGCTGAGCGCACCGCGCGGCAACGCCTGCAGGGCGATGAACGATCCGATGGCACCGAGCCAGAGCGCGAGCCCGGTCAGCAGCGGGATGGCCGAGGCGCCGAACAGGTCCGACCCGAGCCCTTCAGCCTCGACCGGGGCGGCGACGACGCTCGCGAGGTCGGTCGCCTGCTGGTCGGTGTACGAGGGCAGGGCGGCGGTGGCGGTGTCGAGCCCGTCGGCGAGTGAGACGGTGCCGTCGGCGACCGTCCCCACACCGGAGGCGAGGTCGCCCGCGCCGCTCGACAATTCGCCCGCGCCGCTCGAGAGCTGCGACGCGCCGTCTGCGAGCTGGCCCGCGCCGTCCGCGAGCTGGTCGGCACCTCCGGCGAGCTGGCCGGCGCCGCCGGCGAGCTGATCCGCGCCGGTGGAGAGCTGCGCGACGCCGCCCGCTGCGGCGTCGGCGCCGGCTGCCAGCTGGTCGATGCCGCCCGAGAGCTCGTCGAGTCCCGACGAGAGCTCGGCGATGCCCGAACCCAGTGCCGGCAGCGCCTGCAGGCCCGTGGCGATCGCGCCGGCGTTCGCGACGATCCCCTGGACGGAGGCCAGGTTCGCGTCGACGGCCGACGACGCGGCGGCCACGTCCGCGCACCACTCCTCGGGCACGGGGGATGCCGCGCACTGCTGCGCGAGCGTCTGCAGCGTGCCGGCGGCCTGCGTGAGGCTCGCGTTGATGCTCGCCTGGTCGGCCTCGACGGCCTTCGCGGCATCCACGACGCTCTGCGGGACCTCGGGGATGGGGCTCGCCGTGAAACCGTCGGCGATGGCACCCAGCCCGCCGGCGATCGTGCGCCCGTTCTCGGCGATCACCCGCGCACCCGCCGACCACTGCGTGAGGCCGGTCGCGGCGGCGTCGGCACCGTCGGCGAGCTGCGACGCGCCACCCGCCAGGTCGGTGGCGCCGCCCGCGACCTCGGATGCACCGCCGGCGAGCTCGGACGCGCCGCCCGCGAGGGTGCCGGCGCCGCTCGCGAGAGCACCTGCGCCGTCTGCGAGCGCGGTGGCGCCGTCGGCCGCCTGGCGGCCGCCGTCGGCGAGCTGCCGGGCTCCGTCCGCGGCGTCGCCGAGCTGGTCTCCAAGCGTGGTGAAGCCGAGGAAGACGTTCTCGAGGTAGACCGCCGACAGCTGCGAGCCCATGAGCGAGGTCGCGGCCTGGGTGATCTGCGCCGTGATCGCGTCGTCGACGACGAGGCTGTCGGGGGCGGTGTCGACGCGGATGGTGGCCTTCTCGGGGGTTCCGCCCGGCGCCGTCGAGGTGGCCGCTGCCGAGAACCCGGTCGGGATCGTGATGACGGCGTCGTAGGTGCCGTCGGCGAGCCCCGCGGAGGCGTCCTCGTCGTTCGAGATGACCCAGTCGAGGTTGCTCGGGACGTCGTCCGAGCCCGCGACGAGGCCCGCGGTGAGCTGACGGCCCAGGGGGGCGAGCTGACCGTCGATCTCGACCGGCTGGTCGTCGTTGACGATCGCGGCGCGCATGTTGTCGAGCCGCTCGGCCGGGTTGTACAGCGCCGCGACCAGCACGCCGCCGATGAGGACCGGCAGCAGGATGACGCCGACGATCGTCAGCCACGTGACGGGCTTGCGCGAACGTGCGCGCTCGATGGGAAGAGTCATGACGAGATCACCTCGGTGTTCGGGTGCGACGGATCCGACGCGGGCGCCATGGGCGCGCCGCCATGGAGGGGAAGGGACTGCGGGGCCGAGCGGTGGGCGTCGGCGAGGATATCGAGCACCGCGTGTTCGCGGCGCGCGACGACGACGAGCGTGAGAGCTCCCGCCCCGGCGTGGCGGTCGTCGAGGTCGGATGCCGCGTCACGCAGCACGGCGGCGGCTTGGTCGCGCTCGGCGCCGGCGAGGAGGTCGAGCCCGTCGACGACCAGGAGCCCGGTGCCCCCGGCCAGCGCGTCCCGCAGCTGCGCGACGGGGTCGGCGGCGCCGTCGAGCAGCGCGAGGCCGACGTGGGCGCGCACCCAGGCGGCCCGTTCGGGCAGGAGGTGCCCGCCGACGCGGAGCCGTCCGTCGTCCACCCGCAGGCGCCCCGAGACCGCCAGGGCGAAGGTGCGACCGACGCGGGGGTCGGCGTGCGTGACGACGAGCGACCCGCCCGGCTCCACCCGGAAGTCGGCGCCGGAGAAGACCGCCTCGTCGCCCTCCTCGTCGGCGTGGACGGTGACGCCCTGGCCGACGAGGGCTGCGGACGTGTTGCGCTCCGGCCAGTCGCGCAGCGACAGCTCGCGCTCGACGGCCTCGCCTTCGATGTCGAAGTGGGGCAGGACGCGGTCGAGCCAGCGCGGCATCCACCACGCCTTCTCGCCGAGGAGTGCCATCACCGCGGGCACGAGGGTCATGCGGATGAGGAATGCGTCGACGGCGATCCCGACGGCGAGTCCGAGCGCGATGGGCTTGATCGAGGAGTCGCCCTCGGGGACGAACGCCGCGAACACCGCGAACATGATCACCGCCGCAGCGGTGACGACCCGCGCCGAGGAGGTGAACCCCGACCGCACCGCACCGATCGCGGTGAGGCGGTCGGCGCGACCGCCTCGGGCACGGCGACCGTGGACGTAGTCTTCGCGCATGCGCGAGACGAGGAAGACCTCGTAGTCCATCGCGAGCCCGAACAGCACGCCCATCAGGATGATCGGCATGAAGCTGATGACCGGTCCCTCGCGGGTCACGTGCAGCAGGTCGGCGAACCATCCCCACTCGAACACCGCTGCCACGACGCCGAACGCCGCGAGCACCGAGAGCAGGTAGCCCAGCGCCGCCTTGATCGGCACCCAGATCGAGCGGAAGACGATCGTGAGCAGGATGAGCGAGAGGCCGACGACGAAGATCCCGAAGGGCAGCAGCGCCTCGCCGAGCCGGTCGGAGATGTCGATCCCGACGGCGGTGAACCCCGTGACCTTGAGGTCGACGCCGTACTCGTCGAGCAGCCGGTCGTGCTGGGCGCGCAGCTCGCGGACGAGGTCGGCGGTCGCGGGGTCGTCGGGTGCGGTGTCGGGCACGATCTGGACGAGACCGGTGTCGGCGGTCTCGTTGGGCGTGGCCAGCGCGACCTCCTTGACCCCCGGGATGCGGGCGATGTCGTCGCCGATGTCCTCCATCAGGGTCAGCGGATCCGTCGACGTGACGATCGTGCCGGTCATGATGAGCGGGCCGTTCGCACCGGGTCCGAAGTGCTCGGCGGTGAGGTCGTAGGCCTGCCGGGCCTCGCTCGAGGGCGGCTGCACGCCGGCGTTGGGAAGGGCCAGTGTGAGGCTCGCGGCGGGGATGGCGACGACGCCGAGGCCGGCGACGACGGCGATGGTGGTGACGAGGGGATGCCGCGTCACGCCGCGCACCCACCGGTCGGCGAACGACCGGCGCGGCTTCGCAGGCTCGCGCCGCGAGCGGCGGGGACGCCGGGCCCACCCGGCCACGCGCGCTCCGGCGAAACCGAGCAGGGCGGGGGTGAGGGTCACCGCCACGACGACCGCGATCGCCACGGCGACCGCCGCTGCGATCCCCATCGTGGTGAGGAAGGGGATGCCGGCGAAGCTCAGACCGATGAGGGCGATGAGCACCGTGATGCCCGCGAACGCGACGGACGAGCCCGCGGTACCCGTCGAGCGGGCCGCGGACTCCTCGGGGTCCATCCCGGCGCGCACCTGGTCCTGATGTCGGGCCGCGATGAACAGCGAGTAGTCGATGCCGACGGCCAGTCCCAACATCACCGAGAGCAGCGGCGTGGTCGAGGAGACCGAGGCGAACTGCGTCGCGACGAAGATCATCGCCGTCGCGAGGGCGACGCCGATGAGCGCGCTGACGAGCGGGAACCACGACACGGCGAACGAGCGGAACGTCACGATGAGCACGAAGAGGGCGACGAGCACGCCGATGACCTCGACGATCGACAGTGCCGGTATCGAGGTCGAGAAGAGATCGCCGCCGAGGGCGATCCGCGTCCCGTCGGGAAGGTCGTCGCGCAGCTGCTGGGCCACCTCGGTCAACGCGTCCGTCGTCGCGGTGTCGACCGATGTCGCCTCACCGTCGAACTGCACACGGACGATGGCGGCACGGTCGTCGTCGGAGACGAGCCCCGAGACCGTCTCGTCGAAGGGATCCGTGACGGCGAGCACGTCGTCCCCGAGGTCTCCGAACGCCGTCACCGTGTCGGCGATCTCGGCGGCGTACGGGTCGTCGCGGACGCTCCCGCCCTCGGGGGCCACGATCACCAGCTGGGCACTGGTGCCGCTGGCCTGGGGGAAGGTGCGGTTCAGCAGCTCCAGCCCCTCCTGAGCCTCCGTGCCGGGGATGGTGAAGGAGTTGTCCGTGCCCTTGTTCAGCAGGAGCGCGCCGCCGCAGGCGATCACGAGGATCAGCAGCCACGACACGAGGACGCGCCACGGGTGACGGAACGACCAGCGCCCGAGGGTGAAGAGGAGTGTGGACACGGGCGCTCCTGGTCTCGCAGATCGTCACGGAAATTCGATACAGCGCTGTATCCGATACACCAATGTATCCTAGGTTCACCGCGCGTCGCCCAGCCTGAGCGAACGGTGTGAACACGAGGAGCACCATGGATGCCGAGGGTCGTCCCTCCACCCGCAGCCGCGAGAACACGCGGGCGCGATTGCTCGACGCCGCCGCGGAGGTCTTCGGCGAGGTCGGGCTCGACGCGGCCTCGGTCGAAGCGGTGTGCGATCGCGCCGGGTTCACGCGCGGTGCCTTCTACTCGAACTTCGCGTCGAAGGACGAGCTCTTCCTCGCGCTCGTCGAGCGCTCCTCCAGCGAGAAGCTCGATCGTGTCGCCGATCGCGTCCGGGGGCTCGACCGCAGCGCGGAGCCCGATCCCGCCTCGCTCGTGCCCGAGGTCGTCGGGGTGTCCCTCGCGGGGATGGAGCCGAGGCTGGTCTCGGAGCTGCGTGCGCAGGCGATCCGCGACGAGCGGATGGCCGCGGCATACCTGCGACTGCAGGACGGCATCGTCGACCGGGTGCATCGCATCATCGAGGACATCCGCAGCGTCTACGGACTGCGGTTCCGCATCCCCACCCGCGAGGTCGCGAATCTGATGGTCGATCTCTCGGACGCCACCTGCGAGCGCGCCGCGATCCAGGGACTCGGCGAGCCCGAGACGACGGAGCTCCTGCACGCGCGCATCGGCGTGCTGGCCACGGCGCTCCTCGTCGACTGACCGCGGCGCGCTCAGCGCGACGCGGCGAGCACGCCGTGACAGCGCTCGAGGCGGTCGAGCCACCATCGCCGGCGGTCGTCCGAGACGGCCAGGGCTGCGACGGCGGCGGGGTCGACCGAGACGCGGCCGACCGGCAGCCGCCCACCCGCCGGGCGGAGCGGGGGAGCGGTGACGTCGGCGGCGAACAGCGAGGCCGTTCCCAGCCCGCAGTCGTAGTCGAGCTCGGGGAGCGACGCCGCGAGGGCCACGCCCATCGCGAGTCCGATGCTGGTGTCGAGCGCGCTCGAGACCACCGCCGGCAGTCCCGCTTCGGCGACGATCGACAGTGCCCGCGCGACGCCGCCCAGAGGCTGCGCCTTGATCACGATCAGGTCGGCGGCGCCGGCTCGTGCGACGGCGATGGGATCGTCGGCCTTGCGCACGCTCTCGTCGGCCGCGATGGGGATGCCCATGTAGCCGATGCGGCGCCGCAGTTCGGCGAGCTCATCGACGCTCGCGCACGGCTGCTCGGCGTATTCGAGATCGAACTCGGCGAGAGCATGGAGGGCGTGCTCGGCCTCGTCGAGGTTCCAGCCGCCGTTCGCATCGATCCGCACGCGTCCCTCGGGCCCCATGGCCTCGCGGACGGCCCGCACCCGGGCGATGTCGTCGCCCAGAACCTGGCCGCGCTCGGCCACCTTCACCTTGGCGGTGCGGCATCCGTCGAATCGCGCGAGCACGTCGCCGACCCGGTCCGACGAGATGGCGGGGACCGTCGCGTTGACCGCGACGCTGTCGCGGTGCGTCGGGGGCGAGGGCAGCCACCCGAACTCGACCGCCGCCGTGAGCCAGACCGCCGCCTCGTCGTCGGCGTACTCGAGGAAGGGCGAGAACTCGGTCCAGCCCGCCGGTCCCTCGATCACCATCGCCTCGCGCACATCGACGCCGCGGAACCGCGTCGTCAGGGGCAGGGCCACCACGTGCGCTCGCTCGACGAGCTCGGCCAGCGGCGGCAGGGTCATCTGAGCGTCCACGCGATCATCCTGCCACCCGGCATAGGCTGGCGGCATGGTCTCGGAACTGTTCGATCCCGCGGAATGGTCGCTCGCACCCGGCGCGGAGCGATACACCGACATCACGGCGCACGTGTCGCTCGACGGCCGCATCGCACGCATCGCGTTCGACCGTCCCGAGGTGCGCAACGCCTTCCGGCCTCACACCGTCGACGAGCTCTACCGGGCCCTCGACATCGCGCGGCAGGACCCGAGGATCGGCGTCGTGCTGCTCACCGGCAACGGTCCGAGCCCGAAGGACGGCGGCTGGGCGTTCTGCTCGGGCGGTGATCAGCGCATTCGCGGCCGTGACGGCTACAAGTACAGCGACGATGAGGCCGCGGTCGCCGATCCGGCCCGCGCCGGCCGGCTGCACATCCTCGAGGTGCAGCGGCTCATCCGGTTCATGCCGAAGGTCGTGATCGCCGTCATCCCGGGGTGGGCGGCCGGCGGCGGACACTCCCTGCACATCGTCGCCGACCTCTCGATCGCCTCGGCCGAGCACGGCCGCTTCAAGCAGACCGACGCCGACGTCGGCTCGTTCGACGCCGGATACGGCTCGGCCTACATGGCGCGGCAGGTCGGGCAGAAGGTCGCCCGTGAGGTGTTCTTCCTCGCAGAGGAGTACTCCGCCCAGCGCGCTTATGAGATGGGCGCGGTCAACCGTGTCGTCCCGCACGCCGAGCTCGAGCGCGAGGCCGTCGCGATGGCCCGCACCATTCTGGGCAAATCGCCCACCGCGATCCGCATGCTGAAGTTCGCCTTCAACGCCGTCGACGACGGCATGGTCGGCCAGCAGGTGTTCGCGGGTGAGGCGACGCGACTGGCCTACGGCACCGACGAGGCCGTCGAGGGGCGCGACGCGTTCCTGCAGAAGCGCGACCCGGACTGGTCGCCGTACCCGTATCACTTCTGACGTGGCCGTCGACCTCGTCCCGGTCGGCCCGGAGCCGCGTGACGTGCTCCGGGCGCTCCGGCGCACCCTCGACGGGGCCGGTCCGGCGCTCGCTCTCGGAGCGGCGCCGGTGGCCCGCCCCGCAGGCGGCGCCCCCCGGAGCGCACCCGCCGGCACGGCCGCCGTCGTGACGACCTCCGGGTCGACGGGTGTGCCCAAGAGCGTCGTGATCAGCCGGTCCGCGCTCATCGCCAGTGCCACGGCCACCGCCGAGCGGATCGGTGAGGGGCGCTGGCTGCTCGCGCTGTCCCCGACCTACGTCGCGGGTCTGCAGGTCCTCGTCCGAGGGCTGCTGGCAGGCCACGAACCTGCGGTGTTGTCGGGGTCGTTCTCGCCCGCCGCGTTCGCCGCCGTGACGGCGTCGATGCGCTCCAGCATCGGCGGGCGAGCGGTGCCGGCGTACACCTCGCTCGTCCCGGCGCAGCTGAGCGCGTTGCTCGACGCGGCGCAGACGGATGCCGCGGTGGCGGCATCGCTGCGCGCGTACGAGGCCATCCTGGTCGGCGGGCAGGCGCTGCCCGCCGCGCAGCGCGAGCGTGCGCACGCCGCGGGGGCCCGCATCGTGCGCACCTACGGCTCGACCGAGACCAGCGGCGGGTGCGTCTACGACGGCCGGCCGCTGAGCGGGGTGTCGGTGAGGGTGTCGGCCGGCGAGGTCCAGCTGGGCGGCGTGACGCTCGCCGAAGGCTACCTCGGCGAGGACGAGCGCACCGCCGAGGTCTTCCTCACCGAGGAGGGAACGCGCTGGTATCGCACCGGCGACGCCGGCGAGGTGCGCGACGGGGTCCTGCAGGTCACGGGGCGGATCGACAACGTGATCGTCTCGGGCGGCGTCAACGTCTCGCTCGACCGGGTCGAATCCGTCGTGCGCGAGCTGCCGGGCCTCCACGCCGCCGTCGTGTCGCCCGTCGTCGACGAGCGGTGGGGCGAGGCGTCCGTCGTCGTCGTCGAGGCCGCCGCCCTGTCGGACGCGGGACTCGACTCCGACGCGGCGCTCGTTGCCCTCCGCGGCGCCGTGGCGGAGCGTCTGGGCAGGCCCGCCCGACCCGCCCGGGTGGTCGAGGTCGAGGCGCTGCCGATGCTCGCGAGCGGCAAACCCGACCGGTCGGCCGTGCGCCGCATGCTCGCGATCTAGGATGAACCCTCGTGGCTCGCTCGTCTCGCTCCCCGAAATCATCCCGCCCGGCACCGCGCGGCGGTAACCCCGCCAAGCGCGGGCTCGTCTCCGCCCCGCCGCCGCGCACCGCCACGGCGCGCGATTGGATCGGGGCTGCCCGGCTGCGGACCCTTCCCCTGGCGGTGACGCCCGTGCTGATCGGCACCGGGGCGGCGATGCTCGTGGACCGCGAGCTCCACTGGGTCATCGCGCTGTGCTGCCTCGCGGTGGCCGTGGCTCTGCAGATCGGCGTGAACTACGCCAACGACTACAGCGACGGCATCCGCGGCACCGACGACGTGCGGGTGGGGCCGGCGCGACTCACCGGAGGCGGACTGGCGCAGCCCCGGACGGTGCTGATCGTGGCGCTGGGCTTCTTCGCCCTCGCCGCGGTCGCCGGCGTCGCGATCGTCGTCCGCACCGGCCACTGGTGGATGCTCGTGATCGGCGCGCTCTGCGTCGTGGCCGCCTGGTTCTACACCGGTGGCAAGCGCCCGTACGGCTACGCGGGCCTGGGAGAGCTGTTCGTGTTCGTCTTCTTCGGGCTCGTGGCCACGGTCGGCACCACGTTCGTGCAGGCCGGATCGGTGCCGCAGGAGAGCTGGTTCGGCGCCGTCGCCGCGGGTCTGCTGGCGTGCGCGGTGCTCCTGGCCAACAACCTGCGTGACATCGACCAGGACCGCATCGCCGGCAAGCGCACGCTCACGGTGCTGATCGGCCGCACGGCCACCCGCATCGTGTTCTCGGTGTTCGTGCTCGCGCCGTTCGCGATCGCCGTGCTGCTCGCGCTGGTGTACCCGATTGCGTGGCTCAGCCTGTTCGCCCTGCTGCCGGCGCTATCGGCGATCCTCATCGTGTGGACCTACCGGCAGCCGCGCGAGCTCGTGGTCGCCCTCGCGCTGACATCGCTGACGTCGGTCGCCTACGGCGCGTTCCTGTTCTGGGCGTTCGTGGGCTGACCCCGGCGGTCAGGACGCCGCGTCCTCGGCCTCGGCATCCGCTGCCTCACCCGAACGGCGGCGGGTGCGCCGCTGAGCGAGTCCGGATGCCACGTCGTCGAGGGGACGCCGGAGGAAGATCATCGACAGGCTCAGGCCGATGAGGGCCGCGAAGATGGCCGAGAGCCAGTAGTACTCCCGCATGATCGGCACGAGCATCATCAGGCCGAAGGGGACGATGAAGGCGAGCAGCCGCAGCACCGAGTAGACGACGGCGGAGCGCGCATTCATCCTGTCAGTCTACGTCCGGGTCCGGGGCCCCGGCAGACGCCTAGGATGGAGGGATGGCGCGGCTCCTGCTCATCGGTGTGCTGCTGGCACTCGCCTTCTGGGTGTTCAGCATCGTGGATTGCGCCCTGCAGGACGCGACGCGTCACCGGGGCGTGAGCAAGCCGGTCTGGATCCTGATCGTCGTGCTGCTGCCGGTCCTCGGCGGCATCCTCTGGTTCGTCGTCGGCCGTGCCCGCCGTTCGAAGGCGCCGGCGCGCCGAGCGCCCGACGACGACCCCGACTTCCTCGGGAGCATCGGCTCGGTCCGCGACCAGGACGAGCGCATCCGCCGACTGGAGGAGGAGCTCGCCGCGCTCGACGCCGAAGCCGACGATCCCCGCGACGTCCCGCCGACCCCGTCGGCGAGCGACGACGACGCCGAGGGCCCGGCCGGCACCCGCGGCCCGCGCCCCTGACGATGGCGGTTCCCGGCGAGATCGGCGCCGCCCTGCCCGACCGGGCCCCGGCGACCGACGCGGCTGCGGCCCTCCTCGGTGCCCTCGTCGCGCGGGGCGTGCGCCACATCGTGCTCAGCCCCGGTTCACGGTCCCAGGCGCTGGCCCTGGTGGCCGCGGAACTCGAGCGCCGCGGCGTCATCCGACTGCACGTGCGCATCGACGAACGCGCCGCCGGTTTCACCGCCCTCGGCATCGGCCGGGAGACCCGACAGCCCGCGGCGATCGTGTGCACGTCGGGAACCGCAGTGGCCAACCTCCTGCCCGCGGTGCTCGAGGCCCACCACTCCGGCGTCCCGCTGCTGCTGCTCACCGCCGATCGGCCCCCCGAGCTCCGCGGGGTCGGCGCCAACCAGGCGACCCGGCAGCCGGGGATGTTCGCGGGTTTCGTGCGGTACGAGCTCGACGCGCCGACGCCCGAGACGATCGACGCCGACGGGACGGGTGCCGAGGCGGTCGCCCTGCAGGCGGTCGCATCCGCGGCGTTGACCGCTGCGCGCGGCGACGGACCGCGCCCGGCCGGGCCCGTGCACCTCAACCTGCCCTACCGCAACCCGCTCTCGGGTGCCGTGCCCGACTGGCTCATCGGCGCCCCTGCCGGATCCTCCGAGCAGTCGGCGGATGCCGCGCCGGGTTCCTTCGTCGCGCCCGATCCGTCGACCGCGTCGGGTGCGCACTACCAGGGCGGCGGGGGCATCGGCGAGGCCGAGGAGTCGGTTCCGGACGAACGGTCGATCGCGCTGGAGCTCGGGCCGCGCACGCTCGTGGTCGCCGGGGCCGACGCCGGCCCCACCGCCGAGGACATCGCGCATCGTGGCGGGTGGCCCCTCGTCGCCGAGATCGTCAGCGGATCGCGGTTCGGCCGCAATCTCGTGCACGGCTACCGGCGCGTGCTCGATCGCGCGGAGTTGGCCGATGCCGTCGAGCGCGTCGTCGTGTTCGGGCACCCCACGCTCAGCCGTGAGGTCGCCGCGCTGCTCTCGCGCCCGGACGTCGAGGTGATCGCCGTCCGCGGACCGGGGGAGCCCCTCAATCTCAACGGCGCGACCGTGCCCGCGACCGCAGTTGCGGTTTCGCCTGGGGAGCCGGACCGGGCGTGGCTCGGTGCGTGGCTGCGAGCGTCGCGCGAGGAGTCCGTCGACCTCACCCCGGCCGCTCCCGACGCCGACGGGCTCGCGTCGACCGTGCCGCAGGAGCGTCTCGGCGCTATCTCGGCCGAGATGGCGGTGCTGCGCGCACCGCTCGACCGCGAGGCCCTGGTCGACGCGGTCTGGCGCGCGAGCTGGCCGCACGACCGGCTCGTCTTCGCGTCCTCGCGCCTCGTGCGCGTGGCCGACGCGGTGCTGGGCGGAAAGAAGATCCCCGTGCACGCCAATCGCGGCCTCGCGGGCATCGACGGCATCGTCGCGACCGGGATCGGCATCGCGGTGGCCAGCCAGGACGAGGGGCGGTCGGGCGTCACGCGTGTGCTTACCGGCGACCTCTCCCTGCTGCACGACGTCGGCGCGATGCTGCTGCCCTCCGCCGAGGACGAACCGCGCATCCAGGTCATCGTGGGCAACGACGGCGGCGGCACGATCTTCGACGGTCTCGAGGTGTCGCAGTCCGCCGACCCGCGAGCGGCCGATCGGGTGCTGTTCACGCCGCACGAGACCCGCCTGGAGCAGCTCGCCCTCGCGTACGGCTGGGAGTACCGGCGGGTGACGACGCGGTCGGCGCTCGACCAGGCGCTCACCTCCCCGGTGGGCGGACGCCAGCTCATCGAGGTGCCGCTGCAGCGCTGACCCGGCCCGGACCGCCGCCCTTCCCCACGTGTCAGGCGAGGGCGTCGACGATCGGCCGGAACTTCACCCGCGTCTCGAGCATCTCCGACTCGGGGTCGCTCGCCGCCACGATGCCCGCTCCTGCGTAGGCGGTGAACGGCACGGGCGCAGCGACGCCGTGGGGCTCGCCCGTCCGGAACTGCGCGCACCGCAGCGCGATCGCCCATTCGCCGTCGCCGTTCGCGTCGGTCCAGCCCACCGGCCCCGCGTAGCGGCCGCGATCGAACGGCTCGAGGCGTCGGATGACGTCGAGCGCGACGCTGGTGGGGGTGCCGGCGACCGCGGCGGTCGGATGCAGTGCGGCGACGAGGTCGAGGGCGGACGCGTCGGCAGCGAGCTCGCCCTCGACGTCGGTGGCGAGGTGCCAGACGTTCGGCAGCTTGAGCATGAAGGGCTGCTCGCCGGCGACGAGCGATGAGGTCGAGGGGCGGAGCGCCTCGAGCACGCTCCGGACCGCATAGCCGTGCTCGTCGAGGTCTTTCGTGCTCGTGGCCAGGGCCAACGATGCTGCGGTGTCGGCATCGGCGTCGGCACCTCGCGCGATGGTGCCGGCGAGGACTCGGGCGGTCACGGTACCGCCCGAGACGGTGACGAGGGTCTCGGGGCTGGCGCCGATGAGGCCGTCCACCGCGAAGCCCCAGGTGTCGGGGTAGGCGGAGGTGAGGGCACGCACGAGGCGCCTCAGATCGGCGCCGGCCGGGACGGTGCCGGCCAGATCGCGGGCGAGCACGACCTTCTCGACCTCGCCGCCGCGGATGGCGTCGACCCCCGCGGCGACAGCTGACTGGTACCCCTCGGGTGCCAGCGCGCCCGGACCCACGGTCGCCGACCAGTGCGGACCGAAGCCGACGGGCGCGGGAAGCTCGGCGACCGGATCCGACCCGTCGATCGAGAACGCGGTGACCCAGGACCGCGATCCGCGGCGTCCCACGACGAGGCGAGGCACGAAGAAGCTGACCTGCTCGCCGGCCTGCGCGCGGCGCGCATCGGGGCGCGGGTCGAACGGCAGGGCGCCGAAGGCGACCAGCCCGGTGCCGGGCAGGCGCACGGGATCGTCCACCTCGGCGGCGGCCACCAGCTCACGCCACCATCGCGAGACGGCCGCCGCCCCGCCGGAGCCGGACTCCGGCTCGTATGCGACGGCACGTCCGCGAGCGGCCAGCGCGTCGCCCCGGCGGGACCACGCGATCGGGTCGTGCGGGTCGGCGTAGACGAGGATCTCCTCGATTGGATCGACCTCGCGGGTCACCGCGCGCAGCCGGACGGCGGGCGCAGAATCGTTCACCAGACCAGCCTAGACTCGGCGGGTGACCCTCCGTCCCGCGCCGGGAACCCCGGTGACCTTCCGCTGGCGCAAATGGGACGGCGGGACGCACTGGGTGCACTCCTGCACGTACCTCGGTGCCGACGAGCACGGGGAGTGGTTCGGGCAACGCCCCGGCGATGGCAGCCACCGGCCCGGGCGTCGGTTCGTCGCGACCCACCCCTGCGTCATGCTGCTGCCCCCGACCGGCGAGTGGGTGCTGACGATGAACGCGCCGCCGCACCCGACGCGGGTGTACATCGATCTCGCCTGGGACGTCCGTTGGGATGAGGGTGGCGAGCCCACCGGGATCGACATGGACCTCGACGTCGTCGACGACGCGCGTCGGGGCGTGTGGATCGACGATCGCGACGAGTGGGACGAGCACCGGGTGGCCTACGGCTACCCGGCCGCCGTCGTCGACCGGCTCGACGGCCTCGCCAGCGAACTCGAGGCCGCCGTCACCGCGCATCAGCCGCCGTTCGACGAGGCCACCACGACCCGTTGGCTCGCCGTGCTCGCGGCGCTCCCCGCCTGATCCCTCGCCGCCCCCTTCGCGAGCCCACGTCGAGGTGCCGCTTCGTCCGGGTACGTCGCGGGATTCCCGGCCGAAGGCGGACCCACGGGACGGACTGCGGGCGCGAGCTCGCGGCCCGCACGGCGCCTAGACTCGACGCGTGAGCACCGAGCCCAACCGCGCCGACCTCGGCAAGGACCCGTCCCGCGTGAGCGGCATGTTCGACCAGGTGGCCGGCGCGTACGACCGCACCAACGACATCCTCAGCCTCGGACAGGATCGCCTGTGGCGGGTGGCGGCGACCCGGGCGATCGCCCCGCGACCGGGTGAGCGCATCCTCGACCTCGCGGCCGGCACCGGCGCCAGCTCGGTCTCGCTCGCCCGCAGCGGAGCGGAGGTCGTCGGAGCCGACTTCTCGCCCGGGATGATCGCCGAAGGCGTTCGCCGCTACGGCCCGGGGGCCGCGGGGGGCGGCATCCCGAATCTCTCTTTCGTCGAGGCCGACGCCACGAACCTGCCCTTCGCCGATGCCGAGTTCGACGTCGTGACCATCTCGTTCGGGCTGCGCAACGTCAACGATCCGCAGAGGGCGATCGCCGAGATGCTGCGCGTGACCAAGCCCGGTGGGCGGCTGCTGATCAGCGAGTTCTCCCACCCGCCGTCCCGCGCCTTCGACGGCCTCTACCGCTTCTACAACGACCGGGTGCTGCCCACGGTGGCGCGGTGGGTGAGCTCGAACGCCGAGGCCTACGACTACCTCAACGAGTCGATCCGCGACTGGCCCGATCAGCGCACACTCTCGGCCTGGCTCCGCGACGCCGGGTGGACCGAGGTGGCGCACCGCGACCTCTCGTTCGGGATCGTCGCGCTGCACCGCGCTGTCAAGCCCGTCGCCTGAACCCGGCTGAGCGGATCGGGGCCGCCGCCCGGCCGGTAGGCTGGCCTCGTGACATCGAGCCCCTCCGCGCCGCGGCTGGCGAAGCACCTCGGCATGACCGAGCGCATCTTCGCGGGTCCCCGGACCCGAAAGCTGCTCGCGACGGTCGAAGCCGGGCTCGAGCGTGTGGAGGCGCGCCTCGGCGACGAGCTCACCGTCAGCGACGCGCTGGTCGACGCGAAGACCCGCTACCTCTACGAGGCGGGCGGCAAGCGGCTGCGACCGATGCTCGCCCTCATCACGGCTCAGCTGGGCGACGGTGCCACGGACGACGTGCTGGCCGGCGCGGCAGCCCTGGAGCTGACGCATCTCGGCTCGCTGTACCACGACGACGTCATGGACGGTGCCGACAAGCGGCGCGGTGTGCCCAGCGCCCACGAGGTGTGGGGCAACAACGTCGCGATCCTCACGGGAGACCTGCTGTTCTCGCGCGCCAGCCAGCTGATGGCCGGCATCGGCGAACGGGCGATCCGCCTGCAGGCCGACACCTTCGAGCGGTTGGTGCTCGGGCAGATGCACGAGACCATCGGCGCACAGCCGGGCGATGACCCCGTCGCGTTCTACATCCAGGTGCTGGCCGACAAGACCGGTTCGCTCATCGCCGCGGCCGCTCAGGTGGGGGTGCTGTTCTCGGGCGGACCGGAGGAGCTCTCCGCGCCGCTGCACGCGTTCGGCGAGAAGGCCGGTGTCGCGTTCCAGCTGCTCGACGACGTCATCGATCTGTCGGCCGACCCCGCTGCCACCGGCAAGGTGCCCGGCACCGACCTGCGCGCGGGCGTTCCCACCATGCCCTATCTGCTGCTGACCCGCGCCACCGACGACGCGTCACGCGTCCTCGCGCAGACGATCGACGAGGGCGTCGCCGCGATCGCCGAGGGTGCCGACCCCGCGATCCTCGACGAGCCGCTCGCGCGACTGCGGGATCACGACGTCACCACCCAGACCCGACGGCTCGCCGAACAGTGGGCCGACGACGCGGTCGCGGCTCTCGAGCCGCTGCCCGCCGGCGCCGTGCGCGACGCGCTGACCCGGTTCGCCGAGGTCGTCGTCGACCGCGCGAGCTGACCCGCCCCCGCAGCGCCCGCGCTCGGGCGCGAACAGGAACGAGGAACACCCATGACCAAGCTCAGGCTGGCCATCGTCGGCGCCGGACCCGCCGGCATCTACGCCGCGGATCTGCTGTTGAAAGCCGAGCGCAAGTTCGACGTCTCGATCGATCTCTTCGACCACCTGCCCGCGCCGTACGGACTGGTGCGCTACGGCGTCGCTCCCGATCACCCGCGGATCAAGGGCATCATCAATGCCCTCCGCGATGTCATCGACAGCGGCGACATCCGCCTCTTCGGCAACGTCCGCTTCGGCGAGGACATCACCCTCGACGACCTGAAGCACCACTACAACGCTGTCATCTTCGCCACCGGCGCCGTCCGCGACGCCGCGCTCGACATCCCCGGCATCGACGCCGCCGGCTCCTACGGCGCCGCCGACTTCGTCAGCTGGTACGACGGCCACCCCGACTTCCCGCGTGAATGGCCCCTGGATGCGGCATCCGTCGGAGTCATCGGCAACGGCAACGTCGCTCTCGACGTCGCCCGCGTGCTGGCCAAGCATGCCGACGACATGCTCGTCACCGAGATCCCCGACAACGTCTACCAGGGCCTGCGGCAGTCGGCCGTCACCGACGTCCATGTGTTCGGGCGTCGCGGTCCCGCGCAGGTGAAGTTCACACCGCTCGAGCTGCGCGAGCTCGGCGAGCTGCGTGATGTCGACCTCGTCGTCTACGACGAGGACTTCGACTACGACGAGGGGTCGAAGGCGGCGATCGCGTCGAACAAGCAGGTCATGGTCATCGATCGGGTGCTGCAGTCGTGGCGCAAGCGGCCCGCTGCGAACGGCGCGGGCGGCGACGCCTCGCGGCGTCTGCACCTGCACTTCTACGCCAAGCCCGTCGAGGTCAGGACCGATGCGGACGGTCGCGTCGCCGCACTCGTCTACGAGCGCACCCGGCCCGACGGAGAGGGCGGGGTCGAGGGCACGGGTGAGCTGCGGGAAGTCGCGATGCAGGGTCTGTATCGCGCGGTCGGCTACTTCGGGTCCCCGTTGCCCGATGTGCCGTTCGACGAGACCCACGGCGTGATCCCCAACCAGGAGGGGCAGGTGCTCCACCAGGATTCGAATGAGCGGGTGCCGGGCGTCTACGCCACCGGTTGGATCAAGCGCGGACCGGTCGGCCTCATCGGTCACACCAAGTCCGACGCGATGGAGACCGTCCGCCACGTCATCAACGACCAGGGGTCGTGGTGGCAGCCGGTCGATCCGTCCGAGCAGGGCGTGCTCGATCTGCTCGAGCAGCGCGGCATCGCGTGGACCGATCTGGCCGGATGGCACCGTCTCGACGAGCACGAGATCGCCCTGGGCGAGCCCGCCGAGCGTGCCCGCGTCAAGGTCGTCGACCGTGGCGAGATGGTCTCGATCTCGCGGGGCGAGAACCGGGACGCGCTCTAGGATCGAGTCGACCGCCGCCCCCGCTCGATGATGGAGACGACCGCGCCATGCCCTTTCGCAGCAAGCAGACACTCGACGCGTGGATCGAGGAGTTCCACCGGTTCGGCTATTCGCTCGCCGTGAAGGTGATCCCGCAGGACGGCAGTCTCGGGCGCGACACCGGACTCGTGGCGATCACGATGATGAACGCGCAGACCGTCACCTACATCGAGCCCGACGTGCCCGGCGGCAACAAGTGGCGCATCACCTTCGAGCCGCGCGAGAGCGAGCTGCTCCTGGACGCCGGCGGCGCGTTGCGGCTGTCGACGGAGCTGGCGATGGTGTCGGCGCTGTGCACCTTCCTCGAGACCAAGTCCAACGCGTTCGCCGGTGACGACCCCGCCGCGCCCCCCGGGGATCTCGCCACGGTCTGAGGGCTTCGCAGTGCCGGGACGCTCGAGTGCGGTTCCTTCTAGGGTGGGGGCATGGACCGCGGCGAGGACGTCACCTGGGAGCCGGATCTGCTCGGCGCCGGGTTCGAGCGGGCGACGCTGCCCCTCGGCTCCGATGACGAGGGCGATGTCGTCGCCACACTCGTGCGGTCGATGCCGCACCCGGGCCTGCGTCTGTTCGGGCCGTGGCGCGACGTCGACGTGTTGTACGTGCACGGCTGGTCGGACTACTTCTTCCAGACCGACCTCGCCCGGCTGCTCACCGAACGCGGCGCGCGCTTCCACGCTCTCGATCTGCGCAAGTACGGACGCAGCATCCGTCCGGGGCAGGCCCGCGGCTACATCACCTCGCTCGACGTGTACGACGCCGAGGTCGAGGCGGCGCTCGCGGCGATGGGCACGGAGCGGCAGGGGCGGAGGCTCGTGCTCGTCGGCCACAGCACGGGCGGGCTCACGCTGACGCTGTGGGCGGCGCGCCACCCGGGACGCGCGACGGCACTCGTGCTGAACAGTCCGTGGCTCGAACTCCAGCTGGGACCGCTGGGACGCCAGGCCGTGGCGCCGCTGGTCGAGGTGCGGGCACGTTTCGACCCGCGCGGCAGCCACCCCGTGGTCGACCTCGGGTTCTACACGCGTGCCCAGCGTCAGCTCGGCACCCTCCCGGGCTCGCCCGACGGATGGCGGCCGCCGCAGGGTTTTCCCACCCACCCCGCCTGGCTGGCGGCGGTCATCGCGGGACACGCACGCATCGCGGCCGGGGTCGACGTCGGCTGCCCCGCCCTCGTGCTGCTGTCGGCACGCTCCACGCCGGCGCTGCGCTGGAACGAGGCGATGACCTCGACCGACTCGGTGCTCGTCGTCGACGACATCGCCCGCGCGGCCACCCGGATCGCCGGAACCGTCACGATCTCGCGCATCGATGGCGCGATCCACGACGTGTTCCTCTCGGCGGAGCCCGCCCGGATCGAAGCCGCCGACCGACTCGTGTCGTTCCTCGCCGGAGCCCTCTGACCCGCGCCGCGCCTCGTCGCCGAGAACCGGCATCCGCGCCGAGACTCAGCGCCCGCGGTGGGTTCTCACCGCGGAGGCCGATTCTCGCCGGGCATCCTTACCGGTAGTTGACGAACTGGAGGTCGACGTCGAGGTCGGCGGCCTTCAGCATCCGCTGGAGTTCCTGCAGGTCGTCGCGCGACTTCGACTGCACGCGCAGCTCGTCGCCCTGGATCTGCGACTTGACCGACTTCGGGCCCTCGTCGCGGATCATCTTGCTGATCTTCTTGGCATCCTCCGACGAGATGCCCTCCTTCAGCGTCGACATGATCCGGTACTCACGGCCCGAAGCGGTCGGCTCGCCCGAATCGAGGCTCTTCAGTGAGATGCCGCGCTTGATGAGTTTGGTCTGGAAGACGTCGAGGACGGCCTTCGCGCGCTCCTCCGAGTTCGCCTTGATGAGGATCGACTCGCCGGACCAATCGATCGATGCGTCGGTTCCCTTGAAGTCGTACCGCTGCTCGACCTCCTTGCGCGCCTGGTTGAGGGCGTTGTCGGCCTCCTGGCGATCGATCTTGCTGACGATGTCAAATGAAGAGTCTGCGGCCATGAAAGTGAGTCTACAGCCGCGGAATTCCGGGGATCCGACGGTTGCGGGCTCATTTTCATCGCGGTCTGACGCAACGTGTCGAAGATCGACCAGGAGGTCACACTGGGGCATCCCGCGAACGTCATCGCGCCCCGTGCGCAGTGCCCGCGAGGTGGGCGACCTATTGCTCGAACTCTGCGTTGACGTCAGCGAACTCCGCGACCTCATCGCTCAGGCGCTTCGTCAGCGAGCGCCCGTCGCGCAGCCATCTCTGGCGGTTTGCTTCGGCGTCCCAGCCCTCGAAAGGGTCGGCGTGCGTTTCCCAGAAGGACTGCCACTCGGCAAGGTCTGCGGAGAGTTGCGCGGACAGGCCGTAATCCTCAGGGCCCGTGGTGTAGCCGACATCCCAGGTCGATGTCGAACTCTCCCAGAGTGGATAGACGCGCGAGTAGTCCGGGAAGAGCCGGATGATTCGCCGCTCAGGCGGAGTCTGTGAGTGCGGTTGCATTGGGCGGAACCTGGGGGCTGGTGGTCAGTGGTTATGTGCGCTCGATGTCGAACGAGGAACCTGCCATGTCGAGAGTTTAGCGAAGCAGGGTCTGCGCGACGGAGTCGTCCGTGGGCCGGCTATCGCGCGGCCGGCGCGTAGACGTTCGGGGTGATCGCGGTCAGACCGGCCGGCGGCGTCTGGCCGTCGGGGACGACGGTGAACGAGCCCGCGACGCTGCGGAGCTCGAGCTGGTCGGCACCGCCGCAGCCGAACGCCCAGTTCGTCTCGTCTGGATAGGCGAGGAGGCAGACCTCGAGGCCGGGCGCCTCCTCGCCGGCGCCGCGAGCGAGCCACAGCGAGGTGCCCTCGTGCTCGCCGACGAACCGTTGCGAGCCGAGGCGGATCTGTTCCGTGGCATAGTCGGGCAGCTCGGCGGGAAGCTCGTCCGACGGCCCCGGGTCCCGTTCCAGCACCGCGTACGGTGAGTCTGTCGCGGCACAGCCCGCCAGAACCGATGCCGCGCAGATCGACACCGCGGCCGCCGCCGCCCGCAGGACCGCGGGATGACCGAGACCGCCGGATCGTGTCGGGGCAGGTGGAAGGGTCGGATCTGTCGTCGTGCGCCGCATGCTCTCCAGCTTCTCCCAGGGCGGCGGTGAACGAAAGGGCGGCGACCGACCGAGGGCGGGAGGCAGACAGTAGGCTCACGCCATGACTCGCATCCCTCCGCCACGGCGCCGACGAGCGCTGGCGTGGGGGATCGCGGCGACCGTCGTCTCATCGCTCGGCATCCTCGGCGTCGGCATCGTGATGCTGCTCGCCATCACCGTGGACGAGAACTACGCGTGGCTCCTGTTGGTCGTCCTGCCCGCCGCCCTGATCGGCGGAGCGATCGGCGGCATCCTCGGGGTGGTCGGCCTGGTGTTCGCGCGGATCGACCGCGGCGGATTCGCGTGGCCGGCCGTGGGGCTGGTGCTCGGCGCCGGGCAGCTGCTGGTGGCGACCGCGCTCCTCAACGGCTGGTTCGTCTGACGCCGGCCTGGCACAGCTTCGGAGCCGCCCGCCGGCGCGCTTCGTAGACTGGAATCCATGCAGGCACTGACCGAGGACCAGGTGCGCACAGCATTCGTCAACGCCGTTCCCGATGAGGTGCGCCAGCTCGCGCTCCCTCACGACTTCCCGATCGTCGAGTGGGATCACCTCGACTTCCTCGCATGGCCTGACCCGCGCACCCGCGGTCGCGCGTACGTGCTGGCCGAGCTCGACGGCGAGCCGACCGGTGTGGTGCTCCGTCGCGCCGACGGTCGCAGTGCCGCCCGCGCCGCGATGTGCAACATCTGCCACACGATGCAGCCGGGTGACCAGGTCGCGCTCTTCACGGCGCGCAAAGCGGGGGATGCCGGTGACCGCGGCGACGCGGTAGGCACCTACCTCTGCGCAGACCTGGGGTGTCACGAGAACGTCCGGCTCGCAGCGCCGCTGGCCCCCAGCGAGCTGCGCGCGAGCGTGGATCGACGCATCGACGGCACCCGCCACCGGGCCGAGGCCTTCGTCGGACGTGTCGTCAGCGCGGAGGCCTGACGACCCGCATCCGTGGTTCGGAGCACTCCTTCACCGGGGGTAATATGGGTTCTCGCGCCTCTGGTCGACTGCATAAGCCGGGCGGGTGCGCACTGGCGAGTTACCCAAGCGGCCAAAGGGATCTGACTGTAAATCAGACTGCATTGCATTCGGGGGTTCGAATCCCTCACTCGCCACCATCACGAGACAGGCCCCCGACATTCGGGGGCCTTCGTCGTTTCGGGCGTCGGTCCGCGCCCACGGCCGACGGGTGCCGGCATCCGTCGTCGGTTTTCATCCGGATGGATGAAGCGGGCCAGTTCACACGCGGTTGCGGGCTCCCCACAGGGCGAGCTGTGTGCGGTCGGCGAGGCCGAGCTTCCGAAGCGCCGAGTGCAGCTGCGACCGCACGGTGTGCACCGACACCTGCAGCGATTCGGCGATCGCCTCGTTGCTGGTGACCCCGCGCGAAAGAGCGGAGATGACCCGACGCTCGGCCGCCGTGAGCACGGTGCCGGCCTCCACGTCCTCGGTGGCTGAGCCTCGCCGGACGAACTCCCGGATCAGCGGCGCCGTCACGCGCGACGACACGAGCGCCTCCCCGCGGGACGCGGCGTAGATCGCGCCGACGAGCTGGTCGGAGTCGTGGCTCTTGAGGAGGTACCCCACGGCCCCGGAATCGAGGGCCTCGCTGACATAGCCGTCGACGGCGAAGCTCGTCATGACGATGACGGCGACGGGGGTGGAGTCGTCGTCGGGACGCGCGAGCAGGCGGGTCGCGGCCAACCCCGACATCTGCGGCATCTGGATGTCCATGAGAACGACCTGCACGCGTTCGGCGCGCGCGACATGCACTGCGTCGATGCCGTTGGACACCTCGCCCACGACGTGGATGCCGGGAGCCCCTTCGAGCTGGAGTCGGAGGCCGCGCCGGACCGTGCGATTGTCGTCGGCGATGAGCACGCGGATGCGCTCTGTCGGACGATTCATGCCGTTCTCCTTGTCACGGAAGGGGGTCGATCGGAATCGCGATCCGCACTTCCCACCCGCCGGTGGCGGTCGGCCCCGCGAACAGTGTGCCGCGAAGCAGCTCGACGCGTTCACGCATTCCGCGGAGCCCCCAACCCAGGTCGAGGCCGGGGAGCGGCGCCGATTCCTCGTGTCGTGCGCTGTTGCAGACCCGCACGTCGAGCCGGTCCGCGGTCACGGTCACACTCGCCTCGACGGGAGCGCCCGGGGCGTGCTTCGCGGCGTTGGTGAGTGCCTCTTGGAGGCCGCGGTACGCCGTCGTCGTGACCACGGCAGGCAGATCCGCGACGGCGCCCGACCGCGTGAACGCGATGTGCATGCCCCGCTGCGTCCAGTACTCGACCAGTTCGTTGCTGCGCCGCAGGTCGCGCGTGGTCTCGGCCGGCTCCGCGGAGTCGGCGTGCAGGTCGGTGAGCGCCCCGGCGAGGCTCGCGGCGGCGAACCGGCCCTCGTTGCGCACTTCTCCCACCAGCCGGATTGCTTCGTCCGGACGCGCCGGCGCGAGCGAGATCGCCGCATCCGCCAGGGTCACGAGGCCGGCGAGGTGCTGGCCGGCGACGTCGTGAAGCTCCTGCGCGATGCGCGCACGCTCCCGCTCGCGGGCTTCGGCCACCCGCGCATCGTGGTCGCGTCGTGCGAGCAGGGCCTGCTCGCGAGCGAACTCGACGCGGCGCACCTGGACGTTCCACCAGATGCCGAGGGCGGTCGCGCCGAGCACGGGCGCGGTGAACCCGAGGAATTGGTTCGCCATGAACGACAGGGCCAAACCCGCGTCCCCGGTGTAGAAAACGCCCCAGACGAAGAGGCCGCCCATCTCGAGCAGGATCAGTCCCAGGAGGCAGCCCACGGCGGAGGCCACCGGCAGGCGCGATGCCAGCAGGAACTGCCCCAGGGCGACGACCAGATAGGTGCCGGTGAGCCAGTTGGGGATGTCGAGCCCCATGAGCATCGCGAGATAGACCACGACGGTGGCGAAGACGGCGGTTCGCGGCAGGCGATCGCTCAGCAGCAGGGCGGCGGCCTGCACGGTGCACGCGACGGTCAGGATCAGGAAGATCACCGGCACCGAGAACGCGAAGGGCCAGTCGACCGGTCCCGCGAGCATCGCCGTGATGGGCGATGAGAGCACCTGCAGCGTGCTCATCGCGGCGACGATGACGACGAAGACGATCGACGCGCGGCGGGTGCGGAAGAAGGTCTTGATGGCCACGGAATCGAACCCGACACCGGGTTCTCGAGGGGGAATCACGTCAGCATCCTCTCAGGACGCGGCCGGCGCGCGTCGTCTCGGGCGGGAGCAAGGCCGGACGCGCGACAACCCGGCGTGCCAGGATGAGGTGCACCCACCGCGGAAGGATCACTGCCGATGAGTCAGCCCATCACGTCACCGGAATCGAACAAGCTGCTGCGTGCCGCGATCTGGGTGGCGATCGGAGCCCTCATCGCCGCCGCGATCGTCTGCGTGGTGTGGGTGCTCATCGGATCGGGCACGGGCATCGTCGCACGCGCGTTCCTGACGGTGCTGCTGCTGGCCGCGTTCGCGGGGGTCGCGATCCTCGAATCGCACCTCGCCGGCCGTCGCCCCGCGTGGTTCTCGCTCACGAGCATGGTGACGTGGGTGGTCGCACTGCTCGTCGGTGCGGTGATGATCTGGCTGCCCGCACCCGTCGAGACGTTCGGCTGGGGTTACGAGCGGTTCATGAAGTTCCTGCTGATCGTGCTGATCCTGCAGCTCGCGCTGCTGCACCTGCGCCTGTTCTCGAAGGCCTACGTGCGCAACCCCACGACGTTCCTCTCGATCGTCACCTATGTGACCATCGCGTTCATCGGAATCGTCGCCGTCATGCTCATCGTGCCGCTCGTCGGCGGGGAGTGGTTCTCGTTCCTGCCGATCTACTGGCGAGTCGTCGTCGCGCTGACGATCCTCGCCGCGGTCGGCACCGCCCTCGTCCCGCTCGTGAACGCGCTGCTGCTGCCGCGTCCGCCCAAGCCCGCCGCGTCGACGTGGCCGACCTATGCCGACGGTCGCACGCCGCTGCCCGTTCTCGGCGATGGGTCGCCCGACTGGCAGGCCTACTACACGGGTCGTCCGACCTATCCGCAGGGGTACCTGCCGCAGCAGGCGCCGGGTGCCGGTTACGGCGCCGCCCCGCAGACCGCATCGCCGGCACCGGCATCCGCCCCGGCTCAGCCCGGCTACGGCGACTACCCGCCGCCGCCCCCGCTTCCCGACCAGCCGGTCGCTCCCCGCTGAGCGGCCCGAGTGGGTGGGCGCGGCCTCGCCTCAGGCGATCGGCAGGCCGGCCGTCACCACCCACTCGCGCCCCTCGCGCTGGGAGTCGAACCCGCCGCCGAGCAGGATCGCTCTCTCCCGCATCCGGATACTCCCGTAGGCGCTGGACGGCAGCGGGGTGAGGGGACGGCGCCGACCGAGGCGACTGCGAACGCTCAGCCGGACCGTTCCGTCGACGATGTCCACGGAGATGGAGACCGGCCCCGGGCCCGCGTGCTTCAGGATGTTCGTGACGCTCTCACGGACCATGCGGGCCACGGTGGTATCGATGATCTGGGGAAGCTCGAAGGCGCGATCGGACACGGACGCCGAGAGGGGGAACCCAGCTCGCTCGAGGTCCTGCGCCGCACTGCGCAACGCGGTACGAAGCGGTTCCGTCGCCGATGTGTCGGCACGTTCGTCTTGTACTCGTGCGACGAGTCGATGGAGGTCGCGCAGCGCCCGTCGCGCTGCGTCGCGAATGGTGGCCTGCGATTCGTGCACCGATCCGGGCTCAGCGTCGAGCGACATGAGCTCGGCCTGCATCACGATGATCGTCAGATCCCTCGACACGACGTCGTGGAGCTCGTCGGCGATCAGCAGCCGTTCGGACTGACGCACCTCCTGCTCGATGATCGTCTGCCGGGTGAGCTGCTCGCGAAGGCGCTGCTCGCGGTTCCGGGCGAACCGCAGCAAGAGCCCGGTCGCACCGGAGACCGTCGCAAGCAGCAGACAGATCACGATGATCGACAACTGGTCGGATGCCGCCGAGAAGACCGCCGCGGCGACCGAGACGAGGAGGAGCCCGACGTACGCGGCGAGCAGCCGGGTTCCGGCCGTACGCGCGGCGAGGCCGGTCGCGACGGCGAGCGCGAGGAGCATCTCGGTCGAGGAACCGATGAGCAGAGACAGCCCCATCGACGTGGCGAAGGCGATGATCGTGACTGCTGGGCTGACGAGAAACCCCGCGAACAGTGCGGTGACGACGACTTCGAACGCGGCTTGCCATGCGTTCTCGCCGCCCCTCGTGATCGCGAGCACGGTGCTGGTGATGACAGCGACGACCACGATGGCGAGAACCGCCCAGCGCTCGATCCCCGTCAGGGGCGGTGCTGACGGATGAGCGCCACGCGCGTGCCGCGCCGGCAGGAGTACGCGTTCTGCCATGCGTTCCATCATGGTCGACTCGTCGACCGGTCTCACGAGTGTCGGTCGGACCCGTGTGATCTGCCGTCGTCTCGACCGCGACGGCGGGAGGCGCGGAGCGCGGACGTCACTTACACAGTCCGAGCACTTCGCAGAGCGTGGTCCAGAGACTTGCGGTGGGCAGGATGCCGAAGATGCGCATGCGTTGTTCTCTCTTCGCTGTGGGATGGGTATGGGGTCAGCGCAGTGCGGCAAGCGCCAGGACGAGGCCGGCGAAGCCGATGAAGGTCCACGGCACGAGCAGGAGCAGCGTGGATGCCCGTGACCATTGCGCGTCACTGCGCTGGTCGAGGACATCTCGCAGCGCCGCGGCGACAGCCCGCCGTGTGAGCGAGACAGACAAGGTCACCACGGCGATCATGAGGCCGACGCCTCCGACGATCGACCACGGCGACGCCGAGGCGTCGCCGTCGACCCAGCGCACCGATGCGATCACGAAGACGATGAACATCGCGATCGCCGCGAAGAGAGCGAGGATGATCGACCTGGACGGCACATCGTCAGAACGCGGGCTCGCGAGCGTCGCCGCGTATGCCACCGGGTCTCCGAAGGCATCCTGCGCGTCGTCGTCTCCGTCGCGGAGATGGACTCTCACGGTGTCGACCTCGTCGCGGATACGTTCATCCGACACGTCGCGACGCTCGAGCTCGGTGCTGAAGAGTGCGATCCAGCGTTCATTCGTGTTCATCGAGCGGTCCCTTCGAGAGTGATGAATGTGTCGACGGTCGTCGCGAAGCTCCGCCAATCCCCGGATAGCCGGTCGAGTTCCGCGTGGCCGTGAGGAGTCAATGCGAAGTACTTGCGGCCGGGGCCACCCTCACCGGGTCGCCATTCCGTCGTGACCAGCCCTGCAGACTCGTGACGTGTGAGCAGGGGGTACAACGTGCCGCCTTTGACCCCGCCGAACCCGCATCGCGCAAGACTCGCGCTGATGGCGTAGCCGTACGACGCGCCTTCATGGAGTGATCGCATCACCAGGAGGGGGAGAAGGCCCCGCATCCATTCGCCGTTCCAGGATCCACTGCGACGTGACGCGTTCGGGTCGTCGATTGCGTTCATGAGTAGATAGCAACACGAGCTAGTCCGACGGACCATCTACTTCTGTCCAGAGGAGCCTCGACTTTCGTCCTGTTGCCTCGGTCCGCCCGAGCCGTTGCGATAGCCTCCCGATGTGGGGGAGATCCGAGTGGTCATCGTCGATGACGATTCGCTGGTCCGGCGAGCGTTGGGCGCTTACATCGCCGCGGCAGAGGGCATGCACGTCGTCGGCGAAGCGGAAGACGGTGACGTGGCGGCCGACGTGGTGGTCCGATCAGCGGCCGATGTGGCCCTCGTCGATCTGCGCATGCCCCATGTCGGAGGGTTGGAAGCGACCATTGCGATCCTGGCGGTGAAGCCCGACACGAAGGTGATCGGCATCACGACGATGGCGACGGCTGAAGCGGTGATTCCGGTGCTTCGGGCGGGGGCCGCGGGCTATCTGGTGAAGGATTCGTCTCCGGACGAGATCACGGATGCGATCCGGGCCGTGTATCGCGGTACCGGAGCGCTGTCACCTGCGGTGACCGGACAGCTGATCCGTGCCCTTCAGACGGCGGAGAGCGGCGCGTTGCGGCTGCCCACCGAGTCCGAGAAGCTGTCGGCGCGCGAGGCCGAGACCGTTCAGTATCTGGCAGCGGGCCAGTCGAATGGTGAGATCGCCCGCTCGATGCACGTATCCGAAGGCACGGTCAAGGCGCACCTGAGCAACATCATGCTCAAGTGGAATGCGCGCGATCGAGTTCAGGTGCTCATCACGGCCGCGCGATTCGGGCTTGTCAGCTTCCGATGAAGCGACCCTCCGGCCAAGTGTGGCCGAAAGGCCAGGAAAGTATCGCCTCGAGTCCGACGTGCTGCCAGCCACGTCGCAACTAGCTTCGCTGTCACATCCATTGACCGATCCCGCACCGGGTGGGCTCGGAGGATGCCAGTGAAGGAGAAGCGCTACATGAGTGCAATCACGGCGGGCGTCGCCCGCGAGCAGCAGTCAACCTCGGTCGTGAAGCTGGCCGCCATCGGTGTGGCTCTCGCCGTTGCGATCACCGGTCTGATCGTGACGGGATTCAGCCCGATGTGGATCGCCGGTTCGCTCGGAATCAGCGCGGCGGCCGCGACGCAGCTCGTCGCTGCCATCAAGGCGGGCAAGAACGCGTTTACCGTCATCGCGGCCGTTGCCGGTGCCGGTGTCGCCTCCGCGCTGACCGCGACCATCGTGTGGCTCGTCTTCAACTGGGCCGTCGAGCCCGCCGTCGCCTGAGCGACTCTCATCGGGGCCGGCGGGCTGAGCGCGTCGGCCCCCTCACCCACGTTCTCTCGACTGAAAGCGGAAACATGTCGATCACGCCGTATGCAGCCCCCGTTCGTCCCTCGACGCTCGTGATGGCCTTCTGGCTGCTCCTCGCCTCGGCCGCCCTCACTGTCGTCTCGAGCGCGACTGCGGCCCTCGCCGTGTTCTCGCCCGAGGGGGAGGCGGCGCTGCGAACGAGCCTGGAGGCGACACCGGGGGCGCAGGTCGGCGAGATCGGCACGGACACGCTCGTCGCGGTCTCTCAGACGACCGCCGTGGCCATCCAGGCGTTCCTGGCGGTCTTCTCCGTAGTGATCGTGCTGTGGATCGCGTTCTCGCTCCGGGCCGGTCGCCGGTACATTCGCGTCGTCCTGACCATCTTGACCAGCCTGCAGCTGATCGCGACCTTGGCGGCGCCGTCGGTCATCGCGGTCGTCAGCCTCGTCGTCGTGCTGACGGCGGTCGTGCTCGTCTGGTTGCCGGCTTCGAGCGGGTACCTCAACGCCCGCACCGCGGCGCGTCGTGGTGCGACCGAGCCCGTCATGGTCGGATGACCGCGACTCTCTCCTCCCGCGTTCCGCGGACCCTCTCGCCTCGTGTCCGAGTCGCTGTGCTGGTCACGGTGCTCGTCGTGACGATCGTCGGCGGCGGCGCAGTCGGCGGAGCGCTCGCCGTCGTCGGAGCCACGGCGCCCGGCGAACCGGGCGAGCGTGCCGGACTGTCCGGGGCGAACGGATTCGGCGAGGTGTTCCTGGCCATCGTGGCGTTGAATGCACCCGTTGCGGCCTCGTTGGCTGCCGGCGCGGTGACTGCCGGCATCTTCACCACCGGATCGGGCCTGCTGCTCGGCCTCTATCTCGGAGCCACCGTGACGACGGCGACGAACACCGTCGGCAGTCAGGCGCTGATCGGCTCGGTCGCCGCGTACGTCGGAATCGAGATGCTGGGTCTCGTGATGGCGGCGATCGCCGGTTTCCTTCCCATCGCGAACGCGGTCGCAGGACGACGCGTCCCCGGGCAGGGTGCGGTCCGGCGATACGCATCCGCACTCGCGCCGGCGGGGGTCCTCATGCTTATCGCCTTGGTCCTCGTGCTGGTCGGCGCGCTGATCGAGGCCGCCGTCATCACCGGTGGCGTCGGATGAGCCGGCTGGAGGCGACATGATCGAGATTTTCGACGCGCACAAACGATACGGCTCGTCGGTCGCGCTCGCCGCGGTCGACCTCTCCGCGGAGCCCGGTCAGGTCACCGCCGTCATCGGTCCCAACGGCGCGGGCAAGTCGACGTTGTTCCGTGCCGTCCTGGGGCTGGAGATCCTCGACGCGGGAACCGCGCTCGTGGACGGGCGGCCTTACGAGCGTGCGCGAGCGCCTCTGCGCACCCTGGGTGCCGCTATCGATCCATCGGCGTTCCACCCCGGACGACGGGTCGTCGACGAGGTCCGCATCGCGACCGTCTCGCAGGGTCTGTCGAGCCGTCGCGTCGACGCGGTACTCGATGAGACGGGGCTGGGGCTCGTGCGTCGCCGCCGAATCCGTGCTCTGTCTCTGGGCATGCGGCAGCGGCTGAACCTGGCCGTGGCGCTGATCGGCCGTCCGCGCAATCTCATCCTCGACGAACCGCTCAACGGCCTCGACGTCGACGGCATCCATTGGATGCGCGGTCTGTTGCGCGAGGCTGCAGACGGCGGGTGCGCCGTCCTGATCTCTTCGCACATCCTCTCGGAACTGGAGCGGGTTGCCGATCGGATACATGTCCTCGCGAGCGGGCGGATGATCTCGTCCGCCGATATCGCCTCGGCCGGAGAACCCTCGCGGCATGTTGTCGTCGTGAGCGACGACCCCGAAGCGCTGCGGGCTCTTCTCATCTCTCATGCCACCGACGTCGCTCGCGAAGGACGTGCTCTTCTCGTCAGGGGCATGACCGTCCGAGCCGTCGCCGATGTTGTCTTCCGGAATCGGTTCTTCGTCGAATCGCTCGCGGAGTCCCGCGACTCGCTCGAGAGCGACTACCTCCGCCTGCTGGCCGAGGCGGCTCCCTTCGACCCGGTGCTGAGGGAGTCTCCGCGCCCGGAACGGCCGTCATGACGAGATCGATCGAGTCGACCCCGATCAGGGGCCGCGCGCGCCGGACGCAGCGCCTCGGCGACGTGATCCGGGCGGAGGCGCTGAAGGCCCGCACGCTGCGCGCCCAGACGCTGCTCTGGGTGGCCGGGGTGCTGGGTGCCGTGACGGGCACCGCCGCGGCCCTCCTGTTCGCGAGCATCCTCGGTTCCATCGACGCCGATCTGCCCCAGGGAGAGATCGCCCGACTGGTCGCGCGGGCACCGGTTGCCGGCGCCGGCATCGCCGCGCTGTTCTGGGGGTTCGCCGCCATATACCTCACCGCGAACGAACGTGCCACGGGACGCGAGCGGTTGACGGATATCGAGGTGCCGTCGCGAAGGCGGACATTCACCGCGCGGCTGGTGCTCGCGACCATGGGCTCCGGGGTGCTGGCGTTGGGCACCTACGCACTGGGAGCTGCTGTCACCGCGTCCTTCGGGCTCGTGAGCGGTGGTGAGGTGCTCATCGCGCCGGGCGACGTCGTCGGGTGGCTGTGTGTCGCGCTCGCGACGAGCTTGTGTGTCGTGTGGGCGGCGTGTCTGGGGCTCGCGATCCGCAACGGGATCGTCGCTGCCGCCACGCATCTCGCCGTGTTCGTCGTCGTCCCCGCGGTGTTCGGCTCTCTCGCGGCCACCACACGGCAGGACGTCTACGCCTGGGTCGCGTCGATGATGCCGGCTGGGCGGCTGGGCTTCGTGGTCGATGCGTCCCGTGAGGGTGACGTTCTGCCTCTCCTCGGCGCATGCGGGGTGCTCACGGTGTGGTTCGCGGGTGCGGCCGCGGTCGCCTGGCTGCGCTGGCGCAAGCCAGCGGTCAGAAGTGAGGCGCGCCGGTGATCGCGGATCTGCGCCACGGGGGGATCGTCACCGCCACTCTGGCGACGCGTCGTCTGCGACGCCTCTGGCCGACTCCGTTGCTCGCGCAGCGGACGGTCGTCGCTGTGGCATTCATCACTGTCGGTCTCGCGCTCGGCGTCGGTGTGTGGGCCGGGCACGTGCTTCGCTTGATCGGCGTCTCAGCGCAGACCGGTGCGGGCGTCGTCATCCTCATCGGACTCGTCCTCGGCGTCGGGACGGGAGCTATCTGGGGAGAGGTCCGACCGGCGCTCATCGAGAATCGCAGTTGGCACGTCTTCGCCGATCGCGGGGTCTCGCCTCCGGCCTACCTGCTCGGACGGCACGTCCTTGGACGCTTCATCCGCCTCGTCGCGAGCAGTACGGGCATGCTCGCAGCGCTCCTGGTGCTCGACGGGGCCGCCCGCTCCCTCGACGCCTGGACCTGGGCAGCCGCAGCCCTCGCGGGACCGGGATCAGCCTCGTGCGGCATCGTCTTCGCGCTCCTGCGCATGCCCTCCGCGCGGCGTAGCGCGGCGCTTGCAACCACCTGGGCCCTCGTCGCAGTCGCGTTCGCCGCCGTCACGGTCGGCTGGGTCGGCATGTGGGGCAGCCAGGCCTTCGGAGCCGTGTCAGGCGGTCAGGGGGTGGGGGTCGTGGTGGCGGCCCCGGCCGGTCCGACTGCGGGCTTGGCTCTGTGCTCTCTTGCCGCTGCGGTCGTGGTGGTGGTGGCCTTCCGCCAGGTGCGGGCGATCGAGTGGGCAGACATCGTCGGGCGAGCGGATCGAGTCGGAGGGGGAAGGGCAACCGCGCTGAGGACGAGCCGTTCCTTCAGCGGTCGACGAGTGGCGGCGTTGGCGCTGCTCGATGTCCGCCGCGGTCTGCGGTCTTTCGAGTGGCGCGTCCGGCCGACGCTGTTCACGCTCTTCGCGATGTTCCTCGCCATCATCGCGCTCGGGGCGCTCGGCGGGTGGCTCCTGGCCGAGCCGATCCGGGAACTCACCGCTCAGCCGGTGGGCGCGACGGTCGTCGGCGGAGTCTGCGCAGGGTACGGCTTCGTCGTGTTCTCATCGCTCGCGCCCTGGGTCTCGCTCGACTCCGACCGCCGCGCGGTCGTGCTCATGCGTACCTTGCCCGGAGGCATCCGCTCCTTCGCCGTCACACGAGCGGTCAGCGGCAGCGTGGTGACGGCGGTGGCCGGTGCGGCATTCATCGGCGTGCTCGTCGGGATGACACCGCTCCTTCCACGCGCCATCGGGACGGCGGCGATCGCGTGCGCCGCCGTGTCGGTGGTCGCACCCACGCTGGCCTGCGCCGTCTCGATGAGATATCCGCAGATGGAGTGGAAGGAGGCGAGCGAACTCGGCCAGCGCGGGTGGATGCGCGCCGCCGCGACATATGTCGTGGGCATCATGATCGCCATCGCGCTGTCGGTCGCATCCGCCGTTCCCTGGACGCAATCGTCCGCAACCCTCACCGTCGTCGTTCTGGTCGTCGGGTCACCTCTGGTCACGGCCGCCACGACGGCGCTCCTGCCCACAGCCATCGGAGTACACCATGGTCCTCGTCGTTGATGCTGAGATCGGCTACAGCCGAGGCGTCGTGCTCCACCGGGCGCGATTCCACGTTGCGCCCGGGGAGGCGCTTCTCGTGCGCGGCCCCAACGGAGTCGGCAAGTCGACCCTCTTGTCCACCATCGCGGGCGTGCGACGTCCGCTGCGGGGATCGGTGAACGTGCGCGGATCGAGAGCCACCGCGTCTGCGGCCAAGCGGAGCATCGGCTACGTGACAGACCCGCCGCACCTCTTCGAGGAGCTCTCGCCGGGAGAGCATCTCGAGCTCGCCCGATCGCTGTGGGCCGCGGCGAAGGTCCCGTCGAACGGCGCGGATCTGAGCGGTCGCATCCTCGATCGGACTCCGGACCTCCCCGCTGCGATGCTGTCGCTCGGTCAACGCAAGCGCGTCGGCATCGCGCTCGGGCTCCTCCACGCGCCGCCGTTGTGGGTGCTCGACGAACCCTTCAACGGCCTCGATGCCTCGAGCGTCGACGTACTGCGCGGCCTCATGATCGGTCACCTCGCTCGGGGCGGCGCGGTCGTGTGTGCCACGCACGACGAGAAAGCACTCGAGGCGATCGAACCGCGAGTCCTGGATCTGGGGATCGCGGCGGCGACTCGGATCTCGGGCACGACCCCGTAGCGTTGAGGGCATGGTGGATGCCCGAGAGCTTGCTGACCTTGCCGTCGAGATCGCCCGTGAGGCCGGGGAGCTGGCTCGGCGCCGCCGCGGCGAGGGGGTGGCGATCGCGGCCACCAAGTCGGCGCTCGCCGACATCGTGACCGAGGCCGACCGAGAGGTCGAGCTGCTCATCCGCGACCGCATCGCCGCCGCGCGGCCTGACGACGGGTTCCTCGGCGAGGAGTCCGGAGCGGAGCGGGGCGAGAGCGGGTTGACGTGGGTCGTGGACCCGATCGACGGCACGGTCAACTACGCCTACGGCATCCCGCACTACGCCGTCAGCATCGCCGTCGTCGAGGGTGAGCCCGACCCGCAGGCCTGGGATGCGCTCGCCGGCGTCGTGTACACCCCGGTGGTCGACGAGCTCTTCCGCGCGAGCGCCGGCGACGGCGCGTGGCTCGGAGCGACGCGGCTGACCGTGTCGGAGCCGACGGATGCCGGCGCGCTGCTGGCCACGGGCTTCGGGTACGACCCCGCCACCCACGCGGGGGACCTCGCACGGCTGGGCCGCATCATGCCGATCGCCCGCGACATCCGCCGTGCGGGCGCAGCGTCACTCGATCTGGCGTACGTGGCCGCGGGCCGACTGGACGGCTACGTCGAGCGCGGCCTCCAGCCGTGGGATCACGCCGCCGGAGCGCTCCTGGTGACCGAGGCGGGGGGAGCGGCGACCGGGATGCCGGGGGAGCGGCCGGGGCGCACCATGACGATCGCGGCGTCTGCTGCGCTCCACAGCCGGCTTGCGGAGCGCGTTTTCCACGAGTCCTGACGTGTGGATCGCATTCTCAGCCTCGAGTGGTTAGTGTTTATCCGTTCGTTATCTTCGTTACCCGAGCGGAGCGGCGAACACCACCCGCTTGTTTCCGCCGTGCTTCCGCGCGCGCCGTTTTCGAGAGCCTGCGATTTGACTTCTGAGACCGCCCCCGCCGAGGCCGCGACATCGCGCCCGACCCCCGGGGAACCCGCCCTCGGCGCGGCGACCGGTCTCACCCGTGCACAGTGGCGTCGCATGATGGCCGAGGCCGAGCTGGCCGCGAAGGTCGCCGCCGCCCCCGGGCACGACGTGGCCACGGCCGATGAGCCCGGAGAGCCCGACGAGTCCGTCGCGCAGGAGCCGAGCGATGATCGATCGCAGCCGGCTGATCCGGCTCCTCGGTCGGAGTCGCCCGAACGGGATGCATCGGCGCAGCCCGTGGCGGCCGACGAAGAGATCGTGCTGACCGTAGTCGACAGCGACGCCCACGCCGGCGCCGAGTTCGTTATGCCGTCTCGTCGCCGCCGCGCGCGCGACGAGACGGTCGCCCCGGCGCCGACCCCCGGCGAGTCGTTCGGTCCTGCCGCGACCGCCGCGGGCGATCACGGCGATGAGTCCGGCGGTGCCACCGGATCGAGCGACGGCAACGACGTCGACGAGTTCGAGTTCGCCGCGCGACTGTTCTCGTTCACCGCGCAGACGCCCGTGCAGGTCGCCACCGATGCCATCGTCGAGCAGGAGACGCGCGAGGTGGCCGCCCCGCGTCGGGCACGTCGCCTCCGCCACGTCGGCAAGCGTGTCGCCGCGGCATCCGTGTCGATGACCGCGGTCGCGGCCGTCGGTCTCCTCTCGATCGGCCTGACGAGCCCCGCTGCGGCGGTCTTCGCGTCGGGCGACACCGGCCGCGACATCCGGGCGGAGGCCGCTCAGCCCGTCGCGACCGTCGAGCCCGAAGAGATCCAGGCCTACGTCTCGTCGTCGTCGGCCGGGGTGACCTTCGACCGCAGCGAGACCTTCGACGTCACCTCGGTCTCTGAGCTCGCAGCCGACTCCGGCGTCACCAACTTCGCCGGCACGTGGGTCAACGACCCCAACGCTGCGATCCAGTGGCCGTTCCCGGTCGGCGTGCCGATCTCGGCGGCCTTCGGCTCGGTGTCGTACCTGTCGCAGTTCTCGCGTCCGCACCGCGGCGTCGACCTCACCCCGGGCGCCGGTGCCGAGATCCACGCCGTCGCGGGCGGCACCGTCCGCATCGCCACCGAGGCCGGAGGGGACTACGGCGTCACCGTCGTCATCGACCACGTCATCGACGGTGAGCTCGTCTCGACGCGCTACGGGCACATGCAGTACGGCTCGCTCCAGGTCGAGGTCGGCGACACCGTCGAGGCCGGCCAGGTCATCGGCAAGGTGGGCAGCACGGGCAAGTCCACCGGCGCGCATCTGCATCTCGAGGTGCTCGTCGGTGGCACCACGCAGATCGACCCGATGGCGTGGTTGCAGGAGCACACGAAGAGCTGAGCCGGTTCGGCGCGAGGCCGCCGAGATGGTATCCTCTTCTAGTTGCCCGCTCGCGGGTGGCACGCCCCGATAGCTCAGTGGCAGAGCACTTCCATGGTAAGGAAGGGGTCGTCAGTTCAATCCTGACTCGGGGCTCGCAGCATCCTTCGGATGCGTTGCGGCAGGGTAGCTCAGTTGGTGAGAGCGCACGACTCATAATCGTGAGGTCGCGGGTTCAAGCCCCGCTCCTGCTACCAAGGTATTTTTACTCGAACAAATGACCTTGAGATAAAGGTCTAGAGGTTCAGCTACAGAGGCGTCGGAGATTTCTCCGGCGCGTTTTCCGGGGACTACCGGTTCAGCATCATCGGCTACCAGGAATGGCGTGGCGTTGAGAACACTGTGTCCATCGACGGGCCCGGCGTCTCGTGGAGCCACACGATGCAGGACTTCGTGTTCGCTGCAGACCGTGACATCCCCACCTACATCGACCCGGCCGTCACCGCGCAGTTGAGCACCGGGGAGTATGACGTGACCGTGACAAGCTCCGTCGGCGGAGGCTCTATCGCGCGAACCGCCGCCGACTGCGTCACTGTCCAGTGCGGCGACGTGACTCCGCCGGTCGACCCGACCGACCCGACGGCGCCCGAACCGGCCAGCCCGGACGGGCCCGCCATCGACGAGCAAGCCTTTACGATCACGATTCCGGACGACCGGTTCTCGTACGCCATCGGTGACACGCAACTCGAGACCGGCGTGAACACGCTCGGAGCCATCGGCGCTGGCACCATCACCGCAACTCCGCGAGATGGCGTGACGATTGCTCCCGACGCGGTACTGAATCGGCCTGACTTTTGTTCCTATCGGGAGCCTTGTCCGGCAGGTGCAGGCTGGGCTGATTCCAGGTCAGCGTAGTATGCCTGCTCGACCTCGAGTGGGGTGCGCATGTCGAGCTCGCCGTGGAGGCGCTGGTTGTTCCACCACCACACCCATTCGAGCGTCGCCACCTCGACCTGCTCAACGGTCCGCCAGGGACCGCGTTGGCGGATGAGCTCGGTCTTGTACAGGTTGTTGACCGCTTCTGCCATCGCATTATCGAAACTGTCGCCGACCGTTCCGGTCGAGGGAACGGCGCCGAGTTCGACGATCCGGTCGGTGTAGACCATCGCCCTGTAGTTCGATCCATGATCCGAGTGATGCGTCAGCCCTGTCAGGTCGTCACCGGCGTCCCACGCGGCCATATCGAGCGCCTGCATCGGCAGGATCTCCGCCCGAAGCGTGGCTGCGACGTTCCATCCGACGATGCGCCGAGAGTAGACGTCGGTGACGAACGCGACGTACGCGAACCCAGACCAAGTCGCTACATACGTGACGTCGCAGACCCAGAGCAGGCGGGGACCGTCGGCGGTGAATCGGCGATTGACGAGATCCGTCGGTCGTCGCAGGGCGGGATCGGACTTCGTCGTGAACACTCGCTTGGACTTGCGCACCCCGCGAACACCGGCGAGCCGCATCAGCCGTTCGGTCTGGTCACGCCCGATACCCCACCCCTGTCGTCTCAGCAGCGCGTGCATCTTCCGCCGCCCATAGACGCCGTAGTTCTCCGCGTGCAGCCGGGCAACCTCGGGCACCAGCAGATCATCCTGCAATCGCCTGGCGGACGGAGTCCGATTCACCGCGGCACGGAAGCCGCGTGAGGTGAGGAATCCTCTCACTGCCGGTCGTAGGACCTGGCAGATGAGCTCGACCCCGAAACGATCCCGGTGTTCGCTGATGAACCGGATCATCTCGTCGAGGGGTGGTCGAGCTCCTTCGCGAAAAAGATGCTCGCAGCCTTAAGGATCTCGTTCGCTTTCCGCAACTCCGAGACCTCCTTCTGCAGCCGCTTGATCTCCGCGGCCGCTTCGGTCGTGACGCCGGGCTTCACACCAGCGTCGACCTCGTAGCGACGCTGCCACAACCGCAGCGTCTCCGGACTCATCCCCAGCAACCCGGCCACATGGCGGACCGCGCTCATCATCGTGGGGTGCGACGGCCGCGTCTCCGCGAGCATCCGCAACGCCCGCTCACGCATCTCCGGCGAATACTTCCTGTTCATCGTGTTCCATCCTTACTTGAAGAACGGAACGAAAGTCAGGCCGATTCACTGTGGCCTGCCGGAAACAGCGTCCGGAACCTGGTTTTGGTGGATGTTTGCGGCCGGTCGTTCGTCGAAGCAGTGGGGTGTGGAAAGTTTTTCTATGCGTGGGCTGGGTGTTCGCGGTACGGTGAGCCGCCGCTTACGCAGAGTCGCGCAGGTCGGTGTGTGGTCATTATCGGGGTTGTGACTGTTCGGGGGCGTTGTGGGTTTTGTGCTGTCTCGTCGGGGTTCTTTTCGGGTGAGGTCGATCGGGTTCAGTGTTGCGCTTCTCGCGGCCGCGTTGACGTTCACGGCGGTGTCGCCTTCGTCAGCGGTGCCGCTGGTGGTGACCTTCGGTCTCCCCGCGGGTGGGTATGACGTCGGCGCGGGCGGGGACCGTCCGGGCGCGACAGAGCTTCAGTTCCCAGTCTCCGATTCGGTGACCGCGTTCGTGGACGTGGGGACCGGGAACTTCCGGGTTCAGACCACCGGGCTCAGCCTCCCGGGTGTGACGCAGCAGGTGGGGTTCAGTGAGTCCTACAGCTCTCTCACCCCGACGAGTGGTCCGGTGAGTCCGGTGGCGGCGTCGCGGTGGACGTTCGGGGTGCAGGGCATCGGCGGCCTCAACTCCGGTGCGGCGTCGGGCGTGGTGGAGTACACCGCAGCTGATGGCACCCGCTGGTCGTTCACCCCGGTGTCGGGTTCGACGACAGCGTTTGCGTCTCCGGCGGGGGTGAAGGCGGATCTGGTGAAGGTCGGCACGGATTACCGGCTCACGTTCCGTGAGTCCAGTGTCGTGGCGACATTCAACGCGGATGGGCGGGCGGTGTCGATCGCGGATCGCAACGGCAACACCACCGCCCTGGCGTACGGGTCGACCATGACCGTCACCTCCACCGCCGGCCCGACAGCTGCGCGGACGGCGACGATCACCACGTCGACGACGACCACGACGGTGTCGCAGTCCTCCGGTGGTTTGTCGCGGTCGATGGTGTACACCCGTGACGGTTCCGCGAATCTGACGAAGATCACCGACCTCACGGGTAAGGACACCGTGTTCGGGTATGGGCCGGCGAACACGTTGACTTCGATCACGGCGCCTGATGGCGGTGTGATGACGATCACGTACGACAACCAGAATTCCCGCAAGGTCACCGCCATCTCCCGCGCGAACACCTCGGCTGGTTCCCCGGGGACCTCGGTCACCCGGTTCGCGTACCCATCGGCGACGCAGACCCTTGTGGCGCAGCCGAACACGAACGAGGCCGCGGCGGTGAACACCGTCCCCCGCATCACCTACACGGTCAACGCGACTTCGAAGCTGGTGACCGCATCGACCGACGAGCTCGGGCGCGCCCGCGCGGCGACCTACACCGGCAACGGCGATGTCGCGACAGCAACCCAAGGGTCGGGCGCGACTGCTGGCACGACCACCGCCGGGTACGACGCCAACAACGGCGACTCTCGCACGTCGCTGCAGTCTCCGACTGGCTCCACCGAGTCCGCGGCGTATGCGAACACGGCGGCGTCGACGAAGTATCTTCCGTCCTCGTCGACGGACGGGTCGGGGAACACCACGACGTACACCTACAACGGTGCCGGTAACGCACTGACGTCGTCGAACGCTCTGGCGGCGACGTCGACGCTGACCTACAACACCAACGGCACGCTCGCGACAGCGCTCGCTCCGGGGAACGGGTCGAACAAGACCACCTACGGCTACAACAGCGACTTCCAGCTCAATGCGCTCACCCCCGTCACCGGGTCCTCGCTGGGTGCGAAGGCGTTCACCTACGACGCGTTCGGCCGGGTTCGCACCGCAACCGATGGCAAGGGCGTGACCCTGACCTACACGTATGACAACGCGGACCGGTTGCTGTCGACCGCGTTCACCGGGGGGACGGCGACCGTGACGAACACCTACGACGACAACGGCCGTCAGAAGACCCGCGTAGATGGCAACGGCACAACCACGTACGGGTACGACCAGCTGGGTCGCCTCACCTCCCGGGTCAACACGTTCGCCGGCGGCACCATCACTTATGGGTACGACAAGGCCTCCAACCTCGTCTCCACCACCGACAGCCGCGGCACCACCACGAACACCTTCGATGCTTCCGGCATCCCGGTCTCGATGACCTACCCGGACGACTCCGGGACGGGCCTGCTGAACTTCGCCGTCGATGATCAGGGCCGACGCACCGACACCTGGCTGGACTCCAACACCAGCAACACCGCCTGGAAGGCGCACAGCAAGCAGGAGTACGACAAGTCCGGGCGGGTGTCCCGCGCGATCGCGGAGACCGTCAACAGTGCCGGCAACCCCGTCACCGTCAGCGACATCTCCTACTGCTACAACACCGGCACCGCCGCCCCCACCTGCGGCACCGCCACGAGCGGGGACCGGTCGAAGCTGCAATGGCAGCTCGATAACAAGACCGGTCAGTCGACCACCTACGGTTACGACACCGCGGGACGCCTGGCCTCCGCCACTCAGGCCGGGGGCACGAACCCGACGTCGTGGACGTACACGTACGACGCCCGCGGGAACCGGCTGACGGCGAACACCACTGGCGGCACGACGAGCTCGCAGACTCTCACCTTCAACGCCGGCAACCAGGTCACCACCACCGGGCACACCTTCGACGGTGCCGGCAACCTCACCGCCGACCCCTCCGGCACGTACGCATACAACGGTGCCGAACAGATGACCGGGGTCACCACCCCTGCCGGATCTTTCACATATAAGTACGCCGGGACCAGCCAGGTCGAGATCCTTCAACAGCAGAACGAAACCGCGACACGCAAGCTCACCTACGGCCGCACCAACCAGGTCGGCCAGCCCATCCTCGAGCAGGCGCAGGTCGGGTCGGTGACGGCGTACCTGGAGAACGACCCGGTGACGGGGCAGCCGCTGATGCTGCGCACTTCCACCGGCACCGTCAGCCTCTACGTGTACGACGGGCTCGGGAACCCCACCGCCATCGTCCGAGACACCGGCGGCACCGGATACACCTACCAGTACGACCCGTACGGGCTCCCCACCCTCACCTCCACCAGCGGCGGCGCCGGCACCTCCCAAAACCCGTTCCTGTTCAAGGGCGGCATCCAAGACCGCGCCACCGGATGGATCCTCTTCGGCAACCGCTGGTACAACACCACCATCGGCCGGTGGACCCAGCAAGACACCCTCGACGCACCCATCGACCCGGTCAACGCCAACCGCTACGCCTACGCCGGCGCCGACCCCATCAACCAGACGGACCCGACTGGGCGCAACACATGCAGTACCGTCGCTGGCGTCACCGGCGTTGTTCACTCATTCGCCTGGGGCCTCGCTGTGGGTGCCGCTTTTGGCAATCTCCCGGGCGCGTTGGTCGGCGCTGGAGTAAGCGTATTCTGGCTTGTTATTTCCGAGTTGGGGTGTTGATAGATGGCGGACGAACGGGATCAGAAGGCACCGACTGGGCTCATCATGACGGTCGCTGCATCCCTGCTCGTGGTCGGTGCGCTGGCGCTCGTCGGGCAGGCCGTAGGAGTGGTAGATCGCGCTTCTCTCTTCCCACGTGTGCTGTCAGCGGGAGCCCTGGCTATCCTGACTTCGGCTCTGCTTTGGCGTGTCCTCGAACGTACGACGTGGACAGCGGCTCTCCGGGCGGTTGCGACAGTGATCAACTTTGGCGCAACGGTGTTCCTTGTATGGCTGATCATCAACGCCATCCAAGCGTGATGACCTCTACGTCTCCGATGGACTCGGAAACCTCACCGCCATCGTCCGTGACATCAGCGGCACCGGGTACACCTACCAGCGGGGGTAGTGCGGTGGTACGCACCTTGGCTTGTCGGCGGCTGGGGTGTCTGAGCGGTGGTCCGTCGTGGCCGATCTCGGCGCGCTTCTTCTCTGAGGCGGTTTTGCTGGCGCGCTGAAGACACTGACGGACCGTGGCGCCGCGAAGCGGCGTTCCGACCGGACCTCGCCGTAAACGATGGTGATCTCAACCGGTCAACGCACCATCCGCGCTGTCGAGCGTATCCGCGTCAGTTCGTTGCGCGGCTGAGCTCGCGGTAGATCGTGGTGCGGGACACGTCGAACAGTTGGGACTGCTGCACGAGTAGGTGACATCTGATCTGGCTTGCCCGGAGGGTCGGCCTGGAAGGATGTTGCCGTGCCCAAGCCGTACCCGAGCGAGTTCCGTAGCGACGTGGTCCGCGTCGCGCGCAACCGCGAGCCCGGAATGACGATCGAGCAGATCGCGAAGGACTTCGGTGTTCACCCGATGACGCTGCAGAAGTGGATGCGTCGCGCGAACATCGACGAGGGTGCCAAGCCCGGTCAGACCCGCACCGAGTCCACGGAGCTGCGGGAGGCGCGTAAGCGGATCCGGTTGCTGGAGCAGGAGAACGAGGTGCTGCGGCGGGCGGCGGCGTATCTGTCGCAGGCGAACCTGCCGGGAAAAGGCTCTACCCGCTCGTGACCGAGCTCGCCGCCGACGGGATCCCCGTCGCGGTGACGTGCCGGGTTCTCAAGCTCGCCCGCCAGCCCTACTACCGGTGGCTCGCGGGCCCCATCACCGACGCCGAGGTGATCGAGGCGTATCGCGCCAACGCGTTGTTCGACGCGCACCGTGACGACCCCGAGTTCGGGCACCGGCTGCTCGCCGATGAGGCCCGCGAGGTGGGTGAAGCGATGGCGGATCGCACCGCGTGGCGGATCGCCTCGAGCAACGGCTGGTGGAGCACCTTCGGGAAACGTCGCCGCGGCAAGGGCGGCAAGGTCGGCCCACCCGTGCACGACGACCTCGTCGAGCGGGATTTCACTGCCACCGGTCCGAACCAACTGTGGCTGACCGACATCACCGAGCACCCGACCGGTGAGGGCAAGCTCTATCTCTGCGCGATCAAGGACGTATTTTCCGGAAAGATCGTCGGCTACTCCATCGACTCGAGGATGAAGTCACACCTCGCGGTCAACGCACTCCGCAACGCGGTCGCGATGCGCGGGAACGTCGCCGGCTGCGTCATCCACAGCGACAGAGGATCGCAGTTTCGCAGCCGGAAGTTCCTCCGCGAGATCAGCCACCACCGGATGGTGGGATCCATGGGCCGCGTCGGTGCCGCCGGCGACAACGCCGCGATGGAATCGTTCTTCGCGCTGCTGCAGAAGAACGTCCTCAACCGCCGCACCTGGGGCACCCGCGAAGAGCTGCGGATCGCAGTCGTGACCTGGATCGAGCGGACCTACCACCGACGCCGCCGACAACCCCGCCTGGGCCGTTTGACCCCAGTCGAGTTCGAAGCCATCATGAACACGCCAGCCGCTCTCGCGGCGTGACTAGAAACTGTCACCTATCCGTGCAGCAGTCCCGGTGGCGCAAATGGATCGATGTGTTCTACCGCAACGCGCTCGTCGACCGCGTGCAGGCTTACGACGTGGGTGGCGGCAGAGCCTACTTCCCGTCCTACAACCAGCGCAGAACCGATGACGGTCGGGGCAACGATTCGCCAACCCGAGGTGGCGATTCGAGATTGAACGGTGACCGTACGATCTGACCCGACTCATCGAGTACTCCACGCAGAGCGCGGGTGTGGTGGCGCCTGCTTCGTACCGCGCGACAATCTCGGCCACCACACACGCATCCAGCCGTCGACTCAGGCGGTGCGGAGTCAACTCTTGGCCGAGCGCATCAGCCAAACCCACCTTGAGACTCGCGAGCTTCTCGAGATCCCGAAGGCTCTCCGGCGCATTTTGCGCCGGGATCGACCCACGCATCACGAAGGCGTGAGCCGATCGGCTCCGAAGCCCCGCTCCTACACTCCCTCGATGACAGGCCTCTTGCCCCGTCTCCGCGCTCGTCGCGCCCGTTTGCTTTGTCGATCACGTGAGGGGAGGCTGTGGTCATGATCTCGTTCGAGCGGTTCTTGAGCTCCGCGCGCCGAACACTCGAGGGGCGCGCTCGTGGCCACGGCTACGCGAGGCTCGCCGAGAGCATCGACCACGATCTCTACGGCACGGCGGCCGCGGTCGGCATCCTGATCGGTCTGGGAGAGCGCCCGGAAGGTGAGCTCGCCGCAACGCTCCGCTCGGGCATCCTCGACTTCCGCCAGGCGGACGGGACCTTCGCCGACCCGACCCACGGGGTTCACCACCGGGCCGCGACGGCGCTGACGACGCTGCGCGCTCTCGGAGGCAGCTCGCCGGAGCCGTCGGCCGTCGCGCCGCTTCTTCGGGCAGAGTCGGTCCGACCCTTCCTGGACCAGCTCGACTGGAGCGACCCGTGGTTGACGTCTCACGATGCGGCGGGCGTGCTCGCGATCGGCCTCTCGACCGAGGCCGTCGATGCGCGAGCTCGCCGCCTCTGGCTCGACGCGTATCTGGATTGGCTCGCTGAGAATGTCGACCCCTCGACAGGGCTCTGGCGCAGGGGCGCGATGGGTGATCTCGACGATTTCCCGGGGCTGTTCGGCAACCTCGCCTGCAGCTTCCACCTCCACTTCCTGCTCACGCATCTCGGGCGACCGTGGCCGTATCCGACGCGGGTCGTCGATACCGGTCTGGCGCTGTACCGAGACACCGCGGCCGTCGTGGGAGGAGAGAGAGCCGACTGGGGGTTCCGCCAGCTCGACTGGGTGTACTCCGTCGCTCGCTCCGGTGACGGGGGGCATCGACCCGTCGAGGTCACCGAATGCCTCGTCGACCTGGCCGAGCGAGCTGCGGTCGCGTTCGAGGACCCCGATGCGGCGGCGGGAGACCTCCACGTCCTTCAGGCTCGGGTCTGTCTCGTTGCCGAGCTCAGCCGCCATCTTCCCGATCGTCTCGATGTCGGAGAACGTTCGCTCGTGACGATCCTCGACGAGCGCCCGTTCATCTAGTCGCCGCTCCCGCGCGCCGGTTCCTGCTCGACCGGTAGCCGATCAGAACGACGGTGCATGCCGCCACCGCGCACGCCGCGAGAAAGGCGGATGCGGGAATCGCCGACCCGATCCCGAACCCTGCCACCAGCGGCGCCGCGACCGCGCCCGCGATCATGCTCGCGGCGCCCAGGATCGAGGCCGCCGTGCCCGCGCGTTCCGCGTGCGATTCCAACGCGATGGCCTGCAGGCACGGGCCGAGGACTCCGAAGGCGCCGGTGAAGCCGAACAGGGGGATGAGGAAGGCGATCAGCGTCGCCGGGGGAGCGAGCGTGACGGAGACGACGAGGCTCAGAGCCGAGATCCCCGCCAACGCCGCGCCGACCCTCGCGACACGCGCAGGGCCGAAGCGCCCGGCGAGCACAGCGCTCGCTTGCGCCGCCGCGATCATCACCGCACCGTGTCCTCCGAAGATCACCGCGTACGTCGTCGCGTCCAGGCCGTAGACGCCCTGGAACAAGAAGGACGACGAGGCCATGTAGCCCATCATCCCGGCCCAGATCAGCGTGTTCGCGATCAGGACGACGGCGTACGCGCGATCGCGCATAAGCGCGAGGTAGTCGGTCGCCAGGAGGTGCAGGTCTCGCGCGCGTCGACGTTCCCGCGGCAGCGTCTCGTTCCGCGCGACGGTGAGCGCGACCACGGTGACGAGCAGTGCGCCGAAGGCGACCAGGATCCAGAACAGCCCACGCCAGTCGGTCGCGCCAAGCAGTACCGCGCCGAGGGCCGGCGAGAGCACGACGAACGAGCCGTTGATGAGCTGCAGTCGCGCGAGCAGCCGCACCATCCGGGCACCTGCCGCACAGTCCCGCACGATCGCGAGGGTGATCACCGCGCCCGCCGACGACCCGATGCCCTGGGCGACGCGGGAGGCGATGAGGACCTCGACAGACGGCGCCAGGGCGCAGCCGATGGATGCCACGACGTAGACCCCCAGCGCACCCAGCAGCGGACGCATCCGACCGATTCGGTCGGACAGCGGCCCTGCCGTGAGCTGTCCGGCGGCCATCCCGATGAAAGCGCCGGTGAGCGTGAGCGACACCATCGCCGGGGCCGCTCCGAGATCGCTCTCGATCATCGGGAACGAGGGCAGATAGAGGTCCATGGTGAGCGGCCACAGTGCTTGGACGAATCCGAGCACGATGAACGCGGTGGTCGTGAGCGAGGAAGCCTGCGGCCTACCAGGCATACGCCTCCGGCGCGGGCGCTCCGGGGCCCGGCCACATCCGGTCGAGCGCGGCGAGGTCGTCGCCGCTGAGCTCGACGTCGACGGCATCCAGCGCACTCAGCATGTGTCCCCGTCGCCGCGGTCCGACGATGGGGGCGGTGACGACGGGCTGGTGCAGCAGCCAGGCGATGCCGAGCGTCGCAGGATCGATTCCCCGCTCGTCGGCGAACCGTTCGTACTCGCGGATCTGCGCGGTTCGTTCCGGACTCAGGCGCGATGCATCGCTACGCGACGTGTCGCTCTTGCGGAGGATCCCCGCCAGCTCGCCGCCGGCGAGCGGCGACCAGGGCAGGAGGCCCATCCCGTATGACTCGGCGGCCGGCGCGACCTCGAGCTCGACCGACCGCTGGGCAAGGTTGTAGAGGGACTGTTCCGTGACGAGGGGCGTCTGCCCGGTGGCGGCGGCGACCTCCCGGTACTGGGCGATGTGCCAACCGGCGAAGTTCGACGACCCGAGGTACAGGATCTTGCCCTGATCGCGCAGGCGCGTGAAGGCGTCGAGGACCTCGTCGACCTGCACGTGACGGTCGATGTGGTGCATCTGGTACAGGTCTATGCGATCGGTCTGCAGCCGTCGGAGCGAGTTCTCGACGGCCGCGCGGATGTGCACCGAGGAGAGACCGCGATCGTTCCTTCCGTCGCCCATCGTGCCGTAGACCTTGGTGGCGAGGACCATGTCGTCGCGGCGACCGCGAGACTCGAACCACCGCCCGACGAGTGCTTCGGTCTGACCGGGCTCGTCTCCCCAGGGTGAGCCGCCGTAGACGTCGGCGGTGTCGAGGAACGTCACCCCGCGCTCGAACGCTTCGTCCAAGATCGAGAAGGATTCCTCCTCGTCGATCACCGGGCCCATGTTCATGGTTCCCAATGCGATGCGACTCACGACGGCGCCGGCGCGGCCGAGACGGGTGTACTTCATGCGGGTGCTGCCTTTCGAGCGGACGGGGAAGCAGGAGGATCAGGAGCTGCCTCGGACGACGAGCTCCGGCTGGAACACGACGTGGCTTTCGCCGACGTCGAGCCCGGTGAAGGTCGCCTCGAGCAGTCGGATGGCCGTCTCGCCCATCTCTCGGGCCGGCTGGCGCACGGTCGTCAGGGGGACCGCGGCGGTCTCGGCGGTCTCGATGTCGTCGTAGCCGGTCACAGCCACGTCGATCGGCACGCGGATGCCGGCCATGATGAGCGCGTGCAGCACGCCGAGCGCGATGACATCGGTGGGGCAGACGACGCCGTCGGGACGCTCGCTCTCCGGTCGGTCCACGAGGGTCCGCGCCGCCCGGACGCCGGCGGAGAGGGAGGCGTCCGGCGGTGCGATCGTCTCGAGCGTCACCCCGCTCGCACCGGCGACCGCGCGGCGGACGCCGGCGAGCCGATCGCGCGTCTGGTGGAGGGCGGGGTTCGAGTTGCCGATGAAGGCGATCCGCCGCCGTCCCGACTCGATCAGGTGCTGGGCGGCGAGCCATCCTCCGCGTTCGTCGTCCACGGACACGGAGGGGATGTGCGAGCCCGATGGTGCCGCACGGTCCACGAGGACGACGGGGATGCCCTGCGCGGACAGCCTTTCGACGCGCGCCAGATCCTCGGTCATCGGCGAGAGCAGCACACCACGGACGCGCTGCTCCTCGAACGCGTCGAGGTAGCGCGCTTCGCGGTCCGCGCTCTGGTCGCTGTTGCCCACGAGCACGGCGGTTCCGAAGGCCTCGCACGCGTCGTCGGCGCCGCGCGCGACGTCGGTGAAGAAGGGGTTGGACATATCCAGCACCACGAGGCCGACCATGCGGCTGCGGCCGACGCGCAGCTGTCGCGCGGCATGGTTACGGACGAAGCCGAGCTTGTCGATCGCCTGCTCCACCCGGACGCGGGTCTGCTCGGTGACGCGCTGCGGGTGGTTCAGGGCGTTCGAGACCGTGCCGGGCGAGACGCCGGCCAGCCGCGCCACGTCACGGACGCTGACCTGCTGGCCCGGCGCGACTGACGTCATGCCGGCCCCGCAGGCATCGGGCGGCCGTCGAGCCGTGCGCGGACGCGGAGGTCCGCAGTGCGGGCCAGGACTTTCTCGGGCGCGGGGCCGTGAACGAGGTACACGACGACATTCTCGCCGACGACGACATCGCGATCGGCCTCGGGATGCAGCGAGCCGAGCTCCGTGCCCACGACGGCGAACCCGCCCTGTTTCCAGGTCGCGTCACCCGTCCGCTCGATGACGAGCGTGGTCGCGTCGCGGGCGACGACCGATGCCACGACGCGACCGTGGCTCGTCACATGGACGACGTCCGCGCCAGCCGGCGCTTCGAGGCCCAGATACCCGGACACCAGGCGGCTTCCCGTATCACCGTGATGTGTGTGCGCGTCGGCGAAGGGGGTGCCGACGGCAGCGACCGCGCCGGGCCCTCGGACGAGCGCGATGGTCTCGTAGTGCACGGCGACGGCGGCGACCGGGTCGTGAGCGCCGAAGGACAGAACCCCCGTCGCGGGGGCGACGACTTGCTGCTGCACCGTTGCCATGGCCCGAGTATATTCGAAAAATCGATTTATGGAGGACTGATGCCCAGTGCGATGATCCTGACCGGAATGGAGCCGTACCGTGATCTGTGGCACGGCCTCGGTGCCACGTCGGAGCGCGTCTCGGAGCTGCTGCGGGGGTGGGGGTTCGACACCGAGCTCACCGACGATCTGCTGGCGGGCGTCGATGCCGCGCCGGACCTGCTGGTGGTGAACATCGCGGGGAGGGGATCGCACCCCGACCCGCGCGAGGCGCGGACCGCTCGGGGGCTGAACCGCATCCTCGACGAGCGCGTGCCCGTACTGGCCCTGCACTCCGCGGCCATCGCGTTCGCCGATCAGCCTGTGTGGCGGCAGATCATCGGTGGTCGCTGGGAGCCGGGCATCTCGGGGCATCCGCAGATCGGAACGAGCGCGATCCACGTGTTGCGCGGCCATGAGATCACGCATGAGCTCGATCCGTTCGCTGTCTACGACGAGCGGTACTCGCGCCTGACCCGAGACTCCGGCGTGGCCCTCGCCGAGCACGTCGAGGACGGCGTGCGTCACGAACTCGCGTGGGCACTGGAAGCGGATGACGGGCGTCGAGCGGTCTACGACGGACTCGGTCACGCGGTCGAGTCGTACGACTCGCCGGGCCGCGTCGAGCTGTTCCGTCGCGAGGTGGCGTGGCTCAGCCGCATCCGGATTCGCTCTTGACGGGGCTGCGGCGTCGGCTTTACAGTCGTGCCTGATCGAGTTAAATCGATTTAATAGTTACGAGGAGGTAACTGTGCGGTCACGAAAGCTCGCCACCACGACGGTGGCTGGAATCATCGCTCTGGCGCTCGCCGGTTGCGCCGGAGGGGATGCCGGCGCGGACGCATCGACCGACGATGTCGTCACGCTCGACTGGTGGACGTGGTGGGGCAACGCCGAGGCGTACGCCGACGCGTGGAACGCCGAGAACCCGAACATCCAGATCAAGGTCAGCAACGTCGGCATCGGCGAGGAGCAGACCGCGAAGCTGCTCGCGGCCGTCCGCGCCGGAGAGGGGCCGGACCTCGCGCTCGCCGAGTATCAGACTCTGCCTTCGTACGTGGTGTCCGGCATCGCCGAGGACATCACGCAGTACGTCTCGGACGCCGAGGACCGGTTCACCGAGCCCGTCTGGAATCTGACGACGCTGGAGGGAACGACGTACGGGGTGCCTGTCGACCTCGGCCCGATGATGCTGTTCTACCGGCCGGACCTCTTCGAGCAGTTCGGCATCGACGTCCCCGAGACGTGGGCCGAGTACCGCACGGCAGCCGAGACGGTCAAGGCGCAGGACCCGTCGGTGTTCATGAACGTGTTCTCGCCCATCGACGCCGGCAAGTTCGCCGGTCTCGCCCAGCAGGCCGGCGCCGAATGGTGGACCGTGGAAGACGGAACGTGGTCCGTCGACATCAACGACGACGCCAGCAAGAAGGTGGCCGATTACTGGCAGGGCCTCGTCGACAGCGAGCTCGTCTCGGCGCAGCCGTGGTGGACGCCTGAGTTCTACAAGCTCGTGGCCGACGGCAAGGTGCTGTCGTTCCCGGCGGGCGCGTGGCTGGGCGGCTCGAACTTCGTCACGAACATCGGGCCGGAACAGGCGGGCCTGTGGCGCGCCGCGCCGCTGCCGGTGTGGGACGAGGGCGACCCGACCGGGTACATGGGCTCGTCGACCATCGTCGTCACGACGACGAGCGAGCACCCCGAGCAGGCCGCGGAGTTCGTGAAGTGGCTGGGTGCCACTTCTGAGGGCAACGCCGAGCTCCACGACGTCGGTGCTCCGATCGCGTCGCTCGCCGGGCTCGAGGAATATGCCGACGAGCCCGGCCCCGACGGCAGCATCGTCCAAGGCCAGGAGGAGTACTACGGGCTTCTCGCGACAGTGCTCGAGAACACGGCATCCGTGACGTACGGGCCGAACTCCGTGGCGACCTTCACGGCGTACCGCGACGAGATCGGCCGCGCGCTGCGAGACGGATCGTCGTTCGCCGATGCGCTGGATGCCGTTCAGCAGGCCACGGTCGACGACCTCGAAGCCAGCGGCTTCACCGTCAACTAGTCCGCACTCATCAACGCCGGCTCGGCCCTCAGCGCGCCGGGCCGGCAGAGAGGCCAATCATGTCCGTCACCCTGTCCACTCCGCCGGTCGCGGATGCGGCTCCGACCCCGCTGCCCCCGCGCTTGCGCACCCCACGCGGCGGACGCGGACGCGGCCGGTCCGCGCGCGCGACGCCCTACCTCATGATGGTGCCGGCCATCGTCCTGTTCGTGGCTTTCTTCGTCATCCCGCTGGCGTACGCCGTCTTCCTGTCCTTCCAGACACGGTCGGTCGCGGGCGGGTCCGCCTACGGGCGCCGGGAGCAGGTGTTCGCGGGACTCGACAATTACGCCGCGGCGCTGTCGAACCCCGAGCTGCTCGCGTCGTTCGGACGGCTCGCCGTCTACGGCGTCGTGGTCGTGCCGCTCACCCTGCTGCTCGCGCTCGCCTTCGCGCTGCTGCTCGATCACCCGCGGACGACGTTGGCCAGCCCGTCGCGCATCGCGATCCTGCTGCCCTACGCCGTGCCTGGGGTCATCGCTTCACTGCTGTGGGGCTTCCTCTACCTGCCGAGCACGACGCCGTTCAACGCCGTCACTGGCATCTTCGGGATCCCGCCCACCGACTTCCTCGGATACCCCGAGGTCTTCGGGTCCCTCGCGAACATCGCGATCTGGGGTCACGTCGGCTTCAACATGATCATCATGTTCACGGCCCTCCGCGCGGTACCGGCGGAGATCTACGACTCGGCTCGCGTCGACGGGTGCTCCGAGTGGCAGATCGCGTGGAAGATCAAGATCCCGCTGATCGCTCCGGCGCTGGTGCTGTCCGGACTGTTCGCCTTCATCGGCACGCTGCAGGTGTATTCGGAGCCGACGATCCTCCGCACTCTCACGAGCTCGATCTCGTCGACGTTCTTCCCCCTGATGTCGATCTACCGGGATGCGTTCCATACCGACAACGTCTATGGCGCGGCAGCCACATCCGTGGTGCTCGCGATCGGCACGCTCGTCGTCTCCCTTCTCGTCCTGAAGTTCTTCCAACGTCGCGCGTTCACCGAGTGACCGGAGCCATCATGACCACTCTCACCTCACGTCCCACGCCCAACCGGGCGACGGCATCGCCTGCGCGGCGTCGTCCGCGCGCGGCGATCCTGCCCACCGTCATCCTCGCCGTCGGAGCGCTCTACTGCGTCATCCCGATCGCCTGGGTGCTCATCGCCGCCACGAAGGCCGGCTCCGAGCTCTTCACCACACCGACCTTCCAACCCGGCACCGGCCTGCTGCAGAACCTCGGCGACCTGTTCGGATACTCCTCGGGCATCTTCGGAGCGTGGGCGGCGAACTCGCTGCTCTACGCCTGCGGCGGTGCACTCGGATCCACGCTCGTGTCGGCCCTCGCCGGCTATGCGCTGGCGAAGTACGAGTTCCGCGGCAAGAACGCGATCTTCGTGATCCTGCTCGCCGGGGTGCTCATCCCCGGCATCACCCTGGCCATCCCGCAGTACTTCGTCATGTCGGCGCTGGGGCTCGCGAACACGCACATCTCGGTGCTGCTGCCCGTGCTCATCAGCCCGTTCGGCATCTACCTCACCCGCATCTACGCCAGCGCGTCGGTGCCGGACGAGACCATCGAGGCCGCGCGCATCGATGGGGCCAGCGACGTCCGAATCTTCGGCTCGATCGGCATCCCGATGATGCTGCCGGGCCTGGTCACGGTGTTCCTCCTCCAGTTCATCTGGATCTGGAACAACTTCCTGCTCCCGTACCTGATGCTCAGTGACGACTCGCGCTTTCCGCTCACCCTGGGCTTCTACACGATGATGAACCGCGGCTCGACGGAGCCGGCTCTGTACTCGGCGGTCATCACCGGGTCGGCGATCTCGATCCTCGCGATCATCGCGCTCATGGGGTCGCTGCAGCGCTTCTGGAAACTCGATCTACTCAGCGGAGGACTCAAAGGATGACTACCGACCAGACCACCACGACGACGTCCGCCGTCGACTCCGCCGCTCGCCGTCCGCTCTGGGCCGGCGGCCCCGAGGTGACGGGCCTGTGCATCGGCACGGCGGGCTGGAGCAGCGTCCCGGGCTTCCGCCCGGCCGCTCCCACCCTGCACGAGACCGAGCTCGCCGCCGAACGGCTGTTCGCCGGACCGGTCAACTTCGCCGACACGTCCAACAACTACGGGGGAGGCGAGAGCGAGCAGCGCCTGGGCCACGTCATCGAGCGCAACGGCGGGCTGCCGGACGGCTTCGTTCTGCAGACCAAGCTCGACCGCGACATGACGACGGGCGAGTTCTCGGGGAGTCGCATCCGTCGATCTCTCGAGGAGAGCCTCGAGAGACTCGGGCTCGACCGCCTGCCGATCGCCTATCTGCACGACCCCGAGAACACGACCTTCGACGAGGCGACGGGGCCCGGGGGCCCGGTGGATGAGATGAAGCGGATGCTGGACGAGGGGCTCATCGGTGCGCTCGGCATCTCGGGGGGGCCCGTCGAGATGCTTCTGCAGTACATGGACCTCGGCATCTTCTCGACGGTCATCACGCACAACCGATACACGCTGGTGGATCGATCGGCCGCGCCGGTGCTGGACCGTGCGCGCGAGCTCGGGATGGGAGTGCTGAACGGCGCTCCCTACGGAGGGGGGCTTCTCGCCTCCTACCCGCCGATCACGAACATCTACCACTATGCGCCCGCGCGACCGGCGATCCTCGCGGCAGCGGAGAGCATGGGGGCGCTCCTCCAGGCTCGCGGCATCCCGCTCGCCGCTGCCGCTCTGCAGTTCAGCCTGCGCGAGCCGCGCGTCACCTCCACGATCGTCGGCGCGCTTTACGCCGAACAGATCGACGCGGCCCTCGAGCTGAGCCGGGTGCCCATCGATGAGGACGTCTGGGTGGAGCTCGATGCGCTCACCCCGCCGGCATCCGAGTGGATCCCATGGCCGCTGCCGACGCGGTCGTGACCAAGCGCGATCGGGCGCCGGTCTCACCCGCCGGCCGGCGATATGCGCTTCTGGTCATCACGCTGGGCTTGCTTCACACGCTGGGCACGCTGACGGTCGACATCTATCTGCCCGCCTTCCCGCTCATCGGCGATGAGTTCGACGCGTCGCAAGCCGTCGTGCAGTTCACCTTCACCGGCGCGATGGTCGGGATGATGTTCGGCCAGCTGACGATCGGACCATGGAGCGATCGGGTGGGACGACGACTGCCGCTCGTGCTGTCGAGCGTCGCCCACGTGGCGGCGTCGGTCCTTTGTGCGACAGCCCCGACCATCGAGATCCTGATCGCGGCGAGGTTCCTCCAGGGGGCGGCATCCGCCGCGACGGTCGTCGTCACCATCGCGATCGTCCGCGACCTCTTCATCGGGACGAAGATGCTGCGCCTGCTCGCCAATCTCGCGCTGATCTACGGGACCGCGATCGTCGTGGGGCCATTCCTCGGCTCGCAGCTGTTGCTGGTGATGGACTGGCGGGGGGTGTTCTTCTCGCTCGCCGGCTATGCGGCTGTCATCGGCATCCTCGCCGCCTCGACCCTCGCCGAGACGCTCCCCGCCAGTCGCCGGCGGCAGCCGGGGCTCGCGCCGATCCTCGCGAGTTACCGCGCGGTCGCCCTCGATCGGCAGTTCATGGGGCTGTCCCTGGTGGGCGGGTTCGCCTGGGGAGGGATGTACGCGTACCTGAGCTCGTCGTCGTTCCTGTTCCAGCAGACGTTGGGGCTCAGCCAGTGGCAGTACGGTCTCGCCTTCGCCAGTCATGCGGTCTTCATGCTCGCCGGCTCACAGCTGGCGTCGCTGGCGATCACCTGGTGGCCCGCCCGACGGCTCCTGGCATTCGCGACCGTCAGCCTGCTCGTGGCGCCGGTGGCGCTGCTTCTCCTCCACGGCACGGGGTGGGGGCTGTGGGCGGTTCTGCCCCCGCTGTGGCTGTTCACCCTCGCGCTCGGCATCGCCAAGCCCTGCGTCCAGACGCTCGCCATGTCCCGCGTCACCCACCATGCCGGCGTCGCTTCGTCTCTGCTCGGAGGACTCAACACCGGCGTCGGAGCGCTCGCCACGCCGCTCGTCGGTCTGATCGGAATCACCTCGGCGGTCCCCGTCGCCGCGGTGATGATCGGGTTCGAGCTGCTGGCAGTTCTGGCGCTCGTCCTCGTCGGTCGGCCGGCAACCCCACCCCGCCACGCGTGACGTCTGTGCTTGTCTGGCAGCAGCACCTCGACGTCGACCTCTCGTCCGCGGCATCCGCCCCGGAGAACCGAACCACTCGATAGGAGAATCATGTCCACACTGCCCGACGGCGCCTACCCGGTCATGCTCACACCGTTCACCGATGACGGTGTGGTGGATGTCGACGGGCTGGACCGCTTCACGGACTGGCTCATCGACCGGGGAGCCGCGGGGCTGTTCCCCGTCGCCCTCTCGGGTGAGATGTTCGAGCTGTCCGAACCGGAGCGCTTGGATGTCGCTCGTAGGGTCGTGCAGCGGGCCGCGGGACGTGTGCCGGTGCTCGCCTCCGTCGTCGAGTTCGGCGACGCCGAGGCCGTGGCGGCCGCTACCGCACGTCTGGCTGAGACCGGCGTCGACGTCGTCGTGCTCATCGCCTCGGTGCTCCTCGCCGAATCCGACCCGGAATCGGCGCTGTGGGACAAGATCGACGCCGCGTTGGCGGCGGCACCCGAGGTGAGCTTCGGCGTGTACGAGTGCCCGCTTCCGTACCATCGGATTCTGAGCACGGCAGCCGTCTCGCAGCTGGCGAGCACGGGTCGCTTCACGTTCTTCAAGGAGACGAGCCACGACATCGCGACGATGGCCGAACGTGTCGCGGCCTCCGACGGAACTCCGCTCAAGGTGTTCAACGCGGGAATCGAGTCGCTCGTGGAGTCGCTCGAGGTGGGGGTGTCGGGTCTTTCGGGCTGGATCGTCAACGTTTACCCGGAGCACGTGCAGTGGATCGTCGAGAACGGTGCGACGGCGCGAGCACGCGAGCTGCAGACGGCGCTCGATCACGTCGAACGTTCGATGGGTCCGACCTACCCTGCCTCGGCGAAAGAGCTCGTCGAGCAGCGTGCCGGGCTGGGCTGGGGCCTCGGTGGTCGGTGGCAGCCGCGGGATGTCGATGCGGCAGCGATGTCGCAGCTCCTGGCCGGTGCCGACGCCATCGCGGCGGGCGGCCGCTGAGTCCGGCCCATCGTCGACCTCGGTGAGCCATGATCGGTCCACCGAGCCTTTCGCCGGAGAACGCGCGGGCTGAGCTCGCACAGGCCAGGAGGGCGCCCGGGGCCCCTCCAGAGCCCCGGGCGCAGGCCGGGCGCGAGCGAGGATTGTGCTCGCGGCCGTGGGGTCGAGCAGGCCCGCCCTGCTCCCCAGCAGCGCCGGATCGCGCCCGACGGGACCATCATGCCGCGCATGGCACAGGCGCGACACGGTCGCGTTCGGGTGGCGGGACGAGATAAAGCCCCGGTCAGGCTGCGTAAACGAGATCTCCCGAGCACCGTCTCCGGCCCCGCGCAGCACGACCTTGGGCTCGAGATTTCATCCGATCGGATGACGCGCGGCCGGAAGACACGCGCGCAGACCCGACGTGCGCGACCCGACGACAAGAACGCCCCGGCATCCGAGGATGCGGGGCGTTCTGCGATCCGGGGGAGACCGTCGACGTTCTGCTTCGACGCTACGGCCGGGCGGCGCCGCCGTCGAGTCGGCTCTTCGGGGGACACGGCGGCACGCCGCGGCGGCGGGTCGCACCATCAGCGGCGGTGGAACGGGCAGCGCGCGCCCTCACCGGTCTTCTGCACGCGGCCGCCGGAAGCGGGCTTGGTGGGCAGCCGCCGGAGGTCGACGTCGAGCCCGTCGCCGAGGATGGTCACGCCGGGGTCGCTCAGGACCGTGACGGCGGTCGCGAGGCCCGCGATCGCGAGCTTCTCGCCCGGGCAGCGGTGCCCGGTCGCGACGTCCGCGCCGCCGTGCGGCACGAAGGCCGTCAGCGCCTCGTAGTCCTCGACGCCGACGAAGCGCTCGGGGGCGAACGAGTCCGGGCGCTCCCACGACCGTTCATCGAGGTTCGTGCCGAGGATGTCGAGCACCACGCGACCACCCGCCTGCACGCGCTGGCCGTCGAGCTCGACATCGGCCACCGCGCGGGCGGGCAGCATGGGCACGAACGGGGCCGTGCGCCGGATCTCCTGTGCGAACGCGACCGCGAGCGGCCCGCCGTCGAGCGTGCCGCGGTCGGCGGATTCCGCAGCGATGCGCTCGCGCCATTCCGGCCGCTCGTGCAGTTCCTTCGCCGCGAATGCGACGAATCGTGCCACCGCGATCATCGGACGCATGCTGTTCTGCAGCTCGATGCCGGCGAGGCGCGCCGACAGCAGCACGCCCGACCGGTCCCGGTGCCAGGTCCACGCGCGCAGCGCCGCTCCCTCGGGGGCATCGAGGTCGCCGTCGCGCACCGCTTCGATGAGGCGCTGTGCGTGCCGATCCGACCATGACCGGTTCAGCCACGCGAGTGCGTACTCGGGGGAGTAGGGCACACCGAATCCGTCCACGATCTGGGCGAGGCGTGCGGCCCAGCGGGTCTTCGCCGCGGGGGTTCCGGGCAGGCCCGCCCAGCGCATGACCGCTCGACCGAAGGCGCCCACGGCGGCGTCGTAGGCGGATCGCTCGCCACCGCTCAGCCAGTCGTCGAGCTCCGCCCGCCATTCCGCGGCCAGCAGCGGCCGCAACCGCTCCACCTGTTCGTCTTCGTACGCCACGGTCAGGAACGTCGCCTTGCGGTGGCGGTGCTCCTCGCCGTCGAGGCTGTGCACGGACCCGTGCCCGAAGAGCGTCTCCTGCACGATCCCCGGCATCGCGCCGTGACGACGGATGCGGCTCTCGTCGTAGAACAGCTCGACGCCCTCCGCCCCCCGCACGAACACCGTCGGGTCGCCGAGCAGCCCCATCGGAGCCGACCGGGCGCCCGCCGGCACCCGCCTCCAGATCCGCTTGCCGAACCCGTAGCCGCGCAGCAGCAGGTGGGGCGAGTCGTCTCGCAGCGTCCGGGCGGCGGCGGTGATCGAGGCCATCATCCCCTCACGCTCACACGCCGTGCCCGCGGACCCCAGGGGGAGGCGCATCGCCGGCCGCTGTGCTAGCCGTCGGCGTCGCCGGCATCCAATCGACGGGCGGCGCGCCGGAGCACGGCCGACTCGATGAGCAGCACGCCTCCCACTGCCGCGGCTCCCAGTGCGACGAGCAGCAGGACGGGCACCAGATCGGCCCCGGGGGCCTGCACGACGCCGGCCTCCTGCCACGGCCAGAGCGCCCGCAGGGACCCGATCATGAGCCCGGTCATGGTCGCGAGCATGACGCGGCGCCGGTGGGCCAGAAGCCACTGCAGCACCGAGACGAACAGCCCCAGGCCCACCAACGCGCCGAGGACGAACACGCCGAGATACACCAAGTCGCGCTCATTGACCGCCGCCAGCGTCGGGGCGTACATGCCGACGGCCAGCAGCAGGAACGACCCCGAGACGCCGGGCACGACGAGCGCGCACACGGCGAAGGCGGCGGCCAGGGCGACCACCGGCAACGGTGGTTCGAGAGGATCGACCTGCGGCAGGCTGGTCAGGGCGAAGCCGACCGCGACGCCGAGCGCGGCGAGACCGTACTCGCGGGGCCGCCAGCGCCCGCCGACCATGCGGATCGGCACGACGAGCGACGCGAGGATGAGGCCGCAGAACAGCGCGCGCGAGGCGACCGGCTCGGCCTCGACGATGGGCGCGAGCAGCGCCGACGCCACCACGACGGCCGCGACCATCCCGACGCCCACGGGCAGGATGACCGCCCAGCGCACAGCGGCGAACTCGCGGCCGGCCCGCGCCATCCCGCGACCGCGCACGCCGTCGACGATCGCGTAGGCGATCCCGCGAGCCAGGTGGCCGGCCGATGCGATGAGCGTCTCGTAGACCCCTACGATCAACGCGACGGTGCCGCCGCTGACTCCCGGGATGATCTCCGCGGTTCCGATCAAGGCGCCGCGGCCGGCATCGAACAGCATTCGGGTGACGGGCACGCGGAACCTCCGAGGGAAAGGGGCGGAGTGCTCCAGGGTACCGGCCGCTTCCGGTGCGACCGCTGGATTCGACCCCTGGATGCGGCCGGCGACGAGACGACGTCCACGCGTTACCTCGCGTCCCGGCCTGTCGCAAGTGCCTCGACGGATTCGGTCCCGGCCCCGATCGTGGAGTCATGTCCAACGCATTCAACGACGACCTCGCCCGCCCCGCCGCTGCCGAGGACGTGGGCGTCCAGCCTCTCCGCGACGGAGACGCGACGAGCGAAGCGGACCCCTCGCTCGACCCCGCGCAGCAGGAGTGGGATCGCACGGAGGCCATCGACGATGCGCTCGACGCGGGCGTCGACCCGGCCGAGCTCGACACGGCCACGGCCACCAGCGACGACCCGGCGCACCTGCCCTCGAACGACGACGAGATCCCCGTCGAGGATCTGCCTGCCACCGGCGTTCAGCCCGAGACGCAAGGCGACGATCCGATCATCGCCGAGCTGGGCGAGGACGGCGAGGGCGACATCACCGACGAGGGGCTGTGACCGGCGGCATCGAGTCGTACGCGCCGATCGGAGACGGTCGCACGGTCGCGTTGATCGGGCTCGGCGGCAGCATCGACTGGCTGCCGCTTCCCGACCTGACGAGCACGCCGGTCTTCGCCCGGCTCCTCGACGACGAGACGGGCGGATGCCTCGAGCTCGCGCCCGTCGACGACTTCGAGACGTCACGGCGCTACATCCCCGACACCAACGTCCTCGAGACGACCTTCACCACCGCGACCGGCTCGGTCCTGGTCACCGACGCGATGGTGTCGGGGGTCGCCGGACGGATGCCGTGGGCAGAGCTCGCCCGCCGCATCGACGGGGTCGCGGGCACGGTGCCGATGGCCTGGCGCATCCACCCGGGAACATCGCTGCGGACGGCAGCCCCGTGGATCGAGCGGACCCAGCACGGCGACGTGATCCGCAGCGGGAAGACGGCGATGGTCGTCGTCGGCTTCGAGCACGGCCCCGACGCGCCCGACCCGGACGGCACGAGCGGCCCGCGGCTGACCGGGTCGTTCACGACGCGGCCGGGCTCGCGGCACCTCATCGCGCTGGCCGCGACGCACGACGAGCCCCTGCACCTCCCGGACCCGCGCAAGGTCGACATCGGCATCGACCGGACGATCGGCAACTGGCGGCACTGGTCGGAGGTCTTCTCATACGACGGTCCCTGGGCCGAGCGCATGCAGCGCAGCGCCCTCGCCCTCAAGCTCCTCATCTTCAGCCCCACCGGAGCGATCGCCGCGGCGGCCACCACGTCGTTGCCCGAGAACCCCGAGGGCGGCAAGAACTGGGACTACCGCTACGCCTGGGTGCGCGACCTCGCCTACACCGCGCACGCCCTCGTCCGCTTCGGCCTGCGTGAGGAGACGCACGCCGCGCTGTCGTGGATGCTGCGCACGATCCGTGATCACGGACCCGAACTGCACGTCATGTACACGCTGGGCGGCGAGCTCGTTCCCGATGCGCAGGAGTACCACGTGCCCGGATGGCGCGACATCGGCCCGGTGGTGACCGGGAACCCGGCCCGCGAGCAGCTCCAGCTGGGCGTCTACGGCGACCTCATGGCGATCTGCCGCACCTATGTCGACGCCGGGAACGTGCTCGACATCGGCACGGCGCGCATGCTCGCCGGCGTGGCCGATCGCACCTGCGACCTGTGGCGCAACCCCGACTCGGGCATGTGGGAGCTTCCGGAGGAGCGCCACTACACGTCGTCGAAGATGGGGTGCTGGAAGGCTCTCGACGACGCGGTCGCGCTCGCCGAGAGCGGAGCGATCCCCGGCAGCGCCGACCGGTGGAAGGCCGAGCGCGAGCGCATCCGGCTCTGGATCGAGGAGAACTGCTGGTCTCCCGAACTGCGTGCGTACACCTTCTTCGCCGGGTCGGAGGAGCTCGATGCCTCCGTCCTGCTCCACGCCCCGACGGGTTTCGACCGGGGGGAACGCATGTCGTCGACGATCGACGCCCTCAGCGCCGAGCTGGGTGCGGGTCCGCTGCTCTACCGCTACAGCGGTGTGGCCGCGGAGGAGAAGACCTTCGTGGCCTGCGCGTTCTGGCGCGCCGAGGCCCTCGCCTGCGTCGGACGCCACGACGAGGCGCTCGACCTCGTCGATCAGCTCGTCTCCCACGCCAACGACGTGGGCATCTACGCCGAGATGATCGACGCCGCCGACGGCTCCGCGTGGGGCAACACCCCGCAGGCGCTCAGCCACCTGGCCTTCATCGCCACGGTGCTCACCATCCGCGATGTCGTTCCCGAGGAGGCTCTCCGTGGCAAGTGAGGTCACGGTGTTCCGCGACACCCGTGCGGTGCTCGTCGAGAGCATCTGGTGGGACGCGCGCAGCGACGAGGTGGTCTGGGTCGACATCACCGCCGGCCTGTTGCACCGCGGACCGCTCGACGGCGCCGTGGACGGCAGCGACGACCGGATCGTCGAGCTGCCCCCGCCCCTGTCGGCCGTGCAGCCGGCGGCGGGCGGCGGGTACGTCGCGGCTCTGAAGGATCGCGTCGTGCTCCTCGACGAGCACGGCCGCATCGAGCGGGAGCTGGCGACTCTGCCGCATCGCCACGACGGCATGCGCCTGAACGAGGGCAAGGTCGATCCCTTCGGCCGGTTCGTCGTCGGCGGCATGGAGCTGACCACCGACGACGCCGACGCGACGGTCTGGTCGGTCGACGGCGACGGTGCGGTCCGCGTGATCAGCGGAGGGTTCGCGGTCGCCAACGGGATGGAGTGGTCCGACGACGGCCGCACCATGTACCTCACCGACACCGGCACCTCGACGGTGTATCGCGCGCCTTACGGGCCCGATGGCGAGCTCGGCGAGCTCGAACCGTTCCTCGTCGGCCGCGCGAGCGACGGGCTGACGATGGCGGCCGACGGATCGTTCGCGAACGGGCTGTACGGCGAGGGAGCGGTCGCGCACTGGAACACCGCGGGCGAGATCGTCGACGAGACCGCGATGCCCGCCCCCAACATCACCTCGGTGGCCTTCGTCGGCCCCGACCTCCGCACCCTCCTCGTCGGGTCGGCCCGGGAGAACCTCACCGAGGAGCAGCTGCAGCGGCATCCGCTCTCGGGCGGCATCTTCCGTCTCGACCACCCGATCGGCGGACGCGGCGTCCACACCTTCGGCGTCGCATCCACCCCCTGACCGCACGACCGTCCACGAAAGACCGACCGGAAGGAGACATCATGTCCCGCGACCAGTACACCTTCGTCAACCCCGCCGAGCTCTACTCGGACATCGAACCCGAGAAGCAGGAGATGGACGAGCCGGGCCTCGATGCCGAGATGACGCCCAAGGCGGACCTCGGCGAGGAGAGCTACCGCGGCAGCGGGCGTCTCACCGGCCGCAAGGCGCTCATCACGGGCGGTGACTCGGGCATCGGCGCGGCCACCGCTATCGCGTTCGCGCGCGAGGGTGCGGATGTGGCGATCTCGTACCTCCCCGCAGAGGAGCAGGATGCGCAGCGGATCGCCGGCATCCTGAAGGACGCCGGCGTGACCGTGGCGACTCTCCCGGGGGATCTGCGCGACCCCGAGTACTGCCGTTCACTGGTCGCCGACACGGTGTCGGCGCTCGGCGGCATCGACATCCTCGTCAACAACGGCGGCAAGCAGATCGCCCAGGAGTCGCTCGCCGACATCACGGACGAGCAGTTCGACGACACGTTCAAGACGAACGTGTACGCGATGTTCTGGATCACCAAGGCGGCACTGCCGCACCTGCCCGCCGGTGCGACGATCATCAACACGACCTCGATCCAGGCGTACTCGCCGTCGGAGACGCTGGTCGACTACGCCTCGACCAAGGCGACGATCAACGCGTTCACCAAGGGGCTCGCGCAGCAGCTGGCGCCGAAGGGCATCCGCGTCAACGCCGTCGCACCCGGCCCGATCTGGACACCGCTGCAGCCGAGCGGCGGACAGCCGCAGGACAAGCTCGAGAGCTTCGGCGAGCAGACGCCGCTCGGACGCATGGGCCAGCCCGCCGAGCTCGCCCCGGCCTACGTGTACCTCGCGTCGGCGGAGTCGAGCTACGTCGCGGGGGAGACCCTCAACGTCAACGGCGGCATGCCCACGCCGTGACGCGTCGGACGGCGCCCGTCGGCAACGACGGGCGCCGTTCTCCCGATCGATAGGTTGTGCACAACTAGGTTGTGTACGATGCAAGCATGGAACCCACGGAGCACATGGTCTGCTTCTCGATGTACGCGGCATCGCGCGCGACGACGAAGGCCTACGCCACGCTGCTCGAGCCGCACGGGCTGACCTATCCGCAGTACCTCGTGCTCGTGCTGCTGTGGAGCCGCGACGACCGAAGCGTCCGCGAGCTCGGCGACGCCCTCGACCTCGACTCGGGCACCCTGTCGCCGCTGCTGCGCCGGATGACCCGGGACGGGCTGGTCGAGCGCACGCGGACGAGAGAGGACGAACGGGTCGTCTCGGTCTCGCTGACCTCGCGCGGCCGCGACCTGCGCGCGGAGCTCGCCCACGTCCCCGGCTGCATCGCGCAGGGCATGGGCGTGACCGTCGACGGAGCCCGGGCCCTCATCGCAGCCCTCACCGAACTCGCCGACGGCATGCGCGACACCGCCGCCGGTGCGCGGTCGGCATCCGCCGCCGCGGACACGACCACCCCCGAAAGAGAGAAGGAGCACGCATGAGCGCCCTCTACACCGCTGAAGCACTGTCGACCGGAGCGGGCCGCAACGGCCACGTCCGCAGCACCGACGGACGCGTCGACCTCGAGATGGCGATCCCGAAGGAGATGGGCGGGTCCGGCAACGGATCCAACCCCGAGCAGCTCTTCGCCGCCGGCTACGCCGCCTGCTTCCACTCCGCCCTGCAGATGGTGGCCCGCTCGAAGAAGGTCGACGTGACCGACTCCGCCGTCGGCGGCCAGGTGCAGATCCACCCCACGGATGCCGGTGGCTTCTCGCTCTCGGTGGTCCTGGAGGTCGTGCTGCCGGGCGTCGAGCGCGCGCTCGCACAGGAGCTGGCGGATGCCGCACACCAGGTGTGCCCGTACTCCAACGCCACCCGGGGCAACATCCCGGTGGAGATCACCGTCTCGGAGGACTGACCCCCGGCGCCGCCGCGAGTGGTGCGCTCAGATGCGCACCACTCGCGGGCGGTGGCGGACCTCGCGGTGCAACCGCTCCATCTTCGCGTCGAGCTCGGAGGCCGTGTCGGCGGCATCCTTGAGTTCCGCGAGCAGCTCGGCCGGCACGTTCGCCGCGTACTTGTAATAGATCTTGTGCTCGAGGCTGGCCCAGAAGTCCATCGCGATCGTGCGGAACTGCACCTCGACGGGCACCATCAGCCGCCCCGTCGAGAGGAACACCGGCACTTCGACGATCGCGTGGAGGCTCTTGTAGCCGTTGGGCTTCGGCTCGGCGATGTAGTCCTTCACGAGGCGCACCTGGATGTCGTCCTGGGCGGTGAGCAGGTCGAACAGTCGATAGGCGTCCTGCACGAAGCTGCACGTCACGCGCACGCCCGCGATGTCGGTGATGCTCTCGCGGATGGCGGGGAACTCCGGTTCCACACCCTTGCGCACCACCTTCTCCACGATGCTGTCGGGCGACTTCAGCCGGCTCGAGAGGTGCTCGATGGGGTTGTAGTCGTGCAGCTGCTGGAACTCGTCGCGCAGGATCTGCAGCTTCGTCTCGATCTCCTGCATCCCGAAGCGGTACTCGAGCAGGAACTGCTGGAACTCGTCGCGGAGGCTCCGCAGCTCCTGCGGCGAGAAGTTCTGCAGTCCGTCGGTGATCGAGAGCGGGGGCACGGCGCTGCCGGTCGTCATGAGCTCGACGGTACCGAGGTCTGATCGGCGCGCGCTGTGAGCCCGGCGGTCGTTCGCCGGTGGCGCAACGGCCGCGCCGCGTGCGTGTCGGCGCCCGGCGCTACCATGAACCGTCCGTCCGCCTCGCCCAGGGAGACCCATGCTCGGCAAGCTCCTGATCCGCTATCTGCGCACCTACCGGTGGCTGCTCCTGGGTGTTCTGGTGTTCCAGTTCGCCTCGGCGATGGCCTCGCTCTACCTTCCCCGCCTGAACGCCGACATCATCGACAACGGCGTCGCCCAGGGCGATACCGCCTACATCTGGTCGCGCGGCGGGGTCATGCTGCTCATCGCGCTCGGCCAGATCATCGCGGCCGTCATCGCCACACTGTGCGCCGCCCGCGCCGCGATGGCCGCGGGACGCGACATCCGCCGCGACGTCTTCGAGAAGGTGAGCGGCTTCTCCGAGCGCGAGGTCTCGCGCTTCGGTCCCGGAACCCTGATCACGCGCAACACCAACGACGTGCAGCAGGTGCAGATGCTGGCGATGATGGGGGCGACGATGCTCGTCACCGCCCCGATGCTGGCGATCGGCGGCATCATCATGGCGCTGCAGCAGGACGTCGGGCTGAGCTGGCTCATCGGCGTGGCCGTGCCGCTGCTGCTCGTGATCGCCGGCATCATCATCAGCCGCATGGTTCCGCTCTTCCGCATCTTCCAGACACGGCTCGACAACGTCAACCGCATCATGCGCGAGCAGCTGACGGGCGTGCGGGTGGTCCGCGCGTTCGTGCGCGAGCGCATCGAGGAGGAGCGCTTCCGCGGCGCGAACACCGACATCATGATCGTCGGGCGCAAGGTCGGCTCGCTCTTCGTGCTGATGTTCCCGCTCGCGATGCTCGTGCTGAACGTCACCGTGGTCGGTGTCATCTGGTTCGGCGGCATCCAGGTCGATCAGGGCAGTGTGCAGATCGGCACGCTCTTCGCCTTCATGCAGTACGTCGGCCAGATCCTCATGGGCGTGCTCATGGCGACCTTCATGACGATCATGATCCCGCGCGCCGCCGTGTCGGCCGATCGCATCGGCGAGGTGCTGGCGTCGCACGACGCGCTCGAGCGCCCGGCCGCTCCGGTGGAGACGTTCCCCGAGCCCGGTGCCGTCGAGTTCGACGACGTGTCGTTCACCTATCCGGGGGCCGACTCGCCGGTGCTCGAGGGCATCTCGTTCCGTGCCGCCCCCGGTGAGACGGTCGCCGTGGTCGGGTCGACCGGGTCGGGGAAGACGACGCTGGTCTCGCTGGTGCCGCGGCTGTTCGACGTCACCGGAGGTTCCGTCCGCGTCGCCGGTGTAGACGTCCGGCAGGCGGACCTGGATCTGCTGTGGGCGGGTATCGGCTACGTGCCGCAGCGGGCGTTCCTGTTCACCGGGACGGTCGCCTCCAATCTCAGGTTCGGTCGCGAGGACGCCACCGACGACGAGCTGTGGCGGGCATTGGAGATCGCCCAGGGCCGCGATTTCGTCTCAGAGATGGAGGGCGGGCTCGAGGCGCGCATCGCGCAGGGCGGGACGAACGTCTCCGGCGGTCAGCGGCAACGGCTCGCGATCGCGCGCGCGATCGTGCGGCGGCCCGACGTGCTCGTCTTCGACGACTCGTTCTCGGCGCTCGACCTGTCCACGGACGCGCGGCTTCGCGAGGCGCTCTGGCGAGAGCTGCCCGACGTCACGAAGATCGTCGTCGCGCAACGCATCTCCACCGTGACCGGCGCCGACCGCATCCTCGTCCTCGACGACGGCCGGGTGGCCGGGCTCGGCACGCACGACGAACTGCTGGCAACGAACACGACCTATCGCGAGATCGTCGAGTCGCAGTTGGGGGTGGACGCATGAGCGGCTCCGAGAAGAACCTGACCGACGACGAGCGGCTCGAACTCGAGCTCGCCGAGCAGGCGCGCCAGAATTCGGGCGATTGGGACAGCGTCGCCCCCGGCAAGGCCGCGAAGTTCGGACCGAGCTTCGTGCGCATGATCGGCCTGCTCCGCCCGTACGCCGCCGTGTTCGCGCTCATGACGGTGCTCGGCGCGGTGGGAGTCCTGCTCGCCGTGCTCGCCCCGCGCGTCCTCGGCGACGCGACGAACCTCATCTTCGAGGGGATCGTGTCGGCGAACCTGGCCGGGCAGTTCCCGGCCGGCACGAGCCAGGAGGACGTCGTCGCCGCGCTCAACGCCGCGGGCCAGACGGACATCGCCAACATCGTCGGCGCGATGCAGAACTTCCAGGTCGGCGCCGGCGTCGACTTCGACCGGCTCAAGTGGGTCGTCGTGACCGTGCTCGCGATCTACGTCGGCTCGGCGATCCTCACCTGGCTGCAGGGCTTCGTGATCAACATCATCATGGTGCGCACGATGTGGCGCCTGCGCGAGTCGGTCGAGGCGAAGATCAACCGCCTGCCGCTGTCGTACTTCGACCGCGTGCAGCGCGGCGAGCTGATCTCGCGCGTGACGAACGACATCGACAACATCACCCAGACGATGCAGCAGTCGCTCTCGACCGCCCTGACGAGCGTGCTCACGGTCGTCGGCGTGCTGTTCATGATGTTCTCGATCTCGTGGCAGCTCGCGCTCGTGGCCCTCGTCTCGCTGCCGCTCATGGCCGTCATCTTCGGCGTCATCGGGCCGCGCTCGCAGAAGGCCTTCGCCCTGCAATGGCGCAAGGTCGGCCGGCTGAACGCCCGCGTCGAGGAGTCGTTCTCGGGTCATGCTCTCGTGCGCGTCTACGGCCGCGAGCGCGACGCACGCGAAAAGTTCGAGGCCGAGAACGACGAGCTGTTCGAGGCCGCGTTCAAGGCCCAGTTCCTGTCGGGCCTCATCATGCCCGGGATGATGTTCATCGGAAACCTCACCTACGTCGGCATCGCCGTGCTCGGCGGTCTCATGGTCGCCTCCGGTCAGCTCCGACTCGGTGACGTGCAGGCGTTCATCCAGTACTCGCAGCAGTTCACCCAGCCGCTCTCGGAGCTGGGCGGCATGGCCGCCGTCGTGCAGTCGGGCACCGCATCGGCCGAGCGGGTCTTCGAGCTGCTCGACGAGAACGAGCAGGATCCCGACGACCCCGACGCGCGAGCGACGACCGACGGTCGGGGCGTCATCGAGTTCGAACACGTGCGCTTCGCCTACTCGTCCGACAAGCCTCTGATCCGGGATCTGTCGTTCCGCGTCGAACCGGGTCAGACGGTGGCCATCGTCGGCCCGACCGGCGCGGGCAAGACGACGCTCGTCAACCTGCTGATGCGGTTCTACGAGCTCGACGGCGGACGCATCCTGCTCGATGGGCAGGACATCGCCGCCCTCTCCCGCGACGACGTGCGATCGCGCACCGGCATGGTGCTGCAGGACCCGTGGCTGTTCGCGGGAACGATCCGCGAGAACATCCGGTACGGCCGCCAGAGCGCCACCGATCAAGAGATCGTCGACGCCGCCGTCGCCACCCGGGTCGACCGCTTCGTGCACTCCCTGCCCGAGGGCTACGACACCGTGCTCGACGAGGATGCCGCGAACGTCTCGGCGGGCGAGAAGCAGCTCATCACGATCGCACGGGCCTTCGTCGCACAGCCCGCCGTCCTGATCCTCGACGAGGCGACCAGCTCGGTCGACACCCGCACGGAGCTGCTGCTGCAGCAGGCGATGTCGGCGCTGCGCGAAGGGCGGACGTCGTTCGTGATCGCGCACCGGCTCTCGACGATCCGAGACGCCGACCTCATCCTGGTGATGGAGCACGGCGACATCGTCGAGAAGGGATCGCACGACGAGCTCATCGGCGCACGCGGTGCGTACTGGCGCTTGTACCGCTCGCAGTTCGAACGCGCAGCCGGCGATGACGCGGGGGACGATGCATCAGCATCGGCGACCTCCACCGATGCTCTCGCGACCGACGGATAGGGTGATGTGCGGCGGCAGCCCGCCCGATGCGGAATGAGGAAGAGTTGAGCACTTCGACGCCCCCCGGGTGGTACGACGACGGTCACGGCGCACTCCGCTGGTGGGACGGTGCCCAGTGGACCGAGCACACCCATGTGCCCGAGCAGCCTGCGGTGCCCGAGCAGCCTGCGGTGCCCGAGCAGCCTGCGGTGCCCGAGCCCACGGCGGCGTCGATCGCCGAGAGCCGGCAGTTCGCCGCGTCGACCGACACCGCTACCCCGACCAACGCCGTCCCGCAGATCCCCGTGCCCTCGAACACCGCACCCTGGCAGCACGGCGGTGATGCTCCGAGCGAGGCGCCGCGCAAGAAGTCGAAGCTGTGGATCCTGTTCGTCGCCCTGGGCGCGGTGATCGTCGGACTGATCATCCTCGCCGCGGTCTTCATCCCGCGGTTCGTCGTGGGCCTGCTCGACCCGACCGGCGGACGTCCGGACGCGGGCACGTCGCAGGATGCGGACGCCCGCGCCGCCGAGGACGTCGTCGACGCCTACGACGACGCGTGGGACGACATCGACTGCGCGGCCTACCAGTCGACGCTCACACCGGAGTACCTCACCACCTACGGCTACACCGACTGCGCCGATTTCGACCGCGAGGCCACGGCGTTCAACGAGACGGTCGACGAGTACGAGGTCGCGATCGTCTCGACCTCTCGCGACGGCGACACGATCACCGTCGACACGGTCGAGAGCTTCGTGCAGGTGCGCGACGAGTCGGGCCTGCCGCTCGAGAACCCGGTGCCCGGCAGCTTCTCCTACTCCTACACGCTCGTTCCCGGCGGTTCGGGCTGGCTCATCGACGACTTCGTCGAGTCGCCGCAGTGATGCACGCCGAAAGGGTGCGACGCACTCCCCGCTTCTACCTCGCCTGCGCCGCGATCGGCCTCGGCGCCGGTCTGCTCTCGGGGCTGTTCGGGGTCGGTGGCGGCACCGTCATCGTGCCGATGCTGGTACTGCTGCTCGGCTTCGACCAGCGGCTCGCCGCGGGCACGTCGCTCGCCGCCATCGTGCCCACGGCATCCGTCGGCGTCATCTCCTATGCGATGACGGGATCGGTGGCGTGGATCCCCGCCGTCATCCTGGCCGTCGGCGCCGTCATCGGCGCGCAGATCGGCAGCTGGCTGCTCGCGAAGATCCCGCAGAACGCTCTCCGCTGGGGGTTCGTCGGCTTCCTCCTGGTCGTGGTGGTCATGCTGTTCATCGTCGTGCCGTCGCGGGATGCGGCGCTCGAGCTCAGCTGGCCGGTGGGCATCGGACTGGGTGGCCTCGGACTGTTCACCGGCATCATGGCGGGTCTGCTCGGCGTCGGCGGCGGGGTCATCGTCGTACCGGCATTGATGTTCCTCTTCGGAACGAGCGACCTCGTCGCGAAGGGGACGTCGCTGCTCATGATGATCCCCACCGCCATCTCGGGCACGATCGGCAACGCGCGGCGGCGCAACGTCGACCTCCTCGCTGCGCTCGTGGTCGGGCTCGCCGCGTGCACGACCACCGCGCTCGGTGCGTGGATCGCGACGCTGCTGAATCCGCTCACCGCCAACATCCTCTTCGCCGTCTTCCTCACATTCATCGGCGGGCAGATGGCGTTCCGGGCGATCCGGGTGCACCGCGCGCAGCGCGCCGAGCGGGCGGCGACCCGTGCGCCGAAGCCGCAGCGGGGTCGCCGGTAGAATCGGACGGTGTCCGTGAACCCTGAGCTGGTCGAGCGCGCCTTCGCGCCCACCGCCCCCTACCTCGTGGGCCGCGAGAAGGTGCGCGACTTCGCGCGCGCCGTCTTCGCGACCGATCCGCAGCACACCGACCCCGAGGCGGCGCGTGCGCTGGGCTACGCCGACGTGGTCGCCCCGCCCACCTTCGCGATGGTGATCCAAGACCTCACGCTGCAGCAGCTGCTCGCCGAGCCCGACTCGGGCATCGTGCTCGAACGCACCGTGCACGCCGAACAGCGCTTCCGCTACACCCGCCCGATCGTCGCCGGAGACGAGCTGTCGGCGACGCTGACGGTGACCGGCGTCCGAGCCTTCGGCAAGGGAGCCATGGTCACCAGCGAGGCGGACATCACCGACGCCGACGGGGCGCACGTCGTCACGGCCATCTCGGTTCTGCTGGTCGGAGGGGAGGACGCATGAGCGCGATCGAGATCGGAACGGTCGTCGCCCAGCGCACGGTCGAACTCACGCGCGAATCGCTCGTGCGCTACGCCGGAGCATCGGGAGACTTCAATCCCATCCACTACCGCGACGACGTCGCGACGCGCGTCGGGCTCCCCGGCGTCCTCGCCCACGGCATGCTCACGATGGGGCTCGCCGTCGAGACCATCGTCGAGTGGCTCGGCGACAGCGGCCGCATCGTCGAGTACGGGGTGCGATTCACCCGCCCCGTCGTCGTCGACGCCGAGACGGGTGCCACGGTCACCGTCGTCGCGAAGGTCGGCGCGGCCGACGACGACACCACGCGCATCGACCTCACCGTGAGCTACGGCGACACGGTGGTGCTGGGCAAGGCGCAGGTGCGCGTGCGCACCGCCGCGTGATCGTGGTCGAGATCACCCCCCGCCCCCTCGCCGAGCTGACGACGCTGCGGGCGGGCGCCGTGCCGGCGCGGATGATCGAGGCGCGCACGACCGATGAACTCGTCGCGACGCTGCGTGACCTCTGGGCCGATCGCGAACCCTGGCTCGTCGTGGGCGGCGGCTCGAACCTGCTCGTCGGTGACGAGCCCTTCGACGGGACGGTGGTGGTCGTGCGGACGGACGGCATCGAGCAGCTTCCTTCGCCGCTTCCCGGTCATGTACGCCTCAAGGTGCAGGCCGGACACTCATGGGATGCCCTGGTCGAACACGCCGTGTCGGCGGGGCTGAGCGGGATCGCGGCGATGTCGGGCATCCCGGGCACCGCCGGCGCCGCACCGGTGCAGAACATCGGCGCCTACGGTCAGGAAGTCGTCCAGACCCTCGTCGAGGTCGAGCTGATCGACGAGTCCACGGGCGATGTCTCCGTGGTCCCGGCATCCGATCTCGGTCTCGGCTTCCGCACCTCGGTGCTCAAGCAGCATCACGGGTCGGTGCCCGAGCGGTCCGCGGTCATCCTCTCCATCACTCTCGAGCTCGCCGAGGTCGGACACGGGGAGTTCGTGATCCGCGGCCCCCAGCTCCGCGGTGCGCTCGGGCTCGATCCCGAGGCGGCGGTCTCGCTGCGCTGGGTCCGCGACACCGTCCTGGCGGTCCGGGCGAGCAAGGGCATGGTGCTCGACGACGCCGATCCCGACACCTGGAGCGCCGGGTCCTTCTTCCAGAACGCGATCGTCAGCGCCGCGTTCGCCCGCACGTTGCCGGACGCCTGCCCGCGTTGGCCGGTCGCCCCGGACCCCGTGGCCGACCGGGTCATCCCGCTGAACGAGTACTACGGCGTCTCGCCGACCGCGAGCAGCGCGGAGCCCGACGTCAAGGTCAGCGCCGCCTGGCTCATCGAGCACGCCGGCATCGGCAAGGGGTTCGCGCTTCCCGGATCGCGTGCCGGGCTGTCGACCAAGCATGCTCTGGCGCTGACCAACCGCGGCGGCGCCACCGCCGACCAGCTCGCCGCGTTGGCGCGCTTCGTGCAGCAGCGCGTGCAGGCGGAGTTCGGGCTCATCCTGCAGCCCGAACCGGTCCTCGTCGGCGTCGAGCTCTGACCCCGGCCCGGGTCAGGCGAACAGGCGCTGCAGGCGCTGGATGCCTTCGAGCAGCTGGTCGTCGCCGAGGGCGTACGAAAGCCGCAGGTATCCCGAGGGACCGAAGGCCTCGCCGGGAACGACGGCGACCTCCGCCTGCTCGAGGATCAGGTCCGCGAGCTCGAGCGAGGTCGTGACCTCGACGCCGGCCCACGTGCGGCCCAGCAGCCCGGTGACGTCGGGGTAGACGTAGAACGCGCCGAGCGGGTTCGGTACCTCGACGCCGGGGATCTTCGCCAGCTCCGCCACGATCAGGCGGCGCCGACGGTCGAAGGCCAGGCGCATCTGCTCGGCCTCGTCCTGCGGCCCCGTCAGCGCCGCCAGGGCGGCGCGCTGCGCGACGTTGTTGACGTTCGAGCTCAGGTGGGACTGGAGGTTGCCGGCCAGCTTCATGGCGTCGGAGGGGCCCACCATCCAGCCCACGCGCCAGCCGGTCATCGCATACGTCTTCGCCACGCCGTTGACGAGGATGGTCTGCCCGGCGAGGTCGGGAACCGCCTCGACGATCGAGACCGCGCGCGCACCGTCGTAGACGAGGTTCTGGTAGATCTCGTCGCTGATGACCCAGATGCCGTGCTCGAGGGCCCACGCGCCGATCGCGGCGGTCTCCTCGGGGGTGTAGACGGCACCGGTCGGGTTCGAGGGCGACACGAAGACGAGCACCGTGGTGCGCTCGGTGCGGGCGGCCTCGAGCTGCTCGACGGTCACCTTGTACTCCTGGTCGGCGCCGGCGAAGACCTCGACCGGGATGCCGTCGGCGAGGGCGATCGCCTCGGGGTAGGTCGTCCAGTACGGAGCCGGCAGCAGCACCTCGTCACCGGGGTTCACCACGGTCTGGAAGGCCTGGTACACCGACTGCTTGCCGCCGTTGGTCACGATGACCTGCGAAGGCTGCACCTCGAGGCCCGAGTCGCGGAAGGTCTTCGCGGCGATCGCCTCGCGCAGCACCGGGAGACCGGCGGCGGGCGTGTAGCGGTAGTTCGACGGGTCGGCGAGGGCGTGCTGCGCGGCCTCGACGATGAACGCCGGCGTCGAGAAGTCGGGCTCGCCCGCCGCGTACGAGATGACGGGGCGCCCGGCGGCCTGCAGAGCCTTCGCCTTCGCGTCGACCTTGAGGGTCGCCGACTCGGCGATGGCGGAGAGCTTGCGGGACAGCGGGGCGCGTTCGGTCACCCTCCGAGCGTAGCGGCGCGGCCGCGCGAATGGGATGCCGCACGCGAGCGCGCCTCCACCGAACGGTGGACCCGGTTCGACCGAATAGGGGCTGTCGCGCCGGGGCGGCGCCGGGCACGGTGGGTACATGACGACCCGACCCACCGCACCGACGCTCGTGCGCGGCCTGACGAAGAGATACGGCGATGTCACGGCCGTCGACGACGTGAGCTTCGAGGTGCCGGCGGGCGGGGTGTTCGCGTTCCTCGGCACCAACGGGGCGGGGAAGTCGACGACGATCGGCGCGCTGACGACGGTGATCCAGCCCGATGCCGGGTCGCTCCAGGTGGCCGGCCACGACATCCGCACAGACGGCGACGCGGTGCGCCGTGCGATCGGCGTCGTCTTCCAGGACTCCCTCTTGGACGGAGCGCTCACGGTACGCGAGAACCTCACGGTGCGGGCGCGGCCCTACCTCGGCACCGCGGCGGCGATCCGGGAGCGGATCAACCGGCTCGAGCGCATCATCGACCTCGGCGAGTTCATCGACCGGCGATACAGCCGCCTCTCGGGTGGGCAGCGGCGTCGCGCCGACATCGCCCGTGCGCTGCTGCACGACCCCGAGATCGTCTTCCTCGACGAGCCGACGACCGGACTCGACCCGGCGAGCCGGCAGATGGTGTGGGCGACCATCCACGAACTGCGCGAGCGCGACGGGCTCACCGTCTTCCTCACGACCCACTATCTGGAGGAGACGGAGGAGGCCGATCGGGTCTGCATCATCGATCGCGGCCGGATCGTCGCCGACGGCACCCCCGCCGAGTTGCGAGCTGTTCCACGCCTCGGGGGCGCGGCTGACGGTCGTGGCCCGATGACGGCGCTGCTGCTGGTCCGGCACGGTCCGACGCCCTGGACGGCCGAGCGTCGCCTGCAGGGGCGCACCGACATCGACCTCTCCGAGACCGGTCGGAGCGCGGCGCTGCGGCTGCGCGTCCTGATCGACGAGTGGATGCCGCAGACCGCCGTCGTGTCGCCGCTGTCGCGCGCCCGGTCGACGGTGTCGCTGCTGAGCGGGCTCACCCCCATCGTCGACGAACGGTGGGCCGAGGCGGGACTCGGCTCCTGGGAGGGGGCGGTGCCCGAGGTGCTCGGCGCCGACTACGCCCGGTGGCGGGCGGGGGCCATCGTGCCCCCGGGTGGTGAGCGCCTCGCATCGGTGCAGGAGCGGGTCGCGGCGGCCGCGCACGTGGCGGCCGCCCATCCCGGCCCCGTCCTCGTCGTCACGCACGGCGGGGTGATCCGGGCGGCGCTCGCGCACTTCGTCGGGTTGACGGCGGACCGGATCGAACCCGTCGCCGCTCCGAGCCTGACCGTCCTCGACGCGCCTCCCGCCGCGGAGCGGGCCCGCCTCGTGCGCTTCAACATCACGGCCTGACGCTCCCGGCGCCGCGGCGACCCCGGGTCAGGACGAGAGGCGGAGGGCGGTCCACACGGCTGCGCGGTCGGCGAAGGAGGCCAGATCCCGGCCCAGCAGGCGCTGCGCGAGAGCGATGCGGGCGCGAATGGTGTGGCGGTGCACGCCGAGGGCGCGAGCGGTGCCCTCGTGCGCGCCGTCGTGCTCGAGCCACGCCGTCAGGGTGGATTCGAGGGTGGTGCCGTGGCGCGCGTCGTGGCTGCGCAGAGCGGCCAGCTCGGCCCCCGCGCGGGCGCGGGCGGCGACGGTGGCCAGGTCGTCCAGGAGGTCCCCCGGGGCATCGGCGACATCCGTCGCGGTGCCGGCACGTCCTCGGTCGCGCGCGAGGCGGGCGCGCTCGCGTGCCGCCGGCACCTCGGCGTCGGTCGGGGCCGGCGCGACGCCGAGGCGCCAGGTCAGGTGCTCGGCGATCTCGTCGAGGAGGTGCCGATCGGACGCCGCGGCGATGAGCAGAACGCCATCTCGGTCACGTCCGTAGAACAGGCGGCCCGTCGCGGCGTGATGGTCCAGCAGCTCGCGGGCGCCCGTCGGGGCGGCGGGATCGGCCATGGCGACCACGAACGGCGCGGCGGGGAAGGCGCCCCACGCATCGGTGGCGACCGCCCGGGCGAGATCGAGCCGACCGTCGACGAGGAGGTCGACGAGCGCCGCGCGCAGCCGGCTCCATGCCCCCGCCGTCATCCGGCGCTGCTCGAGCGCGAGACCGGTGGTCGCGACGACCGCGGTCACGACGGCGCGCGCATCGGTGTCGAGCTCGATGCCCGCGGTGGCCAGGACCCCGCGCTGACCGCCCGCCCCCAGCGTCTGCAGGGTGACCGGGCGTCCGAGGAGCGGCATCGCCGCCCCCGTGCCGCCGCCGCGCCGCAGCAGCGCGACGACCTCGGCGTCGACGGCACGCCGCAGCTCCCCGTCGTCGCCCTCGGTCGAATCGGGCGTCCCGGCACCGGCACCGGCGCCCGGCGCCGCGTGCGCGTAAGTCAGGGCGCCCGAGGCGTCGTAGAGGCCGACCCACCCGCCGAGCTGTCGAGCGAGTTCGGCGATCGTGGCGTCGAAACCGTCGGGTCTCAAGGCGGCCAGTGCCAGAGCGCGCTGCGCGTCCAGAGCCCAGCTGCGTCGCGCGTACGCCCGGGCGGCGATCGCTTCGGCTGCGGCGCGGGCCACGGCGATGAAGGGGGTGCGGTAGGGCACCTCGAACAGCGGCATCCCGTCTCGCTCGCACGCGGCTCGCAGCGGGTCGGGGATGCCGTCGCGCACGACCTCCGTGCCGAAGCCGAGGCCGCGCACGCCGCGCGCCCGCAGCCGGCCCACGTAGGCCTCGGCCTCCCGGGTGTCGCCGACGGTGAGCTGGGTTCCCGTGGTCAGCAGCACGACGTCCTCGGTGAGGAAAGGGGTCGGGTCGGTCAGATCCGAGCTGTGGACCCAGCGCACAGGGGCATCGAGGGCGGCGTCGCCCGACGGCGTCGCCAGCCGCAGCCGCAGCTCACGACGGGACAGCAGCGCCCGCACGGTGGGCGCGGGGGGCGTGGCGGCAGTCGACGGCATCCTGTACACCTCGGCGATAAGACGTGCGCTCACTGTACACGGCGGCGAGTGCGGGTGTGCCGGCCCGAGTCCTAGTGTCGCGGGATGAGCACCTCGACCCCGACGCCGACCATCCCCCTCGGCGGCCCGACCCTCCCGCAGGAGCGCCGCGTCGTCACCGCCATCCCCGGACCGCGCTCGGCCGAGCTGCTGGCGCGCAAGGCCGCGGCGGTGCCGGCCGGAGTCGGACACACCGCGCCGATCCACGCCGTAGCCGCCGGCGGCGGGGTCGTCGTCGACGCGGACGGCAACTCGCTCATCGACCTGGGCTCGGGCATCGCCGTCACCTCGGTCGGCAACGCGCACCCGGCGGTCGTCGCCGCAGTGCAGGCCCAGGTGGCGCAGTTCACCCACACCTGCTTCATGATCTCTCCCTACGAGTCGTACGTCGCGGTGGCCGAGGCGCTGAACCGGCTGACGCCGGGCGATCACGAGAAGAAGACGGCGCTGTTCAACTCCGGCGCCGAGGCGGTCGAGAACGCCGTCAAGATCGCACGCAAGGCGACCGGTCGCCAGGCCGTCGTCGCCTTCGATCACGGCTACCACGGCCGCACCAACCTGACGATGGCGCTGACGGCGAAGTCGATGCCCTACAAGAGCGGGTTCGGTCCGTTCGCCCCCGAGGTCTACCGCGCGCCGCTGTCGTACCCGTTCCGCGACGGTCTGTCGGGCCCGGACGCCGCGGCCCGAGCCATCTCGCAGATCGAGAAGCAGGTCGGCGCCGACAACCTCGCCGCCGTCATCATCGAGCCCATCCAGGGCGAGGGCGGCTTCATCGTCCCCGCCGCCGGTTTCCTGCCGGCGATCGCCGACTGGTGCCGCGAGAACGGCGTCGTGTTCATCGCGGACGAGGTGCAGACCGGCTTCGCGCGGACCGGCGCGATGTTCGCCAGCGAGCACTTCGGGATCGTGCCCGATCTGATCACGACCGCCAAGGGCATCGCCGCAGGCCTGCCGCTGGCGGCGGTCACGGGACGCGCCGACCTGATGGACGCCTCGCACCCGGGCGGGCTGGGCGGCACGTACGGCGGCAACCCGATCGCCTGCGCCGCTGCGCTCGCGTCGATCGACGCCTTCGAGAACGACGGGCTCATCGAGCGCGCCCAGCAGATCGGCGCCCGGCTCACGGCACGCCTGAACCGGCTGCGCGGAACCGACCCGCGCGTCGGCGACGTCCGCGGTCTCGGAGCCATGGTCGCCGCGGAGTTCGTCGATCCGGAGACCGGCGATCCGGATGCCGCGCTCACCTCCGCCGTCGCGAAGGCGTGCATCGCCGAGGGTGTCATCGTGCTCACGTGCGGTACCTACGGCAACGTCATCCGTTTCCTGCCCCCGCTGTCGATCGGCGACGACCTGCTCGACGAGGGCCTCGACGTCATCGCAGCGGCGCTCGCCGCCCAGCCCCAGAACGAAGGAGTCGCACATGACTGAGATCACCCGAGACGTCGCGATCATCGGCGCCGGAGCGGCCGGCCTGACCGCGGCCAACGACCTGAAGAAGGCGGGGCTGTCGGTCGTCGTGCTCGAGGCGCGCAGTCGCGTGGGAGGGCGCCTGTGGACCGATGAGATCGACGGGGCCATGCTCGAGCTCGGCGGGCAGTGGGTCTCGCCCGACCAGCACGCGCTCATCGAGACGCTGGCCGACCTGGGGCTCGAGACCTATGCCCGCTACCGCGAGGGCGAGAGCGTGTATGTCGGAGCCGACGGCGAGGCTCGCCGCTTCACGGGGGAGATGTTCCCGGTGGCACCCGAGACCGAGCGCGTGATCGACGAGATCACCGCACGCCTCGACGCGATGGTCGCCGAGATCGACCCCGACCGCCCCTGGGCCCATGAGAAGGCCGCCGAGTGGGACCGCATCTCGTGGGATGCGTGGCTGCGCCAGCAGACCGACGACGACGAGGCGGTGCGCAACCTCGCCTTCGCGACCGGCTCGGCGATGCTGACCAAGCCGACCCACACCTTCTCGCTGCTCCAGTCGCTGCAGATGGCCGCCTCGGCAGGGTCGTACTCGCACCTCGTCGATGCCGACTTCATCCTCGACAAACGCGTCGTGGGCGGCCTGCAGCAGGTTCCGCTCCGGCTGGCGGAGCGCTTGGGGGACGACGTCGTGCTCGACCAGCCGGTGCGCACCGTCGAGTACACCGACGGTGGCGCAGTGGTGCGCACCGACGCGGTCACCGTTCGTGCCCGTCGCGTCGTGCTCGCCCTGGCCCCCGTGCTCTACAACCGGATCTCGTTCGTCCCGCCGCTGCCGCGTCTGAAGCACCAGATGCACCAGCATTTCTCGATGGGGTTCGTCATCAAGGTGCACGCGGTCTACGACCGGCCATTCTGGCGCGAGCAGGGTCTGTCGGGCACGGCCTTCAGCCCGTACCAGCTGGTGCACGAGGCCTATGACAACACCAACCACGCCGATCAGCGCGGCACCCTCGTCGGCTTCGTCTCGGACCGCACCGCCGACGATCTCTTCCGACTCGGCGCCGACGAACGCCGCGAGCGGATTCTGGAGTCGCTGTCGCACTATTACGGGCCCGAGGCGAAGGACCCCGTCGTGTACTACGAGAGCGACTGGGGCAGCGAGGAGTGGACCCGGGGCGCGTACGCCGCCAGTTTCGACCTCGGCGGCCTGACGCGCTACGGCGCCGAGCAGCTCGAGCTCGTCAGCCCGCTCCACGTCGCCTGCAGCGATCTGGCCGGGCTCGGGTACCAGCACGTCGACGGCGCGATCCGGATGGGACACCGCGTCGCCGAGGAGATCCTCGAAGCGGACCGGTCGTGAGCACGCCGACCCCGACCGACCGCATCGTCGTCGGCTACACCGCGACGAAGGCGGGACGGGATGCCGTCGCTTTCGCGAGCCGCCTCGCCGCCGCATCGGGTGCCGGGCTGCATCTGGTGCTCGTGCTCCCGGCGCAGAAGCCGGGCATCGTCCCGCCCGACGCCGGCTACGAGCGTCTGGTGCGCGAGCAGGCGGCCGGCTGGCTGCGCGATGGTGCCGCCGAGGTGCCGGACGGCATCGCCCATCGGGCCCACGTCCGGTACGGCGAGTCGGTCGCCGCGGGGCTGGTCGATGCGGCCGATGAGCTGGGTGCGTCCCTGATCGTCGTCGGAGCGGCCGATGGCGGCAACCGCGGTCGGCACCGGCTGGGGACGACGACGACCGAGCTCGTGCATTCGTCGGATGTCCCGGTGGCACTCGTGCCCCGGGGTGCGCGGCGGGTTCCGGCCGAGACCGGCGTCACCCGCCTCACCGCAGCAGTGGGTGAACGCGAAGGCACCGAGTTGCTGGTCGACCAGACCATCCGACTGGCGGCCGCGACGGGCGTGCCGGTACGCCTGCTCTCGCTGGTGGCGCTCGATCTGCCCGCCGGGCTCGACACGGGCGCCATCCGCACGGTGGGCGACACCCATGCGCAGGACGTGCTGGCCGAGGTGCGGGCGGCGCTTCCCGCCGACGCCGACGTCGCCGCGGTCGTCGCCACCGGTGACGGCATCGAGGACGCCGCCTCCCACCTCGAGTGGGAGGCCGGAGAGATCGTGCTCGTCGGGTCGAGCCGGCTGGCGCAGCCGCGGCGCCTGTTCCTCGGCTCGACCGCGGCGAGGATGCTGCGCGTGGTGACCGTCCCGATGATCGTGGTGCCCCGCACCCGCAGCGAGCGAGAAGGAGCGAGCGCATGACCAGAGCAGAGCAGGCCGGGTCGCCGGCGGCCGACCCCGTCACCGGGGGGATCTCCCGCAAGGGGCTGAGCGCGGGCACCGTCGGGCTCCTCGGGGCCGTCGTCATCGGCATCTCGTGCATCGCGCCGGCCTACACGTTCACGGCGGCGGTGGGTCCGACGGCATCCGAGGTCGGCACACAGGTGCCGGCGATCGTGCTGGTCGGTTTCATCCCGATGCTGCTCGTCGCCTTCGGCTACCGCGAGCTCAACAGCCGGATGCCCGACTCCGGCACGAGCTTCACCTGGGCCGCTCGCGCCTTCGGCCCCTGGGTGGGCTGGATGGCGGGGTGGGGACTCGTCGCCGCGACGATCCTCGTGCTCTCGAATCTCGCGGGGGTCGCCGTCGACTTCCTCTTCCTGCTGATCGCGCAGCTGACCGGTCAGGAATCGGTCGCGGATCTGGCCGGCATCACCTGGATCAACGTGCTCGTGTGCGTCGTCTTCGTGGCGGCTGCGACCTTCGTGTCGTATCGCGACATGCAGACCACGCAGAAGCTGCAGTACGGCCTCGTCGCGTTCCAGGTGGTCGTGCTCGTGCTGTTCGCAGGCGCCGCCATCGTCGAGGCGTCGTCGGGCAACGCCTTCGACGCGACGCCCTTCGACTGGTCATGGTTCAACCCGTTCGCCGTGCCCTCGTTCAGCGCGTTCGCCGCGGGCCTGTCGCTGTCGATCTTCATCTTCTGGGGGTGGGACGTCACCCTCACGATGAACGAGGAGACCAAGGACCCCGAACGCACGCCCGGCCGCGCCGCGACGATCACGGTCGTGATGATCGTGGCCCTCTACCTGTTGCTCGCCGTCGCGATGATCATGTTCGCCGGCGTCGGCTCGGGCGATCTCGGGCTCGGCAACGCCGACATCCAGGAGAACGTCTTCTTCCACCTGTCGGGACCCATCCTCGGTCCGCTGGCGTTCCTCGTCTCACTCGCCGTCCTCACCAGCTCGGCCTCGTCGCTGCAGTCGACCTTCGTCGGCCCGGCGCGGACGCTGCTCGCGATGGGGCACTACGGCGCCCTGCCGGAGAGCTTCGCGAAGGTCAGCCCGCGCTTCTTCACGCCCGGCTACGCCACGGTCGTCTCGGCCATCGTCGCCTCCGGCTTCTACGTCGTGATGCGCATCGTCAGCGAGAACGTCCTGTGGGACACGATCCTCGCGCTCGGCATGATGATCTGCTTCTACTACGGCCTGACCGCGTTCGCGTGCGTGTGGTATTTCCGGAAGCAGTGGTTCGACTCGGTGCGGAACGTGTTCTTCACCCTGCTCTTCCCTCTCGTGGGCGGCCTGATCCTCGCGGTGCTGTTCGTGACGACCCTCATCGACACCATGGATCCGGCGTACGGCAGCGGGTCGCAGATCGGCGGCGTGGGCCTGGTCTTCATCCTCGGCGTGGGAGTCATCCTCGTCGGCGTCGTCGTGATGGTGTGGCAGGCCGTGAAGCGCCCCGCGTTCTTCCGGGGCGAGACCTTGACCAAGGATGCGCCGGCGAGCCGGCGCGCGAGAGGAGCTGCGCGATGACGCACGAGAGCGAGACACGACTGCTGGCCGGGCTGCAGCGCGGACTGTTCATCGGCGGGGAGTGGGTGGACGCCGAGGGCGGCGCGACCTTCGCCGTCGCCGATCCCGCGACCGGCCGCACGCTGATCGAGATCGCCGACGCGTCGCCGGCGGACGGCATCCGCGCCCTCGACGCGGCCGTGGCCGCCCAGGAGGGGTGGGCCGGCACGGCGCCGCGGGTGCGCAGCGACATCCTCCGCCGCGCCTTCGATCTCGTCCAGCAGCGCAAGGAGGACCTCGCGCTGCTGATGACGCTCGAGATGGGCAAGCCCCTTGCCGAGGCTCGAGGCGAGGTCGGGTACGGCGGCGAGTTCCTGCGGTGGTTCAGCGAGGAGGCCGTGCGCATCACGGGCCGGTACGGTCTGAACCCCGAGGGCACCGGACGGATGGTCGTCTCGCAACGGCCCGTGGGCCCCTCGTTCTTCATCACGCCGTGGAACTTCCCGCTGGCGATGGCCACGCGCAAGATCGCGCCCGCGCTCGCCGCCGGGTGCACCGTCGTCGTCAAGCCGGCGGCGCTCACCCCGCTGACCACGACCCTGTTCGTGCAGATCCTCGAAGAGGCCGGCCTGCCGGCGGGGGTGGTGAACGTGGTCAACGCGACGCGCTCGAGCGAGGTCGCGGCGCCGATCATCGCCGATCCCCGGCTGCGCAAACTGTCGTTCACCGGTTCCACGCCGGTGGGCAAGAAGCTCATCGCGCAGGCGTCCGAGGGCGTCCTGCGGGTGTCGATGGAGCTCGGCGGCAATGCGCCGTTCATCGTGTTCGAGGACGCCGATCTCGACAAGGCGGTGGAGGGCGCGATGCTCGCGAAGTTCCGCAACATCGGGCAGGCGTGCACGGCGGCCAATCGCTTCATCGTGCACGAATCGGTCGTCGACGCCTTCGCCGACCGGCTGACCGAGCGTGTCGCGGCGATGAAGATCGGCCGCGGCACCGAGGAGAACGTGCAGATCGGACCTCTCATCGACGACAGGGCAGTCGCCAAGACGGGCGCGCTCGTCGAGGATGCCGTCGCCCGGGGAGCCACGGTGCGCACCGGCGGGTCTGCCATCGCGGGGGAGGGGAGCTTCTTCGAGCCCACGGTCGTCACCGAGGTCGTCGCCGGCAGCGACATCCTGCGCGAAGAGATCTTCGGCCCGGTGCTCGCGATCGCGACGTTCGCCGACGAGGATGAGGCGATCCGGCTCGCCAACGACACGGAGTACGGGCTGGTCTCGTACGTGTTCACGCAGGACCTCGCGCGCGGCCACCGGATGATCGACCGGCTCGAGACGGGCATGATGGGCCTCAACGTCGGCGTCGTCTCGAACGCCGCCGCGCCGTTCGGCGGTGTCAAGCAGTCCGGTGTGGGCCGCGAGGGCGGCCTCGAGGGCATCCATGAGTACCTGTCGACCAAGTACACCCTGATCCCGGCCGACTGAGGCCGACGGAGGAGAACCGATGAGCACGTATGCCGTGACCAATCCCGCGACGGGCGAGACCCTGGCGACGTATGAGCCCGCCACCGACGCCGACGTCGAGGATGCGCTCGCCACCGCGGACGCCGCCTACCGGTCGTGGGCGCGCCCGGCCGCGCCCGCGGAGCGAGCCGACCTGCTTCGCCGCGTCGCCGAGCTGCACCGTGAGCGCCGTGCCGAACTGGCCGCGATCATCGTGCGCGAGATGGGCAAGCCGCTGGCCGCGGCCGAGGGCGAGGTCGACTTCGCGGCCGATATCACCGCCTACTACGCCGACCACATCGATGAGATCACCGGCGATTCGCCGATCCCCATCGAGGGCGAGGGCGCCGCCGTGATCCGGCGGAGCCCGCTCGGGGTGCTGCTGGGGATCATGCCGTGGAACTTCCCCTACTACCAGGTGGCGCGCTTCGCCGCTCCGAACATCGCGGTGGGCAACACGATCGTGCTGAAGCACGCACCGCAGTGCCCGGAGTCGGCGGCGGCCATCGAGGCGATCTATCGGGATGCCGGCTTCCCGGAGGGCGTGTACACCAACCTCTACGCCAGCAACGAGCAGGCGGCCACGATCATCGCCGATCGGCGGGTGCAGGGAGTGTCGGTGACGGGCTCCGAGCGTGCGGGGTCGGCGGTGGCGGAGGTCGCAGGTCGACACCTGAAGAAGGTGGCGCTGGAGCTCGGCGGGTCCGACCCGTTCATCCTGCTGTCGACCGACGACCTGGATGCCGCCGTCGCCGCGGCCGCCGAGGCACGGCTCGACAACGTGGGGCAATCCTGCAACGGCGCCAAGCGCTTCATCATCGTCGACGGGCTGTACGACGCCTTCGTGGAGAAGTTCGCCGCCGCGCTTCGAGACGCGAAGGTGGGCGATCCGTTCGAGGAGGACACCGTGCTGGGGCCGCTCTCGTCGCTGACGGCCGCCGAGCGTCTGGCGGAGCAGGTCGATCGCGCGGTCGCCCAGGGTGCGACCCTCGTGACCGGCGGAGAGCGCGACGGCGCCTTCTACCCCGGGACCGTGCTGACCGGGGTCACCCCCGAGATGGACGCCTACCGCGAGGAGTTCTTCGGGCCCGTCGGCGTCGTCTATCGCGTCGCGGACGAGGCAGAGGCCGTCGAGGTCGCGAACGACACGCCGTTCGGACTGGGCTCGTACGTGTTCACCACCGACCCGGACCAGGCCGCGCGCGTGGCGGACGCCATCGACGCGGGGATGGTCTACGTCAACGTGGTCCTCGCCGACGAGGCGGGCCTGCCGTTCGGCGGGGTCAAGCGCAGCGGCACTTCGCGTGAACTGGGGCTGCTCGCCGCAGACGAGTTCGTCAACAAGAAGCTCATCCGCACGGGCGCGTGACCGGTCGGTGCTCGGCTCGCTGTCCGACGTCGCTGTCCGACGTCGTCGGCAGCGGGCCAACAGCGCGCGCTCGAACCGAGGCCGTGTTGCTCGGACCTGAACGTCGGAAGCGTCAGAAGGGTGGTGGCGCGCCGGGTGGCGCACCGGCGCCTCGGCCGGGCGGTGCGGGTGGTGGTGTGGCGAGTTCTGGTGTGAAGCAGACGGTGGGGATGGGGACGTCTTCGCGGTAGACCCGCCCGAGGGGTGAGGTCCACACGAGCACTCCGCCGCCGGCCTGCCGGACCTGCCATTTCGTGAATTGCTTCATGGAGTGGTGTCGTTGGCAGAGGTGGGCGAGGTTGTAGATGTGGGTGTGGCCGCCTGTGGCGTGGTCGATGGTGTGGTCGATCTCGCATCGGATCGCGGCTCTGCGGCAGCCGGGGAACCGGCAGTGCTGGTCGCGGGTCTGCAGCAGTCGCCGCATCGCGGGCAATGGCCGGTAGGCGTCGGTCTCGACCGGGGTGCGGGTGATCGGGTCGATGAACATCCGGTCCCACGTCCCCGTCTGTGAGGCGAGTTCCCGGACGGTGTCGGCGTCGATGAGTCCGGTGCCGTTCGCTTCGGCGGGGTGTTCGTCCTTCCCTGTGAGGGTGTCTGAGGTGATCACGACCTGCACTTTCGCCCGGATCGCACCGAGCGTCCCGCGCCCGTCGGTGCCGGTGGTGGGGTCGATGACGGGTGCGCCGCCGAGGACGAGGTCGGACAGCACGTCGGCACGGAGCTGATCCATCGTCCGAGCATCGGGCGCAGCGGCACCGCCCGCGCCACCCACCGCGCCCGCGGCATCCACCGCCACGGCATCCGCCCGGGCGTCCTTCACGGTTTGCGCCATCTGCGTCAACCGGTCGTAGATCCCCGCGGCGATCACCATCGGCACCGTCGCGGAGAGGTCGGCCATCCCGTCCTGCCCCGGCGATAACCGCACGCACCGCCCGGCGGCGGCCTCCCGGTGACGCTCCGAGAACGATCGCGGGTGCATCCGCTCCGCCAGGTTCTGCAACGCCCCGGCCACACGCGTCGCGATATCCCGCTGGCACACGGCCACTGCGGCGGCGTCGAACTCCGGTCGTACCTCCTCCGGCACCACCCGCCCGACCTTCACCACCACATCGACGTGCTCGCGGGTGACGAGGCGCTGCTCCCACGCCGCGAACATCGCCGGGTACTCATCCACCACCGTCATCGCGTGGTCGATCTCCCACTGCACCCGCCGGTCACCCCGCCGCGCCATCCCCGCCGCCTCCGCGGCGACCGACCGCAGCTCCATGTCAGAGGCCATACCCCGCACGCCATCGCGGCGTGCCTCGTGCAACGCCGACCGTCCCAGCTTCGCCAAGGCTCGCACGGACGCGATCTCACCGGCGTGCGCGAGTGTCAACGCGTGGGCGAACTCCACGAACGCCGCCGCGTGCGGCGCCCCGCCTGCCACCTCGTCGCCTCTGCCGCCGTTCGCTTGCATGTTCCCATCTTTGCAGCCCCCACCGACACGCTGTGAGAACATACGTACGCCCGGGAATGCCTCCACAATCGCCCTCTCTGTGGAGGAAGCCACGCTGAACGCTCGCGAACGCTAGCCGTCGTGCACCTGCGAATGCCCCACCGGCCGTCGTCTCGTCCCCGCATGCTCGTTCGCGACCATCGCGCGCATGACGTACACTGGGAGGTGCAGTCGAAATCTGCATTCTTTCGCCATGCCCAAGCGTCGACGACGTGACGAATGGTGATGGGATGCGGGTGTAGACCCCGAGGTCCGCAGGATCTCTAGGGCGGTAGCTCAATTGGCAGAGCAGCGGTCTCCAAAACCGCAGGTTGCAGGTTCGATTCCTGTCCGCCCTGCGCGTCGGCGTCAGCCGGCACACGGAAGGTATCAGGTGGGTTCGATGGTCCAAGAGGGTGGCGAAGTCGTCGCCGCAGGTGGCGCGCCCCGCGAGAAGAAGCCCAACGTCTTCGCGCGGATCATCATCTTCATCCGCCAGGTGTTCGCCGAACTCCGCAAGGTCGTCACCCCGACTCGCCAGGAGCTCGTGAAGTTCACGGCAGTGGTCCTCGGCTTCGTCGTCGTGATGATGGCGCTCGTGTACGGCCTGGACGTCCTGTTCGTCTGGATCACGACCGTCGTGTTCGGCGTCCCGGGCTGATCGACGGGCCCAGCCCGCACGACCCGCGAATGCCTGCTGAGCAGGCATCCCGACAATCGATGGAAGAGAACGCAGTGTCAGAACGCATCCCCGACGACGTCGACTGGGCCACGGCCGCCGAGCAGTCCAGCGAGGACGACGAAGCCCAGGAGGGCAACGTTCTCGCCGGGCAGGAGCAGGCCTCCGACGCCGCCGAGCACGTCGCCGTCCACGTGGTGGAAGACGACGCTGTCGAGGACGGCACCGACCTCGACGGCGTCGAGATCGACGACCCCGACGCAGACGCCGTCGTCAACGACGCTCTCGAGATCGACGAGACCGCCGAGGCCGAGGCCGCCGCCGAGGTGCTCACCGACTCGCTCGAGGAGGAGCTTGCCGAGCAGGCCGCCGAGGCCGCGGACGAGGTCGAGCCCTACGACGGACCGGAGCCCGAGCTCGAGGCCTCCGACGAGACGGTCGACTACCTCTCCGAGTTCGAGGCCGCCGCCGGTATCGAGATCTCGGTGGGCGACGACGAGGACCCGTACGACGCGTTCCGCACCGAGCTGCGCATGCTCCCGGGCAAGTGGTACGTCATCCACTCCTACGCTGGTTTCGAGCGCAAGGTGAAGGCCAACATCGAGCAGCGCAAGTCGACGCTCGAGGTCGAGGAAGACATCTATCAGGTCGAGGTCCCCATGGAGGACGTCGTCGAGATCAAGAACGGTCAGCGCAAGATGGTCACGCGCGTCCGGATCCCCGGCTACGTGCTCGTTCGCATGGAGCTGACCGAAGACACCTGGTCGGTCGTGCGTCACACGCCCGGCGTCACCGGCTTCGTCGGCAACGCCCACAACCCGACTCCGCTGCGCTTCGACGAGGCGTTCAACATGCTGAAGTCGCTCGTCGAGGTCAAGGAGGCCGCGCCGGCCAAGGCGGGCGCCGCCAAGGGTGTCGCCGCTCCGACCCGCAGCCTCGTCACCGAGGTCGACTTCGAGGTCGGCGAGACCATCACGATCAAGGAGGGCTCGTTCGCGGGGCTTCCGGGGTCGATCAGCGAGATCAAGCCCGAGAGCGGCAAGCTCACGGTGCTCGTGTCGCTCTTCGAGCGCGAGACCCCGGTCGAGCTCTCGTTCGATCAGGTCACCAAGCAGTAACGCGTCCGCGTCGTTCGAAGCGCTCCGCCGGTCCGCCGGTCGGGGCGCTTCGTCGTCCCGGTCCCTCGGCCGAGCGACCCGGTGACCGGATGCGCTAGACTTGGGGAGTTTGCGGGCGTTCGCGCGCCCGCACATCACACCGTCGCCCGGAACCGCCGGACGCGCGGGAGAGGGATGCCGCCGGCATCCGCTCGACGAAAGGAAAACGAATGGCACCGAAGAAGAAGGTGACCGGCCTGATCAAGCTTCAGATCAACGCCGGAGCCGCCAACCCGGCGCCGCCGATCGGCCCCGCGCTCGGTCAGCATGGCGTCAACATCATGGAGTTCTGCAAGGCGTACAACGCCGCGACCGAGTCGCAGCGCGGCAACGTCATCCCCGTGGAGATCACCGTCTACGAGGACCGCAGCTTCACCTTCGTCCTGAAGACCCCGCCCGCCGCGGAGCTCATCAAGAAGGCTGCCGGCGTTCCCAAGGGATCGGCGACGCCGCACACGACCAAGGTCGCGAAGCTCACCAAGGACCAGGTCCGCGAGATCGCCGAGGCCAAGATGCCCGACCTGAACGCCAACGACATCGAGGCCGCCTCGCTGATCATCGCTGGCACCGCCCGTTCCATGGGCATCACGGTCGAGAGCTGAGGGGGAGACGACAATGGCTAAGTCCAAGGTTTACGAAGCAGCCGCGGCGAAGATCGACCGCGACAAGTTCTACAGCTCCACCGAGGCCGTCGCGCTGGCGAAGGACACCGGTTCGAAGAAGTTCGACTCGACCGTCGAGGTCGCGCTGAAGCTCGCCGTCGACCCGCGCAAGGCGGACCAGATGGTCCGCGGCACGGTCATCCTGCCCCACGGCACCGGCAAGACCGCCCGCGTCATCGTGTTCGCGACCGGACCGGCCGCCGAGGCCGCCATCGCCGCGGGTGCCGATGAGGTCGGCGGCGCCGAGCTCATCGAGAAGGTCGCCGGCGGCTGGACCGCTTTCGACTCGGCCGTCTCGACGCCCGAGCTCATGGGCCAGGTCGGTCGTCTCGGCAAGGTGCTGGGCCCCCGTGGCCTCATGCCCAACCCCAAGACCGGCACCGTGACCCCCAACCCGGCCAAGGCCGTCGAGGAGATCAAGGGCGGAAAGATCGAGTTCCGCGTCGACAAGCACGCGAACGTGCACTTCGTCGTCGGCAAGGCCTCGTTCTCGGCCGAGCAGCTCGAGGAGAACTTCAACACCGCGGTCGAGGAGATCGTGCGTCTGAAGCCGTCGAGCGCCAAGGGCCGCTACATCCAGAAGGGCGCCGTGTCGACCACGTTCGGCCCCGGCATCCCGCTGGACGTCAACGCTTTCGCCTGATCGCGTCGAACGGACGGGGTCTCGCCTTCGGGCGGGCCCCGTTCGTCGTCTTCGGACGTAGGCGTACACCCCGCGGTACCGTCGGATCATGACGCGCGACCTCGTCGACATGCTCGGCATCGACCTCCCCATCGTGCTGGGGCCCTTCGGCGGCTTGTCGTCGTCCGCGCTCACCTCCGCGGTGAGCGAGGGCGGCGGGCTCGGGTCCTACGGTCTGTACGGCTACGACGGCCCGCGGATCCGCGAGACGGCCGGCCAACTCCGAGCGCTCACCGCGCGCCCCTTCGCGTTCAACCTCTGGCTTCCCCTGGGCGACGAGGTCGCGCCCGGAACGATGGACATCACGCCGTTCCGTGACGCGCTGCGCCCGCTCTACGCCGCTGCCGGCGCGGCCGTGCCACACGACCCCGAACGGTTCCTGCCGTCCCTCGAGGAGCAGCTCGCGGCCGTGTGGGATGCCGCGCCGGCGGTGCTCAGCGTCGTCTACGGCGTCCCTGCGGCGGACGTCATCACCGAGGCGCATCGGCGCGGCATCCGGGTCATCGGAACCGCGACCTCGGTCGCGGAGGCGGTCGCGCTGGAACGGGGAGGGGTGGATGCCGTCGTCGCGAGTGGCGCGGAAGCCGCCGGTCACCGGGTGTCGTTCCTCGCCGCCCCCGAGCGCTCGCTGGTCGGCACGTTCGCCCTGGTGCCGCAGGTCGTCGACGCGGTCGACATCCCGGTCATCGCGGCCGGCGGCATCGCCGATCACCGGGGCGTCGCCGCAGCGTTGGCGCTCGGAGCCTCCGGCGTGCAGGTCGGAACAGCCTTCCTGCGCACACGGCAATCGGCGGCCTCGGCGGGCCACCGTACCGCCATCGCGGCGGCTGCCGACACCGATACCGTCCTCACCCGGGCGATGAGCGGTCGCCTCGCCCGCGGCATCCCCAACCGGGCGACGCGCGATATCGAGGCGAGCGGCCTGATCGCACCGTTCCCCGCTCAGAACTGGCTCACCGGCGTCTTCCGCACCGCCGCGGGCGGCGAGCCGGAGCTCTCGTCGCTGTGGGCGGGGCAGGCCGCGGCGCTGGCCAGACGCGAGGACGCTGACGAGGTGCTCGCCGACCTCGCGGCCGGTCTGCCCTCGCGCTGATCCGCACCGGATGGACGTGGCCACCGCCCCGCGGGTCGTCCGCGCATCCCGGGTCAGGCGGTGTCGCGCACCTCGAACGAGGTGGAACTTTCGGGGTCGATCTCGGTCACACGAGCGCGACGGACGCGGGCCCCGGGTGGGCCCTCCGCCATCCACGCGAGGACGTCATCGACGGCGACATCCGTCCCCTCCAGCACAGCCTCGACCGTGCCCTCGGAGCGGTTGCGCACCCAGCCGGCCACCCCGGCGCGGTCAGCCTCGAGCCGCAGGCTGTACCGGTAACCCACTCCCTGGACACCGCCGTCGACGATCACATGAACGCTTCGCATGCTGTCATCCTCTCTCACGGCCAGACGAGGCTCACCGCGATCGCGATCATCACCACCGCCACGACGGCGTCGAGGACGCGCCAGGCGCGCGGCGTCGCCAGCACGCGGCCGAGCAGGCGGGCGCCGAAGGCGAGCGAGAAGAACCACACGATGCTCGCGGCGACCGCGCCGACGGCGAACCAGCCGCGGTCCTCGCCGTGCGTGCCCGCGATGCTGCCGAGCAGGAACACGGTGTCGAGGTACACGTGCGGGTTCAGCCAGGTCAGCGCGAGGCAGGTGAGGGCGACCGCCGCGGCGCCCGCCGGTGTCCGCCGTCCGTCGGCCGGACGCGCGTCGAGCACCTCTCCGCTGGGACGCCAGGCCCGCCGCGCGGCGAGCAGCCCGTAGACGAGGAGGAAGACCGCACCCGCCCACCGCACCACCGGCACGAGCCAGGGAATGCTCTGCAGCACCAGCCCCAGACCCGCGACCCCGGCGATGATCAGCGCGGCGTCGGAGACGGCGCAGATGGTCGCGACCAGCAGGACGTGCTCGCGACGGATACCCTGGCGCAGCACGAACAGGTTCTGCGCGCCGATGGCGACGATGAGCGAGAGGCCGAGGCCGAAGCCGGCGAGAGAGGCGGTGAGCACATGTCGACGGTAGGGGCGGCGTCACGTACAGTCCAGATCATGGAACTTCACCTGCGTAAGCACGACTGACGTGCGCGTGCCGCACGAGCTCGTCGAGACCCTCGTGGTCGTCCTCGACGAAGGAAGCCTGGATGCCGCCGCGCGGCGCTTGCACGTCACGCCGTCCGCGATCAGCCAGCGTGTCCGAGCGCTCGAACGGATCGCCGGTCAGGTGCTTCTCGTACGGTCCAAACCGGTGCGCGCCACCGAGGCCGCGCATCCGTTCGTGCGGTACGCCCGGCAGCTCGCGCTGCTCGAGCGCGACGCGCTCGTCGGCCTCGACCAGGCGGTCGTCAGCGTTCCCCTCGCCGTCAACGCCGACTCCCTCGCGACGTGGTTCCTCTCGCCGCTCGCGCGCCTGAGCGCGGCCCACGAGGTCGTGTTCGACCTGCACCGCGACGATCAGGACTTCACCGCCGGCCTCCTCGAGAGCGGCACCGTGATGGGCGCCGTCACTTCGCGTGAGACGCCGGTGGCCGGGTGCCGTGCGAGTGTGCTCGGCGCCCTGCGCTACGAGGCCGTGGCCGCCCCGGGCTTCGCCGCCCGATGGTTCGCCGGCGGCGTCGATGCGGCGGCGCTCGCACCGGCGCCCGTCGTCGACTTCGACCGCCGAGACGAGCTGCAGACGCGCTGGCTGCGCGGTCGGGGGGTCGATGCGGGCCTGCCGCCGCGTCACCGCGTGCCGGCGTCGCAGGACTTCGCCGCGGCCGTGCTGCTCGGTCTCGGGTGGGCGCTGCTGCCGACCCTGCAGTCGGCTCCGCACCTCGCCCGCGGCGAGCTCGTCACGCTCGGCGGGGACGACGTCGTGGTCCCGCTGTTCTGGCAGCAGTGGAACCTCCGCTCGCCGCTTCTCGATGAGGTCGCCGACGAGATCGTGGCGGAGGCGCGGCGCGTGCTCGAACCCGTCGTGTGAGTCCGATCACGCGGCGGCGAGCGTGCCTCAGCTCTCCGAGACCGTGAGGACGACCTTGCCCCGAGCGTGGCCGCGCTCGACCTCGGCGTGCGCGGCGGCGGCGTCGGCGAGGTCGTGGACGCCGTCGACGAAGACCTGGATCGCGCCGGAGTCGAGCAGGCGCGCGAGGGTCGCGAGCACGCTGCCGTCGGGGATCACCTTGTAGCCGGTGGCCCGGACCCCCGCGGAGGCGGCTTCGTCGGCGTACTCGGGCCAGCCGCCGGTGGGCACCATGACGTACAGCCCGCCCGGTCGGATGACGCCGAGCGAGCGCGAGCCGGTGTCGTCGTGGACATTCCCGACGAGGTCGATGACGACGTCCATCTCGCCGACGACATCCTCGAACCGGGTCGTGGCGTAGTCGATCGCGACGGAAGCGCCGAGCTCGCGCAGCCACGGCAGATTGCGCTCGGAGCCGGTCGCGGTGACCTGGGCGCCGAAGTAGGCCGCGAGCTGGACGGCGAAGTGCCCGACCCCGCCCGAGCCGGCGTGGATCAGCATCCGCTGCCCCTCGTGCGCATGGGCGGTCTCGACGACGAGGCCCCACGCCGTCAGGGCGGCCAGAGGCACGCCCGCCGCCTCCACGTGGGAGAGGCTCGCGGGCTTGCGCGTGACCGACAGCGACGGCACGACGGCGTACTCGGCGTAGCTTCCGCCGGACCGGGGGAAGGGCAGCATCCCGAAGACCTCGGTACCGGGCTGGAGCTCGTGCGTCTCGTACGGACTGGCGACCACGACGCCGCTGAAGTCGAATCCCAGGGTGCTCGGCCACCGGTCGATGAGACCGGCGACCCCGCGTCCGGAACGGGTCTTCGCATCGATGGGGTTGACCCCCGCCGCCACGATCCGCACGAGCACCTCGCTGAGCGCCGGCGCCGGGACCGGGAGGTCCGTCACCCGCAACACCTCGGGTGAGCCGGGGGCGTCGAACACGACGGCTCGCATCGTCTCGGGCGGAGCCTCGACCGGGGCGGCGGGCTGGGGGGCGGTTGCTGTTCGCAGCGGCCGGAATCTCATCCGTCGCTCCTTCCTCACGCCGCCGACGTCGGCAGCGGTGATGCTCGGTCGACCTCAGTCAATCGTGACATTGTCTCGACCGTGTTACGGAGCGGTCACCGCGCCGAGAAGCTCGTCGTCCCCGCGGCCCATCGTCTCGTCGGGGGCGCGGGTCAACCGGGCGTCTCGGACGACGACAGCGCGTGCAGCAGGCGCGTGAGCTCGCGGATGTCGTCGACGTGCCAGGCCTCGAGTGCGGTCAGCAGCGAGTTCTCGCGCGGCGCGCGAACGGCGTGCAGTCGTTCGACTCCGGCGGGCGTGGCAGACAGCAGGCTCGAGCGACCGTCGGCGGGGTCGGGGGTGCGCTGCACCAGACCGAGGTCTTCGAGCTCGCGCACCGCGCGACTGATCTGCCCCTTGTCGGAGTGCAGGTTCTCGGCGAGAGCAGACAGGGTGACCTCGCCCCGCCGGACGATGGTGGTGAACACCTTGTACGCGCCGGGGAGCATCCCCGGGCTCAGGCGTTCGGCGTTCTCGGCGAACAGGCGACGGACGTGCGTGAACAGCTCCCCGAACTCGAGCTCCAGCGCCCGCACGGCCGCGGTCCGCTCGTCCGGTGCCCCGTCCCGCCGGACGCTCCCGGGGGCGGTGCCCCGGGAGCCGTCGGACGCGGATGCAGCGGTCATCCCGATCACCCTATCGAGCCGATCGTGTCGACTCGGACGTGCTGTCGCCGGCGGAATCCGCCGTCGTGGTCGGTACCGATCCGGTGGCGGTGAGCACGCCCATACCCTCCGGCACCGAGACGGTCGCCAAGTCCGCTTCGCCCGCCTGGAGGCGCTCGGTCGTCGTCATGGTGTTCAGCGGCTTGTTGGGCAGGAACACGATGGCGATGAGGCTGAGCACGGCGAACGGAACCGCGATCAGGAACGAGCTCGAGATCCCGGTCGCATAGATGTCCTCGAACACGATCCGGAGCGCCTCGGGCATGGCCGAGACCTGGGGGAGCGTACCCGACTGCAGCTGAGCCGCCCAGACCGGCGCCTGGTCGCCGAGCGTCGCCAGGGCGCCCTGGATGTCGGCGGCCCGGTCGCTCGCGAGCGAGGTGACCTGAGAGGCGAGGGCAGCACCCATCACCGAGACGCCGATCGTTCCGCCGAGGCTGCGGAAGAAGGTGACGCCCGAGCTCGCGACGCCGATCTCACTCGGCCGCGAGGTGTTCTGGACGACCAGCACGAGGTTCTGCATCGTCATGCCGATGCCCGCACCGAGCATGGCCATGTAGATCGAGACGAGCGTGAAGTCGGTGTCGTAGTGGATGGTCGACAGCATGAACGAGCCGCCGATGAGCAGCACCGCCCCGACGATCAGGAAGGGCTTCCACGTGCCGGTGCGCGTGATGAGCGCGCCGACGCCGATCGAGGCGACGAGGAGGCCGCCGATCATGGGGATGGTCATCAGGCCGGCCTCGGTCGGGGTGGCGCCCCGGGCGAGCTGCATGTACTGGCTCAGGAACACCGACGCGCCGAACATCGCGATGCCGGTCGCGATCGATGCGATGACCGACAGCGTGAAGGTGAGGTTGCGGAAGAGCGTGAGGGGCACGAGGGGCTCGCGCACCTTGAGCTCGGTGATCACGAACAGCACCGCGCCGATGACGGCACCGCCGACCATGAGGAGCGTCTCGATGCTCATCCACTCGAACGTGTCGCCGGCGAGGGTGACCCAGATCAGCAGCAGCGAGACCGAGACCGAGAGCAGCACGATGCCCAGGTAGTCGATGCTCGTCTGCTTGCGCGGGTGCGCCGGGAGGTGCAGCGTGCGCTGCACGATCACGAGTGCGGCGACGGCGACCGGCAGGGCGACGAAGAAGTTCCAGCGCCAGCCCCAGGCGTCGGTGATGACGCCGCCGAGCAGCGGACCGCCGATCGTGGCGACGGCCATGACGGCGCCGAACAGACCCATGTAGCGGCCGCGCTCACGCGGGCTGATGATGTCGGCCATGAGCACCTGGCTCAGGGCGGCGAGTCCGCCGGCGCCGATGCCCTGCACCGCGCGGAACCCGATGAGCATCTCGGGACTCTGCGAGAACCCGGCGGCCGCAGTGGCCAGCACGAAGATGACGATCGCGAGCTGGTAGAGCACCTTGCGGTTGGTGAGGTCGGCGAGCTTGCCCCAGATCGGCGTCGAGATCGCCGTGGTCAGCAGCGTGGCCGTCACGACCCAGGTGAACGCTGTCTGCGTCCCGTCGAGATCGTGGATGATGACCGGCAGTGAGGTCGAGACGACGGTCGAGGCCAGCATCGACACGAACATGCCGAGCAGCAGGCCGGAGAGGGCCTCCAGCACGCCTCGGCGAGACATCGTCTGGCCCGCCGCGGCGGGGGATGGGGAGACTGCGGACATGTGTCCTCCTGAGAAGCGGACGGACGCGGCGGCGCTGGCGCGGAATCGTCGGTGGCGGCTCGTCGAGAGCCGATGACGGGAACTGATTGACGTTGGTCAACCGTTGAGATTGGTCAACTATATGTCTAATCGTTGAGATTCGTCAACTATTCCCGGACCCGCGCATCGACGAGGATGGAGCCATGTTCAGCGTCGAGATGGTGCCCGACGACCGCGTCGACTCCGCGGTGCGGGCGGACTGGTCGGCCCTCATCGAGGCCGGTCTGCCCAGCGCCGGGCGGCATCCGTCCGATTCGAACCGGCCGCACGTGACGGTCGCGTTGTGCGACGAACTCCCCGCCGATGCCATCGCCGGCCTGCGGAGTCTTGCCGAGGCCCTGCCGCTCGCGTGCAGCTGGGGTGGAGTGACGGTGTTCCCCGCGGGGGAGCGTTTCGTGCTCGCTCGCCCGCTGGTGGTCACGGCCGAGCTGCTCGCCGTCCACCGGCGGATCGTCGGGTTCCTCGGTCCACCGCCGGAGCGCTATGCGGTGACGGCGATCGACGGCTGGACGCCGCATCTCACGCTCGCGCGGCGCTTGACGGGCGAGCAGGTGGGACGTGCCCTCGCGCTGCTGGGCGCCGAGCCCGTCGCGGGTGAGATCACCGGCATGCGGCTCTGGGACGCGGAGCGGAAGGTCGTGACGCCGCTGCGCTGAGCCGCGGTGTTCGACGACGCCGGGGGCGCGCCCGTGGGGGCGGTCGTCGCCGCGCGTCGCGGGCTCAGTCGGCGAGGGCGAGCGCGCGGAACGGCTCGCGCGGTGCCGCCGCCGGCATCCGGGGCATCTCGACGGCGCGACGCTGCATGGTTCGGCGGTAGAGCTCATCGATGAGTTCCGTCGCGAGGTTCACGAGGAGCCGGATCTCGCGCTCGTCGCGCTCGACCCAGGCGCAACGCGGCTCGTCGTCGATCGGCACGAAACCGTCGTGCTGCTCCCACACCACGAGGGTGCGCTCGGCGCCGAGCACATGCTGCTGCCACCAGACCTGCCGCAGGTAGGTGCGGGGGATCGAGCGCCAGCTCTTGTTCGTCGTCTTGATCTCGGCCAGGACGACGCGCCCGTCCGCGTCGAGGCCCACGCCGTCGGGGGTGGCCAGGTGCCGCTTCTCGACCACGGCGTGGAAGAGCGCGGACGACGGCTGGATGCCGTGCGTCGCAGCGACCCACGCGGCGATCTCCGGCTCACGACGACGACCGTGATCGGTGTAGGCGTTGCCCGAGAATCCCGAGCCCATGAGCTTGGAGTCCGCCGCGCGGGCGATCGCCTTGGGGCTGGTGAGGGCGGCGACGTCCGTCGCGGTGATCCCGCGGGAGCGGGCCCGGATCCAGGCCACGCGGTCGCGGGAGTCCGCGACGATGCGAGCGGTGAGTTCGGGAGTCACGCAATCGACCATAACCCGGGTCTCCGGCATCCTTCGTCGAACGCGCCGTGTCGCCCGGCCGCTCCCGCCGGCTCGCGCGCCGACGCACGGCTTCGCACCGGATGCACGGTTTCGCGCCGGATGCACGGCTTTCGTGCGCGCTCTTCGCGTGCACTCGACGCCAAGTCGTGCGGTCGGCGAGCGTCGACAGAGAGGCGTCACCGTGGCGGGCGGATGCCGAACGCGGTCAGACGCGCGGCGAGGGTGGCGGCGTCGGTCACGTGGGCATCCTCCCAGCGGACCAGGCGGCGGCCGGTCGTCCCGCGGATCCAGTCCTCGCGCCGCTTCTCGTCGAGCACCACGTCCTCGGCGCTCCGGCCCGATCGCAGCCCCGCGTCGACGTACTTGCGGGTGCCGTCGCACTCGCCCCACGCGTCGACGTCGTCGAGGCCGAAGTCGACGCGGTACTCGGTGCCGCGCGGCGCCGGGACGGCCACCTGGAGGCGGACCCGCCGGAAGCCGATCTGATGCAGGCGGAAGCGGCTCACGCTCTCGAGTGTCGTCTCGGCGAGTCCGTCGGCGAATGCCGTCACCCAGCGGGCACGCCGGATGCCGCGGGCGCCCGCGGCGCGCGCGATGCGTTCGGCCATCGCGTCTCGCCACGCCGCGACGTCGTGGGGCGTCGCACCCCCGGTGCGACCGGCCGACTGCCGTTCGGCGCCGTCGGCGATGACGAGCGCGGGTTCCGGCGGCAGGGTCCGCGCGACGTCGAAGACGGTGCGGGCGAGTGTCGTGCACCGGATGCCGCGCACGTGGGTGATGTCGTCCTCGTCGAGGTCGGTGCAGTGGCGGAACACGTCGGAGTTGCTCGAGATGCGAGCCGCCGTCGAGGTCGTCAGGTGCACGCGGCGGGGATGACGCCGATAGAGGTCGAGTCCGTGCAGCACGGCCGCGGACTCGTGCGAGACGACCCCGCCGCCGCGCACGTCGCGCGAGACGGCCAGCACATGCAGCAGATGCCGGTCCTCGGCGAACAGGCGGTCGTACTCAGACCGGAGCACGAACCAGCCCCGTCGCACCCGATGGAGGATGCCGCGGCCAACGCCGTCGGCGATCTCTCGCTCGCTCCGGCCCGCTTCGAGGAGATCGCGCCGGCGGAGGAGGAGCGCCTCGACCGCATCCGGTTCTCGCCGTGTCCGCATGCGGCCAGCATCCTCGCCCGATCCCCACCCCCGAGCCGCGTCGCCTCCGCGGTGCCATCTCACCCCCCAAGCCTTCCCTGGGGAGGAGGCACCGCTGGGCGCGAGTGCACGGCTTCGCGTCCGGTGCACGGCAACCGCACGTGTGGAGACCGTGCGCTCGGCAGCAGGCCGTGCGCTCGGCAGTAGGCCGTGCACTCGCGCGGCGGGTCGGTGAGGGGATTTGGGACAGGAGGGAGGAGGGGGTATGGTGGGGGTAAGCCAAAGACCGCTGGTCATCGTCGTGTGCGTAAGCATGCGGGTGATCGAAGCTCTGCACAGCAGGGGCCCGCGCAGGTGACACTGAACTTCTCCTTCGGGAACCGAGCTCCGTGCCTCTGCGCCGGAGCTTTTGTCATGTCCGGGGCTGGTCGAGGCCGGCGCTCCGCCACCGCGGCGCGTCAGGCACACATCAAGGAGTGACCATGGTGCAGAAGGACGCATCGGTCGCCGAGCTCACGAAGTCATTCGAGGACTCGACTGCCGTACTGCTGACCGAGTACCGCGGTCTGACGGTCGCCCAGCTCAAGCAGCTGCGCAACAACATCCGTCAGGACGCGAACTACGCCGTGGTGAAGAACACGCTGACCAAGATCGCCGCCAACAACGCGGGGATCACGGCGCTCGACGAGGACCTCAAGGGTCCCTCGGCCGTGGCGTTCGTGCACGGCGACTTCGTCGCCACCGCCAAGGCTCTGCGTGACTTCGCCAAGGCCAACCCGCTTCTCGTCATCAAGGGCGGCATCTTCGAGGGCAACGCCCTCAGCGCCGACGAGGTCGACAAGTACGCCTCGCTCGAGAGCCGCGAGGTTCTGCTGGCCAAGGCCGCGGGCATGATGAAGGCGACGATGGGCAAGGCTGCCGCCACCATCGACGCGCTTCGCGAAAAGCTGGAGACCGCCGACGCCGCGTGAGCGACAGGCGAGCTCTTACACCAACCCCATCTATCTAGGAGATACATCATGGCGAAGCTTTCCACTGAGGAGCTGCTCGAGCAGTTCGCTGGCCTGACCCTCGTCGAGCTGAGCGATTTCGTGAAGGCGTTCGAGGAGAAGTTCGACGTCACCGCCGCCGCCCCCGCCGCCGTTGCCGGTGCTGCCGGTGGCGCGGGTGCCGCTGAGGCCGAGGAGGAGAAGGACTCGTTCGACGTCATCCTCGAGGCTGCCGGCGACAAGAAGATCCAGGTCATCAAGACGGTCCGCGAGCTCACCTCGCTGGGCCTCGGCGAGGCCAAGGCCGTCGTCGACGGTGCTCCCAAGGCCGTGCTCGAGGGCGCGAACAAGGAGACCGCCGAGAAGGCGAAGGAGGCCCTCGAGGCCGCCGGCGCCACGGTCACCCTCAAGTAATTCCCCGCTCTCACTCGAGAGCAGTGCGACGGCCCCGGATGCTGCATCCGGGGCCGTCGTCGTGTTCGCGCGGCGTACCGGTGCTCACTCCCGCGACGAGAGCCCCGAGTCGCGAACCGCCACCGAGCTGTGCCCCGGGGCCCCTGCGGTGGAGCCGCGGACGACCATGCGGGGCTTGATGCGGATGGTCACCGTCTCGGCGTCGGGCTCGTCGAAGTGGCGCAGGAGGAGGTCGACGGCGGCGCGGCCCTGCTCGCGCGGAACCTGCCGCAACGTCGTGAGGGCGAACATCTCGGCGTTGACGTGATCGTCGATGCCGACGACGCTGAGCGAGGACGGGACGAGGATGCCGAGGCGACGGGCCGCGATGATCGCACCGATCGCGACCTCGTCGCACGCCGCCACGATCCCGGTCGGCCGCGACGAGGCGTCGCTCAGCATGTCGACGGCTGCGGCGTAGCCCGCGGGCATCGAGAGCTCGGCGGGCGTGCGGGAGATCTCGTCGTCGAGTCCGGCGCGACGCATCTCGGAGGCGTAGCCGGCGTAGCGCTCGGACTCGACGTGCGGCCAGTGCGTCGACTCGGTGCCGCCGAGGAAGGCGATACGGCGGTGACCGAGCTCGAGGAGGTGCGCCGTCGCCAGCGCCGTGGCGTGGGAGTCGTCGAGGGTCACGACACTCGTCGCGCCCTCGGTGCCGATGACGCTGACCACCGGCTTGCCCAGGGCGAGGAGGGCGTCCAGCTCGCTCTCGGCCGGCTCGAGGCCCACCGCGATCACCCCGTCGAAACGACGGCGGGCGAGGAAGTCCTCGAACACCCGCCGGCGCGTGTCGGTACCGGGGTTCGCGTCGTAGAGGGTGAGGTCGAGCCCGTGTTCGAGCAGGGCGGCCTGGATGCCTTCGAGCACCTCGCCGAAGAACCACCGGCTGACATGCGGCATGACCACGCCGACCGTCTGGGTGCGACCGGTCGCGAGACTCATCGCCGAGGAGTGGGCCACGTAGGTCAGCTCGCGCGCCGCGGCGACCACGCGCACGCGCGTCTCCTCCGAGACGTAGCCCCGCCCGGACAGCGCTCGACTCGCCGTCGCCTTCGATACCCCGGCACGACGGGCGACGTCGGTGATGGTGCTCATGGGACCTCCTCGTCCGCTCGGGCACGGAGGGCACTGCCCGCGGCTCTCCCCGAGATCGTAGCGTTTTTCACGTCGACGAGGAACCGGTTCCAGGCGTCGAGAATGTGAGCGCTCCCACGAGAATGGGGCGATTCGGATCAGATGGTTGTCATCTCGTGATGTTCGGCTGTTGTGCGCGGGGCATCGCGGCCAGTAAGTTGTCCTGGAATCGGTTCCCCAATGGATGCGGACAAGGCTCCTCTGGGCGGACGATGATCCCGAAAGAGGAGAAGTACATGGCATTGTCACAGCGATACCGCCTTCTTGCCCCGGTCGCCCTCATGGGCGCGGCAGCACTGGTGCTGGCAGGGTGCGCGGAAGGCGGCACCGAAGGCGACGGCGGCGGCGAGGCGAAGACGACCGTCCGCATCTCGGGCGGCATCACCGGCGGCGAGGCCGACGCGCTGAACGAGTCGTTCGCGCAGTTCACCGAAGACACCGGCATCACCGTCGAGTACACCGGAGACAAGGCGTTCGAGGGCAACATCGTCACGAAGGTGACCGGTGGCGACGCTCCCGACATCGCGATCGTCCCCCAGCCCGGCCTGCTCAAGACGCTCGTCGAGACCGGCAAGGTGCTTCCCGCGCCCGAGGCCGTCGAGACCGCCGTCGACGAGAACTGGTCGCCCGACTGGAAGCAGTACGGCACCTTCGACGACACCTTCTACGCGGCCCCGATGCTCGCGAACCTGAAGGGCTACGTCTGGTACTCGCCCAAGCAGTTCGCCGAGTGGGGTGTCGAGGTCCCCAAGACGTGGGACGAGATGATCGCCCTCACCAACACGATCGTCGAGACCACCGGCGGCCCCGCGTGGTGCGCCGGCTTCGCCTCCGACGCCGCGTCGGGCTGGCCGGGCACCGACTGGATCGAGGACCTCGTCCTGCGCCAGTCCGGGCCCGAGGTCTACGACCAGTGGGTCGCGGGCGACGTGAAGTTCACCGACCCCGAGATCAAGGAGGCGTTCGACGCCGTCGGCGAGATCCTGCTGAACCCGGAGTACGTCAACGCCGGATACGGCGACGTCAAGAGCATCAACGCGACGGCCTTCGGTGATGTCGCGGCGGCCGTGGCGAGCGGCGACTGCGCCCTCACCCACCAGGCCTCGTTCCTCTCGGCGAACTTCCTCGACGTGCAGACCGCGGACGGCGCGACCCCCGAGGTCGCACCCGACGGTGACGTGTACGCGTTCCTCACCCCGGGTTACACCGAGGGCGAGCTCCAGATCGAGGGCGGCGGCGAGTTCGTCGCGGCCTTCTCCGACGACGAGTCGACCCAGCAGGTGCTGGAGTTCATGGCTTCGCCCGAGTTCGCCGACGCGCGCGTCGAGCTGGGCGGCGTCATCTCGGCGAACAAGAACGCCGACCCCTCGCTCGCCTCGAGCGAGTTCCTCCAGGAAGCGATGACCACGCTGCAGGACGAGACCACGGTCTTCCGCTTCGACGCGTCCGACCTGATGCCCTCCACGGTGGGCCAGGGCTCGTTCTGGAAGGGCATGGTCGACTGGATCGACGGCAAGGACACCGAGACGGTCCTGTCCGACATCCAGGCCGGTTACGAGAACTGATCGTCGCTTGACGATCGGCTGAGCCGAGCGGGGCCGGGCTGCACAAGCCCGGCCCCGCTCCTCCCATCCGTACCGCCCTGGTACGCCGCTGTACTCAGAAGGGGATCCACATGTCGCAGACGACCGTCGACAGGCCCGTCGACACCGAACCTCCCGTCACCACCCACGCCACGGACCCGAAGGGCCGATCGATCACCCGGATCGTCGTCGCCACGGGCTTCGTCCTGATCGTCGCCGTCCTGCTCCTGCTGGTCTTCACCGGCTCCAGCGAGGAGTCCGCGCGGATCACGATCGGGTTCTCGCTCAACAGCTTCTTCCTCTGGCTGGGCGCGATGAACCCGCTCGTCCAGATCCCCGTGATCCTCGCGGTCTTCGGACTTGTGGTCGGCATCATCCTGGTGCTCATCGAGTACGCACCGCGCCCGGGCCGCGGCTACTTCATCATGCGACTGGTCGCGTGCCTGGTCATCCCGGTCCTGGCCTTCCTGCTGCTCCGGCCGTACGCGAACGCCGTCCTGTACGTCGTCGCGATCGCACTTCTGGTGGGCGCGCTGCTCTTCTTCGCCGACTTCCGTTCGCGTCAGGGAGCGGGATACCTCTTCCAGCTCATCCTGTTCATGGCCCCGGCCAGCATCATGCTGGCCCTCGGCCTGATCTACCCGGCGATCGCCACCATCTTCAAGTCGTTCTACGACAAGACCGGCGAGCAGTTCGTGGGGCTGGAGAACTACTTCTGGGTCTTCACCAACCCGACGGGCACGGCCTCGGTCGTGAACACGATCCTCTGGGCGGTTCTCGCACCCACGATCTCGGTCGTCATCGGCCTGGCCTACGCGGTGTTCATCGACCGTGCACGCGGCGAGAAGATCCTGAAGGTGCTCGTCTTCATGCCCGTCGCGATCTCGTTCGTCGGCGCCGGCATCATCTGGAAGTTCATGTACGACGCCCGCCAGGGCGAGCAGGTCGGTCTGCTCAACGCGATCGTCACCGCGTTCGGGGCGGATCCGGTGCAGTGGCTGGCCATCAAGCCCGTCATCAACACGCTCATGCTGCTCGTGGTGTTCATCTGGACGCAGACCGGCTTCGCCATGGTGATCCTCTCGGCGGCGATCAAGGCGGTGCCCACCGAGCAGCTGGAGGCCGCTCAGCTCGACGGCACCAACGCCTGGCAGCGCTTCCGCAACGTCACGGTCCCCGGCATCCGGTCGTCGCTGATCGTCGTGCTCACCACGATCACGATCGCCTCGCTGAAGGTGTACGACATCGTCGCCGTCATGACCGGCGGTCGAGACGAGACGACCGTCCTCGGCTTCGAGATGGTCAACCAGCAGCAGCGGTTCCAGAGCTACGGCCACTCGTCCGCTCTCGCCGTCGTGCTGTTCCTGTTCGTCCTGCCGCTGATCATCTACAACGCCCGATCGCTGGCCAAGCAGAGGGAGATCCGCTGATGACCGTTACCGCTCCGGCCGCGCCCGTCGACACCCGCACCAAGCGCCAGGTCGCGCGCGACACCCGCCGCAACGAGGCCATCGCCCACAAGAAGCTGACGTCGAAGGGAGCGACGATCGCGGCCGTCATCATCGCGATCTTCTGGACGATCCCGACGTTCGGCCTCTTCGTGACGTCGTTCCGTCCGGGAGCCGACACGCAGTCCACCGGGTGGTGGACCGTGTTCACCAACCCCGAGTTCACCCTCGACAACTACGCCGAGGCATTCACCGCGGGCGGGACGTCGACGACCCTGGCCTCGGCCTTCGTGAACTCGCTGGCGATCACCATCCCCGCGACGGTCTTCCCGATCGTCATGGCGGCATTGGCGGCGTACGCGTTCGCGTGGATCGACTTCAAGGGGCGCAGCGCGCTTTTCATCTTCGTCTTCGCGCTGCAGATCGTCCCGCTGCAGATGGCACTCGTGCCGTTGCTGAGCCTCTTCTCCGAGGGGCTCACGATCGGCGACGTGCCCATCTTCCCCGGATTCGGTCTGAACGAGGTTCAGTACAGCTTCGCGCGGGTGTGGATCGCGCACGCGATCTTCGCGCTGCCGCTGGCGACGTTCATGCTGCACAACTTCATCGCCGAGATCCCGGGCGAGATCATCGAGGCGGCCCGCGTCGACGGCGCCGGACACGGACAGGTGTTCTTCCGCATCATCCTCCCGCTCGCGGCCCCCGCCATCGCGTCGTTCGGCATCTTCCAGTTCCTCTGGGTCTGGAATGATCTGCTCGTCGCGACGATCTTCGCCTCGCCGGGTGCGCTGCCGATCACACAGGCGCTGAACTCGCTGTCGGGCACCTGGGGCAACCGGTGGTTCCTGCAGTCGGCCGGTACGTTCATCTCGATCATCGTGCCGCTCATCGTGTTCTTCGCCCTGCAGCGCTTCTTCGTCCGCGGCCTGCTGGCGGGCGCCACGAAGGGCTGAGTCAGCAGATCGGATGCCGCTGGGGTGCGGGGGCTGTCAGCCCTCGCACCCCAGTTGCTGCTGCAGGGAGCGCATGAGGTCGATCTCCGCGCTCTGGGTCTGCACGATGCCCCCGGCGACCTGGAGGGCACGCGGATCGCTGCCGAGCTCGACCAGTGCCTGCGCCATCGGGATCGCGCCCTGGTGGTGCCGGATCATGAGACCCAGGAAGAGGCAGTCGGCCGCCGACCCGGTCGCGCTGTCGAGTTCGGCGAGCTGGGCGGGCGTGGCCATGCCCATCTCGTCGCGCAGCTCGTCGTCGCTCGGCCGCTCGGCGCCCCCGCCGTGGCTGTGCTCGGGCAGCCCCGCCATCCATTGCATGAGGGGTGCCGTGGAGGCCTGGGGGAGACCCCACTGCACGAGCCAGTCGAAGAACTCGCCGCGCTGACCGGCCTGCGCCGTGGCGATGTCGAAGGCGAGCGTCCGGACACCCTCGTCATCGGTCTTGCGATAGATGGTCATGGCCATCTCGATGGCCTGGGTGTGATGCACCTGCATGTCGCGGGCGAAGCCTGCCTCGGGCGAGGCGTCTCCCGGCACCGCGGGCGATGTGCCGAACGCCGAGAAGCGGCCGACGGCGAAGGCGACGCCGGCCACGGCGATCACGACGAGCAGGACCGCCCACCAGCGGAGCCCACGTGCCGGCGGCCGCTCGTCGGCGCCGACGTACCCCGCCGCGGGCGCCCCGCTCACGCCTTGCCGGGCCCGTCGATGGCGCCGGAGCAGATCGCGTTCGGCTCGGGGACGTTCTGGCTGCGCCAGTACTCCGTGAAGAACTCTTCGATGCGCTCGTCGTCGGCGGAGTCCACCTTCAGCTGCGCGTTCCATGCGCTGACGGCGATGGGGGTGTCCATGTCGGGGTAGGGCGAGAGCAGCGCGTAGGTGCTCGGCATGTAGCCCTCGAGCGTCTCGATGTCGGCTTCGCTGACCTGAGCGGGGTCGTACGTGACCCACACCGCGCCGTGCTCCATCGAATGCACCGCGTTCTCGTTGGCCTGCGGCTCGGTGTAGACGCCGCAATTGAGCCAGTAAGGGTTGTGCTCGCCACCGGCGGGCGGCGTCTGCGGGTACTCGACCGTGCCCTCCACGTGGGTGGTGATGTTCTCGAAGGTCTCGACGCCGGCGATCTCACGGCCGGTGCTGTTGCCCGCCTCGTAGGTGACGGGCTTGGGCGCGAAGACCACCGAGGCCACGATGAGCCCGATCACGGCGACACCGGCGGTGGAGCCGACGACCCACCAGACGAGTTTGCTGCGGCGGCGCTTGGCGAGCTGCTTCTGATATTCGGCGAGCTTCGCCTGCTTCTGCTGCTCGCGCTGCTGCTTGACGGTGAGGGCGATCTTGGCCTGTGCGGCCGGATTGCCGCTCGTGCGCTTGTCGTCGGACGGAGTCATTGCTGTGACCTCGGTTCGGGGGCAAGGAAGGGGCGCGTGCAGCGCCGCTCCAGCCTATGCGGGTGAATGGTGAATCGGCTGGGAAGCGGGTACATCGATGTACCGCCGAGGAGATACGATGGCAGGTCGCTCTCCCGCGCAGTTGCCACGAAACGAAGAAGACGTGCCCGAAGACATCCCATCGAATCCTTCCCCCACCGCACCGCACACCTCCACAGACACCGTCCGGACCGCGACCGGTTCGCTCCGCACCTCCACAGGCGCCCCCCGGACCTCGACGGGTGCGATCCGCACTCTCGGACCGAACCCCGCCACGGCCCCGATCATGCTGCACCCCGGCGACGCGCTCCCGACGTCGCGGCGTGTCATCTACATCATCCTGCTGGGGGCGCTGACAGCCCTCGGCCCGTTCACGATCGACCTCTACCTGCCGGCGTTCCCGGCCCTGGAGGCCGATTTCCAGACCACGGCCGCCGCGATCCAGCTGACCCTCACCGGGACGATGGTGGGCTTCGCGCTCGGGCAGCTGGTCGTCGGCCCGCTCAGCGACAAGCTCGGCCGCCGCGTGCCGCTGCTGTGCGTGACCGCACTGCACGTGCTCGCCAGCACCGCGGCGGCGATCGCCCCCACCCTCGAGCTGCTGAGCGCCGCCCGCGTGTTCATGGGCATCGGGGCGGCCGCGGGAGGCGTGGTGGCGATGGCCATCGTGCGCGACCTGTTCGGCGGTCGCCGCCTCGTCGTGATGCTCAGCCGGCTGGCGCTCGTCTCGGGCGTCGCCCCCGTCGCCGCACCGCTGATCGGATCGGGCCTCCTGGTGGTCATGCCCTGGCGCGGCATCTTCGTCGTGCTGGCCGCCTACGGCGCGGTGATGCTCATCGCGTCGCTGTTCCTCGTGCCCGAGACGCTCCCGAAGGCGCGACGCACCGACAGCGGTTCGGCGACGGTGTGGCAGCGCTACCGCAGCGTGTTGAGCGACCGCATCTTCATCGGCGTGCTCATCATCGGCGGCATGACCTTCAGCGGTCTGTTCTCGTATCTGTCGTCGTCGTCGTTCCTGTTCCAGCAGACCTACGGCTTCGACCCGCAGCAATACGGCGTCCTCTTCGCGGTCAACTCGCTCGGAGTCGTGCTGGGAGTGCAGACCGCCTCGCGGCTCGCGGCCCGCTTCGGGCCCCAGTGGGTCATGGCGGTCTCGACGGCGGTACTCGTCGTCGCGGGCGCCGCGATCATCGTCACCGACCAGCTCGGACTGGGGCTGTGGGGGACGGTCGTACCGCTGTTCTTCTTCATCACGGCCTGCGGCTTCACCTTCCCGTGCGTTCAGGTGCTCGCCCTCGACCGCCACGGTCGCGCCGCCGGCACCGCGGCCTCGCTCATCGGGGCCGTCAACTTCGGCGTCGCGGGCTTCATCTCGCCCCTCGCCGCCTGGATCTCGGGCGACGGCGGCATCACCGCGACGACGATGGCCTCGGTCATGGCCGGATGCGCGGTGGTGGCGGTGCTCTCGCTCTGGCTCGTCGTGCGTCCGCGCACGGTGCCGCAGCTCTCGCCCTGACCCCGCCGCCCGCACCACGGAGCGGGTGCGGCGGACCGGCGCCCGGACTAGGCTCACCGCCATGAGCGCCCCGCCGCCGGCTTCCGACCCTCCCGCCGCCGACGACCGGGCGGCCGCCGCAGCCCGCGCCGAGCTGGCGCGCCTGCGCGCCGAGGCCGCGGCGGCGGACGCCGCACTCGCGGCAGCGCGAGCCCGGGCGGCGCTCGCCGCGGCCGAGGCGGAAGCGGCCCGCGCTGCCGCCGCACCGGGGGAGGCCCCCGAGGCGCCACCCCGGCCCGAACCCGAATCCGCGCGCATCGCCGCGCCGTCCGGCCCGCTCGGTGTGGACGAGGTCGATGCGGTCCGTCGCGGCTATGCGTTCGCGGGCCCCGTGCTCGAGCTGGGGGCGCTCGTGAACGGCGTACCCGAGCCGACCGCCCCGGTCCGCATCCCGCTGGCAATGGTCAATCGGCACGGCCTCGTCGCGGGGGCCACGGGAACCGGCAAGACCCGCACTCTGCAGGTGCTCCTCGAGCAGCTCTCGGCACACGGCGTTCCGGTCTTCGCGGCCGATATCAAGGGCGATCTCTCGGGCATCGCCACACCGGGCGAACACAGCGACAAGCTCATCGCGCGCACGAGCGCCATCGGGCAGGACTGGGTGCCGCACGCCTATCCGACGGACTTCTTCGCGCTGGGCGGTGTCGGGGCCGGAGTGCCGGTGCGAGCCACGGTGTCGGGGTTCGGGCCGCTCCTGCTCAGTCGTGTGCTCGGATTGAACGCCACCCAGGAGTCCAGCCTCGGTCTCGTCTTCCACTACGCCGACCGCAACGGTCTGGCCCTGGTCGATCTCGCCGATCTGCGGGCGGTGCTCGGCTACCTCACCGGCGACGAGGGCAAGGAGGAGCTCCGCGAGCTCGGCGGTCTCTCGAAGGCCACCGCCGGCGTCATCCTGCGCGAGCTCATCACGTTCGCCGATGCCGGTGCCGACGTCTTCTTCGGCGAGCCGGAATTCGACGTGCGCGACCTGATGCGCACGGCAGAGGGCGGCGAGGGGATCGTCAGCCTGCTCGAGGTTCCCGGGGTGGCCGATCAGCCCGTGCTCTTCTCGTCCTTTCTGATGTACCTGCTCGCCGAGCTGTTCGAGGTGCTGCCCGAGGTCGGCGACCTCGATGCGCCCAAGCTCGTGTTCTTCTTCGACGAGGCGCATCTTCTGTTCCGCGGTGCCTCCCAGGACTTCCTCGCAGCCGTCGTCCAGACCGTGCGGCTGATCCGGTCGAAGGGCGTCGGGGTTTTCTTCATCACCCAGACCCCGAAGGACGTTCCCGCCGACGTGCTCGCGCAGCTCGGTTCGCGCGTTCAGCACGCCCTGCGCGCGTTCACCCCCGATGACGCCAAGGCGCTGCGGGCGACCGTCGGTACCTATCCGACGTCGGGGTACGACCTCGAGCGCGTGTTGCAGGAGCTCGGCACCGGAGAGGCCATCGTGACCGTGATCGACGAGCGCGGGGTGCCGACCCCGGTGGCGTGGACCCGTTTGCGCGCACCGCAGGCGCTGATGGCGCCGACGCCCGCCGCGCGCCTCGACGCGCACATCGCTTCCTCCCCCCTGCAGCGAACCTACGGAATCGCGATCGACAGGGAATCGGCGCGCGAGATCCTGACCGCCCGCATGAACGCCGCGCGGGCCGCCCTCGATGCCGCCGAGGCCGAGGCGGCGCGTCGCACGGCAGAGCAGGATGCGGCGAAGCTCCGTGCCAGAGCCGATGCCGAGTACGCCAAGCAGCTCGCGGCGATCCGAAAGCAGGCCGCGGCCGAGGAGGCGAAGGAGAGGCGCGAGCACGACCGGCTGCTGCGCGGCTCGAGCGGGAGCTCACGCTCCCGACGCGCGACGCCGGTGGAGCAGATCCTCGGGTCGCGCGCGGCGCGCGACGTTCTCACCGGCGTCGTGCGCGGCATCTTCGGCACCGGGCGTCGGTGACGGCTCGGGGTCGCCGCCGAGCCCCGGCCTGGACGGGGTGGGTGAGGCCCGCTGTCAAGTCGTGTCGGCACGCGGCCGTCCGGCCTAGCGTCGGAGCATGAGCGAGCTGACCGCACCCACTGGACGCGAACCCGAGCTGCAGGCCGATCCGAGGACCGACGGGTCGGCGCCGCGGGCGCTCGTGCTCGGTGCCACGGGATACATCGGCGGACGCCTGGTGCCGCGTCTGGTCGCGGCGGGCTACCGGGTCCGCGTCCTCGCGCGCACGCCCGAGCGCGTCGCGAGCTTCCCCTGGGGCGCTGACGTCGAGGTCGTCGGCGGATCGGCGGACGACGCGGATGCCGTCGCCGAGGCGGCGCGCGACGTCGATGTGCTGTACTACCTCATCCACTCGATGGGGGCGGGTGCCGGTTTCGAGGAGGCCGACGAACGCGCCGCCCGCACCGTGGCGGATGCTGCCGCGACGGCATCCGTGCGCCGCATCGTCTACCTCGGCGGCCTCCACCCCTCGGACGCCCCGCTGTCGCCGCACCTGCGCTCGCGCGTCGAGGTGGGCGAGATCCTGCTCGCATCGAGCGTGCCGACCCTGGTGCTCCAGGCCGGTGTCGTCATCGGTTCGGGGTCGGCCTCGTTCGAGATGGTGCGTCACCTGACCGACGTGCTGCCGTACATGCCCGCGCCGCGGTGGGTGCGCAACCGCATCCAGCCGATCGCGGTGCGCGACGTGCTCTACTACCTGCTTGGCGCGGCCCGCGTCGACGGCGACGTCAACCGCGCCGTCGACATCGGCGGACCGGACGTCCTGCGCTACGGGCAGATGATGAACGGCTACGCACTCGAGGCCGGGTTGCGTCAGCGCGCGATCGCGGCTCTGCCGGTGCTGACCCCCGGGCTGGCCTCGCACTGGGTCAATCTCGTGACCCCGGTGCCGCGGTCGATCGCCCGGCCGCTGATCGCCTCGCTGCAGAACGAGTGCGTCATGGACGATCACGACATCGACGCGATCATCCCGCCGCCGGAGGGGGGACTGACGCCGTATCGCAAGGCGGTGCACCTGGCGCTGCATCGCGTCGACGCCGACGAGGTCGAGACCAGCTGGCAGGACGCCGACGTGCTCGGCGCCCCCAGCGACCCGCTGCCGAGCGACCCCGACTGGGCCGGGCGCACGGTCTTCACCGACGAGCGCAGCGCCGACACGACAGCCTCGCCGGAGCGGCTGTGGACGGTCATCTCGGGCATCGGCGGCACCAACGGCTGGTACTCGGCCCGGGCGCTGTGGGAGATCCGCGGCTGGATGGACCGGCTCGTCGGCGGGATCGGTCTGGCGCGCGGCCGGCGCAGTCGCGGCAAGGTGCGGGTCGGTGACGCGATCGACTTCTGGCGGGTGGAGGCCGTCGAGGAGGGGCGGCTGCTTCGCCTGCGGGCTGAGATGCGCGTTCCGGGCGAGGCCTGGCTCGAGCTGAAGGTCGCGCCCCGGGCCGAGGGGGCACGCTACGAGCAGCGGGCCATCTTCTTCCCCAAGGGGCTCGCCGGGCGGCTGTACTGGCTCGGCGTGCTGCCCTTCCACGGCCTGATCTTCACCGCGATGGCCACCCGTATCACCGAGATGGCCGAGGGGCGCGTCGAGACCGGCCCCACCGTCGGATCAGCCCAGGACGACGGCGACGCCGGTCCGGCCGACCACTCCGAGGGCGCGGCGGCCGCCGAGCGTGTCTAGGGTGAGAGCATGAGCCGCACCGCCGTCGTCCTGACCGTCTCCGACCGATCGGCGCGCGGCGATCGCGCCGACACCGCCGGCCCCGCAGCGGTGTCGGCGTTGCGCGAGGCCGGGTTCGACTGCGGTGACGCGATCGTCGTGACCGACGGTGCGGAGGTCGTCGCCCAAGCGCTGCGCACGGCCATCGACGGCGGAGCGCGGCTCGTCGTGACCACGGGCGGCACCGGGGTGGCACCGCGCGACCAGACCCCGGAAGGGACCGCGGTCGTCATCGAGCGCGAACTCCCCGGCGTCGCCGAGGAACTGCGTCGCCGTGGCGTCGGCGAGACTCCGACGGCGGTGCTCTCGCGTGGGATCGCGGGGGTGTCGGGGCGGACGCTGATCGTCAACCTGCCCGGCTCTCCCGGGGCCGTCGCGTCCGGCATCGCGGTCGTGACCGGCATCGCCGGACACGTCCTCTCGCAGCTCGACGGGCACGATCACTGATGCCGGTGCGGATCGCGCGCATCACGGCCGAACCCCTCGACGTCGCCGCACATCTGTCAGCGGTGGGGTCGGCGACGGCCGGTGCCGTGACGAGCTTCATCGGAACCGTCCGTGACCACGACCCGGATGCCGCCGCACCGGTGACCGGGCTGCACTACGAGGCGCATCCCGATGCCGAGGCGACGCTCCGCCGCATCGCCGACGAGGCGCTGGGCGGCCGGGAGGGCGACGTCGCGGTGAGCCACCGCATCGGCGACCTAAGCGTGGGAGACGCGGCCGTCGTCATCGCGGTGGGCACGGCGCACCGGGCGGAGGCGTTCGAGGTGTGCCGGGAGCTCATCGAGGCGATCAAACGCGAACTGCCCATCTGGAAGCAGCAGGTGCAGAGCGACGGCACGACGGCGTGGAAGGGCATCGGCGGCTGAGAGCCGCGATCGGGTGGCCCCGCTCAGCCGCCGGCGAACGGCGGCAGCACGTCGACGGTCGCATCGACGCCCAGCGGTGCGTCGTCGTCGTCGATCCGCGAACCGTCGACCAGCACCGCGCACCGCGGCAGGATCGCGCCGAGGCCGGGGCGCTCCGTGGCCAGGGCGCCGAGCAGGGCGCCGAGCGTCGTCTCGTCGCGACGTTCCTCGGGCACACCCGCCCGCTCGGCGGCCGCCGCGAAGAAGCGTACGTTCGCCATCAGTCGGCCTCGCCCGGCCGGCGCCAGTCGCCACTGCGGCCGCCCGACTTGGCGACGATGCGGATGTCGTCCATCGAGGTGGCCTTGTCGAGTCCCTTCACCATGTCGACGATCGCGAGCGCGGCGACCGAGACGGCGGTGAGCGCCTCCATCTCGACCCCGGTACGGTCGGCGGTGCGGACGGTGGCCTCCACCTCGACGCCGTCGTCGGTGATGACCAGGTCGAGGACGACCCCGTGCACACCGATGACGTGAGCGAGGGGCAGGAGTTCGGGCGTGCGTTTGGCCGCCTGGATCCCCGCGACACGGGCGACGGCGAGCACGTCGCCCTTGGGGACCGCACCGTCGCGCAGCGCGTCGACGACGGCGGCCGAGCACCGGACCAGCCCGCGGGCGGTCGCGGAGCGGACGGTGGGCTGCTTGGCCGTGACGTCGACCATCCGGGCGTGCCCGGCGTCATCCAGGTGTGTGAAGGACATGGACTCATCCTCCCAGCAGCAGCACGTCGACGAGGTCGCCCGCCGCGACGGATGCCACCTCGGCGGGGACGACGGCGTACGCCTCGGCGAGGGCGAGCCCGCCCGCCAGATGGGACCCCGAGCCTCCGTGGGTGGCCGGCCGCACGGTCCAGCGCGCGGGATCGCTGCGGTCGATCGCTGCGGGCAGGTACTGGCGACGGCCCGGCGGGGTCCGCCACGCCGCCGATGCCGGCAGTCGCAGTGCGGGACGCCGCACGAGCGTGCGTCCCTGCAGAGCGAGAAGGGCTGGGCGGACGAACACCTCGAACGACACCGCCGCGCTGACCGGGTTACCCGGCAGCCCGAACACGATCGTCCCCGACGGCAGCACACCGAACGCCTGGGGCTTGCCCGGCTGCATGGCGACGCGCGAGAACCGCAGCGCATCGGCCAGCTCGCTCTTGACGACCTCGTAGGCCCCTGCGCTCACGCCCCCCGACGTGATGAGGACGTCGGCGCGCCCGGGCCCCGTCGCGAGCTCCTCGATCACGCGGCGCAGACTTGCTCCGTCGTCGTCGACGCGCTCGCGGCCGATGACCGTCGCGCCGCCGGCCTCGACGAGCCCTGCGAGGAGGAGCCCGTTGGACTCCGGGATCTGCCCGCGCTCGCGGGGGCGGCCCGTCTCGACCAGCTCGCTTCCGGTCGAGACGATGACGACGCGCGGACGCTCCGAGACGGTGAGCTCGGGGATGTCGGCGGCCGCGGCGGCGGCCAGCTGCAACGGTCCCAGCACCACGCCCGCCTCGAGCACCGTGTCGCCGGGGCGGATGTCGTCGTGCGCACGTCGGATGAACGCACCGCGACCCGAGGGGGTGCGCTCCACGTGCACGACGCCGAGCGAGTCCGCGAGGCCGCCGCGGGTGTCCTCGAACGGCACGATCGCGTCGGCGTCGGCGGGGACCGGCGCGCCGGTCATGATGCGCGCCGCCTGTCCCGGCCGCAGCGCGGGGTCGTCGGCGGTGCCCGCCGGCAGGTCGGCGACGACCTCGAGCACCACCGGACGCTCGGCCCCCGCCCCGGCGACGTCGTCGAAGCGAACCGCGAACCCGTCCATGGCCGAGTTGTCGAACGCGGGGATGCCGCCGCGGGCGACGGCGGGCTCCCGCAGAGTGGCTCCGCCGGCGTCGTGCAGCCGGGCGACGCGCGTGGGCAACGGGGTCACGGCGGCGAGGACCTCGTCGAGCTGCTGCTCGACGGTGCGCAGACCCGGGGTGTTCGTCTCGCTCATCCTGCCCACTCTGCCAGTCCACCGGCGAGCACGGTCGCATCGACGCCTCGGGAGCGCAGCGCATCGGCCGCCCGGTGGGCTCGGATGCCGCGGGCGCAGACGACCACGACCCGCTCCGCCTCGATCTGCTCGGGACGGGCGAGGAGATCGGCGAGGGGGACGAGGACCGACCCGGGAAGCGTGCCGTCCGCCGTCTCGTGCGGCTCTCGCACGTCCACGACGATCGCGCCGGCCCGCTGTGCGGAGCGCAAGCCCTCGAGGTCGACCTCGGGGGCGGCCGGTTCTGCTGCGGTCCCGGCCGCGGGTGACGCCGCGCCGTGGCCGGCGGGCGCCGTCACCCGGGGCCCCCGAGCGGGCCGCAGCGGCACCTCGCGTTGCGATCCGCTGAGCCCGTCGACGACGACGAGCCGGCCGAAGAGCGGCTCGCCGATGCCGGTCACGAGTTTGATCGCCTCGGTGGCGAGCATGCCGCCGACCGTCATGCAGAGCGATCCGAGGACGCCGACCTCGGCGCAGGTGGGCAGCTCGCCCGCGCTTCCGGGCGGGTAGAGATCGGCGAGGTCGATGCCGGGGGCTCCGCCGGGCGGCGCCGACCAGAAGACGGTGACCTGGGCGTGGAACTCCTGGATCACCCCCCACACCAGCGGCAGCCCCCGATCGGCGCACGCCGCGGCGACGACCGTGCGGGTCTCGAAGGTGTCGGTGCCGTCGATGACGAGATGGCACCCGTCCAGCAGGCGGGCGGCGTTCCCGGCGTCGAGACGCTCGCGGCGCACCACGACCCGGGTCTCGGGGGAGAGCGCGGCGACCGCGCGGACGGCGGATTCGACCTTCGGGGAGCCCACGTCGTCGATGCGGTGGATGACCTGTCGTTGCAGGTTCGCGTGCTCGACGTCGTCGTCGTCGATGACGGTGATCGTCCCCACTCCGGCGGCGGCGAGGGCGAGGATGACGGGTGACCCCAGGCCGCCCACCCCCACGATGCCGACGTGGGCGGCGGCCAGGCGCCGCTGCCCGGAATCACCGAGACCCGCGAGCACGCGGTGTCTCGCGGTGCGGCGGAGTTCGGTATCCGAGAGCCGGGGAGCGGGGTCGACGAGGGGCGGGAAGGCCATGGCATCAGGCTAGACGCGCTCTCGAGCCCGACGGGTCGTCTCGGGCGAGCCCGCCTCGAGATCCGCGGATGCGGCAGAATATCGGCTCCGATGCCGCTGATGCGGGTATCTTCAGCGATATGACCGCCTACCGAATCTCCGAAGCAGCGCGCCTGCTCGGCGTCAGCGACGACACCGTGCGCCGTTGGATCGATCACGGCACGCTTCCGGCCACCGATGAGAGCCCGGTTCGCATCCCCGGCGACGCCCTCGCGGCCCACGCCGCTGAGCTCGCGACCGCCGCATCCGATCCCCTCGATCAGCTCACCAGCGCCCGCAACCGCTTCGTCGGCCTGGTCACGCGCGTGCAGGTGGACGGTGTGATGGCCCAGGTCGACATCCAGGCGGGGTCGCACCGGGTCGTGTCGTTGATGTCGGCCGAAGCGGTGCGCGAGCTCGCCCTCGAGCCCGGATCGCTCGCCGTCGCGGTCGTGAAGGCCACCACCGTCGTCGTCGAGATCCCGAAGCAGTGAGGGCGATGATGCGCACGAACCGGACACCGCTCGCGGCGCTCGCCGCCGTGATGCTGACGCTGGCGGGCTGCGCCGCCGGCGGAGGTCCCGACGTGGACCCGGAGGCGAGCGGAGCCGCCGCGTCACCGGGCGAGGTGACGCGCGAGGTCTCGGGCGAGGTGACCGTCTTCGCCGCCGCCTCGTTGAAGGCCGGCTTCGACACCCTCGCGGAGCAGTTCGAGCAGCGGCATCCGAGTGTCGAGGTCCGTCCGATCAGCTACGACGGGTCGTCGACCTTGGCGACGCAGATCGTCGAGGGGGCGCCGGCGGACGTGTTCGCCTCGGCCGACGAGGCGAACATGCAGCGGGTCGTCGACGCGGGGCTGGCATCGTCGCCGCTTCTGTTCGCCTCGAACCGCCTCACGATCGTCGTGCCCGCGGGCAATCCGGGCCAGGTGACCGGACTGGCCGACCTGGCCGATCCCGATCGCGTGGTCGTGCTGTGCGCAGACGCCGTGCCGTGCGGCGCGGCGTCCGTGACGCTCCTCGAGGCCGCCGGGGTCGTCGCGGATGTCGACAGCTACGAGCAGAACGTCACCGCGGTGCTGACCAAGGTCGCCACGGGCGAAGCCGATGCCGGCCTGGTCTACATCACGGATGCCGCGACCACCGGTGACGTCGAGGCGGTGGCGACCGCCGGCGCCGAGACGGTCGTGAACCGCTATCCGATCGCCGCGCTCTCGACGGCCGCGTCCCCGGCGGCGGCTGCCGCCTTCGTCGACTTCGTGGTGTCGGATGCGGGTCGAGCGGTGCTCGGGGATCTGGGATTCGGCGTCCCGTGATCCCCGCTGCCGATGACCGGACGCGGGCCGCCGACGCCGGCCGCCCGTTCCCCTCGCGGCGCGTGGCCGGGACCGGCGAGACCGGTGCGGCGGCGCGAGGCTACCTGCCCCGGATCGTGCTGCTGCCGGCGGTCATCGGCCTCGCCCTGCTCGTGGTCCCCCTGGCCGCGCTCGTCGCACGCGTCGACCTGTCCACGCTGTGGCGGGACATCACCTCGCCGGAGGCCGTCTCGGCGCTGATCCTCTCGATGCAGACCGCCCTCGCCGCGACGGCGGCGTGCATCGTGCTGGGCGTCCCGCTCGCGCTGACCATCGCCCGGTCGGGCGCCCGCGTGGCGGCGGTGCTGCGTGCTGCGGTGACCGTGCCGCTCGTCCTGCCGCCCATGGTCGGCGGGGTCGCACTGCTGTTCCTCTTCGGGCGCAACGGCTGGCTCGGGGTCGCGCTCGAGGGCGTGGGCATCCGGATCCCCTTCACCGCCGCAGCCGTCGTGCTGGCGCAGACCTTCGTCGCGCTGCCCTTCCTCGTGCTCGCTCTCGAAGGGGCGCTGCGGGGGGCCGGCGTGCGGTACGAGCAGGCTGCCGCCGCGCTGGGGGCGGGCCGGTGGCGCATCCTCTGGCGCGTGACGATGCCGCTGGCGGCCCCCGGGCTCGTCGCGGGCATCGTGCTCTGCTTCGCCCGTGCGCTCGGGGAGTTCGGTGCGACCGCGCTGTTCGCGGGGAACGCCCCGGGTTCGACCCAGACGATGCCACTGGCGATCTACACGGCCTTCAACGGCGCCGGAGTGTCTCAGGGGACGGCCGTCGCCCTCTCGCTGCTGCTGCTGGTGACCGCCGTCGCGGTGCTGCTGCTCGTCCGCGGCTGGCGTCCCGGGACGTCGCGATGAGCGCGCGGCTGAGCGCGCACCTGCGCGTGCGACGTCGCGATCTCGCCGTCTCGGTCGACCTGACGGCCGAGACCGGCGAGATCGTCGCGGTCATGGGCCCGAGCGGTGCGGGGAAGACCACGACGGTCGAGGCGATCGCGGGCCTGTGCCCGATCGATGCGGGATCGGTGCGCATCGACGACGAGGTGGTCGCGGCTCCCGGCGTCCAGGTCGCCCCGCAGCGTCGCGGCACCGTGCTGCTGCGCCAGGACCCCTGTCTGTTCCCGCACCTCTCGGCGCGCGAGAACGTCGCGTTCGGTCTCCGCTCGCGCGGGGTGGCGGCGCGGCGGGCGCGGGCGGAGGCCGACGACTGGCTCGACCGCGTGGGCCTCGCCGCCGCCGGCCCCCGCGCGCCGCGCGAGCTGTCGGGCGGGCAGCAGCAGCGCGTCGCCCTCGCCCGGGCGCTCGCCGCTGCGCCGCGGCTCGTGCTGCTCGACGAGCCGTTCACCGCGCTCGATCCCGAGACCGTCGCGGCGCTGCGCACGATGCTCGCCGAGCAGTTGCGGTCGGCGGGGGCGACGGCCGTGCTGGTCACGCACGACGCGCTCGACGCCGCCACCGTCGCCGATCGGCTCGTCATCCTCGAAGCCGGCGAGGTGACCCAGAGTGGCGACGTGCGCGCGGTGCTCGGCGCCCCGGCGACCGCGTTCGGTGCTGCGATCGCGGGGCTGAACCGGGTCGTCGGCGCCGGAGAGCGGGGGAGCTGGCGGGCCGGCGCCCTCACCGTCGCCGGTCGTGGCTCCGAGGAGGGCCGCGTGGCGCTCTTCCGTCCCGCCGACGTCCGCCTCTGGATCGGGGACCTGCCCGACGCCCCGGCGGGCCGCCCCGCCGCGGAGATCGTCTGGCACGCGATCGTCGACCGGCTCGAGCCCACCGTCGGCGGCGTGCGGGTGTTCGTGCGCGACCCCGCCGTCGCCGTCGACCTCTCCGTCGCGCGTGCGGCGGAGGTGCGGCCCGGAGCGCGCGTGGCGCTCGGCGTCGCCGCGTCCGCGGTCACCTGGGCCTGAGGTCGTCGGTGCGTGCGCACGCGCGCTCCGAATGCCACGATGAGGGGATGCTCCACCTGCGCTCCGCCCGGCCGGGCGACGAGAACGCCCTCGCCCGGATCTGCCTGCGCACCGCCGATCACGGCGCCGATGCGACCGGACTGTTCGCCGACGACGACATCTGGGCCGCGGTGTTCGTCCTGCCCTACGCCGAACGGCATCCCGAGCTCGCGTTCGTCGTCGCCGACGATGCCGACGACCCGGTGGGCTACATCGTCGCGACATCCGACACCGATGCGTTCGAGGAGTGGTTCCGCACCGACTGGTGGCCGCGTTTCGCCGGCCGCTGGCCCCGCCCCGCCTCGGACGACGACTCGCGGCAGGCGCGCACGCTGCGGTACGCATACTCCCGGGCTGCCGGCGTCGAGGCGCTCGCCGCGTCCCACCCCGCGCATCTGCACATCGACCTTCTTCCGGCCGCGCAGGGCCAGGGGTGGGGGCGCCGCCTCGTGGAGCGGCTGTCGGCGGAGCTGCGCAGTGCGGGGGTGGCGGGGCTGCACCTGGTGGCGTCGGCCGACAACACCGGCGCGGTGGCCTTCTACGACCGGCTCGGCCTCGAGCGGCTCGTCTCCGCCCCGGGAACGCAGGCCTTCGGCAGGCGCCTCACCGTATAGCGCTCAACCGGATCCGACGATACGACCGGCTTCGATCCGCACGGTGCGGTCGATCAGGGCGTCCGGCACGCGCACGTGGGAGATGAGCACGACGGCGCGATCGTCGTCCACGGCCATCAGCAGGTCGTGCAGCAGCGCGTCGGAAGCCGCGGGGTCGACGCCGGCCGTCGGCTCGTCGAGCACGAGCACCGGAAAGCCGTGCAGCAGCGCGCGGGCCAGCGCGATGCGCTGGGCCTGGCCGCCCGACACGAGTGCGCCGTGCTCGCCCACCCGGGCGTCGAGCCCGCCGCGCTCCCGCAGCCACGTGCCGAGGCCCACCCGTTCCAATACGGCCTCCAGCTCGGCGTCGGTGGCGGTGTCGCGGGCGAACAGGAGGTTCTGACGGATGTCCTCGTCGAAGAGCATCGGCTGCTGCTCGCACAGGCCGACCGTCGAGCGGACGTCGTCCGGGGCGAGGTGCCGCATGTCGGCGTCTCCGAGGCGATAGGTTCCCTCGACCTCGAGGAACCGGACGAGCGCGTGGGCGAGGGTGGACTTGCCGGCGCCGCTCGATCCCACCACGAGCAGACGCTCGCCGGGGCGGACGTCGAGGTCGACCTCGGTCAGCGCGGGACGATCGGCGCCGGGCCACGACACCGAGACGCCCCGCAGGTGCAGGCCGTCACCCAGCTGCGGAGGTTGCCCGGTCGGCGCCACCGCGTTCTCGACGAGGCCGTCGGGAATGTCGCTCGGAACCGTCTCGGCGATGCGTTGCGCCGAGGCGCGGACCTGCCGCCAGGAGGCCGCGGCCAGAGGCACGGTGGTGAAGACCTCGAACACGGCCAGGGGAACCAGCGCCGCGACCGCCAGCCACGGGCCGCCGAGCGACGACACCTGGGGTGCCGTCACCGCCACCGCGAGGATCGAGGCCGCGCCGGCCGCCAGCGAGACGATGGCCGTGCTGCCCGCCTGTGCGCCGGCCCGGCGCACGACGGCCCGGCGCAGGTCGCGGTCGGCGGCGCCGATGCGCGCCCGGCTGTCGGCCTCGGCGCCGTACGCGAGGAGGACGTCGAGGCTGCCGAGATGGTCGGCCACGGCGTCGGCGAGGCGAGCGCGCAGCGGGGCGATGGTCCGCTCCGCGCGGGCGCCGGCGATCCAGCCCCACCCGGTCGCCGCGATCGCCGCGACCACGAGACACCCGAGCAGCGTCAGCGCCGCCGGCCACGAGACGATCGCGACGAAGACGACCGATGCCAGGGCGACGGTCGCCGACGCGACGAGGGGCTCCACGACCCGCAGCGGAAGATTCTGGAGGTCGTCGACATCGTCGACCAGAGCCGAGAGCGCGGAGCCCCGGCGGATGCGGCCGAGGCCGTCGGGGGCGAGCGGGATGAGCCGGCGCACGAGGTCGGTGCGCGTGACCGCGAGCTGGCGCAGCGCCGCGTCGTGGGAGGTGAGCCGCTCGAGGTAGCGGAAGACGGCGCGGCTGATCGCGAACGCGCGGACACCGACGACGGCCGCCATGACGTACATGACCGCGGGCTGCTCGCTCGCGCGGACGATCAGCCAGGCGCTGCACGCGAGCAGGGCGATGGCCGAGGCCTCGGTGGCGAAGCCCGTCGCCAGCGCGGGCCAGAAGCGGCGAGGGGTGGGCATCGCACCCCTCAGCACGTCGGTCGTCGTCGTCACGCGGTCACCGCCTGCCGGGCGCGCACCGGGACCTGCAGGTCGGCGATCGAGCGTGCGGATGCGCGGTGCGAGATCAGCAGCACCGTCGCGCCGCCGTCGGCCAGGCCGCGGAGGCTCCGCCACAGCGCGGCCTCGGTCTCGGCGTCGAGCGCGGCGCTGGGCTCGTCGAGGGCGATGACGCCCGCCGAGCCGCAAAGGTGCCGGAACAGCGCGCGCGCCACCGCGACGCGCTGGGCCTGTCCGCCCGACAGCCCCGAACCGCGGACGCCCAGTTCGAGAGCGGGATCGATCGAGCACGCCCCGGCGAGATCGAGCGCGCGTCGGAGCATCCGGCGGCCCTCGGGCTGCGCGAGGGTCTCGGCGGGGGAGCCCAGGACGACGTTGTCGGCGACCGTCCCCGCGATGAGGCCGGGCTCCTGCCCCGCCCACGCGAGCCACGTGGATGCCGGGGGAAGCGAGGAGCCGTCGAGCGTCACGGTGCCCTCGGCCTCGGCCACTCCGCGCAGCGCGGCGAAGACACTCGACTTGCCGGAACCACTCGGCCCCGACAGCAGCGTGACCGTACCCGGCTGTGCCGCGAACGACACCGGCTCGAGCAGCGCATCGCCGCGGCGGACCCGCAGGCCGTCGGCCCGGACGACCCGCCCCCCTCCGGCTGCGGCCCGCGCCGAGCCCGATGCCGCAGCCGGAGCACCGGCGCCCGCGGGGGCGGGGGCGGAGGGCAGCTCACGGGCGGCGTCGAGCACCTCGAAGACGTCGTCGGTGGCCGCGACGCCCTCGGCGGCGGCGTGGAACTGCACGCCGACCTGCCGGAGCGGGAGATAGGCCTCGGGTGCCAGCAGCAGGACGAAGAGGCCGACGGCCAGCCCGAGGGATCCGTCGATGAGTCGGAACCCGATCGAGACGGCGACGATTGCCACCGAGATCGAGGCGAGGAACTCCAGGGCGAAGCCCGAGAGGAACGACACACGGAGCACCCGCATCGTCTCGGCCCGATAGGTCTCGGTCACGCGCTCGATCGACGTCGCCGCGCGGTGCTGGCGGCCGAAGACGGTCAGGGTCGCGAGCCCGCGCACGGTGTCGGCGAAGCGAGCGGCGAGCTGGCGCAGGGTCTGCCACTGGGCCCGCTGCACCGTGCGGGTGGCGAGGCCGATGAGCACCATGAAGAGGGGGATGAGCGGCATCGTCAGGAGCACCGTCAGTCCCGAGATGGCGTCGTTCCACCAGATCACGGCGATGAGCAGCGGCGTCGCGACCGCGGTGAGCACGAGCTGGGGCAGATAGCGCCCGAAATAGGCGTCGAGGGCGTCGAGACCGCGCCCGGCGGTGACCGCGAGCTGGGCCGAGTTCCGTCCGGCGAGCCAGCCCGGTCCGAGGCGGCCGACGGCCGTGGTGAGCGCATCGCGCAGTTCGCTGCGTACCCGGGCTGCGGCGCGGGCGGAGATCGACTCGCGCAGCCAGAGCAGTCCCGCGCGCGCTGCGACGACGCCCCCGAGAGCGGCGAGCACGCTCGCGAGCTCGGACGCCGGGATGCCCTCGACGGCTCCGACGATCGCTCGGGTCAGCAGCCAGGCGAAGGCGGCCACGACGACGGTCTGCGCGAGACCGATCGCCCCGATGGCGACGAAGAACAGCCGCGAGGTCCGTGCGTAGCGGAGCAGGCGCGGGTCTACGGGCCGGCCGCTCGAGCGCGCGGGCGTCTCGGGCTCGTCCATGCTCACTCCTCGATCCTGCCTTACCCGCGGCGTCGCCGGCCCGCCCGAGCGTGGCTGCGCCTGTTCGCCTGCGATCGTTCCTCGTGTTCGGGGTGCGTCGTTCACCTTGGGGCGTGTGGATCCCGCCCCAAGGGGCACGAAGCGCCCCAGTCCGGGAATGCGGCGCCCCGAACAGCGGATGCCGGAAACCGGCGCCTCGAACCCTCGAACGACCCCGCGCCGGTGATCGTCGCCGTGGCGGGGACCTCCGATGCTCAATGTGCGACGAGCTCGGCCTCCTCGATGCGCGCGCGGGTGACGCGCTTGCGGAAGACCCAGTACGTCCAGCCCTGGTAGAGGAGCACGAGCGGGAGGAAGATCACGGCAGCCCACGTCATGATCGTGAGCGTGTAGTCGGTCGACGACGCGTTCTCGATCGTGAGGTTCCACGCCGGGTCGGTCGAGGAGGGCATCACGTTGGGGAACAGCGAGAGCCAGAGCGTCAGCACCGCGAACATCACGGTGCCCGCTCCCGCGGCGAACGCCCAGCCCTCGCGCCCGCGGAGGTTCGCGATGATCGCCCCGATCAGCAGCACGGCGGCCAGGGATGCCGCGATGAATACCAACGGCAGCAGCGGGGCGTTCGCCCCCATCGCCGACATCACCGTCCACGCCAGGAAGACCGCCGCCGCCACGAGAGTCAGCAGTCCCGATCGGTTCGCCAGGCTCCGCGCCCGGGTGCGCACGTCACCGTCGGTCTTGAGCGCGACGAAGTACACGCCATGGGTGAAGAAGAGCAGGAGGGTCACGACACCGCCGAGCAGACCGTAGGGATTGAGCAGGGTCAGGAGCGTGCCGGTGAACTCCTTGTCGGCGTCGATCGGCACTCCCTGCACGATGTTGGCCACGGCGACACCCCAGAGGAAGGCCGGGAGCGCCGAGCCGACGACGATCATGAGGTCGAAGCGACGACGCCAGGTGGCGTCGTCGCGCTGGTGGCGGTACTCGAAGGACACCCCGCGCAGGATGAGCGCGATGAGGATGAGCAGCAGCGGCAGGTAGAACCCGCTGAAGAGGGTCGCGTACCACTCGGGGAAGGCCGCGAACAGGCAGGCGCCGGCGACGATGACCCAGGTCTCGTTGAGGTCCCAGACCGGTCCGATCGTGTTGATGATCTGACGGCGCGAGACGTTGTCGCGGCCGAGGAAGGGCAACGACATCCCGACGCCGAAGTCGAAGCCGTCCAGGACGAAGTAGCCGACGAACAGGATGCCGACGATGAAGAACCAGACGTATGCGAGATCCATGGTCGTGCTCCTCAGTAGACGGTGGTCTGGGTGTGGGAGGCCGCCGGATCCTCGGCCTCGGGCGAGCCCGGTTCGGGCAGGGGATCCGGACCCTGCTGTGCGGCCTTGCGGATGAGCCCGAACTCGACGACGGCGAGGGAGGCGTACACGGCGGTGAAGGCGATGACCGAGATGAGCACGGTCCAGCCGGGGACGTTGGGGGAGACGCCGTCCTCGGTCAGCATGAGGCCGAACACGATCCAGGGCTGGCGGCCCATCTCGGTGAACACCCAGCCGACCAGGCTGCCGAGGAGGGGGAGGGGGGCCGACCAGATGGCCACCTTCCACATCCAGCGGGCCACCGGGCGCTGAGCCTTCTTGCGGGTGACCCACAGGCCCGCGACCGAGATCAGGGTGGCGGCGCCGCCCAGGCCGATCATCCAGCGGAACGACCAGTAGGTGACCCAGACGATCGGGCGGTAGTCGACGCCCGCGCCGAAGGTCTCGGTGTACTGCGCCTGCAGGTCGTTCAGACCCTCCACGCAGCCGTCGAAGCTGTGGGTCGACAGGAACGACAGCAGGTAGGGCACCCGCAGCGACCACACCTCCTCGGTGCCGTCGGGTGTGCCGATGGAGAAGATCGAGAACGACGCGTCCGCACCGCACGCGCTGTTCCACATCGCCTCGGCGGCGGCCATCTTCATCGGCTGCGTCGCGACCATCACGAGGCTGAGCTGGTCGCCCGAGAGGGCGACGCCGACGAACGACACGATCATGCCCCACATGCCGAAGCGGAGAGCCGGACGCATGGTCTCGATGTGCTGAGCGCGCGAGAGGTGCCACGCGGCGACGGCGATGACCACGGCCGCGGCGAACATCCACGCGGCGAAGATGGTGTGCGGGAACGCCGCGAGCACGATCGGGTTCGTCAGCACCGCGCCGAAGTCGATGAGCTCCGCCCGCCCGCCGTCGGCGGCCATCTGGTAGCCGACGGGATTCTGCATGAACGCGTTGGCGGCGAGGATGAAGTACGCCGAAAGCGTCGACCCGAGCACCACCATCCAGATCGACAGCAGGTGGAGCGCTCGCGGGAGCTTGTCCCAACCGAAGATCCACAGGCCGATGAAGGTCGCCTCGAAGAAGAAGGCCAGGAGCCCCTCGAACGCCAGGGGGGCGCCGAAGACGTCGCCGACGAATCGCGAGTACGCCGACCAGTTCATGCCGAACTGGAACTCCTGCACGATGCCGGTCACCACACCCATGGCGAAGTTGATCAGGAAGATCTTGCCGAACAGGCGCGTCAGGTGCAGCCACTTCACATCGCCCGTGCGGTGCCACACCGACTGGAAGATCGCCACCACCAGGGCCATGCCGAGGGTCAGCGGGACGAACAGGTAGTGGTAGAGCGTCGTCAGGCCGAACTGCCAGCGGGCCAGCAGGAGCGGATCGAGGAAGTCCATCGGGCGGTGCCTTTCGGGGAGGCGAAGGTTTCGTCAGGCTGAAGGTATCGAGCGGGTTTTTCCCGGGTACGGGTGGGGGCCGGGAATAATGCTAAGCGTGGTCTGACCACAAATCAAGGTGGTGTCAGACCACAGACGCGGCCCGCAATGCGCAACGCCGGCCCCTTCGGGCTCACGGGCGGATACGCTCGCATGATGGGGCAGCCACTCGTCGACCGATTCGCCCGGGTCCACCGCGACCTGCGCATCTCGCTGACCGACCGCTGCTCGCTGCGCTGCACGTACTGCATGCCCGAGCAGGGCAACGAGTGGCTGGCGCGGCAGAGCATCCTCACCCTCGACGAGATCGTCGAGGTCGCCCGCGTCGCCGCGGCATCCGGCATCACGACGTTCCGACTCACCGGCGGCGAGCCGCTGCTGCGCACCGACATCGTCGAGATCGTCCGCCGCCTCGCCGCGCTCGAGTCGCCCGCGGGCCCCATCGAGATCGCGATGACGACCAACGGCATCCGCCTGCCCGAGGTGCTGCCGGATCTCGTCGATGCGGGCCTCGCCCGCCTGAACATCTCGCTCGACACGATCGACCGCGAACGCTTCCACGCCCTCACCCGTCGCGACCGACTCGACGACGTGCTGGCGGGTGTGCGCGCCGCGCAGCTCGCGGGCCTGCGTCCCCTGAAGATCAACGCCGTGGCGATGCGCGGGGTGAACGACGGCGAGCTCGCCGACCTCGTGGCCTTCGCCATCGCGCACGACGCCCAGATGCGTTTCATCGAGCAGATGCCGCTCGACGCCGGTCACACCTGGGACCGATCCACCATGGTCACCCGCGAGGAGATCCTTGCGGCGCTGTCGGAGCGGTGGGCGCTGACCCCTGTGCCCGGCCGCGGCGGCGCTCCCGCAGAGCAGTGGCGGCTCGACGACGGGCCGCACGTGGTGGGTGTCATCGCCTCGGTGACGGCTCCCTTCTGCGGCGCCTGCGATCGGATGCGCCTGACTGCCGACGGGCAGCTGCGCAACTGTCTGTTCTCGATCGACGAGTACGACCTGCTGCCGGTGCTGCGCTCGGAGGTGGCGCCTTCGGAGCGCGCCGCCGACGTCGACCGGATCCTCCGCAACTGCATCGCCGGAAAGAAGGCGGGCCACGCGATCGACGATCCGTCCTTCCTCCAGCCCGCGCGCGGGATGAACGCGATCGGCGGCTGACCCGCCCCCGTCAGGCTCCGACCGCCTCGGGCGCGAGCGAGCTGCTCCGCGTCCCGGCGATGAGGCCGGCGACGGCGGCCGCCGCGGCAGCCGCGGCGAAGGCGGCGACCGGACCGATCAGCGGCAGGATCGCGCCGAGGGTCGCCGCGCCCGCCGCCTGGCCCACCATGAAGATCACGAACAGCATCGCGGTGCCTGCCGCCGCGTGGGCGGGGTCGATCGCTGCCGTGCAGCCGATGAGCGCACCCGTGGCCGTGACGTAGGCCCAGCCGAACGCTGCGCACGCGGCTCCGGCGATGATCGGATGCGCCGCTCCCGCCCCCAGGATGACGGTCGCCAGCGCCATCGTCACCGCCGAGACCAGCAGCAGCCGCGGTGGCGAGAGGCGCCGGACGACGGGCGAGGTGGCGATGACGGCTGCTCCGCCGCATCCGAGCAGCACCCACGTCATCACCGACTGCGCCGCGGACGCACCGGTGTCGACGAGGATCACGCGCCCGTAGTTCCAGGTGGCGGCGGCTCCGACGCCGAGCAGGAGAGCGGCGGCGATCGGTGCTCGGTGCGATCGCCACCACGGTCGCGGCGGCAGCAGCGGGCGGCGCCTCCGCGCTGCGCCGTCGACGTGGGTCCGGTCGTCGGCGCGCGCGCGGCCGGTGACCAGGACGGCGACGCCCGCGGCCAGCGTGGTGGCGGCGGCGATGGCCCAGCACAGCCGCCAGTCGGGGGCGAGGGCCAGGGTGATCAGGCCGGCCGCGACGAGACCGGGTCCGGTTCCGGCGTTCACGACCGCCTGCGCCGTGCCGGCGGGGCCGCCCGCGAAGGTCCGTCCGATGATGCTCACCAGCGCCGGCGACGCCAGGCCGGCGCCGGCGGATGCGATCGCCGAGGCGACGGCGAACGTCGCGGCATCCGGTGCGAGGGCGACGCCGATCGCCCCGCCGGCCGCCGTGGCCGTCGCCGCGATGACGAGCGCGCGCGGACGGCGCTCGCCGGCGAGGAATCCCACGACGGCCGCCACCGCGTAGACGATGGACCCCGCCGCCGAGACGACACCGGCCGCGGCGGTCTCGAGTGCGAGGTCGGCGCTGATGTCGGGCAGGTGCAGCCCGAACGCCAGGCGCACGAGGCCGTACGTCGCCGCGATCAGGGCGACGCCGGAGGCCACGGTCGCCCACCGAGAAAACAAAAACGAGCGTTTCACTTTATCGAGCATAGAGTGCTGACATGGGATTGCGGCCGGCGACCGAGACGCGCATCCTCGATGCCGCCGAGGATCTCTTCTTCACCCGGGGCATCGCGGCCACCCCGATCGATGCGGTCATCGAGCGCGCCGGGGTGTCGGCGGCCACGCTGTATCGCGGCTATCCCAGCAAGGAGCTTCTGCTCGCCGCCGCTCTCGACCGGCGACAGGGCGCGTGGCGCGAGACCTGGGACGCAGCCGTGGCTCGGAAAGGCGACGCCGAGGGGCGACTGCTGGCGGTGTTCGACGCGCTCGAGGACTTCCGAGGCGAACCGCGGGGGTCGCGGTGGTGCGCGTTTCTGGGGGCCGCGGCCGAATACGCCGATCCGCCGCCGGAGGTGGCATCCGCCGTCCGTGCCGACACCGAGGGCATGCGCGGGCGTCTGATCGACCTCGCTCGCCCCGTCGCCGGGGAGCGCGCCTCCGAGCTCGCGGAGCGTCTGCTCCTCGTCGTCAGCGGCGACCTGGCGATGCGACTGCGCGAACCGGCGCACCGCGTCGACGTCGCACGCTCGACCGCTGCGATCCTCGTGGCCGCGACGTCGCGCTGACCGTCGTCGTCGGGCTCAGTCGTGGGTCTTGGCGGCGTGCAGGAGCTGGATGATGCACACCGAGGGGTCGCACGATGACCGCATCCCGTCGACGGCGAGCGGTCCGCCCGCTTCGGTGAGCACGCCCTGCAGCAGGCTGAGGTGGACGCTGCACAGCACCTCGCGATGGTCTGCCTGCGCGGTGGCGTGGGCGCAGGGGGTGAGGTCGACCGTGAGGGCGGTGTCGTCGATGACGGGGTCGAACCCCTCGTCTTCGAGCTCCTCGACCAGCGCGTCGATCTGATGGACCGCCGCGGTCTCGAGCGCATCCGGCACGTCGAGGGTGAGAACGCGACGCATGAGGTCGCCGCGCTGTGCGGCGTCTCGCACCTTGCGGCGCTGCACTGCGCTCCGGGTGGCAGCGCCGTCGGCCGCGCTGTAGAGCACGCGCGGGCGTCCGCGCGTCGTCCGCAGTTCCTTCTCGGCGACGATGAAACCGTCCGAGATCAGGCGCCCGAGGTGCTCGCGGATCGTGTTCGGGTGCAGGTCCGTCGCCTCCTGCAGCTCGAGGATCGTCCGGCGCGGCTGCTCCTGGATCAGGTGCAGGATCTCCACGCGGGAATAGCTCGAGATGGCGCTGTATCCGACGGTCGCGGTGCTCATGGAACCCATTAAACACGGAAATCCCGCTGTGGTCATACCACACGGGATATTTTGTGGGATCGGCCCTGCGCGGGGCCTCGGAGCACGCTCGGAATCGGAGGAAGCGACGAACCTCGGAGCCGGCGGCCGCCGGCTCCGAGGTTCGCGTCATCGTCCGAGAACGGGCTGAGGGGAACGGATGCCGCGGCGCCCGACCCCCTCGCCTCATCTCACCGTCACGACGAGCGGCTTGCTGGTGGTCACCCCCGCCGCGTTGCGGAACTCCACGACGTAGCGGTACTGCCCGGGCTCCTTGCCCGTCACCGGCACGCCGACGGCCTGCGCTGCGGGGCTGGATGCGACGAGGTCGCCCGCGGCGATCTCGGCATCGTTCTCGAGCATCCGGTACGACGTCGCGTTCGTGCCCCACCACAGGTCGGCACGCACCGTGAACGAGCCGTCGCCGTCCCCGTTGTCGTGAGAGAGCATGGGCGCCGCGGGAGCGGCATCCGTCACCCGCACGGTGAGGGGCTGGGTCTCGGTCGTGCCCCGAGCGTTGACGAGCTCGCCGGTGAAACGGTACGTGCCGTCGGGCAGGCCCGAGACATCGACCACCGCCTTCTGGGCGCCGGGCCCCGCGGCCACCGTCAGCGGAACCGACCCGACCAGCTCACCGTCTCGGAAGAGCTTGAACAGCGAGCCGGTCTGCCCCCACCACAGGTTCATGGTCACGCGGAACGTGCCGTCCTTCAGGCCGGTGTCCCACCCGTCGTCCGAGCTGAGCACTCCCACACCGGGAACGGTGCGCGAGCCGTCCTCGGGCACCTCCGGCAGTCGGAGCTGCGCCACGGCGCGCTCGCCCTCGCGGCCGAGGCCGGCGGCCCGGACCGACACCTCGTACTCTCCGCCGGCGGTGAGGCCGACGAGCTCGCACGACGTGACGTCCGAGGCGACCGTGCACGCCGGTTCGGCGGCATCGCCCATGAACACCTCGAACGCGTCGTACCGCGTTCCTGCGCCGCTCGGAGCCGTCCACGTCGCCGTGGCCGACGTCGTCGAGGCCGCCTCGACCGAGAACGACCCGGGCGCCGCGGGGGAGGTGACGTCGGCGACGGCGATCCAGCTGAGGACGGGGTCGGCCGAGCCGGCGCCCCGCGCCGCGCGGAACTCCACGACCGTCTCGCGATCGAGCGAGACCCCGATCGTCGAGGTGCCCTGTGGTGACGAGCTCGACAGGTTCACCGGGTCGCCCGTGGTGAGCTCGCCGTCGATCTCGACGCTGGGCGAGACCTGCCGGGTGACGCCCCACCACTCCTGGTATCCGCTGGTGAGCTCGTAGTCTCCCGCGGGGAGGGTGAACGCGTAGTCCACCGAGCCGCCGGAGCTCGCCCACCATCCGGTCGTGCGGGACTTGTCGTAGCCCCCGGCGCCGCGCGCCCGCACGCCGACGTAGCCGTCGCCCGAGCCGATCGGATTGCGCAGACCCCAGCCGGTCTCGTCGCCGAACGCCCCGTCGGGGGTGTCGTTGCGCAGGAGATCGCCGCGGAGCGTGTCGACAGCGTCGAAGGTCGGCGACAGTCCCGCCGCCGCCGGATCCGCGGAGCCCTGCGTCGCAGCCGCATCGACGAAGTACACGATCCCCGTCGGGACCACCTCGAGCTGCAGCGTGACCGGGGTCTGACCCGCGCGACCGGTCACCGACGCGGTCGCGTACGGGGTGTCCGTCGCCGGGGCGGCCTGCCACTGAACGGCGACGTCCTCGGTCGCGCCGCTCCGCGTGGCGAGCCGCACCGTGTCAGGCAGCTCGAGCTCCTCGCCCGCGACGACCGCGACGCGATAGTCGGGCAGTGCGAGGTAGGCGACCTCGACGAGCGCGTCCAGCGCGGCCCGCAGGGCGGCGGATGCGGCATCCACCCGCTCCTGCGACGCGGTCGGGTCATCGTGCACGGCCTTCGCCGCGAGACCCTCCTCGCGCAGCGCCTGCCACGTCTCGGGCGTGTAGGCCTGACGCGGTGCCGTCGTGGCGTCGGCCAGGAGGGCCGCGAGCTCGGCGCGGTCGGCGGTCTCGGCGTGGTCGGCGATGCCGATCCAGCTGAGGGCGGGCGCCTCGGTACCACCGGTCCCGGCGATGCGCACCGTGACCTCGGTCGTCGCGTCGAGGGCGAACCCGCCGCGGAGCACCGCGGAGGTCCCGATGCTGCCGTTGGCGAAGGTGTGGGAGCCGATCGCGACCCGTCGCGCCTCGCCGCCCGCGGTGAACTCGACCGTCCCGGTGACGTTCCTGCTCCGGCCGGTGCCCGGGTTCCACCACTCGGTGTGGCCGGTGGCGATGTCGTACTCGCCGGCATCCAGCGTGAAGCGGTAGACGAGCGGAGTCGCGGCGTTCGCGCTGTACCAGCCGGTCTCGCGTGTCTTGTCGTACGGGGACTGGTTCAGCCGTCCCTTCGCCGTCGCCGTCCCGACGCGGCCCCAGCCCGCAGCCGCGGAGTAGGCGGCATCCGGTGTCGGGTTGCGCAGCGTGTCGCCGGAAGCGGCGATCGCGGGGTGCACCGGCGCGCCGGTGGGAGCGTTGGCGTCGACGAAGTAGCGGATGCCGCGGGGCACCACCTCGACGTAGGCGCTCACCGGCAGCGAGGGGTTGTCGCGGAACACCCCGTCGACCTTCACCATCGCGTAGGCGGTGGCGAACTGCGCCGGCGTCGTCGTCCACGACACCGGCGCATCGATCTCGCCGCCGGCTTCGCTGCGTGCCCGAACCGTCGCGGGGAGCTCCGGCGACGAGGCCGGTGCCGTGGTCAGCCGGGGCAGCGTGTCGAGCACCTCGACCGGTCTGACCTCGGGGTCCGCCGTGCCGCCGCTCGACCCGCCCACGAGCAGGTCGACGCTGTCGAGGCTGAAGGTTCCCGAGACGACTTGCACCCGGACGGCGTGCGGTGCGTCCTCGAGGCCGCGGATCCAGGCCGAGGTCTGACGGTTGCCGACCGCGGCGACGTTCACCGTGCGCGCGGGCTGATCGTCGACGGTGATGGAGAGGACCGCGGTTCCGGTGGCGCCGTTGAGGTTGAACCCGGTGCCGTCGAGGTCGAAGGCGAAGGAGCGCCCCGCAGCGACGACGTGCTGGGTCCGGTTGAAGTGGGCGTACCCGGCCTGGGTGAACGAGAAGCCCTGCGGGTAGGAGATGCGCGCATCGGCGTCGTCGACCTTCACGGCGTGCCACGACAGATCGTCGATGGGAGTGACCGCCAGATCGTCGAACTGCGTGTTGTAGTACCCGCTGACGATCGAGACGCGCCCCGCCATCGTCGGATTAGCCGTCGTGTCGGCGTAGGCGCCGAGCTGCTGCCCGTCCAGCCGCACCGCGATGACGTTCTCGCGTGCCTCGACCTCGAGGGTGTGCCACGCGTCGGCATCGAACATGAAGACCGTCCCCGAGGCGACGCTCTGACCGAGCTTGCGGAGTTCCCACGTGCCGTCGTCGTGCACGCGGGCGGTGTAGGTGGCGAGGTCTGCTCCCGTCCCCTCGGTCGTCGTCTGACGCACGCCGAGCCCGGCGAAGTTCTCGAGCGCGCCGTCGCGGACGACACCGTCGAGGCGGAAGTCGACCTTCGCGGTGTAGTTCGTCCAGGTGTGGTCGCCGAGCACGGTGGCCGGCGTCGAGGTCGACGGGTTCTTCTGCGACCCGTCGCCCCAGACGTTCCAGGTGTAGCCGCGGTTGTCGGCGTGGATGGCCTGGTGCATGACGTTGCCGTCGTCGGTGGCGATCACCTCGAACGCGCCGTTCTGGTCGGCGGTGTACCGGGGCGAGCCGCCGCGGCGGGTGACGTAGTCCATGGACACGCCGTTGATCTCCTGCGCCGCGTAGTCGGCGTACTCGAAGTCGTCGGTGTAGGGCAGGGGCAGCACGTCGTCGGTCGCCGTGGCGGCGTACTGGCCGCTCTCGTAGTCGGTGGCGGCGTCGTGGATGCCGTGGTGCTGCGTCGACAGCGTCAGGATCGAGTAGGGCTGCACCTGCACCCGGTAGACGTCGTACTCGACGCCGTCCTTCGTCTCGGTGCGGACGGGGACGACCTTGCCGGTGTTCTGGAACCAGTCGGCATCGAACGCGTCGCCGGCATCCGGTCCGGTCGTCTCCCACACGTACAGCGGGGTGTCGTCGTCGGTGTCGAGGTTCGCCACCTTCACCTCGAAGTTGCGCACCGTGCGCGTGTTGTTGGCGTGGACCTGGCTGAACTCCAGCTCCTCGCCGGCGGCGACATCCGCCGCCGGGGTGCGGAGGGTGAGCGCGGTGCGGGTGGAGGTGTCGACGACGGTTCCGCCGTCGCCCTTCTGGCCGTCGCCGCCCGAGGCGCCTTCGACGTACTCCCAGCCCTCGTCGATGAACTGGGTGAAGTGGCGGACGAGCGCGATGCCCACACCGCCCTCGTAGTAGCCCGACCAGGGGTCGGACGCGCGGACCAGGTGCTTGGGCGAGTACTGCGCACCTTCGTACAGCGCGCTGACGGCGGGTTGGAAGAGGAAGGTCGTCATGTGACCCGGGTCGGCGTTCGAGCCGCTCCAGCGGTAGGCGTTGATGAACCGGTCGGCGATGTCGACCGCTCCCACCGTTCCGCCGATGCCGCCTCGGGCGGGGTCGGCCTGCACGCGATACTCCGGGTCGATCATCGGGGCGACGCCCTCGGAGTACAGCACCTCCATGCCGAACTCCTTGTTCAGACGCGTGAGGGCGGGGTCCCCGGCGATGTCGTAGTGGTAGCCGACCGCATCCACCTGCTCGAGCGCGGCGGGGCTGGCGAGGATCGCCCGCGAGACCTGACCGACGTTGCGGTAGGAGTCCAGCGCCACGATCTTGATCTTCGAGTAGTCGTAGCGCGCGTCGCCGGACTGCGCGTCGGCCTCGAGCCGTTCGGCGAAGTCGACGGTCCACGCGAGCTCGGCGTTGATGTAGTTCGCGTGCACCTCGTTCTGCGAGGGGCTGAGGTAGTCGAACTCGACGCCGTAGGTGTCGTAGGCCGCGTCGATCGTCTCCTTGTACCACTGGTAGCGCAGGTCGGGCTGGGCCTGCGTCCACGACGGCTCGCCCCAGCGGAGCGCCTCGACCTCGATGTCCGGGTTGATGGACTTCGCGTCGGCGATGAAATGGAAGCCGGCCCCGCGCAGCACGTTGGCGGGCTCGTCGGCCGAGCGCTTGGTCGCGGGCTCGGTGCCCGACGAGGTGTTGTTGTCGGCGCCGAGCTCGACCTTGATGTGCTTCAGACCCGCGCCCTCCACCGGGTCGAACAGCATGCGGAGGATGCGCCAGTAGACCTCGGGATGCTCCTCCTTGTAGTCCAGCAGCAGGTTCGAGGTGTTGTTGCACGAGACCGAGCCGAACCCGCCGAAGGTGTTGAAGGGTGAGCCGTCGGCGGCCCGCTCGACGTCCTCGCCGTCGACGAGCAGCTCGGCCCATCCGGCCACATCGTCGTAGGTGAGGGTGGGCAGCTCGTCGGACGCGGACGCCGCCGCGGCAGCGGGGGCGAGCGGGGACGCGGCGTTCGCCGCGGTTGCCGGGACGACCAGGCCGGTGGTCGCGATCAGGGCGGCGGCGACGGGCGCGAACGCCCGGGCCCATGACATCTTTGCCATTCGGTGGATTCCTCGTCGGTGAAGGTCCAGTAGGGGGTGCTCCGAGGGAACCACTGAGCCGGCTGCGGAGCGAGGTATCCGAACGCGATCGAACACACTCGAACACCACCGATCAGTACTCTGACAGGGTGGATGAGCCAACGACGGCCGGATTCGCGGTGTCGCGCCGCGAACGCATCCTCGACGAGCTGCGCCACGCGGGCTCGGTGCGGGTGGCCGATCTGGCGCGCCGCCTCGGGGTGGCCGAGCTCACCATCCGCCGCGACATCGGCTATCTCGCCGACCGCGGACTGCTCACGCGCGTCCACGGCGGCGCGACCCTGCGCAGCCGACTCGACACCTCCGTGCCGCTCGGCGTCGGCGGCATCCGGCCACCGCTCTTCCGCGTCGGAATGGTGGTCCCGTCGCTGACCTATTACTGGCCGCAGATCGTGATCGGGGCCCGCGCGGCGGCGACGGACGGCGGCGTCCAGCTGGTGCTCCGCGGGGCGAGCTACTCGGTCGAGGACCAGCGCCGCCAGATCTCCTCGCTGCTGGACGCGGGCAATCTGCACGGTCTCATCGTCGCGCCCGAGACGCTCGGGGCCGACGGATCGGCGCTCCTGCACTGGCTCGACGGGCTCCCGCTGCCGGTCGTGCTGGCTGAGCGCAGCGCGCCGTCGCACCTCACGCTGACACGGCTCGAGTGGGTCACGACGGACCACGTCTTCGGCGGCTCGCTCGCCGCGGCGCACCTGTCGGCACGCGGGCACGTGCGCGTCGGCTTCGTCACCTCCGCGGGGTCGCCGACCTCGCCGCAGCTGCGGCAGGGGTGGCGGCGCGCGGTCGAGGACGACGGTCTGGTGGCCACGATCGACCGCGACATCTCACTCGACGAGCTCGACGCCGAAGCCCGCGAACGCGCCGTGGCCGACCTGCTGGGGGAGTGTCGCGCCACCGGCACCACCGCGCTGCTCGTCCACTCCGACCCGCAGGCCGTGCTCGTGCAGCAGCAGGCGCGCGATCTCGGGTGGTCCATCCCCGACGACCTCGCGATCATCGCCTATGACGACGAGGTGGCTGCCAGCGCCGAGCCGGCGATCACGGCCCTGCGTCCGCCGAAGCAGCACATCGGCCGGCTCGCGGTCGAGGCTCTCATCGCGCGCCTCGTCGACGGCCCGAAGCGCCCGGTGCAGCGAACGCACGTGCTGCCGTCGCTGCACGCACGCGAGTCGACGGCCTTCGACCTCCGCCGCTGACGGACGGCGCGGCATCCGGCATGCGAGATCCGGGATCGGAGAATCGCGCGTGGCTCGGACGAGAACCGCGGAATCGTCCGAGCCACGCGCGGCGATCCGACGTCGCGGCTCAGGCCTCCGGTGACCAGGTCGAGACGCGGGTGAGCTCGGCCACCTCGTCGGCCGTGAGCTCGACGCGGCCGCCGTCGAGCAGACCCTGCACCTGCTCGAGGCGCGAGGCGCTCGCGATCGGCGCGACGACGGTCGGCTGCGCACGCAGCCAGGCCAGCGCGGTCGACGCGATCGAGACGTCGTGCGCGGCGCCGATGCGCTCGAGGGTGCCGATGATCTGCAAGCCCTGCGGGGTCGCGTAGACGGCCGCTCCCTCGGCCCGGGGCGAGTCGTGACCGGTGGCGTCCGTCGAGCGGTACTTGCCGGTGAGGAACCCCTTGGCCAGGGCGAAGTAGGGGACGAGGCTCAGGTTCTCGCGCTCGGCGAGCGGCACGATCGTCTCTTCGACCTCGTTGCGGTGCACGAGGTTGTAGTGCGGCTGGATGGCGACGGGACGGGCGACGCCGGTCTCGTCGGCGATGCGAAGCCACTCGGCGACGCGATCGGCGGTGTAGTTCGACACCGCGACGTGACGCACGAGGCCATCGGAGACGAGCTGCCCGAAGGCCGAGACGGTCTCTTCGAGCGGGGTCGCCTCATCGTCGAAGTGCGCGTAGTAGAGGTCGATGGTCTCGACGCCCAGTCGCCCCAGCGACGCCTCGGCGGCCGCGCGGACATTGGCGGCCGACAGGCCCGGGAAGTCGGGATGCTGGCTGACCTTCGTGGCCACGACGACCTCGGGACGGCTGCGTGCGGCGAGCCACTCGCCGATGATCGTCTCGCTCTCGCCGCCGCTGTGGCCGGGAACCCAGGCGCTGTAGGCGTCGGCGGTGTCGACGAAGTTGCCGCCGCCTTCGACGAACGCGTCGAGGATCGCGAACGACGCGTCGCGGTCGGCGGTCCAGCCGAACACGTTGCCGCCGAGGGCGAGGGGGAAGACGGACAGGTCGCTGTTTCCGATCGTGCTCATGTTCGGTCCAAGGCACGGTCGGCCGTGGGTATTCCGGTCGTTCACGGGTAGGAGAGGTAGCCGGTCTCGGGATCGATGCCCGAGAGGAAGTCGCGGATGGCGGTCTCGTGCTCGTGCGGGCGCACGGGTCCCGGGCCGCGGAACGCGCTGAAGCCGTAGCCCGGGTTCGGACCCGACGTCCAGGCGTAGTGGATGGACCCGTCGCCGTCGCGCCTGCGGGCGGTGAAGGTCTCACCGTCGACGGCGATGGGCCCGAGATCGGTATAGCTGTCGGGGTCGGGGAGCGCCGCGCTCGGCACGTAGACCCAGCCCTCGCCGGTGGGGTCGCGGTCGCTGGACATGGACATGGGCAGGAGCCTACTGACGACTCCGCGGTGGAGCCTCGCGCCGCCGCGGAGTCGACTCGGTCTCAGCTCCTGCGCGCGGAGCCGCGGCGCGAGACCGCCACGTAGATGCCGAGGACGATGATGGCGCCGATGATCGAGCCGATGATGCCGGCGGGCTGGAGGAATCCGCCTTCCGGGCTGCTGTTGAAGATCAGGAAGCCGAGGAAGCCGCCGACGAACGAGCCGACGATGCCGAGCAGGATGGTCATGAGGATGCTCATGCTCTGCTTTCCGGGGATGACGGCGCGGGCGATGAAGCCGGCGATGAGGCCGACGAGGATGAGGCCGAGGATCGTCCACAGCATGGTGCTTCTCTTCTCTGTATGAAACAGCGCGGTGCGGCGCCGGGTGAGGTACCGAGCCGAGAGTAGGTGAGCCGGCGTCGGTGTTTCGACGACCTTGAGCGCGCCGCGGCTGGCCTGTACTGTTCTGGCGTCCGATCAGCGGGGATCGTCGGTGGATGCCGCGTCGAGCGCACTGCGCAGAACGTCGACCCAGGCGTCGAAGGCGTCGAGGTGGGCGTCGTGGCTCCCGCCGAGGATGTCGCGGCGGGAGGTGCCCGGGCGGCGCGCGGTGAGTTCGTCCTGCTGTTCGGCCGTGAACATCCCGTGCTCGGCGAACACGACCGTCGTCGGCACCGGCAGCGTCTCCCATTCGTGCCACCGCGACTCGTGCACTGCGACGATCACCTGCTCCATGACGTCGGCTTCGAACCGGGGCCGCAGGCCCGACGCCGTCGCCGCCAGATCGGCGACCCAGGCCTCGGTGAGCGGTGAGTCGCCGAAGAAGGAACGAGCCTGCGCCACGTCGGCGAACGGGACGGGCCACGACGCGAAGAATGCGCCGAGCTCCCGTGCGTCCGCGGCGCGGTCGCTGCCCGCGACGTGTCCCTCGAGCATCACGAGCCGGTCGACGAGGTCGGGTCGCCGGGCGGCCGTGAGGAACGCCGTATGGGCGCCCATCGACTGCCCCACGAGCGAGACGCGCTCGCCGGGAGCGCAGCGCTCGATCACCGCGACGACGTCGTCGACGAACGCATCGCGCGACAGATCGTCGGGACGGCGGGTGCTGTGCCCGTGACCGCGCTGATCGAGCAGCAGCACGTGGAAGCGGTCGGTGAGTGCGCCGGCCGTCGGCAGCAGTTTGCGCGAGCTGCCGGCGAGCCCGTGGAGCAGCAGCACCGTGGGGCCGGAACCCCCGGCGTCGGTCACGGCCAGGACGACACCCTCGCGCTCCACCGTCGTGCGCCGCTCAACCGCCATGACGTCATTCTCGCGGGCATCGACCCTCAGAACGCGAGAACGAGCTACGACCAGCGCAGCGGAGTGACCTCGCCCGTCTCCCAGTCGCGGCGCAGGATGCTGTACGCCACCGACCCCAGCGGCTCACCGGCGGCGACGGGCCAGCCCTCGCGGTAGTAGGCCTCCTGCACCCAGCCGCTCGTCTCGAATACCCGACGCATCGCGCGGTTGTCCTCACGGGTCTGCCCCTCGAACCGCTGAACCTCCGGCATCGTCGAGAAGACGCGATCGGCGGCGGCGCGCACGACCTCCCTCGCGAGACCGCGACCGCGCCAGGCCGATGCCAGTCGGAGATCGAAGAGGGGAGCGCCGTCGCTGAGGTCCTCGAGGCGGAAGAAGCCGATGCGACCGTGCTCACTGTGGTCGATCCAGAACGAGTCGTTGTCCTCGTCTCGGTACCGCCCGGCGGCGATGCCCTCCTCGACGTGCTCGCGCGTGGGCCGAGCGCCGACGTGAAAAGGGAACACCTCGCCGGTCATGAACGCGATCAGTTGCTCGCGGTCGGCTCCCGTCGGGTCGAGGCGGACGAGCTGGATGGAGCCCCTTCGACGGGCGGTCCCGGATGCCGCAGGGCTGGGTTCGTCTTCGTCGTGCACCCGGTCCACGCTAACGGAACGGGGCTTGACCGCTCGCAGTCAGAGGATCTGCTGTTCCGCTCGCAGGAGCCAGTCGCGGACGAGCGGTGCCACGGCGTCCGGGCGTTCCAGATGCACGTTGTGCCCGGCCCCGTCGAGGACGACGAATGTGCCGCGGACGTAGTGGTCGGCGGTGCCGAGCCCGTCCTCGAAACCGACGACATTGTCCTGCCGCCCGAAGACGTGCAGGCTCGGCGCGGTGAACGCGGCCTCCGTGTGCTCAGGCGCGTATCCGGCGGAGTACGACGAGCTGATCCGGTCGAGGACATCCGCGTCAGCGCCCCGGAGCCCCGGCAACACGAACTCCTCGAATGCGGCGAGAGCGTCGGCGGTCTGCACCACGGCCATCTCGGCGAAGTCGTCGCGGAAGGACCCGGCCCGATCGAGCACGGACTGGTCCGTCACGACGACCTCGCGAGGCGGCAGTCGCCGCTTGTCGTGGTCGAGCTCGAACACACCGGCGAGGGTCGCCAGCCCCCGGCATCGAGGCCGGAGCGCATGCGCCACATGGCGTGCGACCATCGCGCCGAACGAGTTGCCGATGATGGCGAAGGGCCCGCCCGCGGTGATCGTCTCGACCTCTTCGCGGACAGCGTCGGCGACCTCCCGGGGTGTGCCGAGGCCCCGGTCGATCGCGCGCTCCGCCCAGGGGAGGTCGAGATACACGCGCCGCCACGGCCGATCGGCCACCCAGTCCTCCAGGGGAAGGAGGATGCGATGGTCGACGCCGAACCCGTGTATGGCGATCAGCGGGACGCCGGAGCCGTGCTCCGCCGCTATCATCGCGGCTGCAGCGCTTCGCTCTCCCAGCCGAGCGAGGGGGCTACATACTTCGCGAACGACTCGACGATGCGCAGGTTGAACTCGACGCCCAGCTGGCTGGGGATGGTCAGCATCAGGGTGTCGGCGGTCTGTACCGCGGCATCCTGCAGCAGCTGCTCGACGAGCACGTCGGGCGCCGCGGCGTAGGTCTTGCCGAAGGTCGAGCGCATCCCGTCGATGTAGCCGATGCCGTCCTGCTCGTTGCCGCCGCCGAAGTACAGCTCGTCCTCGGCGGTCGTGATCGGGAAGATCGAGCGGCTGACGGAGGTGCGGGGCTCGCCGGCGTGACCGGCCTCGCGCCACGCCGTGCGGAACGCGTCGATCTGCTGGGCCTGCAGGATGTCGAAGGGGGTGCCGTCCGCCTGGGTGAGCAGCGTCGACGACATCAGGTTGACACCCATCCGGCCCGCCCACTCGGCGGAGTCGCTGTTGCCGGCGCCCCACCAGATGCGCGAGCGCAGTCCCGGGGAGTGCGGCTCGATGCGCTGCATCCCGCTCCCGCCGCCGAACGGGCTGTTCGGGTCGCGCTCGGCGATTCCCTCGCCCTCGATGGCGCGGAGGAACGTGTCGAAGTGCTCGCGTGCGAGGTCAGCCCCGCGAGGGTCCTGCGAACCGGTGTACCCGAAGGCCTCGTAGCCGCGCACGACGGTCTCGGGTGAACCACGGCTGACGCCGAGCGCGAGACGGCCGTCCGAGATCAGGTCGACGGCGGCGGCCTCCTCGGCCAGGTACAGGGGGTTCTCGTACCGCATGTCGATGACGCCGGTGCCGATCTCGACGTTCTTCGTCGTCGCGGCGATCGCCGCGAGCAGCGGCATGGGCGAGGCCTGCTGGCGGGCGAAGTGGTGGACGCGGAAGTAGACGCCGACGGCTCCGAGGTCGTCCATGCCCTGCGCGAGGTCGATCGCCTGGCGCATCGAATCGCCGGCGGTGAGTTCGCGACCGCCGCCGAGCGGACCGTAGTGACCGAACGAGAGAGTGCCGAAACGCTGCATGTCAAGCGGCAACGACGACGGCCCCTCCCGCATTCCCCCGTGCGTAGGCTGGGCGAAACCGACCCGGGAGGTGTCATGGTCCAGGTCCGCGTTCTCGGGGTCGCCCTCGATCCCGCCCAGCGCACGTGATCCTCCTCAAGCCCGTCGACGCGCTGTCGGACCGCGTGCTTCCGGTCTGGATCGGTGCGCAGGAGGCGACGTCGATCCTCGTCGCCGTCGAGGGTGTGGCTCCTCCCCGCCCGCTCGCGCACGACCTGATGATCCGCCTGCTCGACGCGACCGATGCGCGCGTGGACCGGGTCGAGGTCACCCGCATCGACGACGGCACCTTCTATGCCGAGGTCACGGTCGCGGCGCTCACCGGGTCGCGTGTCATCGACGCACGGCCGTCCGACGCGATCGCGCTGGCCTCCCGTGCCGGCGCGCCGATCTTTGTCGCCGACGACGTGCTCGCCGAGGCCGGCATCCCCGACACCGTCAGCGAGGCGCCCGAGGGCGCCGAGACGCCCGAGGCCGCAGAGCAGCGGGTCGCGGAGTTCCGCGAGTTCCTCGACGACATCGACCCCGACGACTTCCGCGGCTGAGCCTCAGCCGCTTTCCCTCCCCCCCGAAGAAAGGAACCCCCATGTCCCGCATCCTGATCATCGGAGGCCACGGCAAGGTCGCACTGCGGCTCGAGCCCCTCCTCGCCGAGCGGGGGGACGACGTCACCGCCGTCATCCGCAACCCCGAGCACGAGTCCGAGGTCTCCGCGACCGGGGCCACGCCGCTGGTCGCCGACCTGGAGTCGTTCGACCTCGAGCAGCTGACCGACCTGCTCAGCGGCAACGACGCGGTGGTGTGGTCCGCGGGCGCCGGCGGGGGAGACGCCGCCCGCACCTGGGCTGTCGACCGCGACGCCGCCATCCGTTCGATCGACGCCGCCCGCGCCGCCGGCGTCGGTCGGTACGTGATGGTCTCGTACTTCGGAGCAGGCCCCGATCACGGAGTGCCCGAGGACGACTCGTTCTACGCGTACGCCGAGGCGAAGGCCGAAGCCGACGCGCATCTGCGCGAGAGCGGGCTGGACTGGACGATCGTGGCTCCCAGCGGCCTCACCCTCGATGAGCCGACCGGCAAGATCACGGTCGGCGGCTCGGGCGAGGCCAGCGTCTCGCGCGGCGATGTCGCGGCCGTCATCGCGGCCGTCCTCGCCGAACCCGCGACGATCGGACGCACACTCGAGTTCACCGGCGGCGACACTCCGATCGCGGAGGCGATCACGACCGTCTGAGAGATCTTGTTAGGGTTGCCTTGCCTCAATCGCGGTCAGCCGCGAGATCGACCCCGGGAAGGCCCCTCATGATCACTCGTCTTCTTCGGCGCGCCCTCGGCGCCGCCGCAGTCTCGACCGTCGCCGTGCTGGTCGTCGCCGGATGCGCCGCAGAGCCCACCTCCGCGGATGCGGCGCCGCAGGCCAGCGCGGCGCCGCGGTCGGTCGAACACGCCCGCGGCAGCACCGAGATCCCCGACGACCCGCAGCGCATCGTCACGCTCGAGCCGCTCGAGCTCGACACGGCCGTGGCCGTAGGGATCACCCCCGTGGGGGCGGCGGTCGCGAGCAACGTCGCGGGTATCCCGGCCTACCTGGACGCGGAGGGTGTCGCGCCGGTCGGGACGGTGCCCGAGCCCGACCTCGAAGCGATCGCAGCACTGCGGCCCGACCTGATCCTCGGAACCGAGGCCCGCCACTCGAAGCTCTACGAGCAGCTGTCGGCGATCGCCCCCACGGTCTTCATCGCGTCGCAGGCCGACCCCTGGCGCGAGAACGCCGAGCTCATCGGCGAGGCGCTCGGTCGCCAGGACGAGGTGGCCGCGAAGATCGCGTCCGTCGACGATCGCTGCGCCGAGATCGCCGCGGAGTACGACCTCGCCGGTCAGACGGCGCAGGTCATCCGACCGCGCGACGAGACCACCCTCAGCCTCTACGGGCCGGTGTCGTTCGCGGGCAGCCTCCTCGAATGCGTCGGCTTCACGACGCCCGAGCACGACTGGGCCGACGGCCTGCAGGCCGACATCTCGCCCGAGAACATCCTCGACGCCCGTGCCGATGCCGTCTTCGTCACCGCCTCGGACGTGACGGATGCCGCGGCCGTGCCGGCCGCGATCGCGCAGAACGCGGATGCCTTCCCCGCGGTGACCCTCGTCGACACCAGCACGTGGGTGGCCGGTGTCGGACCCCATGGCGCGCAGAGCGTGCTGGACGACATCGAGCGGTATCTCGCGCAGCGGTGACCCGCACCTTCCGGCGCACCGGCGCCGCACTCGCGGTGGCCGGCGCGCTCCTCACCGTCGTCGCGCTCTCACTGGCGATCGGCGCGAACCCGGTCCCGCTCGGGACCGTCGCGGCGGTGTTCCGCGGCGAGGGCTCGACCGAGGCGAGCTTCGTGGTGTGGGAGCTGCGCGTTCCTCGCACGGCGGTCGGTCTGCTCGCGGGAGTCGCCCTGGGCGTCGCGGGCGCTCTCATGCAGGCCTTCACGCGCAACCCGCTCGCCGATCCCGGCATCCTCGGGGTCAACGCCGGAGCGGCCCTCGCGGTCGCCCTCGGCGTGACGGTGCTCGGGATCCGTGCGGTGTCGGGCGCCGTCTGGTTCGCGTTCGCCGGAGCCCTCGTGGTCACGGTGGCGGTGTACCTCATCGGCTCCGGCGGCCGCGGCGCGACGGGGCCGATCCGACTCACGCTGGCCGGGGTGGCCCTGGGGGCGGTGCTCTCGGGCATCACGACCGGCATCGTGCTGAGCGACCCGGATGCCTTCGACGCGATGCGCAGTTGGAACGCGGGATCGTTGCTCGGGCGCGGGTGGGACGTGATCGCCCCGGTCGCCCCCTTCGTCGCGGCCGGTCTCGTGCTGGCCGCCGTGGTCGCGCCCGGCCTGAACTCCGTCGCGCTCGGCGACGACGTCGCGCGGGCGCAGGGAGCGAACCTGGGCGGCATCCGGATCGGGGTGATCGCCGCGGTGACGCTGCTCGCCGGTGCGGCGACGGCCCTCGCCGGACCGATCTCGTTCGTGGGACTGATGGTGCCCCACATCGCACGGTGGATCTTCGGCGCCGATCAGCGGGTCATCCTGCTGGTCAGCGGCGTCGTGGCCCCGGTGGTCGTCCTCGCCGCCGACGTGATGGGGCGTGTCCTCATCGCTCCGGCCGAGGTGCCGGTCGGGATCGTCACCGCGTTCGTCGGCGCGCCCGTCCTCATCGCGCTCGCGCGCCGACGTCGGGCGAGCGCGCTGTGAGGGGCGCACCGACGGCGCTGCGTCTGAGGCTGGGGCCGCTGCGCGCACAGGTGCGCCGTCGGAGCCTCGCGGTGGGAGGCCTGGCTGCGGGGGCGTCGGCCGTCCTGCTCGTCGTCGCCCTCGGCTCGGGCACCTTCCCGGTCGCGCCGGCGGAGGTCGTCGGCGTGCTCGCCGGGTGGAACGACGACCCGCTGCTGCAGACCGTCGTGCGGGAATGGCGGCTGCCGCGCGCTCTCGGGGCGCTGGGGGTCGGGGCTCTCCTCGGCATCGCCGGCGCGCTGTTCCAGACCGTCACCCGCAACCCGCTCGCGAGCCCCGACATCCTCGGCCTGTCCAGCGGAGCGTTCACGGGCATGCTCGCATCCCTCGTGCTGTTCTCGGCCAGCTGGCCGGCGCTGGTCGCCGGTTCGCTGCTCGGCGCGTCGGCGACGGCTGCCGCCATCTGGCTGTTGGCCTGGCAGGACGGGCTGCAGGGCTTCCGTCTCATCGTCGTGGGGATCGGTGTGTCGGCGATGCTGTCGTCGCTGAACACCTGGATGCTGCTGCAGATCGAACTCGAGACGGCGATGTTCGCCTCGGCGTGGGGCGCGGGCAGCTTGAACGGCGTCACCGCCGAGGCGGTCGCGGGGGCCCTCGTATGCGCGGTGCCGTTCGCGGCCGTCGCCTTCTCGCTCGCGCCCCGGCTGCGACAGCTCGAGCTGGGCGACGACCTCGCCGCCGCGACCGGGGCTCGACCGCACCTCGTGCGCAGTCTCGCCCTTCTGGTGGGCGTCGTGCTGGTCGCCGCCGCGACGACCGTCGGCGGTCCCATCGCGTTCGTCGCCCTCGCCGCCCCCCAGATCGGGCGGCTGCTCGCGCGGACGCCGCACCTCTCTCTCGGGGTCTCGGCGCTCGTGGGCGCGACGGTGCTGGTGGCCTCCGACCTGATCGCCCAGCATCTGCTGCCCGCCCCGCTCCCCGTCGGCGTCGTGACCGTGTCGGTCGGCGGCGCCTATCTCGTCCTCATGATCGTGCTGGAGGTCCGTCGCCGTGTCTGATGTCCCCACCGCCGCGGCCACCCTCGCTGCCGAATCCGTGACCCTCGCGTACGACGGGGTCGACATCGTCCGCGATCTCTCGGTTCGGATCGAGCCCGGCTCGTTCACCGTCATCATCGGTCCCAACGCCTGCGGAAAGTCGACCCTGCTGCGGGGTCTGTCGCGGCTGCTGGCGCCCGCTCGGGGCCGTGTCGTGCTCGACGGGCGAGCCATCGCGGGGATGCCCGCCAAAGAGGTCGCGCGTCGCCTCGGGCTGCTCCCGCAGACGGCGGTCGCCCCCGAGGGGATCACGGTGCGCGAGCTCGTCTCGCGCGGTCGCTACCCGCACCAGAACCTGTTGCGACAGTGGTCGGCCGCCGACGACGAGGCCGTCGCCGACGCTCTCGCGGCGACCGGCACGACCGCGCTCGCGACGCGGGCCGTCGACGCGCTCTCGGGTGGCCAGCGCCAGCGGGTCTGGGTCGCGATGGTGCTGGCACAGCAGACCGATCTGCTGTTGCTCGACGAGCCGACGACGTTCCTGGACGTCGCCCACCAGGTCGAGCTGATGGAGCTCTTCGCCGAGCTCAACGAGCGCGGTCGCACCGTCGTGGCGGTGCTGCACGATCTGAACCACGCGGCCCGGTACGCCTCCCGGATCGTGGCGATGCGAGAGGGGCGCGTGCTCGCGGAGGGCCCACCCGCCGAGGTGATCACCCGAGAACGCGTGCTCGAGGTCTTCGGGCTCGCGAACGTCGTGATCGAGGACCCGGTCACCGGTGGGCCGCTCGTGGTTCCGCTGCGGGCGCCGCGTTCCGGGGGCGACCGCATCGATACGCTGGGCGGGTGACTCCCCGCGACCTTCCCGGCGGCGCCGTGCTGCGCGCCGCCCGCCCCGGTGACGAGCCGGGCATCCTCGCCTGCATCCGCGCCCTGGCGATCTACGAGCGCGAGCCCGACGCGGTGGTCAATACGACGGAGGCGATCGGCGAGACCCTCTTCGGGGGTGAACCCCGCGCGTTCTGCCACGTCGTGGAGCGCGACGGCGCGATCGTCGGCATCGCCATCTGGTTCCTGACCTATTCGACCTGGACCGGGCGACACGGCATCTGGCTCGAGGACCTCTACGTCGACGAGGCCCAGCGCGGTCGCGGCTACGGAAAGCAGTTGATCGCATCGCTCGCGTCGGTCTGCGTCGAGCGCGGCTACTCCCGACTGGAGTGGACGGTGCTCGACTGGAACGCCCCCTCGATCGCGTTCTACCGTTCGATCGGTGCGACGCCGATGGACGAGTGGACCACTCAGCGCCTCACCGGTGAGGCGCTGGAAGCCCTCGCCGGCTGAGGCGCCGTCACCCTCGCAGCGTGCGGCGTCAAGCCCGAGGCGTCCACGGGTGAGCGCTCGTAGGCTGGACGCATGGCAGATCAGATCCACGTCCCGTCCGTCACGCTCAACTCCGGCTTCGAGATCCCGCAGCTCGGGTACGGGGTGTTCAAGGTCGACCCCGCCGAGACCGAGCGGCTCGTCTCCGAGGCGTTCGAGGCCGGCTACCGCCACATCGACACCGCCGCGATCTACGGCAACGAAGAGGGCGTCGGTCGCGCCATCGCCGCCAGCGGCATCCCCCGCGACGAGCTGTTCATCACGACCAAGCTGTGGAACGACCGCCAGGGCGGCGACGAGCCCCGCAAGGCCCTGTCGGAGAGCCTCGAGAAGCTCGGCCTCGACTACGTCGACCTCTACCTCGTGCACTGGCCGGCCCCCGCCAACGGCAACCACGTCAACGCGTGGCAGAAGCTCGTCGAGCTGCGCGACGCCGGCCACGCCCGCTCCATCGGCGTCTCGAACCACCTCGTCGAGCACCTCGAGCAGATCCACGCTGAAACCGGTGTGCTCCCCGCCGTCAACCAGATCGAGCTGCACCCGGCCTACCAGCAGAAGGAGGTCGTCGACTGGGCGACCGACAAGGGTGTGCGCATCGAGTCGTGGGGCCCGCTCGGCCAGGGCAAGTACGACCTGTTCGGCGCAGAGCCGGTCGCCGAAGCCGCCGCCGCACACGGCAAGAGCCCGGCTCAGGTCGTGCTGCGCTGGCACCTGCAGCGCGGGTTCATCGTCTTCCCCAAGACCGTCAGCCGCGAGCGCATGGTCGAGAACGCGTCGCTGTTCGACTTCGAGCTCACCACGGCTCAGGTCGAGGCGATCTCGGCCCTCGACCCGGGCGACGGCTCGGGCCGCGTGAGCGCGCACCCCTCCGAGGTCAACTGACCTCGCGCCAGGTCGTACACGGCTCGCGCCCCTTCCTGTTCCGGGTGGGGGCGCGAGCCGTTCCCGCGGATGCCGACGGGTCGATGCGACGCGCCCGTTTCGTAGGCTGGAGGGGTGGCATCCGTTCTCAACGTCTCGGCGTACCTCTTCACGCACATCGCCGAACCTGTGCTGCTGCGCGACGCCCTGCGCGAGCGGGCCGAGGCCGCCGGGCTGCGAGGCACGATCCTCCTCGCGGAGGAGGGCATCAACCTCTTCGTCGCCGGGGCCGCTCCGGTCGTGCGTGCGTTCGTGGACGGCATCCGTGCCGATGAGCGGTTCGCCGAGCTGACCACGAAGGAGAGCTGGTCGGACGAACAGCCGTTCGGACGCATGCGGGTCAAGGTCAAGCGCGAGATCATCCGCATGGACCGCCCTGCCATCCGCCCCGCATCGGGCCGCGCGCCGGCGGTGACCCCCGGCCAGCTGCGCCGCTGGCTCGACCGCGGTCACGATGACGCGGGCCGCGAGGTCGTGCTGCTCGACACCCGGAACGCGTTCGAGGTCGACTACGGCACCTTCGCGGGGGCCGTGGACTGGCGCATCGAGCGCTTCACGCAGTTTCCCGCCGCAGCCGCTGCGAACCGCTCCGAGCTCGAGGGCAAGACCGTCGTGAGCTTCTGCACCGGTGGCATCCGCTGCGAGAAGGCGGCGATCGTGCTGCGGGACGAAGGGGTCGACGCCTACCAGCTCGAGGGAGGCATCCTCGGCTACTTCGAGCAGGAGGGCGGGGCGCACTGGAACGGCGACTGCTTCGTCTTCGACGGGCGCGAAGCCCTCGCGCCCGATCTCACCGCCCGCCCGTGACACCGATGCGCATCGTCGTCCTGACCGGCGCGGGCATCTCCGCCGAGTCCGGCATCCGCACCTTCCGCGCCGCCGACGGGCTGTGGGAGGACCACCGGATCGAGGATGTCGCCACCCCGGAGGGCTTCGCGGCCGACCCGGCCCTGGTGCACGCCTTCTACGATGAGCGCCGACGCGTCGCCCGCGCGGCCGAGCCGAACGCGGCCCACCTCGCGCTCGCGGCGCTCGAGGCGCGGCATCCGGGCGGCGTCGTGGTGGTGACGCAGAACATCGACGCCCTGCACGAGCGCGCGGGCTCGTCGCGCGTCGTCCACATCCACGGCGAGCTCGATCTCGCGCGATGCGAGGTCTGCGACGAGCGGACGCGGTGGGCCGGCGACCTCGCGGGCGAGCCGTCGTGTCCGGCCTGCGGTGCGCGGGCGCTGCGCCCCGACGTCGTGTGGTTCGGCGAACCGGTCTATCGGCTCGATGAGATCGTCGACGCCGTCTCGCGCTGCGAGGAGTTCTGCGTCGTCGGCACCTCGGGAGCGGTGACCCCGGCGGCATCGCTGGTCACCCTGGCGGCGGAGGCGGGCGCTCGCACCACGCTGCTCAACCTCGATGCCCACGAGGACACGAGCTCGTTCGACGAGGTCGTGCTCGGACGTGCGACCGAGACGGTGCCCGCCTGGGCGGCGCGGTTCTGACGCATCGTGCCGCGGGCGGTCGCCCCGGAGCGCTCACGAGCGCCAGGCGGATCTCAGCCGTGGGGGTGTTCGGCGTCGCCGTGCTCGTCTTCCCAGAGCATCCCGACCGATGTCGCGCAGGCGTCGCCGCGCCAGGCCTCGACTCCCTCGCGGAGCGCGAAGGCGGCGATGACGAGCCCGGCGACCGCGTCGGCCCACCACCAGCCGAAGAGGCTGTTGACGACCAGACCGATGAGCACCGCCGCCGAGAGGTACGTGCAGATCAGGGTCTGCCGCGAGTCGGCGACGGCGGTCGCCGAGCCGAGCTCGCGCCCGGCCCGGCGCTCGGCGAACGAGAGGAACGGCATGACGGCCACGCTGACGGCGGTGATCACGATGCCCAGGGGGGAGTTGTCGACCTCGACCCGGGCGACGAGGGCCAGCACCGACGACACCGCGACGTAGGCGGCCAGGGCGAAGAAGGCCACCGCGATCACCCGCAGGGTGCCCTTCTCCCAGCGCTCCGGGTCGCGTCGGGTGAACTGCCACGCCACAGCCGCTGCCGACAGGACCTCGATGGTGGAATCCAGCCCGAACCCGATGAGCGCGGCGGATGACGCGAGGGCGCCAGCGGTGATCGCGACGACGGCTTCGATCAGGTTGTAGGCGATGGTGGCGGCGACGATCCAGCGGATGCGCCGCTGGAGCACCTGCTTCCGGTCGGCTTGCGAGCGGGCGGATGCGGTCGTCATGCGCAGGTGCAGTCCGGGCCGGTGCAGCAGTCGGGCTCGACGCGCAGCACGACCTGCAGCAGATGGTCGAGGGCCGGAGTCAGGTGCGCATCAGCCAGTCGGTACCAGGTGCGGCGGCCGTCGGGGACGGCCTCGACGAGCCCACACCCGCGGAGGCACGCGAGCTGGTTCGACATCACCTGGCGGGAGACGCCCAGGGCGTCGGCGAGGTCGGAGGGGCGGGCCGGCGCCTCGCGCAGCGCGAGGAGGATGCCGGCGCGTGTTGCGTCCGACAAGGCGTGACCGAGACGCGCGAGTGCGGCGGTGTGCGTGGCGGTCGCGGTGGCTGTGACGGTCGGCATGGGTCGACGGTACAGCAGATCATGAATAAAGCAAAGCGTGTACCGAGTGTTCTCGACCGGTGTCGAAGGCGGGGGATAGCGTCGTGGCATGGAACCGCACCGGCTCACGCGCGAGCAGGCCCGCCGCATCATCGTGCGTGCGCAGCTGCTCGAGGCCGATCGCCCCGGCGACGTCGTGGAGGTGGCCGAGCAGATCGGCACCATCAAAATCGACCCCACCGCGGTCATCGTGCCCAGCGAGCAGACGATCCCGTGGACCCGCATCGGGTGGGGCTACGAACCGGGCCAACTCACGAAGGCGGTCGAGAACGACCGGCAGCTGTTCGAGTACGCCGGTGGCTTCTATCCGGCGAGCATGCTGTCGTTGATGCGCGTGCGCATGCGTGAGCGGCCCGTCCGCGAGAGCACCGCCGCGTGGCTCGAGGCTAATGCGGCCTTCCGGAGCGACCTCCTCGCCCGGCTCCGGGCGGACGGCCCGCTGTTGGCGGCCGACATCCCCGACACGGCGGCTGTGCCGGCGGGCAACGACAGCGGCTGGTACAGCGACAATCAGGTGCCACGCATGCTCGACCTGCTCGAGCGGCTCGGCGAGGTCGCCGTCGTCGGCCGGGCCGGCCGGCTGCGGCGGTGGGACATCGCCGAACGGGCGCGCGGCCCCGAGCCGAAGGGGCCGGGCTACGACGAGGCCGGTTCCCTGCTCGACGAGCGGCGGCTCCAGGGCGCGGGCCTGGCCCGTCAGAAGTCGTCGTGGTCAGGCGTGGGCATGGCGGGGGAGCCGGCTGTCGTCGAGGGCAGCGCCTGGAAGTGGCGCGTCGACCCGCGTGCGTTGGAGACGCTCGACGACGATCCGGGAGGCCGCGTGGCGATCCTGAGTCCCTACGACGGGATGCTCGTCGACCGGCCCCGCCTCGTCGAGGCGTTCGACTTCACCTACAAGCTCGAGCAGTTCGTCCCCAAGCCACAGCGTGTGTACGGGTACTTCGCGCACCCGATCCTCTGCGGCGACCGCTTCATCGGACTGCTCGACGCCGCGCTCGACAAGCCGAAGGAACACCTCGTCGTGACCGCGGTGCACGAGCTCGTGCCGTGGGAGGCCGAGGAACACGAGATGGTCGCGGCCGAGATCCGCGACCTCGGCGAGTGGCTCGGGGCGACCGTGCGCGGGCTCGACTGATCCGGCGGTCTATCAGCCGCGAGGTGCGGGTGCAAGGCGGTCGCCGAGGTGCGGAACTCGGCGAAGCATGGGATCAGCCCCGAAATCGAAACGAAAGGAGCCGCCCATGGCTCGCATCATCGAGACCATCGACGTCGACGTGCCCGTGTCGGTCGCGTACAACCAGTGGACGCAGTTCGAGTCGTTCCCGCACTTCCTGAGCTTCGTCGAGTCGGTCACGCAGCAGGCGGACGATCTCACGCACTGGAAGGTGAAGATCGGCGGGGCCGAACGCGAGTTCACCGCCAAGATCACCGAGCAGCACCCCGACGAGCGTGTCGCCTGGAACAGCGTCAGCGGCAAGGACGAGCACGCCGGCGTCGTGACGTTCCACAAGCTCGGTGACACCGAGACCCGCGTCACCGTCCAGCTCGACTGGACCCCCGAGGGCTTCGTCGAGTCGGTCGGCGCCGCGATCGGCATCGACGACCACGCGGTGAAGAAGGACCTCACCCGCTTCAAGGAGTTCATCGAGTCGCGCGGTCACGAGACCGGTGAGTGGCGCGGCGACATCGAGAACTGACCTCGAACCGAACCACCACGACGGGCCCCTCCGATGATCGGAGGGGCCCGTCGTGGTGGCCGGGGGATCAGCTCGCGAGCTTGCGCAGCGCCGATCCCTTGTGCGCCGCCCGGCTGCCGCTCTTCTCCGATTCGACGATGAAAGCCGGGTCGTCCGAGGACGCAGTGAACTTCTGACCGTCGAACTGGAAGTCCTTCTCCTTCTTCTCGACGATCGTGCCCTGCGTGCGTCCCTGCGAGGTGCCCCAGCTGACGCGGTCGCCCTTCGACAGTTCCTGAGCCATGGCGGCTCCTTCCGTTGTCTGGTGGATGTCGCGATCCTGACGCCCGGTGCCGATCGGGAAGAAGCCGTTGACACAGACGCCCGCGATGCGCCAGTGCTCCCGTCCACGGTCCGGCGCCTGCGAGACTGCGAACATGCGCACGATCGTCATCACGGGAGCCAGCGACGGAATCGGGGCGGCCGCAGCGCGTCGTCTCACCAGCGAGGGGAACCGGGTCGTGCTCGTCGGCCGATCACCGGAGAAGACCCGTGCGCTTGCGCGCGAGCTCGAGGCACCGTTCCACGTCGCCGACTACGCCGAGTTCGCCCAGGTGCGGCGCCTGGCGGACGAGCTGCGCGAGGCCTACCCCCGCATCGACGTGCTCGCCAACAACGCCGGTGGTATCTTCGGCGCACGCAAGCTCACCGTCGACGGCTTCGAGCAGACCTTCCAGGTCAATCACCTCGCGGGATTCCTGCTGACGAACCTGCTCCGCGACCGTCTCGCCGACAGCGGCGCCTCGGTCGTCCAGACCGCGAGTGCCGCGGCGCGGATCTTCTCCCGTTTCGACATCGCCGACCTCAATGCGGCGGGGCGGTACTCGGGGCGGGTGGCGTACGGCAACGCGAAGCTCGCGAACATCCTCTTCACCCGCGAGCTGCAGAACCGGTTCGGGGACCGCGGCATCTCCGCCGTCGCCTTCCACCCGGGCGTCGTCGCAACGCAGTTCGCTGCGAACGTCCCCGGCCCGTTCCGGTGGATGTATCACAACCCGCTCTCGAAGCGGCTGCTCACGACGACCGACGAGGGCGGAGCCCGCCTGGTGTTCCTCGCCGACGGCGAGCCGAACACGGACTGGGTCCCCGGCGGGTATTACGAGAACGATCGCCTCACACGCTCCCACCGTGACTCCACCGACGCGGGCCTGGCCCGCGAACTGTGGGATCGCAGCGCCGAGATGGTCGCTCTCGCCGACGCGGCCTGACGCAGACCGGCGGGGATGCCGGTACCGCATCCGTCGGCGGCTAGACCGCCCCGGCACCCGGCGCAAGCGGGTCGGCTGTTCCGGTACCCGCGCCTAGCGTGAAGACCATGGCTAAGGCAGACGCGGGCTCGCGCCCGGAGCGGGACGATCCGCAGGCGGCACATCACCGGGTGATCGTGATCGGCGGTGGCAACGGCGGGATATCGGCGGCGGCGCGGCTGGTGCGCAAGGGTGTCACCGACATCGCGCTCATCGAGCCTCGAGACACCCACGAGTACAAGCCGCTCTTCTCGTACGTGGCCGGAGGAACGGCCCGCATCAGCGAGACCCTCCGCCCCCAGCGCTCGGTGATCCCCGACGGGGTGACCTGGATCCGGGATGCCGTGACGATCGTGGACCCCGAGCGATCCGTCGTGCACCTCGCAGGCGGCGGTGAGATCGGCTACGACCAGATCGTCCTCAGCCCGGGCATGCAGAAGGATTGGGCCAGTGTGCCGGGCTTGGCCGAATCGATCGGCACGGGCGACGTGAGCACGCACTACGAGGGCGACCTCGCCGCTCGGACGTCGTTGCGTCTGCGAGACCTGCGCGGCGGCACCGTCGTGTTCACGCAGCCCGCGGGGCCGTCCTCGTGCGCCGGTGCGGCGCAGAAGCCGATGTATCAGGCATGCGACTACTGGCAGCGGATCGGCGTTCTCGACGACATCCGGGTCGTGCTCGTGGTGCCCGAGCGCACGGTCTTCGGCATCCCCGCCTTCGACGATGAGATCCAGCGCGCGGTCGACCGCTACGGCATCGAACTGCACACCGACAGCGCCCTGATCGAGATCGATGTCGCGGCATCCGAGGCCGTCATCGCCTCGCCCGCAGGGATCGAACGCATCCCGTTCGACCTGATCAACGTCGTTCCCCCGCAGTCGGCGCCGGAATGGATCCGCGCGTCGGGGCTGGCCGCGGCCGGCGACGCCGACGGGTTCGTCGAGGTCGATCCCGAGACGCTTCGGCACCGACGGTTCGCGAACGTGTGGGCGATCGGCGACGCCGCCGCGACGGAGAACTCCAAGAGCGGGGGAGCGCTGCGCAAGCAGACCGCCGTGCTCGCCGAGAACCTCACCGCGGTGCTCTCCGGTTCCGCGGCGACGGCGCGCTACGACGGCTACGGTGTCTGCCCGATGACGGTGTCGCGTTCGAGCGTGGTGTTCGCGGAGTTCGGACCGTCGGGCGAGCTCATGCCGACGATCCCGTTCCTCCGGCGCATGTACCGCGAGAGCCGCCTGGCATGGTTCTTCGACCGTCGCGTGCTGCCCTGGGTCTACTGGAACCTCATCCTCACCGGACGCGCGTGAGTCCCACGCGCTCCGGTGTCGCGGAGGCCGCGTCGAGGGCGGTCAGTCGCACGCGTGCGACGACCAGGCCGGCGACCACGGCACCCAGACCGCCCACGACCATGTCGCCGATCGTGTCGTCGTAGGTGACGTAGACGGTGTCGACGAAGGCCTTGCCGACCCACTCGACCATCTCCCACACCGCGCTGAACGCCAGCCCCAGCATCGTCGTCACCACGACGGCGGTGCGGCGGCGGAACGACTCCGCCTCCGGGAGGGGGACGACATCCAGCCGCGCGGCCGCGATGTAGCCCAGTGCGGCGAGCACCGCGGTGCAGACGAGGTGCATGGGGATGTCCCAGGCGGGCAAGCCCCGGTACAGGTCGACGACGTTGCTCCACGCGGCGATGAGCACGGTGAGCCCGCAGACGATGTCGAACGCGGGACGCACACCCACGAATCGCGGGACGACGAGCGCGGGGAGCGCGAGAGCGAGGATGCCGGCGTCGGTGAGGTCGAACCAGACCGCCGCGACCACCACGCTCAGCAGGCCCGCGACGCGCACAGCGTCCGCGGCGACGGCGCTCGGCGAGCGGGCCGGGCGTAGGAAGTTCTCGACCATCGCGGGGCGGCGGCTCATGATGTCTCCTCGTCGAGGGCGAGCAGCACGTGCAGCCCGAGGTGGTCCGAGGGGGCGGCGCCGCCGACCGTGCGCGCGTCGACGGCCGCGCGCCGCACCCGCACGTCACGCGTGACGGCGAGCCAGTCGATCGGGCCTCGGCGGACCCGCGGCTCGTGGTATCCGGCGTATGTGTCCCACAGCGGCGTGGTGCGCTCGTCGGCGGCCTGCCACGCATCGACGAGATCGCCGCTCAGCAGTGCCGCCAGCGGAGCCGACCCCGGGCCCGCGTTCATATCGCCCATCACGACCACCGGCCCGCTCGCCTCGGCGACCAGATCGTGGATCAGCCAGGCGGATCGCAGCCGCGACCGCGCGGAGAACACGTCCAGGTGCGTGTTGAACACCGTCAACGATGCCCCGGTGACCCGGTCGCGGAACTCCGCCCGCACCACGATCCTCGGCACCGGGTTGCCCCACGAGGTCGAGCCGGGCACCGCGGGCGTCTCCGAGAGCGCCAGCTGGGCGTGCCCGGTAAGCCGCAGCCGTGCGGCGTCGAAGAAGATCGGGCAGCCCTCGCCCCGTCCGTCCGCGTTGCGCCCGTGCCCGGCGAAACGGTAGGAGTCGCCGAGCGCCCGGCGCACGAGGTCCGCCTGGTCGGGCATGGCCTCCTGCGTGCCGAGGATGGCCGGCGGGTCCGCCCGCAGCACGGCCGCCACGCGGGGTGCCCGAACTCTCCACCGGTCGTTCGGCGGCCAGGTCGGACCATCGATGCGGCGACGGATGTTCCAGCTCGCCACGTGCAGATCGGTCGCGGTCGTCGCGGTCGACGTGGACGCCGGGAAGAGCGGCCGGACCGCGGCATCCGGGTCCATCGTGGCGGATCGCGCGCTCATGCTTCGTCTCCCGTCCTCGTCGACGCGCGTCGTCGCCGCCGCGCGTGCCGCAGCCATCGTCGCACGAGCCGGATCGGCGGCAGGTCGACGGGCCAGTGAGACACGACGCTGCGGAATCCGCCCGCGACGCGGCGGATGAACGCGCGGGGGTCGTCGAACGGCCGCATCGACATCCCCATCGGCGCGGCCGTGTGTCTGATGACGTCGTACTCGCCGAGATGGAAGGCCAGGTCGAAGTCGTCGTGCAGCCGAGGGTCCTCGCGGTGGACGCGCGAGCTCACCCGTCGCCACGACGAGCGCCGGAACGCGAGGTTTGACCCGAACAGCGGCAGGTGGCCGAGGGCCAGATAGCCGAAGGCCGCGTAGCAGCCGAGGTAGACCGCCGCGAGCGGAGTGCGCAGCGCCCGCGATCCGTCGACGAAGCGCGCCCCGCCGGTGAGCACGGCCACGCCCGGGCGCCGGGCGAAGTCGGATCGGAGGTCGCCGACCCAGGTGATCGCGGGGATGCAGTCGGCATCCAGGCGCAGGATGAGGTCGCATCGCGCGCTGTCGTACCCGGCCGCCGCGGCGGCCGGAATGCCCGGTTGAGGGCAGGTGACGATGCGCGCTCCGGCGGCACGGGCGACGCCGGCGGAGTCGTCGGTCGAGGCGTTGTCGACGACGACGACCTCATCGGGCGGGTCGAGCTGCAACGAGAGTGCGCGCAGACAGCGGCGCAGCGCGACGGCGTCGTCCTTCACGGGAATCACCACCGAGACCGTCGGTCGTTCGCGTGCCGTGGCGTGGTGAGGACTCATCCCGGCCGACGATATGTCGGCGATCGGGCGGGGGCGAACGGCTTGACACCGTCATGCGGGGTCGGCAGTGACATGCTGGAGACATGTCTCAGCAGAGCGATCTCCTCGCCGTCCTCGTCGACGCCGACAATGTCTCCCCGTCGCGCATCGGCGGCGTCCTCGCCGAGATCGCCACCTACGGCACGGCATCGGTCAAACGCGTCTACGGCGACTGGACCAAGTCGCAGCTGCGCGGATGGAAGGACGCCGCCAGTGCCCACGTCATCCAGCCCATGCAGCAGTTCGACAACACCACGGGCAAGAACGCCACCGACAGTGCGCTCATCATCGACGCCATGGACCTGCTCTACACCCGACGCTTCCAGGGGTTCTGCATCGTCTCGAGCGACAGCGACTTCACCCGCCTCGCCTCGCGCATCCGCGAAGAGGGCGTCACGGTCTACGGATTCGGGGAGCGCAAGACCCCGGAGGCCTTCCGCAACGCGTGCGACCAGTTCACCTACCTCGAGGTGCTCGGCGTCGTCGACGAACCGGATGCCGCGCCCTCCACGACATCCGCTCGGTGGTCCTCGGCCGCGCTCCGAGCAGACGCGAAGCTCGTGTCACTCCTGCGCGGCAGCGTCGAGAACGCCTCGGCCGACGACGGCTGGGCCGATCTCGGCACCGTCGGTCAGCTGATGCGCAAGCAGCAGCCCGACTTCGACCCCCGCAACTGGGGGTACGCGAAGCTGTCCGACCTGCTGAAGGCCGTCGGGCTCTTCACGATCGAGTCCAAGCCGGGCGGCATGTCGCTGCGCCCGAAAGCCTCGAAGACCACCAAGGCCGCCACCGGGGGCACCGACGGCGAGGACGACGCGGCCCCGGATGCCGCGGCGCCCGAGCGCGCGTCCAAGCGCGCGCCGAAGAAGCGCGCGACCCCTCGCGGCTCCGGTGACGAGGGCGCGGACGCCGCCCGCCAGGACGCGACCGGGACGGCGGCGGCATCCGCTCCGGCCGATCCGACGGGTTCGTCCGACGGCGCCGTGGTCGAGGCCGAGGCGAGCGCGGGCACGGCCGGCACGGGTGATGCCACCGCGAGCGACGCGGGTGCGACGAGCCGTCCGCGCAAGAAGTCCACGCGCCCCACGGCCGCGGAGCGCGCTTCGGTCCGGGGCGCGGCTCCCTCGGCCGCGGACGCGGAGAGCGGGGGCGCAGCCCCGGCATCCGATGCCACCCCGAGCGATGCCGAGGTGACGGCGGACTCGTCCGCTCCGCGGGCGTCGAGCGGCACGGTGTCCGGCTCGCGCGGCGGCCGCGCCGGGCGCCCGATCGAGCAGCTCACGCTCGGCGCGGCGCTGGATGCCGCCCTCGACGCCGTCTCGAACGCCGCCCGAGGGAACGCCGCGAGCGTCTCCGCCGATGGTGCGGAGTCCGCGCCGGACGCCGAGTCGGGGGCAGGCGAACCGGGTGCAGCGGCGCCCGGTGCCGACGAGACCGGGGCCACCGCATCGGCGGCGACCCGTCCGAAGCGCGCATCGCGGGGACGGGCCAAGAAGCCCACCGCGGCACCGGCATCCGACGCGTCCACCGCGCCGGATGCCCCCGCCGGCGCGGCCTCGACCGTCACCGCGTCCACGGCTCCCGCAGACAGCGGTTCGCCGGGCTCGGCTTCGGCTTCGGCTTCGGCCGGTTCCGCTGACGCCGGTGCCGCTGACGCCGGTTCCGCTCCCGTGGACGGCGACGGTTCGGCACCCGTCGCACGCAAGCGCGCGCCGCGCCGGGCCTCGCGCCCGGGCACCGCCGCGAGCTGACCGTCGCATCCGCTCTCGACGAGGCGCCCGGCCTCGCGCGTGGTCGCGCCTCGGGGCGCCGCGCGTTTCGAGGAGACCTCGGTTTCTGAGGACGGATGCCGCGCCGCGGCCCTCGGATCGCGTCATGTCCTCGGATCCGTGACGGTGCAGCCTCGGGCTCAGCGGATCGAGGAGCGGGTGCGGCGCAGGATGCGGCGCCGCTGCACGATGGGCACGGGCTGGGTGACGACCGCGTCCACGACCATCGAGCCGCTCGTGGGGCCGACGAGCGGGATCGGAGTGGTGGCGGTGGAGATGTGGTCCTCGCGGGCGATCGGCATCGCGGCGAGCTCGCGGCGCGCGCGCAGGTAGGCGGGGATGAGGATGACCACCGCTCCGAGCCACGCGAGCGGGTTGCTCCACGCGACGCCCGCGAACCCGATCAGCGCTCCGAGCACGACGGCGGCGCCCATGCGCATGAACAGCTCGACGATGCCGGTGACCGTCGGCACGAGCGTGTGGCCGAGCCCTTGGAGGGCCCCGCGCAGCACGAAGAGCACACCGAGCGCGGTGTAGGTGGCGCCGTTGATCACGAGCATGAGCGCGGCCAGCGCCACGACGTCGTCGGCGCCGTCACCCACGAACAGGCGCACCAGCGGCGCGCCGAAGGCGATGAGCACCACGCCGAGCCCGACGGCCCCGATCACCGCCATCCCCGTGGCCTGCGCGACACCCTGACGAATGCGGTCGGGGCGACCGCCGCCGTAGTTCTGGGCCACGAACATCGACACCGCGAGGCCCAGCGACTGCAGCAGCGCGACGGCGAGTCCGTCGACGCGCGATGCGGTCGTGTAGGCCGCGACGGCGTCGGCACCGAGCTCGTTCAGGCGCACCTGCACCGCGAGGGTGCCGATCGCGATGATCGAGGCCTGGAAGCCCATCGGCAGGCCGAGCCGCAGGTGCACGGCGAGGTCGGCGCGCGTCGCGCGCCAGTCGCTGCGTCGCATCTGCAGCACCGGGATGCGCCGCCGGATGTAGTCCAGGCAGAGCAGCACCGAGAGGGCCTGCGACACCACGGTCGCCAGCGCCGCGCCGCCGACGCCCCAGCCGAGCGGCCCGACCATCGCGATGACCAGCACGACGTTGAACACGCACGCGACGGTGAGGAAGATCAGCGGCGTGCGCGAATCGCCGATCGCCCGGATGATGGCGGCGAGGTAGTTGAAGAACATCGTCGCCCCGGCGCCGAGGAAGCTCACGACCGCGAAGGTCGTCGCCTCGTCGAGCAGCTCCGGCGGGGTCTGCAGCAGCTCCAGCAGCGGTCGCGACACGAACGGCGCGACGACCGTGAGCACCACGCTCGTGATCGCGGTCAGCACGGTGCCGGCGGCGACCGACCGCCGCACCGCCGCGTGGTCGCCCGCGCCGAAGGCCTGGGCGGTCGGGATCGCGAATCCCGACGTCAGACCCCAGGCGAACCCGATGAGCAGGAACAGCATCGAGCCGGTCGCCCCGACCGCGGCGAGCGAATCGACGCCCAGCCAGCGTCCCACCACGATCGCGTCGACGAAGTGATACATCTGCTGCACCACGTTGCCGATGAGGAGGGGCACCGAGAAGGCGAGAATGACGCGCCAGGGGCTGCCGGTGGTGAGGGTGCGGGACATCGCGGGGTGCTTTCGAAACGGGGGCGGGCACGACAACGGCGGTGCCGTGACACCGCCGTTGAGAAGTGTATCGAATCGATTCGGGCTCCGCCAGACGAGGCGGCTCCCCACGATGCCCCGGCAAAGCGCCCTCAGCCCTGCGCCTACGATCGAAGCGAACCCGCGAACCGAGGAGTCACCGTGTCTGCCGTCACCGCCGCCGCCCGCGCCCATGCCGAGGACCTGGCTGATTTCGTCGCCGCGTCGCCGTCGAGCTTCCACGCGGCGGCCGAGGTCGCCCGCCGCCTCACCGAGGCCGGCTTCACGGCGCTGAGCGAGACCGAGCAGTGGCCGGACCAACCGGGCGGTCGCTACCTCGTCGTCCGTGACGGTGCGGTGCTGGCCTGGGTGGTGCCGCCGACGGCATCCGCGATGACCCCGGTGCGGGTCTTCGGCGCTCACAGCGACTCGCCCGCCCTCAAGCTCAAGCCCCGTCCGACCACCGGGCGGCTCGGGTGGCTGCAGGCGGGCGTGGAGATCTACGGCGGGCCGTTGCTGAACTCCTGGCTCGACCGCGAGCTGCGCCTCGCCGGCCGGCTCGTGCTCGAGGACGGCACCTCGGTGCTGACGGCCACCGGACCGCTGCTGCGGCTGCCGCAGCTGGCGATCCACCTCGACCGCGAGGCGAACGACCATCTGGCGCTCGACAAGCAGAGCCAGACGCAGCCGGTGTGGGGGCTCGGTTCCGCCGAATCGGCCGACCTCCTCGGCGAGCTCGCGCGGGAGGCGGACGTGGATGCCGCCCGCATCCGCGGCTACGACATCGTCACCGCCGACGCGGCGCGCGGCGCGGTCTTCGGCGCCGGCGACGTCTTCTTCGCCGCGGGCCGCCTGGACGACCTGGCCTCGGTGCACGCCGGGGTCGCGGCCATCGAGCGCGTCGCCGACGGCTTCGACGCCGAGCACATCGCCATGCTCGCGGTGTTCGACCACGAGGAGGTCGGGTCGGCGACGCGTTCGGGCGCGGCCGGACCGTTCCTGGCCGACGTGCTCGAGCGCATCCAGCGGGGGCTCGGCGCCGATCGCGACCAGCAGCTGCGGGCGCTGGCCGATTCGTGGTGCGTCTCGAGCGATGTCGGTCACTCGGTGCACCCGAACTACCCGCACAAGCACGACCCGGTGGTCCAGCCGGTCCTCGGCTCGGGTCCGATCCTCAAGATCAACGCGAACCAGCGATACGCGACGGATGCCGTCGGCGCGGCGGCCTGGAACGGCTGGTGCAGCGCGGCCGGAGTGGCCGGCCAGGAGTTCGTCTCGAACAACGGCGTGCCGTGCGGTTCGACGATCGGGCCCATCACCGCGACGCGACTGGGAATCCGCACCGTCGACGTCGGGATCCCCATCCTGTCGATGCACTCCGCGCGGGAGCTGGCCGGCGTCGCCGACCTGCACGACCTCTCCCTCGTGGCCGAGCAGTTCTTCCGGCGGTAGACTGGGGCGGTCCGCGTACAGGCGCGGACGGCTCGGGCGGCGGCCCGGGTCGAGCGATGCAACTACCTGCTGACGGAGCAAGGCGGCACGTGATCACGAGCTGACCTCCCGGAGGCGCGCATGACCGCAGACGATCGTTCCCTCATCCGACACACCGGTCGGGCGTTCTTCCCGATCGCCTTCGTGGCCCGGCTGCCGTTCGCCATGATGGTCGTGGGCGTGCTGACGCTGGTGGTCTCGGTGACCGGTTCCGTCGGACTCGGCGGACTCACCTCGGCGGCCGTCGGCGTCGGCGTCGTCATCGCCGGCCCCGTGATCGGCGACGCCGTCGACCGGTTCGGCCAGCGGCGCGTGCTCGTGCCGCTCGGCATCGCCAACGGCCTCCTGCTGGGGCTGTTCCCCCTGGTGGTGACGGTGTCGGACTCGCCGGGCCCCGTCCTCGCCGTCGCGGCCGCGATCGGCTTGAGCGCACCGCAGGCGGCCGCGATGTCGCGGAGCCGCCTCATGGGCATCATCCGGTTGCGGCTGCGCGTCGAGCAGCAGCCGCGCACCCTCTCGCGGGTGATGTCGTACGAGTCGGCTGCCGACGAGACGGCTTTCGTGATCGGCCCGTTCCTCGTCGGCATCCTGGCGGCGGCGTTCGCGCCCTGGGCGCCCATCGCCATCGCAGCGGCGCTCAGCCTCGTGTTCGTCACGGCGTTCGCGCTGCACCCCAGCGGTCGCATCGCAGCCGCAGCCCGGGCGAGCGGCCAGAGCGAGGAACGCGCGCCGATGTCGCAGCTGCTGCGCGCGCGCGTCCTCGTGCTGGTGGCGGCCACGTTCGGGGTCGGGCTCTTCTTCGGCGCCACACTGACCTCGCTCACCGCCTTCGCCCAGACCGCCGGCGACGGGGTCGAGGCGGGACTGCTGTACGGCCTGATGGGCATCGGATCTGCCGTGCTCGCGCTGGCCGTCGCCCTGTTGCCGACGCGGTTCGCGCTGCGCCATCGCTGGCTGGTCTTCGCGGTGGTCCTCGCGGTCTCGGCGGCGGGCTACGCCGCGTCGACCTCGCTCAGCGCGGTCGTCGTGATGCTGCTGCTCATGGGGCTCGGGGTGGGACCGACGCTGGTCACCCTGTTCAGCATCGCGGGGTATCGCAGCCCGATCGGCCGCTCGGCCACGACGATGACGCTGCTCGGCTCGGCGTTGACTCTGGCGCAGGCGCTCGCATCGGCCGTGACCGGCGCGATCGCCGAGTCCGGCGACGTGCGACTGGCGATGATGCTGCCGACCGCGGCCGGTGTGCTGGTACTGGTTCTGGGCCTGGTGAACCTGCGCCTCGAGCGGCGCGAGCGTTCTGCGCCGCGTCCGGCCCGAAGCGACGGCGCGGAGGTCGACATCACCGGTGCCGAGCGGGAGATCCCGGCTCCGTCCCGGCGGTGAGGTCCTCCGCGGATCGTGATGCGAGCGCGGACGCGGTCTCGGATGCGACCGACGCCCGGGAGCCGACCGGCGGGATCGAGCCGGGCGGTGGCGTCATGACACCAGCGCCCCGGACGCCGCACCCGCAGCGGCACCGAGCAGGACGATGACCCAGGCGGGACACCGCCAGAGCGCGAGCAGCCCGAAGCAGACCAGCGCGAGCGCGAACTGGTCGAGGCGCACGATCGCCGTCGTGAAGACCGGGTCGTACAGGGCCGCCCCCAGGATGCCGACGACCGCGGCGCTCGCGCCGCCCACGGCTGCCGTCGCGCGCGGTCGCCGCCGCACCGCGGCCCAGACGGGAAGGACGGCGAGGAGCAGCAGGAACCCGGGCAGGAAGATCGCCAGGAGCGCGATGACCGCCCCCGCGACCCCGCCCGGGCCCACATCGGCGAGTGCGCCGAGGTAGCCGGCGAAGGCGAACAGGGGGCCGGGGAGCGCCTGCGCGGCACCGTAGCCGGCGAGGAAGGTCTCGGCGTCGACCCATCCCGGTTCGACGACGGCGCTTTCGAGCAGCGGCAGCACGACGTGGCCGCCTCCGAAGACGAGGGCGCCCGCTCGGAAGAAAGCGTCGAACAGCGCGACCGCCCCGTTCCCCGTCACCCGCGCGAGCACGGGTGCCGCAGCCGCGACGACGACGAGGACGACGAGCGCGGTGATGCCGACGCGTCGACCTGCCGAGGGCGGGGGAGCCGTGTCGACGGTGACGCGGGCCGCTGCCGGGACGGAAGCCGCGGGGTCGGGCTCACGCAGCCAGAGCGCGCCGGCGATTCCGGCGATCGCGATCGCGACCACCGGGGCCCACGGACCGCCCACGAGGAGCACCCCCACCGCCGCAGCCAGGGCGATCGTGCCGCGGGGACGGTCCGGGGCCAGCGATCGCGCCATGCCCCACACGGCGTGCGCCACCACGGCGACGGCGACGATCTTCAGGCCGTCGATCACGCCCGCGGACACGGGGCCCGAGACGGTATCCACGCTCGCGGCGGCCGCGACCATCAGCGCGGCCGAGGGGAGGGTGAATGCGGCGAACGCGGCGAGTCCGCCCGCCAGGCCGGCGCGGCGGAGCCCGACCGCGAAGCCCACCTGGCTCGAGGCGGGACCCGGGAGGAACTGGCACAGCGCGACGAGCTCGCCGTAGGCGCTGTCGCTCTCCCATCGGCGGCGGGCGACGAACTCGTCGCGGAAGTAGGCGAGATGGGCGATCGGACCGCCGAACGAGGTGACCCCCAGACGCAGGAAGACCGCGAACACGGCGGCGAGGCTCGACACGGTGCCACCTCATCACCGGGCGGTGAACATCTCGTGAACGCTCGGCCGGGGCGGTCAGCCTGCGTCGGCCCGGCCGTCGTCGACCCCGACGGCCAGGTTCCACGCGGGCAGCGGGTCGGGGAGGTCCCGCCAGGCGTCGGGGCCCGCCGCCAGCTCGGAGTCGTCGAGCACGGCGTCATCGAGTGTCCGGCGGATGAGCCCTCTGTCGAGGTCGACACCCGTGAGCGCGAGATCCTGCCCGACGTCGTCGAGACCGTGACCGGCCTCGAGCGGATCGATCCACATCGCCGATCCCGCCTGCTCCCACCGGGCGGGCAGCGTGGCGCGCGTCGCGACGCGGCAGACGCCGACGGAGCGCAGCAGGATCCCGCACGCGCCCGAGTCGAGGATCTCCAGGGCCCGCACCAGCCGTTCCGGATGCAGCGGACGCAACTGCTCGTATCGCATCGAGCTGACGCGGCGGTCGGTCAGGAACGGTGCATGGGTGCCATTGAGCACGTGGGTCCATCCCGCCCGCTCACCGGGCGGAGAGGCCGGGAGCGTCGAGCCGAAACCGAGGGCCGCGAGGTCGTCGGCGACGCCGCGGCTCAGGCGCACCCGCGCCGTCGGAGCCAGATGCGACGCGACCGCCATGAGAACCGACAGGTCGGGCGTGGGGAGGCGCTCCCAGTTGACCAGCACGACGGCGCTCGCCGCCTCGATGAGCTGAGCCGCGAGCCGGGCGCGCGCGCCGACATCGGCGCGTGCGTCGCCGGCGGGGACCGAGCGGCGCAGCGGCGCCACGTCGCGCAGATCGTCGAGCGCATGCCGCGCGTCGACCACGCACAGGGACTCCATCCCGTGCAGCGTCCCGTGGACGAGCAGCGGATCGGCGTCCGAGGCGAGGTCGACGATCCGCAGCGGTCGGTGCCGCCCGATGATCTCGCTCCGTCGTGCGTAGCGTCGGCGCTCGGCGCCGCAGACTCCGGTGATGGCGAGGTGTGTGGTCACGGTGTTCTTCCCGCTCGGTTTGTGGTGATCAGGTATCCACCGTACCGTGTTACTGATAAGTATTCTCAATAGGAGGTCGTCATGAAGGTACGCGCGTCCATCAAGTCGCTCAAGAACCAGCCCGGGGCGCAGGTTGTCCGCCGGCGCGGCCGCGTCTACGTCATCAACAAGCTCAACCCCCGGTTCAAGGGTCGCCAGGGCTGAAACGCTCCGGGTCGCCTGCCACGGCGGCGTGATCCTCGCAACGGGTAAGTCGACCCGCCGATCCGCCGTTACCGTGAGCGTCATGACCACTCCCGCTGAGCGCGCCCAGACCCTGTCCGACCTCCACGCCGCCCCCGAGATCCTGCGGGTGGTGAACGTGTGGGACGTCGTCTCGGCCGAGGCCGTCCTGGCGCTGCCCGAGACGCGCGCCATCGCGACGGCCGGCCACTCCATCGCCGCGACGTTCGGCTACGAGGACGGCACAAACATCCCGCTGGAGCTCGTCCTCGACATGGTGGGACGCATCGTGTCGGTCGCGGGCGACGTTCCGGTCACGGCGGACCTCGACGCCGGGTTCGGCGACGCGGGCGAGACGGCCCGTCGCGCGATCGGAGTCGGCATCGTCGGAGCCAACGTCGAGGACCGGCTGCAGCCACTGGCCGACTCCGTCCGCGCCGTGGAGGCCATCGTCCGCGCCGGCGAGGCCGAGGGCGTGCCCTTCGCGCTGAACGCCCGCACCGATGCGTTCGTCCGGGCGGGTGACCGCTCGACCGAGGAGTCCATCGCCGACGCGATCGAACGCGGTCGCGCCTACCTCGGCGCCGGGGCGGATCTCGTCTTCGTGCCCGGCATCCTCGACGCCGACATCACCCGGCGACTCGTCGACGGGCTCGGCGAGCGCAAGCTCAGCGTCATCGGTCTGCCCGGGGCGCTCTCGGCGAGCGAGTACGAGGATCTCGGAGTCGCTCGCATCTCGTACGGCCCCATGACGCAGCGTGTGGCTCTCACCGCGCTGCAGGACGTCGCCCAGCAGCTCTACGCCAACGGGGTCATCCCGCCCTCGACGCGCCCGCTGAACTGACCGTCACCGGCCGGCCCCCGAATGCGGGCGGCCGGCCGGTGAGAGTCGAGGCGTGGTCAGGCGAGCGCCGCGCGCAGTCCGTCCACGAAAGGCGTGGTGGGGCGACCGATGAGGCGCGACAGGGTGTCGTCGGAGACGTCCAGGACGCCGTCGCGGATGCCGGTGTCGAGTCCCGCGACGAACGCGGCGGTGCCCGCGTCCAGTCCCGCGCCCTCGAGGGCGGCGATGTGCTCTTCGGTGGTGAGCCGCACGTAGTCGACGTCGCGCCCGAGCACCTGCGCTGCGGCGGCTGCGATGTCGTCGTAGCCGATCCGGGTGTCGCCGGCGAACTCGTATACCGCGCCGATGTGGCCGTCTTCGAGCAGCACGACCGCCGCGCCCTCGGCGAGATCGGCGCGCGTCGCGGGAGCCAGGCGTGCATCGCCCACCGACGCCGCGATGACGCCGGAATCGGCGGCGCGCTGAACGTCGGGGATGTAGTTCTCGACGTACCAGTTGTTGCGCACGATCACCGCGGGGATGCCGCTGGCGGCGATGGCCTCCTCGGTGGCCTTGTGCTCGGCGCCCAGCGCCCAGTCGAAGGTGGTGGCCTTCGGCGCGCTCGTGTACACGAGCTTGGTCACGCCTGCGGTGGCGGCCGCAGCGATGACGTTCTGGTGGCCGGCGAGCCGCCTGCCCGGCTCGGAGCCCGACACGAGCAGCACGGAGTCGACGTCCGCTAGCGCCGCGCGGAGCGAGTCGGGGTCGTCGTAGTCGACCCGCGCGGTGCGCACGCCGCGCTCGGCGAGGTCGGCGATCTTCGCCACGTCGCGCGCGCCGGCGACGATCGTGTCGGCGGCCGCGCCGCGGGCCAACAGAGCGTCGACGACGAGGTGGCCGAGGTGTCCGCTCGTGCCGGTGATGAGGATGGTCATCGGTGATCCTTTCGATCGGGTGATGACCGGGTCAACCGTCGTAACGGCATCTGACATTCCGATCGGAGGGTACCCACTTTCAGGTAAGCTACCCACATGTCCGTCAGTTTCGCTCAAATGCAGGCGCGGTCCGATCAGGTCTTCACCGAGAACTGCCCGACGCGCGTCGTCCTGGACCACGTCATGAGCAAGTGGGGCGTGCTCGTGCTGCTCGCCCTGACCGACGGAACCGCGCGCTGGGGCGAGCTGCGCCGCTCGGTGGTAGGGATCAGCGAGAAGATGCTGGCCTCGACGCTGCGCACGCTCGAGGCCGACGGCATCGTGCGACGCACCGCCTACCCCGAGGTGCCGCCTCGGGTGGAGTACCGCTTGACCCCTCTCGGCGACGACCTCATGGAACGGATGATGCCGTTGATGGAGTGGATCGCTCAGCGCGCCGACGACATCGTCGCCGAGCGTCGGTGACCCTCTCGGGTCGCTGGGTATTGCCTGCGAAACCGGCCGAGCGCGCCGATACCGATATATCGTTCGAGTATCGCTAACGCATCGACGACCCGGGAGGTCAGCATGAGCGGAACATTCCCCACCGGCGGTTTCGGCGGCCGAGACAACATCTTCGGCGGCCGTGGCGGCTTCAACGTCACCGACCTCGGAAACAACGTCTTCGAGGCCTTCGACCAGCTGCGCTCGAACTTCGAGCAGAAGGTCAACACCCGTGTCGGTCGCGGCGACGTCCGCGCCGCCGTGCTCGCCCTGCTGGCCGAGCAGCCGATGCACGGCTACCAGATCATCCACGAGATCGACGAGCGCAGCGGTGGCTCGTGGAAGCCCAGTGCGGGCTCGGTGTACCCGACGCTCCAGCTGCTGTCGGACGAGGGTCTCATCAGCGCCGAGGAGTCGAACGGGCGCAAGACCTACTCCCTGACAGAGGCCGGTCGGGCCGCCGCCGCCGAGTCCGGCGAGAAGCCCGCCCCGTGGGAGAGCACGACGCGCGACCACGGTCGGATGACGGCCCTGCCCAAGGCCGGCGTCGAGCTGGCGCAGGCCGCCGCCCAGGTCGGCCGCAGCGGTTCGCCCGAGCAGGTCCAGCAGGCCGTCGAGATCCTCGACGACGCACGGCGCAAGCTGTACGCCCTGCTCGCGCAGGCCTGACGCGGGTGGCCTCGGCCGACCCGTATCCGCACGCATCACCCGGCGCTGGACAGGCGCCGGGTGATGCGCGTGCGCGCGCCCGCTACCGTCGGATCCTGCGCTTCGCAGCCCGCGCGCTCGTGCAGACGTGGTGGTTCGAGATGGTGCTGCCGCGGTTCGGTCTCGACCGGCTCGCCGAACGGGGTCGCTCGCGACGCATGCAGCGCCTCGCCCGCCGCTTCCACGCCCTGGCCGTCGAGCTGGGCGGCCTGATGATCAAGGTCGGCCAGTTCATGTCGTCGCGCCTCGACGTGCTCCCGCCGGAGATCACCGCCGAGCTGGCGGGCCTGCAGGACGAGGTGCCTCCGGTGCCGTTCGCGCAGATCCGCGCCTCGGCAGAGGCCGAGCTCGGGATGCCGCTCGAGCTGGCCTATGCGGCCTTCGACCCCGAACCGGTGGCGGCCGCCTCCCTCGGGCAGGCTCATCGGGCCCGCCTCGCCCCCGACCAGGCCGCCGACGCGGGCTTCGCCGACGTCATCGTGAAGGTGCAGCGGCCGGGGATCGAGACGATCGTCGACGTCGATCTGGCCGCCCTCCGACGCATCGCCAGATGGCTGCGCCGCATCCGCATCGTCTCGGAGCGGGCCGATATGCCTGCGCTCGTCGAGGAGTTCGCCGTCACGAGCCTCGAGGAGGTCGACTACCGCCACGAGGCGGCGAACGCCGAGCGCTTCCGCGAGAAGTTCGCCGACAACGCACGGGTGGCGGTGCCCGAGATCGCCTGGGAACGCTCGACGTCGCGCGTGCTGACCCTCGCCGACGTGACGGCGATCAAGGTGACCGATGTCGACGCGCTGCGCGCGGCCGGCATCGACCCCAGCGAGGTCGCCTCGGTGTTCGCCTCGGTGATGTTCGACCAGTTCTTCGGGTTCGGCTTCTTCCACGCCGACCCTCACCCGGGGAACGTGTTCGTGACCCCCGTCCCGGAGGCCGAGCGCAGCGTTGACCAGCCCGCGTGGCTGCTCACCTTCATCGACTTCGGGATGATGGGCGACATCTCACCGTCCACGCGGGATGCCCTGCGCACCGTGCTGGTGGCCGCTGCCGCCCGCGATGGCCGCGGCCTCGTGGACGGTATCTCCCGCGTCGGCGCGCTGCTGCCCTCGGCCGACGTGCGCGAGCTCGAACGGGCGATGACCCAGCTGTTCGCCCGCTTCGGGGGCATGGGCTTCGCCGAGCTCAAGCAGGTCGACCCGCGTGAGTTCCGGGACTTCGCCGGCGAGTTCGGCGAGCTGGCGCGCGCGCTCCCGTTCCAGCTGCCCGAGAACTTCCTGCTCGTGGTGCGGGCCGCCTCCCTCACCTCCGGCGTCTGCACCTCGATCGACCCGGCGTTCAACCTGTGGGACGCCGTCGAACCGTACGCGGCGCGGCTGCTGCGGGAGGAGCGCGGCGACCTGATGCGCGAGGTGACGCGCCGGGCCATGGGGTTCGCCGACGTCACGATGCGGCTGCCGCAGCGACTCGACGGTCTCATCACCCATCTCGAAGACGGCAACCTCGATTTCGACAGCCGCCGGTTGGAGCGTCGGATGTCGCGCCTCGAACGCCTCGGCCGGCGAGCGGTGTCGGGCATCGTCTTCGCCGGGTTGCTGGTCGCGGGCGTGCTGTTGCGTCCGGACGACGAGACGTTCGGCACGGTGCTGATGGGGCTCTCGGCGCTCCCGCTGCTGCATGTGCTGCTCGGCGGCGTCCTCGGCCGCCGGGACTGACTGGCTAGCCTGGGTCCATGCCCCTCGACAGTCCGGGCCCCGGTGCCCGCGATCAGCTCGCGGCCGTCGTCGCCAGGGCCGGACAGCCCGGGTCCCTGCCGGGACCGCTCGCGGATACCGTCTCGAGCCCGGCCCCCGGTGTCCGCGCAGCGGCGGTGCTGGTGCTCTTCGGCGTCCTCGACGACGATCCGAGCGATCACACCGCCGCGCCCGTCCCGCGGGACCTCGACGTGCTGCTGCTCGCGCGAGCGGCGACCCTGCGGTCGCACCCGGGGCAGGTCGCGCTCCCCGGCGGCCGGGTCGACCCCGGCGACGCCGACGAGACGGCCGCAGCTCTGCGCGAGGCGCGCGAGGAGACGGGCCTCGACACCTCGGGGGTCGAGGTGCTGGGCACCCTGCCGCCCCTGCCGTTGGAGTACTCGCGGCACCTCGTGACGCCGGTCATCGCGTGGTGGCGGCATCCCTCGCCGATCCGTGCCGTCGACCTCGCCGAGTCGGCTGCCGTCTTCCGCGTCCCGGTCGCCGACCTGCTGGCGCCCCGGAACCGCGGTACCACGGTCCTCCGTCGCGATGACCAGGAGTGGCGCGGGCCCGGCTTCGTCGTGCGGCACGCCGCGGGGGAGTACCTCGTGTGGGGCTTCACGGCCATGCTGCTCGACGGGCTCTTCACCGAGCTCGGCTGGACCGTGCCCTGGGACGCCGACCGGGTGCTGCCCCTCCCTCCGCCGTGACCCGCATCTGCCGCGTGATCTCCTCCCTCGGGGGGAGGCGGGGCGCACGATGGGCAGGCAGGGTGGAGGAGTGACCGCCTCATCCGACACGCCCCCCGCCCGCCCCTCGGAGACCTCGCGAGCGCGCCGCTCCGCCGCCCTCGCTCTCGCCGCGATCACCACCGTGGCACTCGCCGCCTGCTCGCCGGCCGATCCCGGCACCGGCAGCGCGGCGAGCGGCTCCGCATCCGCGGCCGAGATCCCCGACACCGCCGTCGGAGCGCACGCGCAGTGGGTGCTCGACGAGATCAACGCCGACGAGCCCACGGCGATCGAGGAGATCGAGACCCGTTTCGCGCCCGCCTCGGTCGCGGAGCTGACGGCCGCGGGCCTGCAGGACGTCTTCACGCAGATGCAGGCCGCTGCGCCCTGGACGCCCATCGCCTACGAAGGCGCCGACACGCAGGCCCGCGTGACGATCGAGTCGGAACAGGTGACCTACGACATGTCGATCTCGGTCACGCCGGACGATCAGATCGGGATGCTGCTGTTCGCACCGCCCGAGCCCGAGCGCACGCCCGCAGCGTCGTGGGACGAGCTGCGCGAGCAGGTCGAGGCGGCCTCCTTCGAGGTGAGCGTGCAGGTGACCGAGGCCGGTGGCGACGTTCTGCAGTCGATCGGCGATCCCGGTGCCGCACCGATCGGCTCCATCTTCAAGCTGTGGGTCCTCGGCGCCGTCGTCGCCGCTGTCGCGGACGGGACGATGACGTGGGAGGACGAGCTCACCATCGACGCACAGGTGCGGAGCCTGCCGAGCGGGGAGTTGCAGGACCTGCCCGACGGCGCGACGGTCACCGTCCGCGAGGCTGCCGAGAAGATGATCGCGATCAGCGACAACACGGGCACCGACGCGCTCATCCGCGCCGTCGGCCGTGAGTCCGTCGAGGCGGCGATGGCCGCGATGGGGCACGCAGAGCCCGAACGGAACACGCCGTTCCCGACGACGCGCGAGCTGTTCTGGCTGCTGTTCGGAGACGACGATCTGCGGGCGCTCTGGGGCGGCGCCGCCGGGGACGTCGACGCCCGTCGTGCCCTGCTCGAACGCATTCCGGCGGGGGTCCCCGACCTGACATCGGCCGCGACGACCCAGCCGGGGTGGCGCGACGGCGCCGACTGGTTCGCCACCTCCGACGACCTCGTCGCTGCGCAGGAGGCGCTGCAGGAGTACGCGGGCACCGAGGCCGGCGCGCCGGTGCGCGACATCCTCGCGGCCAATCCCGGTCTCGAGTTCGGCGATGAGTGGTCCTACGTCGGGTTCAAGGGCGGGAGCTCGGTCGGTGTGCTCGCCGGATCGTGGTATCTCGAGCGAGAGGGCGCGGCGCCCGTGGTGGTGACCGTGCTCGCTCGCAGCGACGATCCCCAGGACCTCACGAGTCCGGGCGCGGTGCTGGGCTGGGCGCAAGACGCTGCGGCGATCCTCGCGGCGCCGTAGCCTGAAGCGATGAAGCCTTCCCGTCGTGACGGCGTCCGATCTCGTCCGGCGACGAGGCCGTCGCTCGCGGCGGCGTCGCTGCTGATGTCGTCCCTGCTGCTGGTCGCCGGGTGCACGGGCACGGCCGGGCCGGACCCGACCCCCAGCTCCGCTGCGACGGCGACGCCTCCGGCCGAGACCGCGCCGCCGGCCGTCGCCACGACGTGGCGCCCGACCGGCGATCCGATCGATGCGGCGACGCAGTTCGAGGTGCCGTGGTCGGTCGTCGTGCTCGGTGACGGCACTCAGCTGGTGAGTCAGCGCGACACCGGGACGGTGCTCGAGGTCGACGAGGAGGGGGCGTTCCGCCCCGTCGGCGACGTCGATCTCACCGCCGCGGTCGGCGAAGGCGGGCTCCTCGGCCTGGCTGTGATCGAGGCCGACGACGAGATGGACCTGTACGCCTACCTCACGACGGCCGACGACAACCGGATCGTCCGGATGAGGCTCGAAGGCGAGGCCGGCGACCGGCGGCTCGGCGACCAAGAGGTCGTTCTCGAGGGCATCCCGCGCGACCGCGTGCACAACGGCGGCCGGATCGCCGTCGGTCCCGACGGGCTGCTGTACGTCGCCACGGGCGATGCGGGATCCCCGGATGCGGCGCAGGACGCGTCCTCGCTGGCGGGCAAGATCCTGCGACTCACGCCCGAGGGCGAGCCCGCACCGGGAAACCCGTTCGGATCGGAGGTGTACTCCCTCGGGCACCGAAACGTCCAGGGGTTGGCCTGGACCGAGGACGGCACGCTCTGGGCGAGTGAGTTCGGTCAGGACACGTTCGACGAGCTCAACCGCATCGAGGCGGGTGGCAACTACGGGTGGCCCGACGTGGAGGGGGCATCCGACGACGACCGGTACGTCGCGCCGGCCATCGCCTGGACGCCGGACGAGGCGAGCCCGAGTGGGATCGCGGCCCGCGGCGACACGATCTTCGTCGCCGCGCTGCGGGGTGAGCGCGTGTGGGTGATCGACGTCGAGGCGGGTGAGGTGGTGGGCGAGCCGGTGGCGCTCTGGCAGGGCGAGCTCGGGCGCGTCCGCGACGCCGTCGTCAGCGGCGACGAGCTGTGGTTACTGACGAACAACACCGACGGGCGCGGCAACGCCGCGGCCGGCGACGACCGCCTGATGCGGGTGCCGTTGGCGCCGCAGCAGTGAGCGGGCTTGATAGCGTTCGAGGTGAACCACCACAGACAGGGGATCCGGTGACCGAACGCGTGACGTGGCTGCTCATCGACGGCGAGAACATCGATGCGACGCTCGGTCAGTCGATCCTCGGCCGTCGGCCGCTGCCCGACGAACGTCCCCGCTGGGACCGCCTGCTGCAGTTCGTGGACGACCAGTGGAAGCAGCCCGCACGCGGACTCTTCTTCCTCAACGCCAGCAACCACCTGCCGATGTCGTTCGTCCAGGCCCTGCTGGCGCTCGGGTACAAGCCGGTGCCGCTGTCGGGGGAGGCCGACGAGAAGGTCGTCGACATCGCCATCCAGCGCACGCTGGCGGCGCTGCGCGAGCGATCCGATGACGTCGTCCTGGTCAGCCACGACCGCGACTTCGTGTCCGAGGTGGCCGCCCTCACCGGCCCCGAGCGCCGCGTCGGCGTCCTGGCGTTCTCGGAGTTCCGCAGCAGCGAGCTCACGGCCCTTCCCGGCGTGGAGTTCTTCGACCTGGAGTACGACGCGCACGCATTCGACGCCCCGCTGCCGCGCGTGCGGGTCATCCCGATCGAGGCGTTCGACCCCTGGGAGTTCCTGGCCTGAGACCTTCCGCGGGCGCGGCTCAGAGACTGCGCAGGTGCTTGATGTTCGACCGCGCGGTCTCGAGCACGGCCCCGATGCCGCCGGAGTCCTTGGCACCCAGCACCATCTTCGCCATCGACATCCCGAACCCGGCGACCTGCTCGCCGGTGATCGCAGCGGGCATCGACAGGGCATCGGGGTCGGTGACGATGTCGACCAGCGACGGACCGTCGTGGGCGAGGGCCGCGGCCACGGCGGCATCCAGCTCGCCCGGGTCGGTCACCCGCTGCGAGCGGAAGCCCAGCGCACTGCCGACGGCGGCGAAGTCGACCATGGGGACGTCCACCCCGAAGTCCGGGAAGCCGGCGACGAGCATCTCGGCCTTGACCATGCCGAGGGTGGAGTTGTTGAACACGAACACGGTGAGTGGCAGACGGTACGCCGCCACGGTGATGAGCTCGCCGAGGAGCATCGACAGGCCGCCGTCACCGGCGATCGCGATGACCTGGCGGTCGGGGTAGGCCAGCTGAGCGCCGAACGCGTGGGGGAGCGCATTGGCCATCGATCCGTGGCGCCACGAGGCGAGCAGCCGGCGTCCGGGCGAGGGTGTGACGTAGCGCGCCTGCCAGACGTTTCCCATGCCGGTGTCGGCGGTGAAGACGGCATCCGGCGCCGCGGCGCGGTCGATCACCGTCATGGCCCGCTCCGGGTGGATGGGCTGCGCATCGGAGTCGGTGTAGGTCGCCACGGCGTCGGTCATCGCCGCGCGGTAGCGCTTCTGCGTGTGCTCGAGGAAGGACCCGTCGGTCTTGGCCGTCGTCTTCTCGCGCAGCGCGGCGAGCGTCAGGCCGACGTCGCCGTGGATGGGGTGGGTCACCCCGGCACGCCGTCCCAGTCGCTGCGCATCGACGTCGACCTGGGCGATCGTCGTCTTCGCACCGTCCGGCAGGAATTGGTCGTACGGGAAGTCGGTGCCCAGGAGCAGCAGCAGGTCGGCCTCGTGCATCGCGTGATCGATCGCGCCGTAGCCGAGGAGACCCGACATGCCGACGTCGTAGGGGTTGTCGTACTGGATCCACTGCTTGCCGCGCAGCGAGTGACCCATCGGAGCCCGGAGGTGCTCGGCGAACGCGATGACCTGGTCGCGCGCGTCCCGCGCGCCCTCGCCGACGAAGAGGGCGACCTTGTGCGCCCGATCGATCGCAGCGGCGAGGTCGTCGACGCTCTCCGCGTCGGGGGCGAGCCGCCCGGGCCGCGCGGGGACGAAGGGCGGGAAGGGGCCGCTCGCGTGCTTCTCGGCGAGGTCGCCCGGTAGCACGAGCACCGATACCGATCCACCCGCGGTCGCATGGCGGATGGCGGAGTTCACCACGCGTGGCGACTGCTCGGGCGTGAGGATCATCTCGCAGTAGTCGCTGCACTCGGTGAACAGCCGCTCGGGATGGGTCTCCTGGAAGTAGCCCGACCCGATCTGCACGCTCGGGATGTGGCTCGCGATCGCGAGCACCGGCACCCCGGAGCGCTGCGCGTCGTAGAGCCCGTTGATGAGGTGCAGGTTGCCCGGACCGCAGCTGCCGGCGCAGACCGCGAGCTGACCCGTCAGCTCGGCATCGGCGGCGGCGGCGAAGGCCGCAGCCTCCTCGTGGCGGACGTGGATCCAATCGATTCCGCCCTCCGCTGATCCGCCGGAGCGCCGCACGGCGTCGACGATCGGGTTGAGGGAATCGCCGACGATGCCGTAGATGCGCCTCACCCCGGCATCGATCAGCTGGGCGACGATCTGTTCGGCGACGTTCTGCGGCACGGGAGCTCCTTCGACTGCGGCGGGGATGCGCCCAGTCTCGTCCCCCTCGCCGTGTCGGCGACAGGGGTTGCGTACGAGACCGCTGCGAATCCCGGCGCTCAGGCCTTCAGGTCGGGGAAGTCGGCCTCGCGCCACTCGCCCTCGAGTCGACGGCCGGCATCGGCGGCGGCGACCTCGCGATCGCGCAGCTCGACGCGACGGATCTTGCCCGAGATCGTCTTGGGCAGCTCGAAGAACTCCACGCGTCGCACCCGCATGTACGGGGGCATGTGCTCGCGTGCGTGCGCGAGGATCGATCGAGCGGTCTCGGACGACGCCTCCCACGACGCGCCGAGCGAGACGTAGGCCTTCACGACGTTGAGCCGCACCGCGTCGGGGGCGCCGACCACGCCCGCCTCGACGACCGCCGGGTGGGTCAGCAGGATCGATTCGACCTCGAACGGCGAGACCTTGAAGTCGCTGGCCTTGAAGACGTCGTCGGTGCGCCCGACGAACGTGAGTCGACCCTCGGCGTCTCGGGTGGCGACATCGCTCGTGTGGTAGTAGCCGTCGTGGTCGACCGCGGCGGTCCGCTCCGGCTCGCCGAGGTACCCCGGCATCAGATTCAGCGGGCGCACGGGGGCGGTGGGCAGGCAGATCTCTCCTTCGTCGCCGACGCGTCCTGTCACCGGGTCGATCAGCACCACGTCGTTGCCGGGAAGGGGACGTCCCATCGCTCCCGGCTTCACCGCGACGCCCGGGGTGTTGCCGACCACGGCGGTGAGTTCGGTCTGACCGTAGCCGTCTCGGATCTGCAGTCCCCAGCGTCGCTGGATCGTCGCGATGACCTCGGGGTTCAGCGGCTCACCCGCCGACAGCACCTCGCGAAGCGCACGGGGCCGGGTGTCGAGATCGGCCTGGATCAGCATGCGCCAGACCGTCGGGGGTGCGCAGAAGGTGTCGACGGCGTTGCGGTCGAGCTGTTCGACGAGGGCTGCGGCGTCGAAGCGGGGGGAGGTGTGGACGAAGATGGTCGCCTCGGCGATCCAGGGGGCGAAGAACAGGCTCCAGGCGTGCTTGCCCCAGCCCGGTGCGCTGATGGTCAGATGCACATCGCCCGGGCGCACCCCGATCCAGTACATCGTCGACAGATGTCCGACCGGATAGCTCACGTGCGTGTGCACGACCATTTTGGGCCGCGACGTCGTCCCCGAGGTGAAGTACACGATCGCAGGATCGTCCGACGCGACCGCCACGCCGGGAGCGGCGTCGGACGCTGTCGCGGCGGCATCGAAGGGATACCAGCCCGGGCGCTGGCCGCCGACCACGATCCGCGCGAAGTCGCCGTCGATGGCGTCGAACTTCGCAGCATCCGCCGGGTCCGCCAGCACCGCCCGGATGTCGGCACGTTCGACGCGCTCGACGAGGTCCTGGGTGCCGAGCACGACGGAGGTCGGCAGGATGACGGCGCCGACCTTCATGATGGCCAGCATCGCCTCCCACAGCTCGACACGGTTGCCGAGCATGAGCATCACGGCGTCGCCATGCCCGATGCCGAGGTCGGCGAGCCAGTTCGCGACGCGGTTGGATCGACGACGCATCTGCTCGTACGTGACCTGCGCCTCGGTGCCGTCCTCGTCGACGACGTGCAGCGCGACGCGGTCGTTGTCCACGGCGACCGCGTCGAACCAGTCGACCGCCCAGTTGAAATGCTCCCCGACATCCGGCCACGCGAACCCGTCATGGGCGGCCTGGGGCGCGTGGGCGTTGTCGAGCAGGAAGTCGCGCGCGGCGCGGAATGCGGCGGTGGCCGCGGTCGCATCGGGAGAAGACATGGGCCTCGGATCCGTTCTCTCGTCCGGCGCAGGTGCGGGGGACGCCCCTCCGAGTCTAGAAAGGCGCGGATGCGAGGTGCAGCATGTTCAGGTCGATCCGACCACCGTCGCCGTCTCGCCGTCGACGAGGAACGCCTGGTCGTCGCGCAGCGGGAGCAGGGCGAAGTCGGAGCCGTACGCGTCGATCGTGCGGTCGATCAGTTCCGTCGGGTAGGGCGGGAGGGCTCCGTCCGCATGCGGGATCACCGTGACATCGACGAGCCCGAGACCGGCGCGGCTCACGAGGGCGGGGCCGTCGGCGGGGTCGTCCATGAGCGACGCCGGCGTCACGTCGGGTCCCGCGACGATGGATCCCGCGCTGAGGCCGATGTAGGGCAGGCCTTCACGCACGCGATCGACCAGGACGGCGTCGTTGCCCGAGAGGCGCAGCGCCTCGAGCAGCGCGAACGTGCTCCCGCCGGCGACGTAGACCGCGCCCGCATCGGCGAGCAGGGCCGCGGCATCCTGCGGAGAGGTGTCGCGGAGCGTCACCTCGACGACCTCACGGCCGAAGGAGCGCACCGTCTCGCGCTCCGCGGCGACGAACGGAGCGTCGGGGAAGGCCGCCTGCGCATCGGCGACGTAGACGATGGGACCGGACGCGGCGGCGTCCCCGTCGTCCGGATCGTCGAGGAATGCGCGCACCGCGCCGGCGTGGAGGGAGAGGAGGAGCAATCGCACCCGACGACGCTATCGGGGGCGCCGGACACCGCCGCCGTTCGACGAGGATGGACGTATGAGTCGCGCCCCGGTCCTCGCCCTCGTCCTCGACGCCGTCCTCGTGGTGGCGTTCGCGGCGACCGGCCGCGCGAGCCACGACTCCGACGTCCTCGCGGGCCTGTGGCAGACGTCCTGGCCCTTCCTCGCCGGTCTGGCCGCCGCCTGGACGGTCGTGCGCGCGTGGCGCTCGCCGACGGCGATCGTGCCGACGGGTCTGATCGTCTGGGGCGTGACCGTCGTGGGTGGGATGCTGCTGCGCGCGGTGTCGGGTCAGGGCACGGCGCTGCCGTTCGTGATCGTGGCGACGCTCACGTTGCTGGTGCTGCTCGTCGGGTGGCGGGCGATCGCCCGCGGCATCCGTTCGGTCCGGCCGCGCGGCGGTGGGCGTTCTCGCAGCCGGGATGTCGTCCCCCGCGCGTAGCGTGGGGTCATGCGTCGCCCCACTCCCGACCCCGTCGGTCCCGGCCAGGAATCCGTCTGGGACTACCCCCGCCCGCCGCGTCTCGAGCACATCCAGGCGCGCGTCACGATCGATCTGGCCGCCGTCACCGTCGTCGACACCGATGATGTCGTGCGCGTGCTCGAGACGAGCCACCCACCGGTCTACTACCTGCCGGCGGCGTCGTTCGAGCCCGGCACCCTCGTTCCGGCGTCCGGGTCGTCCTTCTGCGAGTTCAAGGGCGCCGCGGTCTATTTCGACGTCGTGCGCGGCGGACTCGTGCGCGAGCGCGCGGCGTGGGGGTACCCCGACCCCGCGCCCGGGTACGAGGATCTCGTCGGACGGGTCGCGGTGTACGCCGGCGGCATGGACCGCTGCACCGTCGACGGCGAGATCGTCGTGCCCCAGCCGGGTGGCTTCTACGGCGGCTGGGTGACGTCGAACCTCGTGGGACCGTTCAAGGGCATCCCCGGTTCGATGGGCTGGTGACGCCCTCCCGCCGACGGGAGCGGGCCGGGAGGGCGCCCTCGGGCGGCCGGGACCTCAGCGCTCGGCGCGAGCCAGGTTCGCGCGGAGCTCGTCGGCGTTCTGCCGCACCACGTACGCGGGTCGGTCGCGTTCGACGCGCCAGCTCTCCGCGAGCGAGCCGATGTCGACGGTGTCGAAGCCGAAATCGTCGTAGAGCGCCGTGACGTGGGCGACCGCGTCCGGGTGGTCGCTCGCGGTGGCCAGGGCCCGTCGGTCGGGGCTTCCGGCGGGAGCGCCGTCGGTGTTGATGTCGGCGGCGGGGATGTGGTTGAACGCCTTCACGACTCTCGAGTCGGCGAAGTGGCGCTGAGCCATCTCGACGGTGGTGGTGCGCTTGTCCTCGAGCTCGGCGATCCTGCCGTCCCGCTCCCAGTAGTAGTTGTTCGTGTCGAGCACGATCTTGCCCGCCAGCGGCTCCGCGGGGATCTCTTCGAGCGCCTTGAGCGGAACCGTGACGACGGCCCAGTCCGCCGCCTCCGCCGCCTCACGCGCGGTCGCGGCCCGTGCGCGCTCCCCGAGTCGGGCGACGAGGTCGCCCAGTGTCTCGGGCCCGCGCGAGTTCGCGATCACGACGTCGTAGCCGCGTGCGACCAGTCCCTCGGCGAGAGCGCTTCCGATGTGTCCTGCTCCGATGATTCCCACAGTGGTCATGGAGACAGCAACCCTCGGACGCATCCGCCGCATTCCCCGCCGCGCCGATCCCGAGCCCCCGCGTCGGCTCAGAGGATCTGACCGATGGGCTCACGCTTCTCGGCCTGGAAGCGGTCCTCGGTGCGGCCGCGCGCCCAGTATCCCGAGAGCGACACCCGCGCCCGGTCGAGACCGCGCTCGTCGAACAGCACGCGACGCAGCGCCTTCATCGACTCGCGCTCACCGTGCGCGAACACCTGCACATCACCCGTGCGCCAATCGCACTGGCGCACCACGGCGGCGAGGGCCTCGGCATCGTGGGTCGGGTCGACGACCCACTCCACCTCGACGCCCGCGGGCGACTCCAGGGGCAGGATGGCGTCGTCCGAATCGACCTCGATGAAGGCGCGTCCCACCGCGTCGGCGGGCAGCGCCTCGAGCGCCGCCGCGATCGCCGGGACGGCGGACAGGTCGCCGGCGAACAGGTGCCAGTCAGCCGCGTGATCGGGCGAGTAGCCACCTCCCGGACCCATCAGCTGCAGCGGGGCGCCGACACGCGCGCTCGCCGCCCAGGGCCCGGCGAGGCCCTCGTCGCCGTGCACCACGAAATCGATGTCGAGGGTGCCGGCTACGGCATCCACCCGGCGCACCGTGTAGGTGCGGGTGACGGGGGCCGACTCGGGCGGCGGCGTCGTGAACATGATCTTGACGTATTTGTCGGTCTCGGGGCGGTTCTCGAACGCAGCGAAACCGGCCCCGCCCAGGGTCACCCTCACGAGGTGCGCGGACAACCGTTCGGTCGAGACCACCTCGAGCTCGATGCTGGGTCGGGGCGTGCGGGGAGCGGTACGAGAAGAGAGAGCCACCTCATCCACGCTACTCCGCCGTCACCGGCGATCCCGTCAGACGAAGCGCACCCAGTTCGCGCCGGCCCCGGTCTCGATCTGCTGCAGCAGGGTCAGCTCCGCGCCGTCGACGGCGTAGAGCGAGATCGTGTGCGACCTCTCGCCGGCGGCGATCAACCGGTCGCCGCTCGGCGAGACGGCGAAGCCGCGAGGCTGCGGCTCGGTCGGGATGAACCTCGTCACCGCTCGGACGGTTCCGTCTTCCGACACGGGCGCCGCGCCGAGCGTGCTCGTGGAGCGTTCGGACGTCCACAGGAACCGCTCGCCCGCACCGAAATGGATGTCCGCGCCCCATACCGCGTGTTTCGACACCGGGTCGCCGCCGATCTCGCCCACCACGAGACCGGCCTCCGGGTCGTAGGCGGGGGCCTGCGAACGCAGCTCGAGCGCTCCCGAGACGAGGTCGCGCGCGTAGTGGAGCACGTCACCCGAGTACTCGGTCATCACGTAGACGGCATCCTGGTCGTGATTGAGCACGAGGTGCCGCGGACCGCTGCCGGCCGGTGCCGCCGCGGTGCCGCCGCCGATCGGGGCGAGCGACAGATCGTCGCCGAGGGCGAACTGGCCGAGGAGGTCGTCGCCGAGCGAGACGAAGTAGACGAACCGGCCGTCGGCCGACGCGAGCACCGAGTGCAGCTTCGAGAACTCGACGCGGCCGGTGGGCTCGCCGATCTCGCCGTCGGTGATCGGGGCGACGAAGCCGTAGCCGCCGCCGTACGACGCCGCCAGCAGCGCCGTGCCGTCGCGGGTGAGAGCGAGGTAGCTCACCGAGCCGCCCGGCAGCGAGAAGCGCGAGCGCGGGGTCAGACGGCCCGATGCGGTGTCGAGCTCGAGGGTGACGATGGCGGCGGGGTCGCCCTTGACGCCGGCGTAGACGAGGTTGCGCCCCGGGTCGACGGCGAAGGTGCCCGTCCCGTTCAGCTCGCCGGTCACGGCGAGACGTTCGAGGGAGTCGGCTGCGAGTCGGAAGACGCTGATGCTGCTGTCACCCGCGTTGGCGACCAGGACGAGAGAGGAATCAGTCACACGTCGAGCCTAGCCGCGGCGTCCGGGCGGGATGCGGCGGGGGAGGGGCGATCGGGCTGGTAAACTCGCGGACGGAAGTGTGTCCGAGCGGCCTAAGGAGCATGGCTGGAATCCATGTAGGCGGGGTAACTCGCCTCGCAGGTTCAAATCCTGTCACTTCCGCCACAGCGAAGAGCGTCTCCCCTCCGGGGTGGCGCTCTTCGTCATGACGGGGCTCAGTGCACAGCGTGCCCGCGGGCGTCCTCGTCGAGGATCCCCGCCCACACCCGTCCGCCCGCCGCGATCCGCTCGGACGCGTCCAGTCGCGCCGCCGCGGTCTGCGGCTTGCGCCGCGCCTGAGCACGGATGCATCCGGCGAACTCGTCGGTGAAATCCAGGCGCGGATGCCGGGCCGTGACGGCGCGAAGCGCGGCTGCATCCCACAGTTCGGGAGCCACGCCCGAGACGTCGAGACTCGTGGCGACCTCGAGCAGATGCCCCTCGGGGTCGAGGGCGGGCTCGACGCTGCGCCACATGTGGCGCTCGATGACCTCGCGAACCCGCTCGCGGCGCTGCGGAGGCCAGCCCGCTCCGGCCGCGAAGGCCCATCCCGCGGCGCCGCCCGCCGATTCGAACGCGATCTCGTGCGCGTCGAAGGCGTCGGTCACACCGAGGTCGTGGAGCATCGCCGCGACGAAGAGCAGCTCGGGGTCGTGGTGCAGTCCGAGCGTCTCGGCGCGCAGCCGCGCCCAGGCCCAGGAGCGGATGCCGTGATTGACGAGCGCCGGCGACGACCAGCGCTCGAGGGTCTCGAGGGCGAGGGCGGCCGTGGCGGTCGGCGGAGCGAGGAGAGCGGCGAGATCGAGCGTCACGCGCTCATTCTGACGGGGGCGGCGGGACACCGAATCGGTGACGACGCTGGTGCGGCAGGGATCAGCGCACGGCTGTCGGGAATGCGACGTCGTGGTCGCCGCGACCCGGTCATCGTCGGTCACATGGCCCCCGGTGCCCCGCAAGGGGTCTAGCGTCGGTGGGTCGCCATCGCGACGCCGTCCCCCTCAGGAGCATCACCATGAGTTCTGCCACGTCGAAGAATCCGCCCGACGCGAAGCGGAAGAAACCGCTCTACCGCTCGTTCGGCTTCCAGATCACCGTCGCTCTCGTCGCCGGTGTCCTGCTCGGCCTGCTCGCCCGCCAGCTCGGCACGGACGCCGAAGGCAACCCGAACGGGTTGGCCGCGACCCTGTCGACCATCGGGAGCGGCTACGTGACGCTGCTGCGCACGGCCGTGGTGCCGCTGATCTTCCTGGCGATCGTGGCCTCCATCACGCAGCTGCGCAATGTCACGAACGCCGCACGACTGGCCGGGCAGACCCTGCTGTGGTTCGGGATCACCGCGCTCATCGCCGTGACCATCGGCATCGTGCTGGGCGTGACGATCCAGCCCGGCGCGCGGGTGGACGCCGGTCAGCTCACCCCCGACGACCCTTCGAGCGTCGGGTCGTGGTGGGCGTTCCTCACGGGACTCATCCCGCAGAACTTCCTGGGCCTGTCGGTGTCGACGTCCGTCGACCCCGAGACCGGTGCGGCGAGCTCGAGCATCGGGTACAACGTGCTGCAGATCATCGTGATCTCGGTGGCGATCGGGATCGCCGCCCTCAAGCTCGGCAAGCGCGCCGAGGCGTTCGTGTCGTTCACCGAGTCGGCGCTGAAGGTCGTGCAGCGTGTGCTGTGGTGGATCATCCGCATCGCCCCCGTCGGAACGCTGGGCCTCATCGGCTCCGCCGTCGTGACGTACGGATGGGAGAAGCTGACGACGCTGCTGTGGTTCGCGGTGGCGGTGTACATCGGCCTCGCGCTCGTGCTGTTCGTCGTGTATCCCGTGCTGCTGAAGACCCACGGTCTGTCGATCCGGCAGTACTTCTCGGGCGTGTGGCCGGCGGTGCAGCTGGCGTTCGTGTCGCGGTCGTCGATCGGGACGCTGCCGCTCACGCAGCGCGTGACCGAGCGCAACCTCGGCGTGCCCCGCGAGTACGCCTCGTTCGCGGTGCCGTTCGGCGCGACGACGAAGATGGACGGCTGCGCCGCGATCTATCCGGCGATCGCCGCGATCTTCGTCGCGCAGTTCTTCGGTCTCGAGCTCACCGTCGTGCAGTACCTCCTGATCGTCGTCGTCTCCGTCGTCGGTTCGGCCGCGACGGCCGGGACGACCGGAGCGACGGTGATGCTGACCCTCACCCTGTCGACGTTGGGCCTCCCGCTCGAGGGCGTCGGTCTGCTGCTCGCGATCGACCCGATCCTCGACATGGGCCGCACCGCGGTCAACGTCGCCGGTCAGGCGCTGGTGCCGACGATCGTGGCCAAGCGCGAGGGCATCCTCGACCGCGAGCTGTACGACGCCGAGCGCACCGGAGACCCGTTCGACGACGACAGCGTCGACGACCTCGAGGTCACCGCTCGGGCCTAGTCGACCACGCGCGGTCGGCGCGGGAACGGCTGCTCAGGCGCGGATGAGTGCCCGAGGCAGCAGTACCGCGCCGACGCGTCGCGCGCTCGACGCCGATGCGAGCAGACCCCTCCGGACAGCGAACGCATCCGCCGCCGCCGCGCGGCCGAGCGCGCGGTCATCCTGCCGTGGGTCGCGCCCGAAGCTGGCGCGCTCGACGGCCGCGACGAGTGTCCCGAGCCGGTCGGCCGGCACGCCCGGCAGCTCGCCGAGGCGGGCGGCCAGAGCACGGGGCGTCTCGGCGGCGGGGACGGGAAGGCCGCTGTCGCGCGCGCTCTCGCGGACGATCCGCCATGCTGCGAGGACGTCGCCTCGCTCGGCGGCACCGCGCTGCCAGCGTCGCCGCGCCGCGCCCACGAGCGCCGGGACCAGAAGGAGGACGGCCGACCCCGCGACGACGCCGACGTACGGCAGCGCCGCGACGATCGACGCTCCGCCGCCGGTCGCGGCGGCCGAGGCCGAGGGGGTCGGAGCGGGGTCCGCCGCGTCGCCCGGGGCGAGGGATGCCGTGGGCTGCGGCGCAGGGGCGGGTGTGACGTCCTGCCCGCCGTCGTCGGGCACCGGCTGGGCCGAGCGGGTGTAGGTCGGCGGTGCGCCGAGACTGTTCGTCGGCTCGAAGGGGATCCATCCGATGCCGGTGAAGTACACCTCCGGCCACGCGTGCAGCTGCGAGCTCATCACAGACGCGACGCTCTCGCCGTCGACCGACCGCCCCGTGGCAGTGCCGGGCAGATATCCCACGACGATCCGGGCGGGCATGTCGAGGGTGCGGGCCATCACCGCGAAAGCCGAGGCGAAATGCACGCAGTATCCGCGCCGCACCTCGAGGAAGTCGGCGATCGCCTCGACCCCGGAACCGTCGAACCCGTCGGCGACGGGCGCATCGAGCGAGTAGCTGAAGTCCTGTCCTCGGAACCATCGCTGGAGCGCAGCGAGCCGGTCGTAGTCGTTGGTCTCTCCGGCCGTCACCTCCCGCGCCGTCGCCTCGATCGATCCCGGCATGTCGTCCGGAAGCGCCGAGACGCTCTCGGGGAGTCCCTCCGCGGTGGTGCCGGCAGCCTGGATCTGCTCGAGCGTGGGACGCACGACATGCGTCGTGGCGACGTACTCCTGCCCCTGCGTGTCGACCCCGTCGCCGATGACGGTGCGATTGGCCGGCATCGCCGCCCACGGGCCGGTGAGCTCGTCCACGCGCACGGTGGGCGTGGGCACGGGCAGCCACGTCGATGACAGCTGCGTGATCGAGACGGTGGTCTGGTACTCGGTGACCCGGATGTCGGGGCCGGCAGCGACCGGACCGAGCGCCTCGGGTGTGAGCGGCACCGTCTCGTCGCGGTCGGGCTCCCAGACGCGCCCGTCGAACTGCGACAGAGTCGCCGCCCGCAGGTAGGGCGCGGCGGGGGCGTTGGTGCGGGCGGTGAGCACCTCGACCTCGGTGGGTCTGCGCAGGTCGTCGCCGAGCTCGAGGTTCGCGTTGATGGTGGTGGCAGGACCCGTGCCGATGCCCACCCGCGGAGCGGGCCGGGGCAGCTCGGGAGCGATCACCACCGTGGCGATGATGGCGACGACAGCGAGCCCGGCGGCGAGCACCGAACCCGATCGGGGGATGCGGACCGGGTCGGCGTCACGGGGCGACCTCCCGGGCCGCGCGGCGCGATCGGCCGCGGTCTGCCGCACCAGCGCGCGCTCCCGCGACCGGGTCTCGGCGCGGATGAGCAGCAGGACGGCGGCCGCGAAGACGACGAAGGCGACGACGTCGACGGCCGACGGCACCGACAGGGCGGGGATGAGCCAGACCGCGGCCAGAGCGACGGTGGCGAGCAGCGGCATGCGGGCGGTGATGACGGTGTGGTCCAGCAGCACGGCGAGCATCGCGACGGCCGCGACGGCGACCACCGAGAGCGGGCGCTCGGCGGCCAGCGGCGCGACACCGGTGATGATCTGATCGGCCGCGCCCGCGGCGATCGCCGGCAATTCGGCGATGGTGCCCGGCGAGGGGATGACCAGGAGCAGCGCCGTGTCGCCGAAGTACGTCGCGGTCACCAGGGCGCCGCCCACCGCCACCTCGGCGAGGGTGACGACCACGGCCGGTGTGCGGAGCCGGCGCAGCGCGGCGCCGACACCGAGCACCGCGACCGCTGCGGCGAGGGCCACGGCCAGCCACGGGCCGGGCGCCACCACTCGCAGCAGCGGGAGGATGGCCGCGACGACGGCGAGGAGCAGGGCGGCGGCGAGTCGCACGTCGCCGCTGCGGGCGAGGGCGGCGCGCGTGGGCATGCCCGCCGTGCGGCGTCGCGCGGTGCGGGCGGCCTCAGACGGCGGCACGGGTCGTCCCCCTCTCGCTCGCGGTGCGCCACGCATCGGCGAGGTCGCCGTGGGGCAGGAGGACGGCCACGCGCCAGCCGGCCGAGCCGGCCCGCTCGAGCGCGGCATCGGTCGAGTCCGCCGCGAGGAGGATCGGCAGCGCGCTGTGCGCGACGAGCGGGGCGAGCGCCGAAGCATCGACCGTGCCCACTCGCGACGTCACGACGACGACGGGGCCGGCGACCGTGCCCGCGAACAGCTTCGGCACGGCTGCGAGGTGGTCCTCGCCCCCGGCGATGACGGTGGCGAGGTCGAGCGAGAGCTGTTCGACGGCGAGCGAATCGCCCGCGGGCACCGGGGCCCCCAGGGGGGTGCCGTCCGTGTCGATGACGGAGACGTCGTATCCTTCCCGGGCGAGACGGGCGACGGCCGACACGGCAGCCGTGACCGCGGCCTCGAACGCCGGGTCGGCGCCGGGCTCAGCCGCCGCCGCGGGCGCCCACCGCTGCTCCGAGCGATCGAGGACGACCGTGGCCTCGGGGGTCGACTCCTGCTCCTCCTGGCGCACCATGAGCTCGTCGTGATGCGCGCTCGCCCGCCAGTTGATGCGGCGCATGGAGTCGCCGGGGGCATACGAGCGGGGGATGAGGTTGTCGGTGCCTTCCCCCAGCTGGTGCGTCGCGGTGTGCAGGCTCCCGCCGGCCTCGCCGGGATACTCGCTGAGCGGGGGAAGCGCGATCACCGCGGGGGTGACGGTGACCGCCTCGGTTCCCCCGATGCGGTGGCGGCGGCGGGTCAACCCGAACGGGTCGGTCACGATCACGACGAACGGGCCGATCTCGCGCACACCGCGTCGAGTGGCGCGGAGGCGGTAGGTCAGTCGCATCCGTTCCAGAGCAGCTGCGCCCACCACGAGGCCCGCGGCGTCACCCTCGACCCCCGGGGGGAGCTCGTCGCTCCAGCGCGCGACCGCCCCGGAGAGGCCGCTGCGAGCCGTCGCGTGCACGGTGACCGTGCTCTCGTGCCCCACCGCCGCGACATCGGGCGAGAACGATCGCGAGACGTCTCCGTAACGGTGGACGAACCAGAGCGAGACCCAGCCGAAGAGCACGATCACCAGCAGCAGCACCCCGACGTAGACGAGCTCGGGCACCCCGAAGCTCTGCGCCGAGACGAGCGCCGCGGCGCCGAGACCCACTGCGCCGGTGCCGCGGAGGGTCAGCGGCCACGCCGAGCGCGCGGCCGCGAGCACGCGACGGGCCCGGGTCGGGGATGCGGCGGATGCGGGCACGGAGCGCGATCCTCAGCGCACCGGCAGCGGCACCGGAACCTCGGCCGCGATGGCCTCGAGCGCCGCCTCGACGACCTCGGCGCCGCTGCGGCCCCGGGTCGCGCCGCTGGTCCGGGCGGGGATGAGGCGGTGGGCGAAGACCGGCTGCAGCAGGGCGACGATGTCGTCGGGGATGACGAAGGGCCGTCCGTCGAGCGCCGCCCACACCTTCGCGGCGCGCACGAGCTGCAGCGTCGCCCGCGGGCTCGCGCCGAGCCGCAGGTCGGGGTGTTCGCGGGTGGCGCGGGCGATCGCGACGGCGTACTCCTCCACGGCGGGGGAGACGTGCAGTCCCCGGGCCCACGAGATGAGCTCCTGGACCTCGGCGGCCGAGATGACCGGGGAGAGCGATGTCAGCGGATTGACGCTGTCGCGCTGGCGCAGCATCCGAGCCTCCGACGCGGCGTCGGGGTAGCCCATCGAGATGCGCATCATGAAACGGTCGCGCTGCGCTTCGGGGAGCGCGTACGTCCCCTCCATCTCCAGCGGGTTCTGCGTTGCGACGACGAGGAACGGCGCCGGGAGGGGGTGGGTCCGCCCGTCGACGGTGACCTGGCGCTCCTCCATCGCCTCGAGCAGGGCGGATTGGGTCTTGGGGGAGGAGCGGTTGATCTCGTCGGCGATGACGATGTGGGCGAAGATCGCACCCTGTTTGAACTCGAACTCGCGGTCGGCCTGATTGAACACGCTCACCCCGGTCACATCTCCCGGCAGCAGATCGGGCGTGAACTGGATGCGGCGCACGGACGCGTCGACCGACGCTGCGAGCGCCCGGGCGAGCACCGTCTTGCCGACCCCGGGCACGTCCTCGATCAGCAGGTGGCCCTCGGCGAGCAGGCAGACCAGCGCGGACCGCACCGCCTCGGGTTTTCCGTCGATGACCCCGGCGATGCTCGCCGAGATCGCGTCGGTGGTGGTGGCGAACCGATCGGGGCCGGAAGCCGCCCACGTGCCGTCGTTCGTCATGCGATCCCCTCGTTGTCGGCGCCGCGTGCCGCGCCGCGTCGCGCCCGTCTGGCGAGAGCCTAACCGCCCCCGGTGACGGGGGGACTCAGCTTCGTGGTTAGACTGGTGGCAGCTCTCCGCGAGGCGGCATCCAGGCCAACTCCCCCAGGACGGAAACGTAGCAAGGGTAACCAGGCTCTGCCGGGTTCGCGGAGAGTCTTACTTTTCCCCACCGTCGTGGCCTGCGGCATCCGCCGCCGCGATCCGATGGGATATTCACGGTTCGTGGTCAGGCCTCTCCCTTTTAGGCTGGATCCGTGGCTCAGAGCATCTACATCACGTCCGCAGAAGGCCATTCCGCCAAGTCGATCATCGCGCTGGGGGTGCTCGAGGCGTTCAGCCGGGTCGCGCCGCGCGTCGGGGTCTTCCGGCCGATCGCCCGATCGACCGACGAACGCGACTACGTGCTCGAAATGCTTCTCGACCACGACGGGGTCGACCTGGCCTACGACGACTGCATCGGCGTGACCTACGACGACATGCGCAGCGATCCGGATGCCGCTCTCTCGCGCATCGTCGAGAGGTACAAGGCCGTCGAGGCGCAGTGCGACGCCGTGGTCATCATGGGCAGCGACTACACCGACGTCGGGTCGCCCGCCGAGCTCGGCTACAACGCCCGGATCGCCGTCAACCTCGGTGCCCCGGTGCTGCTCGTCCTCGGCGGGCGCGCCGGGCAGGGCGGAGGGGAGAAGCTCGGCTCGTCGTCGGCGCGCACCCCCGACGAGATGAGACAGATCGCCTCGCTCGCGGCGGCGGAGCTGCGCGACGACCGGGCCGAACTCTTCGCGGTGGTGGCCAACCGTGCCGACGGCGAGCGTCTCGACGAGATCGTCGAGGCCGTCCGCCACGCGGTGCCGCACGACGTGCCGGTGTGGGCCGTCCCCGAGGACCGCTTCCTCGTGTCGCCGTCGGTGCGCGGGGTGCTCGAGTCGGTCGAGGGCTCGCTCGTGAAGGGCGACGCCGAGCTGCTCGGTCGCGAAGTCCTGGGTGTGGTGATCGGCGCGATGTCGATGGTCAACGTCCTCCCGCGCCTGAGCGAGCGCTCCGTCGTGGTGATCCCCGCCGATCGGGCCGAGGTCCTGCTCGCGACGCTCCTCGCGCACGCCTCCGGGACCTTCCCCACGCTCTCGGCGATCGTCATCAACGGCGGGTTCCCTCTTCCCGAGCAGGTCGATCGGCTCATCGACGGCGTCGGGGCGACCTTGCCGATCATCGCCACCGACCTCGACACCTACGAGACCGCGGCGCGCATCATGAGCACGCGGGGGCGCCTCGCCGCCGACTCCCGGCGCCACTACGAGGCGGCAGTGACCCTGTTCGAGCGGCACATCGACACGGTGGAGCTCACCGAGGCCCTCGGCCTGGCCCGCTCCACCGTGCTCACCCCGCTGATGTTCGCCTACGGGCTCGTCGAGCGCGCCCGCACCGACCGGCGCCGGATCGTGCTGCCCGAGGGCGACGACGACCGCGTGCTGCATGCGGCATCCATCGTTCTCGCGCGCGGCATCGCCGACGTCACACTGCTGGGCGAGGAGATCGAGGTGCGCTCGCGCGCGCTCGAGCTCGGTCTCGACCTGCGTGGAGCCGAGATCCTCTCGCCCTTCGACGCGGTGCACGTCGACAAGTTCGCCCGCGAGTACGAGCGGCTGCGGGCCCACAAGGGCATGACCTACGGCCAGGCGGCGGATGCCGTGACCGACGTGTCGTACTTCGGAACGCTCATGGTGCATCTGGGGCTGGCCGACGGCATGGTCTCGGGTGCCGCGCACACCACGGCGCACACCATCCGCCCCGCCTTCGAGATCATCAAGACCAAGCCCGGTGTCTCGGTCGTCTCGAGCGTCTTCCTCATGGCGCTCGCCGACCGCGTGCTCGTCTACGGCGACTGCGCGGTGATCCCGGATCCCACGAGCGAGCAGCTCGCCGACATCGCGGTGTCGTCGGCCGAGACGGCGCGCCAGTTCGGCATCGACCCGCGCGTGGCGATGCTGTCGTACTCGACGGGGGAGTCCGGTTCGGGCGCCGACGTCGAGAAGGTGCGGGAGGCGACCGCGCTGGTGCGCGAGCGCGCGCCCGAGCTCTTGGTCGAAGGTCCGATCCAGTACGACGCCGCCGCCGACGCCGCGGTGGCGGCCAAGAAGATGCCCGGCTCGTCGGTCGCGGGCAAGGCGACGGTCTTCGTCTTCCCCGACCTGAACACCGGCAACAACACCTACAAAGCCGTCCAGCGCTCGGCAGGCGCGATCGCGATCGGACCGGTCCTGCAGGGCCTGAACAAGCCCATCAACGACCTCTCGCGCGGTGCCTTGGTCGAGGACATCGTCAACACCATCGCCATCACGGCGATCCAGGCCCAGGGAGGGGCAACCGCATGAGCATCGTGCTCGTCATCAACAGCGGCTCGTCGTCGTTCAAGTACCAGCTGATCGACGCCGCCACGGGTGCCCCGCACGCGTCGGGTCTCGTCGAGCGCATCGGCCAGGAGAAGGGCCGCGTCAAGCACACGGTCTTCTTCGCCGGCACGGCGGCGACCGGAGCCGATGCCGCCGTGACCGCGACCGACGCGACCCACGAGCGCGAACTGCCGATCGCCGACCACACGGCCGGCTTCCAGCTCATGCTCGACGCCTTCGCCGAGAACGGGCCGTCGCTCGAGCGGTTCGCGCCCGTCGCCGTCGGGCACCGCGTCGTGCACGGCGGCGCGCGATTCTTCGAGCCCACGCTCATCACGCCGCTCGTCGAGATCAACATCGACGAGCTGTCCGTGCTGGCGCCGCTGCACAACCCCGGCGCGCTGCAGGGCATCCGGGCGGCCAAGGCCGCATTCGGCGATCTTCCCCACGTCGCCGTGTTCGACACGGCCTTCCACCAGACGATGCCGCCCGCCGCCTACACCTACGCCATCGACGCCGAGCTCGCCGAGGCGCATCGCGTGCGCCGCTACGGCTTCCACGGCACCTCGCACAAGTTCGTCGCCGAGGCCGCGGCGGCTCACCTCGGGCGGCCGGTCGACGAGTTGCGCCAGATCGTGTTCCATCTCGGGAACGGCGCGTCGGTCACCGCGATCGACCGCGGCCGCTCCGTCGACACCTCGATGGGGCTCACCCCGCTCGAGGGGCTGGTGATGGGCACCCGGTCGGGCGACCTCGACCCCGCGGTGATCTTCCACCTGGCGCGGCGTGCCGAGATGACCATCCCGCAGCTCGACGACCTGCTGAACAAGCGCTCCGGCATGCTGGGCCTGGCCGGCGTGTCGGACATGCGCGACATCGAGGACGGCGTGCAGCGAGGCGATGAGAAGGCGACCCTCGCGTTCGAGGTCTACGCGCACCGGCTGCGCGCATACGCCGGCGCCTACCTGGCGCAGCTCGGCGGCGCCGACGTGATCTCGTTCACCGCGGGTGTCGGCGAGAACTCGCCGATGGTGCGTGCCGCCGCCCTCGAGACGCTGGGCTTCGCGGGCGTCGAGATCGACCCCGTACGCAACGAGGAGCGTGGACGCGGCATCCGGCGGATCTCCACGGACGCGTCGCGCGTGAGCGTCCTCGTCGTTCCCACCGACGAGGAGCTCGAGATCGCGCGCCAGACGCTGGCCGTGACATCCTGACCGCGTCCCGGCCGATGCGTCCGATGCCGGCCCTCCATGTCATTACGCTGGTTCCGTGACCGCGGCTCAGCTACCCGACCTGACCACCTACGACGGCGTGCTCTTCGATCTCGACGGCGTGCTCACCCCGACCGCCGAGGTGCACATGCGCGCCTGGCAGACGATGTTCACCGAGCTCTTCACCGCCTGGGACATCACTCCGCCGTACGAGCCGGACGACTACTTCCGCCACCTCGACGGCAAGAAGCGCTACGACGGGGTCGCGAGCCTGCTGCGGTCGCGCGACGTCGAGGTGCCGTGGGGCGATCCGAGCGATGACCCGTCCGCCGACACGATCTGCGGCATCGGCAACCGCAAGAACGCGGTGTTCGAGCGCGTGCTCCGCGCCGAGGGCATCGAGCCCTACGCCGGCTCGGTCGCGCTGATCGACAAGCTCGAGGCCGCCGGCATCCCGATCGCCGTGGTGTCGAGCTCGAAGAACGCGCGCGAGGTCCTCACCGTCGCCGGGCTTCTCGACCGCTTCCCCGTGATCATGGACGGGGTCGTCGCCGAGGAGCGTCACCTGCCCTCCAAGCCCGCCCCCGACGTCTTCGCCGAGGGCGCGCGGATGCTGGGCGTCGACCCGGCCCGTTCGGTGGCCGTCGAGGACGCGCACTCGGGTGTCGAGTCGGCCGTCGCGGCAGGCTACGCTCTCGTGGTCGGCGTCGATCGCGGTGCCGGTGCCGACGCGCTGCGCGCGCGCGGAGCCCACGTCGTCGTCGACGATCTCGACGCCTTCGTCTGACCCTCCCGAACACCCGCCCGTCCCCGCACCGCGCGCCTCCCGAGCCGCGGCGCCCCATCCTCCGGAAGGCCGCCATGATCGATCGCGATCGCTTCCCCGTCGACCCCTGGCGACTCGTCGAGAAGAAGTTCTCGATCGACGACATCGGCGTCACCGAGACGCTCTTCGCCGTCGGCAACGGCTATCTCGGCCTGCGCGGGAACCACCCCGAGGGGCGTCACGCCCATGAGCACGGGACGTTCATCAACGGTTTCCACGAGATCTTCCCGATCCGTCACGCCGAGCAGGCCTACGGCTTCGCCGAGGTCGGCCAGACCATCATCAACGCCCCCGACGCGAAGGTCATGCGCGTCTACGTCGACGACGAGCCGTTGGCCCTCGACGTCGCCGACGTCCGCGACTACGAGCGCGTGCTCGACATGCGCACGGGTGTCCTGACGCGCAACCTGCGCTGGGTCACGCCGAGCGGCAAGGAGGTGCAGGTCGACTTCGAGCGTCTCGTGTCGTTCGAGCAGAAGCACCTCGCGATCATGCGGCTGACGGTCACGGTGCTCAACTCCGACGCGCCGGTCACCGTCAGCTGCCAGATCGTCAATCGCCAGGACGGCGAGGACGTCTACGGAGGCTCGGCCCCGAACCGCGCGAAGGCCGGGTTCGATCCCCGTAAGACGGAGAAGATCGAGGAGCGTGTGCTCCAGCCGCAGGAGTTCTGGCAGGACGAGGACGGCCGTGCCGTGCTGTCGTACAAGGCCACGAACTCGGGCATGACCGTCTCGGTGGTGGCCGACCATCTCATCGACACCGAGAACGAGTACTCCGCCCGGCGCCTGGTCGAGCCCGACATCGCCAAGAACGTCTTCCGCGTCCACGCCAAGCAGGGCGTGCCGGTGACGGTGACGAAGCTCGTCAGCTACCACACGTCCCGCGGCGTGCCCGCGCGCGAGCTGGTCGACCGCGGCCGCCGCGTGCTCGACCGCATCCGTGACGAGGGTGTCGACGCCCAGTTCGAGCGCCAGGCCGCGTGGTGCGCGGACTTCTGGCGGCGCTCCGACGTGCGCATCGCCGGCCACGACGACCTGCAGCAGGCGACGCGCTGGTGCCTGTTCCAGCTCGCCCAGGCGGCGGCACGCGCGGACGGCCAGGGCGTGCCGGCCAAGGGCGTCTCGGGATCGGGCTACAGCGGTCACTACTTCTGGGACACCGAGGTCTACGTGCTGCCCTTCCTGGCGTACACGACGCCGCTCTGGGCCCGCAACGCGCTGCGCATGCGCCACCTCATGCTCCCTGCGGCGCGCCGCCGCGCGCGTCAGCTGAACGAGGCCGGGGCGCTCTTCCCGTGGCGCACCATCAACGGCGAGGAGGCGTCGGCGTACTACGCCGCCGGCACCGCGCAGTACCACATCAACGCCGACGTGAGCTTCGCGCTGGCCAAGTACGTCCGCGCTACCGGGGACGTCGACTTCCTCTACCGGGAAGCGGTCGACATCGCCGTCGAGACGGCCCGGCTGTGGTCGACCCTCGGGTTCTGGCGCTTCGGCGACGACGGCGACGCCGAGTCGTTCAACATCCACGGCGTCACCGGTCCGGACGAGTACACGACCGTCGTCAACGACAACCTCTTCACCAACGTCATGGCGCGTTTCAACCTGCGCTTCGCGGCGCGCACCGTGCGCGACATGGCCGAGGAGGCCCCCGAGGCCTACCGCGCACTGACGGAACGGCTCGGTCTCGACCCGGGCGAGGCGGACGCCTGGGAGCGGGCGGCCGAGGCCATGCACATCCCCTTCAGCGACTCGCTGCGCATCCACCCGCAGGATGCCGTCTTCCTCGAGCGCGAGGTGTGGGACCTCGAGAACACTCCCGACAGCCAGCGACCGCTGCTGCTGCACTTCCACCCGCTGGTGATCTACCGGTACCAGGTGCTCAAGCAGGCCGACGTGGTGCTCGCGCTGTTCCTGCAGGGCAATCACTTCAGCGATGAGGAGAAGCTGGCCGACTTCGAGTACTACGACGCGCTGACCACCGGCGACTCGACGCTCTCGGGCGTCGTGCAGTCGATCCTCGCGGCCGAGGTGGGCTACCAGGACCTGGCGCTGGAGTACTTCCTCGCGTCGATCTACGTCGACCTCGGCGACCTGCACAGCAACGCCGCGGACGGCGTGCACGTCGCCTCGGCCGGCGGCGTGTGGACGGCGCTCGTCTCGGGCTTCGGCGGCATGCGCGACCACTACGGCGCACTCAGCTTCGATCCGCGCCTGCCGCGGGACTGGCCCTCGCTCGAGTACACGCTGCACTGGCAGGGCACGCGGCTCGACATCGTCCTGACCGCCGAGGCCATGACCGTCACCGCCGGCGAGGGGGACGCTGTCGACTTCTCCGTGCGCGGCCGCGACGTCCGCGTCGCGGGTGGAGCCACCGTCACCGTGCCGCTGGCCGGTCAGGGACCGCTGCTGTCGGGGCGTCCGTCGCTCCGGCAGGTCTCGGAGTCGCGCCGGGACGACGGCTCGCTGCTGTCGGCATCCGTGCCCGTCTCCACGGTCACGACCTCGATCCCGACGGTCACGACCGAGATCCCCGCCATCACCGGCGAGATCCCCGTCGTCCAGGACTACGAGCAGACCTTCAACGGACTGCAGACGAACGTAGGCGTGGACTCCTGACGCTCTCACCCGGGTCGGATGCGATGGCGCGTACGGCGTCGCGTCCGGCCCGGTTGGCGCCGACGGTCGACTGCGACGGCCCGTAGCCGATCAGGAACAGGCGAGGATCGTCGAGCGAACGGCCGTTCGCGACGCGGATGCCGCCCGCCGCCGTCCGCAGCCCGAGCGGCGCGAGGTGGGGGATGTCGGCGCGGAACCCGGTGGCCCAGAGGATGACGTCGGCGTGCTCGAGCCGTCCGTCCGGCATCCGCACGCCGTCGGGCTCGATCCGGTCGAACATCGGATGCCGCACCAGCACCCCGCGAGCCTGGGCGGACTCCGCCCACCGGTTCCAGTGCAGGCCCGTCACCGAGATGACGCTCCCCGGCGGGAGCCCCTGCCGAACGCGTTCCTCGACACCCGCGATCGCGGCGATCCGGGCGGCGGTGTCGAAGCCGCCGGCGTCCCAGCGCAGTTCGTCGCGCGTGACCCAGAACGTCTCGGCGACACGCGAGATCTCGTCGAGCAGCTGGATCGCCGAGATGCCGGCCCCGACGATCACGACGCGCTGTCCGGCGAACTCCTCGGCCGAGACGTAGTCATGCACGTGCAGCTGGCGACCTCGGAACGTCCCGGCCCCGGGGTAGCGCGGCCAGAACGGCCGCCGCCACGTGCCGGTGGCGTTGACGACCCAGCGCGCCGACCATGACCCGCTGCCGGTGACCACCCGGAGGCGGCCCCGCGGATCGGCATCCTCCCGCTCGACGCTCGCGACCCGGACGGGGCGGCGCACACTCAGGTCGAAGCGCCGCTCGTACTCGTCGAAGTACGCCGGCAGCACATCGCGGGCCGATGCGCGCGGGCCGGCCGGGGGCACCGCGAAGCCCGGCAGCTCGTGGATGCCGTTGACCGTCTCCATCCGAAGCGATTCCCACCGGTGCTGCCACGCACCGCCGGGGGAGTCTTCGGCGTCGAGGACCACGAAGCTCCGCGTCGCAGCCGGGTCGGGCTCGAACCCGCGACGCCGCAGGTGATAGGCCGCTGACAGCCCGGCCTGCCCGGCCCCGACGACCACGACATCGACCCGCGCGGCATCCATGCCCCCTGCAACCCCCCTCCGCTCGAGAATGTTCCTCCCTCGGGGCCAGGGCCGGGGTCGTGCCCGCGCCGAATGCGGCGGGTGTGCTGGGTTGGGGGTGGGTGTTGTGGGTGGGGGTGCCACCTTCTTGCGGGGGGCGGATGCGGTGGGGCTCGGCGCCACCGGGGTTGGGGGCGACGGGGATGCGGGCGGGGCTGGTGTCGGCGGTACGCCGTAGTCTGTGTGGGTGACCACCGCCCTCTACCGCCGCTACCGACCCGAAGCGTTCGGCGAGATGATCGGCCAGTCGCAGGTGACCGAACCCCTGATGACAGCGCTTCGCTCCGACCGCGTCGGCCACGCCTATCTCTTCTCCGGCCCGCGCGGGTGCGGCAAGACCACCTCGGCGCGCATCCTGGCCCGCTGCCTCAACTGCGCTCAGGGCCCGACCGACACCCCGTGCGGCACGTGCGACAGCTGCGTCGAGCTCAGCCGCGGCGGCGGCGGTTCGCTCGACGTCGTCGAGATCGACGCGGCATCCCACAACGGCGTCGACGATGCGCGCGACCTCCGCGAGCGGGCCGTCTTCGCCCCGGCGCGAGACCGCTTCAAGATCTTCATCCTCGACGAGGCCCACATGGTCACGGCGCAGGGCTTCAACGCCCTGCTCAAGCTCGTCGAAGAGCCGCCGGCGCATGTGAAGTTCATCTTCGCGACGACCGAGCCCGAGAAGGTCATCGGCACGATCCGCTCGCGCACCCACCACTACCCGTTCCGGCTCGTCGCGCCGGCGGCGATGCTCGAGTACGTCGAACAGCTCTGCGCGCAGGAGGCTGTGACGGTCGAGGCGGGCGTGCTTCCGCTGGTCGTGCGCGCCGGCGGCGGGTCTCCGCGTGACACCCTCTCGCTGCTCGACCAGCTGATCGCGGGTTCCGACGACGGCGCGGTCGCGTACGAGCGTGCCGTCTCGCTCCTCGGCTACACCCATGCCGAGCTGCTCGACGAGGTGGTGGGCGCCTTCGGTGCCGTCGACGCGGCCGCGGCCTTCGCGGCGGTCGATCGCGTCATCCAGACCGGCCAGGACCCGCGGCGGTTCGTCGATGATCTCCTCGAACGCCTCCGTGACCTCATCATCGTCTCGGCGACCGGGCAGGGCGCGTCCGCCGTGCTCCGAGGCGTCTCGGCCGACGAGCTCGAACGCATGGACCGGCAGGCCGCCCTCTTCGGCACCGACCGTCTCTCGCGCACCGCCGATCTCGTCGTCGCCGCACTCGACGAGATGTCCGGCGCGACGTCGCCGCGTCTGCAGCTCGAGCTGCTCGTCGCCCGCGTGCTCGCCGCGGCGAACCACGCCGTGCCTGCGTCGACCGGTGCTCCGATCGCCGCGGCGCCGGCATCGCCGGCCGCGCCCGCGCAGCCCTCCGTGGCCTCTCGCACGGTCACGCCCGAAGCCGATCGAGCCGTGCCGCCGCGTGCCGCGGCTCCTGCTGCCGCCGCGTCCGCCGCCCCCGGCCCGGCGGCATCCGGGTCCCCCGTGGCGGAACGCGAAGGCGCCCGGTCCCCTTCGCCGGGAGCACCGACACCCGCCGCTGCGTCCTCGACACCGGCCACCGCCTCCTCGGCGCCCGGGGCCACCGCGTCTGCGGAGCCCCGCGATCCCGCGACAGTCACGCTCGCCCAGATGCGCGATGCATGGCCCGAGGTGCTGCAGCGCCTGGAGTCGATCAGCCGCACCTCGTGGATGATCGGGTCGGTCGCGTCCCCCGTCGGGTTCTCCGAGACCGGCGTGCTCACGCTGTCGTTCCAGAGCCATTCCGACGTCCTGCAGTTCAAGAGGCTCAACGCGGGCAAGGGTCCGAGCGAAGACCTGCGCTCGGCGATCCTCGCGATCCTCGGGGTACGGGTGAAGTACGTCGCCCGCCACGACTCCGACCCCGGGGGCGGACCCGCGCCCGGCGGCCCGGCCCCGAGCGCTCCCAGCGGGCGCCCGGGAGGGGAGGCCCGCTCGGAGCCGGCACAGCCTCCGGCGGGTCGCCCGACCGCATCCGGTTCGTCGCCGGCGGGGGGACCGAAGGGCAACGCCTCGTCCGCGACGGCCTACGCCGCGCCCGTGACGGAGTGGGCCGTCGCGCCGATCCCGCAGGCGGATCCGGTCGCGCAGCTCGCCGTCGACGACGAGCCCGAGGATGCCGTCGCCGCACCCGTGCGCACACTCACAGCGCCTCATGACGGCGACGTCGACCGGTACCCCGATCCGATCCCGCCCATCGACGAGGAGGACCGCGACGACCCGCCGCCGCCTGTCGACGAGTACGCGCCGGTTCCGCCGCGGGCTCCCGTCGCCGTCGAACGGTCGATGCCGCGAGATGCGGCGCCCGTCCGCTCGCCGTCGCCGCGCCCGTCCGCCGCTGCGGATCGTTCGGCGACGCCCCCGGCGCGCGGGGGCATCGAACGCTATGGCGAGGCGGTCGTCCGGCAGATGCTGGGCGCGACCTTCGTGCGCGAAGAGCCCTTCACCTCACCCACGAGATTCGGGTAGCCCATGTACGACGGCATCGTCCAGGACCTCATCGACGAGTTCGGCCGGCTCCCGGGCATCGGCCCCAAGTCGGCTCAGCGCATCGCGTTCCACATCTTGCAGACCCCGACCTTCGACGTCTCCAAGCTCTCGCACCTTCTGGGCGAGCTTCGCGAGCGTGTCCGGTTCTGCGAGCTGTGCGGCAACGTCTCCGAACAGGACCGTTGCGCCATCTGCCGCGACCCGCGGCGCGACACCGCCTTCATCTGCGTCGTCGAGGACGCCAAGGATGTCGCCGCGATCGAGCGCACGCGCGAGTTCCGCGGCCTGTATCACGTGCTGGGCGGTGCGATCAGCCCGATCGCGGGCGTCGGGCCCGACGACCTGCGGATCACCCAGCTCATGCAGCGTCTCGCCGACGGCACCGTGCAAGAGGTCATCCTCGCCACCAACCCGAATCTCGAGGGGGAGGCGACGGCCACCTATCTCAGTCGGCTCCTCACGACGCTCGAGATCCGCGTCACGCGCCTCGCCTCGGGTCTGCCCGTCGGCGGCGACCTCGAGTACGCCGACGAGGTCACCCTCGGCCGCGCCTTCGAGGGCCGCCGCCAGCTCTGACCTCACGCGCGGGCACCCCGAGTGCACGGCATCGCGCCGAGCGCACGGCTCATCCGCGAAGGGAGTCCGTGCGCTCGGCGTCAACCCGTGCGCTCGGCGTCAACCCGTGCGCTCGGCCTCGGGCTGAGGGTGGGGGTCAGGCCGTTTCTTCGGCGAGGCCGACGACATCGAGCAGCCAGGCGAGCTCGAACGCCCGCTCGCGCCACGAGTTGTAGCGGCCGCTCACGCCGCCGTGGCCCGCCGACATCTCGCACTTGAGCATCACGTCGGCACCGACCTCGCGCAGGCGCGCGACCCACTTCGCCGGCTCGACGTACATCACCCGGGTGTCGTTGAGCGAGGTGACCGCGAGGATGCGCGGGTAGTCCGCTCCCTCGCGCACGTTCTCGTACGGCGAGTACGACTTCATGTACGCATAGACCTCGGGGTCGTGCAGCGGGTCGCCCCACTCGTCCCACTCGATCACGGTGAGCGGAAGCGAGGGGTCGAGGATCGTCGTCAGAGCGTCGACGAACGGCACCGCCGCCAGAACTCCCGCGAACAGCTCGGGCGCAAGGTTCGCGACGGCGCCCATGAGCAGTCCGCCGGCGGATCCGCCCTCGGCCACGAGCCGATCGGGCGCCGTGTAGCCGGACTCGACGAGGTGCCGCGCGACGGCGACGAAGTCGGTGAAGGTGTTGCGCTTGTGCAGCAGCTTGCCCTCCTCGTACCACTGGCGTCCCATCTCGCCGCCGCCGCGCACGTGTGCGACGGCGAACACGACGCCGCGATCGAGGAGCGAGAGCCGCGCGACCGACATCGCCGGATCGATGGAGTGCTCGTACGACCCGTAGCCGTACAGGTGCAGCGCCCGCGACTGGGCGTCGGAGGTGGCGCCGGGGTCGCCGAACGATCGCTTCCAGACGACCGACACCGGGATGCGCGTGCCGTCGTCGGCGATGGCCCACACGCGCCGTTGGTCGTAGTCCTCGGGGTCGTAGCCGCCGAGGACCGGCTGCCGCTTGCGGAGCAGCAGCTCACCGGTGGCGACGACGTAGTCGAAGACCGTGCCGGGGGTCACGAACGACCCGTAACCCACGCGGATGACCGGCGGCGCCCACTCCGGGTTCCCGCCCGACCCGACGGTGTAGAGCGGCTCGGGGAACGCGAGCTCGGCCACCGACCCCGCCGAATAGTCGAAGACCCCCAGCCGCTGCAGGCCCTCGCGCCGGTACCCCAGCAGCGCCCAATCGCGGAAGGCGGAGAGGCCTTCCAGACGCCGTCCGGGCTCATGCGCGAGCACGACCTCGCGCTCACCGGTCGGGTCGGACACCGAGACGCGGACGAGCTCGAAGTCGAGGGCGCCGTCGTTGTGCAGGATGTAGAGCACGTCCTCGCCGTCGACCACGGCATGCGAGGCCGAGTACTCGACGCCCTCGCGCCGGGGCCATACGGACCGCGGCTCGCTGCGCAGGTCGTCGGCGGGCACCAGGAGCTCCTCGCTCGTGATCGACGACCCCACCTCGATGACGAGATACCGGTCGCTGCGGGTGAACCCCGCTCCCACCCAGTAGCGCTCGTCGGGCTCGTGGAAGAGGCGCTCGTCGGTCGCCGGGTCGGTGCCGATCTCGTGCAGCCACACCGAGTCCGGGCGCCACGCGTCGTCGACGGTGGAATAGACCACGAAGCGCCCGTCGGGCGAGATGGAGGCGCCCGCGAAGGTGCCGGGGATCTCATCGGGGAGGTTCTCGCCCGTCGCGACGTCCCGCAGCCGGAGGGTGTATCGCTCGTCGCCTTCGGTGTCGACGCCGTACAGCAGCAGCGACCCGTCGCTGGACACCTCGAAGCTGCCGAGCGAGAAGAACTCCGACCCCTCGGCCTCCCGGTTGCCGTCGAGCAGGATCTGCTCGCCCGGAACGTCCGCCCCCGGCTCGAGCTGCGGCGGAGTCCAGTCGTCGGGTGAGGAGAGCGGCGCGCGGCAGTGGATGCCGTACTGGCTGCCCTCGACGGTGCGGCTGTAGTACCACCATTCGCCGCGTCGGGTGGGCACCGAGAGGTCGGTCTCGAGCGTGCGTCCCTTGATCTCTTCGAAGATCCGCTCGCGCAGTCCGGCCAGGTGCGCGGTGCGTGCGTCGGTGTAGGCGTTCTCGGCCTCCAGGTGGGCGATGACCTCGGCGTCGTCCTTCTGGCGCAGCCATTCGTACCGGTCGACGACCTCGTCGCCGTGGTGCGAGCGGCGGTGCTCGCGCGCGGGAGCGATCGGAGCGGACGGCGGGAGGATGTCGCGGTTGTCGGTCACCGTCCCACGCTAGCGCCGAGATCGGCTCGCCCGGTCGATCGGATTCCCGGTCGAGGCGATGGTGTGGCAGGATTCGATGGTCCGGTTGCCGGACCATGAACAGACGGTGAACTCTTCGTTCGCGCCCGCCGCTGCCGCGGCATCCCGACCCGTACTCGAGGACCCGCGCTCGCGGGTCCGCACGTCACAGAGAGCGCACAGTGGAAACCGCTGTACTCATTCTTCTGCTGGTCATCGCACTGGCACTCTTCTTCGATTTCACCAACGGCTTCCACGACACCGCGAACGCGATGGCGACGCCGATCGCCACCGGGGCACTCAAGCCCAAGGTCGCCGTCCTGCTGGCGGCGGGACTCAACCTCGTCGGCGCGTTCCTCTCGACGGAGGTCGCGAAGACCGTCTCGCACGGCATCATCCGCGAGGATCAGCTCGAGGCGACGGCGCTGCTGCCGCTCATCTTCGCCGGTCTTATCGGCGCGATCACCTGGAACATGCTGACGTGGCTGCTGGGACTGCCCTCGAGCTCGTCGCACGCTCTCTTCGGCGGTCTGATCGGTGCGACCCTCGTAGGCGTCGGGGCGATGGCGATCGACTTCGGCGTCGTGTTGAGCAAGATCATCCTGCCCGCCCTGATCGCACCGGTCACGGCCGGGGTCATCGCCTTCACGGTGACGAAGGTCGCCTACGCCATCACCCGTCGTCACGACGGCAAGCCCGATGGGAGAGACGGCTTCCGGTGGGGTCAGATCTTCACCTCGTCGCTCGTGGCCCTGGCCCACGGGACCAACGACGCGCAGAAGACCATGGGCGTGATCACCCTGGCCCTCATCGCCGCCGGTTGGCAGAGTGCCGAGCACGCGGAACCGCAGCTCTGGGTGATCGTCGCCTGCGCCGTGACGATCGCGCTCGGCACCTACATGGGCGGGTGGCGCATCATCCGCACGCTCGGCAAGGGGCTGACCGATGTCAAGCCGGCCCAGGGCTTCTCGGCCGAGGCGTCCACCGCCTCGACGATCCTCGCCTCGAGCGCGCTGGGCTTCGCGCTGTCGACGACCCAGGTCGCCTCGGGGTCGGTCATCGGCTCCGGACTCGGACGCCGCGGGTCGACGGTGCGCTGGCGGACGGTCGGACGCATCGCGGTCGGGTGGCTGCTGACGCTGCCCGCGTCGGGCGCCGTGGGCGCGCTCGCCGCGCTCCTGGTCGTCTGGCTCGGTCCGGTCGGCATCGTCATCGATGCGGTGCTGGCCGTCGTGATCGTGCTCGCGCTGTTCCTCCGCTCGCGCCGCGACGAGGTGCACGCGGGCAACGCCATGAGCGAGGTCGCCGACTCGGGCCTCGCGGTCGACGTCCCGGCCGATCCGCCGCCGACGCGTCGGCAGCGCCGCGCCACGGCCGCCGCCAAGGCATCGGGCGAGGAGGACGGACGATGAGCGTCTCGATCGACTGGTTCGCCTTCGTGCAGGTGTTCGCCGCGGCCATCGCCGCGGCCGTCCTCGTCGTCGGCTTCTACGCGCTGGGTCTGCGGATGCTGGTGCGCGCGGGCCGTGTGCCCGTGGTGACCCCCGCGGAGTTCACGGACGCGATCGCGGTCATCAGCGAGAAGCAGGCGCGCCGGCACGCGAAGGCCGCGGCCAAGGCGGCGAGGAAGAGCCCGTTGACGCAGGCTCAGAAGAGCGTCGCCCTCGTGGCCGCCTACGCCGCGTTCGCGCTCTGCGGCGTCGCCGTGCTGGGCGGCATCGTGCTCATCGTGGCCGGCAGGTAGGAGCCCCCGCCTAGGCTGTGGGCATGACCTCCGCGCATCTCGACGGCACCGCGGGCCTCGTGCAGTTCGGCCGTCACGCCCCGGCGGGGCACGTGATCGTCCACCTGAGCGACACCCACCTGCTGGGCGGCGGCGCCGCCCTCGGCGGCCGGTTCGACGTCGAGCAGAACCTGGCCGCGACTTTGGACGCCGTCGAGCGTACCGGCGTGCGGCCCGACGCCCTCGTCTTCACCGGTGATCTGACCGACCTCGGCGAGCCCGACGCCTACCGTCGACTCCGCGACGCGGTCGAGCCGGTGGCCGCCCGGCTCGGTGCGCCCGTGGTGTGGGTGGCGGGCAATCACGACGAGCGCGCTCCGATGCGCGCGGGGTTGTGGGATGCCGCCGAGACGGCGGGCACGGCCGCCGATGCCCCGGTGACGGGGGTCTGGGACTTGTCGGGGCTGCGCCTGATCGCCCTCGATTCGACGGTGCCGGGCTGGCATCACGGCGACATCGACGCCGCGCAGCTCGATTGGCTCTCCGGCATCCTCGCCGAACCGGCGCCGCACGGCACGATACTGGCGCTGCACCACCCGCCGATCCCGAGCCACGTTCCGCTGTTCGACATCCTCGAGCTGCGCCACCAGGATGCGCTGGCCGACGTCATCCGGGGGACCGACGTGCGCGGCATCCTCGCCGGGCACCTGCACTACTCGACGCAGGGCACCTTCGCCGGTGTTCCGGTGAGCGTCGCGTCGGCGACCTGCTACACGATGAACCTGCAACGGCCGCCCGCCTCGGTCAACGGGATGGATGCCGGGCAGGCGTTCCACCTCGTGCACGTCTACGACGACGTCGTGACTCACACCGTCGTCCCCGTCGTCGAGGCGCCCACCGGCGATCACTTCTCGCCCGCGTGGGTGGCCGAGATGGCCGCCCTCTCGGCGGAGGAGCGTCTCGACCGGTTTTCCCGCAAGCGCTGAGTAGGCTGGGGGCGTCCCCTCCCATCGCCGTGAGACCCACAAGGACCCGTGCATGAGCTCGCCCACTTCCGCCACGCGAACCGAGACCGATTCGCTCGGCTCGCTCGAGATCCCCGCCGACGCCTACTGGGGCGTCCACACGGCGCGAGCCCTCGAGAACTTCCCGATCTCGCAGCGCCCGATCTCGGTCTATCGCGACCTCGTCCGGGCGCTCGCGATGGTCAAGCAGGCCTCTGCGCGTGCGAACCGCGACATCGGCGTCCTCGATGCCGAACGCGCCGACCTCATCGACCGCGCCGCGCAGCGCGTCATCGACGGCGAGTTCCACGACCAGTTCGTCGTGGGCGTCGTGCAGGGCGGGGCGGGCACCTCGACGAACATGAACGCCAACGAGGTCATCACCAACATCGCGCTCGAGCTCGCCGGCCGCCCCAAGGGCGACTACGCCTACCTCTCGCCGATCGACCACACCAACCGCAGCCAGTCGACGAACGACGTGTACCCGACGGCGATCAAGGTCGGCCTCGGACTCGATCTGCAGGGGCTGCTCGACGAGCTCGCGCTGCTGCGGGAGTCGTTCCTGGCCAAGGCGGTCGAGTTCCACGACGTTCTGAAGGTCGGCCGCACCCAGTTGCAGGATGCCGTGCCCATGACCCTCGGACAGGAGTTCCACGGGTTCGCCACCACCCTCGGCGAGGACCACGCGCGACTCGGCGAGAACGCCTCGCTGCTCTACGAGATCAACATGGGCGCCACCGCGATCGGCACGGGCATCACGACCCACCCCGATTACCGCGAGTCCGTGGTGCGGCACCTGCGCGAGATCACCCGCCTCGACCTCTCCAGCGCCGCCGACCTCGTCGAGTCGACGAGCGACACCGGTTCGTTCATGTCGTTCTCGTCGTCGTTGAAACGCAATGCGATCAAGCTGTCGAAGATCAGCAACGATCTCCGCCTGCTCTCGAGCGGACCGCAGGCGGGCTTCGGCGAGATCAACCTGCCACCGCGCCAGGCCGGTTCGAGCATCATGCCGGGCAAGGTCAACCCCGTCATCCCCGAGGTCGTCAATCAGGTCGCGTTCGCGGTGGCCGGGGCGGACCTCACCGTCACGATGGCGGTCGAGGGCGGCCAGCTGCAGCTGAACGCGTTCGAGCCGATCATCGCGCACTCGATCTTCCAGTCGATCACCTGGATGCGTCGGGCGATGCGGACGCTGCGCATCAACTGCGTCGACGGCATCACCGCCAACCGCGAGCGGCTCGGCGCGATGGTGGGATCCTCGGTCGGCGTGGTCACCGCGCTCACCCCCTTCATCGGTTACGCCGCGGCCGCCGCTCTGGCCAAGACGGCGCTGCTGACCCATCGCAACGTCGGAGACCTCGTCGTCGAGGCGGGATTGATGTCGCGGGCCGACGTCGACAAGCAGCTCTCGCCCGCACGACTGTCGGGTCTGCAGGCGGTGACCGCGGCGATTCCGATCGTGCTGCCGGACCGGGTAGACGGCGTCTCGGGCTGACAACCCTTTGTGCGGCGGGGTCCGCTCTCGCTAACGTCGAGGCTGACCATCCGTTTCCGACACACCGGGGGACCCCATGACCGACCCGAGCAACTCGTCCGTGCCGCAGCCTCCGGCGTACCAGCCGCCGGCCTACCCGACCTCGTCGTCCGATGCCGCGTACGGCGGCGCACCCAGCGGACCCGTCCCCGGCAAGACCCTGGGGATCGTCGCCTTCGTTCTGGCACTCGTTCCCGTGGGTCTGCAACTCATCGGTCTGATCCTCGGAATCGTCGCTCTCGTGCAGAGCAAGAAGGCCGGGCAGAAGAACGGCCTGGCCCTCGCCGCGATCATCATCAGCTCGATCCTGCTCGTCCTCTCGGTCGTCGCCATCGTCGTCGCCTTCTCGGTCTTCGGCGGACTCGCGAACGACATCTACCAGACGTGCGTCGTCGAGGGAGCCGACACGGTCACCGTGTGGGGACAGACGCAGTCCTGCGCCGAGGTCCGCTGACCCGGATGCCGTGAACGAAGCCCCCGCGGACAGGTCCGCGGGGGCTTTCTCGCGCATCGCCCAGAACTCTTCGAGTCGTTTGCGCTGCTGTGATCAAAGCGCTTAAACTGACCAACGCGCGATGGTTTAAGCGCTTTGATCGCCCCGGCGATCCCGCGATTCAAGGAGGAAGACGTGAAGTTCAGAACAGTGGCTGGGGGAGTGGCGACGCTCGCCGCGGTCTCGCTCATCCTGACCGGGTGCGGCCGCGCCGATGAGGCTGCGACCGGGCCCGCCGAGGTGACGTCCATCGACGACAGCCCGGCGACCGGCACGATCACCGTGTGGGCGATGGGTGCCGAGGGCGAGGCCCTGCCCGAGTTCGTCGCGGAGTTCGAAGAGGCGAACCCCGACGTCTCGATCGAGGTCACCGCGATCCCGTGGGACTCGGCCCACAACAAGTTCCAGACGGCTATCGCCGGCGGCAACACCCCCGATGTCGCAATGGTCGGCTCGACGTGGATGGCCGACTTCGGCGACGCGTTCGCGACGGTTCCGGGCGAGATCTCCACCGACGGCTTCTTCCCCGGTGCCCGCAGCACCACCGAGTTCGACGATCGTGTCGCCGGTGTTCCGTGGTACGTCGACACCCGCGTGCTGTACTACCGCACCGACCTCGCACAGCAGGCGGGGTGGACGCAGGCTCCCGCCGACTGGGACGAGCTGCAGCAGCTGGCGGCCGACATGCAGGAGAAGGCCGGAGCCGACTTCGGCATCCGGCTCCCCGGCGGCAACGACTCGTTCCAGGGCGCGATGTGGATGCCCTGGTCGGCGGGCGCCGAGCTGGTCGACGGCGACGCATGGACGCTCGACACCCCCGAGATGGCCGAGGGGCTGTCGTACTACCAGAGCTTCTTCGACGCGGGCCTGGCCGACGCGAACGCCGATGTGTCGGCCGGGGCGACCGAGGCCGAGTTCGTCTCGGGCACCACGCCCATGGTGGTCGAAGGACCGTTCCTCCGCGGCCAGCTCGAGCTCGTGGGCGGGGAGGACTTCGTATCGAAGTACGCCACCGCGGTGCTCCCGGCGAACGAGGGCTCGGTGTCGTTCAGCGGTGGGGCCAACCTCGTCGTCTTCGAGAACAGTCAGAACGCCGAGTCGGCCTGGAAGCTCGTCCGCTGGATGAGCGAGGCTGACACTCAGACGGCGTTCTACGAGCAGACCGGTGACCTCCCGGCGCTCCAGGCGGCGTGGGATGCGCCGGCTCTGGCCGACGACGAGAGCCTCAGCACGTTCGGCGAGCAGCTGCAGACGGCCAAGGCCCCGCCCGTGACGACCAGCTGGGTGCAGGTCGCGGCCAAGGGCGACCAGGCGCTCGAACAGCTCCGCCGCGGCGGAGCCGATGTCGCCTCGGTGCTCACGACTCTGCAGGCCGACGCAGACGCCATCGGCCTGGAGTGATCCCGGTGTCCACGTCCACCCTTCCCGCGGCCGGAGCCGTCACCGACTCCGGCCGCGGGGCCTCCCGGCCCGGTGGCCTGCATGCCCGCCAGCGCCGGCGTCAGGCGGTCATCGCCTGGGCGTTCTGCCTGCCCTTCGTGGCGGTGTTCGCGGTCTTCATGCTCTTCCCGATCGTCGGGTCGTTCGCGATGTCGTTCACCGACTTCACCGCGCGGGACATCTCCTCCCCGTTCGCGGTGAACTTCGTGTGGCTCGACCAGTTCGCGACCCTCTTCGGCGACCCGCGCTTCATCACCTCCCTCGGGGTCACGGCGATCTTCGTCGTCGTCGGCATCCCGGTGACGATGGTGCTGGCGCTCGCCCTCGCCCTCGCGCTCAACAGCGGCGGCGGACGCATCGTGGCGTTCTTCCGCGTCGGCTTCTACGCCCCCGTCGTGACCAGCATCGTGGCGATCGCCGTGGTCTGGCGGTACATCCTGCAGCCCGACGGCCTGCTCAACTCCGCGCTGGCGCTCGTCGGCATCGACGGGCCGAACTGGCTGAACGACCCATCCTTCGCCCTCCCGTCGCTGATCATGATGGCGGTGTGGCGCAACGTCGGCACGCTCATGGTGATCTTCCTCGCCGGCCTGCAGGCCGTGCCCCAGGACGTCAACGAGGCGGCGACGATGGACGGCGCCTCCTCCTGGCGGCGGCTGATATCGGTCACGCTGCCGTTGCTGCGCCCCACGATCCTTCTCGGCGCCGTGCTCATCTCGGTCGGCTACCTGCAGTTCTTCGAGGAGGCGTTCGTGATGACCAAGGGCGGACCTCTGGACTCCACGCTCTCCGTCGCCTATTACACCTTCCAGCAGTTCGGCTTCGGCGAGTACGGCCTGGCCTCGGCCGCGAGCTACGTGCTCTTCCTCGCCATCGCCCTGCTGAGCCTGCTGCAGTTCCGGCTGCTCCGTTCGAAGGACTGACCCGATGACAACGATCCCCGCCCCGGTGGTCGACACCGTCGCCCCGACGCCGCCCGCGCGGAGCCGTCGCCGCCGCGGTCTCGGCCCGCGCGCCATCACCTACAGCGTCCTAGCCGTCGGCCTCGTCGTGTGGCTGATCCCGTTCGTCTGGATGCTCCTCGGCTCGGTCAAGACCCAGGGCGAGATCCTCCAGCGTCCGCCGACCTGGCTGCCCGAGAACCCCACCGGCGAGAACTTCGCGCAGTGGTTCGGACCGCTCGACTTCGGGCACTTCTTCCTCAACAGCCTCGTCGTCGCCGTCGTCACGGTGCTCGGCAACATGGTGTTCTGCTCGATGGTCGGCTACGCGCTGGCCAAGATGGAGTTCCCGGGCAAGCGCGTGCTCTTCCTGCTGGTGATGGTCACCCTGATGGTGCCGGGGGTGGTGACCTTCGTCCCGCTGTTCGTGATGGTGTCCTCGCTCGGGCTGGTCAACACGTACCCGGCGTTGATCCTGCCGTTCATCACCGCTCCCATCGGGGTGTTCCTGATGCGGCAGTTCGTCGCGGGCATCCCCGACGCCCTGCTCGAGGCGGCACGTCTCGACGGAGCGGGGGAGTGGCGCATCTTCTCGCGCATCGTGATGCCGCTGTGCGGCCCGCCGCTGGCGACCCTCGGCATCCTGACGTTCCTGGCGTCGTGGAACAACTTCCTCTGGCCGCTGGTGTCGGCCCAGACCGAGGACATGTACACCCTGCCGGTCGCGCTGTCGCTGTACTCGACCGGGCAGAACGCCACCAACTACGGACTGCTGCTGGCCGGCTCGGTGCTCGTGATCGCCCCGATCATCGTGCTGTTCGTGTTCCTGCAGCGCTGGTTCATCCGCGGCGTGGCCACCACCGGCCTCAAGTGACCCCTGCGTCGCCGCATCCGTCCTCCCCCTCGAGCGAAAGTCCCCCCATGCGACCCGATCTCCTGACCGCACCCGACGGCACCCGTTTCCGCGATCTCAACGGCAACGGCGTGCTCGACCCGTACGAAGACCCGCGCCTGAGCCCCGAGGTGCGCACCGACGATCTACTCGCACGGCTGTCGCCGGCCGAGAAGATCGGGCTGATGTTCCAGACGGTCATCGAGATCGGCCCCGAGGGGGAGGTGCTCGAGGCACCGGGAGCGATCTCGAAATCGCCGACCTCCGACGTCGTCGTCGGCAAGAACATGTCGCACTTCAACGTCCACGCGATCCGTTCGGCCCGCGAGGGCGCCCGCTGGAACAACAACCTCCAGCGCCTCGCCGAGAGCACCCCGCACGGCGTGCCCGTCACGATCAGCACCGACCCGCGGCACGCCTTCGTCGAGAACACCGGCGTCGCCTTCTCGGCGGGCCCCTTCTCGCAGTGGCCTGAGCCGATGGGGCTGGCCGCCCTCGACGACCGCGAGGTCATCGAGCAGTTCGCCGACGTCGCGCGCCGGGAGTACCGCGCCGTCGGCATCCGCGCCGCGCTGCATCCGCAGATCGACCTGCCGACCGAGGCCCGCTGGGCGCGCCAGGCGCAGACGTTCGGGTACGACGCGGAGCGCGTGTCTCAGATCACGGCGGCGTATCTGCGCGGCTTCCAGGGCGACGAGCTCGGTCCCGACAGCGTCGCCTGCACCACGAAGCACTTCCCGGGCGGCGGGCCCCAGCTCGACGGCGAGGATGCGCACTTCCCGTACGGCCGCGAGCAGGTCTACCCCGGCGGCCTGTTCGACTACCACCTCGAGCCGTTCCGCGAGGCGATCCGGCGCGGCACGGCGGGCATGATGCCCTACTACGGCATGCCGGTCGGTCTCGTCCGCGACGGTCGGCCCATCGCCGAGGTGGGTTTCGCCTACAACCGGCAGATCATCACCGATCTGCTGCGCGACGAGCTCGGGTACGACGGCGTCGTCGTCACCGACTGGGAGCTCGTCAACGACAACCACGTGGGCGACCAGGTCCTCCCGGCCCGGGCCTGGGGAGTGGAAGAGCTGGATCCGACCGAGAGGATGCTGCGCCTGCTCGAGGCGGGTGTCGACCAGTTCGGCGGCGAGGAGTGCACCGAGCTGCTGGTCGACCTCGTCGAGCGCGGAGTCGTGCCGATCGAGCGCGTCGACGCCTCGGCCCGTCGCATCCTGCTGGTGAAGTTCCGGCTCGGGCTCTTCGACGACCCCTACGTCGACGAGGACGAAGCCGAGCGCATCGTCGGCAACGCCGAGTTCCGCGAACTCGGCACCCGTGCCCAGGCCGAATCGCTCACCGTGCTGCAGAACCGGGGCGACGTCCTTCCGCTGGCCTCCGCTGCGCGACCGAGGATCTACGCCGAGAACATCCGCGACGAGGCCCTGGCCCCCTACGGTGTGCGCGTCGCGAGCCCCGAGGATGCGGATGTCGCGCTGGTGCGCGTGGGTGCCCCGTTCGAACCGCGCGACGACCTCTTCCTCGAGAAGTGGTTCCACCAGGGCTCCCTCGAGTTCGGACCCGGGCTCGTGGCGCGACTGGCCCGCGTGGCCGGGCACGCCCCGCTCGTGCTCGTGGTGGGTCTGGACCGTCCGGCCATCCTCACACCCTTCCTCCCCATCGCCTCGGCCGTGGTCGCCGACTACGGAAGCTCGGATGCCGCGGTGCTCGCGGCGCTCACCGGTGAGGTCGCACCGCGGGGACGGCTGCCCATCGAGGTCCCGCGTTCGATGGACGAGGTGCGGCGATCGCGCACCGACGTGCCGGGCGACACCGTCGATCCGGTCTTCCCGCGGGGGAGCGGACTGTCGATCGTGACGGCGTGAGCGCGCTGGGTAGACTCCCCGAGGAATCGAGGTAGTCATGGCGATCGGGCGTCCCACCGTCTACGACGTCGCCGAGCGCGCCGGAGTGTCGATCGCCACCGTCTCGTTCGCGTTCCGTCGGCCCGACAAGGTGCGCAGCGAGACCCGCGACGCCGTGCTGCAGGTCGCGCGCGAGCTGGGCTACGTGCCCAGCGGATCGGCACGCAACCTGGCCCGCGGACGTACCGGCGTGCTCGGGCTCCACCTGTTCGACCTGCTGGTGGAGTCGGCGACCCCGGTCGCGGTCGACTCCGCCCACCCGGTGGATGCTCAGCCGGGCCGGCTCACCGACCTCGCCGAGCTGGACGTCGGCGATGGTCTGCTGGCCTGGGATGCCGCCGAGGACGCGCGACGCAGCGAGCCTCGCACGTTCCCGCTGTACGTCGACGAGATCCAGCGTGGATTCGTGCTGGAGTGCAAGCGCAACGGCACCGCCGTGCTGCTGAGCACCGGTGGCCTGGGTGTCTCGGAGATCGCCGACACGGCCGGACAGGTCGACGGCCTCGCGATCCTCCCGGGTGCGACCGTCGACGCGTCGCTCGGTTCGGTGGCCTCCACCCTGCCCGTGGTCGTGCTCAGCTCGCAGATCGGCGATGCCCACCACGTCCTCGCCGACAACGCCGGCGGAGAGCGGATGCTGGTGGATCACTTCGTCCACGAGCACGGCGTCCGATCGTTCGGGTGGATCGATGCCCCGGCCGGCTTCGACACCGACGAGCGACGTTCGGCGTTCCTCGACGCCGTCGCGGCCCACCCCGGCGCGAGGGCCGAGGTGATCGACACCGTCGACCTCGAGCGCGCGCCCCGCTTCCCGGGGCTGACCGCACGGATCCGCGACGGCAGACTCCCCGACGCGGTGCTCTGCGCGACCGATCAGCTGGCGCTCGCGACCCTCGATGTGCTGCACGCGCATGACGTCTCGGTGCCGCAGGAGGTGCGGCTGGCCGGCTTCGACGGCATCCAGGCCGTCCGCACGTCGTCACCCACGGTGACGACGGTGCGTCAGCCGATGGAGCTGATGGGCAGACTCGCCGCCCATCTGCTGCTCACCGACCCGGGCGACGGGTCGGTCGGGCGGCGCAGCGTGCGCGTCGAGGTGGGGCTTCGTCTCGGGCGCAGTTGCGGCTGCGACCCGGAGGCGGCCCTCAGCCCGTGATGCGGCAGTGCGTGCGCAGCTCGCCGATGCCGTCGATGCCCACCGTGACGATCGAACGGTCGCGGAGGAAGATCTGCGGGTCGCGCGAATAGCCCGCGCCACCGGGGCTGCCCGTGGAGATGAGTGTCCCGGGCAGCAGCGTCGCAGCCGTCGAGAGATGGGCGACGAGGGTCGCGACCGAGCGGATCATCTGTCCGGTCGAGGCGTCCTGCACCGTCTGGCCGTCCACGACGGCCCAGATGTGGAGGTCCTGCGGGTCGGGGATCTCGTCGGCGGTGACGACGAACGGCCCGGTCGGGGTGAAGCCGTCGAACGACTTGCAGCGCGACCACTGCGCCTCCGAGAACTGGATGTCGCGCGCGGTGATGTCGTTGACGACGGTGTAGCCCCATACGTGCGCGAGGGCGTCGTCGGCGGCGACGTCCTTGGCCGCCGAGCCGATGATCACCCCGAGCTCGGCTTCGTAGTCGACCGACTCGCTCAGGGTTCTCGGCCACGACGTGGTGGCCTCGTGCGCGGTGAGCGAGTTCGGCCAGAGGGTGAACACGGTCGGCGCGCTGTCGGCCTTGAGACCGAGCTCGCTCGAGTGAGCGGCGTAGTTCAGGCCCACCGCCAGCACGATCGGGGGTGACAGCACCGCCGAGGCGTAGGAGGCGGCGTGCAGATCGTGCCAGACGACATCGGTCTCGGCGACGGCATCGGCGACGCGGGCGAGCCCGTCGTCGCCGCGCTCGATGAGATCTTGCAAGCCTTCGGGTGCGCCGGCGAAGAGGTCGCCGACGAACGTGGCACGGTCGTCGGCGACGAGCACGAGGCGGGGATCGTCGGCCCCCGCAGTCATCACGTGGGCAAAGCGCATGCGACCAGGCTACCCGGCGGCGGCCCGGCGGTGATCCGGCTCTCCGTCGGCCCGGCGCGCCCCTAGTGTGGGGGCGTGTCGTTCCCGTCACCGCTCTCGCAGCCGCAGCCCGGTCGTCCGGCGCCCGTTCCTGCCGCGCCGACCTCGCCTCCCGTCCTACCCGTGGGCGGTCGACCCGGCGGCTGGGGCGTCGTCTGGGTCGGAGCCGTGCTCCTCGTGCTTCTGCTCGGCCTCGCGGCCTACCTCGTGTCTTTCCTCGGCGTGGCGGCATCCGTCGTGGGCGCCGTGCTCGCGCTGCTGCCGTTGCTCGGGGTGCTCTGGGTCGTGCGCATCGTCGACCGGTGGGAGCCCGAGCCGCCGCGACTGCTGTGGCTCGCGCTGGGCTGGGGCGCGGTCGCGTCGGTGGTCATCGCGCTCGGAGTCGACCTCGTACTGAGCATCGCGCTCGGCCCACCGCGCGACGCGGTGTCGTCGGCGATGGCCAGCGTGGTGCAGGCTCCGCTCGTCGAGGAGATCGCGAAGGGACTCGGCATCCTCCTCGTGCTGCGGCTGGGACGGCGCTTCTTCGACGGTCCCGTCGACGGCGTGGTGTACGGCGCCATGATCGGCGCCGGGTTCGCCTTCACCGAGAACATCCTGTACTTCGCCGACAGTCTCATCTCGGGCGGTGTGGCCCAGGTGACCGTCACCTTCGTCTTGCGCGGCATCCTCTCGCCTTTCGCGCACGTCATGTTCACCGCTGCGACGGGCTTCGCCGTCGGACTCGCGGTGCGCCGGGGCGCACGCGGGGGAGCGGTCTTCGCACCGTGGGCGGGGGGACTCGCCGCGGCGATCCTGCTCCACGCGCTCTGGAACGGCTCCGCGGTGTTCACGGACTTCTTCGGCCTGTACGCCACGCTGCAGGTGCCGCTGTTCGTGGGCTTCGTGCTGGGGGTGATCCTGCTGCGTCGCGAGGAGTCGCGGCTCACGCGCGAACGTCTGGGCGACTACGCCGCAGCGGGATGGTTCACGCCGGTCGAGGTCGATCTGCTCGCCACAGGCGCCGGGCGGCGGCGGGCGATCGCGTGGGCGCGGACGCTCCCGGGGGGTCGCGCCGAGACGATGCGGGCCTTCATCGCCGAGGCGACGCGGCTGGCAGCCGCCCGGCAGCGGGCACTGACCGGACGCGACGACCAGGCGCTCGCCGACGAGCAGGCGCACCTCGTGCGCGCGACGAGGTTGCGGCAGACACTGCTGAGGTGACCTCCGGGAAAAGACTCAGCGCCCGGTGCTGCGGCGATGCCTGCATGTCTCCCGGGCGCTGAGTTGGCCTGATCCCATGATCCACACGCGGACCGCGGTCGTCAAGAGCCCCGCGTGCGGTCCCGCCGCGTTGCACCCGGCCCCGCGCTCGGGTTGGATGGGGACCATGACTGATGACCGCACCAAGCCCGAGATCGACGCCCCCGAGGGTCCCGCGCCCGATGACCTCGTCGTCCGCGACCTGATCGTCGGCGACGGTGCCGAGGCCAAGCCCGGCGACACCGTCACCGTGCACTACGCGGGTGTCGAGTACACCTCCGGCGAGGAGTTCGACTCGTCGTGGAACCGCGGCGAGAGCATCCAGTTCCCGCTTCGCGGCCTCATCCAGGGGTGGCAGGACGGCATCCCGGGCATGAAGGTCGGCGGCCGCCGTGAGCTGGTCATCCCGCCCCACCTCGCGTACGGACCCGCGGGAGGACACTTCCTCGGCGGTAAGACCCTCATCTTCGTCATCGACCTCCTCGCGGTGGGCTGAGCCCCAACCGACGCTCGCACGGGCGGATGCCGCACGGCGCGGCATCCGCCCGTCGTCGTCTCGTCACCTCGAATTTGCATTCGCCGGAATAGACTGTCGGAGCGGCGCGTTGCCGCCCCTGTACGCCGGACCCCACCGGACGCTCGAGAACGAAGGACGATCATGACCACGACCACCGAAATCCCCGGTTACAAGGCTGGCACCTGGGTGCTCGACGCCTCCCACAGCGAGGTGGGCTTCAGCGTCCGCCACATGATGATCTCGAAGGTGCGCGGCACCTTCGCCGTCGCCGAGGCGACCATCGTCGCCCCCGAGAACCCCCTCGAACTGACTCTCGACGCCAAGGTCGACGTCGCCTCGATCAACACGAAGGACGAGGGCCGCGACAACCACCTGCGCAGCGCCGACTTCTTCGACGTCGAGCAGTACCCGAACATCACCTTCGTCTCGACCGGTGTGCGTCAGCAGGGCGGCGACTTCCTCGTCGACGGCGACCTCACCATCAAGGACGTCACCAAGCCCGTCACCTTCACCGTCGAGTTCGGCGGCTTCGGCACCGACCCGTGGGGCAACTACAAGGCCGGCGCGACCGCCAAGACGGTCATCAACCGCGAGGAGTTCGGCCTGACCTGGAACGCCGCCCTCGAGACCGGCGGCGTGCTCGTCGGCAAGGACGTCACCATCGAGCTCGATCTGCAGGGCTCGATCCAGGCCTGATCGCCCGGGAACGTACCGAGGGGCGGATGCTGCGGCATCCGCCCCTCGTCGTGTTCCGGCGGGCTCAGCGATCGCCCCGGCGTGCGTGCTCGGGTGCGGGCGCGGCGGCCTCGCCCCTCGCGCTCTCGTCCGGGATCCGCGTCCGCAGGTGTGCGGGGCCGGCGACGGTCAGCCACAGCAACCGGCCCCACGGCGGCCGCTCGGCGGCGGGGATGCGCCGGGCCCACCTCTGTGCGCCATAGCCCACGTAGCCGACGAGGCAGGATGCGGCGTAGCCGAGTCCCGCCACGGTACCGGCGCCGGATGCGGACGATGCGGCCGACTCCACGACGATCCACGAGGCGCCGGCCGCGATCAGCACCAGCGAGGCGGTCAGGGCGCCCGGCTCGGGCCGGGGCACGCGCGCCGTGGCGAGCGCCGCACCGGCGGCCAGCCCCACGATGACGACGATCAACAGCATGCGCGCTCCCTCCGGTGGCGGTGACGGTCAGGTGCAGTTGTGGGAGTCATAGCGAACCGCGACGGGCGCGGGGACGACCGCGATGAACACGCACTCACCGGCATCCGCCGCCAGTTGCGCCTGAAGGAACCATTGTGCGCCGAGGACGCCACAGGCGGCGGCGAATGCACCGGGCAGGAGTCCGCAGAACCCGGACGCGGCACCCGCGCTGGCCAATTGCCGGGTCTCCTGCTTGTTGAATCCGGCTCCGTAGGCGGCGAGATACCATTCCCACGTCGGGTCGGCCACCACGGGGAACTGCGTGTTCTCGTCGGTGACGATCGTCTGCACCAGGCTATCGCCCACGATCTCGTAGCGGGTCTCGACGGGTTCCCCCGCCGCGTCGCGGGCCCACGGCTCGTGGATCCGGTAGAGGTCCAGCTGGTCCTCGCCGCCGGGCCGGTACGCCCAGAACGAGCCGTCCGCCGCTTGCGTCAGCTCGTAGCCGTTGGCGACGTCGTACGTGAAGACGTGGGGCGCGTCGGCCGACGCGACGACGGTCTGGATCCGCAAGGCCCCCTCGTCGACGGCCTGTGCGACCACGTCGATGCCCGTCTCGTCGCCGCGCAGCACCACGGAGCCGTCGGCGGCGCGGGCCGCCGCACCGGGATCCGCTTCTCTCGGCATCGAGACGGAGAGCGGTTCGGCGGCGCCGCCGACCGTGAACCATCCGTCGCCCGTGCCGGGGATGCGGGTGTCGCCGACCACGAAGCTCCCGTCGGCGGCGTCGAGCGCCGGAACGCTGGTCCGGCCGATGTCGGGCGCGACGGCGTTGACGAGGCCGACGACCCCGTCGTCGGCCTCGCCCGTGTCGGCCGTCGCCGGTGCGAGCGCAGAGACCGCGATGCACGCTCCCGCAGCCACTCCGGCGATGAATTTCGATGTCACTTGCACTTCGCTCACCATCTTTCGATCGATTCCCCGCGCCGCCTTTTCAGGCTCGGGGTGGGGTATCGATGGGTCAATGACGCGGATGGCAGGTAATTCGTGGTCCGTCCGGGGCGAGCTCGTCGTCCTCGCAGCCGCATCGGATGAGCCGCAAGGACTGGTAGAGTAGAGCGGTTGCCGTTCGATCGGCCGCGGATAAAGAGAGCTCGCACATCGGGTGTCGGGCGCCGCGCAGTGAGAAGAAAGGGGATCCCATCTATGGCACTCGAAGCAGACGTCAAGAAGGCGATCATCGAAGAGTACGCGACGCACCCCGGTGACACCGGATCCCCCGAGGTGCAGGTCGCGCTGATGTCGCAGCGCATCAAAGACCTCACCGAGCACCTCAAGATCCACAAGCACGACCACCACTCGCGCCGTGGACTCTTCCTGCTCGTCGGTCAGCGCCGTCGACTGCTCGGCTACCTCCAGGAACTCGACATCCAGCGTTACCGTACGCTGATCGAGCGCCTGGGGCTCCGCCGATAAGGCGAACGACCCAGCGTTCAATCGCGCAAAACGTTCTTGCGAAGGCCGTCCCAGGTGTGGGGCGGCCTTCGGCTTTGTCGGGCGCCGAGAACGCACCGTCGCGTCGAGCGCGCATGCCGCACGGTGCGTCCTCGTGGCGAGGGAGCGTGTTCGACGTTCCGCCGCGCGGATGCCGCCGGCGGCGCGGTCAGGCTCGGGCGGCGAGGAGGTCGGCGTGCCAGCGCTCGGCGACGTCGGGGTGAGCGCGCAGGCGCGACTTCAGCGCGTTCTCGCCGTGGACGCCGTGGATCGGGTTGGCGGGATCCTTCGTCACGCCGCGGGCCTCGGCAGCGAGCTCGGGCGGCAACGCGATGAGCGGGAATCGGGATTCGAGCGCCGGGTTGAAGAAGAACGGCACCGAGATGCGGTCGTCGGGGTAGCGCGGCGAGACGACGCGGTGGTTCGTGGCGATGAGGTACCCATCGGTGGCGTGCTCGAGGAGCTCGCCGATGTTGACGACGAACGCGCCGGGAACCGGCGGCGCGTCGACCCACTCGCCGTCGCGCTGCACCTGCAGTCCGCCCTTGCCGGGCTCGACCCACAGCAGGGTGAGCGCCCCCGAGTCCTTGTGCGCGCCGACGCCCTGACCGGGTGTCGGGTCGTCCTTGCCGGGGTAGCGCACGATCTTCAGCAGCGTCTGCGGCTCGCCGAAGTGATCCTCGAAGTACGACGCGGGCGCCCCCAGGGCCTCGGCCCAGGCCCGCAGCAGGCGGCGGGCGACCTCCGACAGGTGTGCGACCCAGGCGTCGGTCACCTCGCGCAGCTCGGGCTGAGCGGCCGGCCACAGGTTGGGGCCGATGAGGCGGGCGTAATCGGGCGCCTGCGGGTCGTCGACGGCGGGGCGCTCGGGGCCGATGTCGATCTGCTCGCGCCAATCGACCCGCCCCTGCGTGAGCTCGCCGCCGACACGGGTGTAGCCACGGAAGTGCGGGCTGTTGACGTTCTCGATCGCGAGCTTGTCGGCTTCGGGCAACGCGAAGAACTCGCGGGCCACGCGGTGCAGACGCTCTTCGAGGCCGGCGGGGATGCCCGTGCCCGTGAGGTAGAAGAACCCGACGTCGTGGGTGGCCGCGCGCAGCTCGTCCCGGAACCGCGCCGCATCCGCGGTATCGCCGTCGAGCTGCGAGAAGTCGAGGACGGGGAGGGAGAGGTCGCTCATGCAGCGAGGCTACGAGCCGCCCGCGGCATCCGCTCGATTGTTGCGTGGGATGACCGCGCCGTCCTCGCGCGGTCGGCGCGACCCGGTGGGGTCGTTGCGCCGGCCCTCGCGTGCCGCCAGGCCGCGGTCGACGAACAGCCACCCGGGGCGGGGCTCGATGAGTGGGCGGAACAGCCGGCGCACCGGCCGCGTGGCCAGCCCCAGCGCGATGAGGACCGAGGCGACCGCGACGACCGGCAACCAGAGCCAGGTGGGCTCGGCGTCGCGCAGCACCCCCGATTCGCGGAACGGATACAGCACGAACGAATGCAGCAGGTAGACGTACATCGTGTACTGGCCGAAATGGGTCCATCGATGCGAGCCGCGGGGCAGCAGAGCGAAGAAGGCGGCGGTCAGGATCAGCGCGAGCAGGAGCAGCGCGACACGGATGCCGCCGGCCCACCACTCCGCGCTGCCGGCGTCTGAGTAGCTGGCGTCGTAGAAGAGCCACTTGCCGAGGTTGATCTCGCGCCAGGTGCCGATGAACATCCAGGCCGCCCCGCCGGCGACGACGAAGGTCAGCACGCCGGCGAGCACCGACCAGGTGGTGCGCCGGAGCAGGTCGAACCGGTCGACGACGTCGCGGTCGCGCAGCCACCATCCGAGCACGAAGAAGGGGAGGAAACCGAGGGTGCGCGAGAGCGAGAGGGTGGAGTCGATGTTGGGCAGGTAGCCCGCGATGATCGAGATCCCGAACGCCCAGGCGAGAGGCCAGCGCAGCAGCGCGAGGTAGGGGAGCACCAGGCGGAAGATGCCGAGCGCGAGCAGGAACCACAGGGTCCACGACGGCTGCGTCGGGTTGGGGTTGGCCTGCCCCTCGACGAGGAACTTCGTGAGCGTCCAGAGCCCCTCGAACACGACGTACGGCACGATGATGTCGGTCAGGATCCGAGCCATCTGCCGGCGCGAGAGCGGGTCGGACTTGGAGAAGTAGCCCGAGATGATCGCGAACGCCGGCATGTGGAACGCGTAGATGACGAGGTACATCGCCATGGCGATGTCGGAGTCGTAGGTGAGGCGCTGGACCGCGTGCCCGAGGACGACGAGCACGATGCAGGCGAAGCGGGCGTTGTCCCAGAAGGGGACGCGCCGTTTCGGGCGCGTCGCGGTCGTGCCGGTCGTGGCGTTCGTCATCGTGGATGAAACACTATCCCGCGGGAATACCCCGAGCGCTCCGACGTTCCATGGTTTATATTCATTTGCATGAAACGGATGCTGCGGCGTCCGGGAAGGCGGACCCACGTGGACACGCACACGAGCACGAGCACCGGCTGGCCGGGGATGCAGTTCGGCATCTTCACCGTGAGCGACATCACGGCCGACCCCACCACCGGACGCACCCCCAGCGAGGCCGAGAAGATCCGCGCGGCGGTGACCATCGCCAAGCATGCCGAAGACGTCGGACTCGACGTCTTCGCGATCGGGGAGCACCACAACCCGCCCTTCTGGTCGTCCTCGCCCACCACGACCCTCGCCTACATCGCCGCGCAGACCGAGCGCCTCATCCTCTCGACGGCGACGACGTTGATCACCACGAACGACCCGGTGAAGATCGCCGAGGACTACGCGATGCTCCAGCACCTGTCGGGCGGCCGCGTCGACCTGATCATGGGCCGCGGCAACACCGGGCCCGTGTATCCCTGGTTCGGCAAGGACATCCGCCAGGGACTGCCGCTGGCGATCGAGAACTACGCCCTCCTGCACAAGCTGTGGCGCGAGGACGTCGTCGACTGGGAGGGCAAGTTCCGCACCCCGCTGCAGGGCTTCACCGCGACCCCCCGCCCGCTCGACGGCGTCGCTCCGTTCGTGTGGCACGGCTCGATCCGCACCCCTGAGATCGCCGAGCAGGCCGCGTACTACGGCGACGGCTTCTTCGCCAACAACATCTTCTGGCCCAAGGAGCACTACCAGCGCCTGATCGACCTCTACCGTCAGCGCTTCGCGCACTACGGCCATGGGACGCCGGAGCAGGCGATCGTGGGTCTCGGGGGCCAGGTGTTCATGAGCGCGAACTCCCAGGACGCGGTGCGGCAGTTCCGGCCGTACTTCGACAACGCGCCGGTGTACGGCCACGGCCCGTCGCTCGAGGACTTCAGCGAGATGACCCCGCTCACGGTCGGGTCGCCGCAGCAGGTGATCGACCGGTACGCCGCCATGCGCGAGACCTTCGGCGACTTCCAGCGTCAGCTGTTCCTCATCGACCACGCCGGGCTCCCGCTGAAGACGGTGCTCGAGCAGCTCGACATCCTGGGCGGAGAGGTGGTCCCGGTGCTGCGCAAGGAGCTCGCCGAGGGTCGCGGGGCCGAGGTGCCCGACGCGCCGACGCACGCCGCCCGGGTGCGTGCCGCATACGGCAACGGTCCGGCCCGCGAGGCACGGCCCCGCGCGAACCGCGGCGACAACCTCAGCGGTCCCTCGCCCTACCAGGACGCCCCGGCGCCCGCCGGTGCGGCCTTCGGCGCGGCAGCGGCCCGATGAGCGCGCGCCGCATCGCCGTCGTCTCGGCCGGCCTGTCGAATCCCTCATCCACCCGGATGCTCGCCGACCGGCTGGCGTCCGCGACGATCGCCGAGCTCGCCGCGTCCGATGTGACCGCGACGGCCGACGTCGTCGAGCTGCGCGACCTCGCCCACGACATCACGAACAACCTGTTGACGGGCTTCGCTCCGCCGGCTCTGGAATCCGCGATCAACTCGGTCGTCTCGGCCGACGCCCTCATCGCGGTGACGCCGATCTTCTCGACGAGCTACTCGGGGCTGTTCAAGTCGTTCATCGACGTCCTCGATCCCGAGGCGCTCACCGGGATGCCGGTGCTCATCGGGGCGAACGCGGGTACGGCCCGTCATTCGCTGGCCATCGACTACGCCATCCGGCCGATCTTCGCCTACCTGCACGCGGCCCCCGTGTCGACCGGCGTGTTCGCCGCGTCGAGCGACTGGGGCAGCAAGGCCGACGACGTCGCCCCGCTGAGTTCGCGCGTCGAGCGGGGAGCCCGCGAGCTCGCCGCCGCCATCCTCGCGCGCACCCCCGCGAGGGACGCCGACCCCTTCGACCCCGCGAGCTACCTCGGCGAGGGGAAGTCCTTCGGCCACCTGCTCGGCGGTCTGACCGGGGAGTGAGCCCCCCGCGGGCCGCGCACCGCCCGCGACTCAGCGCCGTCGGCGCGAGACGCGGGCGGTCACGAGGTCGATCACGGCCCCGAGCGTGAGGGCGACTGCGACCGACAGCGCCATCGCGGCGAGAGGCGCGTCGGGGAGAAGCGCTCCGATGGCCGCGCCCACCACCGTCTGATAGGCCGCCCAGCATGTCGCGGCCACCGCGGCGATGCCCAGGAAGCGCGCCGACGGGACCCCCGTCGCCCCTGCGGTGAGGTTCACGGCGAGCCGCGCGAAGGGGATGAACCGCGCGGTGAAGACGACCGTCGCGGTGCCGCCGGCCAGGCGCCGCCCCGCCCCGTCGAAGGCGCGTCGGATACGCGGGTGGCGCATCCAGCGCCAACGGCGCAGGCCGAGACGCCGGCCCGCGCCGAAGCACAGTGCGTCGCCGCAGAACGCCGCGACGGCCGCCACCGCGATCACCGCCGTCAGCGGCGGGCTGCCCGTGGCGGCCGCGAGAGCCCCGGCCGCCGTCACGGACAGCTCGCCGGGCACCACGACCACGACCGAGTCCAGCAGCACGAGGACGAACACGACCACCAGGATGCCCGGGCCCCCCGCGATCGCGATCATCTGCTCGGCGGTCACGCCCCATCCCTACCAGCCGGGGGTGAACGCCGGTCGAACGGCGACGGTCAGACGACCGCCAGATGACCGGCGACCGAGGATCGCGTGAACACTGCGCGATCGGGGCCCGCGCGGCACCCGTCGCGCGGAGCGGAGCGGCACCCTGGTCGTGTGAGAGTCGCGGTGGTCACCGAGTCGTTCCTGCCCCATATGAACGGGGTCACGGGATCCGTGCTGCGGGTGCTCGAGCATCTCGAGCACCGCGGGCACGAGGCCTTCGTCGTCGCCCCGGGCGCCGGGCGCGACCATCCGCTCGCCATGCCCGGCCGTTCGATCCCGTCGCTGCCGTTGCCGCGATACCCGGCCGTCCGCGTCGCGGCGGCTCCGGTCGCGTCCCTCGCACGCGCGCTGCGCTCGTTCCGGCCCGATGTCGTGCATCTCGCGTCGCCGTTCGTGCTCGGATGGCAGGGGCTCCTCGCCGCCGAGGCGATGGGGGTGCCGAGCATCGCGGTCTACCAGACCGACGTCGTCGCCTACACCGAACGGTACGGGCTGCCGCACGCGACGGCGCTCGCCGCCGGCCACACCCGCCGGCTCCATCGGCGCGCGACCTTGACCCTCGCTCCCTCGGAGGCCGCGCGCCGTCAGCTCGAGGGGCTCGGCGTCGACCGGGTGTCGATCTGGGGGCGCGGTGTCGACGGCATCCGGTTCGCGCCGCACCGTCGCGACGAGGAGTGGCGGACGCGGGTGGTCCCGTCGGTCGCCGCGGGCGATGCGATCGTGGGGTACGTGGGCCGGCTGGCGCCGGAGAAGCAGGTCGAAGACCTCTCGGCGCTGGCAGGGCTGCCGGGTGTGCGCCTGGTCGTCGTCGGCGACGGGCCGTCGCGGCCGGAACTCGAACGCCGGCTGCCCGACGCCGTCTTCCTCGGACACCTCCAGGGCGACGAGCTGGCCACGGCGATGGCGAGCTTCGACGTGTTCGTGCACCCGGGTGAGAGCGAGACGTTCGGCCAGACGATCCAGGAGGCGCAGGCCAGCGGAGTGCCCGTGGTCGCCACCGGCCGCGGCGGACCGATCGACCTCGTGCGCAGCAGCATCGACGGGTGGCTCTACCGTCCGGGCGACGCCGATGACCTCCGGGCCCGTGTGGCCGATCTCGTGGGGGATGTCGCGAAGCGGCGGGCGTTCGCCGGAGCCGCGCGAGATGCGGTCGTCGGCCGCACCTGGGAGAGCCTGGGTGACGACCTCCTGGAGCACTACGGTCGCGCCGGCGCTCTGCACGCCATCGACCGCAGCGTCCGGACCCGGGTCTGGCCGCGTCCGAACCCGTCCGTCGGCCCCGGGACCCCGCCGCTGTGGCGGCGCTACGTCGCCCTGGGCGACTCCATCACGGAGGGGCTGTGCGACACGTCGCGGATGCCGGCGGGCGCCCACCGCGGCTGGGCCGACCGGCTGGCGCAGCTGCTCGCCCACGCCGCACCTCGGGGCGGCGGGAACGCGGACGTCTTCCAGTACGCCAACCTCGCCGTCCGCAGCCGCCGGGTACGCCATCTCGTCGACGAGCAGGTTCCGGCGTGCCTGGCTCTGCGCCCGGACCTCGTGTCGGTGCTCATCGGGGCGAACGACCTCGTGTGCGTCCGGGTCGACGTGGCCGCGGTCGCCGATGAGGTCGAGATCGCGGTGCGCCGCCTGCGCGACTCCGGCGCCGATGTTCTGCTCGCGACGGTGTTCCTGCCCGCGCGGGTCGCCGCCGGCATCCTCGCCCACCGCTTCGCTGCGTACAACGCGCGGCTGCGCACCATCGCCGCGGACACCGGTGCGATCCTCGTCGACCTCGAGGCGACGCCCGAGCTGACTCGCCTCGAGCTGTGGGCCGACGACAAGGTGCATCTGCGCTCGCGAGGGCACCGCATCGTGGCCTACCGCGCCGCCGAGGCGCTCGGGGTGCCCGACGCCGAGGCGCTCGCCGACCTCGACGAGGCGTTCCATCTCGACGACGGCCCCGGAGCGGAGGGGAGCTGGCTCCGGCGCGACGCGCTGCCCTGGGTGTGGCGCCGCCTTCGGGGGCGCACGGCCGGCGACGGCATCGCGCCGAAGCTGCCCGGCTACGTGCGCATCGGCCCCGCCGATCTGCACCGCTCGTCGCTGCCGAGCTGAGGATTCACGTCGGGCAACCCCGAGAACGCACCATACGGCCGAGCGCGCACGCCGAACGGCACGCGGTGGGCGAGACGGTGCGTTCTCGCGATCAACCCCGCCAGCGATACTCGGCCTCGGGGCGGCCGGGCGCGCCGTAACGCTGAGCGCGCTCGGCGCGGCCGGCGTCGGCGAGGTGCTCGAGGTAGCGCCGTGCGGCGACCCGCGACATCCCCAGTGCCTCGGCCGCCTCGCGGGCCGAGAGGGCGCCGGCGTCGCGCAGCCGGATCGACACGCGCTCCAGCGTCTCGGGCGTGAGGCCCTTGGGAGCCGGTGCGGCGACGGGGCGCAGCGCGCCGAGCATCGCGTCGATCTCGGCCTGCGTCGCCGCCCCGGTGGTCTCGTCCGCACGCTCCCGGAACCGCGCGTACTGCGACATCCGCTCCCGGAAATCCGCGAAGGTGAACGGCTTCACGAGGTACTGCACGGCGCCGAGAGCGACCGCCTGCCGCACGACGTCGGCGTCGCGGACCGAGGTGATCGCGATCACGTCGACGTTCCTCGCCCGCGCGCGCACGTGCCGCAGGACGTCGAGCCCGGAGCCGTCGGGCATGGTCATATCGAGCAGCACGAGCTCGATGTCGCCGGCGGTGGGCCTCTCGAGGAGCGCGCTGAGAGCCGAACGCGCGCCGCTGCACTCGGCGACGACGCGAAACCCCTCGAGTCGCTGGACGTACTGCCGGTGCAGGTCGAGGGTCAGCGCCTCGTCGTCGACCAGGAGCACGCCGATCATGCCGTCCTCCGCGGCAGGATGACGCGGAACGTGGTGGGGCCCGAGCCCAGGGTCACGACCCCGCCGGCGTCCTCGACGATCGCCGAGACCAGAGCCAGTCCCACCCCGCGCCCCTCCGCGCCCGTGGGCTTGGTCGAGAACCCGTGCTCGAAGATGCGACGTCTCAATTCGGCGGGTACGCCCGCGCCGGAGTCGGCGACGGCGATCTCGAGCTCGTCCTCGGCGGTACGTGTCATCCTCACCTCGACCCATCGGGGCTCGGCGGCCGCCGCTGCGGCGTCGAGGGCGTTGTCGATGAGGTTGCCGACGACCGACACCGCGTCGACGGCGGACAGCACCGACCTCGGCGCGTCCGGGTCGATGCGCGAACGCCACCGGATGCCGCGCTCCTTCGCCTGCGATGCCTTGCCCAGCAGCAGCGCTCCCACCGTGGGGTCTCCGTCGCGCCGGGCGGCCACCTGGTCGACGAGCACCTGGCTCTGCCGCGAGGTCTCGGCGAGGATGTCGATCGCCTCGGGGGTGCGGCCGAGCTCGAGCAGGGCGATAGCGGTGTGCATCCGGTTGCCGTGCTCGTGCGTCTGAGCGCGGAGCGCCTCGCCGAGGGTCCGCAGCGACTCGAACGACGACACCGCGTCGCGGACGGCTCCCGCCGGCAGATCGCCGGTCACCCGGCGGGTCGCCCGGCGCGCGACGGCCGCGCCGAGGACGCCCGCGGCGAGGAGCGCGACGGCGATGCCGACGACCACGAGGATGCGCGGCCCGAGCGTCGCCGCGATGCTGCCGACCGTGACCCCCACCGACACCCAGCCGACGAGGAGGCCGTCGCGCTCGACCGGCACGATCGTCCGTACCGACGGCCCGAGGGTGCCGGTGAACTCCTCGGTCAGCGCGCGGGGCTCGGTCGGGATCGAGCCGAGATAGGGCTCGCCGATCCTCTCGCGGTCGCGATGGGTGATGCGGGTGCCCGCGGCATCCATGATCGTGACGAAGTCGACGCGCGCGTCGATGATGACCTCCTCGACCTGGGGCTGCAGCTCGGCGGAGGCGCGAGCGGAGTCGCCCTCGGCGAGCAGCTGGGCGACCGCTGCGGTGTCGGCCACGGTCTGCGCGACGGCCTGCGTGACCCGCTCGGCCTCGCCGCGCGCCGTGCGCTGGCCGTCGACGATCAGGATGCCGGCGATCGCGAGGGTCAGCACCACGACGGCGACCGTGACCGCCACGAACACGAGCGAGGCCGCGCTGCGGCTGCGCCGGTGTCTGCTCATCGCCGCTCCTCGTCGTGCTCCATCGCATGGCGGTGGCGCATCGATCGCGCCCCGGGACCAATACGACCACAAATCGGCGACGACGGGGGACGGGCGCACGCTGGGGTCGCACCGACAGAGGCGTCGGCATCGGACAACGACTGTTCAGCTGGAGGAGACCATGGCTCTCACATCATCTTTCCGCCTTCCGGGCTATAACGCCCGCAAGGGCAAGCAGGCCTGGGACAAGCACACGTGGCTCTACATCTCGGTCATCCTGGCGGTGGTCCTCGGCGCCGTCGTGGGCCTGGTCTGGCCGGCATTCGCCGTCGGCCTCGAACCGCTCGGCAAAGGATTCGTCAACCTCATCAAGATGATGATCGCGCCGATCATCTTCTGCACGATCGTCGTCGGGGTCGGGTCGATCGCGAAGGCGGCGACGGTGGGCCGCATCGGCGGTCTCGCGCTGCTCTACTTCATGGTGATGTCGACGTTCGCGCTCGCCATCGGCCTCGTCGTGGGCAACATCATCCACCCGGGTGAGGGGCTGAACATGCAGAGCGCCACCTACGACCCCGGCGCCGCCGCCGAGGCCAAGACGACGACGGAGTTCGTGCTCGGCATCATCCCGACGACGTTCTTCTCTGCCTTCACCGGCGAGAGCGTGCTCCAGGTGCTGTTCATCGCGCTGCTGGTCGGCTTCGCCCTCCAGGGGCTGGGCGAGAAGGGTGCGCCCATCATGGGCGCCGTCAAGCACCTGCAGACCCTGGTGTTCCGCATCCTCGGCATGATCCTGTGGCTCGCCCCCATCGGTGCGTTCGGGGCGATCGCCGCGGTCGTCGGCAAGACCGGCGTCGCCGCGATCGTGAGCCTGGGCGTGCTGATGATCGCCTTCTACATCACCTGCATCGTCTTCATCGTCGCGGTGCTCGGGACGATCCTCTACGCCGTGGCGCGTGTGAACATCTTCAGCCTCATGAAGTACCTGGCGCGCGAGTACCTCCTGATCGTGGGCACCTCCTCCAGCGAGTCCGCCCTGCCGCGGCTCATCGCGAAGATGGAGCACGTCGGGGTGTCGAAGCCGGTCGTCGGCATCACCGTTCCGACGGGGTACTCGTTCAACCTCGACGGCACCGCCATCTACCTGACCATGGCGTCGCTGTTCATCGCCGCGGGCATGGGCGCGCCGATGTCGATCCCCGAGCAGATCGGTCTCCTCGTCTTCATGATCATCGCGTCCAAGGGGGCGGCAGGTGTCACCGGGGCGGGGCTGGCGACCCTCGCCGGCGGCCTCCAGGCCTACCGCCCCGACCTCGTCAACGGCGTCGGCGTGATCGTCGGCATCGACCGCTTCATGTCCGAGGGGCGAGCCCTCACCAACTTCACCGGCAACGCGGTCGCCACCATCCTCATCGGCACCTGGACGCGGGAGTTCGACCGCGAGCAGGCCCGCGCCGTGCTGTCGGGCGAGCGTCCGTTCGACGAGTCGATGCTCACCGGACACGGGCACGACGGGATGTCGGACGACACCGGGGCCGTCAGCACGCAGGGCCTCGGCGAGGCGGCCCTGGACGAGGCCTCCGCCAAGGAGGAACGCGCTCGCCGGCGGCTGGAGGCTCCGCGCCGCTGAGACCCCCCGTCGTTCCGAGAATCCGCCTTCGCGGTGGGAATCCGTTCGAGCCGGCGATTCTCGGACCGGATGCCGATCCTCACCGCGGATGCCGGCCCTTCGGGGTCGGCATCCGCGGCTCTCAGGCCGCACTGATCGAAATGCGAGAGGATGAGAGCTCCCGTCTCCCGATCGAAGAGGTCACCCGTGCGTCTGCGTCCGCTCGCCGCTCTGTCCGTCGCCGCCGTCTCGGCGCTCGCCCTCGCCGGGTGTGCCGGAGGCGGCGCACCCACGGAGTCCGCGACCCCGGATGCCTCGGGCACCCCGTCGCAGTGCCTCGTCGACGCCCAGCCGGGGGAGTCCTCCGACAGCATCGAGGTCTCGGGCTCAGCGCCGGAGCTGACCGCGACGGTCACGCCCGGCCTCGAGCCGGCCGAGATCGAGCGCACGCTCACCGCCGAAGGCAATGGTCCCGACCTCGCCGCGGGCGACCTGATCTCGGGCTCCTACGCGATCTACGACGGTGCCACCGGCGAGCTGCTCGAACAGTCCCAGGACACCTCGCCCGACGACTCGGGCCTCGTGCCGATCCTGCTCGACCCGCAGCAGTACTCCGTCTTCGTCGCGGCGCTCGAATGCGCCCCGCTCGGCTCCACCGCCGCCCTCGCCATCCCGGGGTCGGCATTCGGCGAGGGCCGCACGTCGGTCGTCGTGGTCGCCGAGGGCGTCGACGAGCTCGAGACCCGTGCCACCGGCACCGACCAGCCTGCCGTCGACGGCATGCCCACCGTGGAGCTCGCCGACGACGGTGCCCCGACCATCACGCTTCCGGGCGGCGACGCCCCCACCGAGGTGCAGCTGGCCGACCTGAAGACCGGCGACGGCGCGACCGTCGAGTCGGGCGACACCGCCTTCGTGCAGTACACCGGCGTGAAGTGGTCGGACGGCACGGTCTTCGACTCCAGCTGGGATCGCGGTCAGCCCGCCGCCTTCCCGACGACGGGCGTGGTCGCGGGGTTCCAGCAGGCGCTCGAAGGGCACCAGGTCGGCTCCCAGGTGCTCGTGGTCATCCCGCCTGCGGCCGGCTACGGTGCTGAGGAGGGCAGCGAGCTGCAGAACGAGACGCTGGTCTTCGTCGTCGACATCCTCGGCGTGCAGCGCACCCCGGTACCCGCCGCGGGCTGAGTGCACCACCGTCACGGCCGTCGGTGAGCGCCTAGGCTGACGGCATGCGTCGCGTGCTCATCCTCGGCTCCACCGGATCGATCGGCACCCAGGCGCTCGACGTGATCGAGGCGAACTGCGATCGTTTCGCCGTCGCCGGGCTCGCAGCCGGCAGCAACCGGGCACTGCTCGAGCAGCAGGCCGCTCGGTTCGGCGTCACCGAGACGGCCCTCGGCGCGGCAGACGCCGAGCAGCTCGTCCGCGATGTGGACGCCGACGTCGTGCTCAACGGCATCACCGGGTCGGTGGGGCTCGGCCCCACCCTCGCGGCTCTCGAGACCGGGCGCACCCTCGCCCTGGCGAACAAGGAATCGCTCATCGTCGGGGGCTCCTTGGTGACCTCCCTCGCCGCGCCCGGTCAGATCGTTCCGGTGGATTCCGAGCATTCCGCCATCGCTCAGGCGATGCGCGCGGGCGAGCACGCCGAAGTGCGGCGCCTCGTGCTCACCGCCTCGGGCGGTCCGTTCCGCGGACGCCGCCGCAGCGAGCTCGCCGACGTCACGCCCGCGCAGGCACTGGCGCACCCGACGTGGGACATGGGCGTGGTCGTGACCACCAACTCCGCGACACTCGTGAACAAGGGGCTCGAGGTCATCGAGGCGCATCTGCTCTTCGGTATCGACTACGACCGCATCGACGTCGTCGTGCACCCGCAGTCGGTGGTGCACTCGATGGTCGAGTTCGTCGACGGCTCGACCATCGCTCAGGCTTCGCCGCCCGACATGCGCCTGCCGATCTCGCTCGGCCTGGACTGGCCGCACCGCGTCGCCGGCGTCGGTGCCCCCATCGACTGGAGCCGCGCCACGGCGTGGACCTTCGAGCCGCTCGACGTCGAGGCGTTCCCCGCCGTCGCGCTCGCCAGCCGCGTCGGCCGGGCGGGAGCGACCTATCCCGCCGTCTTCAATGCGGCGAACGAGCAGGCCGTGGCGGCGTTCCACGCGGGGGCGCTCACCTTTCCCGGCATCGTCGAGACGATCGAGCGCGTCGTCGACGCCCACGATGCTCCCGCCGAACTCACTCGCGAGTCGCTCGGCGAAGCAGAGACGTGGGCCCGTGCGGCCGCCGACCGCGCGATCGCGGCCGCCCGGTGAGCCGTCCCGCTCAGTAGACCGTGAGACCGCGCGCCGCGAACTGCGCGCGAACCCGAGCGAGCAGAGCCTCGTCAGGGGTGGCTCGACCGGCCAAGGGGTAGGCGATTCCGAGGCGCTCCCACTTCGACGTGCCCATCTGGTGGAACGGGAGCACTTCGACGCGCTGGACGTTGGGCCAGCCCGCGACGGTGCCGGCGACGGCATCCACGTTCTCGGGGGCGTCGGTGAGTCCGGGTACGAGGACGAAGCGGACCCACGCCGGAACATCACGGGCCGCCAGGCGGTCGCCGAACTCGATCGTCGGCCGCAGGTCGCGTCCGGTCACCTCGCGGTACGTCTCGGGCAGGCCCGACTTGACGTCCAGCAGAACGAGCGAGAGGTCGTCGAGAAGCTCGTCGGATGCCGCGCGGCCGAGGTTTCCGGAGGTGTCGAGGGCGACGTGCACGCCCATCGCGGCAGCCGCCCGCGCCAGTCGCGTGACGAACGCAGCCTGCTGCAGCGGCTCGCCGCCCGAGATCGTCAGGCCGCCGCCGGTCGCCCGGAACACCGGCAGGTATCGGCGGAGGCGCCCCACGACGTCGTCGATCGCCGTCAGCTCGCCGTCGCGCTGACGCCACGTGTCGGGGTTGTGGCAGTACTGGCAGCGCAGGGGGCAGCCTGCGAGGAAGAGGGTCATCCTGGTGCCGGGGCCGTCCACGGAAGTGACGAGCTCCCAGGAGTGCACGCTGGCGATGTTCCCCGAGCGTCGCGCTGCGAGACGATCGCGCGGGGAACCGCCCGGATCAGCGGCGTTCGATGCGCCCGGCACCAGGATGGCGGACACGGGACTCAGACTCCCGTGTGGAATGTGCGGCTGAGGACGTCGAGCTGCTGCTCGCGCGTCAACCGCACGAAGTTGACCGCGTAGCCCGAGACCCGGATGGTCAGCTGCGGGTACTTCTCGGGGTTGACCATGGCGTCCTCGAGCGTCTCGCGCGTGAGGACGTTGACGTTGAGGTGGTAACCCTCCGAGGCCATCTGGGCGTCGAGCAGCCCGACCAGGTTGCGTACGCGCTCCGGCGCGGTGCGACCGAGGCCGCCGGGTGTCACCGTCGTCGTCAGCGAGATGCCGTCCTGGGCCTGGTCGAAGGGGAGCTTCGCGACCGAGAGCGCTGCGGCGAGCATGCCGTGCGTGTCGCGACCGTTCATCGGGTTGGCCCCCGGGGCGAACGGCTGGCCCGCGCGTCGGCCGTCCGGGGTGTTGCCCGTGGCCTTGCCGTAGACGACGTTGGAGGTGATCGTCAGCACCGACTGGGTGTGCACCGCGTCGCGGTACGTCTCGTGACGGCGGATCATCGCCATGAAGTCCGACACCAGCTCGCGCGCGATCTCGTCGACGCGGTCGTCGTCGTTGCCGAACGCGGGGAAGTCGCCGTGGACGAGGTAGTCCACCACGAGCCCCGAGGCGTCACGCACCGGCTCGACGCGGGCGTATCGGATCGCCGAGAGCGAGTCGGCGGCGACCGAGAGCCCGGCGATCCCGCACGCCATGGTGCGCAGGACATTGCCGTCGTGCAGCGCCATCTCGAGTCTTTCGTACGCGTACTTGTCGTGCATGAAGTGGATGCAGTTGAGCGCGTCGACGTAGGTCTCGGCGAGCCACTCCATCATCGTCCGGAAGCGCTCGCGCACGTCGTCGTACACGAGCACGTCTCCCGAGACGGGGGCCGCGGCCGGCGCGATCTGCCGGCCGCTGACCTCGTCGCGTCCGCCGTTGATGGCGTACAGCAACGTCTTGGCGAGGTTGACCCGCGCGCCGAAGAACTGCATCTGCTTGCCGACGGTCATCGGCGACACGCAGCACGCGATGGCCGCATCGTCGCCGCAGAGGGCGCGGATGTGGTCGTCGGATTCGTACTGGATCGACGAGGTGTCGATCGAGACCTGGGCGCAGAACTCCTTGAACCCCTCGGGGAGGGCGTCGGTCCACAGGACGGTGAGGTTCGGCTCGGGGGCGGGACCGAGGTTGTAGAGCGTCTGCAGGAAGCGGAAGGCGGTCTTGGTCACGAGGGTGCGCCCGTCCTCTCCGACACCGCCGATCGACTCGGTGACCCATGTGGGGTCGCCCGAGAACAGCGAGTCGTACTCAGGGGTGCGCAGGAACCGCACGATGCGCAGCTTGATCACGAGATCGTCCACGAGCTCCTGGGCGCCGGTCTCGTCGAGCACGCCGCGGGCGAGGTCGCGCTCGATGAAGGAGTCGAGGAACGCGGTGTTGCGTCCGAAGCTCATCGCGGCGCCGTTCTGCTCCTTCACCGCCCCGAGGTAGGCGAAGTACAGCCACTGGATCGCCTCGCGGGCCGTCGCGGCCGGCCGCGTGATGTCGAAGCCGTACGAGGCCGCCATCGCGGCGAGCTCGTGCAGAGCCCGGATCTGCTCGGCGTTCTCCTCCCGCGAGCGCAGGATGTTCTCGGTCGAGGGGTGCATGTCGAGCTCCGCGCGCTCGACGTTCTTCGCCGCCACGAGAGCATCGGTGCCGTACAGGGCGACACGACGGTAGTCGCCGATGATGCGCCCGCGGCCGTAGGCGTCGGGGAGCCCGGTGATGATGTGGCTGCTGCGCGCGCGCCGCACGGCCGGCGGGTAGACGTCGAAGACGCCGTCGTTGTGGGTCTTGCGGTAGCGGGTGAAGATCGTCTCGAGCGTCGGATCCACGGGGTATCCGTAGGTCTCGAGCGCGCCCTTGACCATGCGCCATCCGCCGTTCGGCATGATCGCGCGACGCAGCGGGGCGTCGGTCTGCAGGCCGACGATGAGCTCGTCGTCGCGGCGGATGTAGCCCGGCGCGTGCGACGTGATCGTCGAGGGCGTCTCGGCGTCGACGTCGTAGACGCCGCGCTCGCGCTCAGCGGGGAACATCTCGCTCAAGGTCTGCCACAGACCGGTGGTGCGGGCGGTCGGTCCGACCAGGAACGAGGCGTCGCCGGTGTAGGGCGCGTAGGTGCGCTGGATGAAGTCTCGGACGTCGATGTCGTCCTGCCACGGCCCCGGCGCGAAGGCCTCCCACGCCGCGGGTACAGCGTCGTCGTGTGCTGTCGAGGTGGGGATGACTGTGCTCATCGTGGGTCCTTCGCTGGTCGGAAGGCCCGCCGGGGAGCGGGGAAGGCGCTGATCGTGCCTGCCGCGGCGTGCCTGCACCCGACGCTACGCCGGGACTCGTCAGCCGCCCGGGATCGTGCACGAGGGGCACAGGAGCACGGTGAGGCGACTGTTTTTCACAGTGGTCCGACCACAAACACGCTCAGTCGGGGTACGGCACCGCCCAGCTGGGTTCGGGCACCGGCCACCCGGCGTCGTGCAACGCTCGACGTGCGAGCTCGCGCGCGGAGTACGGCGTGCGGACGCCGCGGATGTCGCGGTAGTCCTGATGCCCCGGGCCCGCCCAGAGGATCGCGTCGCCGTCGCCCACCAGCGAGACGGCCTCGACGATCGCACGCTCGGGCGGTGAGCACTCGCGGACGTCGGCGTCGGGTCGGGCGCGGCGTGCGCCCTCGATCAGCGTCGCCCGGATGGTGTCCGGGTCTTCGAACCGCGGGTGGTGGTCGGTCACGATCAGGATGTCACTGCCGAGCACGGCCGTGGCTCCCATGTCGTGACGTTTGGTCTTGTCGCGGTCGCCGTCGGCGCCGAAGACCATCACGACCGTGCCGGGCGTCACCCGACGCACCGCCGCGAGGGTCTTCTCGAACGCGTCGGGGGAGTGTCCGAAGTCGACGTACACGGCCGGCCCCTCATCGCCCGACACGCGCTGCGTGCGCCCGGGCAGATGGGCCTCGATCCGACCGCCGTCGAGCGCGCTCACGAGCACGTCCCACGCGTACCCGCCCTCGAGGAGCATCACGATCGCGAGGCCGGCGTTGGCGGCCATGTGCGGGCCGATGACCGGAACGGTGGTCGTGAGCGACCGCCCCTCGGGCCCGACGAGGCGGAACTCGGTGCCGTCCTGGCGCTCGTCGAGGATCTCGACCCTCCAGTCGGCCGCGGACGCCGGATCGTGCGCGATCGCGGGGGTGACGATCGTGACGACGGGGACCTCTGAGCGGGCGACGATGTCGGCGCCGGCCGCCGAGTCGAGGCAGACGACTCCGCGGCGGGAGCGGTCGGCGCGGAACAGCGGCACCTTGGCCTCGAAGTACTCGGCCATGTCGCGATAGTCGTCGAGATGATCGTGAGTGAGGTTGGTGAAGCCGGCGACGTCGAACATCACGCCGTCGACGCGGTGGCGCGTCAGCGCCTGAGCACTCACCTCGACGGCGACGGCCTCGACGCCGCGTTCCCGCATCAGGGCGAGCAAGGCGTGGAATTCGGACGCCTCGGGGGTGGTGAGACGCGACACGATGACCTCGCCCGCGATGTGGCGTTCCGCCGTCGACGACAGTCCGGTCACGGCGCCGAGCTGACCGAGGATGCCCTCGATGAGGTGCGAGACGCTCGTCTTGCCATTGGTGCCGGTCGTCGCCAGCAGCAGCGGCAGACGGTCATCGCGTCCGGTGCCGTACACCCACGCCGACAGCTCGCCCAGCGACGCGCGTGGATCGTCGACCACGACGACGGGAAGTCCGACCCCGGCGGCGAGCTCGACGCCGGCGGCATCGGTGACGATCGCCGCCGCACCGGTCTCGGCCGCCACCCGGGCGAACTCCGCGCCGTGTCGCGCGGCTCCGCGCACGGCGACGAACGCCTCACCCGGCCGCAGGTCCGCGGTCGCCAGGGTGATCCCGGTGACGGTCACGCCGTCGGGATCGCCGACGATCCGCCCGCCCACGTGCGCGGCCAGCTCATCGAGTGCGCGGCGCGGGGGGTTCTCGGGACGAAGAACGGGAGGGAGATTCGGGGCGTCGGTAGGCATTGCCGACCATTCTGTCATCCCGGGGTCGGGGCGGACACGTCGTGTGCGCGTCCGCCCCGACGTGTCAGGCGCGTCGGCGGGCGATGGCGAGGACGAGCGCCGCTGCGGCGACGACCAGGGCGCCCACCGAGAGCCAGATCGGGAGCGGGTCGGCCGCGGGCGCGCTCGCCGCCGCGTTCTCGGCGTCGGCCGCCTGTGCGGTGTCGCCCGACCCGTGTTCGTCGCCGTGATCGCTTTCCGCGGCGGCGGCGCCCACGACGACGACGGGCGCCGGGTAGTCGAGGTCGTGCGGGTCCTGACCGTCCTCGGCCAGCTGCGTCCAGGCGGCCTCTCCCGCCTCGCACTGCTGGGTCACGGGGAACGCGAAGCTCTCGCCCTCGGTGGAGCCGGGGAAGATCACGTTCATCCCGGCCGAGGCGGCGTAGGCGTCCGGGATCGGGGCGACCGCGGTGTAGGTGATCCGCGTCGGGATGCCCGCATCGCCGGTCTCGGTGGTGATGGTCCAGGCGCCGTCGACGACCGGAGTCGCGCCCTGGGCCTCGGCCGGGATGTCGACGACGAGCGCGGTGGTCGGCGATCCGTCGCAGCCGTGGCTGAACGAGAAGTCGATCCGGGTGGAGCCGTCGGCGGCGACCTCTTCCGGGGTCACGTGCACATGGGCGGATGCCGCGAGGGGCAGGGCGAGGGCGAGGGCGGCGCCGGCGGTGATGCCGACGGCGAGACGCGCGCGGCGGCGCGCGGGAGCGGTACGGGTCATGGGTCTCTCTCGGAACATGCGGCCCGCGTCGTGCGGCGCCGCGAAGGGGAAGGGTCGGATCACGCGGTGGTGACCGGCGGCCCGCGCAACGAGAGGGACGAACGCACACGGCGCGCCGGGGTGAACCGGCGGTGACGAGAGGGAGCGGAGCGGATGAGCGCCGGCGGGGGGACGATCGGCGACAGCATGCGCTCGAGGCGGCGCATGCCGCGTGCCACGATCCCGATCAGACGCTCGCCGGAGACGAGGACGGCCACCGTCAGCGCGGCCGCGATCACGTGGGTCGCCGACATCGAGGCGCCCGCGACATGGACGTGCGGCGTCGCCGAGCCGAACGCCGCGGGCGCGGCAGAGTGCAGGTGGACGGCGGCCGCGCCGAGGTCGGCGGAGCCTGCGATCGAGAAGAAGGTGTGGAAGAGGCCCTGACTCGCGAGGACGACCGCCGTCGTACGCCAGACCGACGGCGCGCGTCCGACCAGCCAGACGGCTGCCGGAGTGACCAGGAGCGTCGTGGCGACGATCAGCCACAGCGGGGCGAGACCGCCCGAGATGGTGTGCGCGGTGGCCGCGAGCGTCGTCGCCACGGCAGCTGAGGCGGTGCCACGGAGGGCGCGCCGACGACGCGCATCCCCATCCCCGGCCCAGCCCATGGGTCCGAGTTTACGGCCTGGGTGAATTCAAAGGCTCGGCGAGTAGCCTGATCGCTCGTGACCGTCCTCGCTTTCGTCATCGGTGTGGTGCTGCTCGTCGTGGGGCTCGCCGTGTCGATAGCCCTCCACGAGATCGGTCATCTCGTCCCCGCCAAGGCCTTCGGCGTCCGCGTCGGGCGCTACATGATCGGGTTCGGCCCCACGCTGTGGTCACGCCGTTTCGGCGAGACCGAGTACGGCGTGAAGGTTCTTCCGCTGGGCGGCTACATCTCCATGTCGGGCATGTATCCGCCGGCGCCCGCAGCCCAGGTCGAGGACGAGCCGGGTACGGGCGGGGCCCTCGGCGCCGCCGACGAGCGGGCGAGCGGGGCGGCCCGCGCGCGGTCCAGCTTCTTCGCGGCGATGGTCCAGGACGCCCGCCTCGCCAACGCCGAGACCCTCGTCGAGGGCGACACGAAGCCCGCGTTCTACCAGCTCGCCGTCTGGAAGCGCGTCGTGATCATGGTCGGCGGACCCCTCATGAACTTCCTGTTCGCGATCGTGCTGTTCGCCGTCGCTCTGACGGCGATCGGCGTGCCGGCGGCCACCACGACCATCGCCGCCGTCAACGAGTGCGTGCTGCCGAGCGGAACGGAGCGCTCCGCGTGCGGGGCCGACGATCCCGCCTCGCCCGCGGCGGCGGCCGGCATCCTCCCGGGCGATGTGCTCGTCTCGGTCGACGGCACCGCGGTCGAGGACTTCGCCGCCGCGACGGCGATCATCCAGGATTCTCCCGGTCGCACCATCCCGGTGGTCGTCGAGCGCGACGGTGCCGCCCTGACGCTGCAGGTCACCCCGATCCGGGCGGAGCGCGAGCTGGTCTCGGCCGACGGTGAGGCGACGACCGCCGAGGTCGGCTTCGTGGGCATGACGGCGACGCTGGGGTACGAGCCGCAGCCGCTGTGGGCGGGCCCCGAGGCGGCGGTCGAGCGCGTCGGCGCGGTCGCCGGGGTGATCTGGCAGCTTCCCGTCAAGGTCTACGAGACGGGGGTGACGCTCGTCACCGGAACCGAACGCGACCCGAACGGCCCGCTGTCCGTCGTCGGCGCGGGCCGGCTCGCGGGCGAGGTCGCCGCGACCGAGGCGCCGATCCTCGACCGTGTCGTCATGCTCATCGGGCTCTTGGGGTCGTTGAACATCGCGCTGTTCGTGTTCAACCTGCTGCCGCTGCTCCCGCTCGACGGCGGTCACGTCGTCGTGGCGCTCTGGGACGGCATCAAGCGGATGTGGGCCAAGCTGTTGCGCCGGCCCGAGCCGCGGCCTGTCGATGCGACCAAGCTGGTGCCGGTCACGTTCGTCGTCGTGATCGGGCTGATCGTCATGGGCGGCACGCTCATCCTCGCCGACCTGTTCAACCCGGTCTCCCTCCTCGGCTGACGCGCGGGGCGCCTCCCGGGAGCGGGCTCGGCGGCCCGGATCAGCGTGCGACGGGCGCCAGCGCGAATCCGATGAGACGCTCGAGCGTCGGCAGCCCGTCGCGCGAGAGGATCGACTCGAGATGCCCCTGCACCGAGGCGTACCCGGGTCCCCGCAGAGCGTAGACGTCGCCCGACGTCGGGTCCGCGGCGACCTCCGTCGCGCCCAGCCGGGCGGTGCCCGGCGCCACGCGCGCCGTGAACGTGTTGTAGAACCCGATGGACGCCGGCACGTCGAAGATGTCGACGCTCTTCTGCAGCCCCTGGTGCGGAGCCGCCAGCGGCGCGAGCTCGATCCCGAGCCGGCCGGCGAGGATCTGGTGGCTGAGGCAGACGGCGAGCAGCGGGCGCCCGGCATCCGCACGGCGGTCCACGAGCCGGCTCATCCGCGTGATCCGGGGGCTGGCCCCGTCGCGCGGATCGCCCGGTCCCGGTCCGAACACCACGAAACCGGCGTCGTCGACGTCGGCGTCGGTCACCTCGTGCCACGGCGCGATGCGCACGTCGAACCCGAGGTGGTGCAGCTGATGACCGAGCATCGTGGTGAAGCGGTCCTCCGCGTCGACGACGAGCACCTCGCGGCCCGCGAAGGGCCCGCCCTCGGCGGCCTGGGGATCGAGCCAGAACTGGGCGAGCCGGGAGTTGCGCGAAGCCAGGAGCGCGGCGATGGTCGGGTCGTCCCCGAGTCGCGGACGCACGGACGCGGGCGCGTCCTCGTCGAGCTCGGCAGCATCCGCGACGACCGCGGGCGCCTCGTCGCGGTCGACCGCTCCGATCGCGCCGAGCACACCGGCCGCCTTGCCGTGGGTCTCGCCGACCTCGCCGGCCGGGTCGGAGTGGCGCACGAGCGTCGCGCCCACCGGCACCCGCAGCCGGCCGTCGACCAGATAGGCGGTGCGGATGAGGATGGGGGCGTCGAGGTCGTGTCCACCGGCCGCCGTGGGCGTGAACAGGGCCGCCACGCCGGAGTAGTACCCGCGGGGCGTGCGCTCGTGCCGCGCGATGACGGTGCAGGCGTTCTGCATGGGCGAGCCGGTCACGGTCGGGGCGAACATCGTCTCGCGGAGGATGTCGCGCGGGTCCATCGTGCTGGAGCCGCGCAGCATGTACTCGGTGTGGGTCAGCCGCGACATCTCCTTCAGGTGCGGGCCGGTGATGCGCCCGCCGTCCGAGCACACGGCCGACATCATCTTCAGCTCTTCGTCGACGACCATGAAGAGCTCCTCGGTCTCCTTGGTCGATGACAGGAACTCCGTGAGCGTCTCGCCCGTCGCGCCGCCACGAGGATGACGGAAGGTGCCGGAGATCGGGTTCATCGTCACGATGCTGGTCCCGGGCACCGCCGGCGCACCGCTGCGAGCGCTGACGTGCGCCTCGGGGCTCGCCCCGACGGCGACGTGACCGTCGCTGACGATGAGGAAGGTCCAGTAGGCGCCGCGCTCGTGCTGCAGCAGGGCGCGGAACCAGGTGAGCCCCGCGGTGACGGCATCCGTGTCGACCGTGGCGGTGAAATCCCGTCGGATGACGAAGTTCGCGCCCTCGCCGCGCCCGATCTCGTCGGCGATGACGCGTCGGACGATGTCGGCGTACTCGTCGTCGGAGATGTCGAATCCGGCATCGGCCAGCGGCACCCGCTCGGTGGGAAGCTGTCGCAGGGCCTCGGCCAGGGGGATCGAGCCGTGCTGGTCGACGCGGAGGCAGCGCAGCGGGGCCCGGTCGTCGTGGCACACGAACCCGCGCTCCACGACCTGACGGAAGGGAACGAGCGCGAGCACCTCGCGCGGCGTGCCGTCGACGTCGTGAAGAGGGATGTCCGCCAGCAGGTCGACGTCGGCGACGTCGCCGCGGAGCACCTCGACGGTCGCACCGTCTCGTGCGATGAGGGCGAACGGCTCACCGCTCGCGGCGAGATCGGTCAGTGTCGGGAGGGAGCCGGTCATCGTCGTCTTTCGTCGTCGGAGCGTCCGCCCCACGAAGAAGACCGCCGGGCCTTCGACGCCGGGCGGTCTGTTACGTGTGCACGTCGAGCACACCGCCTAGGCGGTGAGCCACCAGGAGAGGTACGCGCGCATGGGGCGAAATTATCACACCCTGCCGGCGCCGCCGTTCCCAGCCGGTGCGCGGCGGCGGCGCGTAGGCTGAGGCCGTGCCAGCTGTCAATCTCGGGATGCCGCAGGTCCCCGACGTTCTCGCCCCGCGTCGCAAGAGCCGTCAGATCCGCGTCGGTCGTGTTCTCGTCGGCGGCGACGCCCCCGTCAGCGTCCAGTCGATGACGACGACGCCGACCACCGACATCAACGCCACGCTGCAGCAGATCGCCGAGCTGACGGCATCCGGCTGCGAGATCGTGCGTGTCGCCGTGCCGTCGCAGGATGACGCCGATGTGCTGCACATCATCGCCAAGAAGAGTCAGATCCCGGTGATCGCCGACATCCACTTCCAGCCGAAGTACGTCTTCCAGGCCATCGACGCCGGGTGCGCGGCCGTGCGGGTCAACCCCGGCAACATCCGCAAGTTCGACGATCAGGTCGGCGCGATCGCGAACGCGGCGAAAGCCGCCGGTGTGTCGCTGCGCATCGGCGTGAACGCCGGCTCGCTCGATCGTCGGCTGCTCGAGAAGTACGGCAAGGCGACCCCCGAGGCCCTCGTCGAGAGCGCCGTCTGGGAGGCGTCGCTGTTCGAGGAGCACGACTTCCACGACTTCAAGATCTCGGTCAAGCACAACGACCCGATCGTCATGGTCAAGGCCTACCGGCAGCTCGCCGAGCGCGGCGACTGGCCGCTGCACCTCGGCGTCACCGAAGCCGGTCCCGCCTTCCAGGGCACCATCAAGAGCGCGACCGCGTTCGGCATCCTTCTCGGTGAAGGCATCGGCGACACGATCCGCGTCTCGCTGTCGGCGCCGCCCGCCGAAGAGGTCAAGGTCGGACATCAGATCCTGCAGTCGCTGAACCTGCGCGAGCGCAAGCTCGAGATCGTGTCCTGCCCCTCGTGCGGACGTGCTCAGGTCGACGTCTACACCCTCGCCGACGATGTCACCGAGGGACTGAAGGACATGACCGTGCCGCTGCGCGTCGCCGTCATGGGCTGCGTCGTCAACGGTCCCGGCGAGGCGCGCGAGGCAGACCTGGGCGTGGCCTCGGGCAACGGCAAGGGTCAGATCTTCGTGAAGGGCGAGGTCATCAAGACCGTGCCCGAGGCCGAGATCGTGGCGACCCTCATCGAGGAGGCGCGCCGCATCGCCGACGAGCTCGGTCCCGACGCCCCCCTCGGCACCGCGCAGGTCGTCACCGCCTGAGCGCCGCCGCGCCGGGCCGGGCCGGGCGAGAATCACCCTGCCCGGTGGGAATCCTCGCCTCGCTCTGCTCCTCGCCGGCAGCACCGCGCCTCACCCGCGGTGTGCCGATGAGCGTCGTTTCGGTAACAGACGGTTCGGATGCCGAGACCGGCGGTCGTCGGCTGGCACAGTGTTGTCATGCCGCGTGGTCGTCTTGCCGTCCTGTCCCTCCTCGTCGTCGCGGCGCTGACCTCCGGATGCGCAACGACCCAGTCGGTCGCCGAGACGCCGGCGCCGTCGACGCCGCCGGCCAGCGAGACTCCGACACCCACCGCCACCGCCGCTCCCGACCCCGTCCCGGTTCGGGTGTTCGACGGCGACTGCGATCGGATGCTGACCGCCGAGCAACGTGGATCGTTCCTCGGCCCGGGGACGATGACCGCCGAGGAGCGGCATCGTGCCGAGAATCCCGACCGCGTCTTCGCGGTGGATCTGGATCTGGATCCGGTCGGGACGACGGGTGGCCTCGAATGCATGTGGTTCGTGGCGGAGGACGCCGGTCTCCCCGAGGGGGTGTCGACTCTCCGCACGACCGTGTTGCCGGCCGCGGCGGTTCCGAACGAGTTCGCCGCCCGATACGCGGTCGCCCGGTGCGAGCCGAACTACGACTCGGGTCTGTGCCGGTTGGGGCGAACGGTCGGTGACGACTGGATCATGGCGACCGTGGGATGGGCGGTCTACGAGGCGCCCGTCGAGCTGCTGGATGCGGCGATCGACGCCGTCGCGGTGAACCTTCCGGATGCGACGCGGCCCCGGCCTGCCGCGTTCGACGACGTCTGGTCGATCCCTGATTGCGTGCGGCTCGGCGAGGCCATCGGCCTGGAAGAGCTCATCGGGCCGTACCTCGACGGGTACTGGGAGGGATCCGAGCAGCCCGAAGAGGTGCTGTTCGCCGCCGCCGGTGTCGAACGCTCGTGCCCCGTCTTCTCCGACTCCGAGCGGTTGAGTGACGAGAGCGAGTTCTTCATCCTCGCGCCGCAGGTCGCCCCGGGGTTGGCCTGGCAGTGGGAGCAACTCCGTTCCGGCACGCAAGGCTTCTCGAGTGAGATCGGCGTCGTCGGCGCGACGAACGCATTCGCCGCTGACCTGGGGCACGGCTCCAGTGCGGTGTTCGCGACGGACGGAACGAACGTCGCTCGGCTCTACGCCGACTCCGACGACGTCGAGGTCGCCGCCGAGATCCTCGGCCGGATCATCCGCGAACTCTCGCGCTGACTCACCAGATGCTGCCGGCGGCGTAGGAGACGTCGATCTCGGTGTCGAGCGACGTGCGGATCGCGATGCGCAGCGCCCGGGCGATGTCGGCGAGGGGGAGCGAGGGCTTCCCCTCCGGGGCGCTCCCGGTCGCGTAGGGAACGTGGATGAAGCCGGCCGCACGGTCACCGGGCTCGCCGCTGTCGAGCGCGGTGTACATGACGTGGTTGCACACGAACGTGCCCGCGGAGTGCGAGACGGATGCCGGAATGCCCGCCGCTGCGATGTCGGCGATGATCGACTTGACGGGGAGCGTCGAGAAGTGCGCGGCCGGTGAGCGCGGGACCGCGGGCACATCCACCGGTTGATCGCCGGCGTTGTCGGGGATGCGGGCGTCGATCAGGTTGATGGCGATCCGTTCGACGGACATGCCCGCGCGGCCGCCGGCGAGACCGGTCGCGATGATGACGTCGGGGGAGTGTTCCACGATCAGCTCGCGCAACCGCAGGCGCGCCGCGTTGAAGGCGACCGGCAGAACCGACGTGACCAGGCGTTCCGGGCCGGCCCAACCGTCGGCGACCAGACGGACGGCGTCGCCCGATGGGTTCGTCGCGTCCCCGGCGAACGGTTCGAATCCGGTCAGCAGCACGGTTCTCATGGATCCAGGCTAGGTCCGTCGCCGACATCCGTCAGCGTGAGCGGACGAGCGCACGTCGCGGCCCCGCGGCATCCGTAGACTCGACTCGTGGTCACCCGTCTGTCGCACCTGTTCCTCCGTACCCTTCGTGAAGACCCCGCGGGCGCCGAGGTCGCCAGTCACAAGCTGCTGATCCGCGCCGGCTACATCCGGCCGCAGGCCGCAGGGATCTTCGCGTGGCTGCCGCTGGGGCTGCGTGTGAAGGCCAAGATCGAGCGTGTCGTCCGCGAGGAGATGACTTCTGCCGGTGCGCAGGAGGTGCACTTCCCGGCGCTGATGCCGCGCGAGGCATACGAGGCGACGGGCCGTTGGGAGGAGTACGGCGACCTGCTGTTCCGCCTTCAGGACCGCAAGGGTGGCGACTACCTGCTCGCACCCACCCACGAGGAGGCGTTCACGCTGCTCGTGAAGGATCTGTACTCCTCGTACAAGGACCTGCCGCTGACGATCTACCAGATCCAGGACAAGTACCGCGACGAGGCGCGGCCCCGCGCCGGGCTGCTGCGCGGCCGCGAGTTCACGATGAAGGACGCCTACTCGTTCGACGCGAACGACGCCGGACTCGAGGCGAGCTACCAGGCCCAGCGCGACGCGTACGAGCGCATCTTCCGGCGCCTCGGCCTCGAGTACGTCATCGTGCAGGCGGATGCCGGCGCGATGGGCGGCTCGCGCTCAGAGGAGTTCCTGCATCCCACCCCGGTCGGTGAGGACTCCTTCGTCCGATCCGACGGCGGCTACGCGGCCAACGTCGAGGCTTTCACGACCGTCGTGCCCGAGGCGCGACCCCTCGAGGGCCTGCCCGAGCCGGTCGTCTTCGACTCGCCCGACACCCCCACCATCGACACCCTCGTCGCGCACGCGAACGACGTGCTGGTGGGGGAGTACTCCGCCGCCGACACCCTCAAGAACGTCGTGATGGCGCTGACGCATCTCGACGGCACGCGCGAGCTGGTCGTCGTGGGCCTGCCGGGCGACCGCGACGTCGACGACAAGCGCGTCGAGGTCGCCTTCGCCCCTGCCGAGGTCGAGCCCGCCACGGCAGAGGACTTCGCGAAGAACCCGTTGCTCGTGAAGGGGTACATCGGGCCCTGGTCGCCCGAGGGAGCAGTGCTGGGCGAGGAATCGGCCACCGGCATCCGCTACGTCCTGGACCCCCGTGTGGTCGACGGCACCTCGTGGATCACGGGCGCGAACATCGACCAGAAGCATGTGCACTCGCTCGTCGCAGGCCGGGACTTCACCGCCGATGCGTTCGTCGAGGTCGCCACCGTCCGCGAGGGAGACCCGGCTCCCGACGGTTCGGGCCCGGTCTCGATCGCGCGCGGCATGGAGATCGGTCACGTCTTCCAGCTCGGCCGCAAGTACGCCGAAGCCCTGGGGCTGAAGGTCCTCGACGAGAACGGCAAGCTCGTCACCGTCACGATGGGCTCGTACGGCATCGGGGTCACCCGGATCCTCGCGATCATCGCGGAGCTCAACAACGACGACCGCGGGCTCATCTGGCCGGAGTCGGTCGCGCCGTTCGACGTGCACGTGGTCGCGACCGGCCGCGACGCCGCGGCCTTCGAGCTCGCCGAGCAGCTCGCGGCGGACCTCGAGGCGAGCGGCCTCGACGTCGTCTACGACGACCGTCCGAAGGTCTCGCCCGGGGTGAAGTTCGGCGACGCCGAGCTGGTGGGGGTGCCACGCATCATCATCGTCGGACGCGGCGCGGCCGACGGGCAGGTCGAGTTCTGGGATCGCCGCACGGGTGAGCGCGAGGTGGTGGCCGCCGCCGACGCGGTCGCGCGGCTCACGAACCGCTGAGACCCGTCCCGCCGGATCGGCGTCGGGCTAGAGACGGGCGTAACGAGCGCGGAAGACCGTGAACGCGCCGTAGCCGACGAGCCCCGCGCCCACGGTGACGACGATCGCCGGGCCGTACGACAGGTCCAGGAGCGCCCGGATGGCGGCGTCCAGACTGCCGGCGTCCTCGGCACGCGCCCGGACGGCGGCGACGGTCAGCACGACGCCCAGCGATGCCAGCGCGACGCCCTTCGCGATGAAGCCGACGACGCCGAGCGCCGACACGCCGACCCCCACGGCCGTGTCCGGGATCATCATCTTGCTGCGGAACGAGCGACGTGCGCCCATGACCACGAAGACCACTCCGGCGACAGCGACGCCGACGCCGACGAGCACGATCGCGAAGACGCCGCCGGGCAGCGCCAGCACGCCGCGGCTGGCATCGCGCGCGGTCTCGTCGGCCTGCGGGCGCGCGCCCAGCGCGACGGCGGCGGAGAGCCCGCCGAAGAACAGGAAGACGACGGCCTGACCCCACTCGGATGCGCGCACGCCCCACACGGAGACACCCCGCCGACGTCTCGACGCCAGCATGCCCTCGGCGAGATGCCAGACCCCGAGAGCGGCCAGGAGCGCAGCCGCGGCCCAGAGCGCGACGAATCCGAGCGGCACCTCGGCGACGGCTCGAAAGGCGCCGGTCTGATCGGCGTCACGGTCGCCGCCGAAGGCGACTCCGATGATGAGGGCACCGATGAGGAGGTGGACGAGGCCGTTGGCGACGTACCCGCCGCGGGCGAGTGCGCGTGCCGCAGGCTGTCGCTCGACGGCACGCGCCGCATCGTGCACCGGTTCGCCCATCCCGCGAGCCTACGTGCCGGGGGCGGGACGGGGCACGACACGGGCCGGCGGGCGAAGGATGCCGCCGGCCCGTGTCCCGAGCGGGTGCCTCAGCTCATCACGAGGACGGCCTTGACCGCCTTGCCCGACTGGGTGTCGGCGATGGCCTGCTCGATCTCGGCGAAGGGGTACTTCGTGATGAGCTCGTCGAAGGGGAATCGTCCGGCGGCATAAAGGGCCAGCAGCTCGGGGATGAACTTCTGCGGTACGGCGTCGCCTTCGATCGCGCCGACGAACGTCTTGCCGGAGCCGGAGATGGCGCCGAGCGGAATGCTCGTGTCGGGCTTGGGCACACCGACCAGTGCGATCTTCGCGCCGAACGCGGTCGCCGCGACGAGGGTCTCCACCACCGCGGGAACGGCGGTCGTGTCGACGGCGTAGTCGGCGCCGACGCCCCCGGTGATCTCGAGGATGCGGGCAACGGCATCCTCGTCCTTGCTGTTCACCGTGTGGGTCGCACCGAGCTTGGACGCGAACGCCAGGCGCTCCGGGAGGATGTCGACCGCGATGATCGTGGTCGCGCCGGCGACCCTCGCGCCCATGATCGCCGAGAGGCCGACGGCCCCGGTGCCCGTGACGATCACGGCGGACCCTGCCGGCACGTCGAGCGAGTTGAGCACCGTTCCGGCGCCGGTCTGGACACCGCATCCGAGCGGGCCGGCCAGCTCGACGTCGGTGTCGGCGGGCAGCTTGACGGCGTTGCGCGCCTCGACGATCAGATGGCTGGCGAAAGACGACTGCCCGAAGAACGAGCCGTGCACGGGGGAGCCGTCGGTGGCGGTGATGGTGGCGGAGCCGTCCTCTCGCGCTCCACCGAAGTTGAGCGCCATGAAGTTGCGGCAGTACGCCTCGCGACCGGTGAGGCAGTTGGTGCAGTGCCCGCACGAGGCGAACGAGACGGCCACCTTGTCGCCGACGGCGTAACCGGTGACGGCTGCACCGACCTGCTCGATCGTGCCGGCCCCCTCGTGTCCGAGGACGAAGGGGAACGGTGCGGGGATGTGGCCGTGCTGCACCGCGAGATCGGTGTGGCACAGTCCGGTGGCGGCGACTCGGACGAGCAGCTCGTCCGGTCGGATGTCGTCGAGCGTGACGTCCTCGAACGTGAACGGGGCGTCCTGTGCGTGCAGGACGGCGGCGTGCGCGATGGTGGTCATGTTTCGGATGTTCCTTCCCGTTTGCGGTCGTGGCGGCGCTGACGTCGTCGCGGCCGATCGACAGTGGCGTGCGCCCCGCGCATGGGCGGACGGCGCATCGGCCACTCGAACAGTATGCGCCTGAATCGATCCACCCGGCGCGGAAGTACGCCGTGTCCGGCGGCTCAGCTGTCCGTCTCGTCGGGGGTGACGGACGGGCGGGCGGTCGCAGCGATGGTGAACCACGACGGCCCGAGGGGGAGGAGATGTCGCCCCAGGGTGCGGGCGTAGAACTTCTCGATCAGCATGTAGGCGGCCAGCCCCGAGGCCAGCAGGAGCGCCGCCGACCCCGCGGCACCGAACACCGTCGGTCCGCCGAACGCGGTGACCGTCTGCAGCCCCAGGCCCGCCGAGACCGCGAGCAGCGTGACGGGGAGCACGGTGTTGCGGCTGGCCGCCGACACCGCGAACACGACGGCGAGGACTGCGAACATGAGGGTGAAGACGCCGCGCGCCGGTCCCTCGACCTCGAAGAAGCCCAGCTCGCCGCCGAGCAGGAAACCGGGCATGCAGATCCAGTACCACCCGAAGGCGTTGTAGACGATGAAGTGGAAGTCGTCGCCGGAGAAGTACGACAGCATGCCCGCCGTGACCTGCACCACGCCGCCGAACACCGCTCCCACCCAGAACACCGGGCTCTCGTTCTGGAGCCCGAGGTGCTCGAGCTGCGCGGTGAGCGTGGCGATCACGAAGCCGAGCAGGCCGATGAGTCCGGGATCGGCGAGACGGGGCGTGCGTGCGGTCATGCTCCCCAGTATCCCCGCGGGCTTCCGACGCCGTCCGTCGCGCCGGCCGGGCAAACACGGGACGACCGGCATCGGGTAACGTTGGATGGATGCCGGGAGCGCGACGCGCGCCCGGACGAGAGCTGAATACGGAGGGCACCATGGACATCGATCTCTCACTGTTGCGCACGGTCGAGCGAGAGAAGGAGATCCCCTTCGACGAACTCGTCCGCATCATCGAGCAGGCTGTGCTGACCGCCTACGCCAAGCACACCTCGCCGGACGGCGAGCTGCCCGAGGGCACGCGCGCCGCGCTCGATCGCAAGACCGGCCACGTCGCGATCTTCGTACCCCTCCGGGACGACGAGGACGTCGTGATCGGCGAGGAGGAGTCCACGCCCGACGACTTCGGCCGCATCGCCGCCTTCGCCGCGAAGCAGGTCATCAGCCAGCGTCTGCGCGACATCGCCGATGATGCGGTGCTGGGGGAGTTCCGGGGCAAGGAGGGCGACATCGTCGCCGGCGTGATCCAGCAGGGTCCCAATCCCCGCATGGTGCACGTCGACCTCGGCACGATCGAGGCGATCCTTCCGCCCGAGGAGCAGGTCGCCGGCGAGGAGTACCGCCACGGATCGCGTCTGCGCGTCTACGTGACGTCGGTGACCAAGGGCATGAAGGGCCCGTCCATCACCGTCTCGCGCACGCACCCGGGACTCGTGCGCAAGCTCTTCGCCATGGAGGTGCCCGAGATCGCGAACGGTCTCGTCGAGATCACCTCGCTCGCCCGTGAGGCCGGCCACCGCACCAAGATCGCCGTGAAGTCCGACGACCCGTCGATCAACGCCAAGGGCGCCTGCATCGGCGAGCTCGGGCGGCGTGTCCGCGCCGTGACCGAAGAGCTCAACGGCGAGAAGATCGACATCATCGACCACAACGGCGACCTCGCGACCTTCGTGGCCAACGCCCTGTCGCCGGCGAAGGTGACCTCGAGCTTCGTCCTCGACGCCAGCACGAAGGCCGTGCGCGCTCTCGTTCCCGACTACCAGCTCTCGCTCGCGATCGGCAAGGAGGGGCAGAACGCCCGTCTCGCCGCCAAGCTCACGGGCGCGAAGATCGACATCCAGCCGGACTCGATCCTCGAGGACTCCTGACCGGGGGTAGAATGGATGCTGTTCGAACGTGCGTGGGATGCCGCGCGCGTGCCTCCCGGTCCTCGCTCCTCCGAGTCGTGGCCCGTGACGGCGTCCTGATCCCCGATCGGGCGGCGTCGCTTCCGGGTCGAGGCGCGTGGGTGCATGACACGGATGAATGCGTGGATGCCGCCCTGCGGCGCCGTGCTTTCGGACGAGCCCTGCGGGCATCCGGCCCACTGGATACGCAGGATTTCCACATTGATCACCAGCGCAAAGGCTGAACGGCTATGGACACGAAGTGAACGGCTCGAGATGAGACCCGTCCGCGCTTAAACGGTCCGCCCTGTCCGAGGGTGGGCCTTCAGACAGGAGAATTGTGGCAAAACCACGCGTACACGAGATCGCTTCCGAGCTCGGCGTCGACAGCAAAGTCGCCCTCGCGAAGCTGAAGGAGCTCGGCGAATTCGTCAAGAGCCCCTCGTCCACCATCGAGCCCCCCGTGGCTCGCAAGCTTCGAGCGGCGCTCGAGGCTGAGGGCGGCGCCAAGGCGGCCGCTCCCGCGCCCGGCGGCGCACGCCCCGGCGCCGCGGCGCCCGGCGCCGTGCGTCCCGGACCGTCCGGAGCCCGGCCCGGCCCCGCAGGCAAGCCCGGTCCGGCCAAGCCGGCCGCACCGGCCGCCCCCGCGGCGTCGGCACCCGTCGCGCCGGCGCAGCCGGCCGCGCAGCCGGAGGCTCCCGCCGCGCCGGCCGCGCCCGCCGCTGCGCAGAGCGCGCCGGCGGCATCCTCGGCTCCGAACCCCGGCGCCGGCAAGCCCGGCCCGGCCAAGCCCGCCGGACCCACGCCCGGCGGCGCATCGCAGCCGCCGCGTCCCGGTGGTGCGCGTCCCGGCAACAACCCGTTCGCGCCCTCGCAGGGCATGGGCCAGCGTCCCGCCGGGCCCCGTCCCGGCAACAACCCCTTCGCTTCGGCGCAGGGCATGGGCCAGCGCCCCAACCCCGGCAACATCCCGCGTCCGCAGGCACCGCGTCCCGGCGCGCCGCGCCCGGGTGCACCGCGTCCCGGTGGCGCCGGTCGTCCCGGTGGCGGCGGTCGTCCCGGCGCCCCCTTCCAGCAGCGTCCCGGCGGTCCCGGTCGTCCCGGCGGCGCCGGCGGCGGCTTCCAGCGTCCGGGTGCTCCCGGCGGTGGCGGCGGCTTCGCCGGTCGTCCCGGTGGCGGCGGTGGTCGCGGCCGTGGACCCGGCGGTGGTACCGCGGGTGCCTTCGGCAAGGGCGGCGGCAAGTCCAAGCAGCGCAAGTCGCGTCGGGCGAAGCGGCAAGAGTTCGAGATGCGGTCGGCACCGGTCGTCGGTGGCGTCAACGTCTCGAAGGGCAACGGCGAGATCATCCGCCTGCGTCGCGGCGCATCTATCGCCGACTTCGCCGACAAGCTCGAGGCCCTGCGCGGCTACACCGTGCAGCCCGGCACGCTCGTGACGATCCTGTTCAACCTGGGCGAGATGGCCACGGCCACCGAGTCGCTCGACGAGGCCACCTTCGAGGTCCTCGGCGAGGAGCTCGGCTACAAGATCCAGATGGTCTCGCCCGAGGACGAGGACAAAGAGCTCCTCGAGGGCTTCGGTCTCGACCTCGAGGCCGAGCTCGACGCCGAGAGCGAAGAGGATCTCGAGATCCGTCCTCCGGTTGTCACCGTCATGGGTCACGTCGACCACGGTAAGACGCGACTGCTCGACGCCATCCGCCAGACGAACGTCGTGGCGGGCGAGGCCGGCGGCATCACGCAGCACATCGGTGCGTACCAGGTCTGGACCGAGCACGAGGAGATCGAGCGGGCCATCACCTTCATCGACACCCCGGGCCACGAGGCGTTCACCGCCATGCGTGCCCGAGGTGCGCAGGTGACCGACCTCGCGATCCTCGTGGTCGCCGCCGACGACGGCATCATGCCGCAGACGGTGGAGGCGCTCAACCACGCCCAGGCCGCCAACGTCCCGATCGTGGTCGCGGTGAACAAGGTCGACAAGCCCGACGCGAACCCGGCCAAGGTGCGCCAGCAGCTCACCGAGTACGGTCTGGTCGCCGAGGAGTACGGCGGAGACGTCATGTTCGTCGACGTGTCGGCCCGTCAGGGCACCGGCATCCAGGACCTCCTGGACGCTGTGCTGCTGACCGCCGATGCGGGCCTGGACCTCACCGCCAACCCGAACAAGGCCGCTCGCGGTGTCGCCATCGAGGCGAAGCTCGACAAGGGCCGTGGTTCGATCGCGACGGTGCTCATCCAGTCCGGGACGCTCCGCGTCGGAGACGCGATCGTGGCGGGTACGGCTTACGGCCGCGTCCGCGCCATGGTCGACGAGAACGGCGACGCGGTCGACGAGGCCTACCCCTCGCGTCCGGTCCAGGTGCAGGGTCTGAACTCCGTGCCGCGCGCCGGCGACGTGTTCATCGTGACCGAGGAGGACCGCACCGCGCGCCAGATCGCCGAGAAGCGCGAAGCCGCCGAGCGCAACGCCCAGCTGGCCAAGGCCCGCAAGCGCATCTCGCTCGAGGACTTCACCCGCGCTCTCGAAGAGGGCAAGGTCGAGTCGCTCAACCTCATCATCAAGGGTGACGTCTCGGGTGCCGTCGAGGCCCTCGAGGAGTCGCTCCTCAAGATCGAGGTCGATGACAGCGTGCAGCTGCGGATCATCCACCGCGGTGTCGGCGCCATCACCGAGTCGGACATCAACCTGGCGACGATCGACAACGCGATCGTCATCGGATTCAACGTCCGACCCGACACGAAGGCCCGTGAGCGCGCTGCCCGCGAGGGTGTGGACGTCCGCTTCTACTCGGTCATCTACAACGCGATCGACGACGTCGAGCAGTCGCTCACCGGCATGCTCAAGCCGGAGTACGAAGAGATCCAGTCGGGTGTCGCCGAGATCCGCGAGGTGTTCCGCTCCTCGAAGTTCGGCAACATCGCCGGTGTCATCGTGCGGTCGGGAACGATCACGCGAAACGCCAAGGCACGCGTCATCCGCGACGGTGTCGTGCTCGCCGACGGCCTCGCCATCGAGTCGCTGCGCCGCTTCAAGGACGACGTCACCGAGGTCCGCACGGACTTCGAGGCCGGTATCGGTCTGGGCAAGTTCAACGACATCCAGATCGGCGATGAGATCGAGACGACCGAGATGGTGGAGAAGCCGCGCGGCTGATCCTCGTCAGGCTCTCCGGCGATGGATGTCGCCGGGACGCGGAACCCCTCGGGGGACCGTTCGTCCCGGCGGCATCCATCGCTTTCGAAACAAGCACGCTCCGCCGCCGCGAGGCGGGGCACAGAAGGAGTACCCATGTCCAGTGAACGTCAGTCCCGCCTGGCCGACCGCATCCGTGTGCTCGTCGCCGAGCGGCTCGAGAAGGGGCTGCGCGATCCTCGCCTCGGGTTCGTGACGATCACCGACGTGCGTGTCACGGGTGACCTGCAGCACGCATCGGTGTTCTACACCGTGTACGGGTCCGACCAGGAGCGCGCCGACTCGGCCGAAGCGCTCCGCGCGGCGACGGGGATGCTGCGCAGCGAGGTGGGTCGCAAGCTCGGGGTTCGGCTGACGCCGACGCTGGAGTTCATCCTCGATGCCCTGCCCGAGAACGCCGGACACATCGAGCACCTCCTCCGGGAGGCGCGCGAACGGGATGCCGCGACGGCGGCGACCGCGACCGGTGCCGACTACGCCGGCGACGCCGACCCCTACGTCAAGCCGCGCGAGCTCGACGACGACGAGGACTGAGTCCCGGCGACAGCGCGTGGAGGGATGTCGCGGTGCGCGGCATCCCTTCGTCGTTCCCGGGTCGCCGGCCCTCGGCTCCGGCGGCCCCGTCAATGCGGGAGGCGGAGCCGCCCGTCGACCGCCTCGACGAGTCCGTCCGCGATGAGCGAGTCGATCGCTCGATCGCGCTGCCGCGGGTCGGGCCAGTCCTCGATGACCTCGGCGGCGGCGACGTCGTGCGTCGTGGTCGTGCGCAGCACCGCGAGGACGGCGCCCCGCGCCTGTCGGTCGCTGCCCTCGTAGCGGGCCTGCTTCGTACGGGTGTCGCCGGTGTCGGGGTAGCCGGCCGCGCGCCACGCACACCGGTCCGACAGGGGGCATGCGTCGCAGCGGGGTGAGCGGGCGGTGCACACCAGCGCGCCGAGCTCCATCGCGGCGGCGTTGACGACAGCAGCCGCGTCGATGTCGTCGGGGAGGATCGCCGCCATCTCGGCGAGATCCCGCTTCGCCGCGGGCCCGGGCTGCGAGCGGGCGGCGACCGCCCGCGCGAGGACGCGTCGCGTGTTGGTGTCGACGACGGGATGCCGGTCGCCGTACGCGAACACCGCGACGGCGCGGGCGGTGTAGTCCCCGATGCCGGTCAGCGCGAGCAGGTCGTCGACGTCGCGCGGGACGACCCCGCCGTGTCGGTCGCGGATCTCGGTGGCTGCTCGGTGGAGCCACAGGGCCCGGCGCGGATAGCCGAGGTTCGCCCACTGCCGCACAGCGTCCGCGGGCGCAGCGCCGGCCAGGTCGGCGGGGGTCGGCCAGCGATCGAGCCAGGCCTCCAGCAGCGGGATGACACGGTTCACGGGCGTCTGCTGCAGCATGAACTCGCTCACCAGGGTGCCCCAGGCCCCGAACCCCTCGCGTCGCCACGGCAGATCCCGGGCGTTGTCGCAGTACCACGCCATCAGCGGGGCGGCGAGGTCGGGCATCCGATCAGCCTACGACGCCGCGGCTCTCGTGGGCGTGGCAGGGCTGCGACGGTCGCGACCTCTCGAGTTGAGGGGCTCTCACATCCCGAGGGGCTTTGCGTGAGGATCGCCCTCGGGATGCGAGATCTCCTCGATTCGCGGCGGGCGGCACCTGAGCCGGCGGCGCAGTCTGGCGTGTGCCCATCTCCTCCCCGCCGAGCGACTGCCGTGCGGCATCCACAGAGCGCGGGCAGCGCGGCCGGGCGATCCGCGGCGCGGGCGAGGTTGATGACGTGAGCAGAGCGAGTGCGCAGGGCGCAGCAGGGGTCGTCGACAGCATCCGGCAGCTCGGGGGAGTCGCGCGCAGCCGCACGGTGCGTGCCGCCGGCGCGACCGAGCACGAGATACGCAACGCCGTGCGGCGCGGTGAGGTGAGGCGCGTACGGAAGGGATGGCTCGCGGTCCCCGACGCCGATCGGATGCTCGTGGCGGCGGCGAAAGCGGGTGTCGTGCTCTCCTGCGTGACGCAGGCCTCCCGGTCGGGTCTGTGGGTGCTGGCAGATCGGGACGAGCCGGTCCATGTCGCCGCACCGCCGCACGCGGGCGGTGTGCGCGTCGCGGGAGCTCGGGTGCATTGGCGCGCTCCGGCGTTGCCCCGCCATCCCGACGCGCTCGTCGATCCGATTGAGAACGTGCTGGTACTCGTGGCCACGTGTCAGCCATGGGAAAGAGCGCTGGTCATCTGGGAGTCGGCGCTGAACCGCGGCTTGGTCGATTCGCGGGCGATGGAGCGATTCGACCTCCCTCCGGCGGCGCGAGCCGTGCTGGGAGCGGCCACTCCGTGGTCGGACTCCGGGCTCGAGACGCTCGTGATCGTGCGCCTGGGCTGGATCGGCGTGCCGATCCGCCCGCAGGTGTGGATCGCCGGACATCGCGTCGACTTCCTCATCGGCGATCGGCTCGTGCTGCAGGTCGACGGCGGCCACCACGTCGGCGCGCAGCGGCGCTCCGACATCGAGCACGACGCCGCGCTCTCGTTGCTCGGGTATCACGTGATCCGCGTCGACTACGTCCAGATCATCGAGCGGTGGCAGGAGGTCAGCGACCTGATTCAGCGCGCCGTCGCGCAGGGCCTGCACCTCGCCAGGTGACGGATCGGGCGCGTTCGGATCGGGCGCGGTCGGATCGGGCGCGGTCGGATCGGGCCGTATCCATGCGAGGAGATATCGGGTACGGAGGGCCGGATCCTGCGATCCGCCCTCGGAATGCGAGTTCTCCGCACGACCGGGCCCCACGCAGCCTCGCCCCCGGCCCCCCGGCCCCCCTGCCCCGGCCCCGCACAGCCTCGCCCCCGGGCCCCGCACAGCCTCGCCCCCGGGCCCCGCAGCCGCGCGCCGCGGAACCTGAGCCGCGGTGCGCGCCACGTAGGCTGGAGGGCATGCCCGAACCCGCCCCCCGCGGCATCCTGCTCGTCGACAAGCCGGGTGGGATGACCAGCCACGATGTGGTCGCCCGTGCCCGTCGGGCGCTCGACACGCGCAAGATCGGTCACGCCGGGACGCTCGATCCGATGGCCACGGGGCTGCTGGTGCTCGGTGTCGGGCCCGCGACGCGCCTGTTGACCTACATCGTGGGGCTCGACAAGACGTACGAGGCCACGATCCGGCTCGGGGTGTCGACCGACTCCGACGATGCCGACGGCGACGAGACGGCTCGGGCCGCAGCGGATGCCGTCGCCGCCGTCACCCGTGACCGCATCGAGGCGGGCGTGGCCGCACTGACGGGCGAGATCGACCAGGTGCCGAGCCGGGTGTCGGCGATCAAGGTCGGCGGGCGACGCGCATACGATCTGGCGCGTGCCGGCGAAGAGGTCGAGCTCACGGCTCGTCGGGTGACGGTGTCGCGCTTCGACGTCCTCGGCGTGCGCCTCGTCGACACGGATGCCGACGGGCCCCTCGTCGACGTGGATGTCGTGGTCGACTGCACCAGCGGAACCTACGTCCGCGCGTTGGCCCGCGATCTCGGCTCGGACCTCGGCGTCGGGGGGCACCTCACCGCGCTCCGCCGCACGCGCATCGGCCCGTTCGGGGTGTCGGATGCGGTGACCGAGCTCGCGCCCGACGTCGAGTTGATGCAGGACGCCACCGTGGCCACGGCCGTGCTCGGCACCTTCGAAGTCACCGCCGATGAGGCGCGCGACCTCCGGCACGGCAAGCGACTGATCGGGGCGGCATCGCGACTGAGCCGTGAGCACCCGGCCGCCATCGATCCGGAGGGCCGCCTGATCGGCATCGTCGAGCGCCGGGGCGAGGACGTGAAGAGCCTGATGAACATGGCGGTCGACGCGTGATCGCGGGCTTCACGATCGTGCAGGTGGCCATCGCGGTCGCCGCCGGGCTCCTGTGCCTCGTCCTCGGCCTGGCGGGCCGACGGCCGAGCGACCTGTCGGTCGGTTCGCTCGCGCTCGTCGAGCTGCTGCTGCTGGCCCAGGTCGTCGTCGCACTGATCGCGCCGTCGGCGGGTAATCCTCCCACCGGGAGCGCGCTGGAGTACGGGGTCTACCTCTTCTCGGCCGTGCTGCTTCCCCCAGCGGCGGTGTTCTGGGCACTGATCGAGCGGAGCCGTTGGAGCACGGTCATCCTGGGCGTCGCGGCGCTGTCGGTGGCGGTCATGGTCTGGCGGATGCAGGTCATCTGGACCGTTCAGGTCGCCTGAAGCCACGCGCGCGGCGCCTATCATTGACAGGTCATGGATCATCCCCGCCCCCCAATGACCGGCATCGGTCGCGTGCTGGTGGTCGTGTACGCCGTGATGGCTCTCGCCGCGACCGGACGCTCGTTCGTGCAGATCGTCGAGGACTTCGCCTTCGCCCCGCTGGCGTACTCGCTGTCGGCCGCGGCTGCTCTCGTCTACGTCCTCGCGACCGTCGCGCTGGTGAAGTCGGGGTCGCGTGCCTGGTACGTCGTCGCGTGGGTCGCGATCTGCTTCGAGCTCGTCGGCGTGCTGGTGGTGGGTACCCTGAGCCTCGTGCTGCCCGAGCTCTTCTCGCACGACGCCACCGTGTGGTCGGGCTACGGATTCGGGTATTTCTGGGTGCCGCTGGCGCTGCCCTTCGTGGGCATCTGGTGGCTCGTCTCGCACCGGAGCGGTCCGCGCGAGAGCGATGACCGCGCCACCGTCCTGGAGGGATCGTCATGGTGACCGTGTTCCGCGACCCGACGGAGGTCCCTGCCGGCTTCGGCCCGAGCGTCGTCGCGATCGGCAAGTTCGACGGCGTCCACTCCGGACACCGGGCCGTGATCGATCGTGCCCGCGTGGATGCCGCCGCCCTCGGGTCGCGCGTGGTGGCAGTGACCTTCGACCGCAACCCGCTGAGCCTGCTGAGGCCGGAGCTGTGCCCCGAGCCGCTCGTGGGGCTCGATCAGAAGATCGGCCTCCTCGCCTCGGCCGGCGTGGACGCGGTGCTCGTGCTGCGTTTCGACGAGGAGCTCGCGGCTCTGCCGGCTCGCGAGTTCGTCGAACGGATCCTCGTGACCTCCCTGGGCGCGGTGACCGTGCTGGTCGGCGACGACTTCCGCTTCGGCCGCGGAGGAGAGGGCGACCCCGCGGTGTTGACCTCGTTGGGTCGCGAGCACGGCTTCGAGGTCGAGGTGGTCGGCGACGTGCGTGCGCGCGATGCGGGCCGACGGGTGTCGTCGACATGGGTGCGCGACCTGCTCGCCGCGGGCGACGTCGAGGGCGCCGCGCGTCTGCTCGGGCGCCCGCACGCCGTCGAAGGAGTGGTCGTCCACGGGCTCAAACGCGGACGCGAGCTCGGCTACCCCACGGCGAACCTCCACGCCGATGCCGATGGCTTCATCCCCGCCGACGGCGTCTACGCCGGCTGGCTCGTCGACCAGGGCCCGTCGGCAGCCGCCGAATCCACGCCGGGGAGCGTCATCCGGTATCCCGCGGCGATCTCGGTGGGGACCAACCCCACCTTCGACGATGTGCCCCAGCGCCAGGTCGAGGCCTACGTGCTCGACGAGACGGGCCTGGATCTGTACGGACACCACGTCGAGGTGCGCTTCACCTCGCGCATCCGCGGCATGGTGGCCTTCGCCGGCATCCCGGCACTGATCGCCCAGATGGACGACGACGTCCTCCGGGTGCGCGAAGCGCTCGCCTGACGGGCGTCCCTGCGCCGGGGTCAGTACGAGGTGGCGTCGACCGCGCCGGTGGCCTCGCCGCCGGCCTCGAGCCGGCGGGCCTCACCGAGGATGGTCGCGCTGCCGCTCGTGCCCAGGCGCGTCGCGCCGGCGTCGAGCATCGCGATCGCGTCCGTGAAGCTGCGGACTCCGCCGGAGGCCTTGACCTGCACGGCGGGGCCGACGTTCTCGCGCATCAGCTGCACGTGGGGGACCGTGGCGCCGCCGCCGGCGAAGCCGGTCGAGGTCTTCACGAAGTCCGCGCCCCCGGCTTCGGTCAGTCGGCTGCCGCGTGCGATCTGCTCGTCGTCGAGCAGGCTCGTCTCGAGGATGACCTTGACGATCCGGCCCTCGGCCGCCGCCACGACCGCACGGACGTCTTCGACGACGGCGTCGTCGAAGCCGGAGCGGAGCGCTCCGATGTTCACGACCATGTCGAACTCCGACGCGCCGTCGGCCCGGGCCTGGCGCACCTCGGCGACCTTGGCTGCCGTCGAGGTCGTGCCGTGGGGGAAGCCGATGACGGTTCCGACCGCCACGCCCGTGCCGCCCAGGCGGGCGACGGCGTGCGGCACGTCCGACGGACGCACGCACACCGAGAACACCGCCCACTCCGCGGCGATGTCCAGCTCCGCGTCGACCTGGGCTCGGGTGAGCTCGGGCTTGAGGATCGCGTGGTCGAGGGTCGCAGCGAGGTCGCGCTCGGAGATCGTGGGCATGTTCTCAGCGTACGCCGTCGTCGTGATCGGACCGGTGCGAGTCGGCGCCCCTCGGATGCTGCCGCGCGGCGCCCACCGCGAGCGGGCGGCCCTCGTTAGGCTGAGTCGTATGACCGCATCGCGCCGCACCGCTCTCCGCCTCGTCCCGGTCGTGGCGGCCGTCGCGCTGCTCGCCACCGGCTGCGCCACGCCGGTCGGCGGCGCCGCCACGCCCGACCCCACGCAGACGAGCGTCACGCCCTCGGCCGAGCCGTCGACGTCGCCCACAGCGGAGCCCGCCGAGACCGAGACGCCGGCGCCGACCGACGAGATAGCCCTCCCCGCCTCGTGCGACGACGTGTTCGTCGGCGATCTGCGGGCCACGCTCGACGCCGAGATCGCGCCGCTGAACGATCCGGGCGTGACGATGTACTCGACCGAGAACGCCGACGCGCTCACGGTCCTCGAGTCGGGCGTTCCGACGCTCCGCTGCACATGGGGTCGGCCCTCCGACCGGGGCATCGCCACGACCGTCGCGATCGTCTCGAGCGAGCAGGCCGCGACCGTCTCCGACGCGTTGAGCGCCGCGGGATTCGAGTCGGAGGAGGCGTCGGACGGGGATTACTTCCGCACCTCGCAGCAGATGCTCTCGATGGACGAGGAACTCGTCGAGCTCGGCGAAACCCACTTCCTGCGGGGCAATGCCTGGATCTCGACGCGATGGATCAACTACGGCCCGTCGTCGTACACCCCGGGCATCGTCTCCGCCCTCTGGGGCTGATCGCCCGCCCGCAGGCGCCCCGATCCGCGTGTTCTCCGGTGGCCGCGCGGTGATGGCGTAGACTGGGTCGCGGGGACATCGTCGAGTTCGACGCCGCTGCTCGCTGAAGCGAGTGCCCGTGGCCTTCCGACGAGATAGCCCTTCGCTCGCGCGACGTTTCGACGCCGGCTCGAGCGGCACCTCGTAGGTTTCCGTCACGACGGAACTCCGGCACTCAGGCTCAGGAGGAGCATGCCGACCATGGCCACCGCCGCAGCGACCGCCAACCGCCGCAGGAAGTCCTCGTCCGCGCGGCGAGACGACGACGCACCGCTGATCCCGATCCTCGCGCGCAAGGTGCGCGAGGTCGAGGCCAAAGCCCAGCGCGGCAAGCTCGGGCCGACCAACCGGGTCAAGTTCCAGGTCATCGCCTTCCTGGTGCGTGAGGAGCGGGCCCGGGTCAAGGCCGACGAATCCGTCTCGAGCGCCGCTCGTGCGGAGTTGCTCAAGCGCCTCGACGGCGTCGCGACGATCCTGGCCAAGACGGCCGCGCGCGACACCTCGCTGATCCAGCTCCTCGAGGTCGACCAGGCGACGTCGCCGGTCGCTCGGCGGATGCGGCGCGACTGGCTCCTCGAGTCGGGGGCGGAGCTGCCCGAGGACGAGCTGATCATCACCGATGCAGCGCCCGTCCAGGCGCCCGTCGTCCCCGGCGCCCTCGCCGAGCGCCAGGTCACCCCGCCGCAGGTGCTCGTCCGGCGGGAGGCGAACCCCTTCCTCGCACCCGACCTCGAGCTGCGGGCACCGCACGCGACGCCGCGTCGCCGTCTCGACGGCTGGGAGCTCATGGGCCCGCTGTACAAGGCGTTCGAGACCGGCGCCGGGGGATCGGCCGCCTCGATGGAGCTGCCACCGGTGCCCGAGTTCGACAGGCTCTCGCCCAAGGGGCTCGAGATCATGCCGCACCAGTCGCGGTTCCTCGAGGCCGTGCGGGACGGACACCGCTCGTTCCTGCTCGCCGACGAGCCGGGCCTCGGCAAGACCGCGCAGTCGGTGCTCGCGGCATCCGTCGCCGGTGCCTACCCGCTGCTGGCGGTCGTCCCCAACGTGGTCAAGATGAACTGGGCGCGCGAGGTCGAACGCTGGACCCCGCAGCGCCGCGCCACCGTCATCTCCGGCGACGGCGACCAGATCGACGCCTTCGCCGACGTGTTCATCGTCAACTACGAGGTGCTCGATCGCCACCTGTCGTGGCTCAGCTCGATCGGCCTGCGGGGCATGGTCGTCGACGAGGCGCACTTCATCAAGAACCTGAGCTCGCAGCGTTCGCGCAACGTGCTGGCGCTGGCGGGGCGGATCCGGGAGCAGGTACGCGACCCGCTGATGCTCGCTCTGACCGGCACCCCGCTGATCAACGACGTCGAGGACTTCGACGCCATCTGGCGCTTCCTCGGCTGGACCAACGGCGAGAAGCCCGGTTCCGCGCTGATGGAGCGTCTGGACGAGACGGGTCTCACCCCCGCCGACAAGGCGTTCTATCCGTCCGCCCGCGACGCCGTCATTTCGATGGGCATCGTCCGCCGTAAGAAGAAGGACGTCGCCGCCGACCTGCCCGACAAGCTCGTCGCTGATCTGCCGGTGCAGCTCGACGACGAGTTCGGCCGCTCGATCCGTCAGGCCGAGCAGGAGCTCGGTGAGCGCCTCGCGTCTCGCTACCGTCGCATCATCGAGGCCCGAGGCGACCGCGTGCGCATCGGCGAGGTCGACGAGGACATCGTGCGGCTCGTCGCATCGCAGGAGCTCGAGGAGTCGAAGGCTGCCGGAACGGGGTCCGAGAACGTGTTCACCATGGTGCGCCGCATCGGTCAGGCGAAGGCCGTGCTCGCGGCGGACTACGCCGCTCAGCTGCAGCGTTCGGTCGGCAAGGTCGTGTTCTTCGCCAAGCACATCGATGTCATGGACGCCGCGGAGGCCCACTTCGCCGCTGCCGGCCTGCGCACGGTATCGCTGCGCGGCGACCAGACCTCGGCCGCCCGTCAGGACGCGATCGACGCGTTCAACAGCGATCCGGATGTCGCGATCGCCGTCTGCTCGCTGACGGCGGCGGGCGTCGGCGTCAACATGCAGGCCGCCTCCAACGTCGTGCTCGCCGAGCTGTCGTGGACGGCCGCCGAGCAGACTCAGGCGATCGATCGCGTGCACCGCATCGGTCAGGGGGAGCCGGTCACCGCGTGGCGGATCATCGCCGCCCACACGATCGACACCAAGATCGCGGAGCTCATCGACTCGAAGCAGGGCCTCGCGGCCCGAGCCCTCGACGGCGAGGCGGTCGACCCGACCTCGAGCGACTCGGTGCAGCTGTCGGCGCTCATGCACCTGCTGCGGCAGTCGATCGGCGCGGCCTGAGCCGGGCCCGGACCGTGACCGCCGGGCGGGCCGGAGTTCTCCCGGTGGCGCTCGCCTGGCAGGGCGCTCGCCGCGGCGATAGTCTCGACCTGAGGCACCGTCGCCGCACCCCACCCGAGCAACAACGAAGGATCTCCCCATGAAGATCGGCATCCTCACGAGCGGCGGCGACTGCCCCGGACTCAACGCTGTCATCCGAGGCGTCGTGCTGAAAGGCACCACCTCGTACAACATCGAGTTCGTCGGCATCCGCGACGGGTGGCGCGGCGTGGTCGACGGCGACTTCTTCCCGCTCACCCGCCACGAGGTCAAGGGCCTGTCGAAGGTCGGCGGAACCATCCTCGGCACCAGCCGCACGAACCCCTACGAGGGCCCGCGGGGCGGCGCCGAGAACATCGCCGCGACGCTCGACAAGCACCGCATCGACGGCATCATCGCGATCGGCGGCGAGGGCACCCTCGCGGCCGCGAACCGGCTCGCGAACGACGGCATCAACGTGCTGGGCGTGCCCAAGACGATCGACAACGACCTGAAGGCGACCGACTACTCGTTCGGCTTCGACACCGCCGTCAACATCGCCACCGACGCGATGGACCGCCTGCGCACGACCGGAGACTCCCACCAGCGGTGCATGGTCGCCGAGGTGATGGGCCGTCACGTGGGATGGATCGCCCTGCACGCCGGCATCGCCGCCGGAGCCCACGTCATCTGCATCCCCGAGGTGCCGATGTCGATCGAGGAGATCACGTCGCAGGTGACCAAGGCCTTCGACCGCGGCCGCGCGCCCCTCGTCGTCGTCTCGGAGGGCTTCAAGCTCACCGGTCAGGACGAGGCGTTCAGCGACAAGGGACTCGACGCGTTCAACCGCCCGCGTCTGGGCGGCATCAGCGAGGTGCTCGCGCCCGAGATCGAGCGGATCACCGGCATCGAGACGCGCGCCACCGTGCTCGGCCACATCCAGCGCGGCGGCTCGCCGTCGGCGTTCGACCGCGTGCTCGCGACCCGGCTGGGCCTCGCGGCCGCGGACGCCATCGTCGACGGCGCCTGGGGGCAGATGGTGTCGCTGAAGGGCACCGACATCGTGCGCGTGTCGTTCGACGAGGCTCTCGGCGAGCTCAACACCGTGCCGCTGTACCGCTACGAAGAGGCCGCCGCCCTCTTCGGCTGATCTGCGGGATCCGGGCACGCCGCCCGGGTGCACGGCGATGCGCGTCGCGTGTCAGCGCACCCGGGCGCGAGCCCGGATCACCGAACCGAGGGACGCCCGCAGCGGCTGGCCGAGGTAGATCCCCAGCGACGCCCCGACCGCGAGCGCGATGCCGATCGTGGCCGCGGCCGCGAGGGTGCTGAACCCGGTGAGAAGCGTGGCGGGACTCTCGCCCGACTCGACCACGCCCAGCAGGCCGCGGAAGACGGCGGCTCCCGGCACCATGGGCAGGATCGCCGCTGTCGTGATGGCGACCGAGGGCACGTGCAGCCGGTAGGCGGCGACGACGCCGATGAGGCTCCCGACGAAGGCGCCGACGCCGCTCGCGGCCGCCGTCTCGAAGCCGACCGACGCGGCGGCCACGTAGCCCGCCCAGGCGACGACGCTGAGCGCGACGCTCACCACGACGATGCGCAGCCCCGCGCCGTTGAAGACGGCGACGGCGAGGGCGATGAGCCCCGCGCCGAGGAACTGCAGAGGCACCGGGCCGAGCGGCAGCGCCTCGGTCGGCGCCTCGAGGCCGAGGCCGATCACCCGCGCGGTCTCGATCCCGGCGAGGATGCCGAGGACGACGCCGAGCGTCTGCGTGACGAGTTCGAGGATGCGGCCCATCGCCGTCAGCGCGAAGCCGTCGATCGCATCCTGCGCGGCGCCGACCACCGTGAGACCGGCGAGCATGAGGACGATCCCCGAGGCCACGATCACGGAGGGGCGCATGCTCAACGCGGCCTCCCACCCCGTCGCCCGCAGCAGCGGTGACGCCGCGGCGACGAGTGTCAGCACGAAGGCGCCCGCGATCTGGCTGAAGAAGAACGGCACGCGCGCCTTGCCGAGGAGGAACTGGGTGAAGGCGGCGGCGCCCGCCGCGAGGAAGGAGAGCAGGATGACCAGCCAGTTCGCGCCGAACATCACCGCGACACCGACGGCCAGCAGCGCCTGCGAGGCCACGACGACGGGCTGGTGGTAGCGGAAGGGGGTGCGACGGATGCCGCGGAACCGCAGGGCGGCGGCATCCAGGGGCAGCCCGGTGCGGATCTCGGCGACGAGCGCCTGCAGGCGCTGCAGTCGAGCGTGGTCGGGCGCCGACCCCCGCACCACCCGCATCAGCGTGATGGGACGATCCTCGCCGCTGCGGTGATGCGCGACGGTGATGGAGTTGTAGGTGACGTCGACGTGCACGGGGTCGAGGCCGTAGACACCCGCGACCCGCACGATCGTCACGGTGACCTCGCTCGCGGGTGAGCCGGCGACCAGCATCGTCTCGCCGGTGCGGATCGCGAGATCGAGCACTCGGACGGCGAAGGCGTCATCGATGACCGGAAGCATCTCCGTCGCCGGGCCCACGGCGCTGTCGGGGGAACGGACGAGTGCGTTCAGCGACGCGAAGAGCGGGCGGCGTGGCATGGGCTCCAGCCTAATTCGGCGGCTTCGCCCCTCCGCGCCGCCGGAGCGGCCCCGTCGTCACATGGCGGTCGACGTATGGGACCCTCCGTAAGATGGGGCGGTGGGCGCGGCATCCGGGCGCCCGAGGCTATCGCGCCGGTTCCGGCATCCGGGAGTACCCACATGGCATTGATCGTGCAGAAGTACGGCGGGTCGTCCGTCGCCGACGCTGAGAGCATCAAGCGGGTCGCCAAGCGCATCGTCGACACCCGCCGCGCCGGGCATGACGTCGTCGTCGCCGTGAGCGCGATGGGCGACACCACCGACGAACTGCTCGAGCTCGCCGGCGAGGTGGCACCCATCCCCGCGCCGCGCGAGCTCGACATGCTGCTCAGCTCGGGCGAGCGCATCTCGATGGCGCTGCTGGCGATGGCCATCCACTCGATGGGCTTCGAGGCGCGTTCGTTCACCGGCAGCCAGGCCGGCATGATCACCGATGCCACCCACGGGGCCGCGCGTATCGTCGATGTCACCCCGGTGCGGCTGCGCGAGGCCCTCGACGAGGGGGCGATCGTCATCGTCGCCGGCTTCCAGGGCTTCAACCGTGACACGCGCGACATCACGACACTCGGTCGAGGCGGCTCCGACACCACCGCGGTCGCGCTCGCCGCCGCGCTGTCGGCGGACGTCTGCGAGATCTACAGCGACGTCGACGGCATCTACACCGCCGACCCCCGAGTCGTCCCCAAGGCGCGCAAGCTCGGCGTGGTCTCGGCCGAGGAGATGCTCGAGCTCGCCGCGAACGGCGCCAAAGTCCTCTACATCCGTGCGGTGGAGTACGCCCGCCGTCACGGTGTCATGATCAACGCCCGGTCGACGTTCAGCTCGGGGTCCGGCACGTTCGTGCTGGGGCCGGGGATGGCGCTGCCCGAAGGCCGAAAGGAAGAAGAGATGGAAGAGCCGATCGTCGCGGGCGTCGCCACCGACCTCAGCCAGGCCAAGATCACCGTCATCGGCGTCCCCGACGTGCCGGGCAAGGCGGCCGAGATCTTCAAGATCGTGGCCAAGTCCGGCGCCAACGTCGACATGATCGTGCAGAACGTCTCGGCGGCGGCGACGGGACGCACCGACATCTCGTTCACCCTGCCCAAGACCGACGCGACGCTCGCCCTGCGCGCGCTCGCCGGCGAGCAGACCGAGGTCGGGTTCGAGAGCCTCGTCCATGACGACCAGATCGGCAAGCTCTCGGTCGTCGGAGCGGGCATGCGCACCCACTCGGGCGTCTCGGCGACGCTGTTCGAGGCGCTGTCGAACGCCGGGGTCAACATCGAGATGATCTCGACCTCCGAGATCCGCATCTCGGTCGTGGTTCGCGGCGACGAGCTGGCCGAAGCGGCCCGTGTCGTCCACACCGCCTACGGACTCGACGGCGACACCGAGGCCGTCGTCTACGCCGGCACCGGTCGCTGACGGCCCGCGCCCGTCGACGTCACCGGATCGACCCCCGACTCCATCGGCCCCCGGCCGACGCGGCCCGGGGGCCGGTGTCAGCGGATGCCGCGCGCAGCGGCGATGGCGTCCCAGACCGCCCCGGCGACCGCGGCCTTCGACCCCGCCGCCTCGGCGACCACGGAGCCCGCGGCACCGATCACGGCCACGGTGTTCTCGCCCGGGCCGAAGCCGGAGTCCCACCCGACCTCGTTGACCACGAGGAGGTCGACGCCCTTGCGCTCGCGTTTGCGCCGCGCGCGCTCGATCACGTCGTCATCGGCCGTCTCGGCTGCGAAGCCCACGATCGTCTGACCCTCTCGGCGCCGCGCGGCGAGCCCGGCGAGGATGTCGTCGTTGGGCACGAGAGCGATCGACGCGAGCGGCCCGTCCTCCTTGCGCAGCTTGCGATCGGACACCGCCGCGGGTCGATAGTCGGCGACCGCGGCGACCATCACCACGACATCGGCATCGGCTGCCGCGTCGGTCATCGCGCCGCCGAGCTGCGCTGCGGTCTCGACCCGCATCGTCGAGACGGCGGGCAGGGCGGAGACCTCGTCCAGCACGCCGTCGTCGATCGATGCAGCCACGAGGACCACCGTCGCTCCCCGCTGCGCGGCCTCGCGGGCGATCTCGGCACCCTGGCGGCCGCTGGAGCGGTTGCCGAGGAAGCGCACGGGGTCGAGCGGCTCGCGGGTGCCCCCGGTCGACACGACGACCGTCAACCCGGCCAGGTCGCCCGTCCGGCGAACGTGCGCGAGGGCCACCGCGACGATCTCGTCCGGTTCCGACATCCGCCCCGGCCCGCTGTCTCCGCCGGTCAACGGTCCGTCCGCCGGCCCGACGATGTGCACGCCCCGCCGGCGCAGGGTCGCCATGTTCGCCGTCGTGGCCGGATGCCGCCACATCTCGGTATGCATCGCGGGGGCCACGACGACCGGTGCGGTGGTCGCCAGCAGCGTGGTGCCCAGCAGATCGGCGGCGAGTCCGGCGGCCATCGCCGCGAGGGTGTTCGCGGTGGCGGGGGCGACGATGACGAGGTCTGCGCTCTGCCCGAGGGCGACGTGCCGCACCTGGGCGACGTCGTCGTGCACCGAGGTGGTGACGGGGTTGCGACTGATGGCCTCCCAGGTGGTGAGACCGATGAAGCGCAGCGAGTCCTCGGTCGGGATGACGTGGACGTCGTGTCCCTCGCGCACGAGGAGCCGCACCAGGTGAACGCTCTTGTAGGCGGCGATGCCACCGGTGACCCCGACTACGATGAACATGCCCCGATCCTCCCACGGCCCCCGGTCGGGAGCCGCGCACGAGCATCGGGAGCCGAGAGCGGGAACCATCATGTGCACCGTCGTCGTCCAGGTGCCCGCCGACCCGTCGCACCCGGTGCGCCTCCTCGCCGTGCGCGACGAGGATCCGGCCCGGGCCTGGGATCCGCTCGGCCCGTGGTGGCCCGAGACCCACCCGGACGTGCTCGGCGTCCGCGATCGTCGAGCCGGCGGAGCCTGGCTCGCGGCCGACCCCCGGGCCCGGCGCCTCGCCGTGATCCTGAACCGCGCCGATGTGCTCCCCGACGACGCCCCCGCGGTGTCGCGCGGCCGGATCGTCCTGGACGCCGTGGCGGGCGCCTCGCCCACGGGCGCCCCCGCCACCCACGGTTTCAACCTCGTCGAGGCCACCCCCGGCGGAGTCCGCGTGTCGATGTGGGATGCCGCGAGCCTGCGCACCGTCGACCTCGAGCCGGGCACGCACATGATCGCCCACGACGACGTCGACGATCCCCGCACCGCACGCATCCGACGCTGGCTCGGGGCGTTCGCCGCCGCCGCTCCCGACCTCGAAGGGTCGGACGGCCTGCAGCCCTGGCTGGACGTCCTCCAGGACACCGCCGCGACGCCGCCGACCGACGATGCCGCGATCATCCGCGACAACCGGCCCTACGGCATCCCGACGCTGTCGCTGCTGGTGTGCACCGCCTCGATCGGCCCGGCCGGCGTCGAGCTCGCATACGGTGCGCTCGAGGTGCCGGGGGAGTGGAACCGTCCCGTCCTGGCATGAATCGCGCGGTCATCGACCGTCATGCGCATCGGCGGACGCCGAGCCCGGCGATAGAATCACGGCAACCCGATCACGCTCCACGCAAGGAACAGCTATGACCCGCATCTCCGATTCCGGACTCTCCGTCGCCGTCGTCGGCGCCACCGGCCAGGTCGGAAAGGTGATGCGCGAGATCCTCGTCGAACGGAACTTCCCGATCCGCGAGCTGCGTCTGTTCGCCACGGCGCGCTCGGCGGGCACGACGATCGACTTCGCCGGTCACGACGTGGTCGTCGAGGACGTCGCCACGGCGGATCCCGCCGGCATCGACATCGCCCTGTTCTCGGCCGGCGCGACCGGCTCCCGCGCGCATGCCCCCCGTTTCGCCGAGGCCGGCGCCGTCGTCATCGACAACTCCAGCGCTTGGCGGATGGACCCCGACGTGCCTCTCGTGGTCAGCGAGGTGAACCCCCACGCGACGGTGAACCCGCCGAAGGGCATCATCGCCAACCCCAACTGCACGACCATGGCGGCCATGCCGGTGCTGAAGGTCCTCGACGCCGAAGCCGGGCTCGAGCGACTCATCGTCTCCACCTACCAGGCCGTGTCCGGTTCCGGGCTCGCGGGTGCCGAGGAGCTCCTCGGACAGGTCGAGGGCGTCCTCGCCCAGGGCGACACCCTCGGACTCGTCCACGACGGGTCGGCGGTGGAGTTCCCCGCGCCCCAGAAGTACGTCGCCCCCATCGCCTTCAACGTGATCCCCTTCGCCGGCAACCTCGTCGACGACGGGCAGAACGAGACCGACGAGGAGAAGAAGCTCCGCAACGAGAGCCGGAAGATCCTCGAACTGCCCGACCTCCGCGTCGCGGGCACCTGCGTCCGCGTCCCGGTCTTCACCGGCCACTCGCTGTCGATCCACGCCGAGTTCGCGCGTGACATCACGCCCGACCGCGCGCGGGAGATCCTGGCGTCGGCGCCCGGCGTCGCCCTCGAAGAGGTGCCCACGCCGCTTCGCGCAGCCGGCAGCGACCCGAGCTACGTCGGTCGTATCCGCGCCGACCAGTCGGCTCCCGAGGGCAAGGGGCTCGTGGTGTTCATCAGCAACGACAACCTCCGCAAGGGCGCCGCGCTCAACGCCGTCCAGATCGCCGAGATCGTCGCGCAGCGACTCTGACCGGCGTCGCGCCGGGGCACATCGCTCGCCTCCGGCCCGCGACGGATTCCGACGCGTCGGGCGGGGATAGACTGGTGCATCGTGAGTGAAAAGGTCGATGTCGTCCTGATCGGCGGTGGCATCATGAGTGCCACCCTGGGAACGCTGCTGAAGCAGCTCCAGCCCGATTGGAAGATCGAGGTGCACGAGCGCCTGTCCGATCTGGCGCAGGAGAGCTCGAACGCGTGGAACAACGCCGGTACGGGGCATGCCGCTCTGTGCGAGCTGAACTACATGCCGGAGGGCCCCGACGGCGCCGTCGATCCCGGCAAGGCGATCACGATCAACGAGCAGTTCCAGCAGAGCCGGCAGCTCTGGACCTCGCTGATCGAGCGCGGCATCCTCGACGAGCCGTCCACTTTCATCAACGCGACGCCCCACATGACGTTCGTCCGAGGCGAGAAGGACGTCGCCTACCTGAAGAAGCGCTACGAGGCTCTCAAGGACCAGCCGCTCTTCGCGGGCATCGAGTACTCCGAGGACTCGCGCGTCATCAACCAATGGGCGCCGCTGCTCATGCAGCGGCGGCGCAAGGGCGAGCCCTTCGCCGCGACGCGCGTACCCGCCGGCACCGACGTCGACTTCGGGGCTCTCACGCGTCAGCTCTTCGCGCACCTGCAGGATCAGGGTGTCGACGTCATCACCGACCGCGAGGTCCGCACGCTCACCCGTCAGAAGGACGGCTCGTGGCGGGTCTTCTGGCGCAACAAGCTCGGGCGCACGCCGGGCCACACCGATGCCCGTTTCGTCTTCGTCGGCGCGGGCGGATGGGCGCTGAAGCTGCTGCAGAAGTCGGGCATCCCCGAGATCAAGGGTTACGGCGTCTTTCCGATCGGTGGGCAGTTCCTCAAGACCACCAACCCCGACATCGTCGCGCAGCACAAGGCGAAGGTCTACTCGCAGGCATCCGTCGGGGCGCCCCCGATGTCGGTGCCGCACCTCGACACCCGCGTGGTCGACGGCGAGGCTTCTCTGCTGTTCGGTCCGTTCGCGACCTTCAGCCCCAAGTTCCTCAAGAACGGCCGCATCACCGACATCGTCGCCCAGGTGCGACCGCACAACCTCGTGCCGATGCTCAAGGTCGCCGTCGACAACCCCAGCCTGATCTCGTACCTCGTGGGCGAGCTGATGAAGAACCACAGCAAGAAGGTCGACGCCCTTCGGGTGTTCATGCCCACGGCGCGCGACGAGGACTGGGAGCTCATCCAGGCCGGTCAGCGGGCCCAGGTGATGAAGAAGGACCCCGAAAAGGGCGGCGTGCTGCAGTTCGGCACCGAGGTGGTCACGTCGGCCGACGGCTCCATCGCCGGTCTGCTCGGCGCCTCCCCGGGCGCCTCGACGGCGGCGTCCATCATGCTCGGCCTGCTCAAGACCTGCTTCCCCGACCGTATCGGCGGATGGGAGGGCGAGCTGAAGCAGCTCATCCCGAGCTACGGAGAGCCGTTGAACCCGCGCGGCGAAGCGGCGCGGGCGTCGGTCGAGGCGACCGCCGAAGCGCTGTCGATCACCCCCTGACGGGCATGGCGAAGCTCTACTTCCGCTACGGAGCCATGAACTCCGGCAAATCGACGGCGCTGCTGCAGGCCGCTTACAACTACGAGGAGCGCGGTCAGCACGTGCTGCTGGCCAAGCCCGAGATCGACACGAAGGGCGCCGGCCAGATCGCGAGCCGTCTCGGCGTCGAGCGGGATGTCGACTTCCTCGTCGCCGCCGATGACGACATCACCGTCCTGTTCGCCCGACATCGCGCGCGTGTGCGCGAGCAGACCGGCTCGGACGTCGCCTGCCTCATGGTCGACGAGGCGCAGTTCCTCACCTCGCAGCAGGTCGACGATCTCCTCCGCATCGTCGTGGACGAGAATGTCCCGGTGCTGGCATACGGCATCCGCACCGATTTCCAGACGCGGGCCTTCCCGGGGTCGGCGCGTCTGATGGAGCTCGCCCACAGCCTGGAGGAGCTCAAGACCATCTGCCGGTGCGGACGCAAGGCGCTGTTCAACGCCCGGCTCGTCGGCGGGCGGTTCGTGTTCGAGGGCGACCAGGTCGCCATCGACGAGCTCGCGGCCGATCGCGTGACCTACGAGTCGATGTGCGCCGAGTGCTACCTGCGGGAGTCCGGCGGCCGTCTGGCCTGAACCGTTTCACGACGCGCCCGGCTGCCGCTTTGCGCGGTCAGACCACAAGATGTACAGTGGTCCGGCCACGAGGGAGAGGGGCGTCATGGTCGACGGAACCCCGGCGCGCGCATGGCGCGTCGTACTGGAGAGGATCGAATCCGATCTTCTCGCCGGCAAGCTCGGTCCCGGCGACCGGCTGCCCTCCGAGCGCGATCTGGTCGCGCAGCTCGGCGTCGGACGATCCAGCGTGCGCGAGGCGCTGCGCGTGCTCGAGGTCATGGGACTCATCCGCACCGCGACCGGATCGGGTCCGAACGCCGGAGCCATCGTGGTGGCCCGACCCACCGGCGGGATGCAGGCCCTGCTGCGGCTCCAGGTCGCCGCGCAGGGCTTCGACATCGCCGACGTCGTCAGCACTCGTCTGCTCCTCGAGGAGTGGGTCGCCGGGCAACTGGCGGGCACACCCGACGTCGATCTGGCGAACGCCCGCGAGGCACTGCGCGCCATGGACGCCGCCGGCCTCACGCCCGCGGACTTCCTCGCGCTCGACGCCCAGTTCCACGTCGCGCTGGCCGAGGCCTCCGGCAATGACGTCGTTGCGGCGATGATGGCGGGGCTCCGCTCGTCGATCGAGGACTACGTGCTGCAGGGCGCCTCGCGCATCCCGGACTGGGAGGACGCCGTCGAGCGGCTGCGCGCCGAGCACCGCGCGATCGTCTCGGCCATCGACGACGATCGCGTCGACGATGCCCGCACGGCGATCCACGACCACATCACCGGCTACTACGCGTCGGCCAACCCCGTGCGCCCCGCATCCACCTGAACCGCCCCGACTCCACCCATCCCGGCGTCACCGTCGCAACCGAGGAGAGACATGGTCACCCGCCAGCTTCCGAAGATCCCCGAACTGCTCGAGCTCATGCAGTTCAAGGCCCCCGACCTCAACGGCCGCCGCCGCCGGTTGAACTCCGCGCTCACCATCGACGACCTGCGGACGATCGCCAAGCGCCGCACGCCCAAGGCCGCCTTCGACTACACCGACGGCGCCGCCGAAGGCGAGTTCTCGCTCGCTCGTGCGCGGCACGCGTTCGAAGACATCGAGTTCCACCCCGACATCCTGCGCCCGGCCGAGTCGGTCGACATGTCGACCGAGATCCTCGGCGGCCGCTCGGCCCTGCCCTTCGGCATCGCCCCGACCGGCTTCACCCGCCTCATGCAGACCGAGGGTGAGAGCGCCGGTGCCTCCGCGGCGGGGGCGGCGGGCATCCCGTTCACCCTGTCGACGCTCGGCACGACCTCCATCGAGGGCGTCCGGGCCGCCAACCCGCACGGGCGCAACTGGTTCCAGCTGTACGTGATGCGCGACCGCGAGATCTCGTACGGTCTCGTCAAGCGCGCCGCCGAGGCCGGGTTCGACACCCTCATGTTCACCGTCGACACACCCGTGGCCGGAGCCCGGCTGCGCGACAAGCGCAACGGCTTCTCGATCCCGCCGGCTCTGACCGTCGGCACCATCGTCAACGCGATCCCGCGGCCCTGGTGGTGGATCGACTTCCTCACGACTCCCAAGCTCGAGTTCGCATCGCTGACGACCACCGGTGGGACGGTGGGGGAGCTGCTCAACTCCGCGATGGATCCCACCATCAGCTACGACGACCTCGAGATCATCCGCAGCATGTGGCCCGGGAAGATCGTCATCAAGGGCGTGCAGAACGTCGCCGACTCGAAGCGCCTGATCGACCTCGGCGTCGACGGCATCATCCTCTCCAACCACGGCGGCCGCCAGCTCGACCGTGCGCCGGTGCCGTTCCACCTGCTGCCGCAGGTGGTGCGCGAGGTCGGCAAGGACGCCACGGTCATGGTCGACACCGGCATCATGAACGGCGCCGACATCGTGGCATCCGTCGCCCTGGGGGCGAAGTTCACCCTCATCGGCCGGGCGTACCTCTACGGCCTCATGGCGGGCGGGCGGCAGGGTGTGGACCGCACCATCGCGATTCTGCGCAGTGAGATCGAGCGCACGATGCAGTTGCTGGGCGTCTCGAGCCTCGAGGAACTCGAGCCGCGTCACGTCACGCAGCTCCAGCGCCTCGTCCCGGTGACCCAGCCCGCGGCCCGGCGCTCGTCGCCGTCGCGCGCCAAGGCCTGACGATCCACGAAGAGCGGCCCCTGCGAGATCATCTCTCACAGGGGCCGTTCTTCGTCGCCCGGAGCGAGCGCCTCAGCGCTGCGGCAGCGTGGGGATCAGGGTGTCGAGGAATGCGGCGGTGTCCTCCCAGCCCTCGACGGCGTGGCAGGCCACACCCATCGCGAGCACGGGGTAGTCGTTGCCGTTCTCGTCGAGACGGTCGCCGATGAACAGCATGTCCTCCTGCGGGATGCCGGTCTGCTCGACGAGCCGGTTCATGCCGTAGGCCTTGTCGATGCCGCGCTCGGTGATGTCGACCGACGTGGAGCCGCCGGCGCGCACCTCGAGGTCGGGGAGGCGGTCGGCGACGGCGGCGCGCAGAGCGTTCTTCTTCTCGCCGGTGGGGTCCCAGGCCATCTTGGCGTCGACCGGGGCCTGCTGGCCCAGCGCCGAGAACGTGATCTGCGAGCCGCGGTCCTCGAGGATCGGCCCCCACGTCTCGCTCTCCCACAGCCCGAGGCGCTGTGCCTCCTCCTCGACGGCGGCGAGGGCGCGCGTCTTCTGGTCGTCGCTGAGGGAACGCGCGTAGATCGTCTCGATGCCCGCGGAAGAGAGGCGGTAGTACTGGGTTCCGCACGTGGGCAGCAGGTGGAAGTGCGAGAGCAGCTCCGCGTCGCTCTCCGGAAGCTGGTCGACGACCTGTGCGGTGAACTGGGCGAGCTGGCCGCCCGAGATGATCGCGACCTCCACGCGCGCGGCGAGGTCGAGGAGCTGTCGGCCGATGCGGGGATCGATCGCGCTCTTGGACGGAGCGAGGGTGTCGTCGAGGTCGAAGGCGACCAGGCGGGGGGTGGGCATCCGTGCTCCGTTCTCCGGTGGCATGCGAGAGGCTCCGCCTCTCGGCGGAGCCTCTCTGCTGTCGGCCTTGTCCACCTCTGTTCCGAGATTCATGTCTCGGGGTGAAGCGCCGCGATCTTCACGAAAGACTACCTGAAGGCGGGAGCCCGAGCGCACCAGTCGAGGATGGCGGTTCTCTCGATCCTTCGCGAGTACAACGTTGTGGTGCGACACCAGCCGCTTACTGTGGCCTAGATCAACCGGGCACGTTCGCTCTATGAGTCTGGCCTGTCCCTCTCCCAGGTCGCGAGAGAGTTGGCGCTCAAGCAGGACACGGTGCGTGTGGCGCTCATCGCGAACGGCGTGAGACTCCGTCCGGCGACTGGACAATGACGGCTGACGCTGACTTTTCTGACAGTGGGATGGTCCTCCGAGTTGCCTTGTCGCTGTGCGGGTGGGGCCCACATCGCCGGCCTACTCAGGACCGGGCCTTAGACGAACTAAGCTGGGCCGAGTCGCATGAAGTCGGTCAGGGTGGTGTCGATGTCTCCGCTGTACAAACGCAGGCAAGAGCTCGCAAGAATTGCAGAACGCGAGCTGCAAGGCGAACTGTTCTGGACGGAGAAGTTCTCGGTAGAGACGCGCAACAGATTTCAGTTGGTGATGAAAGGTAGTCCCGTGGGCGCGACTGGAACACATATGAGGTGGCGACGCGGGTCCTCCTCCAGGATCTCGGAAAACTGAGTTTGCTTGAGGGTGCTATCGGAGACGATAGCGCCATATTTTTCGACTATCTCTCTCGCTGTGATGACGACATGGTTCCATTCGTTATTGAGGCTTTCGGTGAGGGCTATGTGCGCGCCTTCGAGCGGAACGCTCGCTGCGAGAACTTCAGCAAGGGCGCATATTCCGAAGAGAATCGCACCGCACTGGATAGAGCGTTGGTCGAAGGCCTCGACCGCGTATTATACGAAGACCGAATAGCCTCCGAGTTCGTCGACGGCCAGCCTCTCCGGTGACGCGCTCGAACGCGCCAGGCCTTGCCATCGCGCTCGACGACGTCACATTGACGATCCAGGAACAGCGGTACGAGCAGCAGATCCCCGCCACGGACGCGGGAACCGCGGCAAGATGGAGGTGTGCCTTCCTCCTTCACCCTCGTCACAGAAAGTGCGGTCCCCGCACCCGCTCTGTTCGAACTGTCGCTCGATATCGACGCGCATCTCTCCTCTATGTCCGGCTCTGCCGAGCGAGCGGTGGGGGGCGTGACCACCGGGGCGATCGGTCTCGGAGAAACGGTGACATGGCGCGCTAAACATTTCGGAATCTGGTGGACGATGACCTCGGAGATCACCGCGCTGGACCGGCCACAGCGGTTTGTGGATCAACAGGCGCGCGGCCCATTCAAGTCGTTCATCCACGAGCACAGGTTCGAGCAGCTGAGCAACGGATCGCGCATGATCGATGTCGTCACTGTGGGATCGCCGATCTTTGGAGCGCTTGCCGAACGCCTGGTGCTTGTTCCCTACCTCCGGCGCCTCATCGCCAGCCGCAGCGCACATCTCGTCGAGTGTCTCAGCTGAACGAGAAAATCACACGCTAAGAAACGCCGTGTGACGCTGCGCCATATCCGCCGCGTGCTGATGACGGCAGTCGGCGAGTCGGCGAGTCGGCGAGTCGACGAGTGACTTGGCTCTCCCGCGCCACGGTTCAGAAGGACGTCGCAGGAGACCCGCGTACTCAGCGCCGCGGAGGTGTGCAGGGACCACGTCAGCGCTGCGACAAATCTTCTCTTGCGCCCCCCGCGCCTTCGACACTATGGATTCGTGGAGAATCGTCGCGGGTCAGATTTCGTTTTCGGGCGAATGAAAGCTTTCGCGGTTGGCCTCGTGGCTGCCAGCCTGACGCTACTCAACACCACTAGGGCAGTATACGGAGATGAGCGAGAGAACGACTCTCCTCCGAACGTCGTGGAAACTCAGAGGTATCTGGCGATTCCCGACGAAGACCAACTCGTGCCGTTGTCTACCGATGCGGACGCGTCAACGGGTGTGGAAGGGGCTCTCGAGGGACACGACGGATATGTGGTCTCCCTCGGCACGGACGCCGCCGATCGTGTTCTGTCCAAAGAGATTGAGCTGGTGCGGCCTGTCGCAGACCCGAAGCTAGTTGGGAGAGACAAACTAACTACTTTCCGCGCCGATACTGCAGGCGAGGTCACGCTGAGCTGGTGGGACCCGTCGGGCGGCAAAATAGAGTGGTCAGTTTACCGCGATTCGGTGAGGGTTGCGATAAAGTCGGGAGACTCTTTTAAGGATCAGCGCGAAGCGGCCGACGAGACTCGCTATCAGATAGTGGGAACATGGGACGAAGCGCAAGGACATAACGAACCCGAACAGTTCTTCTTCGATATTTCCGTACCGGCAATCGATGACGGCGTGATCGGCAAGACGGTGAACGATGCCGTGAAGTTCTCGGAACATGAGGAGTTCACGCAGGCTGTTGCAAACACAAACTGGGAAATGCGAACTCAGCTGAACACGTTCATTCCAAGCAAGGATGCAGGCCTCATTGGCGTCTTGACGCCATGTGCGGAACAGATTCAGGCCGGTTGGGGCGGTTACTACGCGGGCGACAATCGAGGATATGCACCCGCGAGCGCATGGTCACCGTCTGTGCGTACCGGTGTCGAGACGGTCTTCACTTACAACTCCGCGAAGAAGTTCGTGGGACTATCGACATCCAAGCGCACATCCGGCACACGCATCATTCGTGCGGACGGGTCGGTAGCAGCTACAAGGAACGCCAACCTCATAAAGGTACAGCGCGTTGGCGACAGCGGAGACGACTACGGTCGGTCGACTACGTGGTCCCATCACGTCCCCGATCCCCTATGCGGAGTTTCGTTCGCAATCGACTACAAGATCACTACATCTACCTCTGGATTCGGCGACTATTCCTTCTTCGGTACCCATGACCGCGCGCCCTCCTACGAATTTCGCGTATATACGGCTGCCTTCGGTGGTTGGAGCACGGCATACAAGTTCAATAACCAGGGTTTGATCTTCCTCGCTCCCGGCGCCCAGACAAGTATGGACGTCTGGGGAAACATTTCCACGCCGTACTGAAGACGGATTTGGCATATGACTAGTCATGTCATAGAGACTCGCTTGATGCCCCGCCTCCGCGTCGCCGGAATCCTGGGCGGGGCATCGAGCGTTCTACTCCCGATAACGACCGCTCCCCTGGCACACGGAGCAGGGCCGGTGATGGTTGGAGTGCTGCTCTGCCTTTCTCTTGCCGCGATCGGTGCAGCGGTCGCAGCGATATCCAATTTTCTGCTCGCTGTTTCTGTGGTGTTTTTCTGTGCAATCGCGGCTGTCGTAGTTGAGGTGTTCACTCTGTTCGCCACCCCACCAGCGTCTCTAGTGGGGATGTGGATGGTAATAGCGATTATGGCTGTGAGGGAAGCCCGTCCGCCCGCCGGTCAGATCACGCCCCAAGTCGTGCTGCTGGTGATTCCTCAGGTGCTTTCTTACTGGCATCTGCCGTCGATTTGGCTCGGAGGGGCACCGCTATTTTGGGGGACAGTGCTGAATTCGCTCGCAGTTGTGATGTTGGTCGCACTTGCGTTCTCGCGGAATCATAAGCACCGGGGGCGGCACCGTAACAGAGCAGCAGCACGAACGGATACAATCGAGCGCCTGGATCAGACTCAGAACTGAGCGCCGGTACATCGCTACTCGAATGGCGACACGTGATTGACGTCGCAACTTCGGCTACTCCCTCCTACCGACAGTCGCGGATTACCGACATGCAAGTCGCTGATGACGGAGCTGTACGCCGGTCAAGACACCGACCGCGATCCGTCGAATCCTGGAGTGCACTAACAACCCAGGACCGCCAAGACCTGCGATAGTTCCATCCACGAGGTCACCGGCACGGGGGAGCGGACCGTGACGGTGAGCACTGTTGAGTCATTCGTGACAGTCGCGAGCATCGCAGGGGAGTGTGCAGATGCTCTAGGTGCGGTGGCGAATAGGGCCTCATTTCACTCTCTCACCGGATCTGTACTATCTCCTGCTGCGGCGGATCACGCCGCCGCAGCTGTGGTAGCTGCAGTGGCATCTCTCCATGCTGAGCGCTCAGATTGTTGGGTTTGGGTCGAGCGGACGACTCGTGAGCACTGGTTGGGCGATGATCTCGACGGGGCGCCGTAGCTCCCGTTTCTCAGTGGGTCTGGCGGCGAGTCGTCCTTGCCGGGCTGTTGGCCCCTCGGGCAAGGCGTTCGAATTGAATAGGCGGCGGACCTGATCCTGGTGGGGACGAGGTCCGCCGCCGCTCACCGTGCGGGGACTACGCGGAGCGTCCACTCCGGGGCGTACTCCATCAAGAGCGTCACTCCGATCATCGCATCGATGTAGCTCTGTTCGCCGGTCGGCGTCCATCGCCTTTCGAGCGATTCCAGCCCCTGCATCTCGACCTGGCACGGCGTGTTTCCGAGCAGCAGTTCGCCGCTGTTAGGAGACAGGTTCGTCGACTCGCCGATTTCAGCATACGCCAGGCCGACGGCGACGACGTCTCCGACCAGCCGGGCGCGATCGCGAGCCTGTGGCACGTGGTACCACCATAGGTAGGTCGCGCGCCTGTTATAGGGCAGACCGCGTAACAGCCCGTCCTCGTTCACGAACAGCGTGCAGCCAAAATCGGGCAGGTCGACCGCTTCGATCCAGCCGTCGACTGCCGACTGGTAGTCCTCGAGATGGACGTACTCGCGGGCTTCAATGTCCCAGGCGTCTGCCGCTGGGATGTAAATGCCATGCACCATGATGCTCCTCCTTTTTGCGTGCGACCGAGAACCGGGCTGGTTCTCGCGTGAATCGCTGGGCACAAACGAGGAAGGGAGATACATGAGCAGGGAGTGGTCGGGGGCGGCCGGCGAGCTTCGCCCTATAGGACGTGCTCGAGCCGGCCGCCGTGAGTGATCGCCTCCTAGCTAGGCGCGGACCTGCCTCGGGGGGACTGCTGCACGAGTAGGTGACATCTGATCTGGCTTGCCCGGAGGGTCGGCCTGGAAGGATGTTGCCGTGCCCAAGCCGTACCCGAGCGAGTTCCGTAACGACGTGGTCCGCGTCGCGCGCAACCGCGAGCCCGGAATGACGATCGAGCAGATCGCGAAGGACTTCGGTGTTCACCCGATGACGCTGCAGAAGTGGATGCGTCGCGCGAACATCGACGAGGGTGCCAAGCCCGGTCAGACCCGCACCGAGTCCACGGAGCTGCGGGAGGCGCGTAAGCGGATCCGGTTGCTGGAGCAGGAGAACGAGGTGCTGCGGCGGGCGGCGGCGTATCTGTCGCAGGCGAACCTACCGGGAAAAGGCTCTACCCGCTCGTGACCGAGCTCGCCGCCGACGGGATCCCCGTCGCGGTGACGTGCCGGGTTCTCAAGCTCGCCCGCCAGCCCTACTACCGGTGGCTCGCGGGCCCCATCACCGACGCCGAGGTGATCGAGGCGTATCGCGCCAACGCGTTGTTCGACGCGCACCGTGACGACCCCGAGTTCGGGCACCGGCTGCTCGCCGATGAGGCCCGCGAGGTGGGTGAAGCGATGGCGGATCGCACCGCGTGGCGGATCGCCTCGAGCAACGGCTGGTGGAGCACCTTCGGGAAACGTCGCCGCGGCAAGGGCGGCAAGGTCGGCCCACCCGTGCACGACGACCTCGTCGAGCGGGATTTCACTGCCACCGGTCCGAACCAACTGTGGCTGACCGACATCACCGAGCACCCGACCGGTGAGGGCAAGCTCTATCTCTGCGCGATCAAGGACGTATTTTCCGGAAAGATCGTCGGCTACTCCATCGACTCGAGGATGAAGTCACACCTCGCGGTCAACGCACTCCGCAACGCGGTCGCGATGCGCGGGAACGTCGCCGGCTGCGTCATCCACAGCGACAGAGGATCGCAGTTTCGCAGCCGGAAGTTCCTCCGCGAGATCAGCCACCACCGGATGGTGGGATCCATGGGCCGCGTCGGTGCCGCCGGCGACAACGCCGCGATGGAATCGTTCTTCGCGCTGCTGCAGAAGAACGTCCTCAACCGCCGCACCTGGGGCACCCGCGAAGAGCTGCGGATCGCAGTCGTGACCTGGATCGAGCGGACCTACCACCGACGCCGCCGACAACCCCGCCTGGGCCGCTTGACCCCAGTCGAGTTCGAAGCCATCATGAACACGCCAGCCGCTCTCGCGGCGTGACTAGAAACTGTCACCTATCCGTGCAGCAGTCCCTTCGTCCACTTCCGCTACTTGAAGGGGCTGCTGTACTGCGGGCTGTGCGCGGCCGATGGTAAAACGCGCCGACTTGTCTGCACGCAGAGCTCTGGCAACGGGGGAGTCTACGAGTACTGGGTGTGCTCCGGTAAACAGCGCGACCGATGCGCCCTTGGGAGTCTTCGTATGGAAGACATCGAGGCCCTGGTTGCTGCCGAAGTGGCCCGCGAGGGCTTCACGTATCGCGACATCGAATCACTGCGCGGACAACTCGCTGCGACGCTCGATCACCTGCGCGAAGAAGACTCAAAGGTAAAGTCCTCGCTGGAAAAGGAGCTACGCAAGCTCGAAGACCAAGAGGAACGCCTCATCGAACTCGCTGCCGACGGCTCTCTTGCGACGCCGAAGCTACGCGAGAAGCTGTCCGACGTCACGTTACGCAAGGCAGCGATCGCAGAGAAACTAGGCCGCACCCTTGTGAGCCTGAATGCGGGTGTGGAACGAGCCAGTGCGCAACTCGATCTTCTCGATGACCCTGCTCGGCTATACCGGAACGCGCGCGACGACATCCGCCGCGACGTCCTTCGTGGCCTGTTCACGAAGTTCACGGTAGACCTCTCGGCTGATGGAGAGCCCGCAATGGGTGTGGAGCGGACTGTCATCAACGACGCGATCCACAAGCTGCGGACGCCGCTCGGGCCTAGCGAAACCAACGAGGAAAGTGAGAGAGCCTCCCGTGTTGCCGCGGAAGGCTCTCTCACTCGGAACCTTCAAACGTCGTCTTCGTCCGAAGGTTGGAACATTCTTCAATTGGTCGGGGTGACAGGATTTGAACCTGCGGCCTCGTCGTCCCGAACGACGCGCGCTACCAAGCTGCGCCACACCCCGTGGCAACCCTCCAAGCTTACCCCGATCCGGCCCGGATCACGAATCGGCGAGGGTCAGGCGGGCGCGCCGTCGCGGGCGCGCAGGACGAGCACTGACGCCTCGGGGCGGCATCCGAAGCGAACCGGCGCGTAGATGGAGTGACCGAGCCCCGCGCTGACGTTGAGCGGCACGGCATCCGGTCCCCAGGTGCTCAGGCCACGGGCCTGATCGAGCGGGATGTCGCAGTTGGCTACGAGAGCACGTGAGGAGAACGGGATGCGGACCTGCCCGCCATGGGTGTGGCCGCCGAAGACCACGTCGGCGCCGAGTCCCACGAAGCGGTCGAGCACGCGCCGATACGGGGCGTGGGTCACGCCTACCGTGAGCCCGGCCGTGTCCCGGGCCGTGAGGCCGGCGAGAGCGCCCGGCAGGGCGTCCAGGTCGTCCCAGTCGCGATGGGCGTCGTCGACGCCGAAGCCGTCGATGCGCAGGGCGCCGACGGTCGCCGTGGCGGCGCTGTTGTTCACATCCGACCAGCCCAGGTCGTCGGCGAAGAACGCGTCCATCGCCGCGGTGTCCAGCTCGACCGCAGCCTTGGCGTGCCGCGAGGGGCCGGTGAAGTACCGCAGCGGGTTACGGCCGCTCGGTTCGTAGACGTCGTTCGAGCCGTGGACGAAGAAGCCCGGTACGCCGTGCAGTGGCGCGAAGGCCGAGCGGATGCCGTCGAGCCCCCGCCGATGCCCGAGATTGTCACCGGTGTTGATCACCAGGTCGGGTTGGGCGGCCTCGGCCAGGTCGGCGATCCAGCGCTGCTTGCGGTGCTGCCAGGGCGCCATGTGGGCGTCGGAGAGGTGGAGCACGGTCACGCTGGAGCTGCCGGCGGGGAGGACGCGCAACTCGTGACGACGGACGGTGAACAGGTACCGTTCGATGCCGACGCCCCAGACGACCGCACCGCCGGCGCCCAGGGCGCCGGCGGTGGCGATCGTCGTCAGCGTCCGGGGGACGCTCGGCATCAGCAGTCCTTCGCGGCGTACTGGATGGTGATCTGCGTGCCGCGGCCGACCGCCGAGCCCGCTGCGGGATCCGTGCCCGTCACGGTCGGCTGATCCGCGCTCTCACGTTCGGTGCACGACGTGTCGATGTTCGTGAACCCGGCGGAACGGAGCTGCCGCTCGGCCTCCTCGGGGTTCCCGGTGACGGCAGGCACGCTCGCGCCCTGACCGTTGCTCGGGGTGATCGTCACCGTGCTGCCGCCCGCGACGCGCCCGGCGCCGGGATCCTGCGAGACGATGCGGCCCTCGGGCTCGCTGGAGTTGGTGGCATCCGCGACGTTGACCGAGAAGCCGGCGGCCTCCAGGGTGCCTCGCGCCTCATCGACATTCTGTCCAACGACGTTCGGCAGCTCGGTCAGCGTGTTCTTCGCGAGATTCTGATCGGGCCCAGGGAAGCGATCGCCACCGTACTTGGCGTTCGCTGCCCCCTGCATCTTCGGCCAAATCGCATTTCGGATCTGATCGAGTCGCCAACCATTGACGCGGTAGTCGTTGAGCTCAACGAATCCGTCGACATTGCCGACCCAAACGACCGTGGCGACCTTCGTGCTGGCGCCGTCCATCCAGGTGTGCTCGTACTCGTGGATACCGGTCTTGCCGAAGACCGGCACCCCGTCGTAGATCCGGGCACCTTGACCGGTTGCATTCATCACGCCTTCGAGGGCGTACGCGGTGGTGTTCGCCACCGGGGCCGAAATCGCCTGACTGCAGCTGTGCTGCAGCTGCAGCTCTTCACCGGCGGAGTTGACCGCGCGATCGATCGCCTTCGACTGGCACAGCGTTCCCTGTCCCGCGATGGCGGCGTAAGCCTGCGCCATGTCGATGGGAGCGACGGCCGCATCGCCGAGTACGTTGTACGGCTGATTGGGCGAGAGCTGCGAGCCTTCCGGCACCTGGTCGAGCGGTGTTCCATCGCCCCGCATGACGCCGAGCTTCATCGCGACCTGGTTGGTCGAGCAGATTGAAATCCGTTCGGCCATGGCGAGGAATCCCGAGTTCAGGGAATCTTCGGTGAACTTTCGGATGGTCCCCGAGTATCCCGAGTTCGCTTGGAAGTTTCCTACCGACCCTGGGCGCTGGTCGTTGGATGCACGGACCGGCATCGTGTTGCCGTCACAGGTCTGAACCCGCTTGGTGCCGACGCGACCGTTGATGACCTCGTTGACCGAGTGGCCCTGTTCGAGCCAGTTGACCACACTGAAGACCTTGTATGTCGAGCCGGCCGGGTGCCCAATGCCGCCCCCGTTGATCTCGCGCACGTTGTAGTTCACCGCGGTCGATGTGCCGTCCTCCGAGCCGTTCGGGCTGAAAGGGCGGTTCTGCACCATCGAAAGGACTCGTCCGGTGCCGACCTCGACCTGCACAGCTGACGAGCCGAGGTTGAGGCGGTCGTCCGTCGCGGGCACCACCGACATTGCCTCCAACGCTGCGTTCTGCAGGTCGGGATCGACCGTCGTGTAGATCTTCATGCCGCCGCGGCGAAGGTTCTGCTGGCGCTCCTCGATGGTCTCGCCGAAGGCGGGATCGGAGAGCACGACGCTCGTCACGTACTCGCAGAAGAATTCCACGCCGGTCGCCAGCTGGCAGCCCTGAGCGCGAACCTGGATGTTCGGGGTGATCGGCTCCGCGACGGCGGCGTCGCGCTCCTCCTGCGTGATCTTGCCGTCCGAGAACATACGGTTGAGCACGTAGGTCTGGCGTTCCTTGGTCAGCGCGTAGCCGTTGGCCGCGCCGTTGGACTCGCTGTCGGGGCGGTCGAGACGGTAGGAGTTCGGTTCCTGCACCATCCCCGCGATCGCCGCCGCCTGGCCGACGGTGAGGTTCGCCGCCGAGGTGCCGAAGTAGTACTGCGCTGCTGCGCCGATGCCGTAGACGGTGCCGCCGAAGTGCGCGATATTGAGGTAGCCGAGGAGGATCTCGTTCTTGGGGTATCGCTTCTCGAGCTGGATCGCGTAGCGCATCTCCTGCAGCTTGCGCTCGACGCCGTCGGTGCCACTGGCGACCGTGGTCGAGCGGAAGCACGCCTCGACCTCTTCCTGCGACTTCGCCTCCTTCTCGCACGCCTGCTGCAGCACGTTCTTGACGTACTGCTGGGTGATGGAGGAGCCACCGCGGGTGTCGCCGCCGCGGAGGTTGCCGAAGACCGCGCTGGCCGTGCCGAGGAGATCGACACCGCCGTGCGTGTAGTAGTTCTTGTCCTCACTGGAGATGATCGCGTCGTACATGACGGGCGACACCTCCTCCCAGGTCACCGGGATGCGGTTCTGGTCGTAGAACTGCGTCATGAGGACGTCGTTGCCGTCGCTGTCCTTGCGGTAGAACTCGGTCGGCAGCATCAGCTCGTCGACTTCGAGGTAGCTCGGCATGTTGTCGAAGACGTCGATCGCGCTGGAAGCCGCGTAACCCGACACGGCGATGGCGGGGGTCACGGTGGCCGTGACGAGGACCCCGGCCACAGCGCTCAGGCCGACCAGGCCGGCGAGACCGCCGAGCACACCGGTGGCCGTGCGTTTCTTGTGAGGCATAGGCTGATCGTAAGCGAGATACCTGGGCGTCCGCCTCAGGTCCAGCCATTGCGCGTGCGCGTTCCGTGTGATTCGGCGGCACGTTTCTGCGACAGATCGGAGTCCCGATGACGACGTGGGAGTACCTCACCACGCCCCTGCTGATCCACAACACCGCCGCGATCCTCAACAACTGGGGCAAGCAGGGCTGGGAGCTCGTGCAGGTCGTGCCAGGACCCGAAGGCGGGCTGGTGGCCTACTTCAAGCGCCCGGTCGGCGGGGGAGCGGCCAACGCCGGCCTCGGGGCCGCGCACCAGGCGGCGCAGCAGTTCGACGGGGCGGGCGAGTGAGCGTCTCGGCACGCCTCGCGGAGCTCGGCATCGAGCTGCCCCCCGCCGTCCCGCCCGTCGCGGCCTACATCCCCGCGACCGTCAACGGCGACCTCGTCTACACCTCGGGTCAGCTGCCGATGGTCGACGGGGCACTCCCGGCGACCGGCAAGGTCGGCGACGGTCCGGGTCTCGTCTCCGCCGCCGACGCCCAGCAGCTCGCGCGTCGGTGCGCGCTGAACGCCATCGCCGCCGCAGCCGACGTCGCGGGCGGCGTCGACAGGCTCGCCCGTGTCGTGAAGGTCACCGGCTTCGTCGCATCGGTGCCGGAGTTCACCGGGCAGCCTGTCGTGATCAACGGTGCGAGCGAGGTGCTCGGCGAGATCTTCGGAGACGCCGGCCGACACGCGCGCTCCGCCGTCGGCGTTCCGGTGCTGCCGCTGGACTCGCCCGTCGAGGTCGAGGTCGTCTTCGCCCTCGCCTGACGCCCGCTCTGCTGCGCGACGCCCCGCGGCCGCCGCATCCACGGCCCGCGGCGCGTCGCACGGCTCTACGCTCTGGTGAGGACCACGCGGGAGGACGGTAGCGATGCAGGGTCTCGAGGTCACGGTTCTGCTGGGGATCGCCCTGCTCGTCGGCACGGTGCTCGCGCCGCGCCTGCGCGTGGCGACCCCGCTCGTCCTGTTGGTGATCGGGCTGCTGCTCGGGTTCGTCCCCGAGCTGCGCGCCATCGAGCTGCCGCCCGAGACCGTGCTGCTGCTGTTCCTGCCCGTGCTTCTCTTTCGGGAGGCGTGGACCACGTCGCTGCGGTCGGTGCGCCGGTCGCTGCGCTACATCGTGCCGATGAGCACGCTGCTCGTGGTGGCATCCGCGTTCGCCGTCGCGGGAGTCGCCACCTGGATGGGCGTGCCGTGGGAGGCGGCGCTGGTGATGGGCGCCGCGGTGGCCCCGCCCGACGCGACCGCCGTGGCCGCGCTCGGCCGATTGCTGCCCACGCGCACGTTCATGAAGCTCAAGGCCGAGAGCCTCACCAACGACGGCACCGCTCTGGTCCTCTACGCCATCGCGGTGTCGCTGCTGCTCGGCGAGCAGGTGACGCCCCTGTCGATCACGGGCATGGTGCTGCTGTCGTACGCCGGCGGTGCCGCAGCCGGCATCGCTGTGGCCGCGGCCGCGTACCTCGCCTTGCGACGCATGCAGTCGACGCTGACGATCAACCTGACCCTCCTGCTGGTGCCCTTCCTCGCGTTCCTCGTGGCCGAGCTCATCGACGCGTCGGGTGTGCTGGCGGTCGTGTTCGCCGGTCTCATCGTCGCGTGGGTATCGCCCCGGATCACCACCGCCATGTCGCGGCGGGCGGCCGACGCCACATGGCCGTTCGGGGTGTACCTGCTCAACGGTGCGCTGTTCGTGCTCATCGGTCTCGAGGTGCAGCTGGTGCTGCACGAGATCTCCCCGCGCGAGATCGGCACGCTGCTGCTGGTGACGGTGGCCGCGTGGATCGTCCTGTTCGTCGTGCGGTACGTGTTCCAGTGGCTGTTCTCACCGTTCTCGCGTCCGCCGGCAGGGTCGTCGCGCTCCCTCCGGCATCGCTCGCGATTCGTCAGCACCGTCTCGGGCTTCCGAGGCGCGGTGTCGCTCGCGATCGCGCTGTCGGTGCCCATCACGACGTCGGACGGCGGGCCGGTCGAGGGGCGTGAGGCGATCGTCTTCGTCACGGCGGGCGTCATCGTCCTCACCTTGCTGGTGCAGGGGCCGCTTCTGCCCGTCGTGATCCGATGGGCGAAGCTCCCCGCCGATGACGCGGCGATCGAGGAGTTCGAGCTCGCGCAGCGCGCGATCTCGGGCGCTGCACTGGCCGCCCTCGACGATCTCGCGGTCGAGCACGGGGTGAGCGACGCGGTGCGCGACCGGGCGCGGCGCGAGGGCTACGAGCGACTCGAGCTCGCCAACGCCCGAGCCGTCGCGCGGCTGCGAGCGGCGGAGGAGCGCGAGCGCATCGACGCTGAGGCGGGGGACGCCGGCGACGACGACGACGCCGCGCGCCTCGGCCCGGTCCCACCGGGACCGATCGACGACGACGGCCGTCGGCCCGGCGCGCAGCTCGAGATGATCGCCGTCAGCGACGACATCGACATCACACAGCGCTCGCCTCTGATCCGTCACAAGGAAGCTCGACGGCTGCACCTGGCCGTTCTCGACCGAAAGCGGGAGGTGCTGCTGCGGCTGCGCCGGGAGGGCACCATCGACGACCTCGTCGCCCGCCGCATCCTCGCGAGCCTGGACCTCGACGAGATCCGGGCCCGCGGCCTCGACACGGCGGGCGACTGAGTCGGCGTCACTTCAACTGGGCGCTGATCACCGACATCACGGCGGTGTCGGCGAGCGTGGTCGTGTCGCCGACCTCGCGGCCCTCGGCGACGTCGCGGAGAAGCCGCCGCATGATCTTGCCCGACCGGGTCTTCGGCAACTCGCCCACGATGTACACGTCGCGAGGTCGCGCGATCGGGCCGATCTGCTCGCCGACCCACTGGCGCAGCGACGTCGCCAGGCCGTCGGGGGAGTGCGCGTCGAGGTAACTCTGCTTGATGATCACGAACGACACCACCGCCTGCCCGGTGGTCTCGTCCGACGCGCCGACGACCGCTGCTTCGGCGACGGCCTCGTTCGCCACGAGGGCCGACTCGATCTCGGTCGTCGAGAGGCGGTGTCCCGAGACGTTCATGACGTCGTCGACGCGGCCCATCAGCCAGATGTCGCCGTCGTCGTCGAGCCGGGCGCCGTCACCGGCGAAGTAGAACCCCTGCGAGCGGAACTTCTCCCAGTACGTCTCCACGAACCGGTCGGGATCGCCCCAGATGCCGCGGAGCATGCTCGGCCACGGCTCGGTGACCACGAGCAGCCCGCCGTTGCCCTCACCGACGCGATTCCCCTCCTCGTCGACGACGTCGATCGAGATGCCCGGCAGAGCGACCTGCGCGGAACCCGGCTTGGTCTCGGTCACGCCCGGCAGCGCCGAGATCATGATGGCGCCGGTCTCGGTCTGCCACCACGTGTCGACGATGGGAGCCTGCTTGCCGCCGATGACCTTGCGGTACCACATCCACGCCTCGGGGTTGATGGGCTCACCCACCGATCCGAGGAGGCGGATGCTCGACAGGTCGTACTCCGCCGGCACCTGGCGGCCCACCTTCATGAAGGATCGGATGGCGGTCGGGGCGGTGTAGTAGATGGTCACGCCGTACTTCTGGATGATCTCCCAGGACCGCCCGGCGTGCGGGGTGTCGGGCGTGCCCTCGTAGAGCACCTGCGTGGCGCCGTTCGCCAGCGGGCCGTAGGCGACGTAGCTGTGGCCGGTCACCCAGCCGATGTCGGCGGTGCACCAGTACACGTCGGTCTCGGCATGCAGGTCGTGGACCACGCGGTTGGTGAACGCGGTCTGCGTGAGGTAGCCGCCGGAGGTGTGCAGGATGCCCTTCGGCTTCCCGGTGGTGCCGGAGGTGTAGAGGATGAACAGCGGGTTCTCGGCCGGGAACGCCTGCGCCTCGTGGTCGGGCGATGCTGCCGGCACGACATCGTGCCACCACAGGTCGCGGCCCTCGGTCCATTCGATGTCGTTGCCGCCGCGGCGCACGACGAGCACGTGCTCGACGGTCACCTGCGCTCCGGCGCCGCGGTCGGCGAGCGCCTGGTCGACGGCGGGCTTGAGCGGCGACACCTTGCCCTTGCGGTAGCCGCCGTCGGCGGTGATGACGAGCTTCGCGCCCGCATCGTCGATCCGGGTCCGCAGGCTGTCGGCGGAGAAACCGCCGAACACGACCGAGTGCACCGCACCCACACGGGCGACCGCCAGCATCGCCGCAACCGCCTCGGGGATCATCGGCATGTAGATCGCTACGCGGTCGCCCTGCTCGATGCCGAGCTCGGTGAGGACGTTCGCGAGGCGCTTGACCTCGTCGGTGAGCTCGCCGTAGGTGACGGCACGATCATCGCCCGGCTCGCCCTCCCACAGCAGAGCCACGCGGTCGCCCAGCCCCGCTTCGACATGCCGGTCGAGGCAGTTGTAGGCGACGTTGAGCTCACCGTCGGCGAACCACTCCGCGAACGGCGGGTTCGACCAGTCCAACACCCGGGTGAAGGGCTTGTGCCAGTGGAGTTCTCGGGCCTGGTCGGCCCAGAATCCCTCGCGGTCGGCCGCTGCCCGCTCGTACAGCTCTGCCGTGCCCACCGCGGCGGCCGCGAAGTCGGGAGAGGGGGCGAAACGCCGGGTCTCGCTCAGCAAGTGGTCGATCTGGCTGCTCACGCGGCACGCTCCTTTGCGGTCGATGGCGCCGCGCGCAGGCGGCGTTCGGTCAATCTAGACCCCGGCGAAACGAGGAGACTACCGCCGATAGTGGGTGGCCGACCGAACGGCGGGTCGGATTGCCTCGCGCCCGTGGCGTAGGCGTAAACTGTCGCCGGCTGCGACATCGTTCGCGCCCGTGACGCCCCGACCTACCCCCCAAGCGGCGGGACGTCACGTGGACGGCACCCCAATCCCCCAATGCGGGGTGCCGTCCTTCCTCTTCTTCCCGCGGTCCCTCCCCAGCGTCGGCGGAGCACGGATTGCCCACCGGAGCGCGGATGTCGCGACTTCGGCTGTGCGCGCCTTCGTACTGTCGAGCTCATGTCGCAGCCATTCGTCGTCGCTCCCCGTCCGGGCGCACCGGCTCGACCGGCTGCGGTGCCGTTGTCACACGGCTCTCCCAGCCCCGCCGCGGCGGGCCCCGCCCGCGCCGAGGTGTCGGGTCCCACCGCCCGTCGATCCGCCTCCGGATGGACGCGCCGCGTCCTGCCCGACCACCCGTCGCTCGAACCGCTCCGGCGGCACCTGCTCGATCCCGACGTCACCGACGTCTTCGTGAACGGGCGGCACGGCCTCTTCGTCGACCGCGGTCATGGCGCCGAGGCGGTCTCCGGGTGGCGGGCGGGCGAAGCCGAGGTCAGAGAGCTGGCGGTGTCGCTGATCGCGCTCGGCGGCCGGCACCTCGACGACGCGACCCCGTGCGCCGATGTGCGGTGGGAGGGTGGCATCCGCGTGCACGCCGTTCTCCCGCCGGTAGCCTGCGAGGGCGCGGTCATCTCGATCCGGTTGCCGGCCGACGATCGGCTGAGCCTCGACGATCTCGGACGACGCGGCATGTTCGACTCCGCCACCGCGCGGACGCTGGAGGCCCTCGTGTCCGAGCGGACGAATGTGCTCGTCACCGGCGCGACGGGTGCGGGGAAGACGACGCTCCTCGCGGCGCTGCTGGCATGCGCCGACGCCTCGGAGCGCATCGTCACGATCGAGGACGTCGCCGAGCTCCGTCTCGACCATCCGCATCACGTCCGCCTCGAGGCGAGGCAGCCGAACCTCGAAGGGGCGGGGGCGGTTCCGCTGGCGCGCCTCGTCCGCGAGGCGCTGCGGATGCGTCCCGATCGCCTCGTGGTGGGGGAGTGCCGTGGCGAAGAGGTGCGCGAGCTGCTGAGCGCGCTGAACACCGGTCATCAGGGCGGGGCCGGAACGGTGCACGCGAGCGGCATCGCCGACGTGCCGGCGCGGCTCGAAGCGCTCGGTGCGCTCGCCGGCCTCGACGCCCATGCCGTCGCTCGACAGGTGTTCAGCGCCATCGGGGCGATCGTGCACGTCGGACGCGTGGACGGTGTGCGTCGGGTCACCGGCATGGCCCGGCCCGTGCTTCATGAGGGCCGCCTCGACGTCGAGGAGCTGCGGTGAGGCGGACACGACCGCAGGCGGATGCCGACGCCGCCGGCGCGGTCGTGATCGCTCCCGTCCTGCACCGCCTGGCGGTGATGCTCGAAGCCGGCCTCACCCCCGACCGGGCGTGGCAACACCTGGCCGACTCCGGCGACACCACCGCCCGCGATGTCTGCTCCCGTCGCGAGAGCGGGCTCGAGCTCGCACGCGCCGTCGCGGCGAGCGGCGGCGCGTGGCGCGATGCCGCATCGGCGTGGCAGGTCGCCACGACCGTCGGGGCACCGCTCGCGCGGACCCTTCGCAGCGTCGCCGATGCCCTGCGCGAGGCGGAGCAGACGCGGGACGATGTCCGCGTCGCGCTCGCCGAGCCCGCTGCCACCGCGCGGCTCGTCGCCTGGCTGCCCCTGGTCGCCGTCGCACTCGCGCTGGTTCTCGGCTTCGACCTCGGCGCCACCGTGACGAATCCGGTGGGTGCCGCCTGCCTCGTCGCGGGAGCGCTGTTGATGCTCGCCGCTCGCGTGTGGACCCGTCGGCTCGTCGCCCGCGCCCAACCTTCCGACTCGGTGGCCGGGCTGTCGTCGGAGATGCTCGCGATCGCCCTCTCGGGCGGGGTCTCCATTCCCCGCGCCGAGGAGGTGCTCGCGACTGTCGGGGTCTCGCCCGGGCTCGCCGACCGCGACGTGCTCGCGCTCTCGGCGACCGCCGGTGCCCCCGCCGTCGAACTGCTGCGCGCGACCGCACGCCTCGAGCGTCATCGAGCTCGCGTCTCGGGCCGAATGCGCGCGGCCGAGCTCTCGTCGCGGCTGCTGTTGCCGCTCGGCGTCTGCACGCTGCCCGCTTTCCTGCTCATCGGGGTGGCGCCCATGCTGCTCAGCGTCATGGCCGGCACCCCGGTGAGGCTGTGATCGGCGCCGGCGTGCGCCTCGAGACCGTGCCCAACCGAACACCCACCATCGACGAACGGAGTAATCATGAAACCGCGACACCCTCGACTTCCTCGCCTGACGCGTGTGCGCGCAGCGCGCTTGTTCACCGACGAATCGGGCGCGGCCACGGCGGAGTACGCAGTCGCCACGATGGCCGCGGTGGCCTTCGCCGGCCTTCTGGTCGTCATCATGCGCAGCGACGAAGTGCGCGGCATCCTCACGGACCTGGTGCGTCGGGCCCTCACCGTCGAATGAGCGTGCGCCGGGACGAACGGGGCTCGGCCACGGCCGAGTTCGCGATCGTCGTGCCCGCGGCGCTGCTGGTCGTGCTGCTCGCCGTCGCCGCGTTGGCGGCGGCGGGCACGCAGATCCGCATCGAGCACGCGGCGGCGCAGGCGGCACGGCTGGCCGCCCGCGGTGAGGACGACAGCCGCGCCGGTGCAGCGGTGCACGCCGCGGTGCCGGGCGCCTCGCTCTCGCTCGACGACGACGGCGAGCTCGTCTGCGCCACCGTATCGGCGACCCACGACGTCCCGCTGCCGTTGCCTCCGCTCACGGCCCGCGCCTGCGCGCCCTCGGGAGGCCTGTGATGGCCGGGGGAACGGCGGCCATCGGGATCCTGGCCGTGGCAGCGACTCTGGCTGCGGGCTGCGCTGCGGTCGGCGCGGCGGCGATCCGATCGGCGCAGGTCTCGGCTGCGGCCGACGGCGCCGCTCTCGCCGCCGCCGACGTCGCGATGGGGGCGGCCCCGGGAGCACCCTGCGAGCAGGCGGAACGCGTCACCGCGCACGCGGGGGTCGACCTGGTGGCCTGCGACATCGACGGGGTGGTCGCGACGGTCGAAGCCGCCGCGCCGGTGGGTGTATTCCGCGTGCACGCGCGCGCCCGCGCGGGCCCGCCGCCATGACATGCCGCGGCGAGGATATGGCGCGTCGGCTCCCAGCGTCCTCCACCGTGTGGCGCGTGTATGGTTTGCGTCGGAGAAAGGATGACTCGTGGCAGGCGGCAAGAAACTCGTCATCGTCGAGTCCCCGACCAAGATGAAGTCGATCCAGGGTTACCTGGGCGACGAGTACGAAGTGCTCAGCTCGGTCGGGCACATCCGGGACCTCGCTAAGAAAGAGGACATCCCGGCCGACAAGAAGCAGGCGTACGGCAAGTACTCCATCGACGTCGACAACGGCTTCGATGCGTATTACGTGGTCAGCGATCGCAAGACCAAGACCGTGGCCGAGCTCAAGCGCGCCCTGAAGGGCGCCGACGAGGTCTTGCTCGCGACAGATGAGGACCGAGAGGGCGAAGCCATCGCGTGGCACCTGCTCGAGGTGCTCAAGCCGAAGGTCCCCGTGCGGCGCATGGTCTTCCACGAGATCACCAAGGACGCCATCCGCGCGGCCGCCGACAACACCCGCGAGCTCGACCTCGCGCTCGTCAACGCCCAGGAGACGCGCCGCGTGCTCGACCGTCTGTACGGCTGGGACGTGTCGCCCGTGCTCTGGCGAAAGATCGGCTCCGGCCGCGACGGCCAGGCGCTGAGCGCCGGCCGCGTCCAGTCCGCCGCGACCCGTATGGTCGTCGAGCGCGAGCGCGAGCGCATGGCCTTCGTCTCGGCGTCCTACTGGGACATCGAGGCCCACGCCGCGAAGGAGGGCGACTCGTTCGCCACCCGCCTCGCGCGCCTCGACGGCGCGCCGCTGGCGCGCGGCACCGACTTCGACGACTCCGGCTCGCTCAAGAAGGCCGTCGTCGTCCTGACCGAGGACGACGCGCGCGAGCTCTCCGCAGCGATCGAGAAGGCGGCCACGGCCGCTGTCACCGCCGTCGAGGCCAAGCCCGGAACGCGCAGCCCGAAGCCCCCGTTCACGACCTCGACGATGCAGCAGGAAGCCGGTCGCAAGCTGTCGATGAGCGCGAAGCACGCCATGGGCGTCGCTCAGCGTCTGTACGAGAAGGGCTACATCACCTATATGCGCACCGACTCGACCGCGCTCTCGGCGCAGGCGGTCTCGGCGGCGCGCACGCAGGCGGTGGCGCTCTACGGCGACCGGGCCGTGCCGCCCAGCCCCCGCTCGTACCGCAACAACGCCAAGAACGCGCAGGAGGCCCACGAGGCGATCCGTCCCTCGGGTGAGGAGTTCCGGACGCCCGCATCCGTCTCCTCCGGACTCGACCGCGACGAGCAGCGCCTGTACGACCTCATCTGGAAGCGCACGGTCGCCAGCCAGATGTCGGATGCCAAGTACGAGACGACGACGGTGACCCTCGAGGTCGACGCCGACGGCAAGCGCGCCGCCTTCACGGCATCCGGCACCGTCTACACCTTCAAGGGCTTCCTCGAAGCCTATGAAGAGGGCAATGACGAGAAGCGCGGCGACGCTGACCGGGCGGCCGATCAGTCGCTCCCGGCGGTGGCCGTCGGCGACCGGCTCGCGCTCTCGGACGTCGAGCCGAAGGGCCACGCGACGAGCCCCAAGCCCCGTTACACCGAGGCGAGCCTCGTCAAGGCGCTCGAGGAGCGGGGGATCGGCCGCCCGTCGACCTTCGCGAGCATCATCGACGTCATCATCGAGCGCGGCTACGTCACCAAGCGCGGTCAGGCGCTGGTGCCCAGCTGGCTGTCGTTCAGCGTCGTGCGTCTGCTCGAACAGCACTTCTCCGACCTGGTCGACTACGACTTCACGGCGGCGCTCGAGGACGACCTCGACGCGATCGCCCGCGGTGAGCAGGCACGCGAGGCCTGGCTCAAGGAGTTCTACTTCGGCTCCGACAACCACGTCGGTCTGCGCAACATCGTCGAGAACCTCGGCGACATCGACGCGCGCGAGCTCAACGCCACGCCGATCGGCGACATCGCGACGCTGCGCTTCGGCAAGTACGGCCCCTATCTCGACGTCCCCGTCGGCGAGGGTGAGACGCGCATCGTGAACGTGCCGGACGACCTCGCCCCCGACGAGCTGACGCCCGAGAAGGCGCAGGAGCTCATCGACGCTCCGGTCGCCGGTGACCGCGTGCTGGGCGAGAACCCCGAGAACGGCAAGCTCATCGTCGTCAAGGACGGCCGGTTCGGTCCCTACGTGCAGGAGCTCGAGCCCGAGCCCGATGAGGCGGTCGACGAGACCACCGGCGAGGTCGCTCCGGCCAAGAAGAAGACGACGAAGAAGAAGGAGGCCGCGCCCAAGCCCCGCACGGCTTCTCTCTTCAAGTCGATGGGTGTCGAGACCATCGACCTGGATCAAGCGCTGCAGCTGCTCTCGCTCCCGCGCGTGGTGGGTGTCGACCCCGAGTCGGGCGCCGAGATCACTGCGCAGAACGGCCGTTACGGGCCGTACCTGAAGAAGGGCACGGACTCGCGCACCCTGGCCAGCGAGCAGCAGTTGTTCGACATCACGCTCGACGAGGCCCTCGCGGTCTATGCGCAGCCCAAGTACGGTGCCCGCGCGGCGTCGAGTGCGCTCAAGGAGTTCGAGGCCGATCCCACGAGCGGCAAGCCGATCAAGCTCAAGGACGGTCGCTTCGGTCCCTACGTCACCGACGGCGAGACCAACGCGACGATCCCGCGCGGTGAGAGCGCAGACGAGGTCACCTTCGAGCGTGCCGTTCAGCTGCTCGCCGACAAGCGCGCCAAGGGCCCCGCCCCCAAGCGCAAGACGACGGCGCGCAAGACGACGACGACGCGCAAGCCCGCGGCCAAGAAGAAGTGACGGCCGGCGTTCGGAGCGGGCTCTGGGTGACCCTCGAAGGGGGCGACGGAGCCGGGAAGACGACCCAGGCGGCCGCCCTGGAGGAGTGGCTCCGCGGCGAGGGCCGCGAAGTCGTGCGTACGCGAGAGCCCGGCGGCAGCGAGGTCGGCATGCTCATCCGCGACATCGTGCTGCATCACCGCGGTGACATCGCACCACGTGCCGAGGCGCTGCTCTACGCCGCCGATCGGGCCCACCACGTCGAGACGGTGGTGCGCCCCGCGCTCGCGCGCGGCGCCGTCGTCATCCAGGACCGCTACCTCGACTCCTCGGTCGCCTACCAGGGCGCGGGACGGGTGCTGGATGCCGCAGAGGTGCGGAACCTCTCGCTGTGGGCGACCGGCGACGCATTGCCCGACCTCACGGTCCTGCTCGACCTCGACCCGGCAGCCGCACGGGGCCGGCTCGACGCCGCCGACAAGCCGTTCGATCGGCTCGAGGCCGAGAAGGTCGACTTCCACGAGCGCGTGCGTGCCGCCTTCCTCGGGCTCGCCGCCGCCGAGCCGGACCGCTTTCTCGTGCTCGATGCGACGCGTTCGCCGGACGAGCTCGCCCGCGACATCCGGGACCGGGTGGGGGCGGTCGTGGGCGACGCGGCGGGGAACTGACCGGAGCCGGCCGCACCGACTGGTCTGGGCGGCCGGCTCCACCCGTGACCGTCGCTCGCGCCGCGCGTGGGCGTTCGAGGTCGGAGGCTCCCCGTAGGCTGGGTCCATGGCAGCGACGACCGAACTCGCACCCCCGTGGGGCGAGGTGTGGGGCCAGGACGACGCGGTCGCGGCCCTGCAGGCGGCGGCATCCGACCCGTCGCAGCTCGCGCACGCCTGGCTGATCACCGGCCCCCCGGGGTCGGGGCGTTCCACGCTCGCATACGCCTTCGCGGCGGCCCTCATCGCCGAGCCCGGCGACGAGCAGGCGATGCGGCAGGTGATCGCCGGAACGCACCCCGATCTCACCGCGCTGCGCACAGAGGGGGTCGTCATCTCGATCCGCGATGCGCGCGGCCTCGTCGAACGCTCCTACTTCTCGCCGTCGCTCGGGCGCTATCGGGTGATCGTGGTCGAGGACGCCGATCGCATGGTCGAGCGCACGAGCAACGTGTTGCTGAAGGCGCTCGAAGAGCCGCCCGAGCAGACCGTCTGGGTACTGTGCGCTCCGAGCGACGCCGACCTGCTGCCCACGATCCGCTCGCGCGTGCGCACGTTGCGCCTCCGCGAACCCGACGTGGCCGATGTGGCTCGGTTGATCATCGCCCGCACGGGTGCGGACGAGGCGGTCGCGCTGCAGTCCGCCCGCCTCGCGCAACGACACATCGGCATGGCCCAGCGCCTCGCGACCGACGCCGCATCGCGCGAGCGCCGCGACGCCATGCTGCGCTCGGTGCTCGCCGTGCGCGGTGTCGGCGACGCCGTCGAGACCGCCGGACGCATCGTCGCGGCGGCCACCGAGGACGCGAAGGCGCTCACGGCCGAGCGCGACGAGGCCGAGCGTGAGGCGCTGCTGCGCACGCTCGGCGTCGCTCCTGGCGCCGCGGTGCCACCCGCGGTGCGCGGTCAGCTCGGCGCCCTCGCCGACGACCAGAAGCGCCGCGCGACCCGCAGCCTCCGCGACGGCATCGACCGGGTGCTCACCGACCTCGAGTCGATGTACCGCGACACCCTGATGCTCCAGTTCGGCCGCGAGATCGACCTCATCAACCTCGAGCTCGCCGACGAGTTGGCGTCCCTGGCCTCGGCCTGGACTCCCGACCGCACGCTGGTCGTCGTCGATCGCATCGCAGCCACGCGCACGAGCCTCGAGGGCAACGCGGCGCCGCTGCTCGCCCTCGAGAGCATGCTCATCACCGTCGCCAGCGGAAGGACACCGTGAAAGCTCCCCGTCGTCTCCTCAGCGCCGTCGCGCTCGCCGGCGCGGCCGTGGTCGCGCTGACCGGCTGCATCTACAACGGCATCCCCGACGAGGCGACGCCCGCGCCCAGCCGCACGCCCATCGTCGACGGCGTCTCGGACGACCTCCTGCCGTTCTACGGTCAGGAGCTCGCCTGGGAGAGCTGCTCCGGGGCGGATGCCGGTGCCTACGACTGCACGACGGTGACCGCTCCCCGCGACTGGAACGACCCGGCGAGCGGTGACATCGAGCTGGCCATCGTGCGGCGGGCGGCCGATTCCGGCGATGCGCTGGGCTCGTTGCTGGTGAACCCCGGAGGTCCGGGCGCGAGCGGGTACGACCTCGTCGCCGACAGCGCTCAGTTCGCGGTCGGATCCGTGCTCGCCGACGCCTACGACGTCATCGGCTTCGACCCGCGCGGGGTGGGTCGCTCCAGCGCCGTGACCTGCCTCGACGCTGCCGGCACGGACGCCTACTTCTTCGACATCCCCGCCGCGCCCCGCGGCACGCCGGAATGGGAGGCCGAGCTCACCGCGCGCAACGAGAGCTTCGCCGCCGCGTGCGAGCAGAACAGCGACGGCATCCTGCCGTTCATCACCACCGAGTTCGCTGCGCGCGACATGGATCTGCTGCGCGCTGTGCTCGGCGATGAGAAGCTCAACTATCTCGGCTACTCGTACGGGACGTTTCTCGGCGCGACCTATGCCGAGCTGTACCCCGACAAGGTCGGCCGGCTCGTGCTCGACGGTGCCATCGACCCCAGCGTCCCCTCGATCGAGGTCAGCACGACCCAGGCGATCGGGTTCGAGTCGGCGCTTCGCGCGTTCATGACAGCCTGTCTCGCCGCCGAGGACTGCCCGTTCCGTGGGACGGTCGATGAGGCGATGGCCGATCTGGGCACCCTCCTGGCAAGCGTCGATGCGTCGCCGCTCGATGCGGCCGACGGTCGGCAGCTCGGCGCCGATTCGTTGATGACCGCGGTCATCGCCGCCCTCTACGCCGAGGACAACTGGCCGATCCTGCGCCAGGCGCTCACGCAGACTCTTCAAGGCGATCCCGAGACCGCGTTCCTGCTGGCCGACTTCTACTACGCGCGTACGCCGTCGGGGGAGTACGAGGACAACTCCTCCGAAGCGTTCCGGGCCTACAACTGCATGGACTACCCCGACGATCTGACCCCCGAGGCGGAGGCCGCGTCGCAGGCGCGTATCGCCGCCGAGGCGCCGACGGTCGCGCCTTACTGGGAGGGCGTCGATGCGTGCGCCGTCTGGCCGTACCCGCCCACCGGCACCCGCGGCGAGATCGCGGCCGAGGGCGCCGCGCCCATGGTCGTCGTCGGCACCACGAACGACCCGGCGACCCCCTACGAGTGGTCGGTCGCACTGGCGGATCAGCTCGCCTCGGGCGTGCTGGTCACCCGCGAGGGTGAGGGGCACACCGGGTTTCAGAAGGGCAGCGCGTGCGTCGACGACGCCGTCGAGTCGTACTTCGTCGACGGCACCGTCCCCGAGGACGGCCTCGTCTGCCAGTAGCCCGTCGGTGTCCGGCTCGCTCGTGTATGGCCCCCGGTGTTCCCACCGAGGTGTCGCTTGGTTCGGGAACGCCGCCGCGTGACCCGGCCGACGCGCCACGTCGAACGTGCTCAGGACGGACGTGGCAGCATCCTGGCCATCTCGATCGACGCTCGCGCTCCCGAAGACGACGTGTCGACAGCGTTGAGGACCGCGGCGACCTGCACGTCGAAGTCACCGGGCGCGGACGGCAGGCGCGTGACCCCGGCGACGAGACCCTTCTCGTTCACAGCCCAGGCCCGCGCGTGGGCATGCCACCCGTAGGCGAGTCGCATGACCGTGTTGCTCAGGCACGGGCCGACGTAGGCGGTATCACCTCGATCGGCGACCTTCGCGGCGGCATCCAGGAGGAAGTCGACCTGCCACAGATCGTCGAGGAAAGCCTGCCGCAACGCTTCCGGGTAGGGCTCGAGCGCGGCGGCGCCATCGCGCAGAAAGCCTGCGGCATCGGCGAGCGGCTTCGCCAACGCGACCTTCCGGCGTACGCGACGTCGAGGAATCCGAATGGATGCCCCGGCTGTGCGTGGAGGGTGAACTCACCGTCGCGTGCCCTCGCCACTTGCGCTCGAACGCGCTCCGTATCGCGAATGATGATGTCAACGGGCATGCCCGCGATCGTCGACTACGCGCCGCTGTCCACCCACGGACCCCAGCTTCCCGCAGGGCCGATGGTGACCGGTGCCTCAGCCCAGCGAGACACCGTCGCTGAGAGGGCGGCGCGGTCGATCCTTCGCCCATCGACGTAGACGCCGAGGTCGACGTCCGAGTCGGGGGCATGCGTTCCGCGCGCCCGACTGCCCCCGAGTGTCGCCGCGACCACCCCGGGAGTTGCTGCAAGATCGCGCGCGATCCGAACCAGATCGGTATCCGAGAGCATTCTGCCAGGCTAGCGACCACCCCGAGGTCCCAGCTGGGCCGGGAATGGTGTCGGCATATCCGGCCCAACTGGGACCTCGGGTGGGGGTTACTTCGGCCTGACCGAGGCAACGCCAGGCGGCCAGGCGGCAGGACGTCAGCGGCGGAGGATGCGGCGCGCGAGGGCGTTCCCGAAGAACTGCACGCCCTGCACGATGACGACGATCACCAGCACGGCGGCCCACGTCACCCAGGGGTTGAACTGACGGAACCCGTTCACCAACGCGAACTGCCCCAGCCCGCCCGCCGCGACCGCTCCGGCGATCGCGGTCATGTCGACCAGTGCCACGACGATGAACGTGTAGCCCAGCACCAGCGGACCGAGCGATTCGCGGGGCACGAGCCGGAACAGGATGCGCGACCGACTGGCGCCGGCGGCCCGCGCCGCCTCGATCACGCCGGGCCGCACCGTCAGCAGGTTCTGCTCGACGATGCGTCCGATCGCGAACATCGACGCGATCGAGATCGCGAAGACGCCGAATTCGATCCCGATGCCCCGGATGCCCACCGCGCGGGCGAGCGGTTGGACCGCTGCCAACAGGATGATGAAGGGGATGGGTCGGAAGGTGTTGACGATCACGTTCAGGACCCCGAACACGAAGCGGTTGGGGAAGAGGCTGCCAGAGCGGGTGGCATAGAGGGCCAGGCCGATGAGGAACCCCGCGAGCCCGCCGAACAGCAGGCTCAGCGTGATCATGTAGAGCGTCTCGGCCGTCGCCGGCCACAGCTCGGGAAGCAGGTCGATGAGCCTATCCACGGACGTCCTCCTCGATGAGCGGGGCGTGCTGCGACGCGGCGACGATCGCCGACGCGACGTCCGCCTCGCCGCCGCTGAGAGCCAGGGTCAGATGGCCGAACACCCGGCCGCGGATGTCGTTGATCCCGCCGTGGATGAGCTCGAAGCGCACCCCGTGCGCAGACAGGGCGGCGAAGACACCCGCCTGCGTCGCGTCGCCGTCGCGGATGGTGAAGGTGACGATCCGGCCGGGGTGGCGGCGTCGCAACGCGGCGAGCTTGTCACCTCGGGGCACCTCGTCGATGATGCTCGCGACGAATCGGCGGGTGGCAGCCTGCTGCGGGGCCGAGAGCACGTCGAACACGTCGCCGCTTTCGATGATGCGGCCGTGCTCCATCACGACCACGCGGTCGGCGATCGAGCGGACGACCTCCATCTCGTGCGTGATCACGAGGATCGTGACCCCCAGCTCGGTGTTCACCCGCTTGAGCAGGGCGAGCACCTCCTGCGTCGTGTCGGGGTCGAGCGCGCTCGTGGCCTCGTCGGCGAGCAGGATGCGGGGATTGGTCGCGAGCGCGCGTGCGATGCCGACCCGCTGGCGCTGACCACCCGAGAGCTGCTCGGGGTAGTTGCGGGCCTTGCCCGACAGCCCGACGAACTCGAGCAGCTCCGCCACGCGCTCCTTGACCTCGGCGCGAGCGCGGCCCGCGACCTCGAGCGGGTAGGACACGTTCCCGGCGACGGTGCGGGAGTCGAAGAGGTTGAACTGCTGGAAGATCATGCCGATGTCACCGCGGAGCGCGCGCAGGTCGCGCTCGCCCAGCCCGGTGATGTCGCGGCCGTCGATCTCGACGCTGCCGCTCGTGGGCGTCTCGAGCGCGTTGACGAGTCGGAGGACGGTGCTCTTGCCCGCGCCCGAGTAGCCGACGATGCCGCAGACGGTTCCGGCGGCGATCTCGAGGTCGACGGCATCGACCGCCACGACGGGCTCACCGCCCTTCGCGGACGGGGGGAAGCTCTTGGTCACGCCGGACAGGCGGATGAGGGTCATGCGGGGCTCCTCGAACAGGACATGCGTGTGCGGCCCGTCCGACGGAGCGGGCCGCACACGCATGATGTCACTGGTTGGCGCGGATGTCGTCCTCGACCTGCTCGAGGGCCGAGGCGAGCTCGTCCTGCGTGGTCTTCACGAGCACCGCGGTGCCGCCCGAGGCCTCCTGCAGTCCGTCGGTGACGGCCTGGGTGTCCTGGAAGATCTCCACGAGCTTCAGGTACGTGGGGTTGTCGGCATCCTCGGCCTTCGCGGCGAAGACGTTGATGTACGGCTGCGCGCTCGGGTCGGACGGGTCGTCGGTCGCCAGCGCGTCATCGAAGGTCAGGCCCGCGTCCTCCACGAAGTCGTTGTTGATGATCGCGGCGGCGACATCGGGCAGCGAGGTCGGGGTCAGCGCGGCTTCGAGCGCCTCGACGGTCACCTTCGAGCCCGGCTCGACGTCGGCGACGGTCGAGAACACCGAGCCGCCGTCCTTGAGCTCGATGAGGCCCTCGGCCTGGAGCACGAGGAGGCCGCGTGCCTGGTTGCTCTCGTCATCGGGCACGACGACCGTCGACCCCTCGGGGATGTCGTCGACCGAGTCGTACTGCGTCGAGTACAGGCCGAGCGGGTACGTCGCCGTGGAGCCGATCGCGACGAGGTCGTCGTCGGCGTTCACGTTGTACGTCGCGAGGTAGATGATGTGCTGGAACTGGTTGAGATCGAGCTCACCGGCCGACAGGGCGGGGTTGGGCTGCGTGTATTCGGTGAAGTCGACGATCTCGACCTCGATGCCCTCCTCGGCAGCCGCCTCGGTGTAGGTCTCCCAGTACGGGTCGCCGGCGCCGACGACGCCGATGCGTACGGGGCCGTCCTGCGCGGTATCGCCGGCATCGCCGGAGCCGGCGTTGGACGCGCACGCGCCCAGCAGCAGGGTCAGGGGGAGGGCCAGGGCGGCCGCGGTCAGAAGTCTCTTGGACATGGGGTGGTGCTCCTCGGATCGGGCACCGCGGGGCGGTGGTCCGCCCGTGCGCGGCCCGGGGCCGCGCTCGCCTCGTCGCGGTGCAGGTTCGACGGTAAACGCACGCCCGCGAGCGGGAGTAATCGGTGCGTAACACGGGGACTCTGCGGTAGAGGAGCCGCTGAGGGGGCTCGGTTCGCGGGTGGTCTGCGGAGCATGTAGGATTGCTGATCGTGCATCGCACAGCGACGCGCGCCGCCTTAGCTCAGACGGCAGAGCGATTCACTCGTAATGAATAGGTCAAGGGTTCGATTCCCTTAGGCGGCTCCACGGCGAAAGGCCCGGACTCCGAAGAGTCCGGGCCTTTCGCGTTCCCGCTGGGCGGGATGCCGCGGGGCTACAGCGTGGCGGTGAAAGGGTCGAAGTCGACCGGTACGGCGGGGACCGGGGCGACGGTGCTCGCGACCTTCACGAACTCGCCGGAGGCGGCCGACTCCTGCGCCGAGAGCATGATGTCGAGCACGTGGTAACCGAGCTCGCCGGTGGCGACGTGCGGCCGGTCCTCGGCGATCGCGCGGACCATGTCGAGCAGACCCAGTCCGCGACCGGTGAGCGTTCCCTCCTGCTCGATCTCGATCCACTCCTGCTCGCCCCAGTTGCCGTCCGAGAGCGACGTGCGCGCCTTCACGTAGGCGATGCGGCCCTCGAACTGGTTGGGGTCGGGGATGACGATCGAGCCCTCGGTGCCGTGCACCTCGAAGATGCCGTGACGCTCCAGCGCGGAGTCGAAGCTCAGCAGGCTCGCGGCCTGCTGGCCGGCCTCGAACGCCGTCACCACCTGGATGGTCGTCGGCACCTCGACCGGGAACACCGTGCCGGCGTTCGGTCCGGCCTGGATGGTGCGCTCCTCGAGCTTCTTGCGGCCGACGGCAGCGACGCGGTCGACGGGGCCGAAGAGGCTGACGAGCCCGCTGAAGTAGTACGGACCCATGTCGAGCAGCGGGCCCGCGCCCTGGGCGAACAGGAACGCCGGGCTCGGGTGCCAGAGGTCGGGGCCGACGGTCTGGAACGTCGTCGACGCGAACATCGGCTCGCCGATCACCCCGGACTGGATCGCGCGCTTGGCCGTCTGGAAGCCCGGGCCGAGCAGCGTGTCGGGCGCCGACCCGATGCGCAGTCCCGCGGCCTCGGCCTGGCGGAGCAACTCGGCCGTGCTCTCGCGGTCGAGCCCGAGGGGCTTCTCGGTCCACACGTGCTTGCCGGCGGCGACGGCGCGCGAAGAGACCTCGACATGGACGGCGGGGATGGTCAGGTTGACCACCACGTCGACGTCGGGGTGAGCGAGGACGTCGTCGGTGGTGCCCCACTCGGCGACACCGTGCTTCTCGGCCTGAGCCTTCGCGCGCTCGACATCGAGGTCGCCGAGGATGACGACACGCACGTCCGGGAACGAGTTCAGGTTCTCGAGGTAGGTGTCGCTGATGACACCGACGCCGACGAAACCGACACCGACGGGGCCGGTCATGCGCCGACGCCGTTCTCGCGGAGGAAGGCAAGGCTGGCGGCGACGTCGGCGAAGACATCGCCGGGCGCCTTGTCGTACTCGACGACGGCGTACTTCAGGGCGGTGGCCGCCCGCAGCGACTCGACGAGCGGCACGTCGCCGGTGCCGGCGTGACGCTGGTCGAAGCTCTCGGAGCCGAGCTTCTCGGCTCCCGGGGCCCAGGGGTTCGTGGCCGGGACGACGCCGTCCTTGACGTGCACCGCGATCAGCCGGTCGCCCAGGCTCTTCACCAGCGCGGGGACGTCCTGGCCGCCGGTGAGAGCCCAGAACAGGTCGAGCTCGAGGGTGACGCGCTCATCGAGCAGCGAGACGAAGCGCTCGTAGGCGCTCTGGCCGTCGAACGATGCCACGAACTCCTGCGCGTGGTTGTGGTAGCCGACGCTGAGCCCGAAGCCTGCGGCGGTCTTGGCGGCGGCGTTGAGGCGCTCGGCGATGTCGGCGACGCCGTCCTCGGTGAGCCAGCGGTCGGGAGAGACGAACGGGTCGATGACCGTGGTGATGCCGATGGTCGCGGCCGCTTCGTAGACGACCTCGGGGGCCGGGGTGGGGATCGAGCCGTCGGGCGTCCACAGCTCGTCGGTCAGCAGAGGAGCGTGACCGGTCGGCGCGGTGAGGCCGGCGGCGTCGAGCGCCGCGCGGATCTCGGCGGGACGCGAGACGAAGTCGAACGCCTCGACGTGGGCGAATCCGATCTCGGCGAGCTTCGCCAGCGAGCCGGACATGTCGGCGGAGAACTCCTTCGCAAGCGAATAGAGCTGGACGGATGCCTGGACCTGAGTCACAGTCGACCTTCTTTCGTACGTCATCGTGCGGGGTGCCGGGGGCGGCACGACGACACGCTAACACGTAATACATCCGGGTGGAGGTTTTTGTTACAGTCGGCGAGTGAGCAACGAAGATCGCGCAGCCATGGGCCGCCCCGGCGCATACGCCAAGGGTGTCGCGCGCCGCCGCGAGATCCTCGACCGGGCGATCGAGGTGTTCCAGGAACGCGGTCTGCAGGGCACCTCGCTGCGTCGGATCGCCGAGGCCATCGGCGTCTCGCACGCCGCGCTGCTGCACTACTTCGCATCGCGCGAGCAGCTCCTCGTGGCCGTCTACGAGCACGCCGAGACCCAGCGCGGCGTGCGCCACCCGGTGCCGCCCGAGACGGCCGTGGGGGTCATGACGCGGGCCGCGGTCGACAACGTCGAGGTACCGGGGCTCGTCGAGCTGTACTCGATCCTCGTCGCGGGGGCTCTCGAGGCGGGGAGCGACTACGGCAAGCGGTTCTTCACCGCACGCTTCGACAGGATCCGGCGCGAGCTCACCGACCGCATCCTCGCTGAGCAGCGCGCGGGCACGGTGCGCGACGACGTGGCCGCGGAGCAGCTGGCGGCGCTGCTCGTCGCGGCGTCCGACGGTCTGCAGATCCAATGGCTGCTCGAGCCCTCGATCGAGCTCGAGCGCACCCTCGCCTCGTGGACCGTGCTCCTTCGTCCGCAGTGATCTCGACCGCTGTGAACCGGCTCGCGGTGAACCATACTGAAGTCATGGCGCACGAGACCCGACCCGATCGTCGGCGGTGCCCGTGACGTCCACCCTCGATGCGATCCTCGAGGTCTTCAGCTGGGCGGGCTTCGCCGGCGCCGCGGCGTTCGGTCTGGCCCTGATCGCGCTGTGGGCGGGCGACGGCACATGGCTGCCGACCGAGGGGCTCGTCGATCACGAGGCCGACGGCACCTGGGTGCGATGGTTCGACGGTGAGGGCGAGGCGAACAGCGCCCGGGTCGACGAGCACACCGCGCGTGAGCTGGCGGGCGTCGACCGTGCCGAGATCTGGTACCGGCACGGGTGGCGGGGACGGATGCGGCTGACGCGCCGTCCCGCGACGTATCGGCTGCTGGTGTGGCTCTCGCTCGGATCCCTCGGACTCGCGGTGGTGTCGTTGGTGCTCTCGTGGGTGCTCATCTTCGCCCGCGGGTGAAGGGCTGCGCGCGCGCCGACGGGTGGCGCGCATCCAAATAGCTAGATAAGCTACCTAAGTGAAGAGCGAACGAATTGTGCCGCGTTGGCTGCGCATCGGCATCCCCGCCCTCCTGGTGCTGATCTGGGTCGTCGGCGGATCGATCGGCGGACCGTACTTCGGCAAGGTCGACGAGGTCGCCACCAACGACCAGTCCTCCTTCCTGCCGGCCAGTGCCGATGCGACGCAGGTGAGCGAGCGCCTCACCGACTTCGTGGGCGCCGAGGAGATCCCGGCCGTCGTCGTCGCGGCCTCCGACGCTCCGCTCGACGACGCTCAGCTCAGCGCGCTCACCGACCTCGGTGCCGCGGTCGCCGACCTCGACGGCGTCGGGGAGGTGTCGCCGCCGATCCCGTCCGAAGACGGACTGGCGGTGCAGATCTTCGTGCCCATCGACGCCTCGGGGGAAGTCGGCGAGATCGTCGAGGAGATCCGGTCGCTCGTGCAGGACGACGCGCCCGCGGGCGTCGACGCCTGGGTCACCGGCCCCGCCGGATTCACCGCCGACCTCGTCGCCGGCTTCCTCGGCATCGACGGACTGCTCCTGATCGTCGCGCTCGCCGCCGTCTTCGTCATCCTGGTCGTCGTCTACCGATCGCCGCTGCTGCCGATCCTCGTGCTGCTGACCTCCGTCTTCGCGCTGTGCGTGGCGCTGCTCACGGTCTGGTGGCTGGCCAAGGCCGACATCGTCGTGCTGAACGGACAGGTCCAGGGCATCCTGTTCATCCTGGTGATCGGCGCAGCGACCGATTATGCGCTGCTCTACACCGCCCGCTACCGAGAGGCCGTCGGGTCGGGCCTGTCACGTTGGGACGCCACACTGCGGGCGTGGAAGGGCGCGGTTGAGCCCATCGTCGCCTCAGGCGGCACCGTCATCGCGGGCCTGTTGTGCCTGCTGCTGAGCGACCTCGCCAGCAACAAGGCGCTCGGCCCCATCGCCTCGATCGGCATCGCGTTCTCGATGCTGTCGGCTCTGACCTTCCTGCCTGCGCTGCTCGCGCTCTTCGGACGTGCGGCCTTCTGGCCCTTCGTCCCGCGCACCGGAGCTGTGGACCTGCCCGACGACCCCACCGCACCGGTGCGAGGGCTGTGGCCACGCCAGGCTCGGTTCGTGGCGCGACGAGCGCGTACGGTCTGGATCGTCAGCACCGTGGTGCTGCTGGCGGGAGCCGCGGGTGTGCTCCAGCTCAACGCCGACGGCGTGCCCGCCAGCGACCTCGTGCTCGGCGCTTCGGAGGCCCGCGACGGTCAAGTCGCCCTCGCCGAGCACTTCCCGGCCGGTTCCGGAAGCCCGGCCTCGATCATCGTCCCCGAGGACAGGCTCGCCGATGCCCTCGAGGTGCTCGACGACAGCCCCGGCGTCTCGTCGGTGGCAGCCGTCGCCGCCGAATCACCCACCGGACAGATCTCGGTGACGCTTCAGGACGGCGAGCCCGCGTTCAGCGCGGCCGGCCCGCCGGGAACCCCCGCAGGCGTGCCCACCGTCTCCGAGGGCGACGTCCTCCTGTCGGCGACACTGACGGACCCCGCCGACTCCCTCGCCGCCGAGGACACCGTCCGCGACCTCCGCGAGACCTTCGCCGACACCGTGCCCGGTGCTCTCGTCGGAGGGTCGACCGCGACCGACGTCGACACGAACGACACGTCGATCCGCGACCGCACCGTGATCATTCCCGTCATCCTCGTGGTGATCCTCGTCATCCTCATGCTGCTGCTGCGCTCGGTGCTCGCACCGGTACTGCTCATCCTCAGCACGATCCTCTCGTTCGGCACGGCGCTCGGGGTGAGCGCCCTGGTGTTCAACCACGTGTTCGAGTTCCCGGGCGCCGACCCGGCGGTGCCGCTGTACGGCTTCGTGTTCCTGGTGGCGTTGGGGGTCGACTACAACATCTTCCTCATGTCGCGAGTGCGCGAAGAGACGCTGCAGCACGGCACGCGCCGCGGCATCGCCCGCGGGCTGGTCGCGACGGGGGGAGTGATCACCTCCGCCGGGCTCGTCCTGGCGGCGACCTTCGCGGCACTGGGCGTCATCCCCATCCTCTTCCTCGCCCAGATCGCCTTCATCGTCGCGTTCGGTGTGCTGCTCGACACGTTCGTGGTTCGGTCGCTCCTGGTGCCGGCCCTCGCGCACGACATCGGTGCGACCATCTGGTGGCCGTCGAAGCTGTGGCGCCGAGAGCGCGCGGAGGCACGGCTGCGGTCCGCCGACCCGGAGGCCGCGCTGCCGTCGCGGCGTGACCTGCGGGATTGACCGGGCGTACCCTCGACGCATGACCCGTGCACTGTTCATCGTCGATGTCCAGAACGATTTCACCGAGGGCGGCGCGCTCGCCGTCACCGGAGGCGACGCGGTCGCCGCGGCAATCACGCGGCACTTGCAGAGCCACCGCGGTGACTACGAGATCATCGTCGCCTCGCGCGACTGGCACCATGCCGACCACGACAACGGTGGGCATTTCGCCGACGGCGAGCCGGACTTCGTCGACACCTGGCCGGTGCACTGCGTCGCCGACACCGCGGGCGCCGAATACGATCCCGAGCTCGACACCGCCGCTGTCACCCACCACGTGAAGAAGGGGCAGGGGATCCCCGCCTACTCGCTCTTCGAGGGGACGACCGATGAGGGCGAGTCCGTCGCGGACCTGCTGAGCGCCCACGGCGTCGTCGACGTCGACGTCGTCGGTCTCGCCACCGATCACTGCGTGCGTGCATCGGCGCTGGACGCCCTCGCGCACGGCCGAAGGGTCCGCATCCTCACCGACCTCGTCGCGGGTGTCGCCGCGTCATCGAGCGAGCAGGCCCTCGCCGAGCTGGCCCATGCCGGGGCCGAGGTGACGACGACCGCGCAGGTCTAGCCGGCCTCAGCCATCGCCGGGAGCGGGCTTGCCGGATGAGCGCCCGCCACCGTTGCCGCTGTTGGAGCCGGGGCCCGAGCCGCTGTTGGAGCCGGGCCCGTTGCCGCTGTTGGAGCCGGGCCCGTTGCCGCTGTTGGAGCCGGGTCCGTTGCCGCTGTTCGAGCCGTTGCCGCTTCCGTTGTCGGTCCCGTTCCCGTTGTTCGAGCCCGGGCTGTTCCCGACGCCGTTTTCGGGAGGGGGACCGCCGTCGACCGCCCCGCCGGTGCCGGTCTGGTCGACCGCAGGCGCCACGGTGCTCCCGGTCGCCGGAACGTCGCCGTCCGCCGAGTCGTCGGCCGGCTGCTCGAGATCGGCGGAGGTGTCGGTCACGACCGTCTCGGTGGCCGGGGTGACGTTCGGGGTCTGCACGGCGGGGCTCTCTGCAGGCTCCGTCGTCGGCGTCGCGTCCGGCTGCCACAGCAGCACGGATGCGGCGACGAGACCCGCGATACCGGCCGCCGAGACCGCGCCGGTGGCCAGCGCGAGTCTGCGTCGTCCGCGCCGTCGCCGCCGGTCGGTCTGCACGCGCTCCGGCACGGATGCCGCTGTCGCGGTCACCGTGGACGCGACGACGGTCGGCGTGGTGTCGGCCGGCGCGGCGCTGACGGCCGCCGACGCCGAGACGGGCGCCGTCGCCGACACGGACGGAGCCGGGGCGGCGACGAGGTCCGTGACGGGCCAGGCCGCCGTGGCGACCCCCGCCAGAGCGGCGCGGCGCTGCTGCTCGACGAGGGCTGCGCCCGGGCCCTCACCGACCACGTCGCCGTTCCCCGCCGTGATCCGTGCCATGACCTCGTGCGCCGTGGGACGATCAGCCGGTTCCCGCGCCGTCATGGCGCACATGAGATCCCGCCAGCGGTGGTCGAGCTCCGCGGGCATCTCGGGGTCTCGCGAGAGCCGCGCCAGCAGCTGACCCCGATTCCCCTCGGCACCGGCGAAAGCGCGGGTTCCGCTCGCAGCTTCGAGCAGTACGAGGCCGAGCGCGTAGATGTCGGATGGGGGAGCCGGGTCGGCTCCGTGGAGGAGCTCGGGAGCGATGTACGCGGCAGTGCCCACGAGCAGGCTCGGCGATGTCATGCGTTCGCCGTCGAGCAGATGCGCGATGCCGAAGTCGGCGAGCTTGGCGCGAAGCGGCACCCCGGGCGCGGTCGAGCGAGCCAGGAGGATGTTGGAGGGCTTGACGTCGCGGTGCACGATGCCGGCGTCGTGGACGACGTGCAGTGCGTCGGCGAGCTGCGAGCCCAGGGCCGACAGCTCGCGGATCTCCAGCGGCCCGTCGGCGATGCGCGCGGCCAGGGTCGTTCCGACGACGTGTTCCATGACGAGGAATCGGGGTTCGTGCCCGAGGTGCGCGTCGAACAGGGTCACCAGACCCGGATGGTTGAGCGACGCGAGCAGCCGGGTCTCGACGGCGGCACGGTCCGCCGTCGCTCCATCGGGGATGTCGGAGCGGAGGACCTTCACCGCGACGCGCCGGCCGAGTGCCTCGTCGTCCGCGAGGTAGACGCGTGCCATGCCGCCCGACCCGATCGCCTCGACGACCCGGTACCGTCCTGCCAGCGTGTGGCCGGCGCTGAGGGAGCCATCGCTCAAGACACCGTCGTTCATCCCGCGTCCTCGTGCTCTGCCGTCGCCACCGGCTGTCACCTTAGCCCGTCCGACGCCGTTGCGGCGGGTACTGGCGGTGACGCGCTCGGCGCGCTATGTCGGCGGCGGGAGCATCGACGACGTCCGGCGCCGTCGAGGGCTCAGGCGCTGCCGCGAAGCGCCACGACGGGTTCGATGCGCGCAGCGCGTCGAGCCGGGATGCCGCCGGCGCCGAGGCCGATCACGGCACCCAGGACGATGCCGGCGAGGGCGACGAGGGGATCGAGGACGGGTGCCCACTGCTGCACGGCCGAGACGCCGATGACCGCGAAGACGCCCAGAGCCGATCCGATCAGGCCGCCGAGGAGGCCGATGATGATCGACTCGACGACGAACTGGCCGGCGATCTGGCGCCCCGTCGACCCCAACGCCCGTCGCAGCCCGATCTCACCGGTTCGCTCGAGCACCGACAGCGTCGTGACGTTCGCGATGCCGAGACCGCCGGCGAGGAGCACGATGACCCCGAGGATGACGAAGACGATGTTCACGTCACCCTGCACGTCGCGCGCCAGATCGGATCGGCCCTGCGGTGCGCTCACCTCGAGGGTGTCGACGGCGTCGGGCGCGAGCGCGAGCGGCGCCTGCTCGCGCAGCTGCGGCCCTGTGCCCACGACGATGCGTGCGATGGCGTCACCGGGTGAGGCGAGCTGGAAGTCGGATCTCGCCGTGCCGGTGGGGATGAGCACGGCGTCGACGACCTCGGCGCGCCGATCGAGGTCGTCGAAGATGCCGACCACCGCGTACGCCACGCCGCCGATGAAGACCGACGGCTGCGTGTCGACGCGGTTGATCGACAGACGTTCTGCGGCCCGAGAGCCGAGCATGGCGACGCGATCGCCGCGGGCGTCATGACCGTCGTCGAACGAGCGGCCGGTGACCATCCGTCCTCCGAGCGTGTCGATGATCTCACCGGACGCGGCGAACAGGGCGGGTGGTGCGGCCGCGGCGATGGAGGGGTCGTTGACGGGCACCGCGGTGATGGTGTTCTCGCGAAGTGTCACGGGAGCGAGCACGGCGGCGGACTCGACGCCGGCGAGGTTCTCGAGGCGGCGCGGCGCGTCCCAGGGGAGGGCCGCCGTCGCGACACTCTGGCCTCCGCGCGCCTGCGCTTCGGCTGGACCGATGCTCACGTGGGTGGCGGCGGCGGCGTCGAACTGCCGGGCGATCTGCCCGGCGGCCGTCTGGGCGAAACCGATGGTCGCCACGAGCGCGCCGATGCCGAGCACGGTCCCCATCACGGTCATGACGAGGCGTCCCGGGCGTGACCCGATGTCGACGGTCGCCTCGAGGACCAGGTCGCCCAGCCCGAAGCGGTCCGCCCGTGGGACGCGGTTCGCTTCGGCCACGGCGGTGGTCTCGGTCGTCTCGCCGCCGCGGCGACGACGCAGGCGCGGGAGGCGCCGGCGCGGGGCAGGCCCGGCCATCAGGCGAGCTCGCTCATCCGACCGTCCGCGATGCGGATGCGGCGCGCCGCGCGATCGGCGACGTGCTGGTCGTGGGTGATGACGACGAAGGTGAGACCGCCCGCGTTGAGCTCTTCGAACAGCGCCATGATGTCGGCGGTCGTCGCCTGGTCGAGGTTGCCGGTCGGCTCATCCGCCAGGATCACCCGCGGCTGCGTCACGACGGCCCGGGCGACGGCGACACGCTGGCGCTCACCCCCCGAGAGGAGTCCGGGCAGGAAGTCGACGCGATGACCGAGGCCGACGCGTTCGAGCGCGGCCTGGGCGCGGTCGCCGCGCTCGCCGCGCGGTGTGCCGCTGTACAGCATCGGGAGCATGACGTTCTCGAGAACCGTGCGGCGCGGCATGAGATGGAACGCCTGGAAGACGAACCCCAGCCGTCGCGCTCGCACGGCCGCGCGCTCGTCCTCGCTGTAGCCGCCGGTGAGCTCGCCCGCCAGACGGTACTCGCCCACGGTCGGGCGGTCGAGGAGACCGAGGATGTTGAGCATCGTCGACTTGCCCGAGCCGCTGGGCCCGACGATCGAGACGTAGTCGCCGTCCGCGACGGTGAGGTTGATCCCCTTCAGCGCCTGCACCTCGGGGGGCCCCGGGAACGAACGGGTCACGTCGCGCAGCTCGATCACCGGCGGAACGTCATCCGAACGGATGACGTCGGGCGCGGTGCCCGTGCCGGTCAGGCCCTCGGTCACCGTCGTCATCGCCCGACCACGACGAGGTCGTCCGCTGCGAGCTCGCCCTCGGTCGGTCGCACCTCGACGGCGCCACCCGCCGACAAGCCGGTCTCCACGACCACCAGCCGGGTGCGGGCGTCCGGGTCCCGCGGGTCGCCTTCGACGACCTCCACGCGCGTCTCACCGCCGGGACCGGCAGTCAGCGCCGCGGCGGGCACGCTCAGCACGTCGCCCGCGGTGGCGCCGACGGCGATCACGACGCGCACATTGGTTCCCTGCAGCTGCACGATCTGATCGGCCGACAGCTCCGCCGGCTGCAGCGTCACCTGCCAGCGGCTCTCGCCGTCGGCGCCCGGGGCGACCTCGGTGACGGTGGCCGTGTGCTCCGCACCGTCGGGGAGGGCGAACGTCGCGGTCGCACCGACCTGGAGCAGCTTCGCGTCGGCCTCGGCGGCCGAGCCGGTGAGGGCCACGGTCGCGCCCGAGACCGTCATCGCCGCCCCCGACAGGATGCCGCCGCGCTCGGCGGCGACCGCGTCGACGCGGCGCGGGAGCTCGGTGAGGTACAGGACTTCGCCGGCGGGCAGTGCGGGGAGCGCCTGCTGTCGTGCTCGCGCCAGGTCGTCCTGCGCCTGCGAGAGCTGCGACTGCGCCGACTCGACGGCGGCACGCTCCGCGCTGGTGTCGGGCGCCGCATTCAACTGCTCCCGCGCCAGCTCGGCGGTAGCGACCTGGTTCTGGGCCGCGACGATCTCGTCCCACGGCGCTCCGTTGTCGCGGGCGCCCTGCAGCACGGCTCGGGCGTTCGCGATGTCGAGATCGGCGCGCGCGATCGCGTTGCCGTCGCGACCGGCCGAGGCGAGGGCGGTGCGAGCGCTCGACAGAGCCTGCTCCGCCCCGCGGACGCCCTCCTGCGCGGCGCGGACCGAGCTCTCGCCGTCCTCCTCCGACTCGGGGCCGGTGTAGCCGACCGCGGCATAGAGGGCCGTGACGGCGTTCGACGCCTGCTCGTCGAAGACGTCGTTGCCGGGGTCGCCGGCGTCGATCCCGACGTCGCGCATCGCCTCCTTGAACTGCGCGACATCAGGCCCCGAGACGCCGAACCGAAGGGTGCGGTAGGCGGGCAGTTCGCCGGGGAGGGTGATCACCGGGCGGCCGGCGACCTCCAGGGCGACCGACAAGGGCCCGAGCTCGGCACCGATCTCGGGCACCTGCCCGGTGACCACGGCGGGTCCGGAGATCGTGGAGGTGTCGATCATGACCTCCACGGGGTCGGCGAAGCCGACGTCGCTGCGGATGGTGACGTCGTTGCTGAGCGCTCCGAACTCGACCGGCACCGTCACCAGGCCGGGCGCGGGGGCGTCGTCGGAGGCGGCCGAGGCGGGCGCCATCACGAATCGTCCGAGCAGCAGGCCGCCCACGAGCGCGACCACGGCGACGGCGGCCGTGATCCACAGCGCCCGGTTGCGCGAGACCACCGAGCGCCAGACGCCGAGGCGGCCCGGAGCGGGCTCCACCGCGCTGCCGTCGACGGCCGCTTCCTCCTCCGGTGCGACGTCGACCTCGGGAGCCGGGTCGCCGATGAGCTCATCGAAGGTGTCGTCGGACCCTGGGGAGTCGGAGCCCGACGACCGGCCGCCCGTCACGAACGAGCCTGCTCAGCCGCCGCCTTCATCGCGTCGAGCTCGGTCTTGTGGTCGGCGATGAACTGCTCCTCGGCCTCGAACTGCGCATCCTGGTACTTCGCGCGGTAGTCGGTCTCCTCGCGGCAGTCGAGGTCGGCGAGAGCGAGCTCGACCTCGCGCTCGTGGATCTCGTCCATCGCTGCTTCGTCGGGGCCGGTCTCGGAGGTGTTCTCGCTCCACAGGGCGTTCAGCTCGTCGTAGATCGAGTTCTGCGCGTCGGCCTGCGAGGCGAAGCCGGGGTAGCCGGCGCCGTCCATGCACGAGGCCCACTCGCGGTCGAGCTCCGCGATGGCCGGGAGCGTGGCGGAGTTCTCGTAGAAGGCGTTGATGGCATCCATCACGTCGGCGAACTCGTCGGACTGCAGCGGGTCGTCGCCGCTGATCTCGTGGCTCGCCCAGCCGCTGCAGCCGGCCGTCTCCCAGTTGTACTCGTACGAGCCGTCCTCCGACATCTCGTCCTCGCTCGGAGTGGGGCCGTAGAGGGCCTCGTAATAGGCGGTCTGCTCCGACTCCGACAGGCTCATGACGTATTCCGAGTTGGGGTCGGTGGTGGTCTGCTCCGGATCGGGTTGCTCGTCGGCGCCCGGGTACTCGACGGCGCCGTAGCCCCACTGCGATACGAACTCGCGATCGTCGGGCTTCCACTCCTCGCCGGAGCTGAAGACCGCGCCCGACGTGGGGACGGGGATGTACTCGAATCCCTCGTCCTGCATGCACTGCGCCATGAGCTCTTCGCGCTGCTTGTCGTCGGCCTCGAACTTCGCCTGCTGCTCCTCTTCGCTGAGGTCGCCGCCGTAGAAGGCCGAGAAGTATTCGCCCAGCGGTGAGATCTCGTCGTCGGGCGTGGCGGGGTCGCCGCCCGTGCAGCCGGCGAGAATGAAGACCAGACCGACGACGGCCGGTGCCGCCCATCGAAGCGTGTTCCGGTGCACGTGCAACCCCCTTGATACGAGAACGCCCTCAGACTATGGGTTTGCTGAAGATCCGGAATCATCCGTGAGGATGACGTTTGCGTGAAGATGGTGCACGCAGGAGGGGGTCTCGATGGAGGAACGCACACGGGACGGCGATGATCTCGTCGAGTTCGCGGAGATGCTCCGTGGTGGCGGGGCCACCGACCGCGCGGCGCGGGCCATCGACCCGGCGGCGCGGCGTCGCCGTCGCCGTCGGGGACTCATCGCCTCGGCCGTGGTCGCCGTCGTCGTGCTCGCGCCGCCTGCCGGGTACGCGGCCTGGGCGTTGAACGCGCCGCTGCGAGCGCCGCTGGCGGCCATCACCGCGCCGTCGGCGCCGGCCGCTCCGCCGGCCGCCGACATCCGCTTCGCCCCCGACGGCGTCGCCGCGTTGTCGGTGGCGGGGGCCGAGGCCTACCTGGGACCGGAGGCTGCGGGTGTCTGGGCACGTTACGGTGACGACGAGCCGCGCCCGATCGCGAGCATCACCAAGCTCGTCACCGCCCTCGTGGTGCTCGACGCGTTCCCTCTCGCCGACGCCTCCGACGTCGGCCCGACGCTGACCTTCGACCGTGCCGACCACGCGCTGTACGACGCGTATTTCGTCCGGGATGCGACGATCGCGGCGATGCCCGCGGGGAGCTCGATGTCGCTGCGCGACGCCCTCGCGACGATGCTCGTGCCTTCGGCGAGCAACTACGCCGAGGTGATCGCTGTCTGGGCTTTCGGCTCCGTCGACGGGTATCGCCGCGCCGCGGACCGATGGTTGTCGGCACGCGGCCTCGAGCGCACGACCATCGTCGAGCCGACGGGCCTCGACCCGCGCAACACGAGCACGCCGACCGACCTGATCGCCCTGGGCCGGCTGGCGAAGGCGGACCCGACGGTGTCGGCCATCGCCGCGACGCCGTCCGTGTCGTTCCCGGCGACGGGGCCGCTGGCGAACACCAACCGCATGTTGGGCGAGATGGGCATCGACGGCCTGAAGACCGGGACGCTCGAGGACAGCGGGTCCAACCTCCTCTACAGCGCGACGGTCGATGTCGGCACGGCGGAGCCGTTGCGTGTGATCGGGGTGGCGCTCGGCGGCGCTTCGCAGCAGGCGGTGGGCGCGAGCGCGGCAGGTGTGCTGCAGCGCCTGGCCGCGGGCTTCCACCGCACGGCCCTCGCGCAGCCCGGTCAGCGGATCGGCACCTACACGACGGCCTGGGGGAGCAGCCTCGACGTCGTGCTCGCAGAGGGCGCCTCGCTGCTGACGTGGTCCGATACGCCGATCGTCGTCGAGATGCAGCACCGTGAGCCGGTCGAGTGGGTCGACGGCGAGACGATCGGCGAGGTCACCTGGACGGCCGGCCCCGAGACCGACAGCACGCCGGTCGTCCTCGAGGGCATGATCGAGCCGCCCACCGCGTGGTGGCGTCTCACTCATCCGGGTGAAATCGGCTGACGGATCTCGCGGCTCGCGGCGACCGGCGCCGCGGCGTCGATCGCATCGGCGTCGACGCGACGCGCATTGCAGATCGCGCACCGCACGTACCGGATCGTGCCGTCCGAGGTGCGGTGCGACGACTCGGTGATCCAACCGTGCTCGTGCGATTCCGATGCGGATCGGACGGCTGTCGCGTGCGTCGAGGCGTTGCGCTCGGGAGGGGTTCGGGTGGCGGCGGATGAGGTCATGCTCCGATCGTGTTGTAATGCCCTTATGCAACTCAACCCTTACGGCGAGTACGCGGTCATGCTGGCGGCGTCGCTTGCGAACGACTGGCCCGCAGACCGCGACGGCGTCGTGGAGCGCTCGTACGAGTTCGGGATGACGGCGGTGTACGCGCCCGCGTCGGACTCCGATCTGGATCGCACCCGGCTGGTCGTCGACGGCTGGCTCGACGTCGTCGATGCGCCGACCGCCGAGCACCGCGCCGCCCTCCTGAACCGTCGGATGGCGGAGGCGACCGCCTACCCCCGGCTGACCGATCACGACGGCGGGTGGCACCTGCACTACCGCGACGACGACCAGCGCCTGCCGCAGGTGCTGGGTGCGGTGATCGCGGTGGGGACGGCCCTCCATCTCACGACGCGCGGGATGGACCGGCTCGGCAGGTGTGCCGCGGGGGACGCCCCGGGCGACCCGTGCCGAAATGTCGTGGTCGACATCACGCGCAACGGGCGGCAGCGCTACTGCTCGGTCCGGTGCGCCAACCGTGACGGCGTCCGTCGACACCGCGCCCGAGCGGCCGCACTACCGCACGGCGCGGCGTGAGCGCAAAGGGCTTCGCGGACGCGGCGTCGCCGCCACAGTGAAGGGATGCCTCCCGTGTCGACAGCGCAGCGCGACCACGAGCTTCCCGACGGCTTCGGGGTCGTGGTGGGCAACTGCCAGGCCGAATCGCTGCGGATCGTCCTCGATGCCCCCGATCGCCCGACGGTCCGCGTCCCCGCCGTCCACGAGATGACGGCGGCGGATGCCGAACGCCTGCACGCGCTTCTGCGTCGTGCCTCGTTCCTGGTCGCCCAGCCCGTGCGCGAGGACTACCACGGGCTGCCGCTCGGCACGCGGCAGCTGGCGGCGTCCCTCCCGGCGACGGCCGCTCTCGTGACCTTTCCGGTGGTTCGCTACGCCGGTCTCCACCCGTTCCAGGCGGCGCTCCACGTGCCGGGGGTCGACGAGGTCCCGCCGGTGGTGGCATACCACGACGTCCGCACCCTGGCTGCGCTCATCGGGCTTCCCGTCCGCGACGCTCTCGATCGCGAGGGAGTCCTGGCCACGGCGGACGACTCGCTCGCCGAGCTGCGCCGGCGCGAACAGGACATCGACGTCGCGGTCTCGGATCTGCTGCATCCCACCTCGGCCGAGCTCATGAGGACGGTCAATCACCCCGGCAACCCGATCTGGATGCCGCTGGGCGAGCGTGTGCTCGACGCGTTGGGTGACGCGGGCGAGCCCACCGATCCGGGCAGGCCGCTGCTGAACTCGGTGCGGGCTCCCCTCGAGCCGTGGGTGGTGGATGCGTGGGGCCTGTCCGACGAGCCGCACCCGCACTGGCTCGTCGGCGGCGTCGAGATCGACCCCGCCGAGGTCGCCGAAGCCCACATCGCCTGGTACCGACGGCATCCTCTCTTCGTCGAAGGCGCGACGACGCGACTGCGCGCCACCTTCGCCCGCTGGCGCTCGTGACTGGCCACGGCCCCTGCCTCGAAGCTCCGTGCTAACGTAGACAGGTCCCTCCGGGACTCGTGCGTCGTTTGTCTGGCTCACCGTCGAGCAGATCGTCTGACGTGATCACTGGAACATCCAGCCCCCATCTTTTCGCGCGCACCGATCTGTGCGCCCCTCGTTCTAAGGCCCTCGTGCTCTCTTCTCTTTCTTCTTCCGCGCCCGCGCTCACCTGGCGTCAGGCCGACGACGACTTCTTCGTCGCCACTCTCGACGGTCAGTACGCCGGGTTCGTGACCACCGGTGTCGCTCCGGCCACCTTCGATGCCGAGAGCGGCCACGGCGCCGACCTCGGCATCCACGCCTCGCCCGCGGCCGCCGCCGCCGCTGTCGCGGCCGCCGCGCGTCCCGCCGCATCGCGACCGACCACCGGGCGCACGCGTCGGCGGGGGACACGAGCGCCGGTGGCTCACCGGCGCCTGCGCACCTCCGACGTGCGCTGACCGCGGGAACGGGCCGCCGCGACCCGCTCGATGCGGGCCGGGGCGTCGGCCGATCCGTTCAGCCGACGCGACGCGGTTCGCCTTCGAGGTCTCGTGCGATCGCCGCGACACCCCGCCGTGTTTCGCTGTAGATCCGACGGATGCTCGCTCGCTCGTTCAGTTCCGCACGGCGAGCCCACTCGTCGAAGGTCAGGCGGAGGATCAGCGCGAGGGTCGAGACCGCGGCGCGCACCGCGACCATGTCGGTCTCGCGGTCGGTCGCCTGCACGGCCGCCTGCATCAGCTGCTCGACCTGCTCGGCCTCGTTGCAGAGGGCGAGCGCGAGCAGCGAGGGCTCGCTGCCGACGACTCGTCGCACACGCAGGGTGCGGAGGTGCTCGTCGGGGTGTTCATCGAGGTGGTCGAGCAGTCGCAGCCAGCCGCGCTCGATGCCCTCGACGATGGACGCGCCGCCGCGAACGGCCTCGATGGCGTCGTCGACGACACGGGCGGAGTCGTCGGCGCTGGCGAAGACGGCGGCCTCCTTCGTCGGGAAGTACCGGAAGAAGGTGCGCTGGGACGTGCCGGCGCGCCGGGCGATGTCGTCGACGGTGGTGCCGTGCACGCCGCGCTCCTCGAAGAGATCGAGGGCGGCGTCCGACAGCTCGCGTTGCGTCTCACGACGACGACGTTCGCGCAGACCGGCGCGTTGCTCGTCCTCGGGCGCCTCCTCGTGTTTCGGCTCCATGACGTTATTGTCTCACAGCGACAAGATGGCAGTGACTGACATATGATCAGTCGGTGACAATTGAGCAGCAGCATCCCTCCACCGCATCCGTTCCCCTGAACACCGCCGTCGTGACCCCGGCGGTGCGCACCGGACCCGTCATCGCCCTGCTCGTGGCGTCGGCGTTCGTCGTCATCCTCAACGAGACGATCATGGGCGTCGCCCTGCCGCGACTGATGGTCGATCTCGACATCACCGCGGCGACGGCGCAGTGGCTGACTACCGGTTTCCTCCTCACGATGGCCGTGGTGATCCCGCTCACCGGCTACCTGCTCGCGCGGTTCCCGCTGCGACGCATCTTCTTCACCGCGATGACCCTCTTCGCCGCGGGCACCCTGATCGCGGCCCTGGCGCCCGGCTTCGGGATGCTGTTGACCGGACGCGTCGTGCAGGCGTCGGGCACCGCGATCATGATGCCGCTGCTGATGACGACGGTGCTCAACGTCGTCGAGCCCTCGCGCCGCGGGCGCATGATGGGCGTCATCAGCATCGTGATCGCGGTGGCGCCGGCGATCGGCCCCACCGTCTCGGGGCTGATCCTGTCGGTGCTCGACTGGCGCTGGATGTTCTGGCTCGTCCTCCCCATCGCCCTGCTGGCCCTCGCTCTCGGCGCCATCTGGGTCAAGAACGTCACCGAGACGCGCGAGGCGCGCTTCGACGTCGCGTCGGTCATCCTCTCGGCCGTCGGATTCGGCGGACTCATCTTCGGGCTGAGCTCGATCGGCGAATCGGCCGCCGGGCACGCCCCGGTGCCGGTGTGGATCCCGCTCGTCGTCGGCGCCCTCTCGCTCGCGGCGTTCGTTGTCCGCCAGCTCGCGCTGCAGAAGCAGGACGCTGCGCTGCTCGACCTCCGGACCTTCCGCTCGCGGTCGTTCAGCCTCGCCGTCGTGCTGGTGGTCGTGGTGATGTCGGCGCTGTTCGGCTCGCTCATCCTGCTGCCGCTCTACCTGCAGCAGGTCCTGGGGCTCGACACTCTGACCGTGGGTCTCATGCTGCTTCCCGGCGGTGTGCTGATGGGGCTGATCGCACCCGTCGTTGGTGCGCTGTTCGACCGATTCGGACCGACCCCGCTGGTCATCCCGGGCATGATCGTCGCCGCGGCGGCGCTGTGGGGCATGACCACCTTCGGCACCGAGACCTCGATCGGATGGATCATCGCCGTGCACATGACCCTGAACCTCGGCCTCGGCTGCGTCTTCACACCGCTGCTCACCTCGGCGCTCGGTTCGCTGCCGGCGCGTCTGTACTCGCACGGCAGTGCGACCGTGAGCACCCTCCAGCAGGTGGCGGGTGCGGCGGGCACCGCCCTGTTCGTGACGCTCATGTCGGTGGGGGCGGCCGCAGCGGCCGCGGGCGGAGCGGCCGCCGTCTCGGCGACCGCGAGCGGCGTGCACACCGCCTTCTTCACGGGTGCGGTGATCGCCTCGGTCGCCGTGGCGCTGACCTTCTTCGTCCGCAAGCCCGAACCCGTCGAAGCCGCGCCGCAGGTCGCGGCGCACTGATGTCGGCGACCTCGCCCGCCCGCCGCCCCGGCGGAATCACGGGACCGCGTCCGTAGGGTGGGCACGATGAACCTCTGGTGGGAACGTGTCCGAGATCTGCTGTCGCTCGGCGCTCACTCCCACGAGAGCGTGCCCGACCTGCGGGGTCTCGAGTCGCAGCGGTCGCGCATCGAGCGCACCCACTTCATCGTGAACGACCGTCAGCGCCAGATCCGAGGCGAGCGTCTCTACGTCATCCGGCGCCAGCGACGCGACCGCCGCAATCCCACCGCGATCGCGGTGTACGCCCGCGGCCGCGTGGTCGGGCAGATCTCGGACGTGCGCGCCCGGCAGCTCGCGCCGCTCCTCGACCGCCTCGGCGGGGCGGCGTTGGTGTCGGGCACCGGGACCGAGCCGGGCAGCATCCGCCTCTGGGTCGATCTGCCGACACCCGAGGTGCTGGGCGCATTCATCGACGCCGCAGCCGGCTCATCGGCACCCCCGCGCACCCGCCCCACGCGCCACCGTCCGACGACCGACACCATCCTCACCGTCGCCACCGGCTGACGGCCGCATCCTCGGACGCGAAAGGCGGTGATGCTCTCGGCATCACCGCCTTTCGTCGGTCGCGGGGGCGGGTCAGGCCTCGGGGATGCGGACGAGCATCTTGCCGGTGTTCGCTCCGCGCATCATCGCCAGGAACGCCTCGACGGTGTTCTCGATGCCGTCGACGATCGTCTCGTCATAGGCGATGCGGCCCTCGGCGAACCAGCCGGTCATCCTCTCGGTGAACTCCGGCGACAGGTGCAGGTACGACCCGAGGGTGAAGCCGGTGGCCGAGAGGCCCCGCGTGATCATGTTGGCCATGTTGTCGGGGCCGGGGGACTTCTCGGTCGAGTTGTACCCGGCGATGGCTCCGCACAGCGCGATGCGTCCACCGGTGTTCATCACGTCCAGCGCCGCCTCGAGGTGGTCGCCGCCGACGTTGTCGAAGAAGACGTCGACGCCCTCGGGCGCGAGCGTCGCGAGCTGCTCGCGGACGGGTGCGTCCTTGTAATCGAGCGCCGCGTCGTAGCCGTACTTCGCCGTCAGCAGCGCCGCCTTCTCGGCCGAGCCGGCCGAGCCGATGACCCGGCCCGCACCGAGCAGCTTCGCGATCTGGCCGACCGCGGTGCCCACGGCGCCGGCGGCGCCCGAGACGAAGACGGTGTCTCCCGGCTGCAACCGCGCGATCGCGGTCAATCCGACGTATGCCGTGAGCCCGGTCATCCCGAGGATGTGAAGCCGGACCGAGAGGGGAACGCCGGGAAGCTCGGCGACCGCACGGAAGGTCGACGCATCGGCCTGGACGACATCCGACCAGCCGTGCTGGTGCAGCACGACGGTGCCCACCGGAAGCGCGTCGGAGGCCGACGCCACCACGCGTCCGATGGCCCCTCCGGCGATGACGTCACCCAATGCGTACGGCGGCACGTAGCTGCGCACGTCGTTCATGCGACCGCGCATGTACGGGTCGACCGAGACGAACGCGTTGGCCACGCGCACCTCGCCGGGAGCCGGCTCGTCGAGCGTGACGGTGGCGACGGTGAAGTCGTCGGGGGTCGGCCACCCCTCGGGGCGGCGGGCGAGACGGATCTGCGTGCTCGTGTCGTTGTTCACATGGCTCCTTCGTGGGGATCGGGGTGGTCTCAGGAGGTGGCGAGACCGATGATGAGGCTGGCGATGGCGAGAGCGGGGATGACGCCCTGCTTGAGGGCGGCCGACGCCTTCGACGGGTCGGACAGGATCAGCACGAGGCTCGCGGCCACCATCGAGCCGGCCCCGGTGAACACGAGCGTCGCGCCGACCTCGGTCTGACCGGTGGCGAGGAGAGCGATGCCGAGCAGGGCGGCGATGGCGAGGAACAGGTTGTAGAAGCCCTGGTTGAAGGCGAGCGCCTTCTGCGTCTGCGCCTGTTCCGCCGTGCCGCTGCCGAACGTCGCGCGAGCCCGAGCGCCGGTCCACGCGATGGACTCGAGATAGAAGATGTAGACGTGGACGAGGGCCGCGAGACCCGCGAGCGCGAGACCGATGATGACCATGAGCGCCGCCTTTCCCGCGGTCGAGGCCGCGTATTTCTGTATCGACCGGTTCAATATATACTGAACCGGTCGATACACAAAAGGGGCTTCCGATGGGCCGAACACAGACCTACGTGCGGGCCGACGTCGTCCGCGCCGCACGCTCCGTCTTCTGGGATCAGGGATACGAGGGCGCCGCGCTGCCCGATCTCGAGCGGGTGACGGGGCTGAGCAGGTCGAGCATCTATCACGGCTTCGGATCGAAGCGCGGGCTGTTCGACGCCGCAGTCGACAGCTACCTCGACGAGGTGATCCGCCCGCGTCTGGCGCCCTTGCGCGCCGAGGACGTGGCGCCCGCGGCCTTAGGGGAGTACCTCTCGGGCCTGCACGCCGCGCTCATGCGTCCGGGTTCGCTTCCGGCCTCGAGCGGATGTCTGCTGGTGAACACCGCCGCCGCGCCGATCGCCCGAGACGAGACCGTCGCCCGGGTCGTCGCCGACTACCGGGCCGAGCTTCGATCGGCCTTCGGCCGCGGTGTGGCCGCACGCCGCCCGGAGCTCGACGAATTCGAGCGCGGCCTGCTGGCCGACGCCTGCACCGGGCTCGTGGTGTCGGCCTTCGTCCTGGTGCGGGTGGATGCCGCCGGGGCCGGCGACGCGCTGCAGACGGCGCTCGCGCTCGTCGAGGGCACTACGCCCACCTCCTGACTTTCGCAAGCGTTCGCGTGGCCGATCGGCGAGATTTAGCGTGAGCGCGTGGAACAGAGCGATCAGTACACCTTCGACAACCCGATCACCCGATATGCGCGGGTCGAGCCGCCCGTGCAGCACCAGCCCGAGCCGGGGGTCCAAGCCGACATGGACCCGGTTCCCGATCTGGGTGAGGAGACCTACCGCGGCTCCGGTCGTCTGTTCGGCCGCAAGGCGTTGATCACCGGCGGCGACTCCGGCATCGGCGGCGCCACGGCGATCGCCTTCGCACGCGAGGGGGCGGATGTCGTCATCGTGCATCTGCCCGCCGAGCAGCGCGACGCCGACCGCATCCTCGGCCTCATCGCCGAGGCAGGCGTCCGCGGTCACGCCATCGCCAGCGACATCTCCGACCCCGACGCCTGTCGCGCGCTCGTAGCGGAGGCCGCCGAGTTCCTGGGCGGCATCGACATCCTCGTCAACAACGCGGGCAAGCAGGTGGCCGTCGACCGGCTCGAAGACCTCTCGGACGAGCAGTTCGCCGAGACCTTCCACACCAATGTCTTCGCCAACTTCTGGATCACCAAGGCCGCGCTGCCGCACCTGCCCGCCGGAGCCTCGATCATCAACACCGCATCCCTCGAGGCGTACAAACCCGCGCCCGACCGGCTCGACTACGCCGCGACGAAGGCCGCCATCAACAACTTCTCGAAGGGCCTGTCGCAGCAGCTCGCGCCCCGCGGCATCCGGGTCAACGTCGTCGCCCCCGGCCCGGTGTGGTCGGCGCTGCAGGTCAGCCACGGGGTCTCCGACGAGCAGATGCGGGCGTTCGACGACGAGAGCACCTACCAGCGCGCCGGACAGCCCGCCGAGATCGCTCCCGCGTTCGTCTTCCTCGCCTCGGCGGAGTCGAGCTACGTCTCGGGCGAGACGCTCAACGTCAACGGAGGCATGGTCACCCCGTGAGCGAACACCCCTTCGCGGTCGTCTCCCTCTGCGGAGACGTACCGCAGCTTCACGACGTCCCACGCATCGCAGACGACGCCGAGCGCGACGCCGACGAGGTCGTGGCCGGACCCTTCACCGCAGTCACGCTCGACGCTGCGCTGGGCGCTGATGCGCTGGTGTCGGCCATCGCCGAGACCGAGATCCTCACCCCGTGGATCCTCGTCGCGGGGCCGGACGAGCGCGACATCGCCACAGAGATCGTCGGACGCGCCCTCGACGGAGCGCCGGGCGTCTTCGGCCTCGCCGGGGTCGTGATCGACGGCGCCGAGGTTCCCGACGGCATCCGCCGCCACGAGGTGCCGGCCGTGGTCGCCATCGACGGTGCTGCCACCGCGATCCGCGGTCTCGCGAGCGACGTCGCGACGCACGGTCCCCGCGTCCCCGAGCCCTGGGCGCGGATCATCACGTCGTCGCGAACGGACGTCGCGATGCGCGCGACCCTCGCCCGCCGAGCACTGGCCGACGATCCGGGGTACCGGCCGCGGGCGCTCAGCGAGGCGCAGCTCGCGCTGCTCCGCGAGCTCTCGCGCCGTCTCGTGCCGCAGCAGCCGGGCCCGGCGATCGACCTGGCGGCGCGTCTGGATCGCATGATCGAGGCCGGCGAGAGCGACGGCTGGCGCCCGACGGGCATGTCGACCGACGTCGAGGCGTATCGCGCGGGCCTCGACGCGCTCGCCGCGATCTGGATGCGCGGCACCGCGGCTCAGGATGCCGTCATCCGCGAGGTCATCGAGGGGAAGGCCGCAGCGGGCTCGGTGCTCACACCTCGACAGCTGAGCCTGTGGTTCGAGGACGCGCGCAACGACCTCGTCCGGTTGTGGCTGTCGCATCCGGCCTCGCTCGCCCACGTGGGTTACTCGGGCTTCGCGACCGGCGGCACCGGACCCGAGCCCGCCGGCTACCTCGTCCTCGCCGCGGGCGAGCGCGAGGAGTGGGAACCCGAAGAACTCGGTCGCCTCGGCGCGGCGGAAGGACGAACCTCATGAACCTCACCGGCATGCGCACCTACGATCTCGACGAGGTGGTGGACGTCGTCGTCGTCGGCACGGGCGCCGGCGGTGGACCGCTTCTCAGCCGGCTCGCCGAGCGGGGTCTGCGGGTCGTGGCGCTCGAGGCGGGCCCGAACCTCGAGCTCGACGAGTTCTCGCCCGACGAGCGCGAGGCGACCCGCATCAACTGGATGTCCGACCGATTCAGCGGGGGAGATGCGCCGACGGCTTTCGGCCCGAACAACAGCGGCTGGGGCGTCGGTGGCGGCACCCTCCACTGGGGTGCGTTCACGCCGCGACCCGATCGACGCGACCTCGCACTGCGAACCGAGTCGGGCCAGGGGCGCGACTGGCCGATCGACTACGACGAGCTGATCCGTTACATCGTCGAGGTCGAGAAAGTGATCGGCGTCAGCGGACCGATGCCGTATCCGTGGGATCCGCAGCGGGAGTACCTCGACGGGCCGACCCGACGCAACGCCCCGGCCGACCTCGTGCTGCAGGGGTGCGAGCGCCTGGGGATCACCGCGACCGACGCGCCGGCGGCCATCATCACGCGTGACCGCGAGCAGCCGCACTACGGCACGCGTAAGGCGAGCATCGACGTGGGCGGCATCCATCAGGGCGACCGGTTCGGGTACAAGGCGACGACGGCGATCACCTATCTGCCCGTCGCCGTCGCACACGGCGCGGAGATCCGCCCGGACTCGATGGTGCACCGCATCGAGCAGGATGCGGCTGGCAGGGTCACCGGTGTGGTGTACCTGCACGAGGGGGTCGAGTACCGTCAGCGGTGCGCTTCGCTCGTCCTCGCCGGCGGGGGGATCGAGACACCGCGCCTGCTGCTGAACACGGGGCTCGCGAACTCGAGCGGCCAGGTCGGCCGCAACTTCCTCGCCCACGGGGCCGTGCAGGTGTGGGGCCGCTTCGACGAGAGCATCCGCGGCTACCGCGGGTACCCGTCGGCGGCGATCACGGAGGACTTCGTGCGTCCTGCGGGCGTCGACTTCGCGGGCGGCTACCTCATCCAGAGCCTCGGCGTGATGCCGCTGACCTACGGCACCTCGCTTGTGCGCGGCGGGTCGCTCTGGGGGCGGGAGCTCATGGACGCCCTCGACGCCTGGCAGTTCTCGGCCGGCATCGGCATCAACGGCGAGTGCCTGCCGGCTGACGGCAACCGGCTCGAACTCTCGGACGACACCGACGAGTGGGGCATCCCTCGCGCCGAGGTCAGCTTCTCGCCGGGAGCGAACGAGAAGGCGATCGACGATCACGCGGTGGGCGTGATGACCCGCATCCTCGACGCCGCCGGGGCCCGAGAGACTCGCGTGCTCGCCCGGACCGCCCACACGATCGGCACGTGCCGGATGAGCACCGACCCCGGCGACGGCGTCGTCGACCCGGACGGCCGGTCGCACGACATCCCGAACATGTGGATCTGCGACAACTCGACGTTCCCGAGCGCTCTCTCGGCCAACCCGGGGCTGACGCAGATGGCACTGTCGCTGCGCACCGCCGACCGCATGCTGGCCACCGCCTGAGTCGCGGACCTCAGGCGTTCGTGAGATGCTTCTCGCGCTTGCGTGCCACGACGCGGCTCCGTACCGAGAACACCAGCACGAGGGCCAGCAGGGCGTAGAGCACGATCGTGATCGGGCTCTGCACCAGCACCGAGAAGTCGCCGTTCGAGCTCATCGCCGCGTCGCGCAGGCTCGTCTCGGCCAGCGGTCCGAGAACCATGCCGATGATGAGCGGTGCGAGGGGGAAGTCCATCGCGCGCATCAGGAAGCCGAGCAGACCGATCCCCAGCAGCATCAGCAGGTCGAACGTCGAACCCGACGTCGCGTAGATGCCGAGCGCGCAGAACACCGTGATGCCCGCGTAGAGATAGGGGCGGGGGATCAGCAGCAGCTTGGCCCAGAGCATCGCGAACGGCAGGTTGAGGATGAGCAGCACGACCATCGCGATGAAGAAGCTCGCCAGCAGCGACCAGACGAGGTCGGGTGCGCGATCGAACAGCAGCGGGCCGGGCTGCAGCCCGTACTGGCGGAAGGCGGCCAGCATGATCGCCGCGGTCGCGGAGATCGGCAGGCCCAGGGCGAGCAGCGCGCCCATCGCCATGCCGGTGGTGGAGTTGCCCGCCGCCTCGGGAGCCGCCAGTCCCCGGATGGCGCCCCGGCCGAACTGCGGGTTCTTGCGCCGGGCGTCGAGCCGCTTCTCCACGCCGTAGGCGAGGAAGGTCGGGATCTCCGAGCCGCCGGCCGGTACGACGCCGAACGGCAGGCCGATCGCGGTGCCGCGCGCCCACGCCGGCGCCGCCTCCTTCAGCTCGCGGCGCGTCAGCCAGGGCCGACCGGTCGGCTTGATGAGCGCCTTGTTCGAGGTGTGCCGCTCGAGGCAGGCGACGTAGATGACCTCGCCGAGCGCGAGGATCGCGACCGTCACGGTGACGAGCGAGATGCCGTCGAAGAGATTCGGGGAGTCCATCGTGAACCGCGGGGCTCCCGAGACGCCGTCGATGCCGATGACGGCGATGCCCAGCCCGATGAACAGAGCCGTCAGGCCCTTCACGACGTTGTCGGTGACGACCGACGAGGTCGCCGCGAACGCGAACACCGCGAGCGCGAAGAACTCGGCCGGACCGAACCGGCTCGAGAAGTCGGCCAGGGCCGGAGCGACGAACACCACGACGACCGAGGCGACGAAGCCTCCGATGAACGCGCCGATGGCGGCGGTCGCGAGGGCCTGCGCCGCCCGGCCGTTGAGAGCCATCTTGTGGCCCTCGAAGGTCGACGCGATCGCCGACGCCTGACCCGGGGTGTTCATGAGGATGCCCATGGTCGAGTCGCCGAACAAGCCGCCGAAGTAGACGCCCGCGAACATGATGAACGCCGCCGTCGGGTCGAGCGAGAAGGTGATGGGCAGCAGCAGCGCGACGGCCATCGACGAACCGAGGCCGGGGAGCACGCCCACCGCGGTGCCGAGGAGGCACCCGATCAGCACCCAGAGGAGGTTGGCGGGGGTCAGCGCGCCCGCGAAGCCCTGGCCGAGAAGCTCGAGCACATCCATGTCAGAACCCTCCGAGGATGCCGGACGGGAGCGGCATCCCGAGCACCATGTCGAAACCGATGTAGGCGATGGAGCTCACCGTGAGCCCGACGACGAGACCGCCCAGGTGCTTCGTCGACCCGAAGGCTCGCGCGACGCACCAGAAGAGGAGGCCTGCGGCGATGATCCACCCGAGGATCTCGAGCAGGAAGGCGAAGGCGAAGAACGCGCCGACCACCCACAACAGCGACCGCACGTCGACGCGCACCGCTCGCGTCGGTGCGGCGGCCCCGGACTCGGCGCCGGCGTCGTCACCACCGACGACATCCGCGGTCACGGCGGCGATGTCGGGACGTGCCGCGCTCGTCTCGCGCATCTCCTTGAGCGCCGAGACCACCAGGGCGGCGGCGAAGACGTACAGGCCGCCCGCGATGATGCCGGGGAAGAACTGCGGGCCGGGGAACACGGCGTTGGCGGGGACCTTCATCGTGAAGATGCCGACGAGCAGGTAGGTCGCGAAGGCCGTGATGATCACCGGCATCGTCAGGCCCTTGAGCAGGACGGCGATGCCCGGCCCCGACACGAGTCGCAGGCGGTCACCGACGACGGCCGAGGTCGCCGTCGGGTTCGGGGGGAACGTCATAGTCCCATCTCCTCGTACAGGTTGGTGATGCGCTCTTCTTCGTCGTCGAGGAAGGCCGTCAGTTCGTCTCCGGTGATGATGCGTTCGGTCCAGCGATAGCGATCGATGGCGTCCTGCCACTCGGGCGTCGCGACCGAGTCGAGCACGAGCTCGGTGAGGGTGTCGACGTCGTCGTCGCTGAGTCCGGACGGCGCGGCGAGCATGCGCCAGTTCGAGAGCGAGATGTCGTAGCCCTGCTCGTTCGCCGTCGGGATGTCGATCCCCTCGATCGGCTGCTCCGACACGAGGGCGAGCGCCCGCAGGCGCCCCGCCTCGATCTGGTCGATGTTGTCGGGGTACCCGCCGGCAGCAGCCTGGGCCGTGCCGTTGAGGAGGGCCTGGATGGCCTCGCCGCCGCCGTCCGACGAGATGTACGTCGTGTCGATCGGGTCGATGCCCGCGGCGAGGGCCAGGTCGGTGACCACGAGCTGGTCGAACGACCCGCCGCCGGTCCACGGGATCGACTTCGGGTCCTCGCGCCAGGCGTTCACGAGATCGTCGAGGGTCTCGTAGGGGGAGTCGGCCGGAACGACGATGACGTCGTACTCCTCGACGACGACCGCCAGCGGCGTGACATCCCCGAGCTTCGCCGCGGAGTCGAACTGGATGGTGGCGGCGAGCAACCCCGTCCCACCCACCAGCATGTTCCCGGGCTGGCCGTCGAGCACCGACACGTTGCCGAGGGCGATGGTGCCGCCGGCCCCGGGCATGTTCACCACCTGGACGTTGTTCACCAGCCCGTTGGCCTTCTGCGCCTGCTGCAGCTCGCGCGCCACTCCGTCCCAGCCGCCACCGGCGGCAGCCGGGGCGATGATCGTCATCGAGGCGTTGATCTCCTGGCCGGTGGCGGCCGAGGTGATGGAGCCGACTCCGGCCGTCACGATCGCGGCCGCGGCGACGGCCCCTCCGATGATGCGTGCAGCCAGGGTTCGGCCCCGATGCTGCGGGCGCGCATCTGTCTCTGTCGCGCTGTGCGTCATGATCACTCCCATTCGCGCGGACGTCGTCGTCTCCGCGAGATCGAATTAGGATGGCACTTCGCCGAGCCGCCCCCGAGCGTGGCGGGATTTGTTCTCATAGATGCGCACGGGCCCGGTCCGCTCGCGTCCGTTCGCACGAGGAAGTCGACAGGATGCCGTTCACGATGAGACCGTCCGCGGTGCGTCTCGTCCTGCTCGTGCTGCCCTCGGTGATCAGCATCGCCGCGCTCTCGGCGACCGGTGCGGTCGCGCTCGCCCTGCAGGAGCGCACCATCCGCGAGGCCACGGGCGAGCGCGTGCTCGAGGTCGCGTCGAGTCTCGCCGACCTGCCCGAGGTGCGCGAGACGGTCGGCTCGGCCACCGGGCTGGGGTCGCCTGCCGCGCTCGCCGACGCCGACGACCTGGCCGAGGCCACGGCGGTGCTCCAGCCGATCGCCGATCTCGTCGGTGAGGCGGCGGGCGTGTACTACGTCGTCATCACGGACGACGAGGGCGTGCGCATCACGCATCCGCTCGTCGCGGAGCGCGGGGTGCAGGTCGAGACCGCGAACGCGTCGGTCCTCGCGGGCGAGACGTTCATGGGGACCGAGGTCGGCGCCTCCGGCCCGTCGCTCCGGGCGAAAGTGCCGGTGCGCGACGCGGCCGGTCAGCCCGTGGGGATGGTGGCCGTCGGGGTGCTCGAGTCGGAGATCGCCTCCGAGCTCGACGCGGCCGTCCGGGCGCTGCTGCCCTGGGCCGTCGGGGCGCTGCTGGTCGCCACCCTCGCCGCATCCGTGCTCACGGCCGTCGTCGAACGGCGCTTCCGCCGGCTCGACGTCATCGCGGCCGAACATGCCCAGATGCGCCGGACGACGGTGGCGCTGCGCGAGCAGTCGCACGAGTTCAGCACCCGGCTGCACGTCATCCACGGACTGGTCTCGCGAGGAGATGCGGCCGCGGCGCTGGGATACATCGAGGATGCCGTGCCGGTCCGGCACGAGACCGGCCAATCGGACGTGCCCGGCGGTGGGCCGCTCGCGGCGGCGACGGTGCAGGCGGTGCAGGCCGAACTGGGCGAGCTGGGCGCGCGCGTGGAGTTCGACCTCGATCTCGACGGCGATCTCGACGACGGCCTGGTCTCGGTGGTCACGAATCTGTGCCGCAACGCCGCCGAGGCGGGCGCGCGATCCGTCGCCTGCTCACTGCGTTCTGCCGGGGAGCGCGTGCTCGGATGCGTCGACGACGACGGGCCCGGCATCGATCCGCGGGTCGCCGGGCGGATCTTCACTCCGGGATTCACCTCGAAGCCCGACGCGTCCGGGCATGGCCGAGGACTCGGACTCGACGTCGTGCGACGTGCGGTTACGGCACGCGGGGGATCCGTCGAGGTCGGCGCGTCTGCTCTCGGCGGTGCGCGCTTCGCATTCGAGATGGATCGCAGCCGATGAGCGGGCCGATCCGCGTGCTCGTCGTCGACGACGATCGGGGCGCCCGCGCGCTGCACGCGGGCTTCGTCTCCGACGTCCCGGGCTTCGTCGTCGCCGCGACGGCGGGGACGGGCGAGGCGGCCCTGGAGCATGGTCGGACGGGAGTCGATCTCATCCTGCTCGACATGCGGTTGCCGGGCATCAGCGGCATCGAGGTGCTGCACCGTTTGCGCACCCTCGGCGACGACGGGCCCGACGTGCTCGTCATCAGCTCGTCCCACGACCAGACCACGGTGCGGCAGGCGCTCGCCGCGCGCGTCGTGGGATATCTCGTCAAACCATTCACGCAGGCCGCGCTCCGCGAACGGCTGGAACGGTACGCCCACGACCGTGAGCGGATCGTCGCCGGCGGTCGCGACCGGATGCTCGCGCAGGGCGAGATCGACCGCCTGCTCAGCACTGGCACCGTCCGCACCGTGTCGGCCGCCCCGGCCGGCACGAGGCCGTCGGGCTCAGACCACGCCGGGCGCGCCGGCGTCGGGTCGGAGTCGCGAGAAGGGGCGCTGCCGAAGGGGCTGGCCGCGCCGACCCTCGCCCGCGTCGTCGCCGCCCTCGACCCGGTCGTCGCCCTGACCGGCGCGGACGTCGCAGCCGCCTGCGCGATCTCGCGAGCCACTGCGCACCGGTATCTGACGCACCTCGTCGACACCGGCGTCATCCACCTCTCGCACCGATACGGCAAGCGGGGCCGTCCCCAGGTGCTCTACCGGCTCGCGCCCTCGCCGGAGCGATGGTCGTGACGGCCCGCGGGCGCGCGCCGGACGGGCATACCCTGAAACGGTGACCGCCCCCGACGTCCTCCGCTACACGGCCTTCAGCTCCCGACCCGGCGGGGGCAATCCCGCCGGCGTCGTCCTCGACGCGGCTGAGCTCCCGGATGCCGACATGCAACGCATCGCCGCTCAGATCGACTACGCCGAGACCGCGTTCGTCACCGGCATCACCGGGGACGGTGCGCGGACGGTGCGCTACTTCTCGCCGATCGCCGAGGTGCCGTTCTGCGGGCACGCGACGATCGCGACCGCCGTCGCGCTCGCCGAGCGCGGCGGGGTCGGCCCCGACGGGACGGTGCGGTTCGCGACGGCAGTCGGTCCGGTCTCGATTCGGGTGTCGAGTGATGGGGAGGGCATCCGGGCGGCGTTCACGAGTGTCGAGCCGTCGGTGCGGGGCCTTCCCGCATCCGACCTCGAGGCGATCCTTCGTCTGCTTGCGCTCGATCCCTCGGCGCTCGATGTCGCGCTGCCCCCGCGCATCACCGACGCCGGCAATCCGCATCCGGTCGTCGCCATCGCCGACCGGGGCGTTTTCGACTGCTTCACATTCGACCCGGCCGCGGTACGCGCCCTGATGGATCGGCGGCGCTGGCCCGCCACCATCGCGGTGGTGCACCGAACGGCATCCGACCGGTTCGCCGCGCGCAATCTCTTTCCCGTCGGCCGGATCACCGAGGACCCCGCGACCGGGTCGGCCGCCGCGGCCCTCGGAGCCTATCTGCGCTCGGTGGATGCGGTGCCGTTGCCGTCGCGGATCGTCATCGCGCAGGGGGAGCATGTCGGTCGGCCGGGGGAGTTGACCGTCGACATCCCTGCGAGCGGAGGGATCGTGGTGTCAGGGCACGCGGTGGCCATCGGGTGACGCCGGGGAGGCTGATCCGCCAGCGGTGTCACGCAGAGACCGCGCCATCTGCTTGAGGGCGCGGAACGTCGCGACCTGTGCGGCGTCGTCGAGCCGCGACAGCATGCGGACCTCGACCGAGCGGACCGCGGCCGTCGCCGCCGCGAGGCGCTCACGTCCGCGTGCGGTCAGCTCGGTCGGCAGCGCCTTCCCGCCGACGGGCAGCTCTGCGCGGGTCACCTCGCCGTCGCGTTCGAGCGCGTGCAGCAGCACGTTCATGCTCTGCCGGGTGACGAAGGTGCCGCGGGCGAGCTCGGAGTTGGACAGCCCCGGGCGCTGAGCGAGCAGCTCGAGGCAGGAGTAGTGGGTGATGTTCATCCCGAGGGGGCGCAGCACCTCCTCCATCGCCGAGCGCAGGGCGCTGGACACCTCCTTGACGAGATACCCCAGCGAGCTGTCGAGATCGATCGCAGTCTGATCTTGACTCATGTCAGTATTCTGACATATGGTCGGCGTGTCATAAAACTGACATCGAAAGGATGCAGCACATGCCCGCGACGGGTCCCGATTTCATTTCTCTGCAGGTGCGCGACCTCGCCGCTGCGCAGGCCTTCTACGAGCGATATCTCGGGCTCGTGCGCTCGCCCGTCGGTCCGCCGCACGCGGTCGTGTTCGCGACGTCGCCCATCGCCTTCGCGCTGCGCGACCTGGTGCCCGGTACCGACCTTGCCGCCATCGCGCAGCCCGGTCTCGGTGTCGCGCTGTGGCTGCACGCGACCGGCGTCCAAGACATCCACGATGCTCTCGTCGGCGACGGCCACCGGATCATCACGGCCCCGTTCGACGGTCCGTTCGGGCGCACGTTCACCTTCGCCGATGTCGACGGCTATCACGTCACGGTGCACGACCGGGGGTGACGGGCCATGCAGCTGCCGGCGTGCGGCGACGAATCGGCGTCCGCAGTCATCGCTGCTAGCGTCGCGTCATGCAGAAGTGGTGGGCGAGGATCGCCGCGAGCTCGGCGGCGACGCCGTTCGGGGTCATCGTGATGCAGTCGGTCGTCTGGGTCGGCATGTCGGCCGTGTGGATCTCGTGGTCGCTGAGCGACCCCGATCCGCTGCGGCTTCTGCTCGCCGTGCTCTCGCCGCTCCTGGCGTTCTACTGGGTGGTGGCGCTGCTGGTCGGCATCCAGCGTCGCCGCGCCGCGCGCGCCGATCGCGACCGCGGCGCGCTCGGCTGACGGCGCGGGTAGTCAGCCCTCGCTGTCGTCGAGCACGACGATCGCGCGGCGAGTGACGGACCGACGACCCGCGAGGAACGCGAGGGCGATCAGCCCGACGACGAGGGTGACGATCCCGCCCCACATCTGCGGGCTGACGAATGTCACGGCCGGCGTGAAGACCGCGTTCGAGATGGGCTGGTAGGCGAACCAGCCGAACGAGGCAGGCTGCGTCGCCCTGACCAGCTGAATCACGGTGATGACCACGCCGGTGACGGCGAGGAGCGCCGCCGCACCCCAGGCGATGCGCTCGATTCGTGGCATCCGCGGCACGGGACCCGACCCGCCGTCAGTCATCGGCGGGTTGCCCGCGTGACTTCCGCTGCGCGACGGCGTTGACCCCGCCGCCGCTCACGTCCTGATCGTCGGCCATGGTCATCGCCCTCCGAATCGGCGCTCGAGGGCGGCGCCGGCGTTGCTGCCGGCGAGGAAGTCGCGGGCCTTCGCCGCCACCGCGGCGACGCCGTCGTCGCCGAACGCATCGAGGAGGGCGTCGTTGATGGATGCCTCCGCTTTCGCGACACGAGGCCGCAGCTTCTGGCCGTCGGCGGTCAGCTCGAGCAGTACCTCGCGCCGGTCCGTGGGATTGTCGACGCGGTCGACGATGCCGCGCCTGACGAGGGAGTCGACGAGTCGGCTCGGGCTCCCCGTCTCGCAGACGAGGAGCTCTCCCAGTCCTTTGAGTGTGAGAGGACCGCGCTCGCCCAGGACCGTGATCACTTCCGCCTGAGAGGGGGTGACGTCCAGAGGCTTCAGCTGGGCGGCGAGCAGCCGGTTCCCTTCGCGCTGCGCGGCGAGGATCGCATAGCGCAGCTCTGCCGCCGTCGTCGACCTCGTCGTGGACCTCGTCGCCGTCCTCGTCATGAACTGTGCGGCCTTCCGGATCGCGGGTCGTGATGCACGACGCAGCGCAGCGGGCAGACGTCGTCTCGTGCGGACGATCGTAACAGGGCGTGACGGCGCAATGCATGTCGCGTCATGAACCGGATCCGCCAGAAATGGCTTGACAGACATGAAGAGCCTGATGAGTATTACGTCAATCCATGACGCGACACGGAATGTCGTACTATCTGAAGGAGCAACATGATTCCCGACAGTGTGAACTCGAGAGAAGGGTCCGATGCCGCGTTCGCGCCGGTCTCCGACGTCATCGCCGAGGTGGCACGAGGTGGTGTCGTCGTGATCGTCGACGACGAAGATCGTGAGAACGAGGGCGACCTCGTGGTCGCCGCCGAGTTCGCCACCGCTGAGGTGGTCAACTTCATGATCACGCACGGTCGCGGCCTCGTCTGCGTCTCGCTCACACCGGAGCGAGCTGCCGAGCTCGGGCTGACGCCCATGGTCCAGAGCAACGCCGACGTCCACGCCACCGCTTTCACCGTGAGCGTCGACGGTGCCCCCGAGCGCGGCGTGACGACAGGCATCTCGGCGCACGAGCGTGCGCGGACGATTCAGCTGCTGCTGCACGGCACCGCATCCGACCTGCGATCGCCGGGGCATATGTTCCCGCTCATCGCACGCCCGGGCGGCACCCTCGAACGCCCGGGGCACACCGAGGCATCCGTGGACCTGGCACGTCTCGCAGGCCTCGCGCCCGCCGGGGTCATCGTCGAGATCGTCGGCGACGACGGCCGGATGCTGCGCCGCGACGGTCTCGTTCGGTTCGCACGGCGTCACGGACTGCTGATGTCGACGATCGGCGCGCTTTCCGCGCATCTGGCCGACGATCCGCGGGTGCACGCATGAGCTCGCGGATGCTTCGTGCCGGGGGAGCGGTCTACTTCCGTCACATCGTCGGGCAAAGTCTGACGACGGCGCGCGGGCTCGATCATCTCCGGGCGCACGGAGCGTTCGTGCTGGTGTGCAACCACACGAGCTACCTCGACCACTTCGTTCTCACTTTCGCCCTCGAGGCGATGCGCGAGGGTGGCTGGTGGTTTCTGACCAAGAAGGAGAGCTTCGACGATCCGCTCGCTCGGCGGTGGACCCGCGCCTGGAACGGCATCCCCGTCGACCGTGAACGCATGGAAACCCAGACCGTTCGCGAGGTCCGCCGGCGGCTCGGGGAGGGTGATGTCGTCTGCGTGTATCCGGAGGGAACCCGAGGAAGCGACTCGAGGCGGATGCGGGCGTTCCGACCGGGTGCTTTCCACTTCGCGGTGAGCGAGGGCGTGCCCATCGTCCCGGCGGTCATCGTCGGCGCCGAGGCGGTGCTCCCGAAGGGGCGGTTACGACCGCGGAAAGGGAGGATCGACCTGCAGATCGGGCCGCCGCTCACCGCCGACGCCGCTGGATCCCAGCGGGACCGCGCCGCCCGCCTCGCCGCCGTCTCTCGGGCATGGATGCAGTCGGCCCTCGACGAGGTCTGGACGCGGCGGGCGGGCGGCATCCTCGGCGAGATCGGGGTGCTCGAGCGAGTCGTCGATCTTCGTCGCCGGGGGATGCTCGTCGGTGCGCGACGCCGTTCGCTCGAACTCCTGATCCGCGGGGCGCTCACCGGCGTCCCGGTGTCGGAGCCGGAGCCGCCCGGAGTCTGGCCGCGCAGTCGCGTCCGCGCGTTGCTGTCGGACCGGCGGAACACCGCATGACTCCCGACATCGCGGACGCGTCGGGAGTTCGCATCGTCCTGGAGGGCCGCGCCCGGTTGCGGTGGGCGCGCGCGGAGGCGTCGCGGTGGCGTCTGGTCGAGATCTGGCCGTCGGAACGGGAACGGCGATCGCTGCAGCGCTCGCTCGCGCGAGGCCAGAAGGTCCTCGCCGTCCAGGGCGCGGCGGCAGTGGACGTCGACCTCCTCGATGAGGAGATCGCAGACGAGCACGCGGTCGCCCCATATCTGACGCAACGCGACCGTGGCGTGGCGACGGTGCGGCTCACCGCGTTGGACTGGGCGCCGGAATCCATCTCACGCGAGGCTCAGCAATTCATCGAGCAACAACGTCGCCTCCATCAGGCCGCTACCGGCGGGCGTGCCGCCGTGCTGACTCCGGCGCTCGGACGCCGACGCAATCTTCGCCTCGTCCATATCGATTCCCTCGATGTGGATCGGCTTTCCTCTGCCTGCGTGCAGCAGCTCGCCGAGCTGGCATTCCCGCACCCGTTTCATCACAGAAGGAGAAGATATGAACACGTACCGCGCCGAGAGGGACATCCAGGCGGATCCTGCGACGGTCGCATCGATCATCGTGAACATCGGTGAGCTTGCAGATTGGAATCCTGCGCTCATCGCGACGAGAACGAATGATCGGGTCGCGATCCTCGATCATCCCTATTCGGTGTCGACACGTATTCCCGGGCGAGCCACGCTCACCTATGTGCAGGCGAACGCGGACCGCATCGTCTGGCGATTGGAGGCCGGAGGGAGCGTGGAGACCGGGGAGTGGGATCTGTATCCACGGGGGCGCGAGACGCGGGTCGTTCACACGATGACGCACGGGGGCGCATTGTTCACGCTGATGCAGCGGGCGATGGCTCCGGTGCCCACCTGGCGCCTCGACCGGTTGCAGCAGCGGGCCGAAGCACGCGCATCATCGACCGGGATCTCGTGACGGCATCCGGGGGCCGTCGTCTGCCGGTGACCCGAGGAGGCCGGTCAGCGACGTGGCCCAGGGCTGGAGGCGCCTGGGCCACGTCACCGGCAGGTGTTGCTGTGCGTCAGTTCGCCGCGCGATACGCGTCGATGACAGCGGCGGGGACGCGGCCGCGGTCGTTCACCGTGTGACCGTTCGCTCGCGCCCACTCGCGGACGGCGCCGAGATCGAGGTGGCCCTTCGCGCGAGCAGGGCGCCCGCGCCGTGCGGCGCCGGAGCTCGCGCTGACAGAGCGTGCGACGTCGACATATGGAGCCAGTGCGTTGTAGAACTTGTCGGCGTTCCGGTTGGAGAGATCGATCTCGTAGGAGCGACCCTCGATCGAGAACGAGATCTGCTTTCCTTCACCGTCGTCGAGTACGGTGCCATCGAGATCGTCGATGAGCTGGGTTATCTGTTTGCGGGCCATACGCACACTTTATGCCCGCGGCCTTTTGGAATGCGATCCGGAGCCGATGTCCGTGGATGATTTGTTTTCATTCTGAGGATATGCATAGGGAGCATGCGTCAATGCGCCGGCCTCGACGGTCGATCAATCACTGTCAGCGGCGGCGGCGACGATTATTCCGGCAGCCAAGAGCGACAGGGCACCGGTTAGTTGGGTGAGGCTCAGCAGGAGAGCGTCCACACCGGTCGGCGCACGACGGAACGCCCCCTTCGCGGCACGGCTGCTCCCACAGGGAGTGGCTGAACCCCGCGAGATCGCGGACAAACTCGGCATCGCCGCTGTCTCGAGCGCGACCAGCGCGGCGGTATCAGCGCTTACCGAGCTCGCGATGAACGGTGCGTTTAGCTGACCGATCGCCGCAAGGGGTGTTTCTGCGTGCCGGTATCTCGGCTTAGATCAGGCGGCGATTGCCGGGGGTGCTCTCCGGTCCCTCGCTGAACGTAGAGGTGCCGGAAACGATCGTTCCCGACCTGTCATCGTTAGGTACTTGGTTTGCGGCGTGGAGCTCGCTACGCCGGGCGGTATCCCGGGTCCAAGTTGCTGCCGCCTGACCGGCGCCTGCTGTGGCGCTGCGCGCCAAGGGGGTAGACGCCTATCGATAAACGATCTATCGTTTATCGATACCTGATGAAGGAGCGCGATATGAACCGGACCCTGATCACCACCGCCAAGATCGTCTTCGCCGTACTTGCCCTCATCGGGCTCGCGCTACAGCTCTTCATCATCCCCGCGAACGTCACCGGCCTCGCCAGCGCCTACGCGGAAGTCGCCAGCATCGCGCCGGTCATCATCGGGTGGGGCGCCTTCGTCATCGCCTGCAGTCAGGCAGCGCTCGTCGTCACGTGGCGCTTGCTCGATCTTGTGCGCGATGACAGCATCTTCACGACCGACGCCTTTACGTGGGTGCGCGCACTGACGTGGTGCCCCGCCGCGATCGGGCTCAGCACCCTCGCAATGTTCGTTGTGCTCAACGCCGCGCACGTCACGCCGCCGGCGCTGATGCTCGGCATGCTCGCCGCGATAGGAGTCAGTGTCGCGACGACGTTGATCCTGGCCGTGCTGTTCGCGCTGCTGCAGCAGTCCGCCACCATGAGACACGACCTCGCGGAGGTCATCTGATGCCGATCCTCGTCGACATCGACCGGCTCATGGACGAGCGCGGCATGACCGTCGCTGAATTGTCCGCGCTGATAGGAATCACGCCAGCGAACCTTGCCGTGCTTAAGAACGGTCGCGCGAAGGCCGTCCGCTTCTCCACGCTCTCTGCGCTCTGTGAGGCGCTCGACTGTCAGCCCGGCGACATACTCCGATACGACAACGCCCCGGCCGAATCTGAAGACCCAGCCCGGGCGTCGGCGACGATCGCGCGTTAGACGGTGCTCGGGTTCATCCGCGTTGTCTGAATGTTGAAGATAGTCTTTGGGGCGTTGGAGTCGAGCGAGTCGGTGGCCTTCCCGACGACTTCGGGGCCAGCCCTCCAAGAGCCGGTCGCGGACGACGCGTTCGAGCACGTCGTACCGGTCACAGCCGAACCACCGCGGGTCCACCAGAAGCAGACTGTGATGATGCGCTGGCCGCTGTAGACGTTCGCGGCCGCCTTCCCCACGCCTCTGTAGGTGACGTAGGCGTATTCTTCCGCGTAGGCATAGCTCGAGCCCCATGACGCCATAGGCGTAATGGTCCCCAGGGGAATGTCGGTCGGGTGATTCATGCCGACGAGCTCGCCGCCGTAATACGACCACCTCGCCGACGGGCACGGGCGCCGGGACTAGGCCTGGGTCCAGTTCGGTGGAAGGCAGAAGCCGCGCTCGGCAGCGCGGTGACGGCTAGCAAGGTGGCGAGCATACTTGCAGCGATGGGCAATTTTTCACGGAGAGTCCCCCTCAGATTTGATTGGGGGACACAGTGAACCAAGATCGCGGTTAGTACAACATGTTTTCGCGTCACATGTGGAGGTGCGCGACGCCGTTTTGCCGCCGACGACCATCTGAGGGGCGGGCCGCTGACCGTTGTTTCCGGCGCGGCGAGCCGGGAGGGTAACCGAAGAACGAGCACACCGCTAAGGGTGCGATGATCGAACATCCGCGGCCACGAATTATCCGTTTGGATGCCGCGCTGCCGTGCTGCCGCGCTGCCCGCAGCGAGCTGGCGGCATGAGTGACCAGGACGCTGGCCGTCACTCAACTTGCCCGTGAAGCGGGCGCCGCGGCGGTATCGCTGGCAAACCCTGCGGACCCAGGGGCGTCGAAAACGATGGGTTTCGACCCTGTTTCAGAGGTGGGCCCCGTGGGGCTCGAACCCACGACCCGCGGATTAAAAGTCCGATGCTCTACCGACTGAGCTAGAGGCCCTGAGTCTCCCAGCTTAGTGGCGGATCGGAGGCGCGCGAGCCGCGCCGCATCAGCCGCCCGGGCACGACAAAGCGGCCGGTGTGCTCGCACCGGCCGCCTCGCCTCGGCCACGGAGTCAACCGAGGCCGTGCCGCGGGGAACCCCTCACCGCGGCTGTTCGGGTCACATCGGGGGCATCAGCACCGTGTCGATGAGGTAAACGGTCGCGTTGGCGGTCTCGACGCCACCGCAGATGACAGCGGCGCTGTCGTTGACCATGATGTTGTCGCCCGATCCGCTGACCGTGACCTCCGCACCGTTCACGGTCGCGTGGGTGCCGTCGATGTCGTCCGGAGCGATCTGGCCGGGGACGACGTGGTAGGTGAGGATCGAGGTCAGGAGAGCGGAATCCGTCTTGAGCGTCTCGATGGTGGCGGGGTCGATCTTCGCGAAGGCGTCGTCGACCGGCGCGAACACGGTGAACTCGTCACCGTTGAGCGTGTCGACGAGGTTCACGTCGGGGTTGAGCTGTCCGCTGACCGCCGCCGTGAGGGTGGTGAGGATCGGGTTGTTCGACGCTGCGACGGCAACCGGGTCCTGCGACATGCCCTCGACCGAACCGGCGCCGTCCGGAACGGCGGCCGCGTAGTCGGCACAGCCGGCGCCGACGAGGTTGGCGGCCGGGTCCATCGTGGCGTCGGGCTCGGCGGTCTCCATGGGAGCGGCCGACGAGGGCGCCGTGGTCTCCTCGGTCATCGAGGAGCCCGAGTCCGACGAGCAGGCCGACAGCGCGAGCGCGCCGGCGAAGCCGAGGGCCAGGGCAGCAGTGAACTTCTTCTTGGTGCTGAGCATGATTGCCTCCGTGTGTTCTCCGCCGTGGGTCCGTCCCCGGCGTCATGGGTTCTTCGGAGACCCCCCGGGAACGGATCGGAAAAAGTTCGAGAATCTCGGTGAATGAGCTTCCTGGCCGCCGACAGGGGTCCAACGCATAGGAGGTGTGCGGGACCGGCGTCCGGACCACCGGTGGTGACGGTGGCCGGTTCAGGTAGAGAACCGGTAACAGGTCGCCGTGCAATCCGGGAACCAGACCGCGCATGCGGCATGCTGGTAACGATGGTCATCGATGGAATGGACGTGCCCGAGGACGGGCCGCCGACGGATCACGTCGCGGAGCTGATCCAGCGCTGCGCCGACGGCGACCACAGCGCCTTCACGCAGCTGTACGACACGCTCTCGGCACGCGCTTTCGGACTCATCCTGCGGGTGCTGGTCGACCGGGCCCAGAGCGAAGAAGTGCTGCAGGAGGTATTCCTCGAAGTGTGGCAATCCGCTTCAGCGTTCACTCCGAAGAAGGGGCAAGGAAGGTCGTGGGTCCTCACGATCGCCCACCGCCGAGCGGTCGACCGGGTCCGGTCGTCGCAGGCGAGCAGCGATCGGGATGTGCGCGCGGGCTACCGTGAGATGGCGTCGCAGCCCGAAGGCGTCGCCGAGCAAGTGGAGCTTCGCATCGAAGGACGGCGCGTCGCTCGGGCTCTCAGCTCTCTACCCGAGGCGCAACGAGAGGCCATCACCCTCGCCTATTACGGGGGATACAGTCAAAGCGAGATCGCAGCGCTGGTGGGGGCGCCGCTCGGAACGATCAAGACCCGCATGCGAGACGGTTTGTCTCGACTGCGCGGGGCAATGGGGGTGACATCGTGAACGAACAGACATTCGCCGAACTCTCGGCCGGGTACGCCCTCGGCGCGCTGTCGCCGGAAGACGAGATCGCCTACCGCGAAGCGCTCGACGCGCACCCCGAGTGGACCGTGCTCACCACGGTCGACGCGGACACCGCATCGTTCCTCGCGGAAGGCGTCGAAGAGGTGGCGCCGCCGGCCCACCTTCGCGCCGACCTGCTCTCACGCATCGGCGCTCCCGCAGGTCAGAGCAGTCCCGCAGCGGACGCCGCCGTCGTGACGGATGCCGCTGCCGATGCGGCCCGCGATCAGGATGCCGCCGACGCGGACGACGAGCTCGACGACGACGACCCGCGCGCCGCGGCATCCGGCTATTCGGTCGGCTCGCCCGCGACCGAGCAGCTGCAGACGGTGGAGCGCCGGAACTGGACACGGAGCCTGTTCGCGCTCACGGCCTCGATCGCGCTGCTGGTCGGCATCGGCTGGGGAGTGGGGACGCTCACCTCAGACATGCGGGCACCGAGTGCCGAGAGCGTGCTGGCCCAGATTCAGCAGGCATCCGAATCGCACTCGAACACCGCCGAGCTCGCGGACGGCGGAGAGGCCACGGTCTACTGGTCACCCGAGGTCGAGGGCGTCGTGCTCGTGGCCGACGGATTGCCCGAGATCGACGACAGCCAGTCGTACGAGGCATGGTTCGTCCGCGGCGAGGCTCCGATCCCGGCGGGGGCGTTCGAGTCGAGCGACGGCTCGGCCGCGATGCTCCTCGAGGGTGAGATGCACGCAGAGGACGTCATCGCCCTCACCATCGAGCAGAGCGGCGGGTCGCCCAGCGGCCTGCCCACCACCGACCCGATCGTCGCCATCCCGACGAACGCCTGACTGCCCACCCCGTTATCCGGCAGCGGAACGGCCGACCCTCCTCCGGGTCGGCCGTTCTGTCGTACCGGCGCGGCGGAGCGGGGAGGGTCGGGGTCGGCGAGGACATCTGGCATTCGCCGGATCGCAGCCGCGGCATCCGCCCTCGGCTCGCGTGATCCGCTCAGCCCGCGGGGCCGCGGCGGCGTGGCTCGCGCATGGACGCGCGCGGGATCGCTCTGTTCGCGGTGCGCGAGCGTTCGCCGGCTGAGCCCGCGGCTCGCCTAGCCTGGAACGATGACGGACGGTTCCCGGGACTATCACAAGCCCGTTCGGCGACCCGCCGACGAGTTCGACCGCCACTTCGCCGGTGAGGATCCCGCGGAGGTCTCGCGGGTCGCGCACGCCACAGCCGGCGCGCTGCTCTCGCGCGTCCGCGAGGACCCGAGCGATGCGGTGGTCGATCGTCTCGTCGGGTTCACCGCCGAGCACGGCATCGACACGGTCGCCGAGCTGTGGTCGCGGTCACCGGCCAGATCGCTGCCCGGGGCCCTGTGGCGGCTGTACCTGCTGCAGCTGATGATCCACCGCGACGCCGGCACCGCGGCTCTGCTGTACGAGCGCGGACGCGTCGTGCTGCGCTCGGCCGACGAGGTGATCGCCGGCGCGCCGACACCCGCAGGCCCGGACGAGCTCGTCGCCCTCATCGACACGATCATGCGCGGTGTGTTCCGCGGAGACTTCGCGGTCGCGTTGGAGCGCGCGGCGTCTTTCTGCCGGGTCCAGTCGGCCGGCGCGACCTCGGTCGCCGACGATCACGACGCCAGCGAGCCGCACCAGTCGTCCGCGCTGACGGCACGCGCACTGCGCCTCAGCACCTACGCCGACGACCTCGCCGCGTGCGCGGGGCTGTGGCGGCGCGAGACGCTGACCTGAGAGCCGACCCGCAAGGGCCGAGACAAGAAAGTGCCGGGCCGCAGAACGCCTCTCGGCGCGTGGCCGCTCGGAGCGGCTGAAGATGGAGCCCGGGGTTACTGCGGCCCGGCATACACAGTCTAACGGAGGCCCGGCGGTGGGCATTCCCGGTGGGCACCAAATCGGATGCCGCGACGCAGCCCGCGTGCCCGGGGTCGTAGGCTCGCCCCATGGCCCTGCGTTTCGCGCTGATGATCGACCCTCTCGCCGCCGATGAGACGAACTCCGAGCTTCGTTCGACGTTCACGGCGGTCGACCCCGCGGCTCCCGCGCTGACGGTCGGCGAGCTCAGCACCCAGCGCGGCGACGGGATCTTCGAGTCGATCGGCGTCGTCGACGGGCACCCGCAGGAGGTCGAAGCCCACCTCGACCGGCTCGCGCACTCGGCGGAGCTGTGCGATCTTCCGGCACCCCACATCGACCAGTGGCGCGAGGCGGTCGCGATCGCCGCCGCCGAGTGCGGTCCCGGCGAGGGGGTCGTCAAGCTCATCCTGAGCCGGGGCGTCGAACACGGGCCGACCCCCACCGCGTGGGCGACCGCGGCGTCGGCCGCCGACTTCACCGCGGTGCGCCGTGACGGCATCCGCGTGGTGACCCTCGACCGCGGGTACGCGATCGACGCGCCGGCGCGTGCCCCGTGGCTGCTCCTGGGCGCCAAGACGCTCTCGTATGCCGTGAACATGGCCGCGCTCCGCGAGGCGCACCGGCGCGATGCCGACGATGCGGTCTTCCTCAGCTCGGACGGGTTCGTGCTCGAGGCGCCCACGGCGTCGCTCATCCTGCGGCGAGGAGACACCTTCGTCACGCCCGCGCCGAACGGGGGCATCCTGCATGGGACGACCCAGTTGAGCCTGTTCGACCACCTCGCCGCGCGCGGGTTCGAGACCGGCTACGAGACCATCCCCGTCGACGAGCTGCGAGGCGCGGATGCGGCCTGGTTGGTCTCGAGTGTCCGACTCGCGGCGCCGGTGCGTGAGATCGACGGCGTCGCGGTCGACGTCGACCCCGAGTTCACCGCATCCCTCAACGACTACCTGCTCTCACCGCGCGACTGACGCAGCCCCGCATCGACGCCGAAACGTCGCAGCGGCAACGACCGCGCGCCGGTGGAGCAAGCTCACACCGGCGCGCCGTGTCGTGCACCTGATCCCGCATGACGAGCACGCGGGAACGGATCATCCGAAGCGTCCCGAGACGTAGTCCTCGGTGGCCTGGACCGACGGCGTCGTGAAGATCGACTTGGTCTCGTCGTACTCGATGAGCTTTCCGGGCTTGCCGGTGCCGGCGATGTTGAAGAACGCGGTCTTGTCGGAGACGCGCGAGGCCTGCTGCATGTTGTGGGTGACGATCACGATCGTGTACTCCTGCTTGAGCTCCTGGATGAGCTCCTCGATCGCGAACGTCGAGATCGGGTCGAGGGCCGAGCAGGGCTCGTCCATGAGGAGCACGTCGGGGGAGACGGCGATCGCGCGGGCGATGCAGAGGCGCTGCTGCTGGCCGCCCGAGAGGCCGGAGCCCGGCTTCTCGAGACGGTCCTTGACCTCGTTCCACAGGTTCGCCCCGCGCAGCGACGACTCGACGAGCGCGTCGGCGTCGGACTTCGAGATGCGCTTGTTGTTCAGTTTGACGCCCGCCAGCACGTTCTCGCGGATGGACATGGTCGGGAACGGGTTGGGCCGCTGGAAGACCATGCCGATCTGGCGGCGCACGAGCACCGGGTCGACGCCGGGGCCGTACAGGTCGTCGCCGTCGAGCAGCACGCTGCCCTCGACGCGTCCGCCGGGAATGACCTCGTGCATGCGGTTGAGGGTGCGCAGGAAGGTGGACTTGCCGCAGCCCGAGGGGCCGATGAAGGCCGTCACGCTGCGCGGCTCGATGTGGAGGGAGACGCCTTCGACGGCCAGGAAGTCGCTGTAGTAGACGTTGAGGTCGTTGACTTCGATGCTCTTTGACACGGGTTGTTTCCTCTAACTGGCTTCGGGTTGCCGGGTCAGCGACCGAACTTGGGGGCGAACCTCTTCGCGACGAAGCGCGCGACGAGGTTGAGCACCATGACGATGATGATGAGGGTGAGGGCACCGGCCCAGGCGCGCTGCATGGCCGCCTCGATGTTGGTGCCCGGGTTCTGGAACTGATCGAACACGAACACCGGCAGCGTCATCATCGGCTGCGAGGTGAGATCCATGTTCAGCGAGTTCGTGAACCCGGCGGTCAGCAGCAGCGGGGCGGTCTCGCCGATGACGCGCGACACCGAGAGCATGATGCCCGTGGTGATGCCGGCGATCGACGTGGGGAGCACGACCTTGAGGATCGTCAGCCACTTGGGCACGCCGAGGGCGTACGAGGCTTCGCGCAGCTCGTTCGGGACGAGCCGCAGCATCTCCTCGCTCGAGCGCACGACGACCGGGATCATCAGCACCGACAGGGCGAGCGCGCCCATCAGGCCGGTGTTGTTGCCCGGTCCGAGCAGCAGGGCCACGAGCGCCACGATGAACAGACCCGCCACGATCGAGGGGATGCCGGTCATCACGTCGACGAAGAACGTGATGGCCTTCGCGAGCCGGCCGCGCCCGTACTCGACGAGGTAGATCGAGGTCATCAGGCCGATCGGCACCGAGATGAGCGCTGCGACACCGGTGATCAGCAGGGTGCCCCAGATGGCGTGCAGCGCCCCGCCGCCCTCGCCGACGACGCTGCGCATCGTCCAGGAGAAGAAGGTGGCGTCGAAACGGGCGAGGCCGTTGACCACGACCGTCCACAGCAGCGAGACGAGGGGGAGCAGCACGATCAGGAACGCGATGCTGACCACGACGGTCGCGAGGCGGTTGACGGCATGCCGCCGCGACTCCACGATCGCCGAGAGCGTCACCAGGCCGATGGCGAAGACGACGGCCGCGACGGCGGTCGCGCCGGCGATGTTGAAATCCGCGAGCTCGTTGCCGAGGTTCAGCACGGTGAAGAGCACGACGGCGATCAGCGCGCTGACACCGAGCAGCGCCCAGGGCATCCACACCGGCAGTCGGCCGGCGGTGAGCGAGGAACGGCCCGAGCCGGTGGAGTCGGAGGAGCGGGGCGGGCGAACGTCGGTGGTGGTCATCAGTTCGCTCCCGAGAACTCTGCGCGGCGGTTGACGATCCACCGGGCGATGGCGTTGACCGCGAAGGTCACGATGAACAGGATCAGACCGGTCGCGATGAGCACGTTCGTTCCGGTGCCGTAGGCCTCACCGAAGTTCAGCGCGATGTTGGCGGGGATCGGGGTGGGGTTGCTCGAGGTGAGCACCTGGAAGCTGACGATGCCGGTGGCCGAGAGCACCATGGTCACGGCCATCGTCTCGCCGAGCGCGCGACCGAGGGCGAGCATCGCGGCCGAGACCATGCCGCCGCGCCCGAACGGGAAGACGGCCATGCGGATCATCTCCCAGCGCGTCGCACCGAGGGCGAGAGCGGCTTCCTCGTGCAGCTTCGGCGTCTGCAGGAAGACCTCGCGGCAGATCGCGGTCATGATCGGCAGGATCATCACGGCGAGCACGAGGGATGCCGTGAGGATCGTGCGACCGGTGGGGGAGGGCTGCCCCGAGAACACCACGATCCACCCGCCTCGCTCGTTGAGCTCGACGTAGAACGGCTGCAGGATGCGCGAGAAGACGAGGGCGCCCCAGAGGCCGTAGACCACGGAGGGGATCGCGGCGAGCAGATCGACGACGTAGCCGATGACCGTGGCGAGGCGACGCGGTGCGTAGTGCGAGATGAAGAGCGCGACGCCGATGCTCAGCGGTGCGGCGACGAGCAGCGCCATGAACGACGCCCAGATCGTGCCGAACACGAACGGCCACACGTACTGCAGGAAGGGCGTCCCGTTGAGGAACTGGGTGCCCTCCGGATCGGCTGTCAGAGCGGGGATGCTCTGCGCGATGAGGAAGAAGGTGACGGCCGCGAGAACCGCCAGGATGACGATACCGGCGCCCAACGCGGTACCGGAGAAGGCGACGTCACCGGGACGCTTCTTCGCCTTCGTCGTGGCCGGCGCCGAGGTCTCGGCAGCCGGTGGAGCTGAGGTGGTCATCTTCTCCTCTGGGTTTCGTATCTCCGCGCGAAGCCGGGTGGCGCCCGAAGAGGCACCACCCGGCTCGCTGGGTGACTTACTGAGCGGTGCCGATCAGGGCGACGGCGTCGGCGACCTGCGAGCGCAGGTCGGCCGACAGGGGAGCCGACCCTGCAGCCTCGGCGGCGGCGTTCTGGCCCTCCTCGCTGGCGACGTACTCGAAGTACGAGCGAACGATGTCGGCGGTGGACTCGTCCTCGTACTGCTCGCACGCGATCAGGTAGCTCACGAGCGCGATCGGGTAGGCGCCGGCCGGAGCGGCGGCCGGGTCGACCTCGAAGACCAGGTCGCCCTCGCCGCGGCCCTCGGCGAGCGGCGACGATGCGACGAGCTCGGCGGCGGCCTCAGCCGAGAACGGGACGAACTCCTCGCCGACACCGACGGCCACGGAGCCGAAGTCGCCGGCGCGCGATGCGTCGATGTAGCCGATCGTGCCTTCGCCGGCACCGACGGCCGACTCGACACCCGAGGTCTGCTGAGCGGACTCGGAGCGCGTGGTCGAGACCGGCCACTCGTCGCCGTCCTCGTAGGGCCACGCCTCGGGGGCGACCGAAGCGAGGTACTCGGTGAAGGTGCCGGTGGTGCCCGACGCGTCGCCGCGGTAGACGGGCGTGATGTTGGTGGCGGGGAGCTCGGCGTCGGGGTTCAGCGCGGCGATGGCCGGGTCGTTCCACGTGGCGATCTTCTCGTCGAAGATCTGCGCGATCAGGTCGGGGGTCAGGTTCAGGGTCTCGACGCCCGGCAGGTTGAAGACGACGGCGACCGGCGAGATGTACGCCGGGATCTCGACGATGTCGGGGGTGACGCAACTGCCGAACTCGCCGGCGGCCAGCTCCTCCTCGTTGAACGCGCGGTCGGAGCCGATGAACTCGCTCGAGCCGGCGATGAAGTTCTCGCGGCCGGTGCCCGAACCGGTCGGCTGGTAGTTGATCGTCACGCCGCCGTTGGTGTTCTGGAACTCCGCGGTCCACGCCTGCTGCGCGGCACCCTGCGACGAGGCGCCGGTCGCGTTGACCGTGCCCGAGAGGCTCGAGGCGTCACCCGAGGCGTCGCCGTCCGGAGCGGGCTCGTTGGCGGGGGTGCACGCGGTGAGTGCGAGAGCGGCGACGGCGCCGAGAGCGCCGATCTGGGCGAAACGGGAAAGCTTCACGCTGTGATTCCTTCGGGATAAGGGACTGCCCCTGGTGCAGGGCACGTGGAGACCGTAGAGACCGTCCCTTACGAGAGTGCGCTGTCGGGGTGAACAGCAGGTGAACGACCTGCGTGCGGCCGGGGCCGATCGTGCGCCCGGCCCACGCGAATCGTTCACCTGCAGGCACTACGGTGAGCGCCATGTCGAAGACTCCCCAGCTCGAGCGTGCCGCGCGTGAAGCCGTCGAGCACGCCGCCGCCGCGGCCAAGAGCGCGAAGAAGACCCGCAAGAAGCTCCCCAAGAAGATCGCCCGCCCCCTCGACGGCCCGATCGATGAGGCTCGCGAGGCGTCGTCGGTGTCGAAGAAGGCGGTGCGCACGTCGCCGAAGAAGGTCGCCAAGCGCGCTCGCGCCGCCGCCGAGCAGCTCGAGAAGGCGGTGGCGAAGGCCGTTCGGCGGGCCGCGGAGAAGGCGCGTCTGCGGGCCGAGGCCGAGCAGGCGCAGATCGAGGCGCGCCGTGCCGATGACGAGGCGGCCGCCAGGAAGGCCGAGGCGAAGGCTCGTCGCCAGGTCGCCGCGCGAGCCGAGAAGGCCGCCGCGCGTGCGGAACGCGCGTCCCGCGAGGCGGACGACGAGCTCGCGGCCGCACTCGGCGCCCCCGGTGCCGACGAGGTCGACCCCCGTCCCGAGGCAGCGCCCGCCGGCGAGGCCAGGGGCGGCGACGTCGACACCGCAGCCGTTCCGCTCGACACCCTCACGGTCGTGCAGCTGCGGGCACGCGCCCGCGAGGCCGGCCTGAGCGGATACTCCCGCCTGCCGAAGGCCCAGCTCATCCAGCGACTCTCCTGACGGTGCCGCAGCCGGTGCAGCGCGTCCTCGACCGACGCGACCAGACCCCGCCCCCGCGGACCCTGCTCGACATCCTGCGCGAGACGACCGCGCGCCATCCCGAGGCCTCGGCCCTCGACGACGGTTCGGGGGCGCTGAGCTATCGCGAGCTGATGGCCCGCATCGGCCGCATCGCCGCTCGCCTGCACGCGAGCGGTGTGCGCCGCGGCGACCGGGTGGGCGTCCGTCTGCCTTCGGGGTCGAAGGAGCTCTACCTGTCGATCCTCGGCATCCTGGCCGCCGGAGCCGCCTACGTGCCCGTCGACGTCGACGACCCCGACGAGCGGGCACGGCTCGTCTTCGGCGAGGCCGGGGTGCGGGGCATCGTGGGCGGTACGGGGGAGTTCGTCCCCTCGGCGGTCGTCGACGGCGACGACTCCGCGGATGCCGCGGGCGCGCTGTTCGCCGGTGAGGCGCCCCACCCGTCGACGCACGCGCTCGTCACCGTGCCGCAGCCGACGCCTGACGACGATGCCTGGGTGATCTTCACCTCGGGTTCGACGGGGGTCCCCAAGGGCGTGGCGGTGTCGCACCGTTCGGCCGCCGCATTCGTCGACGCCGAGGCGCGGCTGTTCGTCGCCGACGCACCACTGGGCCCCGGCGACCGGGTGCTGGCGGGGCTGTCGGTGGCCTTCGACGCGTCGTGCGAGGAGATGTGGCTCGCCTGGCGGCACGGCGCCTGTCTGGTGCCCGCGCCGCGCTCGCTCGTTCGCTCGGGCGAGGACCTCGCGCCGTGGCTGCTGCGCCAGGGCATCACCGTCGTGTCCACCGTGCCGACGCTCGCCGCGATGTGGCCGGCTGCCCTCATCGAGAACGTCCGCCTGCTGATCTTCGGCGGCGAGGCCTGCCCGCCCGAACTCGCCGCGCGCCTGGCCTCGGACGACCGCGAGGTGTGGAACACCTACGGGCCCACCGAGGCGACCGTGGTGGCGTGCGCCGCGCCGTTGACGGGCGAGGGGCCCGTGCGGATCGGTCTGCCGCTCGACGGATGGGCGCTCGCCGTCGTCGACGCGGACGGCTCTCCCGTGGCCGAGGGCGACGTCGGCGAGCTCATCATCGGCGGCGTCGGGCTCGCCCGCTACCTCGACCCCGCCAAGGACGCCGAGAAATACGCGCCCATGCCTTCGCTCGGCTGGGATCGCGCCTATCGCTCCGGAGATCTCGTCCGCTACGAGACGGCCGGGCTGCTGTTCCAGGGGCGCGCCGACGACCAGGTCAAGGTGGGCGGTCGACGCATCGAGCTCGGCGAGGTGGAGGCAGCGCTCCAGGAGCTGCCGGGCGTCTCCGGCGCAGCGGCGGCGGTGCGCACGACCGACGCCGGCGTGCCGATCCTCGTCGGATACCTCGCGGCCCCGCCCGACTTCGACCGCCCCGCCGCCCGTGCCGCGCTCGCCGAGCGCCTGCCCGCGCCGATGATCCCGCTCCTCGCCGTGGTCGACGACCTGCCGGTGCGCACCAGCGGCAAGGTCGACCGGGCTGCGCTGCCGTGGCCCCTTCCGAACCTCGACAGCCCGAACGTCGACCTCACGCCGGCCGAGGCGTGGCTGGCCGAGCAGTGGCAGGCGGTGCTCGGGATGCCGGTGCCCGGGCCCAAAGCCGACTTCTTCGACCTCGGCGGCGGCTCGCTCGCAGCCGCGCAACTGGTCTCGCTCATCCGCGCGCGGGTGCCGGAGTTCTCGGTCGCCGACATCTACGACGTCCCCCGGCTCGGCACGATGGCTCGGGCGCTCGGCCCGTTGCCCGCGGGCGATGCGGCGGCGACCTACCACCGGCCCGAGCCCACACCGCGGCGCACGCAGTGGCTGCAGACGCTCGTCGGCATCCCGCTGTTCATCCTCTCGGGGGTGCGCTGGTTGCTCTACCTGTTGACCGCGTCGGCGATCCTGCGGACGATGCCGGGCTTCGACGTGCTGCCGGCGGTGCCGCTGCCGCTGCTCGTGGCCGGCCTCGTCGTCTTCGCGACGCCGTTCGGCCGGATGGCGATCGCCGTGGTCGCGGCCCGCGCCCTGCTGGCCGGCATCCGACCCGGCGACTATCCGCGCGGCGGCGCCGTGCACCTGCGCCTGTGGCTCGCCGAACAGGTCGCCGACCAGATCGACGCGGTCGGCCTCGCCGGGGCACCCTGGGTCGGCTACTACGCGCGAGCGCTCGGCGCGAAGATCGGTCGTGGCGTCGACCTGCACAGTCTTCCGCCCGTCACGGGCATGCTCGAGATCGGCGAAGGCGCGGCGATCGAGCCCGAGGTCGACCTCAGCGGTTACTGGATCGACGGCGACGTCGTGCGCATCGGCGGCATCCGTATCGGCGCCGAGGCGAGCGTCGGTGCGCGCAGCACCCTCGCCCCCGGCACCAAGATCGGCCGACGCGCCCAGATCGCGCCCGGGTCCGCCGTGTTCGGTCGCGTGCGCGCCGACCAGACGTGGGCGGGCTCGCCGGCCGTGCGGGTCGGCGGAGCGGCCGAGGGATGGCCCGCCGATCGGGCACCCGCGCCGCGCCGCTGGCTGCTCGCGTACGCGCTCGGCGCGATCGTGCTCGCACTGCTGCCGCTCGCCTCGTTCACGGTGGGTGGTCTGGTGCTCGCGCGGGGCGTCCGCGGCGCGTCGACGCTCGCCGAGGCACTCGGGGGAGCCTTCCTCTGGCTCGCGCCGGCGACGATCGTGACCGGCCTCGTGTTCGCCTCGTCGGTCGTGCTGCTGGTGCGTCTGCTGGCGATCGGCCTCGTCGAGGGCACGCATCCCGTCCGCAGCCGCATCGGCTGGCAGGCCTGGGCCACCGAGCGGCTGCTCGACTCGGCCCGCACCCTGCTCTTCCCCCTCTACTCGAGCCTGGCGACCCCGGTGTGGCTCCGGGTGCTGGGCGCCCGGGTCGGGCGCGACGTCGAGGCGTCGACGGTGCTGCTGATCCCGACGATGACGCGCATCGAGGACGGTGCGTTCCTCGCCGACGACACGATGGTCGCGTCCTACGAGCTGCACGGAGGCTGGTTGCGCATCGGGCCCGTCCGGATCGGTCGCCGCGCCTTCCTCGGCAACTCCGGCATGGCCGCACCGGGGCACCGGGTGCCCCGCGACGGCCTGGTGGCGGTGCTCTCGTCGGCGCCGTCGAAGGCCAAGGCCGGAACATCCTGGCTCGGGTCTCCTGCCGTGCGACTCCGCCGCCTCGCCTCCGACGCCGACGAGAGCCGCACCTACCGCCCGCCCGCCCGCCTGCGCGTGGCCCGCGCGCTGTGGGAACTCGGGCGGGTCGTGCCGGTGCTGGTGGCCTGTGCGGTCGGTCTGCTGGTGCTGTTCGCGCTCGCGGCCCTCACGGCGTGGGCCGGCCCCCTCGTCGCCCTCCTGTCGTCGGGGATCGTGATGCTCGCCGCCGGCGCCGTCGCCGCAGGCATCACCGTCGCGGCGAAGTGGGTGATCGTCGGCCCGATCCGCGCCGGCGAGCAGCCGCTGTGGTCGTCGTTCGTCTGGCGCACCGAGGTGTCGGACACCTTCACCGAGATGGTCGCGGCACCCTGGTTCGCGCGCGCCGCCACCGGCACGCCGGCCCTGGCCGTCTGGTTGCGCGCCCTCGGCGCCCGTATCGGCCGCGGAGTCTGGTGCGAAAGCTACTGGCTGCCCGAACCGGACCTGGTCGAGCTCGGCGACGGATCGACCGTGAACCGGGGGTGCGTCGTGCAGACCCACCTCTTCCATGATCGAATCATGAGCATGGATGCCGTTCGCCTCGAACCCGGCGCGACGCTCGGGCCGCACAGCGTGATCCTGCCCGCGGCCACGATCGGCGCGCACGCGACCGTCGGTCCGGCATCCCTGGTCATGCGTGGCGAGACCGTGCCGATCGGCTCCCGCTGGAGCGGAAACCCCATCGGCCCGTGGCGTGCGGTGACGGTCCGCGCCTACCAGTCGACATCGTGACCGTCGCTGCCGGCACCGACGGGTACGCGCCGCAGTCGGGCGACGCGTCGTTCGACGTCGAGTCGTACGACCTCGACCTCACCTACCGGGTGCGGACCAACCGGCTGTCGGGCGTCGCGACCATCTCGGCCGTGGCGCTCGAGGACCTCACCGCCGTGCACCTCGACCTCGTGGGCCTGCGTGCCGAGCGCGTCGATGTCGACGGGGTGCGGGTGAGGGCGGTGCGGCAGGGCCCCCGCCGGCTGCGCATCGGACTGCCCGACGAGATCCTCGCCGGCGACCCCTTCACGGTCCGCGTCGCCTACGCGGGAGCCCCGGCGCCCCGGCGCTCCCGGTGGGGCGCGATCGGGTGGGAGGAGCTCACCGACGGGGCGCTGGTCGCGGGGCAGCCCACGGGCGCACCGACCTGGTTCCCGTGCAACGATCGCCCCGACGCGCGTGCCCCGATGCGGCTGTCGGTGACGACCGACGCCGATTACGCGGTCGTGGCGACCGGCGTCGCCGAGGGCGTCGAACGGGCGGGCGGAATGCGCACCTGGCGGTTCACGTCCACGGTGCCGGTGGCGACGTACCTGGCCGCCGTGCACATCGGTCGCTACACCGAGCACCTCGTGCCCGCCGTCGTGCCGGTGCGCCTCGCGACGCCGGTCGAGCAGCGCCTCGCGGCACAGCGCGCCTTCGCCGACGTCCCCGCGATGCTCGAGCTGTTCGACGGGCTGTTCGGGCCGTACCCGCAGGAGTCGTGCGCCCTGGTGGTCACCGCCGACGAGCTCGAGATCCCCCTCGAGGCGCAGGGGCTGGCGGTGTTCGGCGTCAACCACCTGCTGCCCGACGAGCAGCGCCTCATCGCCCACGAGCTTGCCCATCAGTGGTTCGGCAACAGCGTGGGCCTCGCCGCGTGGCGCGACATCTGGTTGAACGAAGGCTTCGCCTGCTACGCCGAGTGGCTCTGGTCGGAGCGGTCGGGCGGTCCGACGGCGGCCCGGTGCGCGGCCGAGCACCACGACCGGCTGAGCGCCGCGGCTCAGGATCTGCTGCTGAGCGATCCGGGGCCGGACCTCATGTTCGACGACCGCGTCTACAAGCGCGGCGCGCTGACGCTGCACGCCCTGCGGGTCGCCCTGGGCGACCCCGCGTTCTTCGAGCTCGTGCGCGCCTGGACCGGGCAGTACCGGCACGCGCTGGTCACGACCGACGACTTCCGTGCGCTCGTCGTCGAGCGGGCAGGACCGGACGCGGCATCCCTGCTCAGCACGTGGATCGATCGGATGCCGCTCCCGGCGCTGCCGCGAGGCTGACGACGATCCCCGGCGGCCCCGCGGCCTCGCTCACGAACAACGGGTCCGGGCGTCCGGGGATGCGCGCCGCCCACCCGCCCGCGACCTCGGAGAGGCGAACCTCGGCCGGGTCGATGCGAAGACCCCGCCCGTCGGCCTTCACCGCGGCCTCCACGCGGGTCCAGGTAGCCGCATCCGCTCGCGCGTCGCCCAGCGTGGTGCGGATGCGGTGAAGCGCCGCCGCGTCCATCCGTCGCGGCTCCGCGTCGATCGCGAAGGGACCGCGCGCGGACGCGGCCACGACGGCCCATCCGTCGGCGTAGGCGACGGCCACGCTGAACGGCGCCGGCGCCGGGCCGTCGAGCGCCCGTACCGGGCCGTGCGGGCCACCGCAGTACGGGCAGCCGCGCGTCAGGCGCGGGAACGCGACACCCAGCTCGCGGAGGAGGCCGACGAGGAGCCCGTCAGCGGTCTCGCGGCGCTCGCGGCCCTGATCGACGATCGCCCATCGGAGGCCCGCGACCCCGGTCATCAGACCTTGGGCATGTGCGTCTCGATCGCCACGATGCCCGCACCCGGATTCGTACGCGGGAGGTGCACGACAGAGAAGGCGCCGGTCTCGAGAGCCGAGGCGCTTCCCAGGTACGAGCCGCGCAGCGTGCCCGTCGCGAGGGCCATCTCGCTGAGCAGGTCGGGCAGCACCGGCCCGTGGCTGCACAGCACGACGGCCTTGCGCGCACGGACGCGTTCGCCGACGACGGCGCGGACGTCGGCCTCGCCCTGCTCCCAGGCGTCCTGCGACAGGGCGCGGGAACGATCGATGCGCTTGCTGATCGCCCCCGACAGCGGGGCGACCGTCCGCAGGCACCGCTGCGCGTCGGACGAGACGATGCGGCGCGCACCGAAGGCGATGAGAGGCCCGACGATCGCGTGGGCCTGCTTCTTGCCGCGCGACGACAGGGGCCGCGCCGCATCCTCGCCGTCCCAGTCCTCGCGCGAGAGGGCTTTGGCGTGCCGCAGTGCGATCAGGGGGAAGGTGTCGATGGCGTGCTCGTCGACCAGACGCACGAACTCGTCGAGGATCTCGATGTCGACCGGGTAGCTGAGGCTCTTGCGAGCCTTCTTCAGCCCCATCCACTCCAGGGCGGCGATCTCCTTGTTCGGGACGAACGTCGACATGCGGATGGCGAGATTGGTCGCCTCGGCCGCCCAGTAGTGCACGATCTTCTGCTTCTTGCTGGGCATGCGGTACTTCGACACCCCGACCGGGGGGCCCAGGCGCACGGCGATGCCGGTCTCCTCGCGGATCTCGCGCACCGCGGTCTCGGCGAGCATCTCGCCGGGCTCGACCTTCCCCTTGGGCAGTGTCAGATCGCGGTACTTGGTGCGGTGGATCAGCAGCACCTTGACCTTGCCGTCGACCCACCGCCAGACGACCCCGCCGGCGGCGTACACCGCGGTGTCGGTCATCGCACCGCCCGGGCCCGACGGCGTCGCTGCACGTGCGCCATGGTGCGGTCCTGCAGATCGGCGAGCGGTCTGCCCTCGTCGTCGAACGCGTGCCGGGTCCATACGCCGTCGTCGCCGAGGTGCCACGAGCTGGTCGAGTCGCTCATCGCGAGGTCGAACAGGGTGGTGAGCTCCTTGACGTGCGCCGGCGCGACGACCCGCACGAGAGCCTCGACGCGACGGTCGAGGTTGCGGTGCATCATGTCGGCGCTGCCGATGAAGGCCAGGGGGTCGGCGTCGTTGTGGAACGTGAAGATACGGGAGTGCTCGAGGTAGCGGCCCAGGATCGAGCGCACGGTGATGTTGTCGGTGACGCCCGGCAGGTCGGTGCGCAGCGAGCAGATGCCGCGCACCCACACGTCCACGCGCACGCCCGCCTGGCTCGCGCGGTACAGCGCGTCGATGATCTGCTCATCGACCATGGAGTTGACCTTGATGCGGATGTGCGCCGGCTTGCCGTCGAGGGCGTTGCGACGCTCGGCGTCGATGTGGCGCAGCAGCCCCTTGCGCAGGTGGAGGGGGGCCACGAGCAGACGCTTGAACTTCTTCTCGATGGCGTAGCCGCTGAGCTCGTTGAACAGGCGGGTGAGGTCGCGTCCGACCTGCTCGTCGCTGGTGAACAGGCCGAAGTCCTCGTACAGCCGGCTGGTCTTGGGGTTGTAGTTCCCGGTGCCGATGTGGCTGTAGCTGCGGAGCTTGCCGTCCTCCTCGCGGATCACGTGCAGCAGCTTGCAGTGGGTCTTCAGCCCGACCAGCCCGTAGACCACGTGAACGCCGGCCTTCTCGAGCTTGCGAGCCCAGACGATGTTGGCCGCCTCGTCGAAGCGCGCCTTCACCTCGACCAGCGCGAGGACCTGTTTGCCCCGCTCGGCCGCGTCGATGAGGGCCTGCACGATGGGGCTGTCGCCGGACGTGCGGTAGAGGGTCTGCTTGATGGCCAGCACGTGGGGGTCGCGGGCGGCCTGCTCGAGGAAGGCGACCACGCTCGTGGTGAACGACTCGTACGGGTGGTGCACCAGCACGTCGCCGGCGCGGATGGCCGAGAAGAAGTCGGTGCGGCCGTTCTGTTCGGCGGGCTGGAAGGCGGTGGCGGTGGTCGGCACGTGCGGCTTGTAGCGCAGCTCCGGCCGGTCGATGCGGGAGAGGTCGAACAGCCCGCGCAGGTCGAGCAGGCCCGGCAGACGGTAGACTTCCTGGTCGGTGATGTCGAGCTCGCCGAGGAGCAGGTCGAGGGTGACGTCGTCCATGTCCTCGGTGACCTCGAGCCGGATCGGCGGGCCGAACCGGCGTCGCAGCAGCTCGGCTTCGAGCGCCTGGATGAGGTTCTCGGTCTCGTCCTCCTCGATCACGACGTCCTCGTTGCGCGTGAGGCGGAAGGTGTGGTGCTCGAGGATCTCCATCCCCGGGAAGAGGTCTTCGAGGTTGTTGGCGATGAGGTGCTCGAGCGGCAGGTAGCGCTTCACCGCGCTGCCGGTGTTGAGCTCGACGAACCGGGGGAGCATGGGCGGCACCTTCAGGCGCGCGAACTCCTGGCGGCCCGTCTTGGCGTTGCGGATGCGGATGGCGAGATTGAGCGACAGCCCCGAGATGTAGGGGAAGGGGTGCGCGGGGTCGACGGCCAGGGGCATCAGCACCGGGAAGACCTGGGCCTGGAAGTAGTCGTAGAGCCGGCCGCGCTCGGACTCGTCGAGATCGTCCCACGTGACGATCTCGATGCCCGCCGCCGCGAGGGCGGGCTGGATCGTCTCGCCCCACACGCCGGCGTGGCGCAGCTGCAGGGCGTGCGCCTCCGCCGAGATGTCGGCGAGCACCTCCTGCGGAGCACGGCCGACGTTGGTCGGGATCGCGAGGCCGGTGATGATGCGGCGCTTGAGGCCGGCCACGCGCACCATGAAGAACTCGTCGAGGTTGCTGGCGAAGATCGCGAGGAAGTTCGCCCGCTCCAGGACGGGCAGCGTCGGGTCCTCGGCGAGCTCGAGCACGCGCTGATTGAACGCCAGCCAGCTGATCTCGCGGTCGGTGTAGCGGTGGTCGGGCAGCTGTGCGTCGACGTCCTCGACCGCGGGGTCGAAATCGTCGTCGTCGGCGTCTCCCAGACCGGAGTCCAGAGCCTCGGTGTCGATCATCCCCTCATCATGGCAGTCCCGCGTGTCCTGCCGGTGAACACGGGGAGAGTCAGTTCGCCGCCGTCTCGCGAGGAGCCGGAAGCTGGTCCTCCTCGTACACGTTGAAGCGGTAGCCGACGTTGCGGACCGTGCCGATGAGCTGTTCGAGATCACCGAGCTTCGCGCGCAGGCGGCGCACGTGCACATCGACCGTGCGGGTGCCGCCGAAGTAGTCGTAGCCCCAGACCTCGCTCAGCAGCTGCTCGCGCGTGAACACCCGCGAGGGGTGCGTCGCGAAGAAGTGCAGCAGCTGGAACTCCTTGTAGGTCAGATCGAGCGGCTTGCCGTGGACCTTGGCCGAGTACGACGACTCGTCGATGGTGATGCCGGAGGTCTGGATGCGGCTCGACACCTGCTCCTTGCTCACACGCCCGATCGCCAACCGGATGCGCGCATCCACCTCGGCGGGACCGGCTGCGGCGAGGATGACGTCGTCGATTCCCCAGTCGGTCGACACGGCGGTCAGTCCACCCTCGGTGACGATCAGGACGAGGGGCGCGTCGATGCCCGTGGTGCCGAGGATCTTGCACAGCGATTTGGCGCCGACGAGGTCGTTGCGCGCGTCGATGAAGATGACATCGGCGCTGGGCGCGTTGACGAGCTGCGCGGGCTCGGCGGGGATCTGTCGCACGCGGTGGCTCAGGAGCTCGAGCGCGGGGAGCGCGAGACCACCGCCGTGCGTGGAACTCAGGACGAGAAGCTGTGCCAACGGGGATTCCTCCGGGAGCGGCCGGGACGTGACCTCATCTTAGGCGCTCGCTCCCCGCCCGCCGTGCGCCGACGTCGCACTCCGGGCGGCGCTGGGACACAATGGTCGGGTGACAGCACCGGATCTCGCCCCGCCGCGCACCGTCGGCGGCGTCGTCGCCGTCTGGGTCGTGGCCGCCGTGGCCGCCGTGCTCGTCGGGGCGTTCGCGCCTGTCGAGACGCGAGCGGTATGGATGCCCGTGGCCCTCGGAGGTTGCGTCATCGCCGCCTTCGGGGTGCAGCTGGCGCTCGGCCGCTCGCGCGGCTTCATCGAGCGGGTGGCGGCGAGTGTGCTCGGTGCCCTGCTGGTGATGGGCTTCATCGGCGTCGGATTCGGACTGTCGGCCCTCATCAACGCGTGACGGCCCGCTCGGGCGTAGAGTGGTGACATGGATCTCCTCGCGCTCGAACTCTTCTTCGTGGGACTGCTCGGACTCGCCTCGCTCGCGATCTTCTTCGTCTCGGGCGTCGTCGTGAAGAACCTCTACCGCGGCCAGCGCTGACCTCGTGCTCGAGCTGCCCACCGATCTTCCGGCGGACCTCGTACCGCTCTCGTGGCTCATCGGTGTCTGGGAGGGCTCGGGCGTCATCGATTACGAGACCGCCGCGGGTCACGTCACCGGCGAGTTCGCTCACCGCCTCAGCTTCAGCCACGACGGCGGCGACCACCTGAACTACTCCGCCTCCGCCTGGCTGCTCGACGACGGGGGAGCCCGCGGGCACGCACTCGTGTCCGAGACCGGCTTCTGGAGCCTCGCGCGTCCGGCGATCGACAGCGACGCCGGGCCGGGGCTGCTGCCCGCGCCCGCACCGGTCGCGCAGGAGCGCACCGCAGACGACGTGGAGACGCTGCGCAACGCCGACGGCGGCTTCGACATCGAGGTGTCGCTCGTCCACTCCGACGGCGTCAGCGAGCTCTACCTCGGCCAGGTTCGCGGTCCGCGCATCGACATCGCGACCGATGCGGTCGTCCGTTCCGCCGGCGCCAGGGAATACACCGCGGCGACCCGCATGTACGGACTCGTCGACGGCCACCTCCTCTGGGCGTGGGACATCGCGGCGTTGGGCGGCGAGCTCGCCTCGCACGCCTCGGCACGGCTGGCGCGGGCCGAATGACGGGCGGCGACGGCGACGTCTTCGCGGCGGTCGCGGGCGCTGTCTGCGACGACTCCGGGCTCGTGCACCTGGGCACGCCGATGCGCGAGCAGCAGCTTCTCGAGCGCGGCGACGCCATCGCGCCGCTGGGCGACCGCTCGGTCGTAAGCGTCAGCGGCCCCGACCGACTGAGCTGGCTCGACTCCCTCACCTCGCAGGCGGTGGCCCGGCTGCTGCCAGGCGAGAGCACGGAGCTGCTGGTGCTCGACCCCCAGGGACGCGTCGAGCACGCGGCATCCGTCGTCGATGACGGCGAGACGACCTGGCTGATCACCGACGCGGTGCGCGCGGAGGCTCTCGCGACGTGGCTCCAGCGCATGCGGTTCCGCCTGCGTGTGGAGATCGCCGACCGGGCCGACGACACCGCCGTGGTCGGAGGCACACGATCGGCGGTCGCCGGCGTCAGTGCCGTCGCCACCTGGCACGACCCGTGGCCCGAGGTGTCGGGCGGCGGGTGGGGCTACGCCGCATCCGAGGGGCACCCCGCCGCCGCACGCGACTGGGCCGAGGCGGTCGTGCTCCGCCCCGAGCTGACGCGTCTCGCCGACGATGCCCGAGCCGGGTCGCGAGCGCTCGCCGGCCGCCTTGCGGCAGATGCGCTCCGCATCGCCGCCTGGCGCCCCCGCCCCGCGACCGAGGCCGACGGTATGACGCTGCCGCACGAGGTCGACTGGCTGCGGACGGCCGTGCACCTGTCGAAGGGCTGCTACCGCGGGCAGGAGACCGTGGCCAAGGTCCACAACCTCGGGCACCCGCCTCGTCGCCTGGTCGCGCTGCAGCTCGACGGCAGCGACGCGGTGCTCCCGGAGGCGGGAGCCATCGTGCGCCGCGAGGGCGAGGAGGTCGGCCGCGTCACGTCGGCGGCCCGGCACTTCGAGCAGGGCCCCATCGCGCTCGCGATCGTCAAGCGCGCCGTGCCCGTCGATGCGGCACTCACCGTCGACGCGGACGGCGAGGCGATCGCCGCGGTGCAGGAGCTCGTCGTCCCGCCCGATGCCGGACGTACGGCCGCACCGCCGCGGCTGCCCCGGCTGAGCCGCCGCACCTGACGTGGCGCCCGAGCGACCGGACGAGCCGCCGGCCGTCACCGCGCCGATCGCCACGGGATGGCGGGCGCGCGTGCGCCCGAGGCGCGGGCTCGTCCGGATGCGCGAATCCGCGCCCGCGGTGGTGCAGATCGTCGTGGCCGCGTCGATCGCCTACGCTTTCGCGCACCTCGTCCTCGGGCACGCGGCGCCGCTGCTGGCGGCGACCGTCACCATCTCGAGCCTGGGCCTCGTCCGCGACGCCCGCCCGCGGCGGGTGCTCGAGACGGTCGTCGGCATGCTCGTCGGCGTGCTGGTGTCGGAGCTCATCGTGGTGGTCGTCGGCTCGGGCACCTGGCAGCTCGCGCTCGCCCTGCTCGCGACCCTGCTGACCGCCCGGCTCCTGTCGGCGCAACCGGGCTTCGCGATCTCCGCCGCCATCCAGTCGGTCATCGTCATCGCGATCCCCGGCAGCATGCCCTTCGTCCGTCTCGTCGACGGTGTCGTCGGTGCGGTGGCGGCCCTCCTGGCGACGGCACTGCTGCCGCGGCGTCCGCTGCGCGAGGTCTCGCGCGCCGGGCACGCGCTCTTCGAGGCCTTCGACGGTGCCGCCGCGACCGTCGTCCAGGCGATGCGCCGCGGTGACCGGGTGCGGGCCGACCGGGGCCTCGAGAAGGCTCGGGCGCTCCAGCCCCTCGTCGACGACTGGCACACCTCGCTCGATTCCGGTCTCGCCGTCGCCCGCATCTCGCCGTTCCTGCGTCGTCAGCGCGAAGAGCTGCAACGGCAGGACCGCATGCACGCCGCGCTCGATCTGGCGACTCGCAACCTCCGGGTCATCGCGCGCCGGGTCGTCTACGCGCTCGATGACCGGCAGCCCCGGCCCCTCGCTGCGGATCTGCTGGCGCAGATCGCGCGGGCGGCCGAGATGCTCGGGCGTTCGATCGACGACATCGCGCTCGAGCCGGTGGCCCTGGAGGCACTGCGCGCCGTCGCCGTGCGGCTCGATCCCACGACCCTGGCTCCGGGGTCGTCGCTCGGCGATCAGAACGTCATCACCGCGCTCCGCCCGCTCGTGGTCGATCTGCTGACAGCCGCCGGGATGCCGCCCGCCGAGGCCCGTGCCGTCATGCCGCGCATCTGACAGGCGCGGACGGGCCGGGGGTGCGCGCCGATGTGCGACGCTGATCGGAGTGAGGCGACACGCGAGAGGTGCGAGACGGTGACGGAAGCGACGAATGCCAGCCCCGCCGACCGGCTCCGCACGGCGCTGCGGACGCCGGACGGTTCGGAGCGCGTGCGGAGCGCGATGGCCGCGGGCACCTATCCGCGCCGCGAGTACGTGCCCGTGCTCGTCGAGCAGTGCGCGCACGAGCCCGACTTCACCGTGCGCGAGACCCTGACATGGGCCTTGACCCGCCAGGACCGCGACACGACGCTCGCGCTGGTGCTACCCGAGCTGCGCTCGACGACACCGCAGGCGCGGCGTCAGGCGCTTCACACCCTGTCGAAGCTGGGCGACCCCCGCGCCTGGCCGGAGATCACGAGCGCGCTCATCCACGACGCCGATCCCGAGGTGGCCAAGACGGCGTGGCGGGCCGCCGCGGGGCTCGCGCCGGACGAGGCCAAGCCCGCCCTCGCCGGCGAGCTCGCGCGTCACTTCGGCGACGAAGCCGACGATGTCCGCCAAAGCCTCAGCCGGGCCTTCGTCGCCCTGGGGCCGGCCGGGCAGGCCGTGGTCGATGACGCCGCCGCGTCGCCCGACTGGGACGTCCGCGTGCACGCGCTCGCGACCGATCACCTCATCGCCCACCCCGAGGACGACTTCGAGGCGGCCGTCGCGGTCGCCCGACGCGCCGCCGCGCGCCGCGACGCGGCGGGATGGGGCGACCCGCTGCAGACCTGACAGGTCCGGGCGCGAACGCGCTCGATCAGTTCGGCGCGACCCGCGCCCAGGGCACCGTCAGCTCACCGAGACGCCAGCGCGACCGGGGCCCGAGGTCGAGGCCGCGGCTGCTCAGCGACTCCAGTGCTGCGCGCCAGCGCTGCACGGGGCCGAAGCTCGATGCGGGTGCCGCTCGCACCCACTCGCGCTCGAGGTCGGCGAGCAGATCGTGCACGCCCTCGCCGGGCACGTTGCGGTGGATGAGGGCCTTGGGCAGACGTTCGGCGGCCACCGCGGGCGAGTCGAGTCCGGCGAGGCGCAACGACAGGGTGAGCGTGCGGGGGACGGCATCCGGTCCCACCTCGATCCAGGTGCTGACCCGCCCGATCTCGTCGCACGTCCCCTCGACGAGCATCCCGTCCGGGGCGAGGCGGCCGGCCATCCGGGTCCAGGCCGCGGCGACGTCGTCCTCGTCGTACTGACGGAGCACGTTGAACGCGCGGATCACGGCCGGCCGCCGGTCGCCGGCGATGGGCACCTCGAAGCCGCCCCGGTCGAACGAGACGCGGGCGTCGGGGGAGAACACGCTCTTTCCGGCCCGCACCGCGGCGAGCTGCTCGCGGGCCCGGGCCACGCGCGCGGGGTCGATCTCGAGTCCGAGCACGTCGACGTCGGATCGCGATCGGCGCAGTCGCGCCTCGAGCTCCAACGCGGTGACACCGCTCGCGCCGTAGCCGAGATCGACGACCAGCGGGTCGGCGCATCGGCGCAGCACCGGATGCCGCGCGATCCAGCGATCGACGCGCCGCAGCCGGTTCGTGTTCGTGGTGCCACGCGTCGCCTGCCCAATATGTCCCGGGGCCATGTCCCCATGATCGCAGGCCCGGGCTCGGTAGACTCGGGGCATGAGTGCGCCCTACACGCTGATCCTCCTCCGCCACGGCCAGAGCGAGTGGAACAAGTCCAACCAGTTCACCGGCTGGGTCGATGTCCGCCTGACCGACCAGGGCAAGGCCGAGGCCCAGCGCGGGGGCGAGCTGCTCGCCGATGCCGGGCTCCTCCCCGACGTGCTGTACACCTCCGTGCTCAGCCGTGCCATCCAGACCGCGCAGATCGCGCTCGACGCGGCCGATCGGCTGTGGATCCCCGTCAAGCGGTCGTGGCGCCTGAACGAGCGTCACTACGGTGCGCTGCAGGGCAAGGACAAGGCGCAGACCCTCGAGGAGTACGGCAACGAGCAGTTCATGCTGTGGCGCCGCTCGTTCGACGTGCCGCCGCCGCTCCTCGCCGACGACGACCAGTACAGCCAGGTCGGCGACCCCCGCTACGCGGGCATCGACGGCGAGGTGCCCCGCACCGAGTCGCTGAAGCTGGTGATCGATCGCCTGCTGCCGTACTGGGAGACCGAGATCGCCGACGATCTGCGCTCGGGCAAGACCGTGCTCGTCACGGCGCACGGCAACTCGCTGCGCGCCCTGGTGAAGCAGCTCGAGGGCATCAGCGACGCCGACATCGCCGAGTTGAACATCCCCACGGGCATCCCGCTCGTCTACAAGCTCGACGAGAACCTGCAGCCCCTCGCACCGGGCGAGTACCTCGACCCCGAGGCCGCTGCCGCGGGCGCCGCCGCCGTGGCGAATCAGGGCAAGGCCTGACTCAGCGGACCACGAAGGGGCGGTGCCGACCGGCACCGCCCCTTCGTCGTCAGCGCGACGTCCGTCAGAGGCTGTTCTCTCCGACGATGACGTTGATCGTCTCGGTGTCGGGACGCCACTCGCCCGTGGCGAGGTAGGCGACGCGCTTGCCGACCGTGACGGCGTGGTCGGCGAAACGCTCGTGGTACCGGCTGGCCAGGGTCGCGTCCACCGTCGCGGCGGCCTCGCCCTGCCAGTTCTCGCTGAGCACCTTCTCGAACACGCTGAGGTGCAGGTCGTCGAGCCGGTCGTCGAGGGCGCGCAGCGTCTCGACGAGCGCGAGGTCCTCGGTGCGCAGCAGTTCGGTGAGCGTGCGGGCGACCTCCACGTCGATCTCGCCCATCTTGGTGAAGGTGCCCTTCAGGCCCTTCGGGATGGCGCGCTCGGGGAAGCGCATGCGGGTCAGCTGGGCGACGTGCTCGGCGATGTCGCCCATGCGCTCGAGCGAGGCGCTGGTGCGCAGTGCGGCCACCACGATGCGCAGGTCGCGGGCGACGGGCTGCTGGCGCGCGAGGATCTCGATCGCGAGCTCATCGATCGCGATCGCCTTGTCGTCGATCACGGCATCCGCGTCGATGACCTCTTCGGCGAGGTTGATGTCGCTGGTCCCGAACGCGCGCGTGGCCTTCTCGATCGCGACGGTCACCAGCTCGGAGATCTCGACCAGGCGAGCCTGGACGTCCTCGAGGGACTGGTGGAAAACTTCGCGCATCAGGGCACCTTTCCTTCTTGCGGGGACAGCACGACACCGCACTCACGGCGACGCGATTGTCGCTCGACAAGGTTAACGAACGGTGCCCGGCCGATGAACATCCCGCCGCCTCGCCGGAGGATCGTGCGGATGACGACGGTGCGTGCGTCGGCGGCGTCCTAATCTGGAGGAATGAACCCGACGCAGCTGGCGCTCGTCGCCCTGCTCGCCGGGGCCGTCGTCGGGATCCTCGTCTCCGCTCTCGTGTTCTTCGCGCTCCGGGCGCGCGACCGCGCGATCGCTCAGGCCGACGGCGACGTCCCGCCCGGCGCGCGCGCCGTCCTGGCCGCCCTCGACGAGGCGGCGCTCATCGTCGACGCGTCGTTCGTCATCGTCGCCACCTCGCCGACCGCCGAGCTGTTCGGTCTCCGCGAGGGGGAGGCGATCCCCGGGGACGAGCTGCGCGAACTGCTGCGATCGTCGCGCGGCGTGTCGCACTCCGAGACGGGCACGCTGCGCCTGCGACGCGGCGTCGCGCCCGCCGAGCCGCGGCTCATCGTCGCGCGCGCCAGCGGGATCACCCCCCGGCTGACGCTCGTGCTGGTGCGCGACATCACCGAGCGAGAACGTGTCGCCGAGATGCGCCGTGACTTCGTCGCCAACACCAGCCACGAGCTCAAGACGCCGGTGGGCGCGGTGACGCTGCTCGCCGAGGCGATCGAGTCGGCCGCCGACGACCCCGAGCAGGTGAGACGCTTCGCAACCCGGCTCAGCGCCGAGGCGATGCGTCTGGGCAACCTCACGTCGCGCATCATGAGCCTTTCGCGACTGCAGTCCTCCGACGAGCTCACCGAGCTGCGGGACGTCGCCGTCGACGAGGTCATCACCTCGGCGATCGAGACCCACGTCATCGCGGCCGAGTCCGCCGGCGTCGCGCTGGTCCGCGGCGGCGATCGCGGCCTCTACGTACGCGGCGACGTGCAGGTCCTCAGCGAGGCGGTCGGCAACCTCATCGCCAACGCCATCGCGTACTCGCCGCCTGCCAGCCAGGTCGGAGTCGGTGTGCGCGACGTCGCCGACGCGATCGAGATCGCCGTCACCGACCGTGGCATCGGCATCCCCGAGAACGAGCAGCAACGGGTCTTCGAGCGCTTCTACCGCGCCGACTACGCCCGATCGCGGCGTACCGGAGGCACCGGTCTCGGCCTGTCGATCGTCAAGCATGCCGTCCAGCGTCACGGCGGCGAAGTGCAGTTGTGGTCACGGCCCGGGCGCGGATCGACGTTCACCATCCGGCTTCCCGCGGTACCGGCCCCCGAGGGGACGCCCGCGCCGAAGAAGACCAAGAAGAAGATCGCCCGGGCCCTTCCCGCCCGGACGAAGGGAGACGCACCATGACCCGTGTTCTGCTCGTCGAGGATGAGCCCGACCTCGCCGATCCGCTGGCGTACCTGCTGCGTCGGGAGGGGTTCGAGGTCGAGATCGCCGAGGACGGTCCGTCTGCCCTCGAGGCGTTCGACTCCCGTGGTGCCGACATCGTGCTGCTCGACCTCATGCTGCCCGGGATGCCGGGAACCGAGGTGTGCCGCATCGTGCGCACCACCTCGAAGATCCCGATCATCATGTTGACCGCGAAGGACTCCGAGGTCGACATCGTCGTCGGGCTCGAGTTGGGCGCCGACGACTACGTCACGAAGCCGTATTCCTCGCGCGAGCTCCTCGCCCGGATGCGCGCGGTGCTGCGTCGCGCGTCGACCGCCGATGTGGACGTCGACGAGCGCGTGCTCGCCGGTGGCCGGGTGACGATCGACCTCGACCGCCACACCGTGGCCGTCGACGGTCGCGAGATCAACATGCCCCTCAAGGAGTTCGAACTGCTCGAGGTGCTCATGCGCAACGCCGGACGGGTGATGACACGCGGACAGCTCATCGATCGGGTGTGGGGGAGCGACTACTTCGGTGACACCAAGACGCTCGACGTGCACATCAAGCGCATCCGGTCGCGCATCGAGGCCGACCCGGGGCAGCCTGCGATGCTGCTGACGGTGCGTGGCCTGGGCTACCGCTTCGAGGCCTGAGAATGCCCGCCCGCGTCGGCGGTGACGGGAGATGACGAGAGGGCCCGGCGGCGACGCCGGGCCCTCTCGTCGCGTGCTGGCCGCGTGCCGAGGTCAGTCGACGCGGGGCACGAACTCGGTGTAGTACGGCAGCATCCCGTCGAGCACGGGAACCTCGGTGCGCACGCCCTCGCCGTCGCCGGACTGGAACGACATGGGGAGGGTGGCTCCGGGCAGGGTGTCGATGTCCTCGAGGAGGATGGGCTCCTCGCCGTCGACGCCCAGGCTGATGCGCTCGCGGGCGGGCACGCGGAGCGTCGTGGTGTCATCGCCGAACCCGAACACCAGCGTCTGCGGCTCGTCGGTGTCGTTGACGATCGCGGCCAGGAAGTTTCCCGCGGTGCCGGACTCGTCGGCGATCACCATCGCGTTGCGGATGTCGAGGGGGCCCGAGGGCGGGATGTTCACGCCGTCGGAGGCGGAGTAGTCGATGGTCGTCGCCTGCGGGGCGATCATGCTGCAGCCCGTGGCTCCCAGGGTCAGGGCGGCGCCCAGGGCGATAGAAGCGACGATTCGCAGTTTCACGGATCCTCCAGGCAGGCAGACGGCGGCAACATGCAGTCTACGGGGTGCACCCGGGCTTCCGCCGACACCGCCGTGTCCGCGCACGGGGCCGGCGGCGGCGAACCTTACTGTATGCCCCCTGTGGTATCCTGGATGTTGCCGAAGGGATATAACTCCATGCTTTTTGAGGTTGGCGAAACCGTCGTCTACCCCCACCACGGGGCAGCCACGATCATCGAGGTCAAGGACCGGATCATCAAGGGCGAGACGAAGAAATACCTGAAGCTCAACGTCACCCAGGGAGACCTCATCATCGAGGTCCCGGCTGACAACGTCGATCTCGTCGGCGTTCGCGACGTCATCGGCAAGGACGGCCTCGAGCGTGTGTTCGATGTGCTCCGCGCGCCGTTCACCGAGGAGCCCACCAACTGGTCGCGTCGGTACAAGGCGAACCTCGAGAAGCTCGCCTCGGGCGATGTGATCAAGGTCAGCGAGGTCGTCCGCGACCTGTGGCGCCGCGATCAGGACCGCGGCCTGTCCGCGGGTGAGAAGCGCATGCTCGCCAAGGCCCGTCAGATCCTCGTCTCCGAGATCGCGCTCGCGCTGAAGGCCGACGAAGAGCACGCCTCGGGCGTGCTCGACGAGGTCCTCGCCTCCTGACCGGCGCGGCGACACCGCCGTGAGCATCATCCCGGTCCCTCGGGTCGCCGTCGTCGTCGTCGCCGCGGGCTCCGGCTCGCGCCTGGGCGCAGGAGGCCCGAAGGCCTTCGTCGGAATCGACGCACACACGATCCTCCGCCACGCGCTGGACGGCGTCGCACTCGCACCCCCGGCGCAGGTCGTCGTGGTCGTTCCGCCGGGTCGCGAAGGAGATGCCCGCACCGAGGCCGAGGCCGCGTTCGGCGATCGTGCCTCGTTGGTCTCGGTCGTGGCGGGCGGCACCTCGCGGCAGGAGTCCGTGGCCGCAGGCCTCCACGCGCTGTGGGCCGATGTCGAGATCGTGCTGGTCCACGACGCGGCACGCGCGCTGACGCCCGCCGACGTCTTCGCCCGGGTGATCGACGAGGTGCGCGAGTCGGGCGCCGGCGCGATCCCCGCCCGACCCGTCGTCGACACCCTCAAGCGCGTCGAGGATGCGGCGGTGACCGCCGCCGTCGACCGTGCTCCGCTGGTCGCGGCCCAGACGCCTCAGGGATTCCCCCGTGCCGCCCTCGAGGACGCCTACGCTCGTGCGACCGACGATCACACCGACGATGCGGCGTTGTTCGCCGCCGCCGGCTACGGGGTGCGTCACGTGGCGGGCAGTGATCTGGCGTTCAAGATCACGACGCCGGCCGATCTCGACCGTGCGCGACATCTGGTGCGCGGCGCTGCCGACCGGGTCCCCGTGCTCCCGCGGGTGGGGATCGGCACGGATGTGCACGCCGTCGGCGGCGAAGCGACGTTGCGCCTGGCGGGCCTGGAGTGGCCGGGCGAGGCCGGCCTCCGGGGTCATTCGGACGGTGACGCGGTGGCTCATGCGATCGTCGACGCCGTCCTCGCGGCCGCGGGACTCGGCGACATCGGCACGCACTTCGGCGTCGACCGTCCCGAGTTCGCGGGCGCCACCGGGGAGGTCTTCCTCCGCCGGGTGCGCGAGCTCGTCGCAGAGGCCGGGTTCGCGGTCGGGAACGTCTCGGTCCAGGTGCAGGCCAATCGCCCGCGGTTCGCGTCCCGCCGCGCCGAGGCCGAGCGGGTGCTCTCGGCGGCCCTCGGCGCACCGGTGTCGGTGGCGGCGACCACGACCGACGGGCTCGGGTTCACCGGGTCCGGCGAAGGCGTCTCGGCGACCGCCGTGGCTCTGGTCCACCCCGCGCACTGACCGCGTCGGACACCGCCGCCGTCCGTCCTCACGACTCCGTCGCGGGTGCGAGCTCGCGCGTCATGAAGACCGACAGCGGATCGGGCGCGTAGTCGCCGAAGGGTGCGCAGACGACGAACCCCGACCGCTCGTACAGGGTGCGGGCCGCCACGAAGTCGGCGCCGGCGCCCGTCTCGAGCCAGAGGCTGCGGATGCCGGCGGCGCGGGCCTCGTGCTCGAGGTGCCCGAGGATCGCGCGGCCGATGCCGCGTCCGAGGAACGCGTCGGCGACGCGCATCGACTTGAGCTCGGCGCGATCCGCAGCGAAGCGTTTGAACGCGCCGACCCCCGCGATCTCGCCGTCGACCCAGGCGGAGTACACACGGACGGCCGGATCCTGCAGTCCGGTCAGATCGAGCGCGTGCACGCTCTCGACCGGGGTGTTCGCGAGCATGCCCGACGCGTGCGAGGCGCTCAGCGCACGGGTCGGTTCGCCGGTGAGGTCGTCGCGCACGATCGTGACCGATGTCGACATGTCAGGCCTCCAAGGGGGTCGGAGCGGGATTGCGGCGCGACCGCGACGTCGCCGCGAGCAGAATCAGGCCCGTCGCGAGCACGGCGAGCCCGGCGATCGCCGGGAGGGCGAGCTGCTCGCCCAACAGCAGCACCCCGAGCAGGCTCGCCGTCAGCGGCTCGGCGAGTGTCAGGGTCGCCGCCGTCGCCGCGCTCAGCCCGCCCAGTCCCCAGGTGAACAGGGCGTACGCGAGGGCGACAGTGGCGAGCCCGAGCCAGACGGCCATGAGCCAGCCGCGCGGCTCGGCGAACCAGCCCATGTCGGTGAACGGCAGCATGACGAGTCCGCAGACGGCTGCGCCGGCGCCCATCGCGCCCGAGACCGTGAACGCATCCCACCCGGCCGACACGAGCCGGCGCTGCGCGTTGGCGATGACGGCGAACGAGGCACCCGCGCCGAGCGAGCCGGCGACCCCCACGATGTCGGCGCCGCTCGAGCCGCCGCCGGCGACCGCGAGCAGAGCGACTCCGGCGGTCGCGAGCGCTGTCGCGAGCATCCACGACGACGTCGGTCGACGCCGCGTCAGCAGCCATTCGAGCAGCCCGGCGAGCACGGGGGCGGACCCGAGGGCGATGACGGTGCCGACCGCGACGCCGTTCCGTGCGGTGCCGAGGAAGAACAACGGTTGGTACAGGGCCAGGCACAGCCCCGTGAGCGCCATGAGCAAGAGCGCGCGCCCACGTCGGGTCGCGTCCGGCCGGCCCTGGGTCCGCTGCCGGTGTCGCCCGACGGTCAGCCCGAGGATCCCGAGGGCGGTGCCGCCGACGAGCAGGCGCGCGACGCCGACGGCGAGCGGAGTGGTGTCCGCCGGGCCGAGGGCCTGCGCTGTTCCCGTCGTCCCGAACAGCACGGCGGCGACGAGGACGGCGATCACGAACAGCACTCTCCAGTTCTACCGCCTCATGTCGTGCGGGCGTGCCGCGGCGCCGCGTCGCCCCGCCGGTAGGCTGGTGAAGTGACCGTCCGGCTCTATGACACTCGCGCGCAGGCGTTGCGCGATTTCGCGCCTCGCGATCCGTCGACCGTCACCGTCTACGTCTGCGGTCCAACGGTGCAGTCCGGTCCCCACATCGGCCATGTCCGCGCCGCCGTCGGCTTCGACATCCTGCGTCGTTGGTTGGAGTACCGCCACGGGCGCGTCACTTTCGTGCGCAACGTCACCGACATCGACGACAAGATCCTCGCGAACGCCACCGACGACGAGCCCTGGTGGGCGCTCGCGTACCGCGTCGAGCTCGAGTTCTCCCGCGCGTACGCCGCGGTGAACGTGCTCGCCCCCACCTACGAGCCGCGCGCGACGGCATCCGTGCCGCAGATGGTCGAGCTCATCGAGACCCTCGTCGCGTCCGGCCACGCGTACGCCGCTCCCGATGGATCGGGCGATGTCTACTTCGACGTGCGCTCGTGGCCGGGCTACGGCTCACTCACACGGCAATCGCTCGACGCGATGGAGGCCGCTGCCGACGCCGACCCGCGCGGCAAGCGCGACCCCCGTGACTTCGCGCTGTGGAAGGGTGCGAAGGCCGACGAGCCCGCGGATGCCGCCTGGGCGTCGCCCTGGGGTCGCGGGCGTCCGGGCTGGCACATCGAGTGCTCGGCCATGAGCCGTCGTTACCTCGGCCCCGAGTTCGACATCCACGGCGGCGGTCTCGATCTGCGTTTTCCGCACCACGAGAACGAGCTCGCGCAGTCGACCGCGGCCGGCGACGCGTTCGCCCGATACTGGGTGCACAACGGCCTCGTCACCGTCGGCGACCAGAAGATGTCGAAGTCGCTCGGCAACGTCCTGCTCGCCGCCGACGTGCTCGCCGAGCACGACCCGCTCGTCGTGCGCTACGCGCTCGGCGCCGCGCACTACCGCTCGAGCCTCGACCTGTCGGCGTCGAGCTTCGCCGAGGCCGAGGCCGCGCTCGACCGCATCCGCTCGTTCGAGCAGCGCGCGTCGCGGGCCCTGCGTGACGGTGGATCGAGCCGGGTGCTCGCGAAGGACGGTCATCTCGCCATCAACGCGGCCGTTCCGGCAGCGTTCGGCGCCGCGATGGACGATGACCTCGGCGTGCCGCAGGCACTCGCCGTGCTGCACGAGACCGTTCGCGCCGGCAACACGGCACTCGACGACGGCGACCTCGACGCAGCCGGTACGGCCCTGGGTGGCGTGGCCGGCATGCTGTCGGTGCTCGGCCTGCAGCGTATGGGCACGGATGCCGGCGACGCCGCCGAGACGGCCGCGCTCGATGCGCTCGTGCGCACCATGATCGACCAGCGCGCCGATGCGCGTGCTCACAAGGACTGGGCGACGGCCGACCGCATCCGCGACGCGATCGCGGCGGCCGGCATCGTCCTCGAAGACGGTCCCGAGGGGACCCATTGGAGTGTGAACCGTGGCTAAGCCAGGAAATCCGTCCGCCGGACGCGGCAAGAAGAAGGGCCCGACCAAGGGCACCGGCGGCAAGAACCGTCGCTCGCTCGAGGGCCGCGGGCCGACGCCGAAGGCCGAGGACCGCGCCTGGCACCCCGCCGGCAAGCGCAAGGCCGCCCAGGAGCGATTCGTCGCCGCAGGAGGAAAGACCCAGCAGCGCTCGAACGGCAATCGGGCGCCGAAGGCGAAGGCGGGCGACGACACCGAGACCGTCACGGGCCGCAACAGCGTGCTCGAAGCGCTGCGTGCGAAGATCCCCGCGACCGCGTTCTACATCGCGCAACGCGTCGAGATGGATGACCGGGTCAAGGAGATGCTGTCGATCGCCACGAACCGCGGCATCCCCGTCCTCGAGGTCACGCGTCAGGAGCTCGATCGCATGGCCGGGTTCGACGGCGTGCACCAGGGCGTCGCGATCAAGGTGCCGCCGTACGAGTACGGGCATCCGCAGGATCTGCTCGAGGAGGTCATCGACCGTGGCGAGACCCCGCTGTTCGTCGCGCTCGACGGCGTCACCGATCCGCGCAACCTGGGTGCGATCATGCGCTCGGCCGCCGCATTCGGCAGTCAGGGCGTCATCATCCCGCAGCGTCGTTCGGCAGGCGTGAACTCCGCGGCGTGGAAGACCAGTGCGGGTGCGGCCGCCCGCATCCCCGTCGCGATCGCCCCGAACCTGACGACCACGCTCAAGGAGTTCAAGAAGCAGGGCGTCTTCGTGCTCGGACTCGACGGTGGCGGCGACGTCGCGCTCCCCGCGCTGCAGCTCGCCGACCGCCCGGTGCTCATCGTCGTCGGATCCGAGGGCAAGGGTCTATCGCGTCTGGTGACCGAGACCTGCGACCAGGTCGTGTCGATCCCGATCTCGGCGGCGACCGAGTCGCTCAATGCCGGGATCGCGGCATCCGTGGCTCTGTACCAGGTCGCCACCATCCGCGCGGCGCAGGAATGACGGGACGGGTCGTCGCGCTGTGACCGCGCGATGACCTTCCTGTTAATTCCCGAGCGCGCGTCGGAAGGGCCCGGCGCGACGGGTCCCGATTGGGTAGTTTCGAACTGTGCCCGAGATCGAGAAGACCCCTGACTCCCGTCCGATGACGGCGACGCACCCCCTCGCGCTCGCCCCTGTGACGTCGCCGCCGGCGACCGTCGACGGCTTCGTCCGCGAGTTCCTGCGCAACCTCAACCTCGACCGCGGCGTCGCATTGTCGTCGTCGACCGAGACCGACCGCTACACGGCGCTGGCGGCCACCGTTCGCGACTATCTCGTCGCGCGCTGGCTCGAGGACCAGCGGCGTCAGCGTGCGGATCAGAGCAAGGCTGTCTGCTATCTGTCGGCGGAGTACCTGCTCGGCCGACAGCTCGACAACAACCTGCTCGCATCCGGGCTCACCGACATCGCCACCGAGGCGCTGGCCGCGTGCGGCATCGACATCGACACCATGCGCGCCCACGAGGTCGAGCCCGGGCTCGGCAACGGCGGCCTCGGGCGTCTCGCCGCGTGCTTCATCGATTCGCTCGCGACCCTGAGCGTGCCGAGCATCGGCTACGGCATCCGCTACGAGTACGGCATCTTCCGTCAGGTCTTCCGCGACGGCGAGCAGATCGAGAAGCCCGACGCGTGGCTCGCCCTGGGGTCTCCGTGGGAGTTCCGTCACCCCGAGTCGGCGCAGACGGTGTCGTTCGGCGGTCACACCGAGACGTACGACGACGGCGGCGTTCTGCGCAGCCGCTGGGTGCCCGCCTGGAGCGTGCGCGCCGTGCCCTACAACTACATGGTTCCGGGCTACCAGAACGGGCGGGTCAACACCCTGCGCCTGTGGAGCGCCGAGGCGACGAAGGCGTTCGATCTCCGTACCTTCAACAGCGGCGAGTACGTCGAAGCGGTTCGCGCCCAGACCTTCGCCGAGAACATCTCGAAGGTGCTGTACCCCGAGGACTCGACGCCGCAGGGCAAGGAGCTGCGTCTGCAGCAGCAGTACTTCTTCGTGGCGGCATCCATCGCCGATTACATGACGAAGGTTCTGCCCGAGGACTTCGAGCTGGCGGACCTGCCCGAGCGCGTGATCTTCCAGCTCAACGACACCCACCCCGTCATCGCGGTCCCCGAGATGATGCGCGTGCTCGTCGACGAGCGCAAGCTCGACTGGGATGCCGCGTGGGCGATCACCCAGAAGTGCTTCGCCTACACGTGCCACACCCTCCTGCCCGAGGCTCTCGAGGTCTGGTCGGTCGATCTGCTCGGCCGGTTGCTGCCGCGTCACCTCGAGATCATCTACCGCATCAACGACGAGTTCTTGGTGCGGGTGCGCGAGCGCTTCGGCGACGACGAGCAGCGCCTGCGCGACATGTCGATCGTGTCGGAGCATCGCGCGGTGCGCATGGCCTACCTGGCCACCGTCGCCGGGTCGAAGGTCAACGGTGTCGCCGAGCTGCACTCGCAGCTGCTGCGCGAGAAGGTGCTGCACCAGTTCGACGAGATGATGCCCGAGAAGTTCACCAACGTCACCAACGGTGTCACCCCGCGGCGCTTCATGCGGCTGGCGAACCCCGAGTTGTCGGAGCTCATCACCGCGGCGCTCGGTACCGGGTGGCTCACCGACCTCGAGCGCCTGCGCGAGCTCGAGTCCTACGCCGAGGACCCCGACTTCCGTGCCGCCTTCGCCGATGTCAAGGCCGCGAACAAGCGGCGCCTGAACGATGTGCTGCTGGCGCGCGACGGCTTCGGGATCGCAGACGACCACCTCCTCGACGTCATGGTCAAGCGCCTGCACGAGTACAAGCGGCAGATGCTCAAGGTGCTCCACATCGTCACCCTCTACGAGCGCGTCGTCTCGGGGCGGGTGGCGGCAGCCGACCTGCAGCCGCGCACGTTCATCTTCGGCGCCAAGGCCGCTCCGGGCTATGCGATGGCCAAACGGGTCATCCACCTCATCAACGCCGTCGGCTCCGTCGTCAACAACGACCCGCGGTTGGAGGGGCGGCTGAAGGTGGTCTTCCCGCCCAACTACAACGTGACCCTCGCCGAGCGCGTCATCCCCGCGGCCGACCTGTCGGAGCAGATCTCGCTCGCCGGCAAAGAGGCCTCCGGCACCGGCAACATGAAGTTCGCCCTGAACGGCGCCCTGACCATCGGCACCGACGACGGCGCGAACGTCGAGATCCGCGAGCTCGTCGGCGACGACAACTTCTTCCTCTTCGGGATGAGCGAGCCCCAGGTCGAGGAGCTGTGGGCGCGCGGCTACCGGCCGGGCGAGTTCGCACAGGGCGACGACGAGCTCCGGCGCACCCTCGATCTCATCGGCTCGGGCGCGTTCTCGGGCGGAGACCGCTCGACGTTCGAGCCGATCGTGTCGAACCTGCTCTACGACGACCGGTTCATGGTGCTGGCCGACTACACCGCCTACGTCGCCGCGCAGGAGCGCGTGGATGCCGCCTACGCCGACCGCGACGGCTGGACGCGGTCGGCCATCCTCAACGTCGCCCGGACGGGCTTCTTCTCGTCCGACCGTTCGATCCGCGACTACATCGACCGCATCTGGCACACGCAGCCGGCGCGCTGATCGCGCGGCGCGAATGCCCCCGACACCACCGGCACGACCAACGAAGGGAATCGCCATGGCACGCATCGCCGTCATCGGAGGCACCGGCTACGCCGGCAGCCACATCGTCGAGGAGGCCGTCTCCCGCGGCCACACCGTCGTCTCCGTCGCCCGCAAGGTTCCGGCCGAGCGGGTCGAGGGCGCGACCTACATCGAGGGCACGCTCGTGGATGTGCCGGCGCTCGTGACGCAGCTGGACGGCGTCGACGTGGTCGTCGTGTCGGTCGCGCCGCGCGGCGACATGCAGGGCCAGGTGCGACCCAACACGGCGCTCCTCGGGCACGCGTTGCCCGAGGACGTCCGGGTCGGCGTCATCGGCGGCGCCGGAGGCAGCCTCGTGTCTGCCGGCGGACCGCGGCTGGTCGACAGCGGCTTCCCCGAGGAGTTCAAGGACGAGGCCCTCGAGGCGATCGGCGTCCTCGAAGACCTCCAGGCCGACGAGAGCGGACGCGACTGGTTCTTCGTGCATCCCGCCGGAGGGTTCGGTTCTTTCAACCCCGGCGAGCGGACGGGCGCCTACCGCGACGGTGGGGACGTCCTCGTCACCGATGGGAACGGCGACTCGTTCATCTCCGGAGCCGACTTCGCCATCGCGGTCCTCGACGAGATCGAGAACCCTCGCCACGTGCGCGAGCGCTTCACCGTCGGCTACTGATCCCCGCGACCGGGGGAGCGGTCAAACGAGATCGCGCCAGTCGACGGCGGCCTCGTCGTCGCCGACCGGGACGGCGTCGGTGATGATCGGCACCGACATCGTCTCGGTGGGTGGGCCCATGACCGTCGCCTCGTCGCGGCGGTGACGCAGCACGTTCTCGACATACGACGAGAGCACCTCGGCCAGCGGCACCGAACGCCCCTCGGTCTGCGAGAGATACCAGCGGTGCTCGAGCACCTGGTGGAAGAGCTCGGCGGGCTCCAGCTTCGCCCGCAGGTCCCAGGGCACCGACAGCACCACCGGTTCGAACACGCGCGTCAGCCACTCGTGGGCGACCATCTCCTCGTTCGAGCCGAGGCGCGACACGCGGGCGCTGAACTCGTCGAGGTCGTTGAGCAGGCGCCGGGCCTGGTTCTCCTCGACGTCGAGGCCGGTGAGACGCAGGAGCCGGCGCTGGTGATGGCCGGCGTCGACGACCTTCGGCTGGATCGACACGCGCGTGCCGTCGGCGGCGGCGTCGATCGACATCTCGCCGATGTCGAAGCCGAGCGCGTTGAGCTTCTGCACCCGCTCGGTGATGCGCCACGACTCGTTGGCCGAGAACGACTCCTGGTCGGTCAGCGCGGCCCACAGCGAGTGGTACGACGACATGATCCCGTCGGCGATCGCCACGGCATCCACACCGCCCTCCAGCCGCCCCCCGGCTTCGAGGTCCATGATCTCGCCGGCGATGTTGGTGCGTGCGATGTCGAGGTCGTGCAGGCGCTGCCCGCGGGTGAGCCCGCGCTCGTGGAGCTCACCGGTCTCGGCATCGACCAGGTAGGCCGCGAAAGCACCGGCATCGCGGCGGAACAGCGTATTCGACAGCGACACGTCGCCCCAGAAGAAGCCCACGTTGTGCAGGCGCACCAGCAGGACGGCGAGGGCGTCGACGAGCCGGGTGGCGGTGTCTGGGCGCAGCACCTGCGTGAAGAGCGCTCGGTAGGGGAGTGAGAACTTCAGGTGCGCCGTCACGAGGGCGGCGGGCAGCTCGTCGCCCTTCTCGTCGCGGCGACCGTCGATCACCGCGACGCGTTCGACGCAGGGAACGTCGAGGCGCTGCAGCGAGCCGAGCATCTCGTACTCGCGGCGGGCCATGGCAGCCGTCGTCTCCTTGATCGCCACGACACGCCCCGAGAGGTTCGCGAACCGCACGAGGTGACGCGAGATGCCCTTGGGCAGGTACACGATGTCGGGCGTGGCCCAGTCGGCCAGGGTCGTCGACCAGGGCAGGGCGAGCAGGCCGGGGTCGACGCTGCTGGCCGTGATCGAGAGCGAGGAGCGCACGGGTTCTCCGATCGGATGAGGGGCAAAACGCTGCGGCGCGGGCGACCGAAGGCCACCCGCGCCGCAGCGTACGAAGATACGGATCAGGCCGAGGCGATGGCCTTGTCGTTCAGACGGTCGCCGCTCTCGATGTCGAAGGCGTGCACGTGGCCGGGCTTGGCAGTCAGGGTCACGGTCTCGCCGGCGTTCGGGTGGTTGCGGCCGTCGACGCGCGCGACGATGTCGGTGCGCTTGCCGTTGATCTCGGTGTGACCGTAGAGGTAACCGTCGGCGCCGAGCTCCTCGACCAGGTCGACCTGGACCGGGAGGCCACGGCCGTCGGCGGGGCCGACCTCGATGTCCTCGGGGCGGACGCCCACCGTCACCTGGCTGCCGTTGGCGCGGCCGACGGTGTCACGGTCGAGCCGGACGATCTCCGAGCCGAACTTGATGCCGCCCTCGGCGAGGTCCGCCGGGAACAGGTTCATGGCGGGCGAGCCGATGAAGCCGGCGACGAACACGTTGTTCGGCTTCTCGTACAGGTCACGCGGGGTGCCGACCTGCTGGAGCAGCCCGTCCTTCAGCACGGCGATGCGGTCGCCCATCGTGAGGGCCTCGGTCTGGTCGTGCGTGACGTACACCGTGGTGACGCCGAGGCGACGCTGCAGCGACGCGATCTGGGTGCGCGTCTGGACGCGGAGCTTCGCGTCGAGGTTCGACAGCGGCTCGTCCATGAGGAAGACCTGGGGCTGACGAACGATGGCGCGACCCATGGCGACACGCTGACGCTGACCACCCGAGAGCGCCTTCGGCTTGCGGGTGAGGTACTCCTCGAGGTCGAGGAGCTTGGCGGCCTCGAGCACCCGCTGCGCGCGCTCCTCCTTGCCGACGCCCGCGATCTTGAGCGCGAAGCCCATGTTCTCGGCCACGGTCATATGGGGGTACAGAGCGTAGTTCTGGAACACCATCGCGATGTCGCGGTCCTTCGGCGGCACGTCGGTGACGTCGCGGTCACCGATGCGGATGCTGCCCGAGTTGACCTCTTCGAGGCCGGCGAGCATGCGCAGCGAGGTGGACTTACCGCAACCGGAGGGACCGACGAGAACCAGGAACTCGCCATCGGCGACTTCGAGGTTCAGCTTGTCGACGGCAGGACGAGTGCCACCGGGGTACAGACGGGTTGCGTTGTCGAAAGTGACGGACGCCATCGTTTCTTCTCCTTCACCGGCAGGTACGTGCCGGACGATCCGTTGTGAATGGAACGGGGTCGCCCCCGTACGCCCATCATTGGACGCGATCTCAGTATGGCACGCGCGAGAGCCGCACGGCGCACGCACGGAGACGCGCCGGGGGAGCAGCGCCTCCGGTGTGCTCTGGGCTTTCCCAGGCTGGCTGATTACCATCGACTGACTCGTGAAACCCGTCGCGAGATCTCTTGCTCGGCTCTCATCCTCCTTCCGTTCTCCGAGGTTCCATGTCTTCTGACGACTCCCACGACGTCCCCGAATCGTCGACGGTCACCGACCGCCGCGAGGCGGTGCGCGAGAAGGCCCTCCAGGTCCACACCCGCCAATCGCGGGCGCGGATCGCGCGGCGGTCCGGTCTCGGACTGCTGGCGGTCGGTGCCGTCACCGCGGCCGCGGTCATCGTCACCTGGACGGTTTCGTCCTCGGGCAGCCGCCCGCAGCTGGAGCCGGCGACGGCGACCGGAGACGGTTTCGTCGTGGCCGACGTCGTTCGAGGGTCGGTGGCGGCCGACCTCAATGCTCCGGCCGAGGCGCCCGTCGAGGCCGCGGAACCGGCGGAGCCCGCCGAGAACGCTGCGCCCGCCGAGGGCCTTCCCACCCCCTCGACGACGGCGCAGCCCCCGGTCGAAATCCGCGTGTACGTCGACTACCTGTCGGCCGGCGCTCAGGAGTGGCAGACCGCGAACTCCCAGCAGCTGACCTCGTGGGTCGATGACGGAGCCGTCACCCTGAGCTACTACCCGGTCGCCATGCTGACGGCGAAGTCCAACGGCACGAAGTACTCGCTGCGTGCAGCGAGCGCCGCCGCCTGCGTCGCAACGCACTCGCCCGACGCCTTCTACGCGTTCAACAACGATCTGCTGACGCGTCAGCCCGAGGTCGACACCGACGGGTTCTCCGACACGCAGCTCGCCGACATGGCGGCGGCATCCGGTGTCGACCAGACGAAGGTCATCCGTGAGTGCATCGAGTCGGGTTCGTACGCCGCGTGGGCCAAGTCGGCCACGGAGCGCGCCGTCGCCGGCATCCCCGACACCGACGGGCTGTCGCTGACCGGAACGCCGATGGTGCTCGTCAACGGCAAGCAGTACATCGGCGATATGGGCGACCCTGCAGAGTTCTCGCAGTTCGTCCTGACAACCGCGAGCGACGCCTACTACAAGTCGGCGCCGACACCGACGCCGACCCCCACCTCCTGAGCCGCAGCACGCTGGCGGATCGGCGACCGAACCGCAGCCGTCGTCCGAGAAGACCGGGCGATCCAGGCGGAGATCATCAACGGCGTGCTCGACAGGATGCCGTTGCTCACGTTTCAGGTGCGCTGAGCTCTGCCCGGTGAAGATCCGCCGTCGTGTATATCCACTCTGCGAGCGTCCCGGTGAAGACGACGAAGACGCTACCCGACGAGCGGGTCGGTCCCGAGGGGCCGGTGAGGCACCACGGGAAGAAGATCGTGTTCCCGCGCACCGCCGGCGGCTCCTGAACGATCGGCCGCGCGAGGGGTGGGAGAGACGCTTGGAGCACGGCGATCCGCTGGTCCAAGCCGGACTTGCCGTACACCGCACGATCGAAACTGACGTGACACACATTGGGGTGGATCATCCGGTCGATGGCAGCCCGACGACTCTCCTGGTCGCGCTCGTTGACGATCTCGTCGAGGAACGCCTCCGCGAAGTGATCGATGCGCTGCATATCCGCAATCTGAGCGCTCGCCGCGCGCCGCGATCAACCGCTTGCGACAGAGTTGTTCCGGCTGATAGGCCGAAGCGCGCGGCTGCTCCCGTGCTGAGGTGATGAACGTGCGGGGAGGGTGTGAGGGTGTTCCTCCGAGCCGGGGCCGTTGCGCCCGGCGACCGCTGTGCCTATAGTCTTCAGAACGTTGCCCCAGCCCCTGGCCGCCACCAGAACACCCAGCGACCAGGAGCGGCGGATATGGGCAAGTTGATCTACGAGGGCTCCGTGTCGGCGGAGTTCGAGGACCGTCTGCTGGCTCACATCCAGTTCGTGACGCAATCGAAGCTCCGTCGCGGCGAACCCTTCATCCTCACCTGGACGGACCATCTCAGTCTCGGTGGCGGCAGATCCTCCGTGTGGATCCACCCCCACGCCAGCTTGTTGTTCAAGTTCCACGGCAGCAGAGTCCCGGAGCTCAATCCGCACTGGTTGACGGCGCTGTCATCCGCGGCGAACTCACCGCGTGGGCTGTATGCCGTCCGAGAACCCGCGCCGCCGCGTCCTCCCCATACCGTGGCGAACGCCTCGACGACTGCTCGCTAGCTAGCAAGCGTCGTCTCCGGCGCGGAACCCGCTGTTGGGGATCGCGTTCCGCGCCGGAGCCGGCCTGAGGGCGGCGATGGAAGCGTTCAGCGCTGACACGTGGCCGGTCGTCACCCCGGTGCGGCGACTGCTGGGGGCGGGAGCCGTGCGGCCGACGCTCTAGACTCGGAACCGAAGAAGCGAATGAGCGGCGTTCCTGCGCGGTCGGCTACCATCCGGCTGAGCAGACGCTGCGTCGAAAGCCCGGAATACCGGGCGTCGCCGACTTGGCGCAATTGGTAGCGCACCGTACTTGTAATACGGGGGTTACGGGTTCAAGTCCCGTAGTCGGCTCAGAAAAGGCCAGGTCAAGTCAGCAAATCGCCCCGATCCGCACAGCGCGGGTCGGGGCGATCCATTGTTTACCCATGGTTTTCAGGTGAACAGCTTCGACAGAACAAGTGCGCTCGCAGGGCCGCGATGGACCTCGTCGGCGTAGTGCGCCTCCGTCGTCTTCTTGTCCTCGTGGCCGAGCTGTTCCTTCGCGGCTTCGATGCCGAGCTCGTCACGGATGACCGTCGCCACCGTCTTGCGGAAGCTCTTCGGGGTGATACCGGCGTACGGCGTCCCCGCGAGCGCGGCGCGCCAGGTCGTGCGGTAGTTGTTCGGGTGCCGGAAGGTGCCAACTGCCGACGGGAAGACGAACTCGGTGTACGACGCGACGCGGCGGCGCATGAGCATCTCGACGACCTCCGTCGGCAGCTCGAGCTCGCGGTAGCCGGCGTCGGTCTTCGTGAAGTCCTGGACGAAGAACCGCTCGTCACGGTCCTGAGCGATCGTGCGACGCACGACGACGCGATGCGTCGCGAGATCGACCGCGTCCCACTGCAGCGCGAGCAGCTCGCCCGTGCGCATGCCGGTGCCGATGATCATGTCCGTCGTGTCGAGCAGCGTGCTCGCGCGCGCGAGCCGGCGGCGCCGGTCGTTCTCGGGGCGCGGCTCGGTCCCTGCGTCCCACTGCTCAAATCGGGACCGGATGCCGCGGACGACCTCGAGGTCGGGGGCCGCTGCGCGCCGGGTGCGCTTCGGGCGCTCGGGCTTCGGGACGTCGGCCATCGGGTTCGGCCGCACGGCGCCGTGCCGCGCCGCGAGCGTGAACATCCCGCGCAGGACGACGTGCACCGTGGCCGCGGTTCCGTGACCTGACGACGTCGCGACGGCCATGACGAAGCGATCGAGCTTCGGGACGGTTGCCTCTTGCAGTCGCACCGACCCGAGGCCGCGGTCGATGTGCTTGATCGCGTTCCGGTAGGTGCGGATCGACCCCTCGGCCAGCCGGGCGCGGGAGTCGATCCACTTCTGCGCGAGCTCCGAGAGGGTCGATGTTCCGGTGATCTCGTCGCTTGCCGGCGTGAGTCGTGCTTTCAGGGCGCGCACGAGATTACGCTCCGACTCCGCGGCCGTCTTGCCCTGGCGTTGCATCAGCCGCGTGACACCGTCGGCGTCGCGGTAGTAGGCGAACGCGGTCGGCTTGCCGTCGATCGTCGTGCGTCGGATGCGGCCCCACGTCTCGAGCTCGAGAGGCGGGCGGGCCATCAGTGCACCGTCTCGCGGTGATGCCACATGCCGGCGCCCATGCGTGCCTGCACGTAGACGGTGTCTCCGAACCGGGACAGGATGCGCTGAAACGCCTCGACGATGTCGACGGTGACGTCGAGCTCGAGCGCGATCGCATGCGGGTGAGCAGCGTGGATCGATTCGGCGAGCTTGTACGCATCGATATCGATGAGCCGGAGGGCTGCCCACTCGTCCGCGCGGCGCTCCATCTTGGCGTTGGCAGGTCCGAACGCGCTGGGCGCATCGCCGAAGACGGCATGCGCGCACTCGTGCGCGAGCACGGACCGGTGCAGACGCCGTGGCATCCCCGGCTGCAGTCGGATCAAGCGGCGGTGATGGAGGTACTCGCCGTCGCGATCGTCGTCCAGCGGGACGTAGCGGACGCTGACGCCGAGGTCACGCAGGGTCTGACGTATGTGCTCGTCACTCACGCGTCGGTGTCCTCTCCGCGGTCGCGACCCTTCTTCTTGGCGACAGCCCGTTCATCCTGCGCGGAACCTCGGACACCGAACCGGCCCACGGTGACATTGCTGGACGCGCGACGCTCGACGCGGCCGAGTAGCTCGCGAGCGAGATCGACCTCTGAAAGATCCTCGGCGCCGATCTTGACCTCGCGGATATTGGCCTCGTCGTCGGTGATGTACTCCGACTCGGCCAGAGCCTCGATCACCGATCGTCCGTAGGCGCGCGCGAACTTGAGCACGAACTCGACGGCGGGGCGGCTGCCCTGCTTCCAGCGCGTGACGTTCGACTTGTCGATGCCGACGACGTCGGCGATCTCCTTCGCCTGCACGTCGCCAGCGACGACCTGTACGTACTTCCACCAGCGGGTCTCGTTCACGGTCCTCACTGTAGTTGCGTTCGCGCAACAGTGCAAGGGAGTGCAGCAACCCAATTGACGGTTGCACAAGCGCATCGTCTCGCTTACGATCAGTTGCACACCAGCAACCCGAAGTTGCAGCAACCTATCCGAAGGGGGAGAGATGGCCACGCTGATCATCGACTCCGAGCGATTCAAGCAGCTGCGCGCCGAGCAGGGGCTCGACACTCTTCAGAGTCTCGCCGCTGCACTCCGCGTCGACAAGGCGACTGCATCCCGCGTCCTGAACGGGAAGGCAGCGCCCGGACCTCATTTCATCTCGTCCGTGCTGCTGACGTTCCCCGTGAAGTTCGAGGACGTTTTCACCATCGTCACCGGCGACGAGCAGGTCAGCGAAGCGGCCGCCCCGCTGGAACTGGCAACCGCATCATGAGCGCCTCGATCGTGCGCTCGGGGCGAGTGCTCAACACCCGCTCGGCAGCGGAGTTCAGCGGCATGGCCTACCAGACGTTCCGCAACCTCCTCGCCGCAGGAGACGGACCGAAGGTCTTCAAGCAGGGGCGGCTGAACGCCTTCTACGAGGTGGATCTCGATGCGTGGCTGAAGAGCCGGGTTGTCGACCCGGCCGCCGAGACAGCGGACGCTGCGGCATGAGCGATCTGAACCCCGACGAGATCCCCGTATGGCTCGCGATCCCGGCTGGCCTCGTTCTGTGGGGCACCTGGATTGCGATCTGCGTCGGCGAGGCGCGCGAGAAGCTCCGCCGGATGGGTCGGCAGTGATGCCGGCTGCCACTCACTGACACACCACCGATCACTCGGGGCGACGTCCCCGATGTTTCGTCGCGCTCCGATGCGGCACCTGACACCCGAAGGAATGACTGTGACCCTGAATCTGAATGCCCCGGATCTTCCGGCGCCCGTGCCGGCTCGTGTCGGCGAAGGCGTGGAGATGCGCCTGAGCCACGAGCGCGAGGTGCTCGCCCGTGTGGTGGTCGTCGCGCTCGGTGGCTTCGCCGTCGCCGTGACTCTTCTCTGCGGGCTCGGTCTGGCGGTGATCGCATGAGCGTGCTCGACGCCGCGCCGGTGACCATCCCGACCCGCACGAAGCCCATCGACGTGTGGCAGGTCGGGGACATCGTCACCGTCGGCGCGACCCGGTGGAAGTTCCGCGCGATCAGCCGCGCGGGCAAGGCGGTCCTGTCGTCGATGAACACATCCAATGTCGAGGTGTGGTGGGACACGACCCTCGACCTTCTCCCGAAGCGAGGCGCCTGATGAAGAACCCGACCGCACGCATCATCGTTCCCGCGGGCGCTGACCGCGAGCTGTGGCTCGCCGAGCGCGGCGAGGGCGTCACCGCCTCCAACGCGTGGCGCATCGCCCGCGCCGGGCTGAAGGCACGCCGCACGATCGCCGAAGAGAAGATGAACGGCTCCCGCTTCCGCGGCACCGCCGCCACCCGCGCCGGGTCCGCCCGCGAGGCCGCACTGCTCGACGAGGCAGCCGAGCGCCTGCAGAGCGTCGTCGCGAACGACGCGCTCTGGGCGGCCGCTGACAACGACCTCCACCGCGCGACGCCCGACGGCTTCGGGTGGGACGGTGACGGCCGCCTCGCCGTCGTCGAGGTGAAGTCGCACGAGCACGGGTGGGAGCACGACGGCATCCCGATCGAGCACTATGCGCAGCTGCAGTTCCAGATCCGCGTCATGGGCGCCGATTTCGGTCTCTACGGCTTCGAGGTTCGCGACGAGGACGACCAGCCGCCCACGGACGGCGCGACGTGGATCGTCGTCGAGCGCGACGAGGAGATGATCGCGTGGCTCACTGAGCGCGCCGACGACTTCATCGCCTGGCGTGACGCCGGATGCCCCGACGTCGACGACCTCCCCGATGAGGTCGCGGCCGCACTCGAGGAGTGGGTGCCCCGCAAGCTCGTGCTGACCGTCGCTGTCGACGCCGAGAAGACCGCGAACGCCGCGCTCAAGAAGGCGATCGCCAAGCTCCCGCACGCCGCCCGTTTCGGCGCTGTCGGCATGGGCAAGAGCGGCGGCTTCCAGCTGTCCGTCAGCGAGAGCGTCGCGATCGACGAGGCCGCGTGGGCAGCCGCTGACCCCGACGGGCACGCCCGCGCCGAGCAGCTGCGCGTCGACCTCGCGTTCGCCGAGGCCGCCGCCAAGCGCAAGCACCCGAAGACCACCCGTCGCACGACGCTCAACTTCCAGGAGGCATGAGCCATGCCCGAACCCCGCACGATCCCCGTCGAGGCCGCCCGCGCCGCCGTGCTCGCCTCCGGCCAGCTCGCCGCGATCGACGGCCCGCAGTTCCTCGCCGACCCGGAGGCCGAGTGGCTTCGCTACCACGTGAAGCCCGAGCCGCCCCTGCTCGCCCGCGTCATCATCACCCGCACCGGCCAGCAGCCCCGCGAGATCGTCGTGAGCTGGGCCGAGTACGAGAAGCAGGAGCAGAACACCCCCGACTGGAACGCGACCCGCGCCGAGAAGCCGATGACGATCTTCGGCTCCGAGGTCGAGCGCCACGCGTACCGCGTCGTCTTCGCCGACATCCTCGCCCCGCTGCTCGACGATCGCCCCGCCGCGACCGCCGACCCGGCGCCGTGGGAGGCGCCCGCGGCGCCCGCACAGCGGGACTGGGCTACCGAGATCGAGGCCGCGCAGACGGTCCTCGAGATTGACACGATCGACCGTGAGGCGCGCGCCGTGCGCGCGTTCCGCGCCGACGCCGAGGGCACCGCGCTCCACCGTCAGCTGAAGGCCAAGCGCAAGGCGCTCGCCGAAGCGCCGGCCGCCGACGACTGGGCACCCGCACCGGGACCGAGCGTCGACGCGCAAGGGCCAGCCACCCCCGAGCGCGCGGCGACGGTGCAGGCAGGCATCCGCCGCCCGCAGGATCACCTGCCCGGCAACCGCGCGAGCCGCCGCGCGTCGAAGCGCAAGGGCGGCCGGCGATGAGCGACGAACCGAACCACGTCGACCCCGCCTCGGGGGTGCTCGTAACCATCCCGGCCGGGTTCGACATCGTCCCCCTGAACGTCGCGATCCTCGACGAGGATCTCCTCGCCCAGTGGTCGCCGACCCCGGCGCAGGTGATCGGCGCACTGTCGATCGCTCGCGCGAAGAACATCGCCGCACCCGGCGCGCTCGCCGACTACCGGGAGAAGCTGAAGGCCGCCGAGCGGGAGCGGAAGATCGCCCTCGGCCTGGCGGTCAAGACGCTGCGCGACGAGTACGGCCGCGGCGCCACCATGACCGAGCTGCGCGAACTCGCGTACGGCGTCGACGAGCGCCTCATGCGTGCCGTCGACGCGTACGACGAGGCGTGGCTGCTGTTCGAGTACGCGAAGGACTTCGCCGAGGCCGTCGAGCGCGACGTGACCCTGCTGCAGTCGATCGCGAAGTCGATGCGGGGGGAGAAGTGACCCGGCCGACCGTCGACCCGATGGCCGACGCCCGCCCCGTCGTGAAGGGCCGTTCCGGCGGCATGTGCGAGCGCTGCGGACGAGAGCGCGCGACCGACATGCACCACCGCCAGCTGCGCCGCCACGGCGACCACCTGCCCGCGAACCTCGTGCACCTGTGCCGCACCTGCCACAACGCCGTCCACGCCGACCCCGCGAAGGCCGAGCTCGCCGGGTTCATCGTCCCCTCGTGGGCGAACCCGCGCCAGCGCCCGATCAAGCACTCCGTCTGGGGCCGCGTGCGCCTCGACGACGACGGCGGGTGGGTGCTGGCGGCATGAGCATCATCGGGTCGGCCTTCGCTGATTGGCGGGAGGTGCGGGAGGAGTACGAGGAGCTTCGCCTCGCGGCGTACATGCTCGCTGAGGAGGCGACCAACGGCGCGCTGCTGAACGCACGCGGCCGCGCGGCGGGCATCGACCCGGGGTCGCTGTTCATGGGCAACGAGCGCCGCGCCCGCGCGTACGCATCGCCCGAGCTACTCGAGCACTGGCAGAAGCACCCGCGGGTGACCTACGCCGACTACGAGCGGCAGTGGGTCCGTGAGCGTGAGGCCGAGATGGGGCTCGCGTCATGAAGGCCGCATGCAAGTTCGGCTGCTGCAGCGCCGAGGTCGCCGCACTCCCCGATGGCGGCTGGTCGCAGACCGACAAGGGCTGGGTGCTCGACATCCGCCGCCGCGAGCACGTCCGCCGCGAGCGGGAAGCGGAGTTCGCGCGCATCGACCAGATGCACGCCGCGATCTATCCGGTCTGCGGGCTATGCGGCAGCCGCACCATGCGACTCGACGCGTTCGGGCTCTGCCCCCGCATCACCGAAGCACACAAGGCCCGCCGCGGCGGGATCACATTCGCACCAGCAGGGAGAAGACGATGAAGCTCGCCATCGCAGACCCGCCGTACCTCGGCCGAGCCGACCGCTGGTACGGCGAGGGTCGCGGCTCCGGACGAGAGCGCACCGCCGGGGGATACGTCGGCAGCGCGCACCGCCCGATGAGAAAGCCCGACCATCATGCCGAGGCTGCGCGCTGGGATGACCCAGCGGCGCACGTCGAGCTCGTCAAGCGCCTCTCCGCCGAATACGACGGCTGGGCGGTGGCAGGACACGCGTCGTCGACCGGACTCCTCATCGCGGCCGCACCGGCTGGGGCGCAGCTCGCGATCTGGGGCCGACCGAACGCTGTCCCAGGAGGAGCACGCGTCGTCAACTCGTGGGAGCCCGTCGTGCTGTGCGTGCCGCCGGCGCGCCGTGACCGCGCGACGGGTCTCCGCGTGCGTGACATCCTCGTCGCCCCCGTGCGGAGGCAGGGGTTCCTCGGGTCGAAGCCGCCCGAGTGGACGCGGTGGGTGCTCGAGATGCTGGGTTACGACCCAACATCCGATCAGGTGGATGACCTTTTTCCGGGCTCTGGGTCCGTTGCCGCAGCTGCCGACGGGATGCTCTCCTTCGCGAAGAACGGTGAGTGCTCATGAGCGCGATGCCGACGTTCGCGATGACGTACGTCGTCTACTGGCCGGCATCCCGCGTCCTGAAGGTGGGGCGCGCGTGGAAGTGGAGCCGCGTCGAGAAGCTCATGCGCGCCGGCGCGCACGTGATCGTCTGCGCCCGGGGCACGGATGCCTCGTGGGAGCGCGAGGCGCTGCGTGTGCTGGCGCGCTGGTTCCCCCGGGCATTCACCGGGTGGGACGACGCCGAGGCGGTGCTCGGCCGCGGCGGGAAGGGATGGACCGAGTGCTTCACGGTCCACGAGCACGACGTGCAGTTCGCCCTCGACAAGTGCATCGAGGGCTTCGCGAGAGGGAACGACCAGGGTGTCAACGAAGCAACGAATGATCAGCGCGGCCGACCTGGCGCACCTCGACGAGGTGCCGCACGAGGCGAAGCCGCTCGCGCTGTGGCTGTGGCTGAACCTCGACCCACTGGGGCGGGGTCCGATGGATACGGGGCGGATCGCGCGGGAGATGTACCCGGCGGACGCGTACCCGGGTCTCGATTGGTACGCGGCGCAGGACACGGTGCTCGAGCACCTCGTCGAGCTGATGGACGCCGGGTTCCTGACGACGTATGTCGCGGGCGGCGCCGAATGGCTGCTGCTGCTGCACCCGCTTCGGGTGGACATGCGCGGCGTGCGGATCTCGACCCCGGAACCGCCGGCGCGGGATCGTCCATGGACGTCCGTGGCTGTGGGGCGGGGGAGCGCGGGCGGGCGCGAGCGAGCGCGGGAGCGGGCGCGGGCGCAGGTGCGGGCGGAGGACGCCGCGCGGGCCGATGCGTGGGACGCGGTGACGCAGGACCGCGAGGAGGAGCCCGTGCTGCCGGAGCGCCCGCTGATCCTGGATGCCCCGCCGATGTTCTGCGACGACCACATGCCGCACGGCGCCGGGAAGACGAAGTGCGGTCCCTGCCGGGATGCTCGCCTCAAGCGGGACGAGTGGCTCACCCGGCGGGTCTACGAGGAGAAGCTCACCGTTCACTTCGAGCGCGCCGGGACGCCCGACGAGGAGCCGTGGTGACCCGATGAGCGAGGCCCGGTATCCCGATTGGCTGCCGCTGATCAACAAGCGCGCGGCGGTCAAGGAGCAGTTCCCGTCATTCGCGAAGGTCGCCAAGGAGCGCCCCGGATCGAACGGCGACCGGGCGCAGCGCGAGTTTCACGCGGCGCGCAATCAGCAGTCCCTCGCCGTCGCCCGGCGCACGGCCCGGCAGCTCGAGCAGTCGCACGAGGACGCCGAGGCCGACGCCGACCGGTTCATCGCCGAGCAGAAGGCCAAGCAAGCCCAGCAGACCGTCGCCAGAGCGGCGGCCTGGAAGCAACGCAATACCTCCGAGAGGAAGACAGCATGACGAACCACGATGCGGTCCGAGCGACCGTCTACCTGCAGGTGCAGCCCGAGTACACCTGGCGTGCGAAGCAGTCGAGGAAGTTCGACGAGCCGAGCGCGATCGACGGCGCGAAAGTCGTCGGCTCGACGCAGAACAAGTCGCAGAAGCCGAAGCCGGGAACGGTAGAGGTGAAGGTCACGATCGAGATCCCCAAGGGGGCATTCCTCCCGCTGCGGCCCGAGGCAATCGTCATCGTCCCCGAATCGCTGACCGCGCCGCACCCGGTCATGGTCGAGGCGCAGGACGCGAACGAGGGGGCGCTCTGATGGGCACGGCGAACCCTCACCGCATCGACATCGAGCTCGAGGCAGACGGCGCGATCCGCCCGACGCTCACCTGCAGCGCGCCCGAAGGGGCCAGCTGCCGGCTGCACTGCGGCATCTGCGAGGACTACTGGCAGGACGACCACGACCAGCACACACTGATCGACCAGGGCTACTGCCTGGCCGTCGAGGGCTGGTTCGACGACCCCGGCGTGATCTTCGAGCTCTACAACGGCGGCACGACGCCGCTGCGCTCTGGCCCGGTCGTCTTCTCCTGGGACGGTGACTCCACCCTGTGGGCGTACGACCCCGAGCACCTGCCGCTCGAGGACGCCCGGCGCGCGCTCGTCGATTCCCTGTCGCATGTCGACGAGAGCACGGACCCGCTGACCCTCGCCGTCCGCGCTACTGCCGCGCTGCAGGGGGACCGGAGCTGGGAGAGCGTCGAGGTGGCCGTCTGATGCCCGGCGAAACCGTCCTGACCGTCGTCGGCAACCTGACCGCCGACCCCGAGCTGCGCTACACGCAGAACGGACTCCCGGTGGTGAACTTCACGATCGCGAGCACCCCGCGCACCTTCGACCGCCAGGCGAACGAGTGGAAGGACGGCGAAGCGCTGTTCCTGCGCGCGTCGGCCTGGCGTGAGTTCGCCGAGCACATCGCCGGGACGCTCACCAAGGGCATGCGTGTCGTCGCGACCGGTCGCCTGCGGCAGCGGAACTACCAGGACCGCGAGGGCCAGACCCGCACCGCTATCGAGCTCGAGATCGATGAGATCGGCCCGAGCCTGCGCTATGCGACGGCGCAGGTCACTCGCGCAGCGGCAGGAGGGACCGCGGCGCAGCCGGCGGCATCCCAGCGCCAGCAGGAGACCTATGCCGCGCCCGTGTCCGAAGACGGCTCGTGGACCGTCCCGAGCGACGACACCCCGTTCTGAGAGGAGATCCCATGTCCGAAAGAGGATGTGAGCTCGGGTGCACCGTGCCCGACCTGCACTTCGCGACCTGCGTCGACTACGGCCTCGTCGTCGACGCGGCGGTCGAGGACGGTGCGATGGAGCGCCCCGAGCGATCATGCAAGGGGTGCGCGCCGGCGCCCGCTCGCGATGGCGTCATGGTCTGCGATCGCTGCTATCGGCGGATGCGCGGGCACATCGACAACGCTGCGGATCTCGTCGGCCGCCTGCGGTCGCTCGCTGACCCGCGCAAGGCGATGGTCTATGACGCGCTGCGGTCCTCGTCGGGGAAGGGGGCTGAGGCGCCCGCGCCGACGCCGGCGGACCTGATCGACGCGTCGGAGGACGTGATGCGGTCGCTGCGGTCGTGGGCGGTGTTCGTCGACCCGCGATCGGGCATCGTCGGCGGGATGCCCGCGGGCGCCGGCTCGCTCGCGGCGTACGACTACGCCCGCAGCTGCGCGAACGTGATCCTCGGCGACTTCGACCGGATCGCGAACCACGCCGACGACGTGAAGCAGCTCGCCGAGGCCGTGCTCGTCCGGCATCCGGTCGACGAGGACGGCGTGCGCCCGTTCTGGTCGATCGTCGACGCGGTGAGCCGCTACCGGCTCGAGCGGCCGGATGCCGCGCACGTCGTCGACGCGGACGCCGACGAGGCGCTCGAGGTGTCGGCCGTTGCCGAGTGGCGGGATCGGCTGATCACGAAGGACGAGGCGGCGCGGGCGAAGTACGCCGGGTCGGAGCGGACGCTGAAGCGCTGGCGAGAGCGCGAGGGGCTCGTGCCGCGCGCGATCACGCAGGGGCCGATGGGCCGGGTGACGTGGTTCCGCGAGTCCGAGGTGCTCGAGATCCGGGAGCGGATGCGAGATCGCGTCGGACGCCCTCGCAAGGCGGTGACGGCATGACGCGTGTCTCGCAGGTGGAGCTCGCGACTTACCTGACGGAGTGGCTCGCCGCGCCGAGCTTGCCGCTTGAGGTTCGTCGCGCTGCGTACGACGACCCGGCCCCTCGCAGCTGGGAGGTGGCCGCGTGGGAGACGCCGACGTGCACGGTCCCGATCGCCGAGTTCACCGAGTGGGCGGAAGCGCAGCGGTTCGCCGACGAGCGCGCGCGGTGGGCGCTGGCTCAGGGTGCGTGGCCGCGTCGCTGGAACCTCAGCTACCGCCCCGACGGGTCATGGGGCGCCTTCGGCTACTGGGAACCCCAGCACGCCACTCAACCGGAACACACGAACGGGAGCACGACATGAGCGAACTGACGACGGCCACGGGCGGCGACGGGTGGAGCCAGTGGTGGACGAAGCGACTCCGGGCCGGCGCGTACGAGATCGAGGTCGCGTCGAACGCCGAGAAGGCAGCGGACGGTACGCCGAAGGTGATTCATCACAGCGAAGACATCCGCGACGGGCGCCAGGCCGTGAGCAAGGCAATCAGCGTCTCGTCCGAGTATGCCCATCGGATGGCGTCGTGATGACCGGATCGACCGATTCGGAGTCCGGCCGGCGACCGCCGACAGTGAAGGGGCGTGGGCGCGGGAGTATCGGCAGGGCCGGGCGGAGCATGTGCGGCAGCAGGAGATCGCGAACCTCATCGCGATCACCTCGGTGCCGTTCCTGACGATCAACCAGCGCCGACGGGCCGCCGCTCGCGCGTTCGAGCTACTCGAGGAGACCGGGTCGATAGCATGACCGTCATGGGGTGGGCCGTACAGAAGTACACGAAGACGCAGGTCAAGAACGCGGGCAGGCTGATCGGCTCCGGGAGGGGGACAGCGGAAGAGGCGGCGGAGGCCCGGGAGAAGGTGAGCAACTACCGGAGCGCGCACGCCTATCCGCTGTTCTCGGTGACGATCCACGTGCGAAAGAACGCGCTCGCCGTGTCGCCCGACGCGCTGGTTGTTCGTCGTATGAAACGACTGCCGACGATCGTCGACAAGCTGCGCCGGCACCCGCATATGAACGTCACGACGATGCATGACCTCGGTGGGACGCGCGCCGTCCTGCCGACCATCCAGGACGTCGATGCCCTGGTCGCTCGGCTGAAGGGTGCGACACGCGCTCAGAACCGGATCCTGCGCACCTATGACTACCTCCGTGAGGGGCCAGGCCCGCAGAGCACCGGCTATCGCGGGGTGCATCTGGTCTACGAGTACAACGCGACGAAGACCGAGTACCACGGGGCTCTCATCGAGGTGCAGGTGCGGACGCAGCTTCAGCATGCCTGGGCGACCGCCGTCGAGACGCTCGACCTCTTCGGCGGCACGCGCCTGAAGTACAACGAGGGCGACCCGAAGCTAAAGCGCTACATGCTCGTTGTGAGTGCTCTGATGGCGATCGCCGAGGGTCTTCCGCAGCCGGTCGGTGCTGAGGGGACCGTGTCGGAGCTGCGGCTCGAGCTGCTCAACCTCGAGCTCGAGCTGGGCCTGCTCAATAGGCTCGAGGGTTACGTGGCCGCGGTGCAGCAGCACGGAGGCCATAAGCGAAACACCTTCCTGCTCGAGCTTCACCGCTGGCAGCAGAAGCTGGTGCTGACCTTGTTCGACAACCCTGCCGCGGCGGAGAGTCGCCTGGCAGAAATTGAGGCGGAGGACGACGAGGACGTCGATGCCGTGCTGGTGTCCTCGAAGCGAATAGGCGACCTCCGATCTGCGTACCCCAACTACTTCGCCGATACGACCGCCTTCAGCAACTTCGTTCGTCGCGAGATGCGGCGCCTGTAGCCAAGGCGACACGCCGCGCTGAGATGCTCCGAAAACGTGGCCCGTTTCGCTGATAGGCTGTGCCTCGCACAAGAACTATGACCGGAAGCCTCACCCCGAGCGGGTGGGGCTTTCGGCGTTCTCGGGGTCGCGTTCGCATCTCGCGCATCGGGCGCGGCCCCGCTTGATCTTCCGGTCCGACTGGCCGGGATCTCGCCTCACCGTTCACGCGACGCTCGCACTTCCAGCCAGACGGCGCCCGGCCACCTTCCCAAGCGGTGGAGTCGAGGAGCGCTGATCATCTTGCATCGGGGGCGATCGCCGGCGCGTGAGGCGCAGACGTGAATAGGCGGGCGCCCGCGTGGACTGTCCGCGGGCGCTTGCCGGCAAACCTCGATCGGGGGCCAGCATGTCCAACGCAGCCCGCAAGGCCCGCAAGCGCGCGGGTATCCCGTTCACACGGAAGCCGAAGCCCCGCCCGGTGCGCCGTCACGGCGAGCCGCTCGGCCTCGGCCTCGTGACCGCCGCCGAGATCATCACCGCCGCGCTGACCCGCCCGGCCCGCTGACGTGGCCGCCGGAATCCCGGGGCGGACTACCTCCGCTCACCGGACGAACCGCAAGAACCTGAAGGTCGCGGTTGCCGAGCACAACCTGCCATGCGCTCTGTGTGGCGAGAAGATCGACACGACCCTGCCTCGCGGACACCGCGACGCGTTCGAGTACGGACACATCAAGTCGGTGAAGGCGTACCCCGAGCTCGCCGACGACCCGTCGAACGGTCAGCCCGAGCACCTGCGATGCAACCGCAACAAGGGAGCGGGGGAGCAGCGCCTCGGCCTCGGTGACCCATCCGAGGTCTGGTAGCCACACCGACCCACACCTACGCCGATACAGCCCGCCCATGCCGCGCACAGCACGGGGGAGGGGGTCGCAAATCGCTACCCCCATGCCCGTTGCACTCCGCCGGCTGTGATCCGTCCCCCTCCGCAGGGTCGTGTCCCATGTCCCACCCTCGGGGAGGTGGTCAAGATGGCCATGACGCCCGAGGACAAGCGCAAGCGAGACCGTGAGCGGAAGGCCCGGCAACGCCAGGCGGCGAAAGAGAAGTCGCAGCTCGAGGCGATCCCTCGGATCGGCCCCGCGGGGCGGGATGCCGGCGGGACATCGGGTGGGACACCTGGTGGGACCGACAGCGGGACAGCGTCGCCGCGCCTGTCGAACGAGGCGGCAGCGCTCGCGTTCGTCGAATCGCTCGCCGTGCCCCCGTCCTCGCAGCCGCGTGTGGCTCTGTTGCTGACCCTCGCCCGCGACCTCGACTCCACGGCGATAGCTCAGCGGTCGGCGATCGCTCAGCGGTACGAGGAGACGATCGACAAGCTCATCGCGGCCGCGAAGCCCATCGAGCGCGACGAGCTCGACGAGCTGCGGCGCTCGTTCTACACGGGGGACGTGGATGACATCGACGACGACCCGGAAGCGCCCCAGCGGCGCGCAGTCCGCAAGAAGGCGTAGCGCGCGGCCGCGGCGGGTCTACGGACACATGGTGCCCCGCGTGTTCACCCCGCCGCGGCGCCCGCTGAACCCGCAGACCTCCGCCGGGTACGCGGCGATTCACTTCGCCGAGCAGCTGCACGAGGCGCTGAAGGACACCCGCCACCGCGAGCTGGCACCGAAGCTGAACCCGTGGCAGCGGTGGTTCCTGATCCACGCGCTCGAGCTGACCCCCGATGGGGCGTACCGGTTCAAGACGGTGCTGCTGTGGGTCGCGCGTCAAAACGGCAAGACCTTCATCGCGGCGCTGCTGATCCTGTTCCGCATGTTCGTCGACGGCGACGCCATCGTCCTCGGCGTGGCGCAGAAGCTCGCCACGGCCAAGAAGACCTACGAGCACGCCCAGAAGATCATCGACGCCGTCCCGCGCCTCACGCGTGAGCGCGGCAAGACGAACGCGATCAACGGCGAGCTGTGGTTCGAGCTCTCTGGCGGGCAGCGCTACTGGGTCGACTCCGCCGAGAACGGCGGCCGCGGCCTGACCTTCGACCTGGTCTTCGTCGACGAGATCCTTAAGCACAAGACGTTCAAGGCGTGGTCGGCGCTGTCTAAGACCACCGCCGCGCGCCGACGCTCGCAGCTGATCGCTGCCGCGAACACCGGCGATATGGACGCCGTCGTTCAGAGGTTCCTGCACAAGCAGGGAATGGATGCCATTGAGTCAGAGGACGACTCCACGACCATCGGGCTGTTCTGGTGGTCGCCGCCGCCGGGGATGCCGCTCGACACCCCTGAGGCGTGGGCGTACTCGAACCCGTCGATGAACTACAACCTGCCCGAGGAGAACCTCCACGCCTATTGGATCTCGGACCCCCGGCCCGTATTCGAGTCGGAGGTCGCGAACATCTTCGTCGACTCTTCCGTCGGCGGGCCGTTCCAGACCGGCAAGTGGGCCGCCGGATTCGACCGGCTCTCCAAGCGCGCGCCGGGGGGCGACGTCTACCTGTGTATCGAGGTCTCTCACGACCGCACGATGGCGCACATCGCGTTCGCGGCGTACCGCGAGGACGGCCTCGTGCACGTCGGCATCATGGCCTCGCGTCCTGGCACGGACTGGATCGTGCCGTGGCTGCAGGACCCCGCCCGCACCTTCACGCCCGCCGGCATCACTTTCCAAACCAAGGGCGCTCCGGTGTCCTCGCTCATCACCGAGTTCACCGACGCGGGCATCGAGGTCACCGACTGGGGCGGCGCCGACCTCGGCCGCGCCGCCGGCCTGCTGCTGGACGGCGTCAACCTCGGCAAGATCAAGCACCGCAATCAGCCTCTGCTGGATGTCGCCGCCGGAACCGCCGTCATGAAAAGCCTCGGCGGCGGCTACGTCGTCGACGCGAAGAATTCGCCCGGCGATGCGTCCCCGCTGTGGGGCGTGGCCGGCGCGCACTGGCTGCTGAAGAACCCCGGCGACGGCCCCTCGATCTACGAGGAGCGCGGCCTCGCCACCGTGTGAGGAAGGGGGCCACCCATGGCCAAGCCCGACCGGCTCATCCGTTCGATGATCCGCCGCCGCTACGTCGCGACGCTTGACACAGAGGAGACCTTCGAAGGGGTCCTGATCGATGTCGACGAGTTCCACCTGGTGCTCGCCGATGTCGTCTCCCTCGCCAGCAACGGCGACCGCCTCGCCGTCGACGGGCAGCTGTGGCTGCCGCGGCTCGGCGTGAAGTACCTGCAGACCCTGGCCGTGTAGGAGGTCCCCGCGTGCTCCTCTCCAACGGAACGGTCATCTCGACCCCCCAGCAGGGCGACCTCGGCGACAGCACCTCGTCGTTCACCAGCGGCACCTACTACGGCGCCGGAGACATCCCGCTCATCGGCTCGTGGGCGGCGTACAGCGAGATCTACAAGGCCCAGCTGTGGGTCGGCGTCGTCATCCGCAAGCTCGCCATGGCCACCGCCCGCAACCCCTTCGAGATCAAGAAGTGGGCAGGCGACGCTGGGCAGGAGGACGAGAACGGCGACCTCGCGGAGCTCATGCGCCGCCCGAACGAGCGTCTCTCCGGCTTCGACCTGTGGCTGTGGACGTCCTCGACGTACGACCTGTACGGCGAGGCGTTCTGGCTGAAGCTCCGCGACCGGAACGACCGCGTTCGCGAGCTACATCCCATCCACCCGACCAACGTCGTCGTCCGCCGCAACGACAAGGGCGAGACGGTGTTCGCGTACCGAGGCCGTACCGACATCGAGTGGCCTGAGCGCGACGTCGTCGTGTTCAAGAACTACAACCCCGAGAACCTCCGCCGCGGCCTGTCGAACCTCGAGGGCCTGCGCATGACGCTCCTCAACGAGGACGCATCCCGCCGCGCGACGGCGTCGTGGTGGAACCGCGGCGCACGGCCGTCGCTGGTGGTCAAGCACCCGAAGACGATCTCGGACGGTGCGCTCAACCGGCTCGCCGGCCAGATCGACCGGCAGTACAGCGGCACCGACAACGCCGGCCGCCCCCTCATCCTCGAGGAGGCGATGGAAGCGACCGTCGTGCAACTCTCCGCCGAGGAGATGCAGTACATCGAGTCGCGGAAGCTGAACCGTGAAGAGGTGTGCGGAGCGTACGACGTGCCGCCGCCGGTCGTGCACATCCTCGACAAGGCGACGTTCTCCAACATCACCGAGCAGCTGCGGTCGATGTACCGAGACACCATGGCGCCCCGCTTCGAGCTGTTCGAATCGGTCGTGGACCACCAGCTCGTCCCAGACTTCTACGGCGACGGCGGCGTGTTCACCAAGTTCAACATGGACGAGGTGCTCCGCGGTGACTTCGAGACCCGCGCCACCGCCGTCGGCTCGCTAATCGAGCGGGGCGTGATGACGCCAGCCGAAGCGCGGCCGCTGTTCAACCTCCCGCCGGCTGGCGAAGAGGCGAACGTGCTGTACGCCAACGCCGCACTAATCCCGCTCGGATACAACCCCCGAGCGCATCAGGTCGCCACCGACGGGACGCTCATCCCGCGGCCCGTGAGCGACAACAAGAGCACGCCCATCTTCGAGATGACATACGAGGACCAACTCGCCGAGATCGAGCGATGGCGACAGGGGAACTGGAACGGAGAGCGATGAACATCATCCGGAAAGACGCGACGATCGCGCCCACGGGCGCCGAGGAGGACTTCCCTGGCACGTTCGAGGTGGTCCTCTCGGCGCCCACCCTCGACCGCGATGGCGACACCCTCAAGGCCGACGAGTGGGTGCAGCCGCTGCCCGAGCACATCACCTTCGACTCCGACCACGGCATGTCCGTGGCGACGACCGTCGGATCCGGGGCGCCGCGCATCGACGAGGAGACCGGAAACCTCATCGTCTCCGGCACCTACAGCTCGCTGCCGCGGGCGCAGGAGGTGCGCACCCTCGTCAATGAGGGCCACATCCGCACCACCTCGGTCGCGTTCATGACCCTCACCGAGGGCAAGGGCGCCGGCGCGGTGACCAAACGCGAGCTGCTCAACGGCGCTTTCGTGGCGATCCCATCAAACCGGGAAGCCGTGGTGCTGACCTCGAAGTCCGCAACCTCGAAGACCGGTGCCCGAAACAGCGCCGCCGACGGCGAGCTGATCCAGTCCATCCTCGACGCGGCGGTCGCTCTCGGCGGCGCGCTGCCGACGGAGAAGGCGTTCCGGCCCCGCTCCGGCACGAAGACCCTCGCCGGCTCGCTCGAGGCGGTGCAGGAACGCGCCCGCGCCGCGCTGCGCGAAGCGAACTCCGGCGACTGGGTCTGGCTTCGCGGGACGATCCCGGATGCCGACGGCGGCGGCATCCTCGTGTTCGAGGTCGAAGACCGGGACACGTACGAAACCGAGCTCTACCGCCAGAGCTACACAGACGACGGATCGGTCATCACCCTGCTGGGCGATCGAGCGACCGTGGGAGTGGTCGAAGTACTGACTCCCGACCCCGAAGCCAAGTCGCTGACCCCCGCGACCGACGCCCCCGACGACGCGGCCAATGCGCCCGTCGAGACGGAGACGACGGACGCGGCCGAGGCGGCTGAGCTTCAGGTCCGCATGGCGCGAATCCGCGTCATGAACACACTCGCAGGTACCAACTCCCGGGAGGGGAAATGAGCACGAAGCTCAAGGAGGCTCAGGACAAGGTCCGCGAGCTCTCGCAGAAGGCACTCGACGTCGCGGAGAACCGCAACGGCGAGTACAAGTCGTTCGCCGACCAGAAGGCGGCGCTCGATCCGCTCGAGGCCGACATCAAGAAGTGGACGGACGAAGTGCAGAACCTCGACTACATCGAGGAGAAGCGCAAGTCCTTCGCCGCGTCCAGCGGCGGCACCCTCGACGACGCATCCGCCGACGAGCGCGCGGAGGCCGTCGCGAAGTCGTTCGGCGCGCAGTTCGTCGAGTCGGCCGCGTACAAGTCGCTGCTGCAGAAGGGCCTGAAGGGCAACTGGGCGTCGGGAGACGTCGAGCTGAAGGCACCGCTGCTGCAGGGCAACGCCGGCGCACCCGGCGGCGGCTACCAGGTCACCAACCAGCCCGCCGTGCAGCCCGGCATCATCGACCAGCGTTTCCGGACGCTGACGATCGCCGACCTGTTCCCCTCGGGCACCACCACCTCGCCCCTGATCCGCTACCTCGTCGAGTCCATCGTCACCAACGGTGCCGCGGCCGTCGCCGAGGGCGGACTCAAGCCCGAGTCGGCGCTGGCGTTCACGAAGGTCGACGAGGTCCTCCACAAGATCGCCACGTTCCTGCCGATCTCGGACGAGATGCTCGAGGACTGGGCCCAGGCCCGCTCCTACATCGACGCCCGCCTGGTGCTGTTCGTCAAGCTCGCCGAAGAGGCGCAGCTGCTCAACGGCGACGGCACCGGAGCGAACCTCGTCGGCCTGCTCAACCGGCCCGGCCTGGCGACCCCGATCGTGCGAGGCGAGGCACCCTCGGCCGCCGACGACAACGCGATGGACGCGATCTACCGCCAGATCACGCGCATCCGCACCACGCAGTTCCTCGAGCCCGACGCGGTCGTCATCGACCCGCTGGGATGGGAGGGCATCGCCCTGTCGAAGAACCTGCAGGGCGCCTACTACGCACAGGGCCCGTTCGTGCAGGAGGGCAACCCCTCGCTGTGGGGCAAGCGCGTGGTGAACACGCCCGCCCTCGCCGAGAACACCGCGCTCGTCGGTGCGTTCGCACAGGGCGGCCAGGTGTTCCGCAAGGGCGGCATCACCGTCGAGGCGAGCAACAGCCACGCCGACTACTTCCAGAAGAACCTCACGGCTCTTCGCGCGGAGGAGCGTCTGGCGCTCGCCATCTACCGTCCCGGCGCGTTCGGTCGGGTCACCGGCCTCGCAGGCTGATCCACACGGGGACGCCCGGAGCCCTCCGGCCCGGGCGTCCCTGTCCAACCGAAGGAGCACCCGCATGGGCATCCAGATCGACCCTGACGAGGACGTCGTCACCCCGAAGAGCACCGGCGCGGTGCCCTTCGACGGTGCGCCGACCGTGACCGAGGCCGTTGCCGACAACGCGAGCACCGACGCAGTGACGTACGTGCCGCCCGGCACCACCGAGGTCACCTACCCGGCGGACGCCGTCGTCGCTCAGACGAACGTCGACGGCCCCGTCACCACGAGCGTGTCCTGGCTCAAGGACGTGCAGACCAAGCCTGTGGAGGCGCCGGAGACCCCGGAGCCCGAGCAGAAGCCGAAGCGCGCGCAGACCAAGCGCGTCACGGCCAAGACCGCCGACGCCGGCGACACCGGCTCGGCGAAGTAGGGGAGGGGGCGGGGATGGATCTCTTCGCGACCAAGGACCAGATGGCCAACATGTCGCAGGGGCTCATCCCCGCAACCACCCTTTTCCTCGAAGACGAGATCAAGGCAGCCAGCCGCCGCATCCGCGACTACTGCCGCTGGCACATCGCAAAGCAGCAGACGGGCCTGATCTTCCGGCGCCGCTCGCGTTTCGTCGACGAGGTGTGGCTTCCCGCCCTCCGAATCACCGCGATCGAGTCGGTCGTCGTCAACGGGAAGCCAGTCGAGGACCTCACCCGCATCGACTTCGACCCCGACACCGGGTGGACAAGCATCCGGGGCGCCGCGGTCGAGGTCACCTACACCGCCGGGTTCACGGAGATCCCCGAGACCCTCACCCCGCTGACGCTGCACATGGCCGCCCGTGCGCTCGGCAACCCGATGGGCATCGTACGGCAGCAGACCGGATCCGCATCCGTCACGTACGCGCAGGCGGCGTCGGGCGCCGCCGCCGGCGGAAACCTGCTGCCCGGCGAGGAGCAGCTGCTCGACGCCTATCGCATCGCGCGGGTCAGCTGATGTTCCCGTTCGGTCAGACCGTGCACCGGGATCGCCGGAAGCAGGTCGCCAGCCCCTACAACCCCGACAACATGGTGCCCGGGTCGTGGGACACCCCCGACACCATCGAGATCCCGGGCGCGTGGGTCGCCGCCAGCTCGAGCACCCTAACCGAAACGGCAACCCGGACCCAGATACTCACCGAGAAGAGCCTCTACTGCGCCCCCGACGCCGATGTCCGCCCCGGCGACCGCATCCGCGCCGACGGCGTGACCTACCACGTGAAGGTCAAGCCGGCCGCCGACCGGAACCCGTTCACGGGCTGGCAGCCGCACCTCGAAGTGCCGCTCGAAGACCGGGAGGGCTGATGGCGACCTTCAACGAAGCCGGCCTCGCCGAGATCGCCCGATCCGCTAGCGTCCGCGACCTCGTGACGGACGCCGCCGCAGCCGTCGTCGACGCCGCGCAGTCCGACGCCCCGGTCCTGACCGGCGAGTACCGCGACAGCATCCACGTCGAGGTCGAGCAGACCCCGGACGGGCCTGTCGCGACGGTCGTGGCCGACGTCCCGTACGCCATGGTCATCGAGTCCCGCGAGGGTGTCCTCGCGCGGGCGGTGGGGAAGGTGGCAAGCCGTGTTTGAGCCTGCCGTCATCCACACCGACCTCGAGCTGTTCCTCACCGGCTGGTACCGCAACGCCCTCGCCGCCCGGCCCGAGGACGTGTGCCGCGGCGTCGTCGTCGACAACCGGGAACAGGACGGGCCCGACTTCCCCGAACGGTCGCTCATCATCCGCGACGACGGCGGCCCCGACACCTCACTGCTCACCGGCCGGCGCACGGTCGGCCTGTCGGTCCTCGCCGGCAGCCCCGAGAACCCGCAAGACGCAGCCGATCTCGCACTGATCGTGCACGCCCTGCGGACCCAGATCCCCAGCATCGACCCCGACAACCCCGTCTCTCGGGTCCGGGGCTCCCTCGGCCCCTACCGCGTGCCCGAGAGCCAGCCGCGCGCCCGGCGCTACATGGCGTTCACCCTGGACGTCGTCGGCAAGGCGCTCTGAACCACCACACCCGGCCCGGGAGGGCCCTACCGCTTCGAAGGAGCGACATCATGGTCGACCAGTTCGGCAACGACATCTCCGCCGTCGGTATCCCGGTCACCGGGTTCCTCGGCTTCGCCCCCGCCGGGACCGCGTTCCCGACCCCCAGCGACGGCGCCAGCCCCACCCTCACCCTCGAACCCGCCTACGAGAAGGCGGGTCTGCTCACCGAGGACGGCGGCTTCGAGTGGGTCCTCGAACCCGACGGCGACCAGGTGAAGTTCTTCCAGGAGGGCTACCAGATCCCCTCGGGCCTGTCGAACCCGACACTGGTCGTCAAGCTCGCCCAGTACGACCGCCTCGTCCGCAAGCTCGCGTGGGGCAAGACCCCCGACGCGAACGGGTTCATCACGATCGACGCCGGCGGTCACCTCACCGACCTCGTCGCGTTCAGCGAGGAGATCTTCAAGAACGGCGTCATCCGCCGCCGCATCGCCGAGGTCACCGTCACCAAGGCGAAGGTCGACAAGTCCGAGCGCGGCGCCGTCAACGGCACGGAGCTCACCCTCGCGGTGAAGCGCTCGCCGCTGCTGGGCAACGAGCACGTCGGCGAGTGGCTGATCCCGCCGGCCAGCACCGTGGCCCCCACGCTGACCTCGGCGCTGCCGTCGGGTCAGGCCGCTGGGCAGTCGGTGACGATCTCGGGCACCGGTTTCAGTGGTGTCACCTCGGTGACCTTCGGCGGTGTCGAGTCGCCGCTGTTCCAGGTGCTCTCCTCGACGCAGCTCAAGGCGGCACTGCCCGCAGGCGCCGCCGGGTCCGCCCCGATCGTCGTGACCGGCCCCGCCGGCGCATCGACTGCACGCGCGTACACCCGCGCGTGAACACACCTGCTGGCCGGGGCCGTGATGGGCACCCCGGCCAGCAGCTCACCGCCCGCCCATCACCGTCCACGAAAGGCCCATCATGACCGTCTCCGACAAGCTCGCGCCGAACAAGTCGCGCGCCACCACCCGCGAACCCGGCCCCAAGCCGGACTTCCTCGTCGTCGAGGATCACCTGAAGTGCCAGACCAGCGAGGGGGAGATTTCTCTCGACCTGCGCATCCCGATCGAGCGTCTCGAGCTGTTCATGGACATGGACGGCATCGAGGAGAAGAAGCTCCCGAAGTACCTGCGCGACGACATCCTCTGGCCCGAGGACCGCGACAAGATCGTGAGCATGCGCGACGGCGCGAAGGCGTTCCAGATCCTGCTGAAGTACGCCGAGACGATCGGTGAGCGGATGGGCGCCAGCCTGGGGGAATCCTCGCCCTCTACGCCTTCGTCGGAAAGCACAGGCGGGCCGTCCGATTCGACTTCCGACGCTATCTCGGACTGAGCCTCGACGACGTCGGCCGGTCGATCTCCTACCGGGAGGCGATCGACCACGTCGCTGAGCTCGAGAAAGAGTTCGGGTCGCACACCAGCGCCTCGGTGGCCGGGTGGGACTACGCCGTCACGTACGGCGAGTTCCTGACGTGGATGCACGCGACGTCGTTCATGAACGCGAACCGCGACACCAAGACCCACCCCGACCCGGTCGACCTGCCCACGCCGTGGCGGCAGGAGCAGGAAGTCGACGTCACCGCCGAGGAGCGCGAAGCCCTCCGCGCGGACCTGCGGGCACGATCCGCGTTCGCGCACTGATCCCCAGGGGGTGCCCATGACCGTTGTCGGCGCGGGCGAAGTCCCCATCTCCGCAACCTTCCCCGGCTTCCGGGGCGCCGTGATCTCACAGACCGACGCGGCCGCCTCGGAAGCCGGCGGACGGTTCAAGGCCGCTTTCGGGCGTGCCGTAAAGGGCATCGCCATCACCGTGGCAGCGGGCGTCGCCACCGCGTCGGCGAGCATCGCCGCGATCGGTGCGAAGGGCCTGGACCGGGCCCTGAACATCCAGGACGCCAAGGCACAGCTGACCGGTCTCGGCCACGACGCCCAGTCGGTCGGCACGATCATGGAGTCCGCCCTCGCCTCGGTCAAGGGCACCGCGTTCGGGCTGGACCAGTCCGCCCAGATCGCCGCGTCCAGCGTCGCCGCCGGCATCCGTCCCGGCGAGGACCTCACCCGTGTCCTCAAGCTCACCGCCGACTCGGCGACCATCGCGAAAGCACCGCTTTCGGAGATGGGTTCGATCATCAACAAGGTCGCCACGAACCAGCGGCTGACCACTGAGACGATGCAGCAATTCCAGGACCGGGGCATCCCGATCCTGCAGGCCGTCGCTGCCCAGATGAACATCACCGCCGACGAGGCCGCCGACATGGTCTCGCGCGGCGAGGTGGACTTCGCGACCTTCCAGGCCGCCCTCGAGTCCAGCGTCGGCGGCGCCGCCCTGTCCTCGGGGACCACCGCGCGCGGCGCGTTCGCCAACATCGGTGCCGCGTTCTCACGCATGGGCGCCATGTTCGTCCAGCCCGCCGTCGACGGCGCGCCCGGCCTGTTCACCTCGATCGCCGGCGCCGTCGACCGCGCGTCGGCAGCTATCGCTCCCTATGCCGCAGCGTTTGCCGACCGGCTCGGACCTGCCATCGCAACAGTGGCCGCCTACATCGACACCGTCGACTTCGGTCGCGTCATCGCCGGAGCCGAGGGCCTCTACGCCCTCGTCGCGGGTGGGGACTACTCGAGCAAGCTGCGCGAGGCGTTCAACCTCGAAGAGGACTCCGGGTTCGTCACCACGGTCCTCAACATCCGCGACGCGCTCACCGGCGTGTACGCCCTCATCGTCCAAGGCGATTTCACGAGCGCACTCCGCCGGGCCTTCGGGCTTGAGGAGGACTCCGGCTTCGTCACCTTCGTCCTCGGCGCCCGTGAGGCCGTCGCCGGGTTCTTCTCCTCGCTCTCGCAGGGGGACCTCGGCGGGGCGGCGTCAAGCATCGGCGCGTCGCTTTCGACGCTGCAGCCGGCGTTCGCGTCGCTGGGGGAGAGCCTGCCCAAGATTGGGCAGGCGATGGCCACCGTCGCCGCGACCGGTGTGACGGTGCTCGTCAACGTGCTCGCCTTCCTCTCCGATCACGTCGACACGATCATCAAGTTCATGCCGCTGATCGTCGCCGGCCTCATCGCCTGGAAGGTCGGCACCGCGCTGGTGTTCGCGGCGCAGCAGAACCTCGCGGTGCTGCAGCTGCGGATGCTGCCCCTGACCACCGCGAACACGTTCGCCCGCCTCGCGGCCGCGCGAGCGGAGCTGCAGCTCGCGGCCGCGACCGGCACGAGCACCGCGGCGCAGTCCGGCGGCATCCTCGCAACCGTGCGCGGCACGGCGGCACTCGTGGCGCAGAAGGTCGCGATGGTCGCCACCCGCGGGGCGATGCTCGTGGCCACCGCGGCACAGTGGGCGTGGAACGCCGCCCTCACGGCGAACCCGATCGGTATCGTCGTGGCCGCGATCGCAGCACTCGTCGCCGGGCTGGTGTGGTTCTTCACCCAGACCGAGCTCGGGCAGGCGATCTGGGGTGAGTTCACCCGGTTCCTGGGTGAGGCCTGGGCGAACATCGTCGCCGTCGCAACGAACGTGTGGGGCTCGCTCGCGTCGTTCTTCACCGACCTGTGGAGCGGCATCGTCGACGTCGTCACGAGCGTGTGGAACGGCATCGCTTCGTTCCTGCAGCCGGTGTTCGACTTCATCGCGACCCTGATCCGGGTGTACGTCGAGACGTGGATCAACATCATCCTGGTCCTCGCGGCTGTGCTCGTGACGGTCTGGAACGGCATCGTGTCCGTGGTCACCACAGTGTGGAACGCGATCGTCGCGTTCATCACCCCGATCGTCACGGCGATCGTCGACTTCATCGTCGGGTACGTCACCGGCCTGTGGACCTTCTGGTCCGGGGTGTGGACGCAGGTCAGCTCGTTCTTCACCGGCATCTGGAATGGGCTCCTGGCCTTCCTCGTCCCCATCATCGCCTCGGTGGTGATGGCGGTGCAGGGACCGGTGCAGGCCCTCTCCGGCTGGTGGAACGGCGTATGGGCGGGCATCAGCGCGTTCTTCGCCGGGATCTGGAACGGCATGGTCGGGGCGGTGTCCTCCGCGATCGGTCAGATCGGCGGGTTCGTCGGCGGCATCTTCGACACAGTCATGAGCGCGATCGGCGACGCCGGTCAGTGGCTCGTCGACGCCGGCGCCGATGTCGTCCGTGGCTTCTGGGAAGGCATCTCCGGAATGGGCGGGTGGCTGCTCGAGCAGGTCGGCGGGTTCTTCGACGGCGTCATCGGGTGGGCGAAAGACACCCTCGGCATCCAGTCGCCCTCCCGGGTCTTCCGCGCCGAGGTCGGGCAGATGGTCGGCGAGGGCATGGCCCTCGGCATCACTGACTCGAGCCCGATCGTGCAACGCGCCATGGTCGCCCTGACCGCGGTGCCACCTCGAGCCAGTGCGCCGGCTGCCGACCAGGGAACGCGAACCGCAGACGGCGCCCGCGAGGTGGCGGGTGGCGGGCCGCTGGTGCAGATGGACATCCACGCAGAAGGTGCCGACCCAGTCGAGATCGGGACCGTAGCGAGCTACAAGATTGCCGATCTCATCACTCGAAAGGGACAGTGACCGTGGACAAGCTCCTTCAACTGACCTCGGGGCGGCTGACGATCCGTCAGTCCCCCCAGGGGGAAGCGCGGCCGCGTGGACTCTACTTCGGCCCGGGCGGCTTCACCGGCTGGGATGACGGCGTCACGATGCGCTCCGAGACCATCGCACGGCCCCAGGCACACGGGGACTTCGACACGCCAGGGTACCTCTCCGGGCGGTTGGTGCCCATGAAGGGGACCTGCTTCGCAGACTCGATGGAAGACCTTGAGGAGATGCGCGACATGTTCGTCGGCCACGGCGGCGACGGCGGTAAGTTCACCGTCACCGTCGAGCGCAACGGGCGGACATTGTTCGGTTCCGCCCGTCAAGCGGCAGGAACCACGCCGACGTTCGAGGACATCGGCACCGGTCGCCGCGCGAAATGGTCGGCCAGCTGGTGGTTCCCCGACCCGCTGAAGTACGGGGCGGCGTTCGACTTCCCCGCGGGCCAGACGGTGCTCGCCGTGCACCGCGGGAACTTCCCCGCTCGGCCGCGCCTGCGCGTCTACGGCGACGCCGGAGGCGGCTACACCATCACAGGCCCCGGGGGCAGGCTCATCGTCATCACCCGCCCGCTCGTCGCGGGCCAGCCGCACACGTTCGACACGGCGACGGGTCGACTCACGATCGGCGGGGCCCGTGCCCTCGGCGGGATCGCCCGATCTGACCTGTTCACCCTGCCTCCCACGTCCGCGACGACGATCTCGGTGAGCAACGGCCTGACGCTGCAGGTGCTGGGGAACGAGACCTACCTGTAGGGGGCACTGTGCTGTTCACCACCGCGATCTGGGATGCACAGTCTGGCGAGGAGCTCGCAGTCCTGCCGGCGAAGGCCGGCACATGGCAGCGCGGGCGCGTGATCGAGCAGACCCACACGTTCCCGCTCAGGTCGCTGGGACTCACCGTCGACGAAGCGTATGTGCTGTTCGGCAAGGACCGCCCCCGAGACCGAGTCCTCACCGTCCTCGGCGACAGTATCCCGCTCTACCACGGGCTGGTCATCGACTCCGAGTACGAGAAGGCCAGTGGGCTGCTCGCCGTGAAGCACTGGGACGTGCGGGAGCTCGCCGCCGGGCGCTGGCTGTTCGGCATCGGCGGCTCCAATCAGACCTTCGCCTGGTCGGGGCTGTCATGGCGGGGCATGGCGCGCCGCGTCGCGCGCATCATCTACACCGACCCGATCTCCGCCGCATGGCCGCTCCCGGTCAACGTCGGCGCCGAGGAGGCCGGCGGGGAGTCGCTGACTTCCGAGGGCTACAAGTTCGAGAACGGCGAGGACCTCTTCACCGTCATCGAGGAGTCCCCGGGCGGACCCGATCTCGACTTCCAGCCTTACAAGCGCGACGGCCGATACGGGTGGGACTTCATCGCCGGGAACCCGTACCTCGCCGGCCCTGGCTACGAGTTCCACGCGCAGGCCGCCAAGTCGGGGCTCACGGACCTGAAGGTCACCACCATCGGGGCGCAGAAAATCACCGGTGTCCACGGCATCGGCGAGGGCTCCGAGTGGGACATGGTCCGCGGTGGCGCGGCGGCGCCCGTCTCGGCCGGCCTCGCACGCGACACGAAGCTGACGCTCAAGGAAGCGTCGCTCGACGTCGTGAACCAGCGGTCGGCCGCGTACCTCGCGTCACGGCTGAACACGTACGAGCAGTGGGCCTTCAACGTCCGCACCGACGACATCAACCTGACCCAGCTCCGCCTCGGCTCCGTCGTCCGCATCGAATCCCGCGGCGACGACTGGATCCGCGACGGCTGGTCCTCACACCGCGTGATCGCGTTCAGCGGCGACATCGCCGCGCCCGACTCGATCGCCCTGACCGTGGAGACAATCTGATGGTCTCAAGACCCACCCCGCACGCTCCCGAGCGAGCCGTCGACCGCCTCCTGACCCGCAACGACCGCACGGAAACGGCGTCTCCGCTCCGGTCCACGTCGGTCACGAACGGCCGGACACGGTTCTTCGGTGAAGATTCCCTCATCGTGATCGGCTCGCAGCTCGTGTCCGGCGTTCTCCGCGTCACAGGCCGGCTCATCATCGACGGCCTCGGCATCCTCACCGTCCAGAACCTCATTGAACTCTTCGGCAGCATGAAGGTCAAAGGCGGCGGCAGCATTGACCTCGACGGCGGCAAGATCCAGACCGGCAGCATCCGCATCGAGAACGGGATGATTTACGTCGGCGACGCGATCGTCATCGACAGCGCCACCAACACGATCCGCGTGGGCGAGGACATCGTCATCGATGGCGCTACCGGCGTGATCGAGGTCGGCGACATGATCCTCGACCCGGCAGAGAACGGCGGGATGATCAAGTTCCCGGGCGGGGGTGAGGTCTACGCTTCCGGCGGCGCGCTGTCCCTCTACTCGTCCTCGGCCGGTGCTTACGTCACGCTCGCCGGAGACGCCGCTGAAGTGCACGGCCCCGGGCTGAACTGGATCCGCATCGACGGTGCCGGAATCCAGTTCGTCGGGCTGCCGACCATCTCGCAGAGCGACGTCCCGGATAGCTTCCTCAACGCAGTTGTGAGCGACAGCAGTGGGCGCTTCCGCCGGGTCGTGGCCTAGTCGCAGAGGTTCGTTCGAGCGGCAGAGACGATCGCTCCGCTGTCGTCGTAGGTGCCCAGGACCCCGAGCTGCTCGTTCTCGATCACCGAGATCTGATCTCCCGGCGTGCCCTCTGCGATCTGCTCGCAAGCGTCGGCGCCGGCCGCGAGTAGCTGCTCGTCGGTCGCGTCGGGGATCTGAGTGTTCTCCGGCAGGTTCTCCCGCACTGCAGCGAGGAACGCGGACTCATCCGCGCCCGCCCCTGCCGACGGCGAGGTCGCCACAAGGGGCTCCGTGTCCGAGTCAATGCTGCTGGACGGTGCCGGCGCCGAGCATCCCGCGAGGAGAGCCAACATCAGTGCGGCGGATGCCGCGATCGCTGAGCGCTTCATTTCCCTGTCCAAGTCCTGATCGTTGTGCGGGAGACGCGCAGCGTGCGCGCTACCGCGGCTTCTGCGAGCCCGGCGTCGAGCGCGGCCAGGGTGACCTCTCGCGCGTGTGCGAGCGCCTTGTCGACGCCGTCTCGTGCTTCCTGCAGCTGAGTGGCTGCCTGCTCGAGCTGCTCGGTCTCTGTCATGTACTGCACTGTACATGCTTCTGCACTCCGCTGTACACACCGTTTCGCGTTTCAGCCCTCGGCATCCGCCGGGGGCTTCGTCATACCCGCAAGGAGAAGACCATGACCAAGATGCTGGCACCCGCCCCGCACGGGCGGTTCGTACGAGGCTGGGTCCCCGGCTCGCACCGCGGACGCGACGACGGCTGGCGCAACCATGACCCCGAGGGCACGAAGCACGTCCAGGCAGTCGTCGAGGGCGTCATCGTCGCGACGTCGAAGGGCGGCCACTACAACGGCGGCTGGGGAAACCAGTTCATCGTCGACCACGGCCACGGGATCTTCACGAGCTACAACCACTTCCGCACCGGCTCCATGATCGGCAAGGGCGTCGGTGACCGCGTGGCCGCGGGCGAGTTCCTGGGCCGCATGGGCTCCACCGGCGCGGCGACCGGCGACCACTCGCACTTCGAGGTCCGCGTCGGCGGCTCGGGCGAGCAGTTCCGCGTCGACCCGGCACCGTGGCTGAACGGCTCGAAGGAGATCCCCGGCGGCCAGCCTGCATCCGGTGGACTCGCACGCCAGCAGCGGCGGGTCCGCGCGAACGTCGGCACCGAGGGATACCTCAATGGCCGGTTGTCGCCGACGGTCGGTGACAACGTCCGCCAGCGGCTCGCATCGAACGTCGTCGGCAACTTCGACGGGTTCATCCGCGGCCAGGAAGTCACCGTCGACGGCGTCACCTCGAACATCTGGTTCCGGGGTGCGTTCAACGGCAACTTCTTCGCCGCGGCGGGCTTCACCTCGCAGTCCACCGATGGTCTCACCGACCTCGGCGGCTCCGCGGCGCCGGCCCCGGCGCCGATCGACGTGCGCCTCTTCGCGTTCCTCTCCGAGGCCTGGTACGTCTTCCCGTCGGCGGAAGCCGCGGTGAACGCCCCGCGCGGCCACCGCGGACCGACCGTCGGCCCTGGCGAGTTCTACGTCCACGAGATCCGCCACGGCGCCTACCGGATCGACGCCGGCTGGCTGCACCCCAAGGCGGGCGCGCACGTTCGGCGCCGCGGGTGAGCGACCGCATCATCGCGGCGACCGCGTGGTCGATCGCGGGGGCGGTATCCACCGTCCTCGCGGTCGGCCTCGCCTACGCCGCCGAGCTCGTGCGCGCCGGCATCGCCGTGCTCGCCGTCTTCGGGGGAGGTGCCTCGTGATCCTCCCCGCCACATGGCAGCGCAAGCTCGCTCACCTCTACGTGCCCGAGATGTTCGCCGTGATCCTAGGCCTCGGGTCGGGGATCTTCGGGGCGAGCATCCTCGCGATGCCGTCGAGCTACCGCAGCATCCCGTCGTTCGCGCAAGCGTTCGTGTTCGTCGCCCCGCACTGGTGGGGGATGGTCATGGTCGTCCTCGGGGTCGCGATGCTCAGCCTGCTCACGCACTCCCGAGCCGCGGCCGCCGTGCCGACGTTCCTGCTCGCGATCGTGTGGGTGCTCTGGGTCGTGCCGATCGCGCTCTCTCCCGGGTTCGCCCCGTCGGCGCCGATCGTCTACGGCATGATCTCGGTCCTCACCCTCGCGGCGGGTCTGGCATGTCTCGTGCCTCGGGAGGAGAAGCCGTGACCGAGTCCAAGCCCGTCCGTCTCACCTCGCCCGCGAACGCGTGGGCACTCGGCGCGCAGCTCATCGCACTGCTGATCCCGGTCCTGTCGGTCGTGGAGATCTACCAGCCGATCGCGCTCGAAGCGATCAGCATCCCGCTGGCCGACACCTGGCAGTGGCTGCTCTTCGTCGGCGCGTCGATCTCGCTGCTCGCCTCGCTCCTGATGCGCGGCGCGTTGGGCAGCGGCAACCGCATGCGCGCCGTGCTGCGCCTCGAGGGCGTAGCGACAGCGATCGTGTCGCTGTGCTTCGGCCTGCTGTGGGCCGCTCTCGTGCGTGAGTACGGCTTCGGCGCGAACCCGCTCACGCAGCTCCTCGTCGGCGGTCTCGGCCTCGTCGCCCTCGGGCGGGTGGGCCAGATCCTCTGGGACCTCTGGCGCTACCGCCGCGCTCTCAATGCCGGCCAGACCGCACGCGTGGAGGCGATCGCCCAGCCGAAGGGGACCTGATGACGGTGGAGTCGGTCGCCGCGCTGCTCGGCGTAGCGGCGGTCGTCATCACCGCGCTCGCCGCTCTCGTGAAGGCCTTCGCGGACCTGATCGGAGCGCGCGGCAAAAAGGACACCGCTCCGGCCCCGCAGCTCGGCATCACCGCCACCCCGCCTGCCAGCGACGACATCGACTACCGCGCGTACCTCGACATGAAGGAGCGCGCGGAGCGTGCCGAGGAGTCGCTACGCCGCTTCCTCAACCGCGGCGACCACATCGACGAAGACACCCAACCACTCGACCCGACCTAGGAGGTCACCCCTGATGGACATCGCAATCCCCGCCGCGCCGCTCGGCATCCTCACCCTGCTCGGCTTCTTCGCCCCCTACGCGATCGCCGCGCTCAACGGCATCCTGCCGGCGGTGACGAAGCCGATCCACCGCAAGGCGGTGTCGATCGCCGCGTCCGTGCTCCTCGCCGTCGTGGTGATGGCGTTCTACTACGGCATTACCCGCGAACCGATCACCGACTGGTGGCTGTTCGTGCTCGTGGCGATCGCCGTCGTGAACGCGTCCTACGCCGTCGTGACCGGCACTTCGGCGAAGAAGGTCGAAGCGGCCGTGACGAAGGACGCCGGCTCGGCCGACGGCGGGAACGTGCCCGACGTCACCTCGATGCCCGACCACCGCGCGGTCGACTGATGCCGCTGATCACCGGGCGGCTCTCGGACTTCCAAGGAAACCCCGGGCTCGAGGTTCACCCGCGGATCGTGTTCCGCCCGAGCGGAGCCGCGGTCGGCGGGACATCGCTGTTCTACAGCCGCCCGGTGATCGTCGACACCTTCGGCCCGGACGGCTCCTTCTCAGTCGAGCTGCAGTCCACCGACGAGCTCTGGCACATCGCCGGAGACGACGTCTGGTACGAGGTCACGATCGACCGTCTCGTGGCAGGCGCGGACTATATGCCCTGGGATCACCCCGGATGGCGGCTGAAGGTTCCCGCCGGGGGCGGGCTGTTTTCCGCGCTCGTGGTCGCTCCGACGAACCCTGCTCAGGTGTGGTTCGGTCCCGGCAAGCGCCCGTGGATGCCGGAGGGCGACGAGCCGACGCAGGCCCTGGTGCCGTCGGCGTACACCGGCTGGTACCGCACCAACACCGTGCCCGATCGGGGCTTGGACAACTACTTCGAATGGGAGTGATGCGCTGATGGTGTGGAAGCCCAAGGCGATGATCGCGCTCGCCAATGACCTGGTCATGGCGGCGGAGATCCTGCGGCCGGATTCTGATTCACGCGCAGCGATCCAGACGATCGCGAACGCGCTGATCTCCACGGCGATCGCGACAGACCCGACCTTGTCGGAGAACGTGGTCGCAGCTGCGGCCGCGGCCGTGGACACCGAGCTCGGGACCCGGGCGCTGCTGCAGTCGACGGGGGCCTCGACCGGGGGGCTGCAGGAGCGGTTCCCTGACAGCGATGCGCTGGGGTGGAAGTCCGACACGGACTTTGTCGACGGGAACCTCGGCACGACCCTGCCCGGCCCCGCGACGGTGGCGGCGCTGCAACGGGTCGGGTTCCCTGTCGGCGCCGACGCGCCGCCCGAGGAGGGCGTCGGGTTCGGTATCCGCGCCGCCGATGGCCGCAACACCGCGCTCGAGACCGCGACGACCTACGACGAGGTGACAGGGGTTGTTCCCCGCTCGCTGCGCGCGCAGATCGCCGATGGTCTCGTCACCGCTCATCACAACATCAAGGGCCCCGCACTGGCGGCGCTCGTGCCCGCTGGCCGGTTCGTTCTGCATGAGCAGGCGGACGGGTTCCACCTGATCCTCGGGGAGAAGACCAATGCCTGACCTCGGCCTCATCGGCGGCGCCACGACCGCCGCCCAGCACCCGTTCACCGTCGAGGACATCTTCGCGGACGAGGGCGGGCTGCTGAAAAAGCGCGGCAAAGTGATGTACGCGCACGACTTCACCCGCGGGTATGGCGGCTGGAACCCCGTGCACAACGCCACCGGCGGGGAGCACCCCCGCTCGCCGCTGTCGCTGGTGGACTACCCCGCCCGTGCGATGCGGCTCGCCGCCCCCGGCCCGACCCTGGGGCAGGGGACCAGCACCGACGCGATCCTGCGTCTCGCGCGGCCGCGGTTCCTCACCGACGCGAACGGCCCGGTCGTGTCGGTGTCGTTCCGATACGCGATCTTCACCGAGTACGCCACCAACGCGTCGGGCGGTTCCCACCAGGCCACCTCGATCAAGTCGATCGGGTTCGGGCTGGACACGCAGGGGTGGTCGGATGCGCAGCGGGAACGGCAGTTCTTCTGCGTCCTCGCTGACTCGACCACGGACGTGAACGTGGAGACGTACCGGCTCCGCGGGTCACGCCCGAACACATCGACGGCGATCCAGTTCGCGAACGTCTCGCCGGCGCGGGCGTCGGGGCTGCTCATCGGGCAGAACGAGAACAAGGTGAACCTCGCCTACGGGCGCCTCACTGTGCGCCCCGGGCTGGTGTCGGACTACATCGAGATGCAACTCGGCGGGAAGACGGTCGACCTCCGCGGGATCACCGCGGTGAACGAGCCCATCCAGTGGGGCGCGACGAACTACAACGCCGACTTCAACGGCGGGTTCAACCCGTTCTTCAGCGTCGAGGTCCTCGCCGCTGCGACCGAGGTCCTCGCTGCCGGCCTCCTCATCACCGACATCTGTGTCACCTACGGAGACGAGCTCGCATGACGTACACGCAGACCCACATCCTGCTGTCGGAGGCATGGCCTGACGGCATCACCCCCGACGCCTCCGACGGGATCTCCAACTTCATCCCGGCGAACGGGTGGACGTGCGAGACCACGGACTTCCTCACGTTCGAGGGCCGGTACATCGGCGTCGACACGGGCACCGCGGAGACCCCAATCGCCCCGCCGACATCGATGGAGTGGGCGTTGATCCCGCAGATCGGGATCGCGCACACGACGTCATACCAGCGGTCGCGGCCGGCGTGGCGTGATGTCACCCCCGCCGATCTCGGCATCACCGTGATCGGGGCGAGCATCGTCACGACCGGCACACCCCGCGTGGTCGTAACCACCAGTCCGACGCAGACCACGATCTTCCAGATCCGCGTCCCCGTCGCCGCCCTCGGCCGGTTCCGGTTCCTCAACCAGATCACCTACACCGGCACCAAGCCCAGCCTGAAGACCAGCCTGATCATGATCGAGAAGGGGCAGACGCTGTGACACGCTACATCGACATCCCGGGATTCACGCCCACCGTGCAAGCACCCATCGACCCCTCCCTCACCGACGGGCACCTGCTGCTCATCGTCCCCGGGAAGCCCGTCGACGGGTACTGGGGGTCCGGGCTCGACATCCCCAACCTCGCCGCATCACGGCTCGCAGCCATCACCGGGAACCCGGGACCCACGGCGACCGTCTTCAACGCATTCGCGAACCCGCAGTCAGGACAGATCGAACGCACCGCCAAGAACCGCCCCCACTTCATGGTCTCGCACCTCGCGAACACCTCCGGTGGCACCGCGGGACTCGGGGCCGGCGCGGGCATCCAGATCCCGATCGCGGTCCGCGACTGGATCCAGGCCCACCCGACACACGACTTCTACCTGTCGCTCGGGTTCCGCCTCACCCGGCAGTACACCGGCACCAGCCCGACGGTCTACCCACTGGCATCACTGAAGTCCCCGGACCTCGGCGGCACGCGAACCTCCGTGGGCATCACAGCAGCGAACGCGCTCGCAGGCACACCCGCCTCGTCGTCTGTGGAACGGCTCGGGTTTACGACGGCATCGCTCCCGGCAGATGCTGCGGAGAAGTTCGCCGCGATCACCAGCGACGGCTACGCACTCTCCGGCGTGCTGTCGACGGTGGCGCTGTACCTCGGCGCGGTCAACACCGCCACCACGAACAAGGCACCCTCGATCGCTGTCACCAGGCTGGCGATCGCGGACCTCACCGCGGGGACCAACCTCACCCACGGTGGAGTCGCCGCAGCCGACCTGGACGCCTGGTCGGCGTCGCTGTCCGCGGGCGGGTACTACAACGGCGACACGAACAGCGACCCCGCGGTGCTGGTCCCGTGAACCAGAAGGAGGCTCTCGCCGAGCTAGAGAAAATTGTCCATGGAATTGATCGAGATGTCGTCGAGGACGACGAAGGCTGGTGGGAAACCTCGGTCGGAGCCGCGTTCGGGGCTCGAAAAGTTGATGCTCTTCGAGCTCTCATCCTGAAACTCACTCAAGACGAGATCGATTCGCACTAACGTCAGCATCATGGCACAGAGGGATCCGATGAGCGTTCTTGCGGCTGCACGAGAGAACGTTGAGTTCTTGGAAGTCGCGTCGCAGACGTTCGACTCCGGGCGGACCCACTTCGCGAAGGTACTTGCCTCCCACGTGCGAACCATGGTTCATCGCACAAGCAGCTCTCACGCGATCCTCCACCAGGCCGCCGCTCTCGATGAGCTGCGGTGGCTCAGCGGCGCGCTAGATATTGACGAAGAGAATCGTCGCGCAGCTGAGGCAGGAAGTACCCTACGGCGCGGTCGTGTCGCGTTCGGGCAAAGCCTTGTGGCGACTCAGGTAGTCGGCTCCCGGGTTACCTACAGGAGTAGTTTTCCTAGCAACGCTGATGATCGCGCCCGCTGGGTCGCTTTCGGTGTCTGGTGGTCAGAGCCGATACTGACGGTCGCCGAGGATGAGGTGTGGTCGAGGAAATCGATCGTGCTCACACTTGCCAACAAGAGTGGCGGATCCCATCTTGATCCATCAATACCCGCCAACCTTGCCAAGCTCGACGCGGAGGGCCTGGGATGGGAGTACCGAGCGTCGTTCGGAGACTACAGACGCGTCCTGCACAGCCCCTTGCCATGGGCTATGCGAACCATCGCGTATGAACTGCTGGCCAGTCTGGACGCGGGACGTCCCGACATATCGCGATGGCAAGGCACGTCGCCATACCGACTGCCAGGGACACCGGCGGCGTTCTGATTCGTTGTCAGCACGACATCTGCTCTCACCCTTGGGTGGCGTACGCCGGGTCGTTAGTACGTTGACACGGTTAGAGTGACGCGCATGGCCCGTAATTCGCCTCGACCCACTGTTGTAAGCATCCAGGGGGTGGTCGACAGGCTTGAAGATGCGCGTGAAGCTCTCGAGGAGATGCGTTCGAGCGCGAGCAAGAGCTCGTACTTTCTTTCGCCTCGCCCCCTGCGTCGTCGCTTCATGGAAATCCTCGGGGCTCTCGCCACTGCCCGCTACGCCATGGACTCAATTACTAAAGCGCGCCTCCGAGCGACGACGGAGAAGTCTGTCGTGGATGAGTTTGCGGCTTGGCAAAGCCGCCGCCGCCGTGAGCTCGACAGTGATCCGCTCCTCGTGTGGTTCGACACCGCCCGCGATGACGCGGTCCACCGTGCGATGACCCCGCTCGCCTTCAGCACCTTCGTGCCGGCGGCTTCGCGGGAGATGATGCGGCCACCTCGCTCGGTGCGTGGGGATCGCTTCGCGTTTAGCCACGACGGCATCTGGTGGATCGATGACGACGGGCTTCCCACGGAGCGACGAGAGCCCGCGGAATTCCTGCCGGGGCGAGGGGGGTACAGCTTTCAGGTCGCTCTGGACGTCGTGCCCGAGGATTGGCCGGCGGAGCTAAGACAGCTCGGCCCAGTGGCACTCGCAGAGAGAGCGCTCCGCCACTATCAGGAAGCGCTGCAGGAATACTGGAATCGATGGTGGCAGCTCACCGCGGCGGGGGCGGGGATATCTGCCGACCCACGAAGCGAAGGCGCTACCGAGCATTGAGGACGAGCGCCGTTGCGCTCTCAGCGCAGGGCGCTCCGCCGCTCCGGCAGATGTACAAGTCCGTGTACCAAACGACCCCGGTCTCCTCTTCGGGGGACCGGGGTCGTTGTCGTTGCTGAGAGCGGCGGAGGGTCAGAGTTCGTCGCGCCTGGCCCAGTACCCGTAGGAACTATTCAGAGTGTCGGCCAGGTCTGCGAGCTGCGCATCATCGAGCTCGGATTCGAACAGTGCTGCAACGGCTTCTTCGGAGCTGTGCCTGGGGGCCGTCCAGAAGTAAGCGTCATCGCTATCACTGTCGTTATCAAGGGGCATGCCGGCGTCGTCGGGGCTGAGGTACTCGGCGTGGAAGCGCTTGAGGTACGCATCTTCGTCATATGGCTTCAGGGTCATGTCGCGATTCTGGCAGAGCGCGTGCCGATGGCGCACCTGAAGATCGCGTAGATCGCCGAGGCGGTCGTACGCTGGGCCCATGACAGAGTGGATTCTCAGAGGTGGCCCCAGGGACGCGCATATCGTGCCGGAGCTGCCGAAGCTCGAAGAGGGCTACTACGTTGACGACGGCGTGCAGGAAGAACTCGGCAGCGGCGACGACAACGGGCACCGCATCGGCACGTTCGTGAAGTACTAGAACCAGCAACGCCCCCGGCGTCTCTCCTCAGGGAGTGGATGCCGGGGGCGTTTGCCGTCAGCTGAATCGGGTCAGTGAAGCGGTGCTCCGCAGCCCCGGCAGATCCAGGGTTCTCCGACGTCTTCTCGTTCGAGGATGTGGTGGCCGCAGTCCGTCATGGCCGTGATCGTAGCGGGCGGGCGTTACGGCCACGTTGCTTCTCCGTGCCGCCAGGGCCCCCGGCGCTCTCCACCTTCGGGTGGGCGAACGCCGGGGGTGTTTCGTCGTTTAGCGCCGGACGACGGCGAGCAACGCGACGCGCACGACAACCTGTTCCATCTCGGAGCTCCTTTGTGTCGGGAGCGGTTCCCGGCGGCGCGGAGTATAAATCCGAGATTTGAGATGCGACGGGGTGGCCGGCGGAAGGAGTATCGCTGTCAGCGGGAGCGGACCCCGCAGCGTCTCGGGCTCGGGCTGAAATCGGCTCTTCGGTCTGGGGCGGCACGCCACTATGGTGAACGCCATGAGGGATATCTTGGGGCTACGTAAGGGAAAGGTCTTCTACGATTTGGGGTGCGAGATCCTGGGCGCTCCGCCGGGCGGTTACTGGGGATCGAGTCTCGCGGATCGCACCGCCCGCCTTGAGGCCGGTAAGCGTGAATCGCGTCGTCGAGCGGAACAGGTTCCGCCTGTGCGCATCCTCGCAGCGGTGAAAGCGCTGATCACGGCTGCGGGCATCGCGAGCAGCGTTACAAATGCTCAGATAGGTGACGCTGCGTTCAGCATCGGACGGGAGTACGGTACCGCGCACCATCGACAGATAGAGGCGCAGATCGCTCGTCACCTGCGCAACAAAGGCTGAGAACTTCTCGAGTCCGCGGCGCCTACGCCCCCGGCGTCCCTCACCTTCGGGTGGGTAGATGCCGGGGGCGTTTCGTCGTTCGTGGGCAGTGTGCGGCGCTCAGGCGGTATCTCCTGGCACAACCAATTCGCCGCGAGGGTGTAGGCCAGTCGCGCCTGCGGCGTACAACGGGTAGGCCCACGAAACGGAGACATCATGCTGGAACTCGCTCACGTCCTATTCGCGCTCACCGGCGTGATACTCGCCTTGAAAGCACCCCGTTTCGGTGGCGGCCGAGGCGAGACCGACGCTCGACGATCGTGCGAGCGCCGCGCCTATTCCTACGGGCGGGTCAGCGGCGCCGAATGCCAAGGGATGCCGCGGCGCCGCTGACCCTCGGTGACCCAAGCCTCGGCGCCGGGGATCTCGCGTAGCGCGTCGGCTAGCGGCCAGGTGGCGGAGGAGTCGTGAGCGTACCAACGCCCCGGCGTCCCTCACCTTCGGGTGGGCAGACGCCGGGGTCTCTTGCTCGTTAGCGGCGGAAAACGGCGAGCACGGCGAGCAACGCGACGAGCAACGCGAGCAACGCGACGAGCACGGCGAGGAGCGCGACAAGCACGACAACCTGATCCATCTCAGGACTCCCTTCTGCCGGGAGCTATCCCCGGCGGCGCGGAGTCTAAGTCCAAGATCGGGGGCCCGCGGGGGGGTTGCCGTCAGCAGCGTCGGGTCAGTGGAGCGGGGCCCCGCAGCCCCGGCAGATCCAGGGTTCGCCGACGTCTTCTCGTTCCAGGATGTGGTGCCCGCAGTCCGTCATGGCCGTGATCGTAGCGGGCGGGCGTTACGGTCACGTTGCGTCCTGACCCCGCGTCCCTTCGCATTCGGCCTGGGACGCGGGGCCTTTTCTCAGGAGACGTCTACGCTCTCATCGGGTTGCAGGCGAACGGTGTACTCGCCGTACTGAGCGCTTACGCCGAAGGAACCTATGCTCAGCGATTCGAGCAGGCCGCTCGTCTTGTTCCCGCTCGCGTCGGTGCGTGTGAAGGTCTTGCCGAGGCAGTCGTGAGACAGTTGCCCTGCGGTCATCATCACCATCGTTGATTTCCTTTCCTGCCCGGCGGCGCCGGGCGATGTGACCACATTCTCTCGGTTCTGCGTCCGAATCGGGCGTGGCAGAAGCGAGTACCGCGTCACGCGTGCCGTCGTGTGACTGCGTTTCGCCACACGACGGTGTTGAGTTCGCCGGCGTCGCTCATCCAGTACACGACGACGACGCGGTCGTTCCAACCGTGTGCGACGGCGGGGAGACGCTCGGCGGGCTTGTGAGGCCACGACACCCACGCCCACACCGTGGGGCGATGCTCGGCCCACTCGAGCGGCTGCGGTCCGTAGGCCTGCATCGGGATCGTGCAGGGTGGGATGCGCATGAGCGTCTGCTGCGACAGCTCGGCGGCTCGCCGGTCCATCGCTTCGGCGTATCTCTTGTTTGTCCCCACGTCGCCGAGACCCCCTTCCTGCGGCCGAGAGACTGTCATGCGCCTCCGACATCGGTCGGCAGTACGCTCGGCCTATGGGGTGGTGGCAGCGGCAGATTGTGGGGATGTGGTCGGGCACCGCGAGGTGGTTGCCCATCAGTCAGATCGTCCTCTGCGTCGCCATGGGGGCACTGAAACTCTCGGAGATCGTCGCCGGCCACGGCGACGGTGCGGATGTCGCATTCGCTATCGGCTGGGGAATCTTCGCCGCCTGGTGGCTGGCTACCCTCGCCGCCTTCCTCGTGGTCAAGCGCCGCATCGTGAACACACCCCCAGCGCCGGAGGGTCAGCGATGACGGACGGGGAAACCGATGACGAGTTCGACATCGGCGCCGAGCCGCGCTGCGAGGTCTGCGGCACCGTCATGCGCACCGTCGACGGCGGGTACCGGTGCGGCGGGTGCGGGTGGGAGCTCGAGATCCCGTGGGTCGAGCGTCCCCCCGCCGGCGAAGACCTCCCAGGCATCCATGGCGGCTGACTGCGATGTCGGCGGTCGACTCGCGTCGTGGGTGGCCGCGCGCGACGGCTACGACCCATGGTTTACCCATGGTTTTGCGCGTGTACTTAGTTGTACTTTGACGTACTGCAACCGTCGCGAAGCGCACAAAGTACATCAAAGTACGCGATGGTACGTCGCACGTCGAAAACGGGGGTTACGGGTTCGAGTCCCGTAGTCGGCTCTCGAGGACGCCCGACGGGCTTGTCCATCGCCCCCGGTTGTGGAGCGCAAACCGTTCAGTTGTGCGCACACGCTGCCGTCTGATGGTCAGCCAGCGGACACCAAGGCGGTTCTCGTCTCAGGCCGTGAACGGGATGCCGTCGCAATACGGCGGCGACTCTCCTGCCGCCGGCTCGCGCACGATGCGAAGGCCGGGGGAGCCGCTGTTGTCGGGCCGGATCGCAGGCGAGGCGCCAACCGAAGCGGGATGATCAGATGTCCTTCAGGGTGCTCGCATCTGCGAGGTCGGTCATGGCGGTGAGCGACCGATGCGTCGGCTCGATGCACCCTTCAGGGCGAGCCCGGCTACGGCCGTCAGCCGGCGAACACGAATTCCGAGGAGCGATTGTGGGACAGCTTTACTACAAGGGTGCGGGACAGCCGCTCGAGATCGAGGACCGCACGCTCGCGCATCTGCGGGTAATCTTCATGACCAAGCTCCGCCGAGGCGAGCCGTTCTTGTTCGAGACGTCGTCGCCGCACGGCACTGGTCACCGCGAGTTCTGGATCCATCCCAGCCTTCCGCTGCAGTTCCATTTCGCGGGGAGCCGCTCGCCGCAGCTGAACCCGAGATGGATCGACGCGCTCATGGCGTCCGCCAACGGTCCGGCTGGATTGCAGATCGTCCCCGAACCGCAGGCATGACCGGCGAGCGTCTCGTCACTGTTCGCGACTGTTCGGCAGACAGAACGGGGGTCTGTCTGCCGAACAGTGCTGCGCGAGACAGCACGCGCTCCTCGTCGGCGGAGTCCCCGCTCCGTTCCCGACGCAACGGGAGGTGATCCCGGCCCCCAAGGCAGAAGCAGCGTCTCGATCACGCTAAGCCACGGTGCACCCGATGCCCGCTTGTATGAGGAGGCCCTCATCGACACGCCGGACGAAGATCGAACATCAATCCGATTCGTCGTCCGCCACGAATAAACGCCCCACCCGGACGCCGCTTTCGGAGGGTGCAACGCGTCACTCGCCGTGGACGTCGTGCTCAGACACCTCGCCGAACCGTTCGGGATTGCCGAGGTCGCGCACGGCGGCGTCGTACGTGCGGAAGTACCCGTCGAGGTACGCGGCGTACGCCCTGGCGTGGCTTTCGTGCTCCTTCCGCGTCAGCGGCTCAGCGAACTGGGAGGGCCGCTGGAACGCCTCGTCGAGGGAGTTTTGGGTGGGGTACCCGAAGCGGTCGGGGTCATGTTCGGTGCGATCCGGCTCTGGCATGGCCAGGCTTGGTGGGTCATTCGAGCGCGACACCCGAGGCGCCGGAGGGCGGTCGGGTCGCCGTGGGCGACAGCTGACTCTCGCAGGTGCGGCGGGAGTGAAGGGGCTATCGCGCACGGCGGTGGTGGCGTAGCGTCACGCGCACCGGTCGGTCCGAAAGCGGCGGCCCTGCCACCCTCCCCCCCAACTCGGTGGGGTCGCCGCGCGACCGACGGGTGCCGGTCACCCGTTCGCCGTCGCCACCCCTGCCGTGACGCCCGAGGGGGTCAGAACCGGTCGATCGAACCGAACTCGTCGTCGACCGGCCACGGCAGGCCGTCGTCCTGCGGCTCGAACGGATCGGTCACGGCAACGCGAGGGTAGCTCGGATGCAGTTGCAGCGTCGCCACCGCGGCGGAGAAGTCAGGATCCTCCTGCGGCCATGCCAGCGGCGTCGAGATGAGGTGGGTGCCGAGGCCGACGACGACATCGACGTCCACCACCGACGCGTCGGCAACCGTGGGTATGGTCACCACCTCGCACACCGACTGTGTCGCGAAGCCCGCGGTCAGCTGCAGGAGGGTGTGGGACACGTCGTCACTGGTGACGAGGGAGTGGTTCCCGTAGACCAGTGTGCGCATTGCAGCAACACTGCCACGGCCCCCGCGGTCCGCACCTAGGGTTGCGTGGCGTCGAAGCGCGATGTACTGCATCACGCGACGCGTGTCAGAGCTTGCGGAGATTCACCAGACGCCAGCCCTCCGGCACCTGCGCGTCGAGTGCGGCACGGTCGTCGGCTTCGACGTCGCGAAGCCCGTCCCGTCGTTCGAATGTCGCCGTGGCGGCGAGCTCGGTACTGCCTTTGATCATCTTCACGGGCGCTCCCACCAGGTGGAAACCCTCCGGTGTCGCGGCACGCGCCTGCTCGCGGATCTCGGCGAGCGAGTGGCCGGTGAGCTCGACGCTGCGACTCTCGACGGGGCGGATCGTGCCGATGTACATGGCGATCAGCCTAGACGCCCTGCCCCGTCGCGTCCCCGCGGTCGAGCTGCGGTTTCGGCGCCCAAGCCTCCGTCGTGCACCATGGACCACGTGACCGATGACACCCCCCGCGCGCACGCCCTCGCCGCCGCGGTCGCGGGTGCCGTGCTCGTCGGCGTGCTGACCGCCGTGCAGGCTCGCATCAACGGCGCCCTGGGTGCTGCGGTGGGCGATGGCTTGGTCGCCGCCGTCATCTCGTTCGGGTCGGGTCTCATCCTCATCGTCGCCATCACCGTCGCGGTTCCGAGCGGACGCGCGGGGTTGCGACGTCTGCGCGACGGCATCGGGCGCGGCATCCCCGCCTGGATGCTGCTGGGCGGTCTGGCCGGAGCCGTCACCGTCGCAACCCAGGGGCTCACCGTCGCCTCGATCGGTGTCGCCCTGTTCACGGTGGGGCTCGTCGCCGGTCAGACCTCGGGCGGACTCGCGCTCGATCGGGTCGGATACGGCCCGGCGGGCGTGGTCGCGGTCACGCCGCCGCGTCTGGTGGGCGGTCTCCTGGCGGTCGCCGGCGTCGTCCTGTGCGCCCTCGGCCCCCGCGGCGAGCCGGCGGCGTGGTGGATGCTCGTGCTGCCCCTCGTGGCCGGTGCGGGCATCGCCTGGCAGCAGGCCACCAATGGTCGGTTGCGACAGGCGATCGGCAGCCCCCTCGCGGCGACGGTCGTCAACTTCACCGGCGGCACCGTGATCCTCGGGCTCGCTGCCGCCGTCAGCATGGTGATCAACGGAACCCCAGCCGCGATGCCGAGTGAGCCGTGGATGTATCTCGGCGGGGCGACCGGAGTGGTCTACATCGTGATGTCGGCTGCGCTCGTGCGCCGCACGGGTGTGCTGCTGCTCGGCCTCGGGTCGGTGGTGGGACTGCTCTGCGCGTCGATCGTGCTCGACGTCATCGCCCCGGCGCCCGCGGGACCGACGCTCATCGCTGCCGCCGGGGCGGCGGTGGTGGCCCTCATCGGCGTCGTGATCGCGGTGGTGCCGTGGCGGCGACGTCGTCGCACCGGAGGATGAGGCTCAGCTGCGGCTGTCGGCGTAGTGACCTGCGAGGCGTTCGAGCCCCTCGTCGATGGTGACCGAAGGGGACCAGTCCAGATCCCGACGGATGGCGGTCTGATCGAACCAGTGCGCCGTCGACAGCTGCTCGGCGAGAAAACGGGTCATCGGCGGCTCGTCCGCGCCCGGGCGGATCTCCCAGATCTTCTCGACGGCCGCGCCGGCGGCCTTCGCGACGACAGCCGGCAGGCGCAATCGGGGCTCCGGGGCCCCGGCAGCGCGGCAGATACCCGCCATCAGGTCGCCGACCGGGCGAGGCTCCCCGTTGGTCAGGACGTACGCGCGCCCGCCGACGGCATCCGCTCGGTGGAGCGCTGCAACGATGCCCGAGGCGGCGTTGTCGACGTAGGTCGTGTCGATGAGCGCGGTACCGCCGTTGAGCAGGGGGAGGGTGCGGCGCCGGGCCCGTGCGACGATCCGCTCGATGAGCTGCGGATCGCCCGGCCCCCACACGAGGTGCGGGCGCACGGCGACCACGCGCATGGCGTCGCCGTCGCGCCCGAGGGCGATGAGCTCGGCCTCGGCCTTGGTGCGGGCGTACTCACCGCGGGCGCGCACCGGGTCCGCGGCATCCGCGCCGGCCCCCGCCAGGGAGGAACCCGCGTGGGCCACCGAGGGGGAGGAGACCTGCACGAAGCGAGCCACCCCGGCACGGGAGGCCGCGTCGAGCATCGTCCGGGTGCCCTCGACGTTCACCGCGTGGAACTCCCGAACATCACCCGCGAGCGACACCTTGGCCGCGAGATGGACGACGGCGTCGGCGCCCTCGACAGCGCGCCCGACGACCTCGGAATCGGTGATGGACCCGAGCACGTCACGCGCGCCGGGCACCCCGGATGGGCGGCGCTGCAGCGTGCGCACCTCGTGACCCGCGGCCAGAAGATCGGCCACGACGGCGCGCCCGAGGAAACCGGACGTGCCCGTGGCGAGGACGATCACGGTGCACCCGGCTTCTCGCCCGCGAGCAAGCGCTCGGCCCACGCCGACAGCCGTGACCGGTCGATCTTCGAGTTGTGGCGGATGTCGGTGGGCAGGCCCGGAACGACGAGAACCGCGGCGAGCGGCAGGTCGGCCGCCGACCTCACCCGGGCGGTGAGCTCGGGGGACGCCAGATCTGCGCGCCGCGCATCGGGAGCGCTCTCGACCACCGCGACGCAGACCTGGCCGCCGCGCGGCCCGACGCCGACGACCGCGGCACGGCGCACGTCATCGACCGTCTCGATCTGCTGCTCCGGCCCGACGGGGGTGACCGGGCCCGAGGACGTGGTGATGACGTGGGGGAGGCGCCCCTCGATCCACAGTCGCCCCTGCGGATCGAGATGGCCGACGTCGCCCGTGCGGTGCCACCGGCCGGCCACAGCGTGGGTCGATCGGACCGCCGCGCGATCGGTGGCCCACAGCCGGTGGTAGCCGCGCTTGAGGTGCGGAGCCGAGATGACGACCTCGCCGGTCACGCCTGCGGCATCCGAGAGCTCGCCGGTTGCCCGCCCCCCGGCATCGAGAGCGCTGATGCGCACTGTGCCCGTCCCGATCGGAGTGCCGACGCAGACCCCCGCGTCGGGCGAACTCTGCGTACGTTCGAGCTCGTCCAGGGTGATATCGGTCACCAGCAGGCACTCGGTCATGCCGTACGGCGTGTGCGCGCGGGCGTTGGGCATGAGCTCGTGCGCTCGGCGCAGGAGGTCGATGCCCACGGGGGCTCCGGTGGAGAGGAACGTCTTCACCTCGGCGAGAGCGGCCCGATCGCTCGGCGAGAGGGCCCCGGCGGTGGCGCAGACGTTCGCGAGCGCGGCGGGCGAGAGGAACACGATGCCCGCCTGGGAGGCGCGGACGGCTTCGGCCACGGCTGTCGCGGTGAGGGTGCGCGGCGCCGAGACGTCCATGCGAGGCGTCGCCGACCGCGTGCCGAGGGCGGGGCCGAGCAGGGCGAAGGGAGCGAAGCCCGTCACCAGTCCGGTCTCGGCGCCGACCTCGAAGTGCTCCGCGAGCGCGTCGCGCAGCGCCGACAGCTGCGCGTGCGTGTACACGACACCCTTGGCCGGCCCGGTCGATCCCGAGGTGAACAGGATGGCCGCCTCGTCCTCGGGGCGCGGTTCGGGAGGAAGCGCGCCGCCCGCGCCGGTACGGGCGAGCTCGACGAGACTCGTCTCGACGCCCAGGGCGCGCGCCGCGGGTGCGGGCAGGTGCGGGGCCGAGATCTTCCGTCCCGGCCAGCCGAGCGCGCGTGCGGCCGCGAGCCCGGCCCGCTCGCCGATCACGAACGCGGGCTCGGTGCCGCGAACGGCGCGGGAGAGCCCCCGGACGCCGAGCCCGCGGTCGGCGACCACGACGACGGCGCCGATGCGCAGACACGCGTAGAGCACCGCCGTGAGGGTCGGACCGGGTTGGACCAGCAGCGAGACACGGTCTCCCGGTCGCACGCCGAAGGCCGTCAGTCCTGCGGCGAGCTGATCGACCCGATCCGCGAGCGAGCGCCAGCTCACGCGTACGGGCTCACCGGCGGTGCGGCGGGTGAGGTCGACCACCGCGGTGTCATCGTCGTCACGGCGTTCGGCCAGCCGCTGCCACAGGGGTGTGGATGCCGGCTCCGGCGTCCCTGCGTCGAGGGAGGCCTCCTGCATCGCGTCCTCGCCCGGTGCGGGAGCCGCAAGCACCCGATCATCCAGCCAATCGAGCACGACGTCCGCGTAGGGACGCTCCTCGGCCAGCATGTGACCGGCCCCCTCGAAGCGGTGCACGTCGGCGTGGGGAAGGCGGCGCGCCAGATCGTCGAGGTGATGCTCGCCGAAGACGGGGTCGCGCGGACCGCGCAGCAGGAGAGCGGGAACGGTCACTCCGGTCAGGCCGCCGGCGATCTCGTCGAGCGCGGGCGTGCTCGGATGGTCGGGCGTGGCCGGGATGTCCGCCACGAAGGCGCCGATGCCGCGGCGACGCGCGGCGCTCGCGTACGGCGCGCGGTACGTCGCGCGCACCGCCGGATCGAGGGGCGGATCGGCCAGCGCCAGGGTGGTGTCGAGGAAGGCCGTGGTGCGGGTCGTGGTGGTGGCGAGGAGCGATCGCGCCCCGGCGACGCGCAGAGCCGCGGGCAACGGCATCCCCGCCGGGTGGTGCACGGCGGTGTTGAGCACGGCGACGGCGTCGACGCGGTCGCGGTGGCGCACCGCCCAGCCGAGCGAGATGGGCCCGCCCCAGTCGTGCCCGAGGGTCACGACACGGCCGGACAGGCTCAGCGCGTCGATCAGGGCGCCGAGGTCGTCGATGCGCTGGTCGAGCCCCCGTGCGATGCCGGTGCGCTCGGAGAATCCCATCTCGAGCTGGTCGACGGCGACGACACGCCAGGCCGCTCGCCCGGAGCGAGCCCGCTCGAGAGAGGCGGCGATGACCCCCCGCCAGAGATACGACCAGGTCGGATTGCCGTGTACCGCCACGATGGTGCCGACCGGTTCGGCGCCGGCGTCCGCGAGCAGCCCGCCGGTGTCGAGCACGTGCCAGTGCCGAGGGGACCCGGCATCGTCGCCGACGCCCGGGACGACGAGCGTGCGCGAGATGCCCGGCTCGACGCCGGGGAGTGCCGCAGGAGCCGCGAGGATCACCAGGCGAGTTCCAGCATGCTCGTGTTCAGACCGGACCCCACGCCCATCAGCAGCACGCGGTCGTCGCGCCGCAGTGTCGCCTGTTCGGCGGCGAGGGTGATGGGGATCGACGCCGGCCCGACGTTGCCGAGCTCGGGGTAGGTCACCGGAACACGCCGCCGGTCGAGGCCCACCGCCTTCACGATCGCGTTGGTGTGGACAGACGAGACCTGGTGGGTGACGTAGCGGTTCATCGACGACCACGAGAAGGTCGACTGGGCTTCGCGCCAGGCATCGACCACGAGCGCGAGCCCGCCCTTGAGGAGCGCCTTGGCGTCGGTGAACATGCCGTCGACGCTGCCGACGCACAGCTCGTGGAACTGCGTCGCGGCACGGGTGACGCCGCCGACGATGCGGTGGCCCTCGGGGTGCTCGCTCGCCCGGCCGAGCACGGCCGCGGCGGCACCCGAGCCGAGGGTGAGCGAGGCGAACTCGCTCATGAAGCCATCGCGATCGAGACCGCCGCGATTGAGTCGGTCGACGGTGTTGACCTGGATCTCGTCGGCATCCTCGCCGTTGACGATGATCGCGTAGTCGATCTGACCCGACTGGATCATCCCCGAAGCCAGGGTCATGCCGTTGATGAAGCCCAGGCAGGCGTTGGCGACGTCGAAGTTGATCGCCGACGACGGCAGGCCGAGACCGTGGTGCAGCCGCACCGCCACGGACGGCTCGAGATGCTTGCGCGAGACCGAGGTGTTGATGATGAGCCCGATCTGGGAGGGAGCGACCCCGGCCTGTTCGAGGGCCTGACGCCCCGCTTCGATCGTCGCGACATCGGAGGACTCGCCTTCGGCCCAGTTGCGTCGTTCGTTGACCCCGGCGACGCGGCGCAGCAGGCCGGGCTTCAACCGCAGCTGCGCGAGCGCGCCGCCCAGTCGTTCTTCGATCGAGTCCGAGGTGGTCACCCTGGTCGGCAGGACGCTCGCGACCGAGAGGAGGGCGACATCGTCATAACGAATGGTGGCGTTTCCGTGCAATGCGACTCCCGCGGTGTCTCCGGTGGCTGGCGGCGACTGCCTCCTGCCAGCGCCGTCGGGCGCATCCGGGCATCCTTCGATTTTAGGTCGACGCTCATGCGGTCGGCTGCATGAGCCCCGTTCTGCTGACGATCGGGCCCGATGGGCGCCCTCGAGCGGTCATGACCCCGCCGGTGCCAGCCGGCGCGCGAGCACCCGTCGGAACGCCTCGACGAGCGTGACGGTGACGTCGAGCTCGACGGCCATCGCCTCGACGTGCCCGGAGTGCAGGGTCTCGGCCCACCCGTAGTCGTCGAGCGTGATGAGACGCTCGGCGGCCCATTCGTCGGCCCGGCGCTCCTGGCGCTCGGCGAGACGGGCGTCAGCGACCACGACATCGCCATGGACGGCGTGCGCGCACTCGTGTGCGAGGACGGAACGGTGCAGCCGGCGTGCCATGCGCGGACGCAGGCGCACGATGCGGGCGTCGTGTTCGTACTCGCCGTCGCGGTCGGGTGGCAGGTCGGTCACGACCACGCTCACTCCGAGCCCCGTCAGCACCTCGATCAGGTCGTCATCCGTCGCCATGGTCCCCTCCGCGATCGCCCTCCGGCATCTTGGCCACTGCCCGACCATCTTCTCGCGGGGGTCGGACACGGATCTCGGTGACGTTCGCGATGTCGCCGGCCCCGGGTACCGTCTCGGTCGAGGCCTGCGCGACGACCTCCGACAACGACAGCCCGACGGCGCGGCAGACGGCGGCGAGCTGGTCGACGGTGAACACCTTGCTCGCCGACAGCGCTCGCGACAGCTGCGAGGGAGACATACCGGCTTCCGCGGCGATGTCGGTCTGCCGCAGGCCTCGTCGACGCATCTCGGACGAGATCGTGACGGCGATGTGTCGGCTCAGCGGGCCGGGGACGGGGGTTTTTCCAGTGGGCACGTGCCAAGTTTGGCAGCGCTGTTGCCATGTGGCAAGACGAAGCCATACTGTTGCCATATGGCAGACAGTTTGCTAAGCGCCCGTGTCGCCCGGTCCGTGCGAGCGATCCTCGCCGAGAAGCGTCTCACCCAGGAGTGGCTCGCTGAGGCCAGCGGCATCCCGATGCGCACCCTCGCGCGACGTCTGCACGTGCGCCGCCCGAGCCCGCTGTCGATCGAGGAGCTCGCGACGATCGCGGTGGCGCTCGGCGTCGGCATGGGCGATCTGCTGCCCGGGTTCGAACACCCCCGCCCGCAGGAGGAGCGGGCAGCTCGGACACCCCCGCCCGCAGGAGGAGCGGGGAGCCCGGACCCCGCCGACGTGATCGACTCAGATCACGGCAGTCTCGAGATGAAGGACTCGGCGTCGACCGTCTTGCGACGTCCTGAATCCCGTCCCTCGGGCTTGCCGCCCACGTAGAGCCACCCGAGCAGCTCTTCGCGCTTGCCGAGTCGGTGGGCCTTGGCCACAGCCTTCGACCGCGTCGCATCGCCGGTGCGCCAGAACACGCCCCAGCCTGCCTCGTCGAGAAGGAGGCTCAGCATGTGGGCGACGCCCGCGGCGACGGTCTCCTGCTCCCAGCGGGGCACCTTGCTCTTCTTGCTGTAGCTCGCGACCACGGCGATCAGCAGCGGCGCGCGCATGGGCTTGGTGGAGATGCCGCCCTTACCGTCCGCCTTGTTGAGGGCGCGACCGAGACGCAGCCGGTCGTCGCCGCGCAACTCGATCAACCGCCACGGGCGCAACGACGAATGGTCGGCGACGCGACCGGCCGCCGACACCAGTCGCACGAGCTCGTCGTGCGACGGTGCCGCGTCGGTCACGCGCGACCACGAGCGGCGTGCGCGGGCTGCCTCGTAGGCGCCGGTCACTTCCCCTGCTCGGGGGTGAACGACAGCGACAGCGAGTTCATGCAGTACCGGTCGCCGGTCGGCGTGCCGAAGCCGTCGGGGAAGACGTGGCCCAGGTGCGAGCCGCAGTTGGCGCACCGCACCTCGGTGCGGACCATGCCGTGCGAGCGGTCTTCGATGAGCTCGACCGCCTCGGGCCGCACCGACTCGTAGAAGCTCGGCCAGCCGCAGTGCGAGTCGAACTTCGTCCCGCTCTGGAACAGCTCGGAGCCGCACGCGGCGCAGGTGTACAGGCCGGCGCGTGCCTCGTCGAGCAGTTCACCGGTCCACGCACGCTCGGTGCCCGCCTGGCGCAGCACCGCGTACTGCTCGGGGCTGAGCTCCTCGCGCCACTGCTCGTCGGTCTTGTTCACGGAATACGTCATGTCTGCTCCTTCGCCTCGTCCTATTCAACTCGACGATCGGGGTGTGTGTTCCCGCACAATGGCCTCATGCCCGATGAGATCTCCGCCATCGTCGAGCGCTACCGACGCTTCGCCGTCGTCGAGGCGCCCGGAAGGTCGGATCTGTACGCGGCGTGGGCGAGCCGCGTCGCCGAGGACCCCGCGGTGCAGCGCGTGCTCGTCCGGCTGCCGGGGATGCGGCGTCAGCCGCCCCTGGTGTTCGCGGTGAGCCGACTGCTGGGTTCCGGCGACGTCGATGCCGAGGCGTGGTCGGCCTGGCTGCTCGAGAATGCGGATGCCGTCGTTGCCGAGTGCCTCGCGCGGTCGGTGCAGACCAACGAGCCGCTGCGGTGCGCCGCGCTGCTGCCCGCGCTCAGCCTCGTCGACGGCCCCATCGCGCTCCTCGAGATCGGTGCCAGTGCGGGGTTGTGCCTGTACCCGGATCGCTACTCGTACGTCTTCACCTCTCGGGACGACGAGGTTCGGCTGGACCCCGACGACGGCCCGTCGCCCGTGGTGCTCCACTGCTCGGTGCGTGGCGAGCGGATGCCGCGTGTGCGCATGCCCGAGGTGGTCTGGCGCGCCGGCATCGACCTGAACCCTCTCGACGTGCGGGAATCGCGCGACGTGGACTGGCTCGCCGGGCTCGTATGGCCGGGCGAGGTCGGGCGCGCCGAGCGCATCCGCGCCGCCGCCGGGATCGCGGCGGCCGATCCGCCGCTCCTGCGGTCGGGGGATGCCCTCGCGCTCCTCGCCGAGGTCGCGGTCCAAGCGCCGGCCGACGCGACGCTCGTCGTGTCGACCCCCGGGGTGCTGGCGCACATCCCTCGGGCGATCCGCGGCGAGGTGATCGCGGCTGCACGCGCCGCGGGGCGGTGGCTGACCATCGACGATCCGGCGCTGCACGACGGGTGGCGCGGCGGCATCCCGATCGGATGGGCGGACGGCTTCGCCGTGGCGCTCGACGGGGAGATCACGGCGGCGGCGGATCCGCTCGGACGCTGGTGGGAGTGGCGTCCCGGATCGGAGACGAACGCGCCGTAGCGTGGGGTCGTGGCTCTTTCGGATCGCGACCGTTCGCTCCTCGACTTCGAGGCGCTGTGGAGCGGGCACACCGGCGCCAAGGAAGAGGCCGTACGCGCCCAGCTCGCGTTGACGCCGGCGCGCTACTACCAACTGCTCGGTCGCCTGATCGACTCGGCGGATGCGCTCGCCTACGACCCGATGCTGGTGCATCGCCTGCGGCGCCTGCGGGCCGCCGGACGGCGTGCCGGCGACGGCCGCGCAGCCATGTGACGCTGAGGTTCGGCAGATAGCATTCCCCCGTGCCGACAACGACATACCCGAAAGACCGCTTCGACGAGCTGCCCGCCGATCTCGCTCGTGTCGGCGCGCACCGCGCCGAGAACCCGCGGCTGCGGGCCAGCGTGCTGCTGTTCTGGTCGGCGGTCGCGGTGCTCGTGCTCGTCGCGGCCGGCATCTTCGGCACGCTTGTCGTGACCGGACGCATCTCGCTGTTCCCGACATCGAGCTCGACGGCGCCCGCCGCCGAGGCGCCCGCGGCCGCCGCGCCGGTGGTGGACACGTCGTATCCGGTGCTCATCCTCAATGCCACCACGGAGCGGGGCTTGGCCAACTCGGTCGCGGACGTCGTGGTCGCCGCGGGCTGGAGTGCAGAGACGGTGGATGCCGGCGAGGCCGGGTCGCAGGATTTCCCGACGACGACCATCTACTACCTGACCGTCGAGGACGAGGGGGCCGCTCGAGGGCTGGCAGAGGTCATCGGGGGCGCCGACGTCGAGCTGAGCGATGCCTACCCCGGCCCCGCCGACGCCGACGGGGCACCCGGAAAGCAGCTGACGATCGTGCTCGGCGCCGACCGGGTGGAAGGCGCCGAAACCGGCGGATGACGGCCTGTGTTTCACGCTCGTGAAGTTCTCGATGCAGACGTGTCAACAGTGAGCGGAACGGCGGAATCGTCTCGAACGCCCTGCTTACGATGACGCTGTCGCACAGCATCAGGAGAGTCGCATGACACAGGGCACCGTGAAGTGGTTCAACGCCGAGAAGGGCTTCGGCTTCATCACCGTCGCGGAGGGACAGGACGTCTTCGTCCACTACTCCAACATCGAGATGAGCGGATTCCGCGTTCTCGAAGAAGGCCAGGCGGTCGAGTTCACCGTCGGCACCGGGCAGAAGGGCCCGCAGGCCGAGTCGGTGCGCCCCGTCGCCTGACCCCGACCACCAACGACAGAGCGCGCCGCAGATGCGGCGCGCTCTGTCGTTGACGCGCGCCGTCCGCGGACGGGTGGCTTGCACTCCCCATGGGCGAGTGCCAGAATGGCTTTAGCACTCGCATTCATCGAGTGCTAATTGACTGTTCTCCACCGTCCGGGAGGGACGACACACACATGGCAAAGATCATCGCTTTCGACGAGGAGGCCCGACGTGGCCTCGAGCGCGGCCTGAACATCCTGGCCGACGCCGTCAAGGTGACGCTCGGCCCCCGCGGTCGCAACGTCGTGCTCGAGAAGAAGTGGGGCGCCCCCACCATCACGAACGATGGCGTCTCGATCGCCAAGGAGATCGAGCTCGACGACCCGTACGAGAAGATCGGCGCGGAGCTCGTCAAGGAGGTCGCCAAGAAGACCGACGACGTCGCTGGTGACGGAACCACGACCGCGACAGTCCTCGCTCAGGCGCTCGTTCGCGAGGGACTGCGCAACGTGGCTGCCGGCGCCGACCCCATCTCGCTCAAGAAGGGCATCGAGAAGGCCGTCAAGGCCATCACCGACCAGCTCCTCGCTGACGCCAAGGAGGTCGAGTCGAAGGAGCAGATCGCGGCCACCGCATCGATCTCCGCCGCCGACGCCTCGATCGGCGAGCTGATCGCCGAGGCGATCGACAAGGTCGGCAAGGAGGGCGTGGTCACCGTCGAGGAGTCCAACACCTTCGGCACCGAGCTCGAGCTCACCGAGGGCATGCGCTTCGACAAGGGCTACATCAACCCCTACTTCGTCACGGACCCGGAGCGCCAGGAGGCTGTCTTCGAGGACCCGTACATCCTCATCGCGAACCAGAAGATCTCGAACATCAAGGACCTTCTGCCCATCGTCGACAAGGTGATCCAGGAGGGCAAGGAGCTCCTCATCATCGCCGAGGACGTCGAGGGCGAGGCTCTCGCGACGCTCGTGCTCAACAAGATCCGCGGCATCTTCAAGTCGGCTGCCGTCAAGGCTCCCGGCTTCGGCGACCGTCGCAAGGCTCAGCTGCAGGACATCGCGATCCTCACCGGCGGCCAGGTCATCACCGAAGAGGTCGGCCTCAAGCTCGAGAACGCCACGGTCGACCTGCTCGGCCGCGCTCGCAAGGTCATCATCACCAAGGACGAGACCACGATCATCGAGGGTGCCGGCGACTCGGCTCAGCTCGAGGGTCGCGTGACGCAGATCCGTCGTGAGATCGACAACACCGACAGCGACTACGACCGCGAGAAGCTCCAGGAGCGTCTTGCGAAGCTCGCCGGCGGCGTCGCCGTCATCAAGGCGGGTGCGGCGACCGAGGTCGAGCTCAAGGAGCGCAAGCACCGCATCGAGGACGCCGTCCGCAACGCGAAGGCAGCCGTCGAAGAGGGTGTCGTCGCCGGTGGTGGCGTCGCGCTCATCCAGGCGGGCAAGACCGCTTTCGCGGGTCTCGAGCTCTCGGGTGACGAGGCGACCGGTGCGAACATCGTGCGCGTCGCGATCGAGGCCCCGCTCAAGCAGATCGCGCTCAACGCCGGTCTCGAGCCGGGCGTCGTGGCCAACAAGGTCGCCGAGCTCGAGATCGGTTTCGGCCTCAACGCCGCGACCGGCGAGTACGGTGACCTGTTCGCACAGGGCATCATCGACCCCGCCAAGGTCACGCGCTCGGCGCTGCAGAACGCTGCGTCGATCGCCGGTCTGTTCCTGACCACCGAGGCCGTCGTCGCCGAGAAGCCGGAGAAGAACCCGGCTCCCGCGGGCGACCCGACGGGTGGCATGGACTTCTGATCCATCGCACAGAACGGCCCCTCCTTCGGGAGGGGCCGTTCTGTGTTTCCGGATCGGATGCCGCGGGGCGCGCCGATCAGCGGAAGAGGCCCGCCGCCGTCGTTTCAGCGTGCACGTACTGCTGGCCCGCGGCGTCCAAGGCGGCACCGATGTCGGTCAGTGCGGCCTCGACCTCGCGCTGCGCTGCACGCCAGCGCTCGACGACGGATTGGAAGGCTACCGAGGCGCCGCCCGTCCACGACGCCTGGAGGCGGGTGAGCTGCGCCATCATGGCGCCGGTGTCGCTCTCGATGCGCCCTGAGGTGGCGCGGATGGCTGCGGTGGCGCTGGCCACGGCGTCGCTGTCGATGGAGAAGGCGGCCATATCGTCTCTTTCGCTCGCTGCGGTCGGGGGATGCTCACAGGTTAGAAAGAGGCCGATCGCGGCGAACACCGAGCGGTAACGGCAGGGGAGAGGCGGCACGCCTCGGCTTTGGGGGAGGAGACGTGTCAGCCGCGGTCGTCTCGCAGACGCGGCAGCGGCTGCGTCGCGATCCAGAGGTGCTCGGCGGCGTCGCGCCGGTCGGCGAGCGGGAACGAGACCCGGAAGGTGGCACCGCCGCCGGGCGTGCTCTGCACATCGATCGAGCCGTGCAGAGCCTCCACGATGGAGGCCACGATCGACAGGCCGAGACCGGAGCCGCCGGTCTCTCGTGTGCGCGAGGTGTCGGCACGCCAGAACCGCTGGAAGATCTTCTCGCGCAGCTGTTCGGGGATGCCTTCGCCGTGATCGATCACCGAGATCCAGCCCATGCGCGTGTGGCTGTCCAGCCCGACCGCGATCTCGATCGGGGTGCCCTCGGGGCTGTAGCGCCGGGCGTTGCCGATCAGGTTGGCCACGACCTGCCGGATGCGATTCTCATCGCCGAGGACGACGGGCACGAGCGGGGGCTCCGCGGGCTGCAGCAGGGGCGGCTCGACGGGCGCGCGCTCCGCGGCGCGCGCGTCGGGCGTACGCCGTGATCCCTGGCGCTCCTCGCGGGGCCGGCGCCGCAGGCGTGAGAGGCCGGGCCCGCTTCGGGCCCGGCCGCCGGATGCGCGCGGGGGTCGGGTCTCGTCGCCCGGGGCGCGCAGGTCGAGGGTGAGCCGCTCGTCGGAGAACTCGACCACCGACACCTCGCGCTCGGGCGCCGCGGCCCGCGTGTCGAGCGCGGCGTCGCGGGCGATCGGCCGCAGGTCGACGGGGGCGATCGTGAGGTCGCGACGCTCGTCGAGCCGGGCGAGGGCCAGCAGATCCTCGACGAGGCCGCTCATGCGTACGGCCTCCTTCTCGATCCGCTCCATCGACTGGGCGGTGTGCTCGGCATCGGTGATGGCGCCCATACGGTACAGCTCGGCGTAGCCGCGGACGGTGACCAGCGGCGTGCGCAGCTCATGGCTGGCGTCGCCGATGAACCGGCGCATCTGCTGGACGGTCGCATCGCGCTGTGCCAGGGCCGTGTCGATGCGGTCGAGCATGGCGTTGATGGCGATCTTCAGGCGGCCCACCTCGGTGCCGGGGGAGATGTCGCCCATCCGTTGGCTCAGGTCGCCGGCCGCGATCGTCATCGCGGTGTTCTCGACCTGGCCGAGGCTGCGGAAGGTGAGGGTGACCAGCCAGCGGGTGCCGAGGGCTCCCGCGACGAGGATGAGGGCGGCGATGACGGTGTAGATGCTGATGAAGTTCGCGACCGTCTGGGTCACCGACGTCAGCGGCAGCGCGACGAGCTGGGTGTAGCTCTCGCGCGAGCCGTCGGGCTGCAGGATGTCGACGCTGGCGTGGAACGTCGCCGGACCCTCGCGGGCGGCGAGCTCGAACGGCTCGGTGCCCTTGACGACGGTCTTGTCGAGGGTGAACGTCGTGGGGATCTCGGGTCGCGGGTACTCGGGGCCGCCCGCCACCGACAGCAGCTGGCCTTCGGGGCTGTAGACGGCGACGACGAAGTTGGTCGGCGGTGCGGACGGGTTCGCCTCGAACGAGGCGATCCCGTCGTCGACGGTGACCTCCATGACCGTCGTGGCCAGATCGGTCGGAGCGAGAGAGCGCAGGCTCTGGTCGAGAGCGACCACCTGAGCGTTGCGCAGGAACACCATGGTTCCCACGCCCGCGGCCACGAGCCCCATCGCCAACAGGGTGACGATGACGCCGGTGACCTTCGTGCGCAGGCTGATGCCGCGCCACCACCGGGTGACGCTGTCGTTCGCGGCGTCTGTCAGGCTTTCGTCTCCGGGTATGTCAGGCCGACTTGTCGGCCTTGAGCATGTAGCCGAAGCCGCGCTTGGTCTGGATCAGCGGCTCTGAGGAGTGCGGGTCGATCTTGCGGCGGAGGTACGAGATGTAGCTCTCGACGATGCCGGCGTCGCCGTTGAAGTCGTACTCCCAGACGTGATCGAGGATCTGCGCCTTGCTGAGCACCCGGTTGGGATTGAGCATCAGGTAGCGCAGCAGCTTGAACTCGGTGGGAGAGAGGTCGATCGACACGTCGCCGACCTGCACGTCGTGGGTGTCCTGGTCCATCGTCAGCTCGCCCGAGCGGATGATCGACTCCTCGTCGGCCTGCATGGTGCGGCGGAGGATCGCCTGGATGCGCGCGACGATCTCGTCGAGGCTGAACGGCTTGGTGACATAGTCGTCGCCGCCCGCGTTGAGGCCTTCGATCTTGTCCTCGGTCTCGTCCTTCGCGGTGAGGAAGAGGATCGGTGCGGTGTAGCCGGCGCCCCGAAGCCGCTTGGTGACGCTGAAGCCGTTCATGTCGGGCAGCATCACATCGAGCACGATGAGATCGGGCTCCTCCTCGAGGACGGCCGAGATGGTCTGGGCGCCGTTGCCGACGGCGCGGACCTGGTAGCCGGCGAACTTCAGCCCGGTGATCAGCAGGTCCCGGATGTTCGGTTCGTCGTCCACGACGAGGATGCGCGGTGCTGTCATAGCCCCATACTGGCACCGGAATCCATCGGTTTGCTGGATATCGCGCCGCCCTGCGTCGAGCTGGTAGAGGTCGAGGGCAGGATGGAGTCATGCCGCGTCCGATCGATTCCGACCGTCTCGCATTCCATCGGCTCGTCTTCGCGCGTCGGCGACGCGGGTGGTGGACCCCGCTGGCCGTGGGAGGCCTCGGTCTGGTCCTCTACGTCGTCGGGATCCTGATCGCCGCTCTGGTGGCGGTGCTCGTCGCCGTGGCGAACCCGGATGCGGCACGTGCGCTCGATGACATGCTCGCCGACGCCGGTGCCCTCGACATCTCGTCTCCGATGTCGCTGCTGTTCGGACTCGGCACCATCGCCCTGATGCTGCCGGCGTATCTCCTGGCCTCGGTCATCGTCAACGGCCGCCGGCTCGGCTTCGTCTCGGCGGTCTACGGGCGGCTGCGCTGGCGGTGGCTGGTCGTCTGCGCTGCCCTGGCGGTGGCCACGGCGATCGTCGTCACGCTCGTGACCGCCCTGCTCCCCGGTGACGAGGCCGCGGCTCCGGCCACGCCGCCCACGGGCGCCACCTTCTGGCTCAGCCTGCTGGTCGTCCTGCTGGTCGTGCCGGTGCAGGCCACCGCCGAGGAGTACGTCTTCCGCGGATACCTGATGCAGGCGATCGGCCGGTGGCTGCGGCATCCGCTCTTCGCGATCCTGCTTCCCGTCCCGCTGTTCGTCGTCGGGCACATGTACGACCCCGTCGGGCAGGCCGCGGTCGGGCTCTTCGCCATCGCGGCGGGATGGCTGACCTGGCGCACCGGAGGCCTCGAGGCCGCGATCGCCGTCCACATCGTGAACAACCTTCTCGCGTTCCTGCTCGGACTGGGCGGTCTGTCGGACCCGTCGGCCACCGACGTGGGCTGGGTGAGCTTCGCCAGCAGCGTGCTGCTCCTGGGCGGCTACTGCCTCGCCGTCGAGCTGGTGCTGCGACGGCGCCCGATCGTGCGGACCTACGCGCTGCCGCGTTCGCCCCTGCCGGCGCCGATCCCGATGCCGACGCCGACGGCGACGGTGCCGCTCCCGGGAGAGCCGACGCCCGACATCACCCGGAGGTAGCGCCCGTCAGGCCGCCGCGAGGGTCTCGGCGTCGAGGATCGTGTAGCTGTAGCCCTGCTCTGCGAGGAACCGCTGCCGGTTCTGCGCGAAGTCCTGGTCGACGGTGTCGCGCGCGATGAGGGTGTAGAAGCTCGCCGTGTGCCCGTTCGACTTGGGACGCAGCAGCCGGCCGAGGCGCTGCGCCTCCTCCTGTCGCGAGCCGAACGATCCCGAGACCTGGATCGCCACCGAGGCGTCGGGGAGGTCGATCGAGAAGTTCGCGACCTTCGACACGATGAGCACGGGCACCTCACCGGTGCGGAATGCGTCGTAAAGCTCCTCGCGCTCGTCGACCGGCGTCGCGCCGGTGATCTTCGGGGCGCCCAGCGCCTCGGCGAGCACGTCGATCTGGTCGAGGTACTGGCCGATCACGAGGATCTGCTCTCCGGGGTGCTTGGCGACGAGGTCGCGGACGACATCGATCTTCGCGTGCGCCGTGGCGGCGAGGCGATACCGCTCGTCGTCGGCGGATGCCGCGTACTCGAGCCGGTCGGACGCCGGGAGGTCGACGCGGACCTCGTAGCAGACGGCGGGGGAGATGAAGCCCTGGGCCTCGATCTCCTTCCACGGGGCGTCGAAGCGCTTGGGGCCGATGAGGCTGAACACGTCGCCCTCGCGGCCGTCCTCGCGCACGAGCGTCGCGGTCAGTCCCAGGCGCCGTCGCGCCTGCAGGTCGGCGGTCAGCTTGAAGACCGGAGCCGGCAGCAGGTGCACCTCGTCGTACACCACGAGACCCCAGTCGAGCGCATCGAGGAGGGCGAGGTGGGCGTACTCGCCCTTCCTCTTGGCGGTGAGGATCTGATAGGTCGCGATGGTGACCGGCTTGACCTCCTTGGACTGGCCGGAGTACTCGCCGATCTCCTCGGGCGTCAGGCTCGTGCGCTTGAGCAGCTCGTTGCGCCACTGGCGGGCGCTGACGGTGTTCGTGACGAGGATGAGCGTCGTCGTCTTGGTGTCGGCCATGGCGGCGGCGCCGACGAGGGTCTTGCCCGCGCCGCAGGGGAGCACGACGACGCCCGAGCCGCCCTCGGTGAAGATGTCGACGGCTTTGCGCTGGTACGGCCGGAGGCTCCATCCGGTCTCGTCGAGCTCGATCTCGTGCGGCGTCCCCGGGGTGAAACCGGCGAGGTCCTCGGCGGGCCAGCCGATCTTGAGCAGCTCCTGCTTGATCTGTCCGCGCGCCCAGGCATCGATCACGAAGGTGTCGGGCGTGGGGTGGCCGAGCAGGAGCGGCTGGATGCGCTTGTTCTTGGTCACCTCGGCGAGCACGGCGGCATCCGTCGAACGGAGGATGAGGGTGCCCTCGTCGTCGCGCTCGATGACGAGGCGGCCGTAGCGGGTGACCGTCTCGCGGATGTCGGTCGACACCGACGGCGGCACCGGGAAGCGCGACCAGCGGTCGAGGGTGCCGAGCATGTCCTCGGCGTCGTGGCCGGCCGCCCGGGCGTTCCACAGGCCCAGCCGTGTGATGCGGTAGGTGTGGATGTGTTCGGGAGCGCGCTCGAGCTCGGCGAAGATCGCGAGCTCGTGGCGGGCGTCTTCGGCGTGCGGGTGGGCGACTTCGAGCAGCACGGTGCGGTCGCTCTGGACGATCAGGGGGCCATCAGCCATAACGAGCAATCGTACCGGTGCCGGACGGTCCCGGATCTGCACCGACGTCGACGGAGCTCGCCGCGGCGGCCCCTCAGGCGAGACGCGCCGACACGATGCTCGACACCGGCAGCGTCCGCTCCACGTCCGAGGCCCGGTCCCGCCCGCGCAGACGACCGCCGCCGAGACCCGTCGCCTCGAGCACGAACTCGCGGGTCGTGCCGTCGGGGAGGCGCACGCTGACGACGATGACCGCGCGGGCCCTGACGGCCCGCTCGAGCTCGCGTCCCAGCCACGCGGCATCCGCATCTCCGGCATCGTGCGCGGCACGCAGTCGTTCGACGAGCGTGCGGTGCCGCGGGTCGGGTCCGGAGGGGCGGGAGGCGTCGGCGGGCTCTGCGAGGCGGGCACGGTCGAGCGCGCGAACGGCCCCGTGCTCGTCGACCGCGGCGACCGGATAGCGGGCGTCGCTCAGCATCCAGAAGACCGCGTCGACCGAGCTGCGGCTGACGAGTCGGTCGCCGTCGGCGACCAGCCCCAGCGGACGGAGCGCCTGGTCGACTGCGAGCGTATCGAGCGCCCCCGGCTCGGATGCCGTCACCTGGGTACGACCGGTCGCGTCGAGCCCGACGCGCAACCGGCCGTGGCGGCGCGCGGCGCGCTCGAGCTCGTAGGCCAACGGTTGCGGCAGCCCGGTGAGGGAGATGCTCGCGAGGAAGTCGGCGAGGGACGTCGCGTCCTCGCCGGCGGCGAGGGCGGACCCGATGGACTCGGCCGAGAACCGGTAGGTGGATGCCTGTGCGCGGGACTCCCGACGCGCCGCTCGGCGCAGCCGGGCGTCGATCGCGGGATGGAGCGGGCCCGGCGCGATGGCGGTGAGGTCGTTCTGCAGGAAGATGCGATCGACCTCGCCGGGCAGGTGCTGCTGGAGGGCGTCGTCGTCGACGTCGCCGCCGGCGGCCAGGGGAGCGGCCCACGACGCCGGTCGCCCCGACGCGTCGACGATGGCCCACAGACGCCACTGCGCCGCGAGGCGGGCGGCGCGCGCCGGCCACGCCGGATCGAGTGGGTACGCACAGGGCCAGTCGCGCAGCGGCATCCATCCGCCGGCGTCGGTGCGCAAGGCTGCGGGGAGCGCGTCACGGAGCCGATGCGCTGCGGTGCTCCAGCGCTCGACCGTGCCGCGCAGCAGCCAGGCGCTGCCTTCTGGGGTCACCCGCCACTCGCGGTCGACGGCGGCGAGGAGCTCCGCGTCGGCGCCGATCGCGATGACGAGGTCCGCCGCCTCGGCGTCGGCCACGGCCCCGGCCTCGATCAGCCGGCGTCGGTCGCCGGCGCCGAGGGTGCCGGTCCCGGTGCGGCCGAGGGGGGACGGCGCGGCCAGCGACAGCACATCGGCGAGCGACGACAGTGCCGTGAATGCTCGCTCGGCCAAGTGCGCGTCGTCTTCTCGCGTCGCCTCGTCGGGCGTCTGCGTACTCTCGGGCGCCGCCTCCGTGCTGCGGGGCAGGTCGGCCCAGACCGCGGCGACTCCCGCGTACGGCTCTCCCGTCGGCGCGGCGAAGCCGAGGGCGACCAGCCGGTCGAGCTCGTCACCGGGTCCGATCGGCTCGTCCGAGGCGAGGGCTCGGTCGATGGCCTCGACGAGCGGGCGCGAAAGGATCGGCGCGGCCTTGGCCACCGCCGTCGGGTCGAGCAGCGCCTCGGCGGCGTCGAAGAAATCCGCCCAGGCGGCATCGGGCGAGACGCTGCGGGCGCGGAGCAGGGCGATCAGCGCGTCGTCGTCCGCCGCGGCGAGCCAGCTCGCGAGGGCACGGGCGTCGACGGGAGACACGTCACCGTCCCTTGTTGGCCCGGCTCCGTCGGACGAACGTCATGATGAGCACCGCCAACAGGAGCGCGAACGCGATCGGGGGAGCGATCCACACCAGGGCCGTCACGGTGGGCCATGCGCCGGTGGCGAAGTCGGCCTGCTCCATTCCCGTGGCGGTGCCGATGATGATCGAGAAGAAGCAGACGATCGCGAGGATCAGCAGACCCAGCGACATGAACGCGAGGACGCGGTCGATGCGGCGGACCGGCAGGTCATCGCTCGGGCTCGGGGTGCTCATCCGCATCAGCGTAGCGGCTCGCGGTGGTGCCGTAGGCTGGATGTCGGGGCGCACACCGTCCCGGCATTCCGTTCTGCCCGTGAAAATCGGGCCGTCACAGCGAGGTACGCACATGCCCACCGGCAAGGTCAGGTTCTACGACGAGGAGAAGGGCTTCGGGTTCATCTCCTCCGACGACGGCCAGGACGTCTTCCTGCACGCCACGGCCCTCCCGGCGGGCACCACCTCGCTCAAGCCGGGCGCGCGTCTCGAGTTCGGTGTCGCCGATGGCAAGCGTGGCCTGCAGGCGCTCGCCGTCCGGGTGCTCGAAGCCCCCGTCAGCCTCAGCAAGCGCAACCGCAAGCCCGCCGACGACATGGCCATCATCGTCGAGGACCTCGTGAAGCTGCTCGACGGCATCGGCGCGGACCTGCGCCGCGGTCGCTACCCCAGTTCGGGTCACGGCAAGAAGATCGCCGCCGTGCTGCGCAAGGTCGCCGATGACCTCGATGCCTGAGTCCGCACCGCTCGACGAGCGGCTGCTGACCGCACACGATCTCGCCCGCGCGGCCCTGGCCGAGGTGACCCCGGCGACGACCGTCGGCGAGCCCGTCGATTACGTCGACGAGGGCGACGGCGTCGTCTCGCTGCGCTTCGCCAATCGCCTCCCCGGCTACCCGGGGTGGCTGTGGACCGTGAGCGTCGCCGTGGTCGAGGACGCCGAGCCGACGGTGCTCGAGGTCGAACTGCTCCCCGCCGTCGGCGCGCTGCTCGCTCCCGACTGGACGCCGTGGGCCGTGCGGCTCGCCGAGTATCAGGCGGCGCAGGCGGCAACGGACGAGGACGAGTCCGATGACGCCGATGAGTCGGACGAGAGCGCGGACCTCGACGAGGACGAGGACGACCTCGCCGACGACGAGGATGCGGACGACGAGGACGCCGACGACGAGGACTACGTCGAGGACAGCACGGCCGTCACCCACGCCGGCGACGTCGACGGCGTCGACATCGACGCGCTCGACGACTCCGACGACGACGATGACGACGACGACGACGAGTCGGACGACGAGGACGACGACGACGAGTCGGTCCACGACGAGGCGCCGAACGAGCGCTGAGCCCGCGATCCGCTGACGACACGAAGAACGGGTGCCGCGCGATGCGGCATCCGTTCCGTCGTTCCGGGCTCTGCGATCAGAGGCGTTCGATCGTGTAGTCGATGCACTTGATCAGCTGACGCACGTCGTCGGGCTCGATCGAGACGAACGTCGCGACGCGCAGCTGGTTGCGGCCGAGCTTGCGGTACGGCTCGGTGTCGACGATGCCGTTGCCGCGCAGGCTCTTGGCGACGGCGGCGGCGTCGACCGACTCGTCGAAGTCGATCGTGACGACGACGGGGGAGCGGTCGGCCGGGTCGGCGACGAACGGGGTGGCGTGCTCGGAGGCCTCGGCCCAGTCGTAGAGAGCGGAGGAGGACTCGGCGGTGCGATCGGCGGCCCACTGCAGGCCGCCGTTGCTGTGGATCCACTCGAGCTGCTTGTCGAGCAGGTACAGCGTCGCGACGGCGGGCGTGTTCAGCGTCTGGTTCAGACGCGAGTTGTCGAGCGCGTTCTTCAGGCTGAGGAACTCGGGGATGTAGCGCCCTGAGGCGGCGATGCGCTCGATGCGCTCGATCGCGGCGGGCGAGACCGCGGCGAACCAGATGCCGCCGTCGGAGCCGAGGTTCTTCTGCGGCGCGAAGTAGTAGACGTCGCACTGCGACACCGAGAAGTCGATGCCGCCGGCGGCGCTGGTCGCGTCGATCACGGTGAGCGCGCCCTCGTCGCCGACGACGCGGCGGACGGGGGCGGCGACGCCGGTGGAGGTCTCGTTGTGCGGCCAGGCATAGACGTCGACGCCGGCGACGGCCTCGGGGGCGATGCTCGATCCCGGCTCGGCCTTGCGGATGTCGGGGGCCTCGAGCCAGGGCGCGGCGGCGGCGGCGCCGAACTTGCCGCCGAACTCGCCGAAGACGAGGTTCTGCGCGCGCTGGTCGATCAGGCCGAAGGCGGCGGCATCCCAGAACGCCGTCGAACCGCCGTTGCCGAGGATGATCTCGTAGCCGTTGGGGAGGCGCAGCAGGTCGGAGAGACCCGAGCGGACCTGGCCGACGAGGCTCTTCACGGGCGACTGGCGGTGCGATGTGCCGAGGAGGATCGAGCCGGGACCCGACAGAGCAGCGACCTGCTCGGGACGGATCTTGGCGGGACCGCAGCCGAAGCGGCCGTCGCGGGGGAGGATGTCTCGGGGCAGAGTGACGTGCGCCATGTGCCGATTCTAGGGGCCCGGCCGGCGTCGCCCGTGCCGCCCGCCGGGGCCGAGGGCAGCCTTCGATGGCCGGTCCAGCGGATAGGCTGGGATCCTCCAGACCACGCGTACGACAAGGGCAGTGATGACCGATCTCATCGACACGACAGAGATGTATCTGCGTACCATCCTCGAGCTCGAGGAAGAGGCGATCGTCCCGCTGCGTGCCCGTATCTCCGAGCGCCTCGGTCACTCCGGCCCCACGGTGTCGCAGACGGTGGGACGCATGGAGCGCGACGGACTGGTCGTCGTCTCGGAGGATCGCTCGCTCGAGCTGACCGGCAGCGGGCGCCAGAAGGCGGTCGACGTGATGCGCAAGCACCGTCTGGCCGAGCGCCTGCTCAGCGACGTCATCGGGCTCGACTGGGCGTACGTGCACGAAGAGGCGTGCCGCTGGGAGCACGTGATGAGCGAGCTCGTCGAGCGACGCCTCATCGAACTGCTCGGCCACCCGACCGAGTCTCCTTACGGCAACCCGATCCCCGGTCTCGACCAGCTCGGCGACGTGCCGGCGCGCACCTTCGACGACGGCGTCGTCGGACTCGTGCGCCTGCTCAACGAGACGGGTGGTCCGATCGAAGGGACCGTCCGACGTCTGGCTGAGCCGGCGCAGGTCGACCCCGAGCTGCTCCAGCAGCTGCGCGGTGCCGGTGTGGTGCCGGGTCGCGAAGGAACCTTCCAGTTCTCGGAGGGGTACGTCCTCGTGCAGATGGACGGCCTCGAGGAGGGGCTCGAGCTCCCTGTCGAGGTGGCATCTCACATCTTCCTCACGCGCCGCGACTGATCCGGCCTCTCGCGATCCGTCGCGCCGACACTGAGCGTCGGGTGGGGATGATGGCCCTAACGTGACTTATTCGTTACCTTCCGGTAGCCTCGAGAAGTCTTCAGGCGAGAAGCCCGCCCGAGACCGCTGCGTGGATTGCCTCTTCGGCTCGTCGTCCACACGGTGACACCCGAAACGTCGCGTGCTCGTCACGCAGTATCGACGAGCCAGCGTGAATACTCTCGCGGAGGCGCCGGAGGACTGATTTGGCTGAACACAAAGATTCGTCGGCGGACGTACCCGACGTCGACGCGACGAATCCCGACCGCACCGGTAGCGCCCTGCGATCCCGACTGCGATTCCCGGTGGCGAAGAAGCAGAACCGAGAACTCGCGACCGCCCAGAACCGTGCCGCCCGTCGCCGTCGGAAGGTCCATCCCGTCCGCAGCGGCCTCACTGTCGCCGCCGTCGTGGGTCTCGTGGCCACCGTCGCCATCCCGGCCTTCGCCGCGGTCCGCGCGACCTCGGCGGACGCGATGACGCTGCAGCAGGTGGCAGCCGACAACGCGCAGTCGATCGTCGTCGCCTCCGAGGCCTCTCCCGCCGCCCTCGATCGCAGCGGCTTCACGGCGACCACGCCTGAGGAGATCCAGAAGAAGAAGGACGAGGAGGCCGCTGCCAAGGCCGCCGCCGAGGCTCTGGCCAACCGCATCTCGGCCAGCAGCTCGACCGCGTCGTACAGCCAGTCCGTTCCGCTCGTGGCTCCCGGTTCGGGACTCGTGCGGCGCCCGCTGATGTCGTTCAACAACTTCGGCACCCCCTATGCCGGCCACCGGGGCACCGACTACATGGCCGACCGCGGCACCCCGATCTACTCGGTCGCCGACGGCACCGTCGTCGCCTCGAGCGAGAGCGGTCCGGGCTGGGGCGTCTACGTCAAGGTCGCCCACAACATCAACGGCACCAACGTCACGAGCCTGTACGCGCACATGGACTGGGGCACTCGCGCCGTCCAGGTCGGCGACACCGTCTCAGCGGGGCAGCTCCTCGGCCAGGTCGGCGACACCGGCCGGGCCTTCGGCACGCACCTGCACCTCGAGATCGTGATCGACGGCACGTACATGAACGCCGAGTCGTGGCTCGTCGCCAACGCGGGCTGACGACACGCATCATCCGTTCACCTTCCGGCGACCTTCACGGGCACGGGTGTGTACTACCCTGAACGCGACGCTCGCGCACGCCGAGGGGGAGCCGATGGGACGAGGACCAAGCATTCGAACCGTGAATGCGATCGGTCGCTATGTCCTGCGGCATCGTGTGCACCACTGCGGCCCCGGCCGCCGATCAAGGCGCTGTCTTCATGACGGCGCCTTTTTTCGTGCTCGCACCCTCGCGGGACCTGCCCGCACGGAGTGCGCGACGTCGATCATCGAACATCCGCTGAAGCCGTCAGGGCAGTTCGTGAGGACACAAGATGCGCACTCTGGTACTGAACGCCGGGTATGAACCCCTCGCCGTGGTGTCGTTCCGCCGGGCACTCCTCCTGGTGTTGAACGACAAGGCGACGATCGTCGAGCACGTCGTGCACGACCCCGTCCTGGGGATCGACGGGATCTACGAGCGGCCCGCGGTCATCGTGCTGACCCGGTACGTCCGGATATCGAACGCACGCCGCGTCCCGGTGACCCGGCGGGGGGTGCTTCGCCGCGACGCCCACCGGTGCGCGTACTGCGGCAAAGCCGCGTCGACCATCGACCACGTGCTGCCGCGCTCACGGGGAGGCAGCAACTCGTGGGAGAACCTCGTCGCGTGCTGTCTGCGGTGCAACAACCTCAAGAGCGACCACACGCCTCAGGAGATGGGGTGGGAGCTGCGCTGGGCGCCGAAGCCACCGCGGGGTCCGCAGTGGACGGTGCGCGGGACCGAGCGCACCGACCCGATGTGGGAGCCGTATCTGAGCCTCGCGGCCTGACCGCCGCGCCGGCGGGTCTCGCTACGTTGGTCTCATGGACCGCTTCCGCCAGCTCGCGCGCGCGACAACCGTCGTGGTCGTCGTCGGCGCTGTCATCGCCCTGGCGGGCTGCACCTCGACGGATCGGTCGGCGGAGCGCGGGACCGTCATCGACCTGCTCCAGCAGGACTGGCGGCACATGCCCGGGGTCGTCGCCGAGGATGACGCTCTCCGGGTCTCTCCGACGGCGATGACCATCGTCGAGCAGGACGGCGGCGGAGGCCAGCCGAATCCGCCGGTGAACCTCGTGGGAACACATCTGATCACGGGGGGCGATGTCGAGCTCAGCGTGTCGCTCTCGGAGGTGACCGCCGACGCCACGCTCGCGGTCTACGACAGCCCACCGGTGATCGCCGACGAGTTCCGGATCGAGCCCGCCGGGCTGCGACTCACGCTCGAGGGCCTCGACCTGCGGATCGCGGTCTTCGACGGCTCGCCCGGCGAAACGGTGACCGACCCGCAGCCGGCGAGCGTCGAGCACGCGACTGTTTCCGATCCCGAAGCGGTGCTCTCGATCCGTCGGTCCGGGGATCTGCTCGAGGTCGCGAGCGGTGGCGAGACGGTGTCGTCCTCGTCGTTGGGCGACGTCTTCTCCTCCGGTGAGCTCTGGCTCGGGCTCTCGAGCGAAGCGGGGTCGTTCTCGGTCGATTCGTTCATCGCCGAAGCGCCGGCGGGTGCTGCCCTGGCTGCGGCCGGTCCCGTCGCAGCCGGCGCCCAGCCCTCCCCGGACGGGCTGCAATCCCTCGCCGACCGCGCCCGCCCCGGTTTCCGGATCGGTGCCGCTGTCGCGCTCGGCCCGCTCGCCTCGGACGCGGAGTACGCCGACGAGTTCGTGGGCGACTTCGGCGCCCTCACCCCCGAGAACGCGATGAAGCCGCAGGCGCTCTCACCGCGGCAGGGCGAGTACGTCTTCGACGAGGCGGACGCACTCCTGGATCTCGCCGAGAGCAAGGGAATCGCCGTGCACGGCCACACCATCGCCTTCACCGAGGCGATGCCCCGCTGGATGCAGGAGCTCCCCGCCGATTCCGAGGACGAGCGCCGGGCGAGCGCCGAGGCGCTGATCGACTACGTGACCACCGTCGTCACGCATTTCCGAGGCCGCCTCGACTCGCTCGACGTCGTCAACGAGCCGTTCGACGTCGACCAGGGAACCGACCTCCAGCAGAACATCTGGTACCGGGTCTTCGGGCCGGGCTACCCGGTTGTGGTCTCGCAAGCGGTCCACGACGCCGACCCGGATGTCAGGCAGTTCATCAACGAGAACGGGGCCGACGTCCCGGGGCCCCGTCAGGACGCCCTGCTCCGGCTCGCCCTCGACACCAACGAAGGCGGTGGCCACATCGACGGTGTCGGCCTCCAGGCCCACGTCTACCACCTCGACACCGACGCCATCTCGGCCGACGATCTCGAGACGACACTCGACACGTTCGAGGATGCCGGGCTGATCGTCCGGATCTCGGAGAACGACGTCACCGACAGCGAGGGTCAGGACGCCCAGGCCGAGCAGTACGCCACGGTGCTGGCGACCTGCCTCCGCTCGGAGGCCTGCGTCTCGTACACCACGTGGGGGGTGGACGACCGGTACGACTGGTGGGTCGACGACGACGGCGACCTGCAGGGGGCTCACGACTTCCTGTTCGCGGACGGGGAGCAGACTCCGGCGTACGACGCCGTGAGGCGGGTGCTCGCGGACTGAACATCGACTCCCCGCGAAGCTCCCGGTCGCGACGGGCAGCGGGGAGCGATGTCCGAAGTCGGTCGTATCTTCGATCTCGACATTGAAGGCCTAGAACATATGTTCTAGCCTGATGAAGTGAGGTCGATCGTGCGCAACACCGCTGCCGCTGAGGACGTGCAGCGCCTGCGCGCGCAGATGGAGCGGATGCAGGGGCGACGCCTCGATGCGCCGGTGCTGCCCACCCATCCCGCGCTGGCCGGCCTCCTGCCCGGACGGGGACTGCGTCCCGGCGCGGCCTACTCGCTCGGCTCCTCGTCGTCGCTGCTGTTCGCCCTGCTGGCTCAGCCGTCGCAGACCGGGTCGTGGTGCGGGGTGGTCGGCATGCCGGGCTTCGGGGCCGAGGCGGCAGAGGCGGCCGGCGTCGACCTGTCGCGGGTCGTGCTGATCCCCGATCCGGGGGCCCGTTGGCTGGCCGTCACCGCGACGATCGCCGACGTGCTCCCGGTGGTCGCGGTGCGCCCGCCCGAGCGGGCGAAGGACTCCGACATCGCCAAGCTCGCCGGAAGGCTGCGCGATCGGGGAACGGTGCTGCTCGTGCAGGGGCCGTGGCCGCAGACCGAAGCGATGCTCGATGTCACCGACCCGCGCTGGTCGGGCCTGGGCGACGGGGACGGCTACCTCAGCGACCGCGAGCTCACGGTCACCGTCTCGAGCCGGCGCTTCCCCGTGCCGCGTTCGTCGCGGATGCTGCTGCCGGCGCCCGACGGGGCGCTCGGGGCCGCTCCGCAGCCCGCGCACGGCACGGGCATCGCTCCCCAGCGCGAGACGTTCGAGAACGAGCCGATCCCGATGCGGCGGGCGGTCTGAGATGGCCGCGCAGCAGGGTGAAGGCCTCGAGCCGGTCCGCAGCCTCGTCGTGTGGGTGCCCGACTGGCCGGTCGTCGCTCTCGTGCGCGAGAGCGGCGGCAGCATCGGCGACCCGATCGCGGTGTTCGAAAAGGGCATGGTGGCGGCCTGCTCGCCCGCCGCGCGTGCCGACGGGGTGAGGCGCGGGCAGCGTCGACGCGACGCGCAGGCCCGATGCCCCTCGCTCCGGGTGGCCGACGCCGACCCCGTGCGCGAGCACCGTCAGTTCGCCCCGATCGTCGCGCGCCTCGAAGAGATGGCGCCGGGGGTACAGGTGCTCGAGGCGGGCCTGTGCGCGCTGCGGGTCCGGGGCCCCGCTCGCTTCTACGGCGGCGAGACCGAGGCCGCGGGTGCGCTGCTCGCCGCCGTCACCGAGGGCGACCTCGATGCCCGGGCCGGGGTGGCCGACGGGCCGTTCACCGCGCAGCAGGCCGCGCGGATGAGTACGCGAGCCGACCGGCCCATCCGGGTCGTCGAGGCGGGGCACTCGGCCGAGTTCCTCGCCCCGCTCACGATCGCCGTGCTCGACGACGACTCCGTCGACCTCTTCGCCCGGCTGGGCGTGCAGACCCTCGGCGACCTCGCCGCCATCGCGCCGGAGCGCTTGGTCGAACGCTTCGGACCCCGCGGCGCCCGGCTTCACGCCCTCGCCGCCGGAGCCGACTCCCGACCCGTCACACCGCGTACCCCGCCGCCCGAACTGCACCGCGAGGTGGCGTTCGAGCCGCCGCTCGAGATCGCCGATCAGGTGGCGTTCGGCGTGAGGGTCGCGGCCGAGGAGTTCGTCTCGGGGCTCGGCGCCGTCGATCTGGTGTGCACCGAGCTGCGCGTCGTCCTCACCGGCGACCGCGGCGAGACGAGCAACCGGGTGTGGCTGCATCCGGGCACGTTCGACGCCGCGGCCGTGGTCGACCGGGTGCGCTGGCAGCTCGCAGAGAGCGGCAAGCTCTCGAGCGGCGTGGCGCGGGTCACGCTCGAGCCCGAGGCCGTCGATGCGGCATCCCACCATGCCGTCTCGCTGTTCGGGTCGGGTCCCGAGCAGCGGGTGCACCACGCCCTGTCGCGGGTGCAGGCCATGCTCGGGCACACGGGCGTCGTCACACCGGTGGTGGGCGGCGGGCGTTGGCTCGCCGAGCGGCAGGTGCTCGTGCCCTGGGGAGATCGCCCCGTCGCGAGTGAGCGCGGGCGGCCGTGGCCGGGAAGCCTGCCCGATCCGCTGCCCACCACGGTGTTCGAGCGCGCGCTGCCGCTGGCCGTGGTCGACCGCGACGGCGACATGGTGGCCGTCGACGGGCGCGGCGAGCTGACCGCGGCCCCGGTGGCGCTGGTGTCGGCGAACGGGTCGCGCGGCATCCGATCGTGGGCGGGACCGTGGCCGGTGACCGAACGGCAATGGGATGCCACGCGCGCGCGACGCGCCCACCGGTTCCAGATGGTCGATGCGACGCAGACCGCCTGGCTGCTCGTGTGCGACGGCGGCGAATGGCTGGCCGAGGGGCGGTACGACTGATGGGGTTCAACAATCCGTCGGTGTCGTGGTCGGAGATGGAGCGGCTCCTCAGCGGCAACCGCACCCCCAGCGCGCCCCCGGGCGCCGATGGCGGCGACAGCCCGGCGTGGTCGCGCAAGCGCGGGAAGTACGCCGCGCCGGCGATCGAACGCCCCGAGAACGCCGTGCCGTACGCCGAGCTGCACGCGCACAGCTCGTACTCGTTCCTCGACGGTGCGTCGTCACCCGAAGAGCTCGCCGAGGAGGCGGAGCGGCTGGGCCTGCACGCCCTCGCCGTCACCGACCACGACGGCTTCTACGGCATCGTCCGCTTCGCCGAAGCGGCCGAGCAGCTCGCCGTGAAGACCGTGTTCGGCGCCGAGCTCTCGCTCGAGCTGCCGCAGCGGGTAGGGGCTGCCCGCAACGAGGCCGATCCGCCCGGTGAGCACCTGCTCGTGCTCGCCCGGGGCGAGGAGGGATACCACCGCCTGGCCGGCGCGCTCACCCAGGCGCAGCTCGCCGGCGCCGAGAAGGGCAAGCCGCGGTACCGGCTCGACGACCTCGCCGATGCCGCGGGCGGGTACTGGAGCATCCTCACCGGATGCCGCAAGGGCGCCGTGCGGCAGGCGCTCGTGCAGCGGGGGCCCGCCGCGGCCGCCGCTGAGCTGGACGCGCTCGTGGCCCGGTTCGGCCGCGAGGCGATCGAGGTCGAGCTGATCGATCACGGCGAACCGCTCGACTCCCGGCACAACGACATCCTCGCCGGGCTCGCCCGCGACCGCGGGCTGCCGGTCCTGGCCTCGAACAACGTGCACTACGCGGTTCCCGAACGGGCGCACCTGGCCGCAGCGATCGCCGCCGTCCGCGCCAACCGCGGGCTCGACGAGCTCGACGGCTGGCTGCCCGCGCATGCCGGCGCGCACCTGCGTTCGGGCGCCGAGATGACGCGTCGCTTCCGACGGTACCCCGGTGCCGTCGCTCGCACGGTCACGGTCGCCGACGAGCTGGCGTTCCCGCTGCGCCGGGCCAAACCCGCCCTGCCCAAGCTGCCGGTGCCCGAGGGGCACACGCCGATGACGTGGCTCCGCCACCTCGTCTGGGAGGCGGTGCCCCGTAAGTACCCGAATCTGCCCGAGAAGGACCGGGACCGCATCGAGCGCGAGCTCGGCGTCATCGAGCAGAAGGACTTCCCGGGCTACTTCCTCATCGTCCACGGCATCGTGCAGGAGGCGCGGCGCCGCGGCATCCTGTGTCAGGGGCGGGGCTCGGCCGCGAACAGTGCCGTCTGCTATCTGCTCGACATCACCGCGATCGACTCGATCTACTATCAGCTGCCGTTCGAGCGCTTCCTCTCGGCGCTGCGCGAGGAGGAGCCCGACATCGATGTCGACTTCGACTCCGACCGGCGCGAGGAGATCATCCAGTGGGTCTACGAGACCTACGGGCGCGAGCGGGCCGCGCAGGTGGCGAATGTCATCCAGTACCGGCCGAAGAACGCCGTGCGCGACATGGCGAAAGCGCTCGGGCATTCGCCGGGGCAGCAGGATGCCTGGTCGAAGCAGGTCGAGCGGTGGGGGGCGAACCTCGACACCGGACCCGACCACGACATCCCCGAACGGGTGCTCGCTTACGCCGCCGAGCTGCTGAAGGCGCCGCGGCATCTCGGCATCCACTCCGGCGGCATGGTGCTGACCGACCGTCCCGTCGGCGAGGTGGTGCCGATCGAGCACGCGCGCATGGAGAACCGCACCGTCATCCAGTGGGACAAGGACGACGCCGCCTGGATGGGGCTGGTGAAGTTCGACCTGCTCGGCCTCGGCATGCTCGCGGCCCTGCAGTACTGCTTCGACCTCATCGCGGGGGCGACGGGAGAGAGGTTCGAGCTGGCGACCCTGCCGAAAGACGAGGCGGCGGTCTACGACATGCTGTGCCGGGCCGACTCGATCGGGGTGTTCCAGGTCGAGTCGCGCGCGCAGATGGGCTTGCTGCCCCGGTTGCAGCCGCGCCGGTTCTACGACCTGGTGATCGAGATCGCCCTGATCCGGCCGGGGCCGATCCAGGGTGGCGCGGTGCACCCGTATGTGCGGCGCAAGCTCGGGTACGAGAAGACGACGTACCCGCACCCGAAGCTCAAGGGGGTGCTCGAGCGCACGCTCGGGGTGCCGGTCTTCCAGGAGCAGCTCATGCAGATGGGCATGGTGATCGGCGGGCTCTCGGGTGAGGACGCGGATCTGCTGCGGCGGGCGATGGGGTCCAAGCGCGGGGTGGAGCGCATCGACTCGCTCAAGCAGAAGCTGTACGCGGGCATGGCCGAGAACGGCCTGGTGGGGGATGCCGCCGACGACATCTACGCGAAGATCCAGGCGTTCGCGAACTTCGGCTTCGCCGAGAGCCACTCGCTCTCGTTCGGTCTGCTCGTCTACGCGAGCTCGTGGATCAAGCTCCACTACCCGGCGGCCTTCCTCGCCGGGCTGCTGCGCGCCCAGCCCATGGGCTTCTACTCCCCGGCGACCCTCGCCGCCGACGCCCGGAGGCACGGGGTCGAGGTGCGGCGCCCCGACCTGCACCGGTCGGGCAGCGAGGCGCTGCTCGAACTGGTGGATGGGGATGCGGCGGCCCGGCCGGCCGCGGCGCCCGGGGTGCCCGCGGAAGACCGCACCGCGGGTGGCAGGGCCGCCCCGACGGGGCGCGACAGCTGCCTCGGCGAGCAGCCTCCGGTGCCGGTGTTCGACATCAACGCCCCCGACGAGTCCGCCGAGCATCGACGTGACGGCGGGTTCGCGGTGCGGCTGGGGCTCGCCGCGGTCACCGGCATCGGCAAGAAGTTCGCCGAGAGGATCGTGGCCGAGCGCGAGGCATCCGGTCCCTATCGCGACATGCGTGACCTCGTGCGACGCACCGGAGCCGACACCACGCAGCTCGAGGCCCTCGCGACCGCCGGGGCGCTGGAGTGCTTCGGGCATACCCGGCGCGAGGCGATCTGGCTGGCGGGATCGGCCGCGCAGGACCGCATCGAGTACCTGCCCGATTCGCTCATCGCCGTGCAGCCGCCGCTGTTCACCGACCAGTCGAGCTACGACGTGCTGGCCTCCGACCTCTGGGCGACGGGCATCTCACCCGACGACCACCCGATGACGCACTACCGATCGCAGCTCGATGCCCGCGGCGTGCTCACCGCCGGCGACCTGCGCGAGCACGAGACCGGCCGTCGCGTCGAGATCGCCGGGCTGGTCACGCACCGGCAGCGGCCGGCGACGGCATCGGGCATCACGTTCCTCAACCTCGAGGACGAGCACGGTCTCATGAACGTCATCTGCTCGACGGGAGTCTGGCAGCGGTATCGCCGCGTCGTGCGCGACAGTCCCGCACTGATCGTCCGCGGCATCCTGGAGCGGTCGAACGAGGGCGTCGTGAACCTCCTCGCCGATGCGTTCGAGGACCTGCGGGTCGGGGTCCAGCACCGGTCGCGGGACTTCCGGTGAGTCGCGTGGCGGCTGGACGCGAAGCCTCGCGTGGCGGTGGCGGTGGCGCGACCCGACGCGAATCGTCGCTTGACGCGACGGGAGACAGCCGTTCGGGTCGGCTCGCGTGCTGGGGGCAGGCGTGAGCACCGCCGACCCGACGCGGATCGTCGCTTGACGTCAGGGGGTAGACGTCAGCACGGCCCACCCGAGTGGAGGGAGGATGGCGTTGCCGTCTTGCAGGTCGGCTGCGCCGGCGAGCACGCGCGTCGCATCGGCGATCGCCACGGTCACGGGCACGTCGGCCAGGTTGAGGGCGGTGATGACGGCGGCGTCGCCGGTCGCCGTTCGCAGCACCATCGCGGTGTTGTCGGTGTGGATCACGTCGGTGTGGGCGCGGTGGAGCCAGGGATGCTGCCGCCGGAGCGCGATGAGCTGCTGATGGGTGCGGAGAAGGTGCTGCGCGCTCGCCGGCAGCGAGCTCGGGACAGGCGGAGCATCGGCGAAGGCGGGGCGTACCGCGTCGTCGCCGCCGAGGCGCTCCTCCTTGACGGCCTCGTAGCCGTACTCATCGCCGGCGTAGACCGATGGCACGCCCGCCACCGTGAACAGCACAGCGAGCGCATGCGGCACGAGCTCGGGGCCGATCGCCGAGGCGATCCGGGTGACGTCGTGATTGCCGACGAACGTCTGGGGTGCGAAGACCGACAGCAGCTCGTTGTTGCGCTCGATCGCGTGCTTCAGCTCGAACAGGTTGCGGTCGGCGATGCCGTGCCAGATTCCCTGCCACAGCTCGTACTGGGTGAGCGCGTCGATCGTCGACTCCTCGACGATGCGGGCCGCGTCGCCGTGGATGACCTCGCCGAGGAACCAGGCGTCGGCGTACTCGGCGCGCACCCGGGGCAGCACCTCTGCCCAGAAGGCAGGCGGTACGGCGTAGGCAGCATCCAACCGCCATCCGTCGATGCCGCGGCCCAGCCAGCGCGTCATGACATCGACGACCAGGTCGGCCACGGCGGGGGAGTCGTGGTTCAGGGCGACGAGAGCGTCGTGCCCCTCGAAGACGTCGGCGTCGACCGGATCGCCGGGCTGCCAGCCGTCCCACCGGACGCGGAACAGGCCGGCGGTGTCGGCATCCGGCCCCTGCTCCTCGAGGGCGCGGAACGCGGGATGGTGGCGTCCGACGTGGTTGAAGACCCCGTCGAACAGCACCCGGATGCCGCGCTCGTGGGCGGCCGCGATGAGACGATCGATGTCGTCGTCGTCACCGAGGCGCGGGTCGATGCGGAAGTGATCGGTCGTGTCGTAGCCGTGCGTGCTCGAGGCGAACACCGGGCCGAGCAGAAGCCCGTTCAGGCCGAGCTCGACGACGTGGTCGAGCCACGCCTCGATGCGCGCGAGCCGGTGGACGACCGCGGAATCCCTCTCGTCGCCGTCGGAACCGTCCGGCCGGATCGGGGCTCCAGTGAATCCGAGGGGGTACACGTGCCACCACATGACGGTCTCGACCCAATTGCTCATCCTCGCAGTCAACACGAGCGCATCCGGGTTGGGAACGGCGTGCGAGATGCGGCGATCGGACCTAGGGTGCGGTCCGGTCCTCGCGTGGCCGTTCCATCAGCCGCCAGGTACCGCCCGTCAGCGGCAGGGCGGTGGCGACGGTGTAGACGACCGCGACGATGCCGAACGACACGAACAGGCCCAGGCCGTCCGCGGCGATGCCGCCGAGGAGGGCCCCGAGCGGGACTCCCGCCCACGTTCCGGCGTTGAGCAGGCCGAACACCCGCCCGCGCATCGAGGCCGGGATGCGCTCGAGCTGGACCGCTCCGAGGATGGGGTTCAGCGCGCCGGCCGCGAGCCCGGAGATGCCCACCGCGGTGACGAGTGCCGGGAACGGCGCCCCGAGGGCGAAGACGGCGGTCGAGGGCCCACCGGCGACGATGAAGCACAGCGCGAAGGTCAGGCGCCGCGGCATCCGGTGGGCGATGAAGCCGAACGCGATGTTCCCGGCCAGGGCGCATCCGGCCATGACGGCGACGATCACGGCGAGATCGGCGGCGCCGCCCAGTTCGGTGTCCGCATACAGCGGCAGCAACGCGCCGCTGCGGGCCGCATCCAGCAGGTTCGTCACCAGCACGAGGCCGATGATCAGGCGCATGAGGGGATCGCGCACGACGAAGCGCAGCCCATCGCGCAGCTCGCGCCAGTACGAGGAACGCGGGGCTGCTGCCTCAGGGCCGTCGCCGGCGATCCGGACGGTGGTGGCGGGCACCATCCAGCGGGTGACGGTCGCCGACACGAAGAACGCCGCCGCGTTCGCGAGGAGCGCCGCCATGGGGCCGAGGAGGGCGACGAGCGCGCCGGCGACGGAGGCTCCGATGAGCTTGGAGAGGCGCTCCGACCCGTCGAGCAGGCCGACGCTCCGCTCGATCCTGATGTGTGCCGCCTCGGTGAGCTCGGGCAGCATCACGCGGCGCGCGATCTGGCCCGGGGTGTCGAGCACGCCGCTCGCGAAGACCAGCAGCAGCAGCGCCCAGAAGGGGAGTCCCACCGTCAGGGCGAGCGCCGGGATCGCGAGCACGGTCGCTCCGCTGATGACATCGGCGACGATGGCGGTTCGGCGCCCGCCGATGCGGTCGATGACCACCCCGCCGAACACCGCGCCCACGATCGCGGGAGCGGTCGCGGCGAACGCGGCCAGACCGACCTCGATACCGGAACCGCCGGTGCTCAGAACATAAAACGGGATGGCGAAGGCCGTGACGACATTGCCGGTCTGCGAGATGGCGTGCGCCGACAGCAGGGAGTACAGCGCCCGGGACGCCACCCGCCGTGGAGTCGGATTCGCGGCTCGGGCCGAGGGGGCGGTCGCCGTCACGGTCGGCGGTAGGCCTGGTAGACGAGGGCGACCGGCGCGGTGTCGTCGTCCTCGCCGTGCCGCGCGCTGGTCTCCTCCCAGCGCTGCACGAGGGACTCGAGGTCGGATCGCATCGCGGCGAGCTCGTTCGCCGTCAGTCGCAGCGTCCGGTCGCCGGTCGTTCCCGCCGCCACCCACTCGGCCGGAAGGACAGGCATCGCATCGATGTACTCGCTGTAGCGCGCTGCGTAGATCTGAGCGATCGACTTCTCGAGAGCCGACGAGGCTGCCCGGTGCGCCGGATCGGCGAGATGCTCCACCGGCTCCCAGGTCGTCAGCGCGGATGCCGCCTGCCACCACCTCTCGCGCTGGTCCGAGCTGCGCGGCTCGGCGGGCTCGATGAGGTCGATCGACGCGAGCTTGCCCAGGTGGTAGCTGATCGTGCCCGGCGCCTCGTCGACGACGTCGCCGAGCTGGGCGGCGGTCTGCGGGCCGTTCTCGCGCAGGATGCCGAGCAGCCGCAGCCGCGTCGGATGCGCGAGCACGCGCATCGCCGCCGCGGTCTCGAGCCGGGAGGTGGATCGCTCGTCGGAGGTCATCTCCTCACCGTAGATCCACAAGAAGTGTTGCGCAACACCTCTTGTGCACCCCGGTCCTCGCGCCGCGCGCTGTGACCGGTCAGGCGAGGACGCCGCGGACGACGCGCGCGGGCGAGCCGACGGCGACGGATGCCGCGGGCACGTCCTTCGTGACGATCGACCCGGCGCCGATGACGGCGTCGTCGCCGATCGTCACACCGGGAAGCACGGTGACGTTCGCCCCGAGCCAGACGTTGCGTCCGAGGGTGACGGGCGCAGGGATGAGGTCGCCGCGTCGATCGGGGTGGATGTCGTGCTGCAGCGTCGCGATGACGGCGTTGTGCCCGATGAGGCAGTCATCGCCGATCGTGATGCCGCCCTGGTCTTGGAAACGGCACCCGGAGTTGATGAAGACGCGTTCGCCGAGCCGGATGTTCCTGCCGAAGTCGGCGGTGAAGGGCGGGAACAGCGTCACGGTCTCGGCGATCGGTCGTCCCGTGAGCTGAGCGAGCAGGTCGCGCACGCGAGCGGGCTCGTGGTAGCCCGCGTTCAGCTCACCCGCGATGCGGAGCGCCTCCTGGCTCGTGTCGTGCATGGCCGCGTGCAACGGCGAGCCGCCGGTGATCGTCTGTCCCGCGTCGAGGGCGGCGAGGAGGTCGTGGAACGTCATGCGTCCGCCCGCGTCGCGGCAACCGTCGCCGACCAGTTCGCCAGCATCTGCAGCCGCTCGGCCGAGGCTGACCCAGGCTCGGCCGTGTAGATGAGCAGGACCAGACCGTCCTCGGCTGTGATGGCGAGTTCTTCGTAGACCAAGGTGAGCTCGCCGACGATGGGGTGGTGGAAGCGCTTGGTGCCGGTGCCGTGGGTGCGCACGTCGTGCGCCGACCAGAGCCGGGCGAAGGTCTCGCTGCGCGTGGTGAGCTCGCCGACCAGATCCTGCATCGCCCGGTCATGCGGGTCGCGTCCCGCTTCGACCCGCATGATGCCGACGCACATGTGGGCGAACAGCTCCCAGTCGGGGTAGAAGTCGCGCGAGGCCGGGTCGAGGAACTGGAACCGGGCGAGGTTGGGCACCCGTCCGCTCGTGCCGATGACGGGGGAGTAGAACGCCGCTCCGAGCGCGTTCGTCGCGACGAGGTTCTGGTGCCGGTCACGCACGAACGCGGGGCCGCCGGTGATGGCGTCGAGGGCGCGCTGCAGACTCGGTCGTGCGGGCTGCTGCGCCGTCGCACGCCGGCGCGCGCGGCCGGAGGTCGGGATGCCGTCGGCCGCGCGCGCGAGATCGAGCAGGTGCATCCGCTCGGTCTCGTCGAGGAGCAGGGCGCGCGAGAGCGCTTCGAGCACGCCCGCCGACGCACCCGCGATGTCGCCGCGCTCGAGCTTGGCGTAGTACTCGACGCTGACGTCGGCGAGCGTCGCGACCTCCGCGCGTCGAAGGCCGGCGACCCGCCGGTTCACGCCGGCCGGAAGGCCGACGTCTGCCGGAGAAAGTCGCGCTCGCCGGGTCATGAGGAACTCGCGCACCTCGGCCTTGTTGTCCATGCCGTTCACGGTACGGCGCTCACGGCAGGCAAGGGATGCTCTGTCAGTACACCGCTGATACCGGGGGACGTCGCCGCCCAGCCGGCGAGCGGCCGCAGGGCGTCCGCAGACGGCGAACCAGGTTCGGCCGCACAAATCGAGCGGGCGACGCCCGGGGCGGCCGGCATCGTTCCGGGCGGGCGTTGTTCGGCCGCGCCTCGGCCGGTCTAGCGTTCCGGCGCGCTGGCGTCGCGCGCGGCATCCGCACTGTCGAGCCAAGCAGTGAAGGTGATGGCGGCGCGATCGGCGTCGGCGGTGCCGCGCAGTCGCCCCGAGGCCATCGCGCGGCCGAAAGCTCCGGGCAGCCGCACCTCGATGGCGGGTCTGCGCATGCCGCGGGCGTCGAGAACCGCCCGCACCAGATCGATGAGTCGATGATCGCGCGGGCCCGAGAGGTCGCGCGCGCGGCCGACCGGCGCGCCCGTGGCGAGAGTCACGAGCCGCTCGGCGACCTCGCGCGCGGCGACGGGACGGATGCGCGCGGTCGGCACGACCGTCACCGCGCCCAGGGAGCCACGCGCGATCGTCTGCTCGGTGAACTCGTGGAACTGGGTGGCCCGCAGCAGCGAGAAAGGCAGCGGCCCGCGCTCGACGGCGCGTTCATGGGCGAGCTTGCCGCCGTAGTACCCGGCGTCCACCCCGTCGATCCCCACGATCGACAGCGCCACGATGTGCCCGACGCCCGCGGCGGCGCCGGCCTGGTGCAGGTGGCGAGACGCAGCGTCGAAGAACGTCGTCGCCCGCCGCCGCGAGAGTGTCTGGACGCCGGTCACATCGACGATCGTGTCGACGCCGTCGAGCGCCGCGGCGAGGTCGGTACCGCGTTCGAGGTCGTGGCCGTCGCGGCGCGAGAGCGGGACCACCTCGTGGCCACGGTCGGCCGCGATGGGGTGGACATGGGTTCCTACGGTGCCAGGGCGGCCCGCTCGGGCTCAGTGAACCGCTGCCACCCGACGTTTGCTATGTTCAGTAAATGGCGAACTTGAATCGACGACTGAACCTCGACGGGTGCACGGTGGCGTTCGACGACTCCGGAGGCACGGGGCGTCCGGTCCTCTTCCTGCACGGTGCCGGGGCCGATCACGTCATGTTCGAGGAGCAAGCAGAAGCGCTCTCCAAGGCAGGGTGGTGCTGCATCCAGTGGGACATGAGAGCGCATGGGCTGTCCAGGCCGAACGTGTCGGCGATCACCGCCGAGCAACTCGTGGCCGACGCGGCGGCGCTGATCGTCGAACTGGGCCTGTCCCGACCGGTACTCGTCGGTCACTCCCTGGGCGGGAACATCGCGCAAGAACTGGTGCGGCGAGACCCGGACGGCTACTCGGGCGTGGCGGTCGTGGATGCAACCTGGAATGCCGGGCCGCTCAGCTCGATGGAGCGGCTGCTGCTTCGTGCGGCCGCGCCGATGCTCGCGCTGATACCGGAGCGCTTCCTTCCCGACATGATGGCCAAGGCATCCGCCGTCACACCCTCTGCTCGTTCTGATCTCGCGCGGGCGTTCGCCCATGTGCCCAAGAGCGAGTTTCTCGCGATCTGGCAGGCGACCGTCTCGCTGGTCAACCCCGACCCGAACTACCGCACTCCGGTTCCGCTCCTCCTTCTCGTCGGAGATCGTGACCGAACCGGCAACATCGCCAAAGCGATGCCGGCCTGGGCCCGGCGAGAGGGGATCCGAGAGATCGTCATCCCTCGGGCTGGTCATGTGCCCAGCCAGGATTCCCCCGCAGCGGTCACCGCGGCGCTGCTCCGCTTCTTGGGCGCTCTGGAGGATGACCGATGAGTGAAGACGACGACTTCATCAATGCCGTGGGCGACCTTCTCGGATCGTGGAACCTCTCGAGGGCGACAGGGCGCGTGTACGGCGCACTCCTCCTCGAAGAGGCCCCCGTCTCCTTGGACCATCTGGGAGCCGCTGTCAGCCTGAGCAAAGGACAGGTGAGCACCTCGACGCGGGAGCTGGCGGCCTGGGGACTCGCCCGAACCGTGCCTCAGGCAGGAAGTCGCCGGGTGCTCGTAGAGGCGACGAAGGGCTTGGAGTCTTTGCTCGAAGCTTCGCAGCGTCGTGCTCGCACGCTCGTGAACGCCCTCGCGAGTGGGCGCGGTCTCGTCGCACCAGGATCTGTCGCCGAGCGAAGACTCGAGGACGTTATCGACCTGTTCGACGGCTATGTCAACGCGGGGGACGAGATCCTCCGCAACCGCCACTAGCGCGCCGCCGAGCCGGGCCCGGGTGGCGCGGTCACCTGTCGAAGCGCGCTCCGGCGGGGTTGGAGGGCAGGGCGAGCAGGATGATCAGCGCGACGGCGCCGACGCCGAACCCGAAGCCGATGAACCAGAACGGTCCGGCCAGGTTCGCATCGTGCAGGCGCCGCCACGAGATCGCGATCGTCGGCACGAGCGTGGCGAGCTGCCACAGAACGAGAAGGCCCGCGCCGACCCCGATGAGGGGGCCGGGCTCGGTGCGTCCGGTGATGGGGTCGGTCGTCATGCCGGCGATGGCACCGATCACCATGAAGGCGAAGATGAGGATGACCACCAGCGCGTGCGCGAGGTACCACCACCAGAACTCGCTGCGGCTGGCGCGGCCCGAGAACGTGGCGTACTTCTGCCAGAAGCGCGCGAACGCCTGGCCGAACGAGGCGCCGTAGAGCGGCTGGGAGAGCGACGAGGCCCCGGGGGCGGCGGGGTGCGGAGCGGCGGCGTAGGTCACGGGGTCCTCCAGAGTTGAGCTCGCGCGCCGATCGGCGCGGCCCTCATCCTGCCGTAACAGCGGCGATCGCGTGGCGAGCGTGCCGGAGGATGACACGGCAGCATCCGTGTCGATATGGTCTTCTGTCCCGCCGGCTGCTCAGCCGGGCGTCGTTCGGCTGGCCTTGGCCGCCGCTTTGCCGCCCACGCGTGCACCCCAGAGCATCACGAACAGCATGAGGATGCTGCCGACGAGAACACCGATGGTCAGAGCCTCGGTCGGAACCGGGAGCAACGTGCTCAGAGCGACCGCGATGGAGAGGCCGCCGGTGATGAGGGTGGGGCGCTTCGCCCGCACGTGCGCCGCCAGCCAGGCCTCGTCGCTCGCCAGCGTGCTGGGGGTGCGGATCCCGGCGACCTGGTTGCGCTTGAGGCGGCCCGAGGCGCCGGCGTTCGCGACCCAGATGAGGGCGACACCTGCACCCGCCATGACGAGGAACAGGATGACGCGAGCGATCAGGTCTTCCATCGTCTCGAGCCTATCGATGGCGGTGCGGGCGGTCACGTGCCGTAGCGCGGCGGGGTGGCGCGTCAGCCCAGCAGAGTGGCCCAGGTCACATCGACGACGCAGAGGTCGGTGCCGCTCTGGCGGAAGAACACGTTCCGCTGCGGCACGGCGATCAGTCCGGCGGCATCATCTCGAGGTTGATGTTCCACTGCGGATGGCGGCACCGAGGGCCGCTCCTACGCCCAGCACGGGTGCGCATCGTCGCTCTCGCAGTGGGGCTCGGCGAGTAGCAATGCCTGGGCGTCGTGCGGTCTCTCCGGCGGAACGGCCTGGTACCAGTTCCGCTGAACTCGTCGCGGCGACGCTGCCCCGTTCACGTGGTGATGTGTGAACGGGGCAACGTCATGTCGACACTGCGACCGGCTCGGCTCGGGGAAGCCGCAATCGTGCGGTCAGTCCGCCACCGGGCCGGGGCGCCAGATCCAGGTGGCCATCGTGCTGAACCGCGATGCTCTGCACGATCGCCAGGCCGAGGCCCGTACCGGCGGCGTGCCGCTGCGTCTGCCGGGTCGCGGCTCCACGGTTGAAGGGCTCGACGAGTTTTGCAACCGTCTCCCCGTTCAAGGTCTCCCCGCCGTTGGAGATCGTCAGCGCACCATCCTGGCCGGAGCAGGAGACCCGTACCGTGATGGGGGAGGACGTCGCGCCATGACGGACGGCGTTCAGTACGAGGTTATGCGCGGCCTGCATCACGAGCACCGTGTCGCCCTCGATCTGCACGCCTTCTAGCTGGACGTCGAACGAATGCCCCGCGGCGGACGCTTCCGACTGCACGAGGTCGATCGCCGCTTCGACCGTCTCGGCGAGATCGATCGTCTGCAGCTGGTTGGTCGGAAGCCTGCGCGAACGGGCCAGCTGGAGGAGAGCGGTGAGCAGCCGCTCTGAGCGTTCCGTGGCTTCCAGCGCTCGGCGCATGGCGACTTCGGGGCGCGGAGGAACAGCATCGTGCATGAGGGACTGCTCGAGAGACGCACGGATGCCTGCGAGCGGGGTTCGGAGCTCGTGCGAGGCATTGGCGACGAATCGATCCTGCTGTTCGAATGCGGCGTGAAGACGCTGCAACATGTCGTCGATGGTGTCCCCGAGTTCGCTGATTTCATCGCGCGGGCCCGTCAGCCGGAGTCGCTCATCCAGATTCTCGCCGGTGATGCGCCGCGTCAGCTCTGTGAGGTCGGCCACTCGCCCCAACGATCGACGGGCAACGAGCCATACTGCCGCGCCCGCCAGAGCGACCATCACCGTGGCGGTGATCGCAGATATCAGCATCACCGTGCTCGCGAGATCATGCGCGACCCGGAATACCGCGGTGGATCCATCGAGGTCGTTCGGCGCCTGGCCTTGCGACGAGCTGCCGGTCGTTGCGTCGATGGACACCTCGACGACGTACTGCAGCATGGCGTACTCGACCGCCAGTAGCACCGCTGCCGCCAGAGTGAACGCGGCCGTGGAGATCAATGTCAGCTTCAGTGCGAGCGGGGTCCTGCGCAGGGAACGTGCGCGTACGGTCATGATCAGACTGCTCCAATCCGATAGCCGTGACCCTTGTCGTATTGGATCAGGTCCGCGCCGATCTTCTTCCGCAACGAGTGCATCAGGACACGAACCACCCCGCCACTCAGATCGTCGGGGGTGGCCCAGGCGATGTCGAGCAATTGCTCCGAACGCAAGGGCTTGCCGTCGGCGCGGAGCAGCGCCTCGAGTACCTCGAACTCCTTGGGCGAGAGCTTCACCGGCTCATGGCCGAGGAACACCCGCCGGCGGACGGTGTCGACGCGCAGCGGTCCGTGCTCGATCACCGGTGCGTTCACCGCGCGCGCGCGGCGGCTGAGCGCACGCACGCGCGCGACGAGTTCGACGAATGCGAAGGGTTTGGTGAGGTAGTCGTCTGCGCCGAGGTCGAGGCCTTCGACGCGATCCATGACGGAGGATGCGGCGGTGAGCATCAGGATGCGGGTGTCGTCATTGAATTCGCGCAGGCTCCGGCACACCTGGTCGCCCGAGATGCCCGGAAGGTCACGGTCGAGGACGAGCACGTCGAAGTCGATCTCACCGAGACGATTCAGAGCCGAGTCGCCGTCGAGCGCGATGTCCACGGTGAAGCCCTCGGCCGTCAGACCGCCATGCAGGGTCTCCGAGAGGATTCTGTCGTCCTCCACCACCATGACGCGCATCGCCCACCGCCCTTCTCGTGCCCCGCCCTGATCTGACTTTGCCATCGGCGCGTTAGCTCAGCGTCAGCATTCGGCTAACGGAGCCCTGACGGCTGCCTCTCTAGAACTGGTCACACCGCCGACGAGCGGACAGCCCGCGAGGAGAGGAATCGACATGAGCTGGAAGAAGAACTTAGCAAGCCTCGTGGCGGTGGCCGCGGTAGGGATTCTCGTTCTTTCGGGATGCACGACGACCACCGAGGGGACCTATGAGGGCGACACGGATACCGCGGAGAGCGAGAAGCTCGCCGGCAGCCTGACCGACTTGTTCCAACGCGCGCTCGACGTGCCCGAGAATGCCGAGAACCCGTTCGTCGCCGAGGTGCTCACCCGTGCGATCGATTCCGGCACGATAGCGCAGGAGGACTACGACGAGGCGCACCGGCTGTACCGCACGTGCATGAATGACGCGGGCTACGAGGAGAACTACTCGCAGCTCGCCAACGGTAGCTACCAGATCACGCCCCCTCCGCTCGACGGGCAGGAAGCCGTCGAGAAGTACATGGAAGTGGGCACCGAATGCTCGGCGGAGCTCGCTCCCATCGAGGCGCTGTTCATCACGCAGCAGGGCAACCCCGATCTTCTGAGCGATCAAGCACAGGTCGCCGTGCAGTGTCTCATCGAAGCCGGCGTCGTCGACGCGAGCTACACCTCGCAGACGTTCCGTGACGATCTCGACGACGCATTCGCCAGCGCTGCTTACAACCCGATGAGCCCACAGGCGCAGACATGCTTCAGCAACGCCGGCTACTCGATCTCGGTCGGTGAGGAATGACCCGGCAGCGCGCTCTGCTCGCCGGGCTCTGCGGCGTCGTGCTCGTCGCTGCCGGAGCAGGCGCGGGGTACTTTCTCCGTCCCGCTCCTCCTCCCGCTTCGCTGGAAGCGTCGGCGCCCGTGACCACTGCCCCCGCGACCCCGCAGGAGTTCACGGACACCCGAAAGATCCAGGTCAGGCTGGTCCCCGGGCCGGACACTGCGGTGACGACGAATCGCAGCGGCGTACTCACCAACAGCGCGTGTGGCCCCGGTTCGAGCATCGCTTCCGGCACGATCGTCGGCCGCATCGACGACACCCCCGTGCTCGCGTTGCATCTCGACGTTCCTCCGTTTCGTGATCTCGCAGTCAGAGCCGAGGGTTCGGATGTCGCGGCTCTCCAGGCAGAGCTCACCCGACTGGGCTTCGGCGCGCTCGAGGCGGACGGCTACTTCGGCTGGGACACCGCTGTCGCGGTGGAAGCTCTACGCAGCCAGGTCGGCATGAGTGAGGGGCGTTCGCTTGCGCTGAGCGAGATCGCGTGGCTGCCGCAGGAGCACCTCGCAGTGACCGACTGCAGCGTCGCACTCGGCGCTCCGCTCTCGGTGGGGAGCTCGTTCGCGGTTGCGAAAGGATCATTGCAGCAACTCGTCATCGACTCGCCACCCGCCGACCTCGTCGCGGGTGATCGGACCGTCACGGTGTTCGGACTGAGAGCCGCGTTCGACGGTGGAGGCGCCATCACGACGCCAGAGTTCCTCGCGGAACTCGCCCAGACCGAACAAGCCAACGCGTTGATGGCGCAAGATCCAGCCACGACGGCCCCGGCCACGCTGGAGCTCTCCGAAGCCGTCGAAGCGCTGCAGGTACCGGCTTCAGCGGTCTTCGGGATCGCCGACGGGCACGGATGCATTCAATCCGGTGACACCGTCTACCCGGTCACCGTGCTCGGATCCAGCCTCGGAGCGTCGCTGGTGGCTCTCGAGGTCGTCGACGACACGGCGCCGGATGCCGTACCGGATGAGGTGAACATCGGTGAGGCGATCACGCACGACAGCTGCCGTCCGTGACCAGGCCGCTGCGATCACCACGGCAGACGCTCGCATCGACGTCCACGGTCTCGCGCATGGGTTCCCCGGGGGCACTCGGCTTTTCGAAGCCCTCTCCTTCGGCTTCGGCAGCGGCGATATCGTCGCCATCTGCGGGCCGTCCGGCAGCGGCAAATCGACGTTGCTTTCGATCCTCGCCGGTTGGGAGGAGCCGGTCGCGGGCACCGTCACGAAGCAGAGCATCGACACGATCGCCTGGGTCTTCCAGAACCCTCACGGAGTCGCGCACCGAACAGCGATCGACCATGTCGCCTTCCCCTTCCTGACGAAGGGTCTTACTCGGGCGGCCGCTGATGCCCGGGCGCGCGAGACACTCGCGACCTTCGGTCTGCAGGAGGCCGCCGAGCGGCCGTTCCACGCCCTATCGGGCGGTGAAGCCCAGCGCCTCATGCTCGCGCGGGCTGTCGCGATCGCACCCGATCTGCTGCTCGTCGACGAGCCGACGGCGCAGCTGGACCAGTCGACTGCGCGCTCGGTGAACGCGACGCTCCGCAACATCGCCGATGGAGGATCGATCGTGCTGATCGCCACGCACGACCAGGGCACTCGTGAGGCGTGCGGGTACGTCGTCGATCTCGCTGACTACGCGCCGCTGTTCGAGGACGGGGGACAGCGTGCGCCTCAGCGCAATCCTGAGTGAGGCCGCTCGGAACATCGGCGGCGGTACCACGCGTGCGGTCACGTTCGCGCTGCTGCTGGCGAGCATGGCGGGCAGCCTCGCGGTCGCGGACGCCGTCACGATACACGCGCTCGAGTCTCAGGCTCAGACATTTCGGCAGTCAGGAGCCGCGACGCGGATCCTCCAGAGCGAGAGCGCGATCCGGGGTACCGCCTGCGACGCGCTGGCGAACGGCTCGACCCCGATCGTTGCTGCCGGGGCGCTCGCCGAGACAACCCCGATCGATCTGGCGGCGCTTCCCACCACGTCGATTCCCGCGTTCCGTGTGTCCCCGGGGCTCGTCGCTCTCTTGGACGGCGCGCCTGAGCTGGTGGGAGCCTGGATCTCGGACGCGCTCGCCGAGACCCTCGCCGTCGCTCCCGGCGGTCGGCTGCAGACAAGCGACGGAGTGGTGACCATCGCCGGCACCTACCCGTACCCCAAGGACGGTCGCGACAACCGCCTCGGCTTCGCGATGCTCATCCCGGTCACTGCGGACCAGGCCTTCGATGAATGCTGGGCGACCGCGTGGCCGCTGGGGGAGAGCACCGATCTGCTCTTGCGGTCGAGCGCCTTCGAACCCGGGTCGACGGATGCCCTGCAGATCGGACAGCTGAACAACACTCACGGCACGACTTTCGACGGCGCGCTCGCCTTCGACTCCCGCATCACCAGGTTCGCCTATGCCCTGATCGCCGTGGCCGGGCTGAGCCTCGGCTGGGCGAGCATCCGTGCCCGGCGCCTGGAGCATGCCGCCGCTCTGCACGCCGGTCAACGGCGTTCCGAGCAGCTCGCGACCATCCTCGTCGAGACCACCGTTTGGGCGCTCTTGGGGAGTGCCCTCGCTGCGGTCCTCCTGCTCGCCTTCGTGATCGGCTCCGAGAGCCCCGCGTCGTCCGCGTCCCACCCGAACACCACGTCCGTGCTGCCGATCGTCGTCGCAGCTCTTCCTGTTGGATTCGGCAGCGCACTCGGGGGCGCCTCCATCGCCGCGTTCGCAACGCATGAGCGTCACCTCTTCCGGTATTTCAAGGAGCGCAGATGACCAGCTCGCCGGCCGGTAGCCCGCCGAACGACGCACTGTCTGAGCCGGGATGGAGCCCCGTCGACCCGGCGCTCTTGCACAAGCGCGTTCTCTCCGAGGTGTTCCTCACACACCGTCTGGATGCCGGAGACGAGCACCGTTTTCGCCTCGTCATCCCGCGTGGTCACTCGGCCGTCACAGGCATCCATGTCCCGACAATCCTGAGCGTCGAGGCCATCCGCCAGGTGGGACTGGCGTTGTGTCAGGTCGACGGGGCCGTACCGGTCGACTGGGCGGTGGTCCTGCAGGAGGCGTCTGTCGCTTGGGTCGTGGGTCGACCGTTGTGGGGCGCGAGCGACCACGTCGAACTGGAAGCGCGGTGCCGGATTGTCGACGCTCGACTGCGCGGTGAGGTGATGACGGGCATCGTCGCGCGTGTCGAGATGCTGCGCCATGGCAAGCTCATCGCCACCGGCGGCGGATCCATCCGTACCCTTCCGAGACGCGCCTATGAGGCGCTCCGCCGGCACGCGAGCGCCACGAGCGACGGGGTGCGACCTGGGGGAGCATCGCCGTTATCGAGGGCGATCATCGTCGAGGGTCGTGTGCGCGCCGTGCTCGGATGGACGCATCCCGACCCGTTCTTCTTCGACCACCCGGTCGACCATGTGCCGGGCATGCTGTTCGCGCAAGCGGCGCTCGACGCGCACGCAATGCTGCGAGGTCAACAGGCGCGGGCCGTCGCCGTCGAGTGCACGCGCTTCGCGGAGCTCGACGATCCGGTTGAGATCACCGGCGAGGACGATGGGGCGCGGTGCGTGACGGTGTTCGAGCAGTACGGCCGCCAAGTCGCAAGGGTAGAGACCCGATAGCGCTAGCTCTCACGGGCGGACTGCCCGCACGTACCAGTCGATGTCCGCATCCGATAGCTTCACGTCGCGAGCGAGGCCGGGCAGCTCGTTCCACAGGCGGCTCGTGTCGAAGACGTTGTCTTGGGCGACCATCTGCAGCTGTGACGCCGAGATGCCCAGGTTCGAAGCCAGGGTTCGCAGTTGATCGGCGTCGATCGAGCGCGCGGGACCTTGTCGTCCGAGCGCTGCGATCACAGGCGTGACCAGCTCGCGTATCGTCACCGGGTGCGGAGTCGCCGCAAGGTAAAGGTTGTGCTCGGGCGGCGAGAGCGCCAGCGCGGCCAGTACCTCGCCGAGTAGTGGTGCATCGATAGCGGAGACACGAGGCACTCCACCGTCGATCCACGCGTCATGCTTCAGCATGAACCCCAGGAGCTGTGACAGATACCAGCGGTCTCCGGCACCGACCACGGCGTTCGGGCGCACGACGATGCCGCCGGCCTCGAGAACCAGCTGATCAGCCGTCAGGCGGCTTCGGCTCAGCGCGGATGCCGGGGCGGGAACGAGCGTCTCCTCGGTGCCGCCGGCGCCGAGCCCTCCGTAGACACCGGCGGTGCTCAGAGAGACGATCCGCGTGACGCCGGCGCGCTCCGCGGCAGCGAGCAGGTGCTTCGTGCCGGTGATGTTGACCCGCTGCTGCAGAGTCTCGTCCGGGCCGACGTAGCTCGCGCAGTGGATGACGGCATCCGCATCGCTGAGCAGCTCCGCGATGCCGGAGCCGTCCGCGAGGTCTCCGTGCACATGACGCACGGCGCCGTCCGCGGCCGGGCGAGTATGCAGCAGACCCGAGACGTCAATGTCACGCGACACCAGCGCCGCCGCTACCTGTCGCCCGATAAATCCGGCTGTTCCCGTCATCGCTACTCGCACGGCGTACCCGTTCCGGCTCGTCTGATCGCTTGCGATCCGACCCTATCCGCGGTTCAGAGGGCGAGAGGGATGACGCCCGAAGTGTTTCATCTCGTTCCCTTCGAGTGGACACTGCACAGGCACTGAGTGATCGATCAGGAGGAAGCCGCGACTGTGAGGATCACACCTACCGGTGTCACGGACGAGGACGGCCCGCCGAACGTTGGGTCAGGGTAAGTGGTTGGCCGGTGGCAGCCACGTCCGACGCTTCTCCGAGGCGGTGCTGCGTCGCACGCGCGGCCAGCTGTCCGACCCGTAAGTAGGCTCGGCGCGTTCATGCCTGCAGGGGGGCGATCAGTCGAAGCTGCTGGTGAGGGCCACTCTGCTGCCCAGACTCGCGGGCACGGCATCGGCGATGCGTCGGAATCATTCTGCGGTCTACGCGTTGCCGTTGCGCCGCTGCCTGGCAGACGAAAGCCCCGGCCGCCGCACTGAGGATACGGCTGCCGGGGCTTTCGAAGTCTGCTGGTGTCAGGCGCGGATGCCGAGGGCGAAGCTGATCGCGCCCTCTCCGTCGACCTGAGCGTCGAGCACGCGGTCATCCAGCGCGAGCGCTGCTGCCGGGTCGACGAACACGCGTGCTCCGTCGGCTTCGACGACCGCGTCCTCGGCCTGCGGCGCCTCCGCGAGCGAGAGCGCGAAGCCGGTCTCGGGGGAGCCGGTGTCGGCGATACGGATGCCGCCGGTGTCGGCGGGGATCTGAGCGGTGATGTTCTTCACCGCGGTGGCGGCGTTCTCGGTGAGCGTGAGCATGAAGCTCTCCTTCCGTGGATTGCTGCGGGAACCGGCCACGATTCCGAGAATCGGAGCCGGATGCAAACGAGAGTGGGGACTCCCAGGGGATTCGGAAGGTCGGGGGCGCTTAGACTCGAAGGGCCAGCCTCTGTAGCTCAGTGGAAGAGCCACTCCGTCCTAAGGAGCGGGTCGGGGGTTCGAGTCCCTCCAGGGGCACCGTCTCTTTTTGCCTCTGACCAGGGATTTCTTCTGAGGTCAGACCACTCAGAATGCGTTTTTGGCCGCTTTTTGGCCGCTTTTGAGGAAGCTATGAGCCGAACACGACGCAGATTCGATGCCCTTCGCGGAGCGTCGTTCGACGCCTCAGAGCGACGAAAACGAGCATTTCTGGCGTCCTGAGCCTCGCCGAAATGTTGAGCAGTCTGCTCTCCAGCGTCACGTCGGTCGGGCGTAGCGGGTCTGCGGGCCCGCCGGCAGCGCCACGAGCGGCATGGCGTCGTTGAGGCGCGATGCGACGGCATCCAGATCGTCGTCGAAGAGGTCGGCGTAGGTGTCGAGCGTCATGGCCGCCGACGCGTGCCCCAGCATCCGCTGGACGGCCTTCACGTTCGCGCCGGAGCTGATCGCGAGCGATGCGGCGGTGTGGCGGAGGTCGTGAGGCGTTAGCCGCGGGATCGATGGGTCCACCGCCTGCGCGCGGCGGACCGCGTTCGCGAACCATCCCTGTGCGCCTGAGTTGCGCATGTGGTTGACGCCATCGCCGAACAGCAGCCCTTCCGGACCCTTGCCAGCGCACGCCTGCTCGATCATCGGAGCGAGCCGCTCCGGGTAGGGCACCGAGCGCTTCTCGTGCGTCTTGGGCGTGCCGACGTGGATCTCGTACGCGATCATCACCGCGTTCTCCTCGATGACGAAGCGCCGACGCAACCGGTTGACGCTGCGCACCCGCAGCGCGGTCGCCTCGCCCCAGCGCAGGCCGGTGTAGGCCAAGGTCAGGACCATTGTCGGATGCGCTGAGCATGCCGCCAACGTCGCCACCTGCTCGTGCGAGAGATAGACGCGACGCTTGCCTGGCCCGCTCCGAGGGAGATTGCGGATGTGGCGCGCCGGATTGCTCGCAAGGCGACGATCATCGATGGCGACATCGAGGATGCCGGCGAGGACTCCCAGCGCGCGAAGCACGACCGTGCGCGACTTCTCCGTCGCAAGGTCCGACACCCAGTCCTGTACTTCGGACCGCCGGATCGACCAGATCTCCCTGTCTGCCCACACGGGAGCGACGTGGTTCTTCCACGCCCGCTCAAGCGTGATGTAGTACGAAGGCTTCGACATCGGCGGCTGCTTCGACCGCAGCCAGCTGTCGGCGAACATCCGGACCGGCACCCGCGACGCCACGGGATCGATGTACTCGCCCTTCGACTTCGACACCGTGACCATCGAGAGGTACAGCTTCGCCTCGCGCAACGTCGTGAAGCCGCGCTTCTGCGCCTCGGTGCGATCAGGCTTGCGGTAGCGCACCCGGTAGCGGCGGCCTTTCACCGTTTCGTACGGGGGTGATGGTGCCCATCTCGACCTCCTGCACCGGGTTCGTTGGGTCAGTATCGGGCCAGTGTCGGACACTGATCGGATGCCGTCAACGCTGCCGATGACAGACGTGGATGAATGGCTGAAGACGTCGTCAACTGGCGCTGCGGTGAAGGGACCCCTCCCTCCGACGCCGAGAGTGTAGCGATCGGTCGCGCCTCCGTTCTCGCCGCTCACTCCTTGCAGACTCCGCGCTGGCGCGCGTCCCTTAGCAGCCGTTCGACGCCGAGCACTGCGCCGCGCCCGACCGCTGGGGGCTGATTGTCGGGAAGAAGGCGACGACTGAGGCCGGCGTGGATGCGGTTGATGAGGTCCTAGAGTGAGATTCGTTGTCTCAGAGCCATGTGGGGGGACCTTGCTCAATCACGCCACGTTCATCTGGAACGCCGCCGACATCCTGAGGGGCACCTACAAGCAGCACCAGTACGGTGACGTCATCCTGCCGTTCACCGTGCTCGCTCGGCTCGACGCAGTTCTCGCGCCAACCAAGCAGGCCGTGCTCGACGCGAGCGAGGGTTTCGGCCCCGATGTCGAGCCGCCCCAGGCCATGCTGCGAGCGAAGGCGCAGCATCCGTATTCGTTCTGGAACCGCTCGCGCCATGACCTCAGGTCACTGCAGGGCGATCCCGACAACCTCGAGAAGAACCTGCGCGACTACGTTCAGGCGTTCTCGCCGAACGTGCGCGACATTTTCGAGAAGTACAAGGTCGAAGACACGATAATCGACCTCGCCGCGCACGACCTGCTGCTGCAGGTGCTGCAGCACTTTGCGAAGGCGAACCTGCACCCCGACGCCGTCAGCAACGAGCAGATGGGCCACATCTTCGAGGAGCTCATCCGCAGGTTCGCCGAGGCGTCGAACGAGACCGCCGGTGAGCACTTCACCCCGCGTGAGGTGATCGAGCTCATGGTGTCGTTGCTGGTGGAAGGCGATGAGAGCCTCATGACACCCGGCATCGTGCGTGAGGTGTACGACCCCACGGCGGGAACGGGTGGGATGCTGTCGGTCGCGGCCGACCGCATCCACGACCACAACGCGAAAGCGCAGGTGAACCTGCTGGGTCAGGAGATCAACCCGGCCTCGTACGCGATCTGCAAGGCCGACATGGTGGTGAAGGGCCAGCCGATCGACAACATAGTGCTCGGCAACACCCTCACCGACCCGGCGTTCGCGGGCCGCACGTTCCACTACGGACTGTCGAATCCGCCGTTCGGCGTGGACTGGAAGCAGTACCGCAAGCAGATCGAGACAGAGCATGCCGTCGGGGGGTTCGCGGGCCGCTTCGGGCCCGGGCTGCCGCGCGTGTCGGACGGCTCGCTGCTATTCCTGATGCACCTCATCTCGAAGCTCCGCGAGCCGAAGCCGGGTGACCCGAACGCCGTCGCCGGCCGCGGCGCCATCGTGCTCAACGGCTCCCCGCTGTTCACCGGCGGCGCGGGATCGGGCGAGTCGAACATCCGCAAGTGGATCCTCAAGAGTGACTACCTCGAGGCCATCGTGGGCCTGCCCACCGACATGTTTTACAACACCGGCATCGCGACGTACGTCTGGGTGCTCAACAAGGACAAGCCGGCGAACCGGCGCGGCCTCGTGCAGCTCATTGACGCGACCGGGATGTTCGAGAAGATGCGCAAGTCGATCGGCTCGAAGCGTCGCAAACTCTCGGGCGATCACATCACCGACATCACGAAGCTCTTCACGGAGTTCGCCGAGACGAAGCACTCGAAGATCTTCCGCACGACCGACTTCTTCTACCGCACCATCACGGTCGAGCGCCCGCTGCGCCTGAACTACGCGCTGACGACTGCGCGGGTCGAGAAGGCACTCGCCTCTCGCGCCCTGTCGAAGCTGGGTGCGGCGCAGCTCGAGGCCCTGCGCGTGGTGCTCCTGCCAGGGGTCGTTGAGCGAGCGAAGCGAGATGAAGTGGACTCGGACTCCCCGGTCGCTGAGCGAGCCGAAGCGTTCACGAACCGCGCTGCCTTCACACGCATGCTCACGGATCTGCTGACGGATGCTGCGCTCACCCTGTCTCCGCTTCAGTTCAAGGCGCTCGTGACCGAGCTCGGCGAGTCGGACGACGAGGGCGAACTCGTGACCGCTGCGGGCAAGCCCGTCGCCGATGCCTCGCGCCGCGACACCGAGAACGTTCCATGGGACGAAGACGTCCACGCCTACCTCGAGCGTGAGGTGAAGCCCTTCGTGCCCGACGCATGGATCGACGTGTCGAAGACTCGGGAGGGGGCAGAGATCCCGTTCACGCGTCAGTTTTACGAGTACGTGCCGCCGAGGCCACTCGAGGAGATCGACCGGGATCTCGACGAGGTGCTCGGTCGGATCCGGGCGCGGCTCGAAGCGGTCAAGGCGTGACAGATTCGCGCTGGGAGAGTCGAAAGGCGAGTCACGTCCTCGACATCGTTGTGGGAGGAACGCCTCCGACCGACCGGACCGAATATTATGACGGGGACATCCCCTGGCTGACCATCGCGGATCTCACGAGCGGTGACATTATCGCGCCCGCGAAGACCCTCACCCCCGCCGGACTAGCCGCATCGGGCGGGCGGGTGCTGGCGCCCGGGACGCTTCTTTACAGCTTCAAACTCTCAATCGGGCGGACAGCGTTCGTCGAGACGCCTGTGGCAACGAACGAGGCGATCGCGGCGATTCTGCCGTCGAGCAAGATCGACCTCGCCTACGCCCGTTGGGCGCTGCCGGGTGCATTCGCGGACGCGGCCGGTACGAACATCTACGGCGCCAAGATCCTCAATCAGGAGCAGCTCAAGGCCGCGCGCGTTCCGTATCCGCCGATGGCGCAACAGCGGCAGATCGCGGACTACCTCGATTACGAGACGGCCGAGATCGACGCCTTCATCGCCGACCTACGCTGCTCGGCTGAACTTGCCGTCGAGCGCACGAGAGCTCTAGCGTCGACTCAGCTTGATGAAGCTGTGAGGGACGCGTCCCGTGTGACGATCCTTGGCCACGTGATCATGGTCAATGAAGGCCAGGTTGACCCCAGCCTCGAGCAGTTCGTCGACCTACCTCTCATCGCCCCGAATCACATCGAGTCTCGAACGGGTCGACTGCTGCGCCTCGAATCGGCGCGTGAGCAGGGCGCGTCGAGTGGCAAATACCAGGTGCGAGCAGGGCAGGTGCTGTACTCAAAGATCAGACCCGCTCTCATGAAGGCAACCATCGCGCCGTGCGATGCGCTATGCGCCGCCGACATGTATGCGATGGATGCACGGGAATCGTGGCTCTCGAACGACTACCTTCTGGAATTCCTGCTGAGTGATCGCTTCGAACAGTACGCGGTAACGATGTCCGACCGAGTGGCCATGCCGAAGCTGAATCGGGACACACTCGCTCATGCGCCCATCTCGCTTCCGACGCTTGCGGACCAAGACCGCGCGGTTTCGTCGATCCATCGGGCCCGCGTCGCTCAGCGCGAAGCCATCGCCGACATCGACGCCGCCATCGCGCTTGCTAAGGAGCGGCGCGCAGCGCTCATCACCGCCGCCGTCACGGGCCAGATCGACGTCACGGCCCGGCGGAAGCCCGTGGTCGACAGCATCCAATCGTCCCTCGTGGAGGCTCGATGAGCACGCAGTATGCCGAGACGGAGTTCCAGAAGAACATCGTTCAGCACCTTGCCGCGAACGGGTGGGAGGTCGGAACGAGCGAGAAGTACGACCGTGAACGGGCGCTCTACGCGGATGACGTGATCGACTGGCTCGCGCTCGACGACGAGAAGAACCTACGCAAGATCATGGCCGGTGGCGAGGACGTGAAGGGTCGCATGCGCATCCTCGACCGGCTGGCAGCATCCCTCGCCGCCGACGAGAAGGAGCAGAACGGCGGCACCCTGAACGTGCTCCGCAAGGGGTTCGATGTCGTCGGGGCGCGACGGTTCCGCATGCTGCAGCAGCCGCCGGCCGACGACCGCAACCCGGCGATGTCCGAGCTGTACGAGCGGAACATCCTGCGGGTCGTGCCCGAGCTGCGCTACTCGACCAAGAAAGCGGACCGCATCGACCTAGTGTTCTTCGTCAACGGCATCCCGGTGGCGACCGTCGAGATCAAGACGAACTTCGCGCAGAGCCTTCCCGCTGCCATCGCGCAGTACAAGTACGACCGGCACCCCCAGGCCGAGCCGCTGCTCACCGTCGGGCGCGGGGCGCTCGTGCATTTCGCCCTCACACAGGACGAGATCGCGATGACCACGCGGTTGGCCGGTGAGTCGACGTTCTTCCTGCCGTTCAACCGCGGGCACAATGGCGGCGCCGGCAACCCCCCGAACGGGGACAAGCCGCGCACTGCGTACTTCTGGGAAGACGTGCTCGACCGCGACGCGTGGCTCACGATCCTGACGAAGTTCGTCTATACGAACCACGAGAAGCAGACTGACCCGCTCACGGGCAAGGAGACCTACCGGTCGCAGATCCGGTTCCCGCGCTTCCACCAGTGGCGCGCGGTGACCGCGCTGAGCGCCGCCGCCCGCGCTGACGGTCCCGGCCGCCGCTACCTCGTGCAGCACTCCGCCGGCTCGGGGAAGACGGATTCGATCGCGTGGACCGCCCACCGCCTCGCATCGCTTCACACCCCCGCGGGTGAGAAGGTCTTCGACTCGGTCATCGTCATCGCCGACCGGCAGGTGCTCGACCGGCAACTGCAGGATGCCGTCGACCAGCTCGTCACCGCGACCGGAACCTTCCAGGCGATCACGCACGGCTCAGAGGGCTCGAAGACCACTCAGCTGGCAGAGGCGTTGGCCGGCGGCATCCCGATCATCGGCGTCACCCTGCAGACGTTCCCGCACGCGCTGAAGCAGATGCGCGAAACCGGCGGGGCACTGGCCGGCAAGCGGTTCGCGGTCATCGCTGACGAAGCGCACTCCTCGCAGTCGGGCTCCGCGGCCGGCGCGCTGAAAGAGCTGCTGTATCTCGGCGACGCCGTCGACATCGGCGACGACGAGCCGGGCACCGACCAAGACGCCCTGGTCGCCATGGCCGCGCACGCCGACACCGCGCAACGGCTGAGCTTCTTCGCCTTCACCGCGACGCCGAAGGCGAAGACACTCGAGCTGTTCGGCACGCCTGGGCCAGACGGCGGGCCCCGCCCGTTCGACCTCTACTCAATGAAGCAGGCGATCGAGGAGGGCTTCATTCTCGACGTCCTCAAGAACTACACCACCTACGGCATGGCGGCGCGCATCGCGAAGCGCGTCGGGGGTGACGCGCGCGACTCATCGGATGCTGTCGGCGACGAGATTGACGTGCACAAGGGCACCCGTGCCCTCGTCGGGCTCGTGGAGCTGCATCCGACGAACATCGCGTCGAAGGTGTCCGAGATAATCACGCACTTCCGTGACGTCGTGCAGCCGCAGCTCGGTGGTCGCGCGAAGGCGATGATCGTTACCTCGTCGCGAGCCGCAGCCGTGCGCTATGCGCGCGCGTTCGAGAAGCTTGCCGCCGAGCGAGAGCTGCCCCTGCAAGCGCTCGTCGCGTTCTCGGGCGAGGTGCCCGACCCCGATGTGGCCGCGCTGCCAGTGGTGGGGCAGCCTACCGTGACCGAAGCATCCATGAATCCGACGGTGAAGGGGCGCGATCTCGCTGACGTGTTCGCGCAGCCCGACCACCACGTGCTGATCGTTGCGAATAAGTACCAGACCGGGTTCGACCAGCCGCTGCTGGTCGCAATGTACGTCGACAAGCAACTGTCGGGAATCGCCGCTGTACAGACCCTGTCGCGCCTGAATCGTACGATGCCCGGCAAGACCGAGACGTATGTGCTCGACTTCGTCAACGAGCCCGAGGTGATCCAGGCGGCGTTCCAGGAGTACTACGAGGACGCCCGGATCGAGACGTCGTCAGACCCCGATCTCGTGGCGAATCTGATCAACAAGCTGGACGCCGCCAATCTCTTCACCTGGGCTGAGGTGGACCAGGTGTGGGCGGACTGGACTGCCGTACCGGGCGCCGCCGGCGCGGCCCACAACGCGCTATCGGCCCACCTTGACCCCGCGGTCGACCGCTTTCGCACGCGATGGCTCGCGTCGGTCGATGACCCCGACGAGCGCGAGCTGCTCGTGGACTTCCGCGCGACGCTCGCGCAGTACGCCACGCTGTATGCGTTCTTCTCGCAGATCCTGCACTTCGGCGATCCGCGGTACGAAAAGTTCTCGATCTTCGCCGACCTGCTCGCGCGCCGGCTTCGCGCCGTCGTCGATGTCGGCGGCGTGGGTGAGGTGGTCGACGTCTCGGACGTCGTGCTGACGCACTACAAACTCGAGAAACTCAAGCAGGAGGACATCGCCCTGGCCTCGGACTCGCCCGCGGGCCTGCGCGGAGTGACCGAGGCCGGGATGGCCGCACTGCGCGAGAAGGAACGGGCTTCAACCGCTGAGCTGATCGAGAAGGTCAACAAGTACCTCGGCGACCTCGCCGCGAAGGACGAGCACAAGGTCGGCGCCATCGAGGGCGTGCTGGCCGAGGCGATCGAAGACGCCGGGCTCGCTGAGCAGGCGCGCAACAACACCAAGGTCGACTTCTCGAACTCGCCGGCACTGCAGGTGGTACTGGAAGACGCCATCTGGACGCACGAGACGGCAAGCGCCGAGGTGCTGGCCGCCATCCGCAAGCTCGAGCCTGGCCACCTCGTGCAGCTTGCGCTCGACTTCGGACTGTACGAGCGCCTGCGCGACCGGTCGGCCGGCTAGGGATGCGATCCCAAGCACCGTGCACCACTGGGCGACGGTCAGAGCGAGGCGGCCGCGCCGATACGAACGCCGGTCCGCCGTACGAGCGAGATCCCTCGTGTGGTCTGCGCCGAAAAAGGTCCCGAGCTCGGCCTGGAACGACTTGCTGACTAGGCGTCGGCACGTCGGCGATTCAGCGGCTCTCAACTACTGCTCTCCGCAAGCTCGAGCAGTACATCGGGGTTCCACACCTGCTTCGCTATGTCGCGATAGAGGTGGCCACGCTCGATCACGTCCGCCGCCTTGAACTCGTCGTACGGTTTTAAGGGGAGGCCGCTGGATTTAGTGAAGGCCAGGAAGCCAGGGTTCTTCTCATAGCTGAGTGAATTCAAGCTGGCTGCCAGGGCGTTCTGACTGAAGTAATGAGGCAGCTTCTTCTCGAACGGATCGTCGTTGTAGCTAGCATTGAACTGCTTGGGCAACAAGAGAAGATCCCCGATTCGGTTCCTATGGCGGGCGAAGTCGGCCGGGTGGCCAAACTCGTCAGCGTGGCGCTCGGGATGATCAGCCCAGATGTGCTCCACCTCGTACTTCACCTTGGAGCCATTAGTGAGCTCGATATAGCCCGACGCGTGCCCAGAAGCAACTGCGATGTAGTCCGTCATACGCGCCAGGATCTTGTGGAGCTGACTGCGGTTCTGCTGGTGTACGTACAGGTCCTCGTTACTATCGAACGTTTCAGAAACGCCCATCAAATAGTCGTAAAGCTTCCTTCCCAGTTCCGGCACGTCGAGACCTCGGATGTCACGCATGACAGTGAACATGGCGTATTGCATGGTCGAGTAGTCAGTGGCTCGGAAGTTCCAGATTCTCCAGGCGAGCAGGATGTCAGCGAATCGCCCGACGAGCTCAAGTTTTCGAGTAATGGTCGCGGCGTCGTCGGTAACGCGAAGGGGCGCCAAGAGAAGCTGGTCCTGCAGTGTGAATCGGTGGTCCGCGTTGTAGCGGATGAAGCGGAGCGGGCTCTCTGGATCGAAAGCCCCTCGACCAGCATCAAGGATCCGTTCGTACTGACGGCTGTAGAAGGTGAACTGGACGGTCAGGAAGTCGAAGTACGCTTGTCGACTCGTTAGGCCAATGCGGTCGTGGTCCTGGCGAAGCCACCGGTGGAATTCAGTGCCGATACGGTCCCAGTCCTGCGGTCGCGCGTCCTTCTTACGCTCGCGAATCCTCGTTGAGTACTGGCTCCGGAGCCAGGTCTTAAGGAAGTCTGCACTCGCTTCTTCAGCCCTGTCGTCGAGTGCGCGAAGCCGCTTGCGCCAGATCTCACTTGCCTTCGTGCGCGGGGAGCCGTCCTTCACATTGGCGAGCAAGAAACCTTTGAGCATGTCGGCCGGTGTGAGCTTGAGCCCCCGGTCGTTCATCGTTTCGAAGATTGCGTATGCGTCATCGTCGGCGTACGCCGTGATCTGCACAAGCTGCACGCGGTCCTTCAGCCAATCTATAAAGAAGGGCAGCGCCGTCCCCCGAAGCTCGTCCGGAAAGAGTCCATCCAGCTCCTCGTAGTGAATCGGCCTGACTTTCGTTCCTATCGGGAGGCTTGTCCGGCAGGTGCCGGCTGGCCTGATTCTTGGTCAGCGTAGTACGCGTCCTCGACCTCGATGGGGGTGCGCATGTCGAGCTCGCCGTGGAGTCGCTGGTTGTTCCACCACCACACCCACTCGAGCGTCGCCAGCTCGACTTGCTCGACCGTCCGCCAGGGTCCGCGCTGGCGGATGAGCTCGGTCTTGTAGAGGTTGTTCACGGCTTCGGCCATCGCGTTGTCGAAGCTGTCGCCGACCGTCCCCGTTGATGGGATGGCGCCGAGTTCGACGATCCGGTCGGTGTAGACCATCGCCATGTAGTTCGATCCGTGGTCCGAATGATGCGTCAGCCCGGTGAGGTCATCGCCGGCCTCCCACGCCGCCATATCCAGAGCCTGCATCGGCAGGATCTCCGCCCGAAGCGTGGCCGCGACGTTCCAGCCCACGATGCGCCGCGAGTAGACGTCGGTGACGAACGCGACGTATGCGAACCCTGACCAGGTGGCGACATAGGTGACATCGCAGACCAGAGGCGGCGAGGACCGTCAGCGGTGAATCGGCGATTGACGAGATCGGTCGGTCTTTGCAGGGCGGGATCAGACTTCGTCGTGAACACTCGCTTGGACTTGCGCACCCCGCGAACACCGGCGAGCCGCATGAGACGTTCAGTCTGGTCACGGCCGATCTCCCACCCTTGCCGTCGCATCAGCGCGTGCATCTTCCGGCGCCCATAGACGCCGTAGTTCTCCGCATGCAGCCGGACGACCTCGGGAACCAGCAGGTCATCCTGCAGCTGCCTGGCGGACGGCGCGCGGCTGACCGCGGCGCGATAGCCGCGGGAGGTGAGGAATCCTCTCACTGCCGGTCGCAGGACCTGACAGATGAGCTCGACCCCGAAACGATCCCGGTATTCGCCTATGAACCGGATCATCTCGTCGAGGGGTGGTCGAGCTCCTTCGCGAAAAAGATGCTCGCAGCCTTGAGGATCTCGTTCGCCTTTCGCAACTCAGAGACCTCCTTCTGCAGGCGCTTGATCTCGGCCGCGGCCTCGGTCGTGACACCGGGCTTCACCCCGGCATCGATCTCGTAGCGGCGCTGCCACAATCGCAACGTCTCCGGACTCATCCCGAGCAGCCCGGCCACGTGCCGGACGGCGCTCATCATCGTGGGATGCGAAGGTCGCGTCTCCGCGAGCATCCTGAGCGCCCGCTCACGCATCTCCGGCGAATACTTCCTGTTCATCGTGTTCCATCCTTGCTTGAAGAACGGAACGAAAGTCAGGCCGATTCAAATTGATCTGGGATGGTCGCTGGACCACGCTCGAGATGATCTGGAAGGCCGTCGTCGTCAACGTGACCACGCACTGGTGGTTCGGCCCGTTACTGACGGTCATAGTGATCTCGGCGGGGTGGAAGAAGCTCGCTCGGTTGGGCGCCTACGTCGCAAAGACCTTCGGACAGTCGCGCGGAGGCTGATGTCGCGGGCTCAACTCGCCACCGAGCCCTACGCGCCGACAGCTGCTCGATCTAGTCGGAACCGGACCAGCCTCTCCGAGTAGGACTGATCGGTCCCGCGGGGCTGAGTAGGTCTATATCCGGTAGTACGTCTCCGGATCGAAGCTCGGCTTCCATTCGCGGTTGCTTGGGTGAGTCGACAACCAGCGCACCATAGCGCTCAGGGTGGCGCCGAGTTCCTCCAGCAGAGCCACCTGACGGTGCACAAAGGTTCGATCTGTGATGTTTGTGCGTAGGGCATGGGCCGGCTTCTGGCGCGCTTGGCGAATTTCGCGGAGCGGTCGCATTACCTCTTTCGCATCGCCCACGCTGAAGCCTCTGGACTCTAGCTGCACAGCGAGCCGAGACAGCGTGCCCAAGTTCTGATCGTTCTTGTCTTTCTTAGGGGCGCCTGCCGCGTCGAGCGCATCACGACGGATGTTGTCCGACAGCAGCTTGTCGAGCTGCACGATGAACTCGTCCCACTCGCGCTGGGACGGACGGAGAATCCAGCCGAAGTCGCGCGGCCTGTCGACATGTTTGAAAAGCGCCTCACCGAAGGCTCCCGTCCACAGGTCGTTGAGGCTCTCGAGTTCTAGGAACAGATGATCGAACGGCCCCACGCCATCCGGCCAATGCCCCATCTGCGACTTCCACCACATCGGGTGCGGCTTGAGTCCGTCGTCTTCGACCTGGTACGACTGCCAGCGCTGCTGGTGCTCGGGCGTGAGCTTGCTCAGGTCCCCATAGAACGCGGCCACACGGCGCACGATCGGGGTGTTGACGTCCTCCCGGTCGTACCCCGAGAGATCGTAGGCAAAGCCAAGATGACTCAGCGATACCTTGTCGCGCTCCAGTTCGGTCTCGTCGAGATAGGCCTCATCGCCGATTCCCATGTCTACGCCGAAGTCCCAGTACGTGAAGTGATAACGCGGGTCATTCCTGTATGGCTCGAGGACGTCGAAGCTGAAGTAGGCGAGCTCGAGCCTGCCGCGCCCCTTGGCCATCGCCGCTCCGAACGGGTGGGCTCTTAGCCGAGTGGGGACGCGCACTCCCTTCAAGGCGAGCGGAGTCGGGTAGAGGACCACGCCGTAGCCGGGGCCGGCCAGCGTGTCGACCGACTCCATTTGCGACTCGATCGTGCGCCGCGAGGGCCAGGGCCGGATGTGCGGGTTCAGGTAATCGACGTCCGCCACCATCACCTGAAGCTTGCCGTCGCGAACCAAACCCTTTGCGACTTCGATCAGCGCTGGATCGATGTCGCCGTGGAGGTGGAGCCCGTTGAAGTCTCCAGACTTCATGTAGCGATCCACCACGGCCTTCATGAGCGCATCTGAAGTCGGATCGATCACGGAGCTATTCAATCGCATCCGAGGAATCCACAACGCGTAATGCGAAGAGGTCACGTTCGCGGGGCCGAAGCAGGTTGTTGGGCGCCGAAGGACCGATGTACGGGCGCCGTCGCAAACGCGCGAACCTTCCGTGATTCGAGCGCGACGCGAGGACGATCGCTGCAGGCGACTGCCGTCGGATTCTCGTTCTCAGAGCAGGACTCGTCTCACACGATGGTGGTGATCCCAGACACGCTCAGTGGGCGCTCCACGTGTCGGCGACGAACTCAGTGATGGCGACGGTCGCGTTGAACACTAGACGTGCATGGCGGCGCTCGGCTGGGCTGGCAGTGCCGCGCCCGTGTCCGGTGCCCATCGCGTTCCTGGCAGCCGAAACGTTCTGAACAACCGACGCCAGGCTCCGCAACACGGTCCGTATCGCTTCCGATGCCCGGGCGTCACCCGACACACTCTGGGCATGGATCCCGAGGGCCTCGGAAGCGGCGCGGTATAGCGCGGGTAGTTCGGCACGGTCGTCGTATGGCTTCCCGAGCTCGCTGAGAACCAATTTGCACTGGCTTTCGATGAGTTCCTTGCAATGCGCGATGGCCGCAGCCGGGTCAGTGTCGATGTCCCGGCGCAGGCGCGTCAACTGCGCAGCGAGAACGTCCGTGTTCTTTACATCCGGCGGTGCAACCACCATGGCCGATGGAGAGTTGACTCCCGAAGTATTCTGTGGGCGGTAGTACGCGCCTTCACCAACTCGGCGGTCCTCTGCTAGCTCGATCCCTGCACGTCGGAGCACGTCGTTGTACGCCTGGACCATAGCCGCCGCGGCAGCGGGGTCGCGGCGCACAGCAGGGTTGACGGTCTGCACGAGGAACTGAAGGAACAAGCCGTCATCGACGTGCCACAGGTTGAAACGCGAGTCGCCGAACACCCAGTTGTCGTCCCAGTCGGTGCGGTTGTTCACGCGGTGCTGCCAGATGTCCTCGGCAGCAGTCGGATACTGTGGGCGGCCGTCGGTGCTCGGCAATGACCGCAGATCAAACAACCGGCTGAGAAAGTCCGGCTCCTCCTGGTCGCCGGCCCAATGGTGAGAGCTCAGCGCCAACCAGTCGAAGATGTCGGTGCGCATCGCGACAGTGATTCTGTTCTGCGGCATGGGACAAGCCTAAGCAGTTGAGCCCGTTCGTCCGCGACCTGCCGCGGCACTATGAGGCTCACGACTGGTGAGCCATTTGCGATCGCGTAGGCCGGCGGGTGGTGGTCCGGTTTCCGCGCGGACAGTCAGGTCATTTCTTGCGGTGCTCTCGTGCATCACAGCATCATGGGCGAACGGGCCAGGCTTGGCATTTGTTGACGCGGTCGGGGCGGCATCTCAGGAAGAGTGGCGGACGCACGTTTCGGAGGTCTTTACCTCTCGTGTGTCTGGAGGCCGAGGCAGATAGAGCGTGCGGCGCGTCTCACCAATCTTGGTCAACCTCCAGCGCGAACACTGCGACCGAACGCTCAACGCGGTGCTCAGTGATGTCGGCACGCGACAACGTCAGCGCGGGGTGTTTTGACGGATACCGCTTTTGCTCCGATTCGGTCGGAGGATCTGTCTGAAAGTCTGTGCCTGGCCCGAAGAAGAGCATGAGGTTCTTACCCTCTCCCTTGGTGACGTGGGAGGGCCATGCGATACCGTCGATACGCGTTTTCGGGACAAATCTGAGCCATTCCGAAACGACCTGGGAAGGGGTGTAGTCCACGAGCTGACGACCGTCCAGAAGTACCGGCGCGGAGATCATGTCGGTGAAGTGATTCTTGAAGCGAGCGAACGTCCATCGCCTGCGGCTCTCGGAGTCAGTCGCGAAGACGCTGGGAAGGTCCAGCAGCGGGCGCGTGAAGTCGAGCACCTTGAGCGGACGGGTCGTCGTGAACCCACCTACGATCGCTTGGTCATAGTTCGAGTGGAGGGCAATCTCGGCGACGGCGGTGTCCAGATCGTCAGCTGCGTAGAAGAGACCGATTCCGCGCGCTGATAGCCTCCCAGTCTCCGCCAGGTTGGCAGGCGCGGGTCCGAGTTCTCCGCTCGGCTCCATCTGAACCTTCTCGCGGATTGTCGACACGTCATCAGCCATCCGTCCGCGGTAGAGGGTCGACCCGGCAGGCAGCTCGATCAACAGGTCGGACTCGACGTACGTGAGGAGCGCTTCGAGGAACCGAGCTATGCGCGCGGGCGGCTCGTCCTCGTATCCTGGGCGCTCTGATGAGCCGATGAAGACGAAGCGGGATTCGAATCGCACGGTGCGAGCGAACGAGGCCCAACCGATCGCCGAGGGATCGGCACGCTCGCTGCCAACCCAATAGTCGGTGCTTTTCGTGGCTTCCTTGATTCGCTCCACAATCTCCATCGAGAATCGTGGGTCGAGGGCGTCCTCTACCGTGTCATAAATGACATCGTTTGTCTCGTACAAGGTTTCGTAGGACCAGGGCTCACCGTCCTCTGAGAATTGAACGTCTTCAGTTCCCTCGTATAGCCAGTTGGCGGCCTCCCAAACGCGGTCTCCCAGCTCGTCCATGAGTATTGCGAACGGTATACCGCCGTCCGGCTCGGATCGACCGCAGAAACTGCACCTAAACTCCGACAGCCGAAGCGAGAGTAGATCGCGCAGAACACGGTCGGTGATGTGGTCGAGGCACACCGTCTCGTCCATGCCGTAGATGCCATAGAAATCTGAGGGTTCCACCGGCTGATGCTATCGATCCACGGGGTGAAGATTCAGCCCTGTATGACGGCGCGAACGAATCGGATGACCCAGGCCGATGCCGCCGTCGATCGTCGAAGCTCCAAGAAGGTGGCGGGCCGCTCGGGCGGGATCTTGCTGCCCATTCTCGAGGTCGCCTCCTCAGGGGTGCGGTGGCACATGTGCTGACCTGCTGTCGATGTGTCGCCTCCGATCCGCCCGAACAGAGGTCAAGCGAATGCGCGTCGAGCGAACCGCTCTCTGCATCGCCCGCATGGGGATGACTGTGCACGAACCTCGGTCTCCGCCCCCGAACATGACCGCCCTGGGCGCGTCGCATTGATGTGTACTCCGCGTTGGCGCGGGATCGAGCTTGGACTCAGCACGCCTTCATGCCGACAGCTCGGCTCGGTCCGAACGTATGCGCCCCGAGGCGGTCGAGGTCCGCGACCTCGCACGCGCTGCACGCAAGAAGTGAAGGGAGGCGTAGGCCTGTCGAGCGACCGGGTGGGGTCGTCGTCCTCAATCAGCGTGGGTCGTCGGCGGCCAAGGCACGGTCCGTTCGCTAGCTTCGAGCTCATGGTATTTCTTCTTGAGTTCGGTCCCCGCGATGGTGAGTACGTCGACGAGATTCCTGAGGGGTATGTCGCGCAGGGGATCGCCTCGGGTGGCGTCGCGGGTCCAATCGACTCTACGACTCAGCGCGCCGTGTGGCAGGCCGATCTGGACGAGATGAACCGGATCATCTCCGACCAGGGATACAAGAGCGAGAGTGACATCGACGACGTCCTCTAGCGCGCCGGCCCGGTCGCATTGTCGTGGCCGCGCGCGCTAGTGCTTCGGCTTAATGATCGCCACGGAAGGACAGACTGATCGCACTCTTGCCGCCCATCGACTATCGGACTATCCGATCCAAACCGCCGCGAGGAACCCAGGCCGACGGGTTCGAGGAGCTGGTGTCGGAGTTGCTGCGAGACGCTGGCCTCATCAGTTGGCCCCCCGGGACACGCTTCGAACGGTTCGGAAATCCCGACGGTGGGCGGGAAGGCCGAGGGATACTGCCCGATGGTGAAACATGGTGTTGGCAAGCGAAGTACTACTTCTCGCTGACCTCGACTGCCCTCGCAGACGTTCGTGAGTCCTTTGAACGCGCGCTCCAGCTGGAGCCGACGATGGCGCGCTACTACGTTGCTATGCCGTTTGACCTCGCCGCCGGCGACCGGCCTGGGGTCAAGAGCGCGAAGACCCGATGGGATGACTGGGTAGTCGCGCAACAGGAGAAGGCGAGCACGCTCGGCCGCACCGTGCAGATCGTCTTTATTGGCGACGGCGAACTCGGGCCATGCCTGCGGAGTCCAGCGCAAGTTGGCCACCTCCGCTATTGGTTCGACGAGGACTCCTTCTCCGAATCAGACCTGGAACGTGTGGCTCGCGAAGCGGTACTAACCGCCGGCCCTCGCTACTCGCCCGACACCAACGTGACTTTGCCGATCGCGAAGACGATCGATGCACTTGCACGCGGCCCAGTGTTGGTCCAGATGATTCGGGACACGCTCGTCGGCATACGCAAAGCGACACAGTATGGTCTTCGAGTCCCGTCCGATGCTGATCACGGCGACCGCGATGCGATTGCGGAGGGCAATCGTCTGGTCGAACGACTGGTCAGCAATCTGGCGGATGCCCTGGTCGAAGCAGAGGCATCGCTGCGCATTCCGCGCGACCTCGAGTGCTACTCGACTGCCGTCGAGGCGGTGGCCCGCATTCGAGATCGAATGTGGGATACGGCGTCTGAGGGGCACCTTCGTGGCGACCGCGCACAAGTCGCTGCCGATACCGGTCGCCTACTTGAGGCGGTCGCTGACGTCGGCACCCTTCTCCGGTCGGATGCCTGGGACGCGTGGTCACACAGTGCGGTCCTGCTCTTGGGAACAGGCGGAGTCGGGAAGACCCACCTACTTTGCGACACGCTGGTCTCAAGAATTGGGCAAGGCCATCCGACACTACTTCTGATGGGGGAGCAATTCGAGCTTGGGAATTCCATAGAAGCGGAGGTTGCCCGCTTATCGGGATTTGGCGGACCGCCTGCGCAATTGCTTCCGGCCCTTGAGATCGCAGCGCAGGCGTGCGGTTCCATCGCGCTGATCATGATCGACGGGATCAACGAAGTCCCCAACCGTGGGTACTGGAAGCGTGGGCTCGAGGCGTTCCTTGAACGTGCCGCCGGCTACGAACACATCCGGGTGGTGGTGTCCTGCCGAACAGAGTTTCTGGACGAGGCGGTCAGCTCTACTGCCGCCGACCGCATGCTCACAGTGCGACACGATGGATTCACTGATCTCACCACCGAGCAGCTCGAGTTCTATGTCGCGCAGTACGGCATTAGGCCACCAACCTCTCCGATTATCGAGCCAGACTTCACGAATCCACTCGTGCTCAAGCTCATATGCACGGCGCTCCAGCGGCAAGGCGAAAGCTCGTTTCCTCGCCAGATCGGTGGTCTTGGCTGGTTGTCGGAACTGATCCTCGGCTCGGTAAACACGCAACTTGCTTCCCCTACACGATGTGACTTTCCCTCGCACCTTCCGCTGGTCCAGCGGATGTGCAACGAACTCGCGCGAAGGAGCTCGGAGCGTGCGTTGGTTCCCTTCGCGGATGCTCTCGCAATCTCCGATCAACTCCTCCCAAACCGTGCGTGGAGTGCGAGCCTCTTGCAGGGTCTGCTGAAGGAAGGATTGCTCGCGGAGGTCCGGCACAGCGACGAAATCCAGGTCCGGTTTGCTTACGAGCGACTCGGAGATATCACGATCGCACGCACGCTGCTTGATCTTGGCAGGGACGAAGCGATCGCAAAGTGTAACTCACTAGCGGCGAACTGGTACAGGAACGCTGGCGTACTCGGCGCTCTCACGGCGATGTTCCCTGAGACGTACACGGATGAATTGCTCGACGTCCTCACTTCTGGCGAGTCGCGGTGGGAGGCCGAGGCAGCATTCGTCGAAAGCTTGAAGTGGCGATCAGTTCCCTCGATCACGGCACGGACTGAGGCACTCGCCCGTAACCTTCTCGAAGACGCCGAGCACCGCTGGGAACTGTACGCGGTACTGGTCGCAATAGGTTCGGTCGTCGGCCATCCACTCAACATCGAGTGGCTAGAGGGGCACCTTTCGCACTCGACGCTTCCAGCCAGGGACGCAACGTGGACCGACTTCCTGAACCACGACGCCGACAACGGCGACGTCGCGGGTCGTCTCAGCGACTGGGTATGGTCGCCACGTTCCGCCGGCCTCGCGATCCATGAGGCCCGATTGGCAGCAGTCCAGTTGGTTTGGATGCTCGGCGCCACCAGGCGACGCGTGCGAGACAACGCGACCAAAGCTCTCGTCTGCCTTCTTGAGGAGCATGCTTCACTCGCGAGCGCTGTCCTGGACTCTGCGCGGCTCTCCGCAGACCCGTACATCGAGGAACGGGCGTTCGCGGCAGTGTACGGCGCCGCCGCGCGCGCGTCGTCGCTAGAATCGGCGGAGCAGCATGCGATAGCCGTGATTCGAGCGACGCTCGACCGCTCCTACTGGCCCGTCCACCTCCTAACGCGGCATTACGCAAGGCGCGTTGTTGAGATCGCCGCAGACAGCGCGAGCGAGATCGTCGACGACGCAGCACGCATGGCGGTGCAGCCGCCGTACGGCCTCGATCTACCTGAGACCGTCCACTCCCGAGCTCAGATCAAGCAGATGACTGGCGCCCCCGACTACGTGTACGTCGGAATCGGCACGTCGTTGATGTCTGACTTCGGAGACTTCCGGAAGTACATAATCAACTCGGCGCTCCGGCACATCGACCTGCCGAAATCCATCTCACCGAACGACGTCGCCGGCTTGATATTCGACCGCGTCATCGACCTCGGTTGGACGCCCGAGATCCTCGGCCCCATAGACAAGTCGATCTCGCGATACGGTGAACGCGACGATCGCCTCGAGAGGATCGGCAAGAAGTATCAATGGATCGCCTATTGGGAGATCCTCGGCCGCCTCGCGGATAACTACCCGATGCGCCGACGCTACGACGAACTACCCGGCGGAACATTCGACGAGCCGAACGACATTGATGACCCCGACATAGATCCCTCCTGCTTGCTCAAAGCTCCGGTGAACAGGGCGTGGGAGTCGACCGAGCAGACCTGGTTTGCACCGAAGGCAGCGACGTTCCCGACCGTCTTGGATCGCTCCTGGGTGACCACGAACGAAGGCCTGCCCTCACCAGCAGCGCTAGTCAACGTAGCCTCGCCAGAGGATTTATCCACATGGGTGATGCTCGAGGGACACCTCTCCTGGGAAGAGGACAGATCCGAAGAGCTAAAGGCCATGGGACGCCCACACCTTGATGCCTGGATGCAATTCCGGTCCTACGTCGTCCAGAGCAAAGACCTCCCATCGCTCGAGTTCTGGGCAGAAGGTCGGGACTGGACCGCGAGACAATTGCCATGGACCGGCGATCCGTACGGCCTCTTCTTGGCTGAACATCCGTTTGGGAGCCGCTGGCCAACGCTCGGTCCACTCGACGAACACGACCGAAGAACTATCCCTGTGCCCTTTGAGATGCCGTCAACCAGATACGGCGGAACCGGCAGCGACTGGGATGCATCCAAGAGTCGGCACGTCCGCGGGCTAGTTCCATCCACGACCTTCGCAAAAGCCCTTGGGCTTCGACGGTACGGCGACTTTCTCTGGTCCGCCGCCGACCATGGCGTTGTTGCCGCCAACTTCGGCGCTCGAGAGCAGCTTGGTCCCGACGCACTCTTCATACGTCGTGACCATCTTGAGCGTTGGATTGCGGACACCGGATCGGCGTTGTTTACCACGGTAACCGCCGAGAAGCGATTGCTGTACCCCGACTTCGGACGTCGAGAACGCGACGGCGAACCGCTTATTCGTTCACTTTCTGGGACGTACTTCTTCGACGACAACGGAAGTCGATTCGTCTCCGGAAACGGCCGAACCTTGCACGCCGGAGGTGTCGGGTCCCCCTCGAAGGTCACAGACTGGATCCCAACCTAGGACTCTCGCCATGGACGAAGCGACCCGCTATTGGGGTGGCGCATCGCGCCACCCGCAGGCTATGGGGTCGGCGACACACGCTCGGAGGCCCTCAGCGCGCGCTGCGCGTTTGAGGATACGCTCCGGGCTGAACGTAGAAGTGGAGACTTCGCGTGTAGCGATAGAGCGAGTCAATCGAATTCGACCACGCCGGTTGAGAACCAATTGACGAGATTCGCCGCCACCTGAACATGACCTTGCGCCTGGAGGACAGTCGGCGGAGCGCCGGCGTGGCGATCTCTCTGCGCGAACGCCAGAGTCTCAATCATCCCCACAACAACGGCATGATGGTCCGGATGGTCGTCGTCCCGCCGGTCGAGAACCAGGTGCCAATCCGTCCGGCTCTTCAGGGACGCGACGATCTTCCCGAGCGTAGCCCGTTTGTCCTCTGGCAGGACCCGCGGACCCGCTGCTGCTTCAACAGCGCGGATCGATTCCGTCATGACTTTGCTTGTATCCGGTTCCAGACCATATGCCTCGGTCCATGCCGACGACAGGTACAGCCCCGCCCGATGCGACGCGGAGCGGACGACCTCGTCAGCGAGATCCTCGATGCCATCGGTGAGCCGCCTCGACAGGCGGAAGTTTGAGCCCAACCGCACCACCCGTCGCCGTCGCGGTCCGAGACTCATTGAGCAGCTTGAGCGCCCGCGAATCGAAGGTGCTCTTGCTCTGTGTCGTGCACGAACTCAGCACTCGGGACGCGGCGGCCGCCCTCGGAATCCCCGAGGGGACGGTGAAGTCTCGCCTGTCGAGGGCCAAAGCTCGGTTGCGAAGCGAGTTACGTGAATGGGCGCCAGGGCGGCACTTCGCGGCGACCCTCAGCGCCCCGCCCCAAACCGCCGATCCAGAACCTGCCCGTACTCGCTTCCGTCCAAGTACTGCCGAAGCGCGTTCGCCAGGCCGGTGAGGTCGGCGTGATCGAGCTCGGCGCGCGCCCGCTCGTCGGTAGATCGTTCGATCTCACGCAGCTGCGGCACGAGCGCTTTCCCCGCGACGGTCAGCTGCAGGGCGACGGCGCGTCGATCGGACGCGTGTGTCGACCGTTCCACGAAGCCCCGACGCACGAGCGTGTCGACGATGCGGCTCGGGCTGCCGAGCTCGCAGACGATCAGCTCGCCCAGCTCCTTCAGCGTGATCGGACCGTACTCGGCCAGCACCAGCACGATCTCGAACTGCGACGACGTCAGACCGAACGGCTCGAGCCGGCGACCCAGCGCGCGGTTGCCCTCCCGCTGCGCGGCCAGCACCAGATACCGCAGCTCGAGCGGCGCGAGCCCCGGCACACCATCGGACGTAGCAGTGGTCGAGTCAGCATCGGTCATGCGGGGATCCAGCCGTTCGAAAGCGGACGATGAAGCTCCAGCCATTGTGCCAGCACGCGCGGCAGAGGGCCGGTCGGCACGCGCCCCGACCGACCCCCGCACCGCGTCAGCGCGACACGGCCTCCGCCGGCGACTCGGCCGCAGAGGTAGCCCACGGAACATCGGGCGAGGATTCCCGCCGCCCGAACGCCCGCGGACCGATCGCCCGCAGAACGCTCGGCATCACCAGCATCCGGATGACGACGGCATCCAACACGACGGCGATCGCCAGGCCGATGCCGATCTCGCGCACGATGCTGATCTGCGCGGTCGTGAACGACAGGAACACCGCCACCATGATGAGCGCCGCGCTGTTGATCATCCCGCGGGTGACAGCCGCGCCCCGCAGCACGGCCTGATCGAACGGCAGACCGCCCCGATACAGCTCGCGCATGCGCGACATGATGATCACCATGTAATCCATGCTGAGTCCGAACATCACGGCGAGCAGCAGGATCGGCGTCACGGAGTTCAGCGGTTCATTACTGATCAACCCCTGCACGAGCGTCAACGCGCCGACGCTCGCACCGACCACCAAGAGGTTGAAGCCCAGCGCGAGCAGGGGCAGGATCACCGACCGCCACGCGAACGCGAGCATCGCGAACGTCAGCACGAGAACGACGACGGCGATCAACGGGATGCTGCCGATCAACGTGTCATCGAAGTCGAGCCCCTGGGCCGTGGCCCCCGTGACCACCACCTTCGCACCATCATCGAGCTGACCGCTCAGACCGTTCCGCACCTCGACCACCAGGTCGTGCGCCGCCACCGAGTCGGGGCCCTCGGACGTCGTTGCCAGGAAGCGGGTCGAGATGCGGCCGCCCTCCGCACTCCAGAGGCGCTGCAGCGGCTCGGGCGTCGTGCCGGCTTCGAGGGCGAGCGCGCCGGGGCTTCCGGCCGGCGCGAGAGTCGCGGCATCCAGCACCGACTCGACGCCATCCCGCTCCGCGAGCCAGGCACTCGCCGTCGCCGTCTGGTCGAGCGCGCGGGACGGCTCCGCTCCCGCCGGGAAGGTCACGATGACATCGACCGGAAAGAGCCCCTGCTGTCCGATCTCGCTTTCGAGCAGCTCCAGACCCTGCCGGGCCGGGTCGTCAGCCGGCAGAACGGTCGCGCTCGCGACGGGCGACTGCAGCGAGAGCCCGAGAACCGGCAGGGCGACGATCGCGAGGACGAGGGCACCCGCCGCACCGACGAGACCCGGACGGCGGATTCGCGACGACACGACGGCGGCTTTCGTGACGGGAGGCTTCGCACGACGGGTGAGGAAGGGGATGCGGCCGGCGTCGATGCGCGGTCCGATGAGCACGAGCGCTGCCGGCAGTGCCAGCATCGTCACGGCGAGGGCTACGAGCGCCACGACCACCCCGCCCAGGGCGATGCTCGTCAGTGCCATCACTTGCGGGATGAACAGAGCCGACAGCGCCACCGCCACGGCTATGCCGCTGAAGAGGACGGAATGCCCGGCCGTCGCCATCGTCTCCATGACCGCATCGGGCGTCGTCCGGCCGGCGGCCAGTTCCTCCCGGAAGCGCTTGATGATGAACAGCGAGTAGTCCACGGCGACGGCGAGGCCGATCATCGAGACGATGTTCGAGTACAGGTTCGAGATCTCGGTCACCTGCGTCGCGAGCGTGCCGAACCCGAGCGAGATCATCAGCGCCGACCCCGCGACGAGCAGGGGGAGGAGCGTCGCCACCACCGACCCGAAGACGACGAGCAGCACGACGATGAGCACCGGGAACACGATCACTTCGGCTCGCAGCGCGTCGGCCTTCGAGTGCGCGTTGAGCTGGAAGTCGAGCGCGGGCTGACCGGTCACGTATCCGTCGGCGGCAAGTCCGGCGGCATTCAGTTCGGCCTGCAGATCCGGCACGAGGTTCTGCACGGTCGTGCTGTCGTCGTCGAAACCGGCGATGAGCGCGACGGTCCGTTCGTCGGGGGAGCTGAGGTCGGGCTGATCCGCGGGACCCGCGATCGACTCCGCACCGGCGTCCGTGGCGAGTCGGGCAGCGGTCTCGATATCGGCGACGGCCACCGGGGCGTCCGAGCGAAGGACGACGACCAGCTGCTGCGGTGATTCACCGAACGTGCTCTGCAGTGTCTTCTGCGCAACGGCGGCCTCGGCGCGGGGGTTCGAGAAGCCCCCGCCACTGAGTGCGCCATCGAGGCGGAGGGCGAGTAGTGCGCCGAGGACGAAGAGCAGCGCCCACACTGCGAGCACGGAACGCGGGCGACGGATGACGAATGCGGTGATCTTCTTCACAGGGGACAGCTCCAGAGGTCGACATGCGTGATGCAACATGTATATCCCACATCGACGTGCTGTACCGAGAACTTCCGCCGAATTTCGGGCTTGACTCGCCACGTATGGCAGATCTATCGTCGGGTCAAGCCATTTACATGGCGTCACACGTAATGATACGGCACGTACTTGATGGGTGATCGAGCGATATGCGGCCGTTTGGCCGGAGGAGGAAACGACATGGAAACCGAGATCGAGCGGAGAGGCGGCGACGTCGCCAACCAGGCAACGAACGAGCAGGTCTTCGACCCCATCCGAGAGGTGATCGCCGCAATCGGGCGCGGCGAGATGGTGGTCATGGTCGACGACGAAGACCGTGAGAACGAAGGAGACCTCGTCGTCGCCGCCGAACACGCCACGTCGGACGTCGTCACCTTCATGATCACTCACGCGCGGGGCCTCGTCTGCCTCACGCTGACCGCTGGGCGAGCCCGCGAGCTCGACCTGTCGCCGATGGTCGCGGTCAACGGGGACCACCGCGGCACGGCCTTCACCGTGTCGATCGACGGAACCCCCGCGAACGGTGTGACGACGGGCATCTCGGCGGCGGAGCGCGCCACGACAATCGCGCTCGCCGTGACGGGGAGCGCCGACGACCTGCAGCGCCCGGGCCACATCTTCCCGCTCATCGCACGGGATGGGGGAGTGCTCGTCCGTCCCGGGCACACCGAGGCCTCGGTCGACGTGGCGCGGCTGGCCGGATGCGCGCCAGCCGGGGTGATCGTCGAGATCATCGGCGAGGACGGAGAGATGCTCCGCCGCGACGCCCTGCGCCGTTTCGCCGCCCGCCACGGTCTGCTGATGACGAGCATCGAGCAGCTGCGGACATACCTGCTCGAACGGAACGACTGACATGCGTGCCGACGTCATCGTGCGCCGCGTCAGCGCGCCGATGATCCACGTGCTCGTTCGTCGGCACCTCGACGGCATCGTGGGACTCGAGAACCTCCCGACCGACGGGCCGTTCGTGCTCGTGCCCAACCACCGCAGCTACTTCGACCATTTCCTGGTCGAGACGGTCGTCGGGTTCGCCGTCGGCCGGCCGGTGTGGTTCCTCACGAAACGCGAGAGCTTCGAGACCCGTCTTTCTCGGGTCTGGACGACGGCCTGGTACGGCATCCCGGTCGATCGCGAACAGCCCACGCCCGACACTCTGCGCGCAGTGCGACGCGTGATCGACGCCGGCGACATGCTCTGCGTGTACCCCGAGGGAACACGCAACACCGGCGGCGACCTGCTGCCGTTCCACGCGGGCGCGTTTCGATTCGCGGTCGCGTCAGATGTTCCGGTGATCCCCGTGGCGATGACGGGAACGGATGATGTTCTGCCGCCCGGGGCGCGGTGGTTCCGCCGACGTGCCCGCGCTCGGATCGCGTTCGGCGAGCCGATCGTTCCGGACTTGAGTTCGGGCCGAGCGGATGCCGCGGCCCGAATTGCGGTCAAGACGAAAGCGGCGATCGTGTCGATGTACGCCGAGCTCGGCGACGTCTTCGATGCCGTCGGCGGCGCTCGAGCGGGGAGCCGGTCGGCGCGCGCTCACAGCGGGCGGGGGAGTCGCGCCGCGCGCGCGTTCGACCAGCGGACGAGTTCGGCGCTCGCCGCGGACGGGTCGCTACCCCCCGCAGCCTTCCGCCGATTGCACTCCTTGCTCGCGCTCCTCGATCGCGTCGATCCCGCCTCCCATGATCTGCTCGCGCAACGGGCTCGCCTCCGGGGCCTCGTGCTGGTGCACAGGCCGCTCGCGCTGCGGATTCTGCCGAGCCTCGTGGCGGGGAGCCGGTTGCGACGGATGCTCCGCGCCAATCCTGATCACGCGGTGGCCAACTATCTGATGGGCCGCTGGTACCTGGCGATGCCTGCTGCGCTGGGTGGTGGTGCGGCGCGCGCCGAAGCGGCGTTGCGTCGAAGTGAGGAGTCAGCGGAGCCGGGAGACACGCGAGCGCTCGCGGCGCTCGCGGAGCTGTATGGCGGGGCAGGGCGGGTCGGCGAAGCGCTCGAAGCTCTCCGACGGATCGCTGATGCGCCGACGGGGGGAGATGCCCGAGCCGAGATGCGTGCCGAGCGGGCGCGAGCACGGATCGCGGAGTTGTCTCGCGTGACGCCGGAAGGCGGTGACGCAGCAGGGTCGGCCTCCCGTCCGCGTTGACCGCTGGCGCAGTCGCACGTGCTTCGGCGGCTGCGCCAGCTGGCCCGAGCGGAATGGCCCGATCGTCAGGGCTGATCGGGTGTCAGCGGCGCAGGCGCCGGGCGGCGGTCAGATCGATGACGAACAGCGCCGCCCCCTGCAGGACGACGGCCAGGCCGTGACCGCGCGCGTCGGCGGGTCGCACGCGGTTGCCGAACGTCGGCGTCCGGACGGTGAGATGGGCGCCCGCGGCGACGTAGCCGACATCGAGCACGGTGTTCACGAGCAGGATGCGGCGCAGGGTCTGCGTCTTCGGGACCTCGCCCCTCCCGCGGGTGACCGCCGCGAGCGCGAGGTCGATCGCGCCCCACATCAGGGTCTGCACTCCGAACCCGCGCGTGCGTCGCGGGAACGCGAATGCCCCACCGACGAGCACGGATGCCGTGCCCCACCGCGTCAGCCGACGGACGACGGTGCGGGTCACACTGCGCGCGGAGCTCATGGACCCATCATGGTGCGGCGGGGCCGCGGCATCCGCCACTGTCGTCCCGCCCGCCGGCGCCCTACACTCAGCCGCACCATCAGTGTGTCAGCGCTTCAGCACGCGCCGCTCCGCCATCTTGCGTACGACCTCGAGCAACCCGGGTGCGTAGTCGCCCCACGAATCGGTGACCTTCGAGACGTCGATCTTGCCGGTGTGCACGTTCTCGCACAGCCGCAGCCAGCCCTCGCCGGTGGCGGCGGTGAGGGCGAAGGCGACTCCCGCGTTGATGACGCTCCCGGCACCGGGGATGAGTTTGAGGAAGCTCCGCGCCAGCGCCTGTCCGCTGATCTGGACGCCGAGCTGAGCGAGGGCTCCCGCCGACATCATCGTGGTGAGCTCGAGGTCGTAGATCGCCGCGATCCGGCCCATCATCGCGAGCTGGATCGGCGCGAGAACCACGGCGTCGGCAACCGGAACGGGAACCGCCGCGGCTGCCGCTGCGGCTCCTGCGGCACCGGTGATGACGGGGCGGGCGAGTTCGCGCTTCCACGGGAGGTTGAGTCTCTGCGCGATGCGAAAGGCGTCCTTCTCGTTGTCCGGCGAGAGGGTCAGGGTCTCGGCCACGAGCTCACCGAGGCCGTGCCCCTTGCCCTTCCCGTGCTTGCCGGCGGTGGAGGTGAGGATGACGCGCTGAATCGGGATGTGGATCGGCCGGCCATCGCCATCGACGGGGTGTTCGAGCCATTCCTGGAACTCGGTCACGTCGTCCGGTGCGCTGCGCTTGCCCGTGATCGGGTTCTTCGACCAATCGACCTTGGTGAGCACGAGGATGACGGGCAGCCCCGCGGCATCGAGCTCGCGGATCATGTCGATGTCGGGCTGTGTGAGCCGCGGCAGCTGCGAGAGCACGCAGTACCAGACGACGGAGACCTGCTCGATGGCCGGGCGTTCGGAGATCGTCCGCAGATGACCTCGCAAGATGTCTGCCGGGGGAGCGGCGGATCCGATCTCGAACCCTTCGATGTCCCAGATGCCGAGAGAGGGATCGCTGTAGTACTTCACGCCCCGCGTGACGGGCAGGCCTTTTCCGACCTTCGCGAGGTCGTGGCCGAACACCGCGTTGACGAGCGAGGACTTGCCGACGCCGGTGCCGCCGATGACGGCGAGGTTGAAGCGCCCGTACCGCGACTTCGCGTCGGTGTTCGCCTCGATGAACGCCCGCTCGTCGGCTGCTGAGGCTTTCGGCGTCTTCTTGTCGCGCTTGTCAGTCACAGGTCGATCATCCCTCTCATCGAGGGATTCGGGCTCATCGTGCGAACGGGCTTCGCTTCCACGCTTTGCCGCATCTCAGGCGGTGCTGTCCAGCACGAGGCGCGCGGTTTCCGCCGGCTGGTCCCAGTGCGGGAAGTGACCGCACTTCTCGAACCAGTGCAGCGTGGCATCCGGGAACAGCTCGGTCGCCCGCGCTGCCTCGCTCGGAACAGTGACTCTGTCGTTCCGCCCCCATCCGATGACCATCCTGCCCGTGAGCGAACCCGACGGCGCCCCCTCCTGGCGGGGCCCGTGAATCAGAGCATCAAGGGCGGGATCCAGGCTGGTCGATGTCTTGAACCCACGAAGCTCACGCAGCACCAGATCCTGCGGCAGCTTCCAGGGGTGGGCGGAGAACTGCAGCAGCAGGGCTGTTCGGCCTACGGCGTTGCCCGTGAGGAACGGCAACGCCGGTTGGATCCGGCGCACCAGTGCTACGGAAGCCTTGGTGCTCGCACCGAAGATCGCCGCCTGACGGTCATTCCAGAACCCGCCAGGATCCAGTGCGACGGTGTTGCCGGCATGCCCTCGACGCGCCATCTCCATCGCTATCCGGGCGCCCATGGAGCTACCGACCACGTCGACGTCGCCCAACTCCGCGTCGCGCACGAAGGCCTCGACAGCACCCGTCAGCGTGGCGATCGTGGTCTCGCCGGTGAGCGGCGCGGACTCGCCGCAACCAGGGAGGTCGACGGCGATCACACGGCGTTCCGCCGCCAGCGCCGGGATCACCGGTGCCCAGTTGCCGCTGCTGGAGCCGAGCCCATGAACCAGGAGCAATGGCTTACCGGAGCCCTGCCGGATTGAGTGCAACATGGGTTCACCGTAAGCCGGAGGGGTGCGACAGCCGAGACCGTTGCCAGGTCGGCCCCGAGCGCATATGCGTTCGTGAGAGCGCCGCCGATAAGGTCGACGCATGTCGTCACGCATCTTCCGCGTAGCGGTGCTCTCATTCCTGCTGGTGATGGTGAGTGGCTGCGCGGGCCAGGTCGATGACGTGGACTCTTCCCCCTCGCCGACCGACTCCCGCGAGACTCCCGGCACGGGTGCCGCAAGCCCGACGGCGGAGCCGGATGTCACGCCTCCTTCGCAACGGGCCGCGTTCCCGGATTGCGCGAACCTCATGGGCATCGAGCAGGTGCGGGTGTCCGTCAACGACGACCGGGTCGAAGGCGCGAATCCCCTCGAGATCACCGAGACGCCGGACGCGCTGGGGTCCGCAGCACAAGACTTGTTCGAAGCCGCAACGGATGTGGTGGGCTGCACGTACGGCATTCCCCAAACCGATGGAGGCTTCTCCGTCATGGTTCTCGACGTCGACGCAGACGCGGCGTCGGAGCTCGTCAGCGCCCTGACTGCATCAGACGAATACGAGCACACGACGCGCGGCGACATCGCCATGTTCTCCCGGGGCATCCCGGAAGGCCTCGGCACCTACCTCGGGTACGCATTCGCCGACGACGTCTGGGCGATCGTCCACGGCACGATGGTCGGCCCCACGACCTCCGTCAACGTTGCTGCAGACGCTGTTGCTGCAGTGGTGGCACCGGCGGGGTGAACCAGTCGGCGTCAGAGCGGTCATGATCCTCCGCGCTTCGTCCCTCGGCTAGCATTTCCGCATGGCCAGAGCACCCCGGATCAGCGACGTCTCGATCGGGAGCGACGGCATCCGCCTCGGCCAGTTCATGAAGTTCGCGGGCCTGCTCGATTCGGGCGGCGACGTGAAAGAGGCCATCATCGACGGCTTCGTGACCGTCAACGGCGAGGTCGACCGCCGACGCGGACGCCAGTTGCAGACGGGCGATGTCGTCACCTACGACGGGCGCTCCGTCCGCGTCAGCCCGTAAACGGGGGTAACGGGTTCATGTCCCGTTAGCCACTGGCCGACCCCAGGGCGGGCGAGCGCCACAGCGCCCGGGTGCGAGAATCGATCAGTGACCGCAACTCTCGTCGCTCAGGGCCTCGCCGGCGGGTACGGCCACCGCACCCTCTTCGACGGCGTCGACCTCACCGTCAGTCCGGGTGATGTCGTCGGCGTCGTCGGCGCCAACGGCGCCGGCAAATCGACGCTCCTCCGCATCCTCGCCGGCCACGACGCACCCCAGGCGGGCTCGGTCAGCCTCGCACCGTCCGACGCGTTCGTCGGCTGGCTGCCGCAGGAGCACGAACGCGTCGCGGGCGAGACGGTCACCGCCTACATCGCCCGCCGCACCGGGTGCGCCGAGGCGACGGCCGAGATGGATGCCGCGGCATCCGCCCTCGGTGATCCCTCGATCCCCGGCGCCGACGACCGGTACGCCACCGCCCTCGAACGCTGGCTCGCGAGCGGCGCGGCCGACCTCGATGACCGGGTGCCTGCGGTGCTCGCCGATCTGGGGCTCGAGCTCGACGCCGACGGCATCCTGATGACGTCGCTCTCGGGCGGGCAGGCGGCGCGGGTCGGACTCGCCGCTCTGCTGCTCTCGCGCTTCGACATCGTGCTGCTCGACGAGCCGACCAACGACCTCGACCTCGACGGCCTGGAGCGGCTCGAGGCGTTCGTGAACGGGCTGCGCGGGGGAGTCGTGCTCGTCAGCCACGACCGCGAGTTCCTCGCGCGCAGCGTCACGCGGGTGCTCGAGCTCGACCTGGCGCAGAACTCCCACCGCATCTACGGCGGCGGCTACGACGCCTACCTCGACGAGCGCGCGACCGTGCGGCGTCACGCCCGTGAGAAGTACGACGAGTTCGCGGGCAAGAAGGCCGACCTCGTCGCCCGGGCGCGTGTGCAGCGCGAGTGGTCGAGCCAGGGCGTGCGCAACGCGATGAAGAAGAGCCCCGACAACGACAAGATCCGGCGCAAGGCCGCGACGGAGTCGAGCGAGAAGCAGGCGCAGAAGGTGCGTCAGATGGAGAGCCGCATCGCCCGGCTCGACGAAGTCGACGAGCCCCGCAAGGAGTGGCAGCTCGAGTTCACGATCGGCTCGGCGCCCCGCTCGAGCTCGGTCGTGTCGACGCTGAGCTCCGCGGTCGTCCGGCAGGGCGACTTCACGCTCGGGCCGGTGTCGCTGCAGGTCAACGCCGGCGACCGGATCGGCATCACCGGGCCCAACGGCGCCGGCAAGTCGACGCTGCTGCGGACGATGCTCGGTCGTCAGACTCCCGACGAGGGCGCGGCGAGCCTCGGCTCCAGCGTCAGCATCGGCGAGATCGACCAGGCCCGGTCGCTGCTGGTCGGCGCCCAGCCCCTCGCCGACGCGTTCGAGGCGCTCGTGCCCGAGATGGCCTCCGGCGACGTCCGCACACTGCTGGCGAAGTTCGGGCTCAAGGCCGACCACGTCACGCGCGCCGTCGACGAGCTGTCACCGGGGGAGCGCACCCGCGCCGGGCTGGCGCTGCTGCAGGCGCGCGGGGTGAACGTGCTCGTGCTCGACGAACCGACCAACCACCTCGACCTGCCCGCCATCGAACAGCTCGAACAGGCGATCGAGTCGTACGACGGCACCCTGCTGCTGGTGACCCACGACCGGCGGATGCTGGATGCCGTGAGCACCAACCGCCGGTGGCACGTCGAGGGTGGCCAGGTCACCGAGGCCTGAGCACGGCGTCGGCGGGGCGTGTGAGCTCGCCCGTCGAACGGGAGGGTGGGTCGACGTCGAAGTCGCGCTCGTCGTATCGGGGAACGGTCGCTCGCACCCGTCCGAGCCGACGATCCTCACTCCGGACGTGAAGATACGCGCGCAGCTCCGGGTCGTAGCCCGTCCCGCCCACGTATGCGATCTCGCCCGTGTCGACATCCATCCACACATAGAGCCAGGATCCCGTGGGCTGAACGTCGCCGCCTCGGACGGGGACGACGCGCGGGATCACGGAGCTCATCTGTCAACGCTATCGGGCGCGACCCCGCGAAGAGAACGGCCACCTGCCGCGACCATCGAGCAACCGAGGTTGACAACATCCCGGTTAGCAACCTAGGTTGCTGTCATGGAATCCACACGAGTCGCCGGGGTCGCCGCTGACACGCGTGACCCGCGCGCAGGCCTTCGCGCCATCGCATCGCTACGCGCCATGACCGAGCGCCTCGAGCTCGCGCAGGTCGAGGCGGGGCTGCGCGCCGGCATGAGCTGGCAGGACATCGCCGAGGCGCTGGGGGTGTCGCGCCAGGCGGTGCACAAGAAGTACGCCAAGCGCATCGATGCGTCGATCGCCGTTCCGAGGAGGACCCGATGAGCACGTTCACCGTCGCAGCAGCGACGATGCAGACACTGTCGATGACCGCAGCCGAGGAGGCATCCCGGCGCGGCGAGCACACCGGCGACATCGACGACATGTTCCTCGCGCTCGTCGTGAACGAGCAGGTCGCCGGCCAGGTGCTGCGAAGCCTCGGCATCACCATCGACGGCGCCCGCGAGGCCGTGGCGGCTCAGCACGCCGACCAGCTCGCATCTCTCGGCATCCAGGCCGATGCGCCCGGGCCCGGCCGCATCACCTTTCCCGATTCCGGCGAGTTCTCATGGAGCGAGCGCGCCCTCACCCTGCTGCAACGGGCGAACAAGGGCAAGAAGCGCGGTGACGCGTCGGCCGTGCTGCGGGAGCTCGTCCGCGAGCGCAGCGGGCTGATCGAGGCGATCGTACGCCGTCTCGGCGCGACTCCCGAGCAGATCGCCGGCCTGCTCGACGAGCTCGAGCGGTACCCGGCCCCGCCCCGCCACGCCATCGATGCGCGGTCGCTGTCGGGAGTGGGCGAGAGCTACGTCTCGGCGCCGCTCGTCGAGGTGTGGAGCCTCCTCGCCGACCCGGCGCGCATGCCCGAGTGGGACCGCGGGCCGGTCTGCGTCGAGGACGCGCCGACCGAGGCGGCGATCGGCGCGAGCTGGACGATGCGGATCGCCGACACCGAGGAAGACGGCACCCCGATGCGCGCGAGGCCCGAGCGGAGGCGTTCCCGGGTGGAGGTCGTCGACCTGGTGCCGCAGCGAGCGATCGAGTGGGCCACGACGTGGCCCGACGCGTCCGATGCGAACACGCGCCGCGTCCGGATCGAGCTCGAACCGACGGCGGGCGGAACGCACCTGCGCGTCGCCCTGGCGTGGGAGCGCAACCCCGGTCGCCGTCCGAAGCCGCTGCGGCGGTGGTTGATGAGACCGCTGCACCGGTTCGCGATCTGGATGCAGATCTCGCAGCTCGGCGCCGGGATCGGGCGCCTCTTCCGCTGAACTGCTCGAGCTCCTGCTCGGTGAGGTCCTCGTCCATCCGCCTGGCGGCGATTCTGGACAGGGGGACTCGGGTGGTCGCAGCGCGTAGGCTCGGCGCGAAAGGAATTGCATGACCGCTACGACGCCTCCGCTGCCCGCCACGAAGATCGTCATCCCCTGGCGCCCAGCGCCCTCCCGCATCGACGCGTTCGAACGGGTCGTGTCGTGGTACCGCTCGGCACTGCCCGAGGTGCCGCTGCACACGGTCGACACCGACGACACGCCGTTCGTGCTGGCCGCGTGCCGCAACGCCGCGATGCGCGCCGCGGCTGACGACGAGGTCATCGTGATCGGCGACGCCGACACGATCCCCGAGCGCGAACCGCTCGTCGCCGCGATCCGCGCGGCGGTCACGAGTCCGTTCGTGCAGCTGCCGTACGACGAGTACCGCTGGCTGGGCGCATCGGGTTCGGCCGAGTACGGAGCCGGTGTGGCGCTCGAGGACTGCACGGTCGAGCAGTACGTCGAGGGCGCGTGCTCGGGAGTGTATGTCGCGACACCCCGGGTGTGGAGCGCTCACGGCGGGCAGGACGAGGGCTTCCGCGGGTGGGGCTTCGAAGACGCGGCGTGGTACCTCGCACACACCACGCTCCTCGGCAGCGCCCCCGCGCGTCACCGCGGCCGGGTGTACGCGCTGCATCACGTCGGCGAGGTGCGTGCCGGTGCCGCCTACGACGCGAACGCTGAACGGATGCAGCGATACCGGGATGCGGCGGGTGATGAGGCCGCGATGGCAGCGCTCGTCGCCACTCAGCGCGATAGCGTCTCGTAGGCGAGGGCAGGACCAGGGCGCTGGTCGCCCGCCGCCTCGGCGAGCACGGCGCGCCCGGCGAACTGCGGATCGCTCAGCGTGCCGAGCGCCGCGGCGAGAGCGTCGACGTCGGCGGTGTTCGGGTCGAGCGCGAGGCCGACACCGGTGCGTTCGATCGCAGCCGCCCCGGCGAACTGGTCGGTCGAGAACGGCAGCACGAGCATCGGAACGGCCTGACCGAACGCCTCGGTGACGGAGTTGTTGCCCCCGTGCGTGACCACTGCGGCTGCCGCCGCGAGCAGACGCACCTGTGGCAGGTACGGCGCGACGAGCCAGTCGCCGGGAATCGGACCGAGTTCGTCGGGCGGCGTCGTTCCGGTGGCGATCGCGGCGCGCAGGCCCGCGCGCCGCAGCGCCGCCGCCACGCGGGCGAGCACGTCGCCGCGCACCGAGAGGAAGCTGCCGAAGCTCACGTAGACGAACGGGCCGGCCTCGGCGATCCAGCCCTCGACCCCGGCCGCGTCCTCGTCGCGCGGGGTCCAGCCGAGGAAGCGGTGTGGCGGCAGCACGCGCCCGTCGCCCGCGGCGAGGGCGCCCGGGTAGTTGTAAAGCACGGTGCCGCCGTGCAGCGCGAAGGCGTCGTCGACGGCCGGCACAGCAGCATCCAGCTCGGCCGCCGCCGTGTTCCACTGCGCGGCGAAGCGCTCGGCGACGTCGTCGCACAGGGTGCGCAGCGCGGCGAGTGCGGCGGGGTCGGGCGAGAAGGCGGCGGGCCACGCGGGCGGGTAGCCGTACACCTCGCCCGCGACGGGCAGGGCGGTGGGGTGACCGAGCACGACGTCGTTGTAGGCGATGCCCGCCGTGTGCAGCGCGAGCCGCGCGCCGAAGGCCAGGTGGTCGACGAGGATCGTGTCGGGCTGCACGCGCTCGATGAGCGAGAGGGTCGCCCGCGCCCGGTCGACCGGGCGCCACATGAGGTCGGTCAGGCGCTCGCGGGCCTGGTAGGCAAGGGTCTCGACCATGCCCTCGCGGGTCGCGGCGAAGAACCCCTCGAGAGACGCGGCCTCGGCCGCCTCCTGCTCGGCCGAGCGGATGACCCCCGCGTTGGCGCCGCGTCCGAGGGGCAGATGCTCTCGTCGATAGCCGAAACGCGCCACGATCGGGGCGGTGGCCTCGCCCGTCGCGACGACGACGTCCTCGCCTGCGGCCTGCCAGGCCGTTGCGAGGCTCGCCATCGGCAGCAGGTGCGAGGCGTAGTCGGGGCTGATGACGAGCACGCTCATGCGAGCAGCTCCGCCGCACGGCGCAGCGCCGTCTCGGCGCGGGTGACCGAGGCGTACACCGGTGCGAGAGTCGCGGCCATGCCCTGGATCGTGAACCGCTCGGCGACGAGCCGGTACGAGCGCTCAGCCCGATCGGCGTCGGGCTCGGCGGCCCGAGCGAGCGCACGCGTGATCGCCTCGCCCAGGCGAGCCGGATCAGCCGTAGGAGCGAGGAAGCCGAGGTCGCCGTCGACGACGTAGGTTGCGGGGCCTCCCGCATCGGGGGCGACGACGACGAGCCCGGTGGCCATCGCCTCGAGGATCGCCAGACCGAACTCCTCCTTGACGCTCGCGCAGACGTACGCCCCGCCCGCGGCGGCGAACCCGGGCAGGCCGAAGCGCGCGGCCGCGAGCCACTCGGCGGCGACGCCGTTGGGTCGGTGGCCGGGCACGATCAGGCCGCGGGACGCGCGATCGGCGGGGGCGATGATGGCGTCGATCGCGGCCAACTGCTCGCGCTCCTCATCCGAGGGCGCGGCCAGGTCGCCGCCGACGACGAGCAGGTTGGCAGCATCCGCGAGCGCACTCTCGGCCCACGTGCGCACGAGCGGTGCCATGCCCTTCACGCGGTTCAGGCGCCCCACGCTCACGAGCAGTGGCAGGCCGCGTCGCTCGGGCGGAAGCAGTGACAACAGCTCGCCGAGCTCGGCGAGGGCGGCCGTGGGCGCCGCGCCCGCGGCCACGCGACGAGCGGTCGCGACCGCCGCATCGACGACGTCGAGATCGACGCCCTCCGCCACGACGCTGTGCCGCTCGGGGCGGGCCGTGAGGTCCATGCCCACGAGCTCGCGCATGTCGGTCACCAGATCGGGGCGCGGGAACAGCACCGAATGCGACGCCGACGCCGCCAGGCTCTGCACGAGCCGCGCGCGGAACCAGTAATGCTCGCTCGCGTCCGCCGCGCCGAAATCGGTGCGCGTGAGGCGGCCCGACCGCTCGAGCGAGGCGATCACGCTGTGCGGGTCGGGGGCGACGGTGAAGACCGTGGGGATGCCGAGTTCGCGTGCCACGTCGGCGGCCGCGAGACTCCCGACATCGGCCATGCGCAGGTGCAGCACGTCGACGCGGCCGGCCGCGCGCAGGAGGCGCCGGATGCCGCGGCGCACCGTCACGCGCAGCGGCCAGGCCGCGCTCGACGACGGCGGGATCTCATCGAGTGGGATGCGCCCGTACACGTGCCCCTCGCTCGTGCCGGCCACGTGCAGCAGGTCGGGGCCAGCCTCCGATACGGTGCCGCGCGAGAGCGTGAGAACCCGGCGCACCCCGTCGCCGGCGGCGCCTCGCGCGACGAGCGCGTCACCGAGACGCACGAGCAGCGTTGCGATGCCCCCGTTGTCGCCCGCGCCGGCGGTGGCCAGCGACGGATCGATGTCGGCGTGCAGGAACAGCTGCGCGACGCTCAGGCCGTCATCGTCGGAAGCGGGGGGTGCGGGCTCCGCGTCGATGAGAGACAGGCGCGCCAGCGCGCCGAGCGACCCGCCGTCCGACACCAGGCGTTCGAGCAGGGCGGTGGCGGCAGCATCCGAGCGCTGTCCGAGGGCGGCGACCGCGGCACCGCGCACGGATGCCGCCTGCCCCGCGTCGGCGGCGGCACGGCGCAGCAGCGGCAGCGTGAGTGGGACGCGCACGAGACCGAGGGTCTCGACGATGCGGGCGCGGGCGTCGTCGGAGAGTACGCCGAGCGCGGCCGACTCGAGGGCGACGGCGAGCAGGTCGCCGCCCTCGACCGACCACTTCTCGATCGTGTGCTGGGCGAGCATGCCGGCGAAACCGCCCTCGATCACCAGCGCGATCAGCCTGCCGACGGCCTCGGCGCGCACGGGACGGCGAGACAACGCCCACGCCGCGTGCTCGACGATCCAGGCGCGCGGGTCGTGCAGCAGTGAAACGAGCAGGCGCGCGGCGGCCTCGTCGTGCATCTCGGCGAGCGCGTGCACGGCGGCGATCGCCGCGATGTCGTCGTCGCCCACGAGCGCCGCCTGCAGCACGCGCAGCGTACGAAGACCGGGGTCGCGTCCGGCCTCGAAGGCGACGTCGTCGGCGGCGCGCAACGCGGCCACGATCGTCGCGGAATCGGTGAGGCGGTCCATCGCCGTCTGGATGCCCATAGCTCCTCCGTCCGACGCCGGGGAAGAGCGCCGAGCGATAGCGTAACGGCGCCCGGTGAACGGGGCATACGGTTGACGGGGCGCCCGCGGCGTGCGCCGCGAAAGGCGAGAAGTGAGCATTCTGACCATCGGCGACATCGGGGTGACCGAGGGCATCATCCACATCGGCGACGAGGCTATGTTCGAAGCCGCTGTCGACGAACTGGCAGCACGCGGCGCAGCGGTCGTCGGGGTGTCGGCGAACCCCGCCGAGTCGTCGGAGAGATATCGCGTGCCGACCGTGGCGCGGCTGGGCTTCGCGGGCCTCGACCGTGCGGCGGCGCGCGAGCGTGCGGCGCTGCTACGGGTGGCGGCGGCCGGGGGAGTGACCCTTGCGGCCGACGACCCGGCGGTGGAAGCGCTCGCCGCCCTCGACTCCGCGAGCGGCGTGCTGATCGCCGGGGGCGGCAATCTGGCCTCGCGCTGGCCCGTGCACGTGTTCGAACGCTCGACCCTCGCCGCCATGGCGCGGACGCGCGGTCTGCCCGTCGTCGTCACGGGTCAGACCTTCGGCCCCGACCTGCACGACGGCGACGACGAGGTGGTCGCGGAGCTCACGTGCCATGCCGCGTGGACGGGCGTGCGCGAGCACGACTCTGCGGCGCTCGCCCGCGGCTGGGATGCGCGCGTCCGCGTCGGCGTCGACGACGCATCGTTCCTCGCCGGCGGGCCAGACGACGCCGACCGCTCGAACGCGAGCGGCGATGTCGTCGTGAGCCTCTCGGGGTGGTTCGCGGGTCGCCCCGCCGAGACGGTCGAGCAGGGCATCGCCGAACTGCTCGACGCCGCATCCGCGTCGGTCGGGCCCGTCGTCTTCCACGCCCATTTCGGCCCCATCGATCAGGGCCCCGCCTCGGGTGACGCGGCGCTTCACGAACGGGTGCGCGCGCGGATGCGACGCCCCTCGCGGGTGGTGCCCAGCGGCGACTCGCGCCGATCGGCCGAGCTCGCCCGCCGTGCACGTCTGCTCATCAGCAGCCGTTATCACCCCGCCGTCTTCGCCGCGCCCGCCGGGGTGCCCGTGCTCGGGCTCGCCGCCGACGACTACACCCGCATCAAGCTCACGGGCGCCCTCGGGCACTGGGGTCAGGATGCGGTGGTCGATCTCGACGAGCTCGCCGACGTGCCCCGTCGCGTGGAGGAACTGGACGCTGCGCGCTCCGATATCGCAGAGCGCGCCGACGCGCGGCGCGAGGCGCATCGCGCCGACGCAGCCGCGTGGTGGGACACCGTCGCCGCGGCCTTCGCGCCCGCCGGGTGACGTCGAAGAGTGTCGACGATCCACCGCTCGCGGATCGCCGATATCGATCCGGCAGTGCTTCACCGCATCCTGGGTCGGGCTTGGGTCAGCCGGGTGTGACGCAGCCGGGTGTGGATCAGTGAGGCTCACAGTTCCCTGACCCCCACAAGTGGGTCGGTGAGCCCGGTTCCGGCTTCGCGGTGGACGTTCGGCGTGCAAGGTAATCATCGGGGGAGCCCATGGAACACAGTCCAGAGACCTACAGTCGCGAACAAGAATTGCGGAACCTCGGGGTGCCCCAGGCCGAGCGGGGGTTCGAGGACCCGTCTGTCCAGGAGCTGGCCCCTCACCCAGGAGAAGATGAATCGTCGGTTCAGGTGGTCTCGATCGTGGTCGTTGAGGAACAAGCCGACTAACGATTTGCGTGGGGCCAAGACGCTGTTGCCGCGAAGCTTGTCGAGCCCCTGCAGGAGCGACGGGATACGGATGTCGCTAGCGGTGCGGCTCGATCAGCCAATGAGCCGACTGATCTCCGCGACCGCTGATTGTCCGAACTTCAGACTTTCATCCTGTTCGTGCCGCGTCTGCGGGTGCAGGTCCTCGTCCGCCAAGATCTCGAGCTCAACGGCGCTACCCTCCTCCAACCTCGCGAGGACGAAGACCAGATCCTCCGGCGCCGGAACGTTCACGTACAAGTACGCCGGGACCAGCCAGGTCGAGATTCTGCAGCAGCAAGACGAAACCGGGACCCGGAAACTCACCTACGGCCGCACCAACCAGGTCGGCCTCCCCATTCTCGAGCAGGCGCAGATCGGATCCGTGACGGCGTGTCTGGAGAACGACCCGGTGACAGGGCAGCCGCTGATGCTTCGCACCTCCACCAGCACCGTCACCCTCTACGTCTACGACGGACTCGGGAACCCCACCGCCATCGTCCGCGACATCGGCGGCACCGGATACACCTACCAGTACGACCCGTACGGGCTCCCCACCCTCACCTCCACCAGCGGCGGCGCCGGCACCTCCCAAAACCCGTTCCTGTTCAAGGGCGGCATCCAAGACCGTGCCACCGGATGGATCCTCTTCGGCAACCGCTGGTACAACACCACCATCGGCCGGTGGACCCAGCAAGACACCCTCGACGCACCCATCGACCCCAACAACGCCAACCGCTACGCATACGCCGGCGCCGACCCCATCAACAACACCGACCCAACCGGCCGGGCTAGCACGGCGGTGAGAGTCTTCGGTGCGGCTCACGAGGCAGCGCGGCCTCCGCCGTAAACGATCGTTTGCGGCACGCGACGTGGCTGGGCGAGAAGTAGCGCGCGAAAACGTATCCCGTATCGAATCCCAGTTACGGGACGTGCGATTTCGATCCGCAGTTTCGGGAAGATCGCAGACGGTGGGCGAGATGAGCGAGGATCGGGTCATGCGTATTGGAGAGTTGGCGGCCAGGACCGGAGCAAGCGTGAGGGCGCTTCGGTACTACGAGGAACAAGGGTTGCTTACGCCGCACCGGACGGCTGCGGGGCAGCGGATCTACAGCCCCCAGCACGAGGAAATCATCAGGACTATTCAAGACTTGATTGCGGCTGGCTTTTGTAGTTCGGTGATCGCTACATTGCTTCCGGTTCTGTCCGATCCGGAAATGTCGGCCGGTGCGCTGCAGGCGGCCGTCGACGCAGCTGAGGAGCGCTTGCTCAGTGAGCAGCGGGCGATCAAGGAGGAAGTGCAGCGGCTGACTGCGCTTCGTTCCCGGTGGGGTCTTGCACCTCACGTGCACGTCAGCAGTCAGGGTGAGGAGTATGACGAATTCCACAACCCCGAAACAGCTACGTTTGATCATCGAGACCGACGACTTCGACACGGCGCTTCGGTTCTACCGTGACGTACTCGGTATGCCCGAGCAGGTCGCATTCGCCACGGACGGCGACGATCGCGTCGCAATCCTCCATGCCGGTGTAGCAACTATCGAACTCGCCACCCGAACTCACGTGAAGAACATCGACGAAATCGAGGGAATGCCTCCCGCGCGTGGACCGGCCTTGCGCATCGCGCTCGAAGTCGATGACACCACCGAGGCTGTGTCCGCAGCCGCTGAAGCTGGCGCAGGCATCCTCGCGGCTCCAACACCCACGCCCTTCCGTTCCCTCAACGCGCGAGTACAGGGACCAGCAGGCTGGCAAGTCACGTTCTTCCAGGAGCTAGAAACCTTGCAGGAACGGCAGATGCGAGAGGGGTTCACAACCGACGACGCTCGCGATCGTTAAAGGCCTGCTCAGTTGTAGATATCCGCAATCGCTCGAAACTGATCGATTTCGGCACGAGCCGTGTCGAACCGGCGCCGCCGGCGACACGCCGTGCCGAAACCCTGTGCCGAAGACCCATCAGAGCCGAAGCGTGCCACGACCGGTTTCGGTGCGAACGCGAGACGGGAAACTGACGATGGGGGTCATCGTGGCTGAGACGTTCAACATCGAGGAGCGCTGCGCAGAGCTGTTGGAGCAGTTCGTCGAGGCGCAGCGCCGCCGGCGCTCATCGCTGAGGTGCGGGCATCTGGCCGCGATAAATGTCCTGAGTCCATCAATTCTCCGCGTGACACCCGCGGATCGGTGCGGATCGTACCCCGCATCAGGAGAAATCACGGTTTCCGGGTGCTACTCTCAGCCTGAAACGAGCCGTCATCGCCTGGCTCGACGGGGTGGGTAGGAAAAGCACGGATGCCGTTTCGCAGCAGGGAAACACTCGAGCAGTGGATCGCGGAGTTCACCCGCACTCACAGTGGCGGCGATCTGATCAAGGTCGCCATCCAGGACAGTTCCGACGGCGAGGACGGCGGTCTCGTCATCGTGCCGCTGCGGAACGCGTCGACCACGATCTACGCCCGGCCGCCGATCCCCGGAGACCCGCAGTGGCGGGTCGTGTTCGAGCCCCAGCCCGACGAGATCGCCCTCTCGCACGACGAGGTCTACGCCCTCACCGCCGAGCTGAACACCGCGGCGGACCTGTGCGCGTTCTTCGAAGCCAAGGGCGTCGATCACCGCGAGACCGCCCCTCCGGCCTGAGCCCGTCGTCGTCCGCATCGCGGGCGGTAACCCTCGACGAGCCCGTCACGGTCACGTACCGTGGCGGGCATGCGACGAATCACGAAGACCCTGCTCGCCGCCACCGCGGGCGCCGCGCTCGTGCTCACTCCCGCGGTCTCGGCCAGCGCAGCGCCGCAGGCGCGCACGTACCTGTACACCTCGTTGTCTGCATGTGAAGCAAAGCAGAGCCAGCTGGCTCAGCGCGGTCACCACATCCTCATCGCGTGCAAGCCGGTCTCCTCGGCGACGACCGGCGCGTGGACGGGCGAGTATCAGCTGCGGGCGTCGGTGAGGCCCGTCGGCACCCCGTGACCGCTCCGCGGCCGGTCACCGAGCCGCCGCTGGATGCGCCCTTCCCCCGGGCGCCGCTGCTGATCGCTCTCCGACGGTTCTGCCAGAACTACGCGAGCTTCCGTGGCCGCGCGAGTCGCGCGGAGTTCTGGTGGCCGATCCTCGTCGTCGGTCTCTTCCCGACGGCTGTGCAGGTGCTCACCGGGGTGACCACCGGAGACTGGCGGCCGATCGACGGCACCGTCGTCACCACGCTGCCCGAGGCGATCGTGGTCGCGTTCGGGCTCGTGACGATACTGCCGGTGTTGGCGGTGACGTGGCGTCGACTCCATCACACCGGCCGCAGCGGGGCGTGGTTCTTCCTCATCTTCCTCCCCGTCCTCGGCATCATCTGGCTCGTGGTGCTGCTCGCGTTGCCCGGGCCGCGCGTCGAGCGCTGAGCCGCGGGTCTTGACGCGGGGATGTGTTGCGGTCATCCTGGTGTGGCAAACGCTATCCACACGATCGCTCGTCGTCGAGCGGCGCCCACCGGAAAGAGATCGATGCAGATCGCAGCGCGTCACCGCACGAGAACACTCGTCGCCATCGTCACCGCGGCGGTGATCGGACTGGCCGGAGGCTCCGTCGCCGCCCCGCCCGCCGTCGCCGCCGAGGCGCCGCCCCCGCCCGCGCTCGTGCGCACGGTGAGCGAGAGCGGGTTCTCGCACCCGGGGGTCGGCTTCACCGGAGATCACCTCGAGAACATGCGTGCGCAGGTGCAGGCGGGCGCCGAGCCGTGGGCCAGCTACTACGAGGCGATGACCGCCACCCGCTACGCGGCGCGGGACTTCCGCGCCGAGAACGCACAGACCGACTCGGACACGCCGAAGGACGACGCCTACGCGAGCGTCGGGATGCGCTCGGTCGCCCTGCGCGACGGCATCGGCGCGATGACGCAGGCGCTGGAGTACTTCGTCACCGGTGACGAGCAGTACCGGGCGAACGCGCTGCACGTCGTGCGGACCTGGAGCAGCCTCGACCCCGAGAAGTACGCCTATTTCTCGGACGCGCACATCCACACCGGCGTACCGCTGTACTACATCCTCATCGCCGCGGAGCTGCTGCGCAGCACCGAGCCGGCGTCGGCCGCCCTCGACGGCTACGACCTGGCGTGGACCGACACGGACGAGCAGCGGCTGGAGACCAACCTCATCCGCCCCGTGCTCGAGACCTTCCTCGCGTCGAACAACCGGCTGTGGAACCAGCACCTCTACGGCGTCATCGGCATGGTCGCCGCGGCGATCTATCTCGACGATGCCGACCTCTACGCCGAGCGGGTCGAGTGGTTCACCGTCAACGCCGGCTACGAGAGCGAGCATGACCTGTTCGGCGGCGATGTCAACGGAGCTCTCGCCGCGATCTTCCGCGAGATCCCCGCCGACGATCCCCGCAACACCACCGGTGCGCCTTTCGTGCAGCACATGGAGATGCTGCGCGACCAGGCGCACGGTCAGGGCGACGTCGATCTGCTCATCGCCCTGGCGCGCCTCGTCGACAACCAGGGCACGACGCTCGACCCGGATGCCGGCACGGTCTCGGATGCCGCGGACGCGGTGTCGCCCTACCGGTTCCTCGACAACCGCATCCTCGCAGGAGCCGACACCTTCTACGCCTTCATGACCGGCGACGAGGTGCCCTACGTCCCGGCAACCGAGGGCGGCGCGATCTCGCAGGCCTACCGCGGACGCCTGGTCGACCCGCTGAGCGAGACGTACCTGCAGTACCGCTATCGCGCCGGAGTGGATGTCGCCGCCGAGGCGCCGCACGTCGCCGAGCTGTACGAGAACCGCGACGGCGCGATGTTCTACTCGGGGGCGACGGTGCAGAACTTCTGGAACGACCGGGGCTCGGACTACACCGGCGCGGAGTACTGGGTCGCGTTCCCCGAGGAGCTCGCCGCGGTGCCCGGAGCGGCGGCCCCGCTGCCGCCGACCGCCGAGCTGGCGGTCGACACGTTCGGCACGCCGATCGGTGCCGGGGCGGTGCGCGGCGGGGATGCCGACGGACCGGCGTACGTACGGCTCGACGCCGGCGCCGAGGAGAGCCGGGTCGCGGTACGACGCGCGGTGTGGAGCGATCGCACCCAGGCGGCACCGGTCGGCATCCGGGTCCGCAGCGACGGCACGGCGCGCCTCGAGCTGGCGCGGTCGGCGATCGATGCGCCGTTCGCATCGATCACGGTGCCCGACACCCACGGCCAGTGGCGCTACGTCTGGGCCGACCTGAACGTCGACGAGACCAGGGGCCCGGTCGGCGACAACATCGTGGTGATCTCGGCCACCGGCTCCGACGCGCAGGTGGACGTCGCATCGGTGCTCGCGCAGGCGTCCGGCGTCCTGTCGCCCCCGACCTTCGCCGACGCACCGGCGCTCGCGGTGGTCGCCGTCGCCGGTGAGCCCTGGGCTCGGGAGTTCTCCGTCGAGGGCGCCGACGAGCTGACCCTCGAGGACGCGCCGCCCGGTGCCGAGCTGAACGACGGCACGGTGACGTGGACGCCGACGCAGACCGGCGACACCGAGATGCTCGTCGTCGCCTCGGACGGCACGACCATCACCGCCCTTCCCGTGACGGTGTCGGTCGCCGCCGATCGCCCGGGCGCGATCGCGCAGACGCTGTCCGGTGTCGGCGAGCCGGCGACGTACACCTCGGAGAGCTGGGCACGGGTCGATGCCGCTCGCACGGCCGCAGAGGCGGGACAGGGTGCCGCGCCGGAGGAGTTCGCGGTACTGCTCGAACAGCTCACTGCCGCGGTGGCGCAGCTGGCGCCGCTCAATCCGCTCCTGCCGGACGGCGCGCTCGATGTCGGAGCGATAGCCACGGCGCCCGCGCTGACGACCGCCCAGCTGCGGGCGCTTATCGACGCCGACAACCAGAGCCACTGGGGCGACCAGCGCATCAGCGAGGTCGTGTTCGACCTCGGCCCGTCGTTCCGTGTCCGCGCCGACGCGTTCGGCATCCAGGCCCGTGACGGCTTCGCGAACCGCAGCCAGGGCACGAACGTCTACGGATCGAACGACGGCGTCACCTGGACGCTGCTGACCGAGAGCCCCAACGCCGGGCAGGATGCCGCGATCGAACGCCTCGAGGTCGTCGCCGAACTGCGCGACGAGCGCTTCCGCTTCGTCAAGCTGCGGGTCGACGAGCCCGGCGTCCCCTCCGACCCCGCCTTCCCGGGGATCTGGAGCATCGCCGAGTTCCGAATCCACGGTGAGCGGACCGAAGCGGTCGGCTCGATGAACGGTGTCTCCGTGGCCTCGCCCGACGGCAGTGCCGGGAGGGTCGTGCCGGGCGATCGCGTCGAGCTCACGCTCACCGGACCCGCCGGCAACACGGACGTGCGCGTGTCGATGCTCGGGCAGGAGGCGACAGTCACCTCGGCCGGCCCGGGGGAGTGGGTCGCCGCGGCGGCCGTGCCGGAGGGCGCCGGGGTCGGCGCGCCGGTGTCGTTCCGGGTCGACTTCACGACCGCGGCCGGTGTCGCCGCCGACCCGATCGTGGCGACCACGGACGGGTCGTCGCTGTACGTCTCGACCGACGCCGGGTCGCTCGCCGACGCGCTGCGGGACGCCGTCGTGCTGCGCCCCGACGGAACCGTCGACGCCGCCTGGACGGCGCACGCGCTGCGCATGACCGACGGCGACGCCGCAACCCATTCCGACAACCGCCTCAACGCGGGAACCTACGGCCACGTGTGGGACTTCGGCGCGGACACGACGGTCTCAGTCACGGGCGCCGAGATCCTGGTCCGGCAGGACGGCTATGGCATCTCGCGCATCGCCGACCTGCGCCTGGAGGGGTCGGACGACGGCCAGACCTGGACCAGGCTGACACCGGCCGCACCGGGCAAGACGCTCGCGTGGCAGCAGTGGCCCGTCGCGGACGCCGCGGCCGATGCGGCGTACCGCTACATCCGCATCGCGAACGGGCAGATCCTCGGGGTGGCCGAGTTCCGGCTCTTCGGCGAGGTGCGGACGGCGCCGAGTGCGGACCCCGCCTGGGAGGCCGAGCGCGTCTACGAAGCGGGCGACCGCGTGTCGTCGCAGGGCCGCGCGTTCGTCGCGCAGTGGTGGACCCGCGGCGAGGTGCCGGGAGCGACGACGACCGGGTCGTGGATGGAGGAGGGGGCGCCCGCTCCGGCTGCCGGGACGGACGTGCGGTCGTGGACGGCATCCTGGGTCTACGACGCCGACGACGTCGTGACCTTCGCCGATCAGGCGTGGCGCGCGCGGTGGTGGACGCGGGGGCAGCAGCCGGGCGACGCCCACGGCCCGTGGGAGCCGGTGGCGGGCGGGTGATCGGCGCGAGCGGACGGGCGCGGGCGCGGCTCCGCTCGCCCGCCGGCGCGACGGCCTAGAGTGGACAGCGTTTTCACTCGCGTGCCGGAGGTGTCATGGCGAAGCTCGAGAAACCGCCGACTCTGACCGACGTGGCCCGGCTCGCCGGCGTGTCGGTGCCGACGGCCTCGCGCGCACTGAACGGCGGTGTGCGTGGCACCCAGAGCGGGTCGCCCGAACTGCGTCGGCGGGTTCAGGATGCCGCCCGTGCCCTGGGATACTCGGTGAACTCCGCGGCGCAGGCGATCAAGGACGGGCGCGCGCGCACGGTCGCGCTGCTCGTGAGCGACATCGACGACTTCGGTTCGGCGACGATGATCTCGGGCATCATGCACGCCGCCGAGAAGCGCGGCGTGTCGGTCTCGGTTCGCGCGACCCGCGACGACCCGCTGCGCGAGCTCGACCTGCTCACCCAGCTGCGCGGCGAGCGGCACCGCGCGGTCATCATCGGCACGAGCCGCACCGCCGACACCCGGCGCGAGACGGCGCTCGGAGCCCAGCTGAACACCCTTGCCGAAGACGGCACCCGTGTCGTCGTCATCGGCGACAGTCGGTTGCCGTTCCCGGCGGTGACGGTCGACAACCGCGAAGCCGCGCGACTGCTCGCCCGAGGGCTCGCCGAGACGGGCCGCCGGCGCTTCGCCATCATCTCGGCTCCGGTGAGCGAGATCACCGCGCGCGACCGTGTCGAGGGCTTCCTGCTCGGTCTCGCCGAGCTCGGCGTCGCCGTCGATCCCGACCGCATCATCCATCGTCCCTTCTCGCGCGACGGCGGCTACGAGGCGGTGCGCCGGCTCGAAGACCACCTGGGCGACATCGAGGTCATCGCCGCGATGAGCGACACGATGGCGGTGGGCGCCATCGCCCGGCTCCGGGACGTCGGCATCGAGGCGCCCCGCGACATCGAGGTCGCCGGCTTCGACCACGTCCCGATGCTCGGTGACCTGCTGCCGCGCTTCAGCACCGTCGAGGTGCCGCTGGAGGCGTTCGGCGAGGCGGCGATGTCGCTGGCGTTCGACGACGATGCCGGCCCCGAGGCGGTCATCGCGCTGCGTGCCACCCCGATCGTGCACGGCGTCCCCATCCGCCGACGCGACTGACGGACCGCGCGAGGATGGACTTTCGCGGAGGGGTTGGCAAACGCTATCCATTCGGGTTACTGTTCCAACAGGCGGACGGGGGTGTCCGACCTGAATCGAGGGAGATCACATGGACCACGCAATGGTGCGCGACCGGGCTCGGGCAGCGTCGCTCCGCCGCAGCCTCCTCGCGGGCGTCGGGATCGCATCGGCGACCGCGCTGCTGCTGACGGGCTGCGCGAGCGCAGACACGACCGGCGGCGGTGAGCGCACGACCATCCGCTTCTTGTACGCCACCGGCGACGAGACCTGGAACAACGTCGTGTCCGAGCTCGTCGACGACTTCAACGAGCAGAGCGAGACCACCACGGTGCAGCTCGACCCGCTGCCGGCCGGCAGCGACTACGCAACCGCGATCAAGACCATGGATGCCACGGGGAACTGGCCGGCGATCGTCGACATGCGCGACACGCTGACCTACATCCAGGCCGGCAAGCTGTCGCCGATTCCCGAGACCGTGACCGAGCTCCTCGAGCCCGACGCCGTGGCCGCCGCTGCCAACGGCGACGTCTACACGGTGCCCAACGGTGCGCTCAACGGCGAGATCGGCCTGAACATCGTCTACAACAAGACGTATTTCGACGACAACGGGCTCACGCCACCCGCCGATTACGCCGAGTTCGAGGATCTGCTGGCCGAGATCACCGCGAACGGCGACGTGCCGCTGGCGACCGCCGCCGCCGAGGTGTGGCCGAGCGACCAGCTGTGGAAGCAGCTCGCCGCGCCCACCTTCGCCGAGTGGGGGCAGGAGGGCGGGTTCTGGACCGCGGCGCAGAACGGTCAGGCATCGGTCGAGGACCTGCGCGAGCCGCTGCAGAAGCTCAAGGACATCACCGACCAGTACGTGCTCGAGGGGTGGCAGTCCACCGCCGACGCCCAGACCACGACCCTGCTGGTGAACGACATGGCCGTCATGGCGACCTCGTCGGCGGGCATCGGGCGCCTGAACGACATCGCGAAGGTCGACCCCGAGTTCGAGGCGGGCCTGTTCATCGTCCCGGCCGAGGACGGCTCGATCAACGTGCTGAAGAACGCCGTCAACGGCGACACCGCGACGGGCTTGGCGATCTCGGCCCAGGCGGCCGAGGACGAGGACCAGCTGGCCGGTGCCGTGGAGTTCCTCGAGTACTTCTACTCGGTCGACGCCGCCGACCTCATGGAGGCCTCGGGGTGGATCGCCCCGAACATCGTGGCATCCGACGAGATCACCCGGAACAGCTCGATCCCCGGGGCAGCGGACTACTTCGCGCTCCTGGAGAGCCCCGAGCTCGTCTGGTACGAGAACACCTCTCCGCTGGCGAACTTCAGCGGCTTCAACACCTTCTTCCGCCAGGCGCGCATCGAGATGCAGGACGGTCAGTCGAGCGTCGACGACACGATCGCGAAGGTCCAGGCGGAGTTCGACAAGACGGTCGCCGCAGGCTGACCCCGTCGTCCCCCGGGCGGCACCCGTCGCCCGGGGGACGGCTCATCCGAGCTGAAAGGAATGCCCGTGACTGATCAGAGCAGTGCGCAGGGCCAGACGACGGCGGTCGCCGCCGCGGTGCGGCTCCGCGGCCGAGGCCCGCTCGACGACCTCCCCGAGGGCGCCTCCGACGAGCTCGCACCCGTGAGCGTGGCGCCGCCGCCCGCCCGCCGCATCCGGCGATTCCGGGGCGTGCGGTGGGCGATGCTCGGCTTCGTCGCCCCGGCGCTCGTGGTCTACCTGCTGATGGTGATCCTCCCGTCGCTGCAGTCCCTCCAGCTGAGCTTCACCGACTGGGACGGCATCAGTGACGACTACGCCTACGTCGGCGGGCGCAACTACGAGGAGATCGTCTCGAGCGGGCGGTTCTGGAACGCGGTCAAGAACACCCTCCTGCTCGGCCTCGGCTCGGCCGTCATCATCAACGTGATCTCGCTGGCCGTGGCGCTGATGCTCGACAAGCTCGTGCATCTGCAGGGCTTCTTCCGCACGGCGGTCTACCTGCCCTCGCTCGTGAGCGGGTTCATCCTCGCCACGATCTGGAAGTACCTGCTGAACTTCAACTTCGGCTCGGTGAACACCGTGCTCCGGGACGTCGGGATGCCCGAGTGGGCGCGCGACTGGCTCGGCGACAGCGACATCGTCGTCTGGGTCATCCTGTTCATCGTCTGCTTCACTCTCGGCGGCAACACCACCCTCATCTACCTCGCGAACCTGCAGTCGGTTCCGCCCGACCTGATCGAGGCCGCGCGCATCGACGGTGCAACGGGGCGTCAGGTCTTCCGCCACGTGACCTGGCCGATGCTGGCCGGCGCGGTGACGGTCAACATGACCCTCGCGATGATCGCCGGGTGGACGATCTTCGATCAGGTCCTCGTCCTCACCGCAGGCGGCCCCGGCTTCGTCAGCGAGACCATGGCGTTCTTCATCTACAAGGTCGGCTTCGGCGAGTATCGCGCCGGGTTCGGCAGTGCCGCCGCGATCCTGCTGTTCCTCGTGGTGATCGTCAGCACGGTCGCCGCCAACGCCTACATGCGCAAGAGGGAGATCCAGGCATGAGCGCACCCGACCGCATCCGCACCGCCGACCGCGCCGTGCGCGCGCCGAAGGCCGCCCGAGCGCGCAAGCGCTGGACGCCGGGCGAGATCGTCGTCGCCGTCGTGCTCTCGGCGCTCGTGCTGATCGTCGCGAGTCCGGTGCTCTACGCCCTGCTCAACTCGTTCCGCTCGTACTCCGAGATCACGATCGACCCGATGGGCCTGCCCACGAGCTTCAGCTTCGACAACTACGTCCAGCTCTTCCAGCAGACCGACTACGGCGAGGCGCTGCTGAACACGCTCATCATCACGGTGGTGACGGTGATCCTGCTCGTCGCCCTCGTGCCGATGGCCGCCTACGGCATCGAACGCGTCGGCGGGCGCACCTCCCGCATCCTCTACATCGTCTTCATCGCCGGCCTGATGATCCCCTTCCAGGTGCGGATGATCCCGCTCGTGAAGGGCTTCGACGACGTCGGGCTCTACGGCACGCTGACGAGCGTCATCCTCGTGCACCTCGGCGGTGCCGCCTCGTTCGGGGTGCTGCTGTACTGCAGCTTCATCAAGGGCATCCCCATCGAGGTCGAAGAGGCCGCCAACGTCGACGGCGCCGGGCGGCTCCGCACCTTCTGGGCGATCGTCTTCCCGATGCTGCTGCCGGTGACCTCGGCGTTCGTCATCATCCAGGCGCTCGGGCTGTGGAACGACTTCTTCATCCCGCTGGTGTTCCTCGACTCGTCGTCGGCGGGCACCATCAACGTCGCCATCAACCGGATGGTCGGACTGCTCACCTCGCAGTGGCAGCTCATCTACACCGGCGCCATCCTCGCGATCGTGCCGTCCGTGGCGATCTTCGCCGCCTTCCAGCGCTATTTCGTCAAGGGCATGTCGATCGGGGCGGTGAAGGGATGACCGCGGTCACAGGGCTCGGCGCCCGCGTCGCATCGGCTGTCGCGTACGACGCGCCGCTCTCACGCGCCCTCCTGTTCGTCTGGCATCACTTCGCGGTGTCGGCTCAGTTCATCGCGTGCCTGGTTCCGGCGCTCGCGTTCACCGCGCTCGTCGGGTGGCAGCCGACGCATCTCGCCGTCGTGCTGGGTGTCGTCTCGCTCGCGCCCGTCGGCCCGGGGCTGGCGGCACTGGCGGCGGTGAGCGGCGCCCGTCTCGAGGCGCGGACGGACGTGCGGCCCGGCCGCGGGTTCTGGACGGCCTACGCGCTCGCCGCCCGGGAACTGTGGTGGTGGTGGCTCGCCGCCACCGGCGTCGCGCTGATCCTCGGGTACGACCTCGCGCTGTTCGGCGCCTCCGACGCGATGCTCGTCGGGGTGGTGCTGGCGGCGACCCTGCTGGTGGTGTTCTCGATCGGCCTGTCCGCCGGGCTCGGCCAGGGTGCGAGCCGGCGCCCGGTCGCCGCGCTCGCCACCGCCGGTAAGGCGCTGCTCCGGCGACCGGTGTCCACCGTGACCCGGTTCTTCCTCGTCTGGGCCGTCGTGGCGGCACCGGCCATCCCGCTCATCGGCTGGAGCCTGCTGCTGTTCGTCCCCAGCCTCGCGGCATCCGCGGACGCCCTCGTCGCACGCGCAGGGCGGAGAGCGCACGCATGACCATCGACGCCCCATCTACAGAAGGCCGCATCATCGATTCCCTCGTCGCACCCGCTCCCGTCACCCCCGCCCCGATCGTCGCATCGCCGGACGGGCCCGCGGCTCTGAGCGCCCTCTTCGGCTCATCCGTGTTCGGCCGCGCCGAGGTCGCCCTGACCGAACTGTTCACCTCGCGCGAGCAGCGCGCCCGCACCAGCCAGGCCTACGTGCGATCCGCAGTCGGGCAGCGCCTGCGCATCATCGACGTCGTGGCGGATGCCGGTGGCGACGTCGCCGTGGTGACGCAGCGCGACGAGGTCACCGGGCTGCTGGTGACCACCACGGTGATCCGGGTGCCGGGTCGATCCGCCGTGCGCGTCGAGACGAGCGTCACCAACACGTCGGCCGAGCCGGTCGTGCTCACCGCGGTGGTGACCGCGGCGCTCGGGTTCGGACGCGACCAGGACGACCTCGACGGGTTCGCGCTCGGCACGGCACGCTCGGAATGGCTCGCCGAGAACCGCTGGGAGCGCGTCGCGGTCCGCCGGCTGCTCCCGGGCACCGATCTCGCCCTCCACGGCCAGGACGGACGCGGCCGTGCGGGGTTCACCAGCCACGGGGCCTGGTCGAGCGGTGAGTGGGTTCCGGTCGGCTACCTCGTCGACGACGTCACCGGTCAAGCGCTCGCGTGGCAGATCGAGACGAGCGCGGGCTGGCACGTCGACCTCAGCCAGACCCGTCAGGGCGGCGTGCTCAGCCTGCTCGGACCCACCGACCTCGAGCACGGGTTCGCCCACGAGCTCGCCCCCGGCGAAACGTTCGAGGCGGTGCCCGTCGCGCTCGCCGTCGGCGTCGGCGGTGTGGACGACGCCATCGCGGAGCTGACCGCTCTGCGCCGGTCGCGTCGACCCGACGCCCGCGACGAGCCGCTGCCCGTCGTCTACAACGACTTCATGAACACCCTCATGGGCCAGCCGTCGACCGAGGCGCTCGAGCCCCTCATCGATGCCGCCGCCGAGGACGGCGCCGAGGTGTTCTGCATCGACGCGGGATGGTTCGCCGACCCGGCGATCGGCGACTGGTGGGCCACGGTGGGGGAGTGGCGCGAGGCCGACGCGCGGTTCTCGGGCGGCCTGCGGGCGCTGACCCGCCGCATCCGGTCGCACGGCATGCGCGTGGGCATCTGGCTCGAACCCGAGGTCGTGGGAGCGCAGAGTCCCGCGGCGCAGAAGCTGCCGGAGGCGGCGTTCTTCCACCGGTTCGGAACGCGCGTCCGCGAGCACGACCGGTTCCACCTCGACTTCCGCCACCCCGCCGCTCGCGCGCACCTGGATGCGACGATCGACGCACTCGTGGCCGACCACGACGTCAGCTACCTCAAGCTCGACTACAACATCAACGCCGGTGCCGGGACCGAGGACGACGCGACCACGGCCGCGGCCGGACTGCTCGCCCACACGCGGGCTTTTCGAGACTGGCTGGCACAGGTACAGCGTCGCCACCCCGGCCTGCAGATGGAGAACTGCAGCTCCGGCGCGATGCGGGCGGACTACGCACTGCTCTCGGTGACGCACCTGCAGTCCACGAGCGACCAGCAGGACTTCGCGCTGTACCCGCCCATCGCCGCGTCCGCGCCGATGGCGATCGCGCCCGAGCAGTGCGGCAACTGGGCCTACCCCGCTGCCGGCATGGATCTCGAAGAGACGGCCTTCACCCTGGTGACCGGTCTGTCGGGGCGGCTCTACCTCTCCGGCTTCCTGCACGAGCTGCACGGCGACCAGCGGGAGCTCGTGCGGGAAGCCGTCCGGGTGCACCGGGGGATGCGCGAGGGGCTGCGCGACGCCGAGCCATTCTGGCCGCTTGGGCTGCCGGCGTGGGACGATCCCCTCGTGTGCCTGGGGCTAAGATCGGACGATCACGACGATGTCTTCGTCTGGGACCGCGGCGACGCGGCGGCGAGCGTGATCGTGCCGGGGTTGACCGGCGAGCCGCATCCGCTCTTTCCCGCGTGGGACGGCTGGAACGTCGAGGCGACGCCGGACGGTCTCGCCGTGCGCACGATCGCCGGGCGCACCGCCCGCGTCATCCGCATCGTCAGGGCTGAGAACCGATGACCGCGAACGACCCGAGGGCCATCTTTCCCGGAACCGTGTTCCGCGACGACCGCGGCCGGGTCGCCCAGCTGCACGGCATCGGCGTGCAGCGGGTCGGCGAGCGCTGGTACGCCTGGGGCGAGGACAAGACGCGCGGTGACCGCTTCACCGCCGTCGCCTGCTACTCGTCGGACGATCTCGCGCAGTGGCGGTTCGAGGGCGACGCACTGGTCGCGGGAACGGGCGACATCGGCCCCGACCGCATCGTCGAACGGCCCAAAGCTCTGCGGCATCCCGACGGGCACTGGGTGATGTTCCTGCACATCGACACTCCCGACTACGGCGCCGCGCGCGTGGGGTTTGCCGTCGCCGATGCACCCGCCGGCCCGTACACCTACGTCGGCAGCGAACGCCCGCTGGGCACGATCAGCCGCGACATCGGGGTGTACCAGGAGGACGGCGTCGGATACCTGCTCTCGGAAGACCGCGACAACGGGCTGCACATCCACCGGCTGCGCTCGGACTATCTGGCCGTCGAGTCGACCGTGGTCACGCTGCGCCAGCAGCAGCGGCCCGAGATCGGTTACGAGTCGCCCGCCCTCGTGCGCCACGACGGCACCTATTACCTCTTCGGCTCCGACTTGACGGGATGGAGCACCAACGACAACAAGTACGCCACCGCCTCCTCCCTGGCCGGTCCGTGGAGTCCGTGGCGCGACTTCGCGCCGCCGGGCGCGGCCACCTTCGACTCGCAGGTCAGCGTCGTCATCGACGCCGGCGACGGACGCTTCGTGTACGTCGGCGACCGGTGGCTCGAGGACGACCTGTTCCACTCGCCCGCGGTCTGGCTGCCGCTGCGCATCGCCGACGGCGAGGCGTCGATCGCCTGGACCGATCGGTGGACGCTCGCGGAGCTCGGCGCATGAGGGCGCAGCTGGTCATGACGCCGCAGCTGGCGGGCGCCGTCTTCGACGACGCGCTCCGCGACCGGCTGCGCGGCGTCGCCGAGGTCGACGTCGACCGGGTCGTGAGCGACCCGCGCGAGCTCGATCCCGCCGAGCTCGCCGCCGTCGACGTCCTCATCACCGGGTGGGGCGCGGCGCCGATCGACGAGCGGCTGCTCGCGGCCATGCCGGCGCTGCGCGCGATCGTGCACTGGGGCGGCGGCGTGGGGTTCATCTCCCCGGCTGTCGGGGCGCGGGGCGTGGCGGTGTCGACGGGGCGCGAGGCCAACGCCGTTCCGGTGGCCGAGTGGACCGTGGCGATGCTCGTGCTCGCCGCCAAGGATGCCTTCTGGATGTCACGGCGGTACGCCACGGAGCGCCGGGCGCTCGATCGGGAGGAGCTGATGCCGCGCTCCGGGCTGTTCCGCACCGTGATCGGACTCGTGGGGGCCTCGAGCGTCGGCCGGCTCGTGATCGACCGCCTGCGGTCCTACGACGTCGACGTGCTGCTCTACGACCCATTCGTCACGCCCGAGGACGCGGCGGCGATGGGCGTCGAACTCCTCGGCGATCTGGGAGCGCTCGCGGCCCGGGCGTCGCTGCTGTCGCTGCACGCGCCCGAGACCCCGGCCACCGCCGGAATGGTCTCCCGGTCGGTGCTCGCCTCGCTCCCGGACGGGGCGACCCTCGTCAACACCGCCCGGGGCGCCCTCGTCGACCAGGATGCGCTGATCGACGAGCTGCGGGCGGGACGCCTGCGCGCGATCCTGGACGTCACCGATCCCGACGTGCTGCCGCCGGAGCATCCGCTCCACGAGCTGCCGAACGTGTTCCTCACGCCGCATCTGGCCGGTTCCACCGGGTACGAGCTGCACCGGCTCGGCGAGTCCGCTGTCGCCGAGGTCGAGCGCTTCGCGCGCGGCATCCCGTTCGCCCACCCGATCGAGCCGTGAGCATGGTGCGGATCGTCAACCCGGTGCTGCCGGGCTTCCACCCCGATCCGTCGATCGTGCGTGTCGACGACGTCTTCTACATCGCCACCAGCACGTTCGAGTTCCACCCGGCGGTGCGCATCCACGCCTCGCGCGACCTCGCGCACTGGGAGCTCGTGGGGCATGCCCTCGACGACGGCTTCGACCTGCGCGGGGTTCCCGACTCGGGCGGCGTCTGGGCGCCGAGCCTGTCGCACGCGGACGGCGTGTTCTGGCTCGCCTACTCGATCGTGCGCACGATGGACGGCGACGACAAGGACATCGAGAACTACCTCGTCACGGCGCCCGACATCACCGGGCCCTGGAGCGAACCGGTGTATCTGGGATCACGCGGGTTCGACTTCTCGTTCTTCCACGACCACGACGGCACGCACTGGATCGTCGGGGTGCAGTGGGATCATCGTCCCGGCCACCCGAGCTTCGCGGGGCTCGTGCTCGAGCAGTACCTGCCGGACGAGCGCCGGGCATCGGGCACGGCGCACCTGCTCCACCAGGAGTCGGGGCTGGTCGAGGGACCGAACCTCTACCGCATCGACGGGTGGTACTACCTGCTCATCGCCGCGGGCGGAACGGGCTGGAACCACGGCATCACCGTGGCCCGCTCGCGCGCACGCCTCGGCCCCTACGAGCGGGATCCGCGCGAGGCGGTGCTCACCACCCGCGACGCGCCCGGTCATCCGCTGCAGAAGGCGGGGCACGGCGAGCTGGTGCGTCTCACCGACGGCGGGTGGGTGCTCGCGCACCTCGCGGCCCGTCCGGTGCTGCACCTCGGGGAGCGCTACTGCACCCTCGGACGCGAGACCTGCCTGCAGGTCGTCGACGTCGATGACGACGGATGGCTGCGCCTGCGCGGCGGCGGCCGGCATGCGGCCGAGACGATCGAGATCGCGGGGATCGCCGAGCATCCCGTTGCCGCGGCGCCCACGCGCGACGACTTCGACGCCGAGGTGCTCGATCACGACGTGTGGTCGACGCTCCGTGCCCCGCTCGCGGAGGGGAGCGCCGACCTCGGTGCACGACCGGGCTGGCTGCGACTGCGCGGGGGAGCGTCGCCGGGGTCGGTGTTCGACCAGTCCATGATCCTGCGCCGCGTCACCGAGCACCGGGCCACGGTGATGTGTCGCGTGGATGCCGAGCCGCCGACGCCGCGACAGGCCGCGGGCCTCGTGCTCTGGTACGACCGCCGGGGATGGATCTGGCTGCAGATCACCGCGGATGCCGACCACGGCCGGCACGTGCGTGTCGTGTGGCGCGACGGTGACCGTACCGTCGCGGACGCGCCGATCGAGGTGCCGGCGGGCGCCGTTGACCTGGAGGCGTCCCTCGACGGAGCGTACGTCGGTTTCGCGGTGACGGGGACGGACGGAGTGCGTCGCGTGGTGCCCGGACGCTATGACCTGTGGCGGCTCTCGGACGACCACGGCCCGCGCCTGCGGTTCACCGGCCTGTTCGTCGGCGTCCGGGTCGACGATCTCGATGCCCGGCGATGGACCGCCGACATCGACGTCGTCGATCTCGTCACCGTGCCCGCGCCCTGACGTCGGCGGGCGGGCGCGGCGGCGTGGCGACTACCTGCGACGCGCGATCAGCACCGCGATCACGGCCACGACCACGATGACCGCGGCGATGCGCAGCGGCCGCCCGATCGCACCGGTGATGTGCAGCGCGCGCTCGACGACGGCGGCATCCCGGTCGATCGTCGACCTGGCCAGGCGTGCCGCGGCATCGATGACCTTGTCGGCGACATCGGGGACCGCGTCCGGGAGGGCGTCCTTGGCGGCATCCTGCGCCGCCCCGACCACGCCCGTGGCCGCGTCGGCCGCGCCGCGGACGACGCGCGCGGCGCTTCCGGTGACTCCCGCGTGGCTGGCGCGCTTCTTGTCGTCGCGGTTCTCGTCGTCGGCGCCGCTGGCAGCAGGGGCCTGCGAGGAGGCGGTGTTCTCGTCGGGCATGGTGATCCGTTCGTCGGTGGTCGGGGGAACTCTCCCACCGAGCGCCGCGAACGCGTACCCCCTACCCCCGGCCGTCGATCTCGCGTATGCGCGGGACGGGCTCAGTCGTCGACGTGGTACCGCCCGAGCGGGAGCATGAGGGGCTTTCCCGAGCGCGGATCGATGATGACCTCGTTGCGGATGCCGAAGACCGCCTCGATCGTGGCCGCGTCGAGCACCTGCTCCGCGGAGCCCGAGGTGACGATGCGGCCGTCGCGCATCGCGACGAGATGGTCGGCGTAGCGCGCGGCGAGGTTGAGGTCGTGCAGCACCATCACCACGGTCACGCCGCGGCGCCGGTTCAGGTCGGTCAGCAGGTCGAGGACCTCGATCTGGTGGCTCACGTCGAGGAAGGTGGTCGGCTCGTCGAGCAGCAGCAGATCGGTGCGCTGGGCGAGGGCCATGGCGATCCAGACGCGCTGGCGCTGCCCGCCCGACAGCTCGTCGACGGCCCGGTCGGCCAGACCCAGCGTCTCGGTCGCGGTCAGCGCCTCGGCCACCGCCTCGTCGTCGGCGGTGGTCCAGCGCGAGAAGAGCCCGTGGTGCGGGTTGCGACCGCGCCCGACGAGGTCCGACACCGTGATGCCCTCGGGTGCGGTCGGCGACTGCGGCAGCAGCCCGAGCGTGCGGGCGAGCTCCTTGGCCGGCATCCGGTGCACGGCGTTGCCGTCGAGCAGCACGTGCCCCGCCCGCGGCGCGAGCAGCCGCGACATCGAGCGCAGCAGCGTGGACTTGCCGCACGCGTTCGGTCCGACGATGGCGGTGATCGCGCCGGTGGGGATCCGCAGGCTCAGGCCCTCGATGATGGTGCGCTCGCCGTACCCCAGCGTGAGGTGCTCGGCGAGAAGGGAATGGTCGTCGGTCACAGCGAGCCTCCGGCGCGGTTGGTGCGGACGATGAGGTAGAGCAGGTACGGCGCGCCGAGCACTCCGGTCACGATGCCGACGGGGTACCGGATGCCGAGGGCGTACTGCCCGACGAAATCGGCCACGAGCACGAGCAGGGCCCCGATCAGCGCACTCGGGACCAGCAGCGAACCCCGGGGTCCGATCACGCGCGCGGCGATGGGGCCCGACAGGAACGCGACGAACGCGATGGGGCCGGTGGTGGCGGTGGCGAACGCGATGAGCCCCACCGCGGTGACGACCACGAGCAGCCGGGTGCGGTCCACACGGGTGCCGACGGCGGCGGCGGTGTCGTCGCCGAGCTGGAGCGCCGCGAGGTCGCGCGAGCGCGACAGCAACAGAGGGCCGAGCACCAGCAGCGCCGCACCGGCGGTGACCACGTCGTTCCAGGTTGCGCCGTTGAGACTTCCGTTGAGCCAGCGCAGCGCCTCCTGCAGGTCCCACTGCCCGGCCTGGGACAGCACGTACTGGGTGAGGGCGTCGAGCATCGCCGCGATGCCGATGCCGATGAGGATCAGCCGGGTTCCGGCCGACCCCGAGCGCGATGACAGCAGGTAGATGAGCAGCGCCACCCCGAGCCCGGCGACGATCGCGAACACCGACACGGCGAACCCGCTGAGACCCAGCATGACGATCGCGAAGGCGGCCGCCGCGCTCGAACCGGCGCTGATGCCGATGATGTCGGGGCTGGCGAGGGGATTCCGGAGCATCGTCTGGAACGCCACCCCGGCGAGCCCGAAGCTGAGCCCCACCACCACGGCGAGCACCGCGCGGGGCAGGCGCAGCCGGCCGACCGCGAAGGTCGCGCCGCCGGCATCCTGGCCGAGGACGACCGCCAGCACATCGGCGGGCGAGTAGAAGGTCTGACCCACCATCACATTGAGGGCGAAGGCGGCCGCGACGGCGACGGCGAGACCGGTCATGAGGGCGCGGCGGCGGCGGTGACGGCCGCGCCGCAGGCCGGCCACGACGGCGACCCCGTCGACGGGGGACAGGATCGTGCTCACAGCGACCTCACCTTGTGGCGGCGCACGATCGCGACGAAGAACGGGCCGCCCACGAGCGCCGTGATGATGCCGACGTCGATCTCGGCGGGACGTGCGACGACGCGGCCGACCACATCGGAGGCCACCACGAGCGCGGCGCCGGCGAAAGCCGAGAACGGCAGCAGCCAGCGGTGGTCGACGCCCACCAGCATCCGGCACGCGTGCGGGACGACCAACCCGACGAAGGCGATGGGTCCGGCGATCGCCGTCGCCGCACCGCACAGCAGGACGGCACCCAGCGCCGCGAACGCGCGGGCGAGGGCTACCCGCTCGCCGAGCCCCGCGGCGAGGTCGTCGCCCAGCGCGAGGGTGTTGAGGCTGCGCGCCGAGAGGAGGCTGACGGCGAAGCCCACGAACAGGAAGGGGAGCACGAGCGACACCGACGGCCACGTCGCGCCCCCCACGCCTCCGATGAGCCAGGAGCGGACGTTGTCGGCGATGTCGCCGCGCGGGAGGTGGATCGCGGTGACGAACGAGACGAGCGCCGCCGAGGTCGCCGCACCCGCCAGCGCGAGCTTGAGCGGGGTCGCGCCGCCTCGCCCCAGCGAGCCGATCGTGTAGACGAACACGGCCGCAGCGGCCGAGCCGGCGATCGCCACCCAGACGTAGCCGCTGGCCGACGACAGACCGAACCAGGCGATGCCGATGACGATCGCGAGGGACGCTCCCATGTTCACCCCCAGGATCCCGGGGTCCGCGAGAGGGTTGCGGGTCACGCCCTGCATGACGCCGCCGGCCACGCCGAGGGCCGCGCCGACGAGGATGGCCAGCGCGGTGCGGGGGATGCGCTGACCGACCGCGGCCTCGTCGAGGGTCGACTGCGCGCCCCCGAGAGCGGCGAGGATCTGCTCCCATCCGACCGCGCGCGAGCCCACCGAGATCGACAGCACCGCGAGCCCGACGAGCACGGCCAGCAGCACGACGAGCCACAGCAGGCGCACGCGATTCGGGCGCCGCACGACGGCGACGCCCGAATCGGTCGTGGGGGCTGCCGTCACCGGGACTTTCCGGCCGCCTCCGCGAGCAGGGCGAGGTAGTCGTCGAGGATGTACGAGATCGACAGCGGGGTCGGGTTGGCCGCGGTGCCCATCGGGCCCGAGCCGTCGAGCGAGACGATGGCGCCGTTGGCGACGGCGGGCATCTGCGACAGGAGGGGGTCGCCCTCGAGGGTCGCGACGAGCTCCTCGTCGCCGTAGGTGACGATCATGTCGACGTCGGCGAACACGTCGACCTGCTCGGCGCTGACGCTGCCGGAGAACGTGTCGCTGTCGCCGGAGGCCTCCTCGACGCTCGAGGGCGTCGTCAGTCCCAGGTCCTCGAAGAACGCCGCGCGGGTGTCGTGGGCGGTGTAGAAGTTGACGGTGCTGAGGTCGGACGGGTCGACGTGCGTCATGAACATCGCCGAGGTGCCGGCCAGCTCGGGATGCGTCGAGGCCGCGGCCTCGATCTCGTCCTCGAGGCCCGAGACGAGCTCCTCGCCCTCGGCCGCCATGCCCATGCCCATCGCGTTGTACTCGATGACATCGCGCCACGAGGTGGCCCACGCCGACTCGGGGTAGGCCACGACGGGGGCGATCTCGCTCAGCGTGTCGTAGTCCTCCTGGGTCAGGCCGGAGTACGCGGCGAGGATGACGTCAGGGTCGGTTCCCGCGACCGCCTCGAAGTCGATGCCGTCGGTCTCGTCGAACAGCACCGGGGTCTCGGCCCCGAGCTCGTCGAGCTTCTCCTTCACCCAAGGAAGCAGCCCGTCGCCGTCGTCGTCGCCGAAGTTCGCCGCGGCCATGCCGACCGGGACGACGCCGAGAGCGAGCGGAACCTCGTGGTTGGCCCACTGCACCGTCGCGACGCGCTCCGGCTTCTCGGCGATCTCGGTCGTGCCCAACGCGTGCTCGATGATGATCGGGTAGCCGGCGGTCGATCCGTCGGCGCCGGGCGCGGCGGACTCCGCGGGCGAGGCGGTGCCACCGCAGGCGGTGAGGGCGAGGGCGGCGACGATGGTCGTTGCGACGGCAGCCGCGGTACGACGAGCGAACATGCAGGATCTCCGGTTTCGGTGGGGGTGCAGCCTCGAGAGCCCATCGCCCGAGAAGCGCGGAGGGCTTGCGGGTGTCGAGATGAGGCTTGCCTACCCTACGTGCCGATGATGGCAGGCGACAACCGACGCCGGGGCGGGCGCCGCCACCCTATGATCGTGCTGACGGTCGACAGCATCCGCCGCCCCGCTTCTCATCCTCCGACGAAAGCACCGCCGTGTCCGATCCGTTCGCCCGAGCCGTCGCGCAGCACCGCCTGCGCGCGCTCGAGCCCGGCGCCCCGGTGACGGCGGCGGACGGCACTCCCGCGCCCGACGGCATGCCCGCGCCTGACGGCGGCGAGCTCATCCGCGTCGACTTCCAGCCCGTGCCCGACGGCGACAGCGCGATCGAGGCCTGAGCGCCGCCTCCGCTCACCCGCCCATCGCTCAGAGCGCGTCGTCGCCGCTCCAGGGCTGCGCGACGCCCCCGACGTGCTCATCGTCCGCGGCGACGGGAGCGGCGGCGCCGCCACCGCGGGCGCGGACGTGCCGAGCGTTCTCGCGCAGCCGTGCCACGAGCAGATCGTCGCGCACCTCCGGTCCCGACCAGTCGGCGGCGAGCGCGGTCATCTGGCTCGCGGGCCCGACCAGCACCTCCCAGCGCTTCTCGGCACCGTCGTCATCCACGACGGGGATGTCGACCGTCGCGGCGGTTCCCGCCTCGGCGAGGGCTTGGGCGTAGTCCAGGAGGGCGCGGGCGATGTCTGACCCCGTCAGCACGGAGTCGCCGGCGTAGTGAACTCTGTCCATGGCACCGGAGTACCCGAGCATCCCGGCGCGACCCGATGGGGTAGCGCTCGCGGCGAGCGTGCGCTACCGGGGTCGGGCGTGCCGCGCCGACACCGGGCCGACCCGGGATGGTCCACGGCGGTGGATCGTCGGATCGTCCAGGCGCCGGATTCGTTCGGCTATGTCGGGCGACGGGGGCCGCCCCTAGCGTGTGAACTCCGGCTGCTACCCGAGCAGCGGGCTGCACACATGCAAAGGGGCATCGATGTCTACAACACCCCGGCGGCTCCACCACCGCCGTTCCCTCCCGCTCGCGCTCGCCGTGGCAGTGATCGCACCGCTTGCGGCCTGCTCGGGTCCGGCGGACGAGGGCCCCGTCACGCTCACCTTCCAGACGTGGGTACCGGGCATCGAGGAGGCGGTGGAGCTCTTCAACGACCAGCACGACGACATCCGCGTCGAGCTCCAGACCATCGTCTCGGGCGCGGAGGGCGGCTACGCCAAGATGCTCTCGGATGTCCAGGCCGGCAATCCCGCCGACGTGGCGCAGGTCGGCTACGACCAGATGCCGACCTTCCTGCTCAACGGTGCGCTGGAGGACATCACCGACCACGTCGGCGACGACGTCGAGGCGTTCTCGGAGTGGCAGATCGGCGCCACCACGTTCGGCGATCGCGTCTACGGCATCCCGCAGGCGGCCGGACCGATGGGGCTGTACTACCGCTCGGACGTCTTCGCGGAAGCGGGCATCACCACCGCGCCCGAGACCTGGGACGACTTCTACGAGGCGGCCGTCGCGGTACGGGCGACGGCGCCCGACCGCTACATCGCCGCGTTCGCGCCGAATCAGGCGGCATGGATGGAAGGTCTCGCCGAGCAGGCCGGGGAGCCGTGGTTCCAGGTCGAGGGCGACGCGTGGAAGGTGTCGATCGACAATCCCGACACCCTGCGAATGGCGGAGTATTGGCAGCGCCTCATCGACGAGGATCTCGTCAAGGTGCAGGCGGACCTGTCGAGCGAGTGGTTCGCCGACGTGCAGGCCGGGCGCATCGTGTCGTGGATGAGCGGCTCGTGGGCCGACGCGATCATCCGCAACAACGCCCCCGACACCGCGGGACTGTGGTCGGTCGGCCTCATGCCGCAGTGGGACGCGAGCAACCCCCGCTCGGCGAGCTGGTCGGGTGGATCGGCGAACGTCGTGCTGAAGGGCTCCGCCCACCCCGAAGAGGCGGCCGAGTTCGCCCTGTGGCTCAACAGCGACATCGACAGCGTGAGCCTGCTCACCGAGAACGGCGCCGGCTGGCCCGCCATCGCCGATGTCGACGCCATCCCCTCGATCCAGTCCGCCCCGGAGGTCTTCGAGTTCTTCGGCGGCCAGGACATCTGGGATGTCTTCGCCGAGTCCAACGAGCAGGTCGCCCGCGACTGGCAGTGGCCGCCGCTCGTCGACGCGCTCAACGCGAGCCTGCTCGACGAGGTCGCCGCGGCGGTCGAGGGCGGCACGCCGCTGACCGAGGCCTACGCCGCGGTGCAGCAGCGCATGGTCGCCGAGATGACCGCGAAGGGCATCTCGGTCGCCGACTGATCGAGGCGGGGCGGGCGGCATCAGCGCCGCCCGCCCCACCCCGCTCGCCCGCAATCGGAGGGAAAACCATGCACACCACGCGCACACGGCTGCCGCTGCTGCTGCTCGTCGGCCCGTTCCTCGTCGCCTTCGTCGTGTTCTACGTCGCGCCCATCGTCTGGGCGGTCGTTCAGAGCCTGTTCTCGGTGCGTGCGAGCGGACTGGGCCTGGGCGCACCCGAGACCCTCTTCGTCGGACTCGACAACTACGCCCGCGCGCTGGCCAACCCCGCCTTCGTCTCGAGCCTCGGCCGCATCGCGGTGTTCGCGCTCATCCAGGTGCCGCTGATGGTCGTGCTCTCGACCGTGCTCGCCCTGCTGCTCGAGTCCACCCGCGCGCGGTGGCCGCAGTTCTTCCGCGTGGCCTTCTTCATGCCGTACGGGGTGCCGGGGGTGATCGCATCGCTGCTGTGGAGCTTCCTCTACGTCCCCAGCACCAGCCCCATCCTGCAGGGCCTGTCGGCCCTCGGCATCCCCGCGGCGCCCCTCGAGTCGGGGACCGTGATGTTCGCCATCGCGAACATCGGCATCTGGACCTTCGCCGGCTACAACATGCTCGTACTGATCGCGGCGCTGCAGGCGGTTCCGGCCGACCTGTACGAGGCCGCGCGCATCGACGGCGCGAGCGAGTGGCGCATCGTGCGTGAGATCAAGCTCCCGCTGCTGCGGCCCTCGCTGGTGCTGACCACCGTGTTCACGATCATCGGCACACTGCAGCTGTTCGTCGAGCCGCTCGTGCTCCGTCCCCTGACGACGGCGATCAACAGCGACTACACGCCCAACCTGGCCGCCTACAACCAGGCGTTCACCCAGAGCAATCCCAACCTCGCCGCAGCGATGGCCGTCATCGTGGCCGTCATCGCGTTCGTGTTCTCGTTCTCGTTCCTGCGCCTGGTCAACCGGAAAGGCAACCGCGCATGGTGATCGCACCCGAGACCGTTCCCCGTGCCGTCACGGCCGGGACCGCCCGTCGCCCCGGCCCGCACTCGCGTCGGGGCTCGTCCGGGGCCGGATTCTGGGGGTCGCTGCCCACCCTCGCGGTGCTGGTGGCCGCGCTGGTCTACTTCGCCCTGCCGGTCGTCTGGGTGCTGTTCGCGGCCACCAAGAGCAACGCCGACCTCTTCGGCACCTTCGGGCTGTGGTTCAGCGACACCCCGCAGCCGCTGACGAACCTCGCGAACCTGTTCGCCACCGACCGCGGCATCTATGCGCAGTGGCTGCTGAACAGCCTGTTCTACTCGGGGCTGGGCGCCCTCATCGCCACCGTGCTCAGCGGTGCGGCCGGGTACGCGTTCGCGAAGTACGCCTTCACCGGCCGGGAGGCCCTCTTCGCGATGATCCTCGGCGGCGTGCTGGTGCCGGCGACGGTGATCGCCCTGCCGACGTACTTCATGTTCAACGCGGTGGGACTCACCGGAAGCTACTGGTCGTTCCTGCTGCCGAGCATCGTCAGCCCGTTCGGCGTCTACCTCTGCCGCATCTACGCGACCGCCGGGGTGCCGGACGAGGTCATCGAGGCGGCCCGGCTCGACGGCGCCGGCGACGTGCGCATCTTCGGCACGATGGCCACGCGCATGATGGCGCCCGCCCTGGTGACGGTGTTCCTGTTCCAGTTCGTGGCCATCTGGAACAACTACCTGCTGCCACTGGTGATGCTCAACGACTCCCGGACCTTCCCGGTGACGCTCGGGCTCATGCTCTGGAACGGCCAGACCCAGCGGGCGCCGCTGTACTACGAGCTCGTCGTGACGGGGGCGGCGGTCTCGGCCGTGCTGCTCATCGTCGTCATGGCGGCTCTGCAACGATTCTGGCGAGCCGGTCTCACCGCCGGCGCGACGAAGGGATGATCCGATGACCCGCTACCTCGGCTCGGGCCACGAGCCCGCACCCGACACCCGTCCCCTCACGGGAGTCATCCCGTCGCACCTCCCGCCGCGGCTGGCGATCACCCTGTGGGACTTCTCCTGGTACACCCGCGCGGGGCAGGGCGAGCCCTACGGCGACCTCGACGCCGCCCTCGACGAGGCGGTCGACCGCGGCTACAACGCGATTCGCATCTGCGCCGCGCCGCTGCTGCTGTTCGGCGGGCTGGGGCTCGACGATCTCGCCGCCGACCTCGAGATCGAGGGGCTCGGGCGCTCGCCGCGCGGCGAGGTGTACGGCAGCGGCACCCGCTGGTACGACGTGCCCGGCGGGTTCCGCCTCGACCTCCGCGCCCGCCTGTTCGAGCTGCTGCGCGGTGCCCGCGACCGGGGCATCGTCGTCATCCTCGCAAGCTGGGAATACCAGCAGTCGCCCGCGTTCGCCGCCGACCCGCGGTGGTTCGAAGCGATCGACGCCGTCCCGCTCGGCGAGCGCTACGACCTGCTGGCGGCGGCGACCATCGGGATGCTCGACGAGATCGAGTCGGCGGGCCTCGGCGACACGATCGCCTTCGTCGAGCTGCACAACGAGGTCGACTTCTCCCTCGTGCCGGCGTTCGACAGCGGTGGCGACGCCGCGCTCGACCGGGTGCGTTCAGCGCACCCCCGTCACCTCGTGACAGCCAGCTACGGCAAGGCCCCGTTCCTCGACCTCGCGGCGCTGTCGGAGCGCTTCCAGGTCGGACAGCTGCACGTGTACGCGTACGGCGTGCTCGATGCCCTCCAGCGACGCATCGACATCCGCTCCGCGGGCACCGAGGGCTTCCCCGGACGGGCGATGCGCGAGCTCCTCGCCGTGGATGCGCCGAGCTTCGCCTCCTACGGCCGCGCCGCGGACTGGAAGTTCGCGGCCACCGTCATCACCGACCAGCAGATCTACGGATACGACTGGGTCGACCCGGACCTGTGGGACCGCTGGCTCTACAACAACTACGGCCTGTACCGCGAGGAGATGATGCGCGAGCTCGCATCGCGCGTCATCGCGCTGGCCGCGTGGTCGCGTCGCCGCGGCATCCCCGCCGTCGTCGGAGAAGGCTGGGTCGGATACACCCCGTTGCGCGCGGACTTCGAGGACGGCCCGGTCGGCACCGAGCTGGCCGAGCACGGCGTGCGCACCGCCCTGGAGCACGGGGTGTGGGGCATGGTGCTCAGCTCCAACGCCGCACCACACCACCCGCAGTGGGCCGATGTCACCTGGCAGCAGCGCCTGAACGCCGAGATCCTCCGGGCCCCGACGCGCGCGTGACGCGGCCGGAGTCGGTCAGCGGGCTCGTTCCTGCCGGAACCGGCTCGGGCTCATGCCATGCACCCGGCGGAAGTGACGCGAGAAGTAGAACGGGTCGGCGTACCCGACCTCCGCGGCGATCTGCCCGATCGTCCGGTCGGTGCGCTCGAGCAGCGTGCGGGCCGCTGTCATGCGCAGCCCCGTGTGGTACGCCAGCACCCCGCCTCCCGTCGCCCGGCGGAACAGCGCCGTCAGATGCGAGGCCGACACGCCGACCATCGCCGCGAGGTCGCCGACCGGCACGGCGCTGTCGAGCCGTTCGCCCAGGAACGTCATCGCCCGCTCGAGTGGATCGCCCCGCTCGGGGAGTGCCTGGTCGGAGGCGAGCTGGGTCATCAGCTTGAACGCCGCGCCGGTGACGGCGACCAGGCGCACGGGCGACTGGTCGCGCTCAAGGCCCCGCACGATCTCATCGAGCAGTGCGACGGCACGCTCGAGGCCGTGCAGCCGCACCAGCGGGCGCGCCGTGCTCGTGCCGACCGCGGCGGTGAGGTCGTCGACGTCGGAGCCGATGATGTGGCACCACCAGATCGTCCAGGGATCGTCCTCGCTCGCGCCGTAGGCGTGGGGCGTGCCCGCGGGGACGACCGCCGCCGTGCCCGCGCCGACGCGGTGGCGGACCCCGTCGAGCTCGAGCCACCCGGCCCCCGCGGTGCACACGATGACGATGGTCGTGCGGATCCCGCGTTCACGCACCCGGCCGTGGTCGGTGGCGTGGGGGAACCAGCCGGCATCGGTCACCACGAGCCGTCGCGTCACCGGTCGCAGGAGTGCGGCGGCGATCGACGGGGCGGGGACCACGCACAGACGCTCGCCGTCGAATCCATCTCTGATCGCCATGGCATCCATCGTCGCACGGCATCGGATCGTCCAGGCTCAGCGCCGCTTCCGCCATGTCGTGATCACCCGGCGTCGTCGACGCTGGAACCATGCACTCCACATCGACACGTCCGTTGCGCCTTCCCGAGCCGCCCGCGGACGAGCGGGCGCATCTCGACGACGGCGGTGTCGCCGCCTGGGAGTCGCCGCTGCGCATCGCCACCTACGAGCCCGCGCCGCCCGAGAAGCTGCCGATGTTCTTCGACCGCCGCGTCTACCAGGGCTCCAGCGGCCGGGTGTACCCGCTGCCGTTCACCGAGCGCATCGCGCACGAACCGCGTGATCGCGACTGGCAGGCGGTTCATCTCGAGAATCGATGGATCCGCCTGGTGCTGCTCCCCGAGCTCGGTGGCCGCATCCACATCGGCTACGACAAGACGGCCGACTACGACTTCTTCTACCGCAACAACGTGATCAAGCCCGCCCTGGTGGGACTCGCCGGTCCGTGGATCTCGGGCGGCGTGGAGTTCAACTGGCCGCAGCATCACCGGCCGGCGACGTTCCTGCCGATGGAGAGCTGGATCGAGCGGGAAGCGGACGGCGCGGTGACGGTGTGGATGTCGGACCACGACCCCTTCGCGCGGATGCGCGGCACGCACGGCATCCGGTTGCGCCCCGACAGCACGGTCATCGAACTGCGCGCGCGCCTGCACAACCGCACCGAGGTGCCGCAGACGTTCCTGTGGTGGGCGAACGTCGCCGCGCGCGCCCACGAGAACTATCAGTCCTTCTTCCCGACCGATGTCCGCTACGTCGCCGACCACGCCCGCCGTGCGGTCACCGCCTTCCCTCGCGCCGACCGGCCCTACTACGGCGTCGACTACCCGGCCCGGGCTGCCGGGCTCCATCCCGATGCCGACCGCATCGACTACTACGGCAACATCCCCGTGCCGACCTCGTACATGGTCGTCGAGACCCGCGACGACTTCTTCGGCGGCTACGACCACGACGCCGGCGCCGGGTTCGTGCACTGGGCCGACCGGCGCATCGCGCCGGGCAAGAAGCAGTGGACCTGGGGCGATGCGCCTTTCGGACACGCCTGGGACGACCAGCTCACCGACGGCGACGGACCGTACGTCGAGCTGATGGCGGGGGTCTACACCGACAACCAGCCCGACTTCTCGTACCTCGCGCCGGGCGAGCTGAAGACGTTCTCGCAGTACTGGTACCCCATCACCGGCATCGGTGCGGCGCATCAGGCGACCCGGGATGCGGCGGTGTCGGTGAACGTCGCCGACGGTCGCGTCTCGGTGGGTGTCGCCGTCACCGCCGTCGTCTCCGCGGCGCGGGTCGCCGTCACCGTCGGGCAGGAGGAGCACGAGCGCGTCGTCGACCTCGAACCCGGCCGACCCCTTCTGTTCGACCTGACGGCGCCCGAGGGGCTGGAGCCCACCGGCGTGAGCGTGGTCGTGACCGGCGGCGACCGCGAACTCATCCGGTGGCGACCGCGCGCCGCGGACGATGCCGCCCCCGAGCCCTCGGTCGCGACCGAGCCGCCGCTGCCGGAGGAGATCGGCTCGGCCGACGAGCTGTATCTCACCGGTGTGCACCTCGCGCAGTACCGTCATCCCACGCGGCAGCCCGAGCCCTACTGGGAGGAGGTGCTCCGCCGCGATCCCGGCGATGCCCGGTCGAACGTGGCGCTGGGCGCCGCGGCCCATGCGCGCGGCGAGTACCGGCGAGCCCGCGCGCACCTGCGCGCCGCCGTCGACCGGCTCACCTTCCGCAACCCGAACCCCGCCGACGGTGAGGCGCACTACCGGCTCGGCCTCGTCGAGGCCCGACTGGGCGACGACGCCCGGGCGGCGGATGCGTTCGCCAAAGCCGCCTGGGACGCGCGGTGGCTGCATGCCGCCAGCGTGCAGCGTGCCGTGCTCGATGCGCGGGCGGGATGCGACAGCCAGGCGCTCGAGCGGCTCGACGAGGCGGCCCGATCCGGATCGGACGACCCGTTCATGCTGAGCCTGCGCGTCATCGTGCTGCGCCGTCTCGGCCGTGCTGGTGCCGCGCAGAGGGTGCTCGACCGGTTGCGCGCCGCCGATCCGCTCGACGTGCTCGCCGCGCACCTCGACGGCGCCTCGCCCCCGTCCGACGGCCTGCTGCTGCTCGACCTCGCGGGCGACCTCGCGCGCGTGGGAGAGGCCGCGGCCGCTCAGGAGGTGTTCGCCCTCGCCGAGCACAGCAGCCCCCGGGGGACGGGCGGGGCGGCGCCGTTGGCGGCATATCTGTCGGCGCACCTGCACGAGCGCGACGGCGACACGACGGCCGCGGCCGAGGCGCGCCGCCGGGCCCGGGACGTCCCGGCCGACTGGGTCTTCCCCGCCGGTCTCGACGCCCATGACGCGCTTCGGAGCGCCGTGGCCGCCGACCCCGCCGATACGCGCGCCCGTGCCCTCCTGGGCATGTGGCTGTACGACCGCGGACGGCGGCGCGACGCGCTGACCGTGTGGCGCGCGGCGTTGTCGGAGGAGACGACCGACGCCGTGCTGCTGCGAAACGCCGCGCTCGCCACGGCCGAGGTCGAGGGTGACCTCGAAGCCGCTGCCGCGATGTACGACCGGGCGGTGGAGGTGGCAGAGGATCCGCGCCTGTGGTACGAGCTCGACCAGCTCGCGGTGCGCCGAGGGGTGCCGGCCGCGGACCGGCTGCGACGGCTCGAGCCGCACCGCCGGCGCCTCATCGAGCGAGACGACCTCCTCGTCACGATCGCCGATCTGCTCACGGCGACCGGCCGTCCCGCCGAGGCCGTCGACCTGCTCGCCTCGCGGCCGCTGCAGCCGTGGGAGGGTGGCGAAGGCGTCGCGATCCGGGCGTTTGCGCGCGCCGCGACCGCTCAGGCCGACGCGGCGGAATCGGATGCCGCGGCGGCGGCACTGCTGGAGGGGGCGCTGCAGCCGCCGCGATCGCTCGGCGAGGCCTGGCACCTGCTCGACAGTCGCGCATCGCTCTGGTTGCGCCTCGGACGCATCCGAGCTGCGGCCGGTGACACCGATGCAGCCGATGCGGCATACGCCCGTGCGGCCGCCGAGGCTGCCGCGGCACCCGCCGACGCCGACACCCTCGACGGCGCGCGGGCGGCGTCTGCCCGAGGCGACGACGCCACGGCGATCAGCCTGCGCGAAGAGGTGCGAGCCCTCGTCGCGCAGCTGCGCACGACACCGGCCCGCGTGGACTACTTCGCCACGTCGCTGCCCGAGACGCTGCTGTTCTCCCTCGACCCCGTCGCCGCGGCTGCGCGCCGGGCCGACCGGCTCGAGGCCGCGCTCGCCGCGTACGACCGCGAGCTCGGCGACCACGGCGCCCGCGGCGGTGCCCGCGCCGCCGTCACCGCCGATCAAGACGCGGAGGTGCGCGCATGAACGGCATCCCGGGCCATATGACCGCGAGCGTGCTCGTCGAGCCGCGCGTCCTCGAGGTGCGCGAGGTCGCGGTGCCCCGGCTCGAGCCGGGTGACGTCCTGGTCGAGCTGACCGCGGTCGGGCTCTGCGGCTCCGACGTGCACTTCTACGAGCACGGACGGGTCGGCGACCTCGTCGTCGAGCAGCCGCTCATCCTCGGACACGAGGCGGCCGGTGTCATCGCGGCGGTGGCGTCGCCCGCCGACGGGCACCGCATCGGCGAGCGTGTCGCGATCGACCCGCAACGACCGTGCCGGTGGTGCGCCGCCTGCCGCGCCGGGCGCTCCAACCTCTGCGAGCGCATGCGGTTCCCCTCGGCGCCGCCCGAGAACGGTGCCTTCGCCCGCTATCTCGCCGTCCCCGCCGACGCGGCGCACCCGCTGCCCGAGACGATGAGCGACGACGAGGGGGCCCTGCTCGAGCCGTTGTCGGTGGGCATAGCCGCCGTCCGCAAGGCCGGGATCGTCCCCGGCTCGAGGGTGCTCGTGGCCGGAGCCGGTCCGATCGGCATCCTCGCCGCGGCCGCCGCCCGTGCGTTCGGGGCCGCCGAGGTGATCGTCGCCGACCCGGTGGCCGCCCGACGCGCGGTCGCGCTCGCGCACGGGGCCACGCGGGTCGTCGATCCGCGCGAGGTCGCCGAGCTCGACGGGCTCATGGATGCGTTCATCGATGCATCGGGCGCGCGTCCGGCCATCGCGGCGGGGCTGCGCTCGCTGCGGGGAGCGGGCCGAGCCGTCCTCGTGGGCATGGGGGCGGCGTCGGTCGAGGTCGATCTGTTCCTCATCCAGAGCCGCGAGCTGGTGGTGGAGGGGCTCTTCCGCTACGTCGACACGTGGCCGGCAGCCATCCACCTGGTGGCCTCGGGACTCGTGCGCGTCGACGACCTCGTCACTGCGCGCGGCGGGCTCGACGATCTCGCCGCCTTCTTCGCCCGCAACGGCGACGCGGAGGCGATGAAGTTCATCGTCGACCCGCGGGTGCGCCGGCTCCCCGACCACGCGGAGTCGTGACGGGCGTCAGCGGCCCTGGCGCTTCTTGTAGGGCTTGGGCTGCCCCTTCACGATCGGCGCTCGGCCCGAGCCCTTCGACGCCTTCGCCTTGCCGCCGCCGGTCGACTTCTGCTTCGGCGCCGGCGGGGCAGCGGCGACCGCCTCCCGAGCGTCGTCGAGCAGCAGCGCCCCGGCAGGGGTGAGCCGCGGGCGGGCTCCGTCCTTGACGAACAGGGGGTGGCCGACCTCGTCCTCCAGACGCTCGATCGAGGAGTAAAGCACCGGCAGCGAGATGCCGAGCTTCTCGGCGGCGCGGGGGAAGTGCAGTGCTTCGGCGGCGGCCACGAAATGGGCCAGATCGCGGATCTTCATGGGACGGGTGCGCCTTTCGGCCGTGGTTCTGCGGATGTCGTGGTCGGCGCCCCCAGACTACGGTCGTCCGCTGCCGACCGACTCAGGTCCCGTCGCGGCGCACCAGCGCGGTGCGCAGGGATCGCAGCAGCAGCAGCAGTCCGCCGAGACCGACGACGCTGCCGAGGAAGGGAAATACCGACACCGACTCGGTCAGCACGGGACCGTTGTCGGCGATCCCCATCATGACGCCCACCACGACCAGCGTCGCGCCCACCAGGGTGGTCGTGAGGCGCCCGGTGAGGGATTCGACCCAGGAGCGGTCCTCGGGCGACTCCAGGGCGCGGAGGCGGACGGTGAGCTGCCCCGACTCGAGATCGTGCAGGATGCCGTCGACGCGGCGGGGGAGCTCCCGCATCCGCTCGAGCCCGAGCTGGAGCTGCACCTGAGCGGCCAGGGCCGTGCTCCGCGGGTCGCCCATCCGCAGCGCGTAGTGGGGGGCGCGCGCCAGGGCGCGCTTGATCATGTCGTAGTCGGGATCGAGGCGGCGAAGCGTGCCCTCGACGGCACCGAGGGTGCGGAAGGCCAGGAGCAGCCCCGGCGGCAGGGCCAGCCGATGGTGGCGGAGCACGTCGATCAGGGCCGCGAACAGGTGCTGATCCGCACGCGAGTTGTGCAGGCGGGTGAGGATGACGCCGATGTCGTGCTGGAGTGCCGCGACGTCGACTCCGGCCTCGTTGCGGGGCTTGACCAGCATGAGCACCGCGTCGGTCGCGCCGGAGTCGTCCTCGTTGTGCAGGGCGACCAGGAGAGGCAGCAGGAGCCGGCGCAGCCCCTTCTCGACGATGCCGACCGACCCGAAGTCGATCAGCGCGACGATGCCGTCGGGCTGCAGGATCAGATTGCCCGGGTGGAGGTCGGCGTGGAAGACGCCCCGCAGCGCGATCTGACCGACGATCACGTCGAGCACGGCGTCGGCGATGCGCGTGGCCTCAGCGGGGTCGACCGCACCGGCAAGACCGCTGCCCGGCTCGGGCAGACGGCTGAACGGCACGCCACGGACGTGTTCCATCACGATCAGCTGCTCGGTGCACAACTCGGCGGAGACATCGGGGATGCGCACCGCCCGGGCGTCGGCGGCGGTCATCGAGTCGCGCAGCATCTCCATGTTCGCCACCTCGACCCGGTAGTCGAGCTCCTCGCGCAGAGCCGCCGAGAACTGGGCCGCCAGCGCCGCGGCGCCCACGTCCTTGGCCCACGACGTGCGCCGCTCGAGGTCGGCCGCCGCGCGCTCGATGATGTCGAGGTCGGTCGCCACCTGCGCCCGCGCCTGGGGTCGCTGGATCTTCACGACGACGTCCCCGCCCCCGAGCAGTCGCGCGGTGTGCACCTGGCCCACGGATGCCGCCGCGAGCGGCGCCTCGTCGATGTGCGAGAACACGAGATCGAGCGGGCGTCCCAGCTGCGTCTCGATCGCGGCCTTCGCCTCGGGCCACGGGATGGGCGTGGTGTCCATCTGCAACGACGCCAGCGCGCCGGTGATCTCGGCGGGCAGCAGGTCGCTGCGGGTGGAGAGGATCTGCCCCAGCTTGACGAACGTGACCCCCGCGTCGTCGAGCGTCGCGGCCAGGGCTCGGGGGAGCTCCGCACGTGCCGACTCGCTGCGCATCCCGCCGAGACCGTGACGCGAGGCGATCGCGACGATGCGGGCGTACCGCATCGCGCGTCGACGCCGGTGCAGTGCCTCGCGCACGGCGGTGATCGGCCCGACCGGTGCGCGCGCCGGCCACATCAGCTCCAGCGTGATGAGCGCGATCAGCACGATCGCGAACATCCAGGCCAGCACGAGCAGGATGAACCCGTAGGTCACCGGGTGATCGGCCAGCACCCGTCCGCCGCGGACGATCCCCGCCTCACGGAGCACCCAGAAGCCCAGGGGCGCGAACACCACGAACACCACGAGCGAGACGATCGGTCCCCGCACCCACCCCACGCGCGCCTCGAGCACCCGCTTCGCGAGCCAGGTCGCCACGACGGCGAACACCGCGGCACCGATCGAGAAGAGCAACCATTCCGGCATCCGAGACCCCTCGCGCGTATCGACCTGCCTCCGAGGCTAGGGCACACCGGCGGCGCGCGCGGGTGCGGATCCCACGTTCCGCGGGTGGGCGGACTACCCTGAAGCGTGTCCACTTCTGCTGAACCCACCGCTGTCGAGGCTCCCGAGGAGCCGCCCGTCATCACTTTCCGCGACCTCGGGCTGGGGGAGCAGGTGCTCAAGGCGCTCGCCGACGTCGGCTACGAGACGCCCTCCGCCATTCAGGCCGCGACGATCCCCACCCTGCTCGGTGGCCGCGATGTCGTCGGCCTCGCGCAGACCGGAACCGGCAAGACCGCCGCGTTCGCGCTGCCGATCCTCGACCGGCTCGATCTCGCTCAGAAGACGCCGCAGGCGCTCGTGCTGGCGCCCACGCGCGAGCTGGCCCTGCAGGTCTGCGAGGCCTTCGAGAAGTACGCCGCCCGCACTCGTGGCGTGCACGTCCTGCCGGTGTACGGCGGGCAGGGCTACGGCGTGCAGCTGTCGGCGCTGCGGCGCGGCGTGCACGTCATCGTCGGCACGCCGGGTCGCATCATGGACCACCTCGACAAGGGCACCCTCGACCTGTCGGAGCTGAAGTACCTCGTCCTCGACGAGGCCGACGAGATGCTCAAGATGGGCTTCGCCGAGGACGTCGAGACGATCCTCGCCGACACCCCCGCCACCAAACAGGTCGCGCTCTTCTCGGCGACCATGCCCGCCGCGATCCGCCGGATGTCGAAGCAGTACCTCAACGACCCCGAAGAGATCACGATCGCGTCGAAGACGACGACCTCCTCGACCATCACACAGCGGTACCTCATCGTGTCGTTCCAGCAGAAGATCGACGCGCTCACGCGCATCCTCGAGGTCGAGAACTTCGAGGCGATGATCGTGTTCGCCCGCACCAAGAGCGCCACCGAGGAGGTCGCCGAGAAGCTGCGCGCCCGCGGGTACTCGGCCGCCGCCATCAACGGCGACGTGGCTCAGGTGCAGCGCGAGCGCACCGTGAACCAGCTCAAGTCGGGCAAGCTCGACATCCTGGTCGCCACCGATGTCGCCGCCCGCGGCCTCGATGTCGAGCGCATCTCGCACGTGGTCAACTTCGACATCTCCACCGACACCGAGTCGTACGTGCACCGCATCGGCCGCACGGGTCGGGCCGGGCGCACGGGTGACGCGATCAGCTTCGTCACGCCCCGCGAACGCGGGCTCGTGACGGCCATCGAGCGCGCGACGCGTCAGCCGCTGACCCAGATGCAGCTCCCGAGCGTCGACGAGGTCAACGTCACCCGCCTGTCGCGCTTCGACGACCGCATCACCGCGGCGCTGGAGGAGACCGAGCGCGTCGAGCGTTTCCGCGACATCATCGCCCACTACGTCCGGCACCACGACGTGCCCGAGGTCGACGTCGCCGCGGCCCTCGCCGTCGTCGCGCAGGGGGAGACCCCGCTCCTGCTGGACCCGGACCCCGAGCCGCGTGCGCGAGCGCCCCGAGAGGACCGCGGCGCCCGCGGCTTCGACCGGGACGACCGCGACGGCCGCCCCGAGCGGCGTCCGCGGCCGGGCAACGCCAACATGACCACCTACCGCATCGCGGTCGGCAAGCGCCACCGGGTCGAGCCCCGTCAGATCGTGGGCGCGCTCGCGAACGAGGGCGGCCTGAGCCGGGGCGATTTCGGCGCGATCCAGATCCGCCCGGACTTCTCGCTCGTCGAGCTGCCGTCGGACATGCCGCAGTCGACCCTCGATCGCCTCACCGACACCCGCATCTCGGGCAAGGCGATCGAGATCCGCGTCGACACCGGTGGCCCGGCTCGGCGCCCGCGCGACCGGGACGACCGCGGGGGGCGCTCCGACGGCGGCGACCGGTTCGAGCGCGATGACCGCCCCGCGCGCAAGCCGCGGCACCGCGCCGACGACCGCGACTGATCCCGCTCGCACCGATCGGCGATGGGGGCAACCCCCGTTCGCCGCATCGCGTCTGCGTGCACAGTGGGGGGGGATCCCGACGATCGGGATGCCACCATGATCGGAGTCACCACATGAGTGAACAGACGCACCGCCGGAACGACGACGAGCAGCACCAGGGCGACGACGCGGCGGCGTCGGCCGGGTCCGAGTCTCCCGAGGAGGGCGCCGAGGCGGAAGAGGCGGCGGAGGACGCACGCGTCGACGAGTGATCCGTCGCGACGTCGCCCCGTAGCTCCTCGTCGAGCCGAGCGCCACGGGCATGGGCATGCCCGGCTCGCCCGGCGATGTTTCGCGCATGAGCACGCCACGCCTCCTGTCGGAACTCTCGGGCAAGACGGTCGTCGTCGTCGGCGCGACCAGCGGGATCGGACGCGCGGTCGCCGTACGCGCTGCCCGCCTCGGAGCGGACGTCGTCGTGTTCGCCCGCCGCGCGGACGCCCTCGAGGCCCTCGTCGACGGCATCCGTCGGTCGGGGGCGCGCGCGCACGCCGTGCCGGGCGACATCGCCCACCCCGGTGATATCGAACGCCTGGCAGCGGAGGCCGAATCGGTTTTCGGATCGATCGACGTGTGGGTGACGAACGCCGGGGTCGGCTCGATCGGGCTGTTCTGGGAGGTGCCGATCGAGGATCACGTGTGGCCTGGTCACCTTGCGGCTCGGCGGTGCCGTTCCCCACGGGGTGGACGATGTCGCGTCGGAGGGCTCTCGTGCCGGATCGCCGTTCGTTCATCGAACGGTCGCCCCCGGTTCACGCACCACGGGCGAGCGCGGCCGCACGATGGATCGCACGTCGTTCGCCGTCCCGGAAGGTCCCGCATGTCCGCTCCGCTGCGTGTGCTCACCCTCACCGAGGGGTTCTTCTCCGGGGGCGCCCGGATCCTCCACAGCGACGTCGTGACGGGGCTGCACGCGCGCGCGGATCAGCGGCACAGCGTCCTCGCCGTCGCATCGCGCGCACGCCGCGAGGCGACGGTCCAGCCCATGGCGGCCGATCCGCGGTACCGTGCGCTGCGTGCAGCCGGCGTGGCCGTGACCTCGCTCGGCAAGACGGCGGGACCCGCGCCTCACGCACCGCACACCTTCTCCTCGCGGCAGCTGCGCACGGCCTCGCGCGCGATCGCCGCGGCCGATGTCGTGCTCTCGCTCAAGGAGCAGCCGCTGGGTCTGCTCCTCGCCCTCGATGAAGCCCTCATGCTGCCCACCCGGCCGGTGATCGCCTGCCTGCACCGCTCCGACCCCGAGCACTCGGGCGCGGCGCTCTCGTGGCTCGCGCGCAGCGTCGAGCGGGGGATCGTGACCGCCGCGGTCTCGTGCGCCCGCTCGACCGACGAGGCCTACGCCGCAGCGCTCGGTGACGCTGCACGGCACACGGTCGACAACGGCATCGATCTGACCAGATTCCGCCCGGCGCTCACACACGGCGAGAGCGCGGTGCGCCGCGAGCTCGGCATCCCGGATGCCGCCGGCGTCGTGCTCTACGCCGCCCGCTTCGACGACATGAAGGATCCGGTCCTGTTCCTGCGGGCGGTCGCCGCGCACCGCGAGCGCGTTCCGTCCACGCACGTCATCGTGTGCGGTGCCGGCATGACGCGCGAGAACCCCCGTCTGGTGGATGCCCTGGCCGAGACCGGCGCGGGGCACGTCCACGCCCTCGGGATCCGCGACGACATGCCGGAGGTCTACCGCGCGGCCGATGTGGTGGCGCTGACCAGCGCCTACGGCGAAGCCGCGCCGCTGTGCCTCCTCGAGGGTGCGGCGTCGGGAGCTGTGCCCGTGACCACGGACGTCGGCGATGCGGCGCGTCTGGTCGACGGGCTCGGCATCGTGACCTCCCGCGATCCGCAGCGGATCGCCGCGGCGTGGGAGCGGGCGCTGGTCCAGCGCGGTGCGTTCGCGCGTGCGGCTCTCGCGGCCCGCGCGCGCCTCGGGCGGGATCGGATGGTGCGCGAGTATGCCGCCGTCATCGAGTCGCAGCGTCGCGAGGTGCGGCTGGCCGCCTGAGGGGTCCGCCGGGCGCGGTCAGTGCGCCGCGTCGTAAGCGTCGAGCACGTGCGCGGGAACGCGGCCGCGCTCGGACAGCGTGTGGCCGTTCTCGGCCGCCCAGGCGCGGATCGGCGCATAGTCGCGCTGGCCGGGGCGCTTCTGGGTGCGCGTCGTGCCCCCGACGGCGTGCGCGCCCGGCCGGGCCGACACCCGGCGGGCCGCGTCGATGTAGGTGCCGAGCGTGTCGCGGAGCTTCGCGGCGTTGTCGACGGTCAGGTCGATCTCGTAGGCGACGCCGTCGAGCGAGAACAACACCGTCTCGCCCTCGCCGATCTCGAGGGAGGTTCCGTCGAGGTCGTCGACGAGCTGATGCACGATTCTGCGGGCCATGGCGATCACCCTAGCCGCAGGTCAGGGCAGGATGCCGATGCGCCGTGCCCGTGCGACGGCGGCGTGCCGCGTGGAGGCGTCGAGCTTGGCCATCGCCGCCTGGAGGTACGACTTGACCGTGCCCTCCTTGAGATTGAGGGCGGCGGCGATCTCGGCGTTCGTGGAGCCGAGGGCGCAGCATGCCAGCACATCGAGCTCCCGCGGTGAGAGCTGCGCGTCGCCGTCACCGCGCGCGTCGTTGCCGCCCCGGGCTACGGAACCATCACGGGCGACCGCCGCCAGCCGCTGCTCGATCGCGGCGAGACGTTCCCGCAGCGCGGCGTCGTCGACGGTCGCGGCGATGCTGCGCAGCTCCGCGAAGCTCTCGCGCAGGTCCTCCTTCGCCGAAGGCGACAGGCCCGCGACGGTCTCGGGCGGGGGCGCCAGACTCAGCCGGCGCTGCACCTCGTCGCGGATGCGCAGCTCGGTGCCGACGGCATCCGCGGCGCGGAAGGCGGGTCGGGCGACCAGGTCGCCGACGGGAGCCTGCGTCCACGCGCCGCAGTACAGCACGCCCCGGGCGCGGCCCTCGGTGACGATCGGTACGGCGAAGAGGGTCGCGATGCCCTCGCCGAGGATCGCGCGGTCGTAGTCGTGCGTGATGGTCCGGGCGGTGCGGTAGTCGAGGGCGAGCCGCGGGCGCTTCTCCATCATGGCCGCGCCGCCCAGGCCGCGCCCGACCTGCACCACCAGGTCGTCGATGGCGTGCGACCGAGCGCCGGCGATCGCCGTGACGTGCACCGACCCCTGTCGCTCGAGGCCGCCGAAGACGACCGGGAACCGTGTGCTGCGAGCGAGATCGTCGACCGCACGCGAGACGAGCTGTGCGTCGGTGTCGGGTGGCGCCAGTGCCGTCACGCACTACCTACTTCCGGGGGTGACGGCCTCGTTGCCGCCTTTCGTAGCGTCGACCCTACCACCGCGCCCCATCGACGACGATGGCCCGCGGGAGCAGCTGCTCACATGAGGCAAGGAGGCCACATGACCGCATCGCACACGCATTCGCCACCCCCGGGGCGAGTGGACTACGTCGCCGTCGAACAGTCGGCACCGTTCCGGGAGCTCAAGCGCAAGCACCGCGGCTTCGTCTGGCCGCTGACCGTGGTCTTCCTCGTCTGGTACTTCGTCTACGTCCTGCTGTCGTCGTTCGCGACCGACTTCATGGCGCAGCGGCTCTGGGGCGACGTCACGGTCGGGCTCGTCTTCGGGCTCGGGCAGTTCGTCACCACGTTCGCCATCACCATGGGCTACGTCGCCTTCGCGAACCGTCGGCTCGACCCGCTCTCGGCCGAGATCCGCGCCGACCTCGAACAGCGTGAGGCCGGGGCATGAACGCGGTCTGGGACGCTCTCGGGAGCGCGCGCGACGCGGTCGTCGCCGCCGGTGAGACCGTCGACAACAACCCGGTCCTGAACATCTCGATCTTCGGCGCGTTCGTCGCGGTGACCTTGTTCATCGTCATCCGGGCCAGCCGCAACAACAAGACCGCGGCCGACTACTACGCCGCGGGACGTTCGTTCACCGGCCCGCAGAACGGCTTCGCCATCGCCGGCGACTACCTGTCGGCGGCATCCTTCCTCGGCATCTGCGGGGCGATCGCCATCAACGGCTACGACGGGTTCCTCTACTCCATCGGATTCCTCGTCGCCTGGCTCGTCGCCCTGCTGCTCGTGGCCGAGCTCATGCGCAACACGGGCAAGTTCACGATGGCCGACGTGCTGTCGTTCCGGTTGAAGCAGACTCCGGTGCGGATGGCGGCCGCCATCACGACCCTCGCGGTGTGCTTCTTCTACCTGCTGGCCCAGATGGCCGGTGCGGGCGGTCTCGTGTCGCTGCTGCTGGGGATCACCGAGCAGATCGGTCAGTCCATCGTCGTCGCCGTCGTCGGCGTCCTGATGATCGTGTACGTGCTCATCGGCGGGATGAAGGGCACCACGTGGGTGCAGATCGTCAAGGCCTTCCTCCTCATCGGCGGCGCGCTGGTGATGACGATCTGGGTGCTGGCCATCAACGGCTTCAACCTCAACACGCTCCTCGAGAGCGCGGTCGCCGCTTCGCCGAAGGGCGAGGCGATCCTGGGGCCGGGCCTGCAGTACGGCGCGAACCCGTGGGACTTCATCTCATTGGCCATCGCGCTCGTGCTCGGAACGGCCGGCCTGCCGCACGTGCTGATGCGCTTCTACACCGTGCCCACCGCCAAGGAGGCGCGACGGTCGGTCGTGTGGGCCATCTGGCTGATCGGCCTGTTCTACCTGCTGACCCTCGTGCTCGGGTACGGGGCGGGGGCGCTCGTCGGTCCCGAGCGCATCGCGGCGGCCCCCGGTGGGGTCAACTCCGCAGCGCCGCTGCTGGCGCTCGAGCTCGGTGGGCCGCTGTTGCTCGGCTTCATCTCGGCGGTCGCGTTCGCGACGATCCTCGCGGTGGTGGCCGGTCTCACCATCACGGCGGCCGCATCCTTCGCCCACGATATCTACGCGAACGTCGTGAAGAAGGGAGACGTCCCGCCGGACGGCGAGGTCAAGGTGGCCCGGCGCACGGTGATCGTCATCGGCATCCTGGCGATCGTGGGCGGTGTGGGCGTGCAGGGGCAGAACGTGGCCTTCCTCGTGGCGCTCGCCTTCGCGGTGGCCGCCTCGGCCAATCTGCCGACGATCATCTTCTCGCTGTTCTGGCGGCGCTTCAGCACGCGGGGCGCGGTGTGGAGCATGTACGGGGGCCTGGCGGCCGCCATCATCCTCATCGTGCTGTCGCCGGTGTTCTGGGGAACCGAGACCAGCGTGTTCAAGAACGTCGGCACGGCGATCTGGCCGCTGAACAACCCCGGCATCGTTTCGATCCCGCTCGGGTTCTTCCTCGGCTGGCTCGGTTCGGTCACGTCGTCGCGCAAGGAGGACCCGGTCAAGGCCGCCGAGATGGAGGTGCGTTCGCTCACCGGGCACGGTGCCGAGAAGGCTGTCGACCACTGAGTCCGGCGCGAGCGATGCGTGGGGGACCGGGCGTCGCCCCGGCGGCGGTCAGCGAAGTCGCTGCAGGCCGCTGCCGTCGGCAGACGCCCGGTACCCCGCGTCGCGGTATTCGTCGCCCACGCTGAAATCCACCTCGACCGGCCCGACGGGCTGAGCGAACGTCGGGCTGTCGATGTCGGAGTCGGCGCCCCGATCGACGACGAAGGATGTCTCGGAGACGTCATCGACGCCCTCGGACCGAGCCGCGGACTCAACGAGCGGCCAGAGCTTCGACCAGGCGACGTCCGCGATGCCGAACTGCTCGCCGACGGTCTCGGGCTGGATGCTGGCCGGACCCTGGCGGGTGACCTCACCGCGACGGTAGATCCACGTGTCCGTAGCTGTCTCACCCGGTCGCACGGGTGCGTAGGCGATCACGTAGTCGTCGGCGACGACGACGCGGCTGACCGTGCCGTGACCGATCTCGCCGCTCAGCGACTGGAGGGCGTTCTCGAGGGCCCCAGGCTGCCGCTGGTCGGCGTGCAGCCGTCCCGCCGACAGCGCTGTGACGGTCTCGGCGACGGCGGCGCGGTACGGCAGCACCACGGTGACGGCGGCGACCACGGCGGCCGCGGCGAAGAGCACGATGCGCGCCGCGCGGCCGCGCCGCCCGATGCCCAGGACCGGGCGTGGCCCGAACCCCTCGCCCGCCGCCGGAAGCAGCAACGGCGCGGTGCCGGATTCGGGCAGGCTCGTCGCCGCGCTCCCGACATCGCCGCCGATGAACGCGACCGCGCCGGCGGGCGTCGTGACGACCGCGTGCCGAGTTCCCGGCTGGAACCGGGGGATCTCGATGAGTGTGACGATCCGGCGGGTGCGCGCGCGGAAGGCGGCGCCGACGCGCGGCTGCACCGTCACCTCGATCTCGCACACCGGCTGATCGTTGATCTGGGTCCCGGTCTGCGTGAGGGCGTCGATGCGCGCCACGCCCTCACGGCCCTCGGCGCGGGCCGTGACCAGCTGGGCTTCGGTGGGGGCCGCCATGCCGCGGGTCGAGCGTGCGACGAGGGCGAAGGCCCCCGCGACCAGGACGAGCGTGACCCCGACGGGGATCGCCCACGCGCCCGCGCCGGGCGGGCCCACGATCACGACGACGACTCCTCCGACGGCGATACCGGCTCCGACGAACATGACCAGGCGCAACACGCACGACAGCTTAGAGGCGGGGGCGGCGGGCGCCCGAGCCCGAGGCGTGGCGCTGACAGGACGGTGCCCCCCGGCCGTCGCGCGGCCGAGGGGCCCCGTCGCGTCGCCGCCCGCGGCCTACACGCGTCGCGGCAACGGCACCGTGCCCGTCGACACGGCCGACTCGAGATCGATCAGGAAGCGTTTGCGTTCGGGGTGTCCGCCGTACTCGCCGATGGAGCCGTCGCTGCGCACGACGCGGTGGGCGGGCACGACGATCGAGATCGGAGTGCGGGCGCACGCGGACCCCACGGCGCGGTGCGCGCGCGGCGACCCCGCCGCCACGGCGATCTCGCCGTAGGTCGCGAGTTCGCCGAACGGCACGGCGCAGACGGCGCGCAGCGCCGCGCGGGCGAACCCCTCCGGGGCCAGCCTCCAGTCGATGGGCGAGGAGAAGGTGCGCAGCTCGCCGGCGAAGAACGCGTCGAGCTCGGATGACACGGCCGCGGTCGCCGCCGGGTCGTGGGAGGGCACGCCGCGCAGCGCGGCCGCGACATCGGCCACGGCGATGTCGGCGGGTCGATCGAGCACCTCGAGGGCTGCCACACCCGCGTCGGTGACGACGATGAGGACATCTCCGAGGGGCGTGGGGTGCACCGAGAAGGCAGCGTCGGTCATCTCCCCATCTTGGCGGCGCCTCGCGGGCGGGCTCGCGCGGCGACGCGTCATCGGGGACGAGGGACCGTGGGTTCGCGCTGGGGAGGAATCGCCGGTGGTCCGGCGTGTCGTCAATAGCGCGAAACTCGGCGGCGCCTGAGGGACGGATGCCGCCGGGCCGCTTAGGGTGTGTGCTGTGTGGCGTGGAGATCGAGGAGCCGTCCGACCGGACGCGACCGACGGGGTTCGGGGCGATTCGGTGGACCCCTCGCAACTCAGTGTCGCCGACGAGGACGCCCGTGTCGCGCACGTCGCCGACCCCGAGCGGGAGCGCATCCGGGTGCAGGCCGCACGGCTCGGCGGCCGGTCGACGCTCCTGCACTACATCGCCTCCGACGACGTCGGGATCGACATCACCAAGGCCCACCCCGGCAGCCTGCCGCAGTTCATCACGGGGCGCTCCACGCTGCTGTCCAACCTGTTCCGCGACGAGGTCGCGCTGCGTACCGCCCGGCTGGCCGCCGGACGCATCACCGCCAAGGACGTCGAGCTGCGGACGACCCGGGGCCTCGACACCGTGCACCTGGGCGTCGGCTTCGCCTCCTGGCGTGCAGGGGGCCTGGCCTACAACGCGCCCGTCCTGCTGCGCCCGCTTGCGATCCGACGCCATCACGGCGACTTCGATCTCAAGCTGCACGGCTCGTTCTCGGTCAACCCCGAGCTCGTCGAGATCGCTCGCGCCCACTTCGGCATCGACCTCGACCGGCGCGGCCTCGCCGCGCTCGCCTACGACGGCGGGGTGTTCAAGCCCCAACCGGTGATCGACCACCTGCGCGCTCTCACGGCGCACGTCGACACGTTCACCGTGCAGCCCCGGCTCATCGTCTCGACCTTCGCCGACGTCGCCGCCCGTGCCGAGCGCGACGCCGCCGATCTCGACATCCCGGTGCTCAACGCCCTCGCCGGCCACGACGACGACCGCGCCGTCGTGGCCGCCCGCCACCCGGTGCCCGACGCGGTACCGGCCGACGATCGCCCGCCGGCATCCGACCGGCTCCTGCTCGACGCCGATGCGGAGCAGGAGGGCGTGCTCGACCGCATCGTGGCCGGCCAGTCGCTCGTCGTGCACACCCTGCCCGGTACCGGAGGCACCCAGACGATCATCAATGCCGTGGGCGAGCTCGTCCGGCGGGGCAAGCGCGTCCTCGTGGTCAGTGCGCGCCGCTCGACCCTCGAGGGGGTGCGCCACCGGCTCGTCGGCATCGGCCTCCCCGGTCTCGCCGTCTCGCCGCGCGGCGTCCACCGCGACCTCATCCGATCGATCGCGCGCAACGAGAAGGCCGAGCACCCGAAGATGGGCGAGATCGACGACGCCCTCGTCCGGCTCCGCGGTGTGCTGCGGGACTACCGGGTCGCGCTCACGCAGCGCAACCCGATGCTCGGCGTCTCACCTCTCGAGGTGCTCCAGAGGCTCACGACCATCGCGGCCGAGGAGCCTCAGCCCTCGGCGGCCACCCGCTTCGACGCGGTGACACTGCAGCGTCTGTCGACTCGTCGTTCCGAGGCCGCCACGTCGTTGGCGACCGCCGCCCGCCTCGGCGAGTTCCGCTTCGGGCCCGACGATTCGCCCTGGTACGGCGTCGCGTTCGAGACGACCGAGCAGGCACGGTCGGCCCACGCCCTCGCGGGCCGGCTCCACCGCAGCGAGATTCCCGAGATCCTCGAGCGGGGCTACGAGCTCATCGGGCAGACGCGGATGCGTCCGTTCACGACGCTCGCCGAGCTCGGTGCGTACATCCGCCTCCTCCAGGGCATCCGCGCCTCGCTCGACCGCTTCAGCCTCACCGTCTTCGAGCGGCCCCTCGGCGATCTCATCGAGGCCCACTCCACCCGTCGCGACACCCCCGACATGAACGGTGCGACCCGACGGCGGCTGCGCCGGCTGTCGAAGGAGTACGTGCGACCCGGCATGCACGTGACCGACATGCACGACGCGCTCGTGCGGGTCCAGAAGCAGCGCGAGCAGTGGCAGCGGCTCGCCGAGGTCGGCGTCGTCCCCGAGATCCCGGCGGGGCTCGACGCCGTCGCCACCTCGTGGCAGCGCGTGGACGCCGATCTGACCGAACTCACGCGGGTGCTCGGCCCCGGACACGACCTCCTCGCGACCCCGATCCCCGACCTCGTCCGCACTCTCGCCGGGCTGGCCGCCGACTCCGACGTGTTCGACAACCTCGTCGAGCGCGCCACGCTCCGCGGCGAACTCGCGGCGCTCGGGCTCGACGCCCTCCTGACCGAGCTGTCGGTACGCCATGTGCCCGAAGACCGGGTCGCCTCGGAGTTCGAGTTCGCGTGGTGGCAGTCGGCTCTCGAGGCGATGCTGCGCGGCGATCGCGCACTGCTCGGCGCGAACACCAGCGTCGTCGACCGGCTCGAGCGCGATTTCCGGCTCGTGGACGAGGCCCATGCCGCGTCGGCCGGTCAGCAGCTCGCCGCCGAGCTCGCGACGCGCTGGAAGATCGCGATCGTCGACGAGGCCGACGAGACCGCGGCGCTCAAGGCCGCGTTGCGCGAGGGCACGGCCTCGGCTGCCGAGATCCTCGCGGTCGCCCCGAGGCTGATGCGAACGCTCGCCCCGGTGTGGATCGCCTCGCCCTACGAGGTTCCGGCGCTGCCCGCCCGACCGATCTTCGATGTCGTGGTCCTGGCGGATGCCGGGGCTCTGAGCGTCGCGGAATCCGCCTCGGCGCTGCGCCGCGGGCGGCAGGTCGTCGCCTTCGGCGACCCGGTCACGCAGCGCCCGACCCCCTTCGAGATCGCCGCCGACCGGGATGCCTCCGATGAGGCCCTCGTCGATCCCGAGGAGCGCAGCGTCTTCGAACGCCTCGCCGAGATCGTGCCCGTCGAGACGCTCACCCGCAGCTACCGGGCGGGCGGCGAAGACCTCGCCGAGCTCGTGAACGAGGCGTTCTACGGAGGCGAGATCGTCTCGTTCCCCTGGGCCGGGTCCTACCTCGGGCGCGGCAGCCTCAGCGTCGATTACGTCGAGGGCGGGGTGGGTGCGCCCGATCCCGACTCCGGGGCCGTGGAGAGCCCGGACGCCGAGGTCGCTCGTGTGGTCACGCTCGTCGTCGAGCACGCCGTGAACCGCCCCAAGGAGTCGCTCATGGTGGTGACGGCCTCGACGAAGCACGCGCTGCGCATCCGTGCCGCCGTCGAAGCGGCGTTCTCGGGCCGCTCGGACGTCGCGGAGTTCGTCGGCCGCGAGACCGCTGAACCCTTCGCCGTGCTCGGTCTCGAGGAATCGGTGGCCGAGAGTCGCGACCGGGTCGTCTTCTCGCTCGGCTACGGACTCACCCGGCACGGCCGCGTGCTCAGCGACTTCGGGGTGCTCTCCGGACCGGACGGCGAACGCCTGCTCACGGTCGGGATGACCCGTGCGCGCCGCTCGATGGTCATCGTGTCATCGATCCGGCCCTCCGCGTTCGACGACGGCCGACTCGAGAACGGCGCGGCAACGCTGATGTCGATCCTCGGCAACATCGCTGCGCGCTCGCGGGAAGCCCGTCTCGAGGACCTCGCCGATCCGCTCACCCTCGCCCTCGCCCAGAACCTCCGGCGGCTCGGCGTCGCGGTGGATGTCGCATATCGCGGCATCCTGCCCCTCGTCGCGCAGCGCGACGGCAAAGCCGTCGTCGTCGAGGGCGACCCCGAGACCATCGGGCAGTCGTTGCGCGAGTCGCTCCGTCTGCGGCCGCAGATCCTCCGTCGCCTCGGCTGGCACTACATCCGCGTGCACTCGTTCGACCTCTACAGCGACCCGGCCGGCGTCGCGGCTCGCGTCGCGGCGATCCTCGGCGTCGAGCCCGAGGCGCCGACGGCGGACGCGAGCACCGAGCCGCTCGATGTCATCGAATGACCGCCAGCGGGTCGAGCGCGTCGGACGTCGCCGCGCGCGCCTGACCGCCGCGCCCGGCACGACGACGGAGCCGGTCTCGGCCGATGTTACGACGGATGCCCCGGCCGACGCCGATGGCGCAGCCGGGGCATCCGGTCCGAACGATGCGCGGATGCGGAACGAGGTCCCGCCGCACTACTGAGCCCCTCAGGCGGACGGGGCCGCCGGGGGAGTGTTCTGCGAGCGACGCAGCGGCGCTTCCGCCGGTGCCGGTGCCGTGCTCGTCGCCGAGGTGGCGGCGTTGTCCCGGTCGAGCAGGTCGCGGATCTGGATGAGCAGTTCCGCCTCGGTCGGCAGCTTGGCCTCCTCTTCGACGACGCCGGCCTTGGCGGCCTGGCGCTCCTTCCACTTGTTCATCGGCACGACGAACACGAGGTACACGACGAGGGCGACCGCGAAGAAGCTGATGACCGCGGTGATGAGCCCGCCGAGCGGGAAGGTCACCTCCTCGCCGTGGATGCCGGTGAGCTTCGGGCCGATCGCGCCGGTCGCCGGGTCGGGCAGGTAGACCAGGGCGATCAGCGGATTGATGATGCTGGTGACGATCGCGTTGACGATGGCGGTGAACGCACCGCCGATGACGACGGCGACAGCCAGGTCGATGACGTTGCCGCGCATGATGAAATCGCGGAAGCCCTTGATCACGGGTGCTCTCCTTCTCCGGACGAACCGGTTCCTACGATCCCGCGGAAGCGGGCGAGGACGTCGCCTCGGACTTCGATGATGCCGAAGACGACGACGCGCCGCCACCGGTTGATCCGCCCGACTCCGATCCCGACGACGACGCGGCTCGGGAGTCGGTGCGGTAGAAGCCGCCGCCGTTGAAGGTGACGCCGATCGAGCCGTACTGCTTGCGCAGCTCCCCGGAGCACTCGGGGCAGACCGTGAGAGCTGCGTCGGCGAACGACTGGACGGCATCGAAGCGGTGCCCGCAGGTCTTGCAGGCATATGCGTAGGTGGGCATGGTTCCTCGGGTGGTCAGCGGGCCTCGGGAGCGAGGACGACGGTGCGGGTGGGGGTCACGACGCCGGTCACCGGCTGATCGTGCAGATCGCGCGGCACCTCGTCGACGAGCTCGGAGTCGAAGACGACGGCGTAGACGGGCGGACGGTTCTCCATCGAGCCGAGGGTCTTGTCGAAGTATCCGCGTCCCCAGCCCAGACGCATGCCACCGGCATCCACGGCCGCAGCGGGGATGACGAGGAGATCGACCTCGCCGACGGCGATGGGACTGAGCACCTCGCCGACGGGTTCGGGCAGGCCGAACAGGCCGTCCGCCACCGCGCCGCCCGGCTCGGCGACCACCCAGTCCAGCAGACCGTCGGTGCGGGTGACGGGGAGCAGGACGCGCACGCCGGCAGCCACGGCCTCGTCGACGAACACGCGGGTGCCGGGCTCGGTCGGAGCGGACAGGTAGCACGAGATAGACCGTGCGCCGTGGGCGGCGACGAGATCGCGCAGCTGGGAACGGATGCCGTCGGCCGCCGTCTGGCGCGCGGCATCCGACATCCCGAAGCGACGTTCGCGCAGGTCGGCCCGGAGGGCACGCTTGGCGTTGTCGATCGCGTCGGACATGCCCTGATTCTAAACGGTGGGCGTCGCGCGGCTCGCGCGGCGCGAGCGCTCGCTATGGTGGACCCATGTCTCAGCAGCGCATCAAGGCGGTCATCCCCGCCGCAGGCCTCGGCACACGCTTCCTTCCGGCAACGAAGGCGATGCCGAAGGAGATGCTTCCGGTCGTCGACAAGCCCGCCATCCAGTACGTCGTCGAAGAGGCGACGCACGCGGGCATCGAAGACGTCCTCATCATCATCGGCCGTAACAAGAACAACCTGTCGAACCACTTCGACTCCGTCCCGGAGCTCGAGCACAACCTCGCCCGCAAGGGCGACAGCGAGAAGCTCCGCAAGGTGCAGGAGTCCTCCGACCTCGCCGACATCCACTTCGTCCGTCAGGGCGAGCCGAAGGGCCTCGGCCACGCGGTGCTCCGTTCGCAGGCCCACGTCGGCGACGCGGTGTTCGCCGTCATGCTCGGCGACGACCTGATCGACGAGCGCGACCCGCTGCTGCCGAAGATGATCGCCGAGCAGGAGCGCTCGGGCCTGACCGTCGTCGCACTCATGGAGGTCGACCCCGATCAGATCCACCTCTACGGTGCGGCCGCTGTCGAGCTCACCGACGACCCCGATGTGGTCAAGGTCACCGGCCTCGTCGAGAAGCCGAAGAAGGAGGACGCCCCCTCCAACTACGCCATCATCGGCCGTTACGTGCTCAAGCCCAACGTCTACGAGATACTCGAGCGCACCGAACCCGGCAAGGGCGGCGAGATCCAGCTCACCGACGCGCTCCAGGAGCTCGCGACCACCGAGGGCGTCCTGGGCGTCGTGTTCCGCGGTCGCCGCTATGACACCGGCGACCGCCTCGACTACATCAAGGCGATCGTCCAGCTCGCCTCCGACCGCGACGACCTCGGACCCGAGCTGCGTCCCTGGCTGCAGGAATTCGTCGCGACCCTCTGACGAGAGAACGGGAACGCGCGTGGATGCCACCGCACCGCGCCACCACGGACCGGTGGCGATCCGGCTCGTCCGGCAGCGCGACGCCCGCGCGTTGCAGTCCGAGCTGCTCGCGAACCGGTCGTGGCTGCAGCGCTGGGAGGCGACGAGTCCCGACGGCCCGGTGTCGTTCGACATGCGGATCGGGATCCGTCGCCTCCTGCAGCAGTACCGCGACGGGGCCGGGGTGCCCTTCGTGATGGAGTACGACGGCGAGGTCGCCGGCCAGCTCAACGTGTGGGGGATCGCCCGCGGATCGCTCTCGTCGGCGACGATCGGATACTGGGTGAGCGAACGGTTCGCGGGCAGGGGGATCACCCCCACCGCGGTGGCACTGGCGACCGACTTCTGCTTCGAGGAGCTCCGGCTCCATCGCATGGAGATCTGCATCCGGCCCGAGAACCGCGCGAGCCTGCGCGTGGTCGAGAAACTCGGATTCCGGTACGAGGGACTGCGCCGGCGCTACATCCACATCGACGGCGACTGGCGCGATCACTTCGCGTTCGCCCTCCTCGCCGACGAGGTCCAGCGCGGGGTCCTCGGGCGCTGGGTCGAGGGGGCGGTGCCGCGCGGTGCGGCGGCGATCCCGCTGTCGGACCGGCGCGCGGCGGGCATCGAACCTTCAACCTGAACGAGAACCTCAGACACGCGGGTCGAAGCCGCGTGTTCTCGCGGTTCGCGACATACAGTCGAGCCATGGGTGGGCAGGTTCTCGGCGGCGGTGTGATCGTGCTCGTCGCCGTCGCGCTGTGGATGGTCTATCTGCTGCCGTCATGGCACAGCCGTCATCGCTACGACGCCGCCGAACGCAACGCCGTGCGCCTGAACCAGGCGCTGCGCGTTCTCGCCGAGACGGCCGAGACCCCGGGGGAGGTGCGGGTCGAGCTCTCGGCGCGCACCGCGCTCGCGCAGCAGAAGCTCGCTCGCCAGGTGCAGCACGAGCGCGAGCAGCTCCGCCTCGAGACCGAGCGCCGCCAGCTCATCGATGCCCGTCGACAGGTGCGCACCGCGCGCACCGAGCGCGTCGCGTCGCCCGAGTACCGCGCGCAGGTGCGTCGACGGGTGCGACTGGCCGCGACGCTGGTCGCTCTCGCCGCGCTCGCTGCCGCGGCGTGGGGCGCGTTCGTCTTCGCCGCCCAGGGCTCCGTCGCCCTGCTCGCCGTGGGATCGGCCGTGCTGCTGGTGGCATCGGTCGTCCTCAACCGCATGGCCGTCGTGGCGCGGCGTGCCGCCCGCACCGCGGGTGTCGCACCGGCCGTCGTCGCACCCGCCGCCGCGTCGGCCGCGGTCGTGCAGGAGTTCGAGCTCGCCGATGCCCGCACCACGTGGACGCCGCGCGAGCTGCCCCGTCCTCTCACCGTGTCGGCCGGCTCCCGGGCCGCCGCCGTGCTCGATGAAGCCGAGGCCCGCGAAGCACTGCGACAGGCGGCCGTCGCCGAGGCCATCCAGCGCGAGGCCGAGCGTCGCGCCCCCGCCGCCTTCGATCTGGGTCGTGCGGCCCGGCGTCCCGTCACCGAGTTCACCCGCAGCGGGCCGGTCGACGACGCCGAGATCGAAGACCACGTGCGCCGCCTGTTGGCGCAGCGCGCCGCCGGCTGAGCCCACCGCTCGCCGAGAACGCACCCACGCCGCGGAGGCGCATGCTCCATGGGGCATTCTCGCGAGCATGATGCGTTCTCGAGGTCGCGTTCGCACGGCGGTGCTGCGGCGCCGTGATAGTGTTGGGGAGTTCCGGGCCTGTGGCGCAGTTGGTAGCGCGCTTCGTTCGCAATGAAGAGGTCAGGGGTTCGAATCCCCTCAGGTCCACCGAGAAAAGCCCCCGTACACCGGGGGCTTTTCGGGTCCGCGGCATCCGGAGGGGTTCCGACGGACCGGGGTGGTGAACGTCATCGGGGCGTTCAGCCCCGATCGCCCGCAGACCGTTCGTCTGCCGCCATCGACATGCGAGAAGAAGGGAAGCGAGGTGAGGTGCTCAATGAGCGGTGATAGTTGCCATCGCGAACCCAGCGCTCCGCCCGCTGCCGCCCCTCTCGACTGATCCTCCGTCCGAGCGGGAAGCCCAGCGGTGCGCAGCATCCGCAGGCTTTCGCGTGCTCCGGTCGACCGTCCTCTGACGGTGCCGGTGATGCGCATCCCAGGTGAGGAGAGCTCCCATGACTCCGGAGCAGATCAATGAACTGACCATCGTCGTCGAGGGCATCGCCGCGCCGCTGTCGCGCGGCGACCTTCCCGGTGCGGCCGCCGCGCTCACGGCCGTCGAGCCCGAGCGGCTGGTCGAGGTGCTCGAGCGCCTGAGCGGACCGCAGCGGGCCATCGCCTACCGGCTGCTGCCGAAGGACCACGCGCTCCACGTGTTCGAGGACCTCTCGCCCAGCATGCAGGGCGAGCTCATCGGCGATCTGCGCGACACCGAGGTAGCCCAGATCTTCGCAGGCCTTCACCCGGACGACCGCGTGTGGCTGGTCGACGAGCTCCCCGCCTCGCTGGCCTCCCGTCTGCTCCGCGGTCTGCCGGCGCGGGAACGCGACCTGACCGCGTCGGTGCTCGGATATCGCCGCGGCTCGATCGGGCGGCGGATGAGCCCGGAGTTCGTCTCGGTCCCGATCGGGAGCACCGTCGCCGAAGCGCTCGAGCGCGTGCGTGCGCGACTGCACGACGCCGAGACGGTCTACACGCTACCGGTCGTCGACGCGGGGCGGCGCGTTGCGGGCGTGGTGAGCCTGCGCGACCTGCTCGCCGCCGCGCCGACCGACGCCGTGCGCGACACCATGCAGTCGGCGCAGACCGCGGGTGTCGACGACGAGGCCGAGCACTCCGCCCGCCGGTGCACCGACCGCGGCCTGCTCGCCCTGCCGATCGTCGACAGCGAGGAGCGACTGGTCGGCATCCTCACCGTCGACGATGCCGCCCGCATCCTGGAGCACGAGGAGAGCGAGGATGCCGCGCGCCAGGGCGGCGCCGAACCGTTGCGTCGCCCGTACCTGTCGACGCCGATCGTGCAGATCGTCCGGTCGCGGGTCGTCTGGCTCCTGGTCCTCGCGGTGGGCGCCACCCTCACGGTGCAGGTTCTGTCGGCGTTCGAGGCGACTCTCGAGCAGATCACGGTGCTCGCCCTGTTCGTGCCGCTGCTGATCGGGACCGGTGGGAACACCGGCAACCAGGCCGCGACCACCGTGACCCGCGCGCTCGCTCTCGGCGACGTCCGGCCGCGCGACATCGCACGGGTGCTCTCGCGCGAGGTGCGGGTCGGGTTCTTCCTCGGCGCGATCCTCGGGCTCGTAGGCTTCGGTGTCACCGCGTTGGTGTACGACCCGCGGATCGGGCTCGTGATCGGCACGACGCTGATCGCCGTGTGCACGATGGCGGCGACCGTCGGCGGGGTCATGCCGCTGCTCGCCCGCGCCATCCGGGTCGATCCCGCGGTGTTCTCGAACCCGTTCATCACGACCTTCGTCGATGCGAGCGGTCTGGTCCTGTACTTCCTCATCGCCCGCGCCATCCTGCAGATCTGACGCCGCCCGTCGGGCGCCGGTCGGGTGCGCCGCCGACGGCGCGACGCACCCGACCGGAGGGTCCGTCAGACGAGCGCGGCGGCGCCGGTGGCGAGTCGCTCGGCCGCGAGCGACTCGGCGGCGGCGAGGGGCGTGACCGCGCGGTCCTCGGCCTCGGCGAAGATGCGGCGCAGCACGTCGCCGATGCCTTCGACGCGCGCCATGATCTCGGTGCGGTCGCGCTGCTTCGCGGCGAGGTCGAGGTAGATGACCCCGCCCGCGTTGACGACGAAGTCGGGAGCGTAGAGGATGCCGCGGGCGGCGAGCCGGTCGGCCCCGGCGCGGTGCGCGAGCGGGTTGTTCGCGGGTCCGCACACGGCGCGCGCATCGAGGGCGTCGATCACCTCGTCGGTGAGCACCCCGCCGATCCCGGCCGGCACGAAGATATCGGCGGCGGTCAGGTGCGCCTCGGCCGGATCGACCCAGCCGGCACCGAGGTCGGCGGCGAGCTCGCGCTTGGCGGGATTGACGTCGGTGACGGTCAGCACGGCGCCCTCGGCGGCGAGCTGCAGCGCCAGCCGGCTGCCGACCTGTCCGAGGCCGGCGATCGTGACGCGGCGACCCGCGACATCGGTCGTGCCGACGGCACGCTCGAGTGTGGCGATGAGCGATGCGTACACGCCGAGGCTCGTCGGGCCGGCCGGCTCGCCCGAGCCGCCGACGCGGTCGGGGAGGCCGACCACGTGGGCGGTGCGCTCGCTGACGACGAGCATGTCGTCGGTGGTCGAGCCGACGTCCTCGGCGGTGCGGTACCTACCACCGAGCGACTCGACGGCGTCACCCAGATCGAGGAACGCGGCCCGTCGGCGGTCGGCATCGACGACGGTGCCCTCGGTGAGCCCGATGACGGCCTTGCCGCCACCGGCATCCAGCCCCGCCGCCGCGTTCTTCAGCGTCATCGCGGCCGAGAGGCGCAGGGCGTCGCCCAGCGCGTCGCTCCAGTGCGGATAGGTCCACATGCGCGCGCCGCCGAGGGCGGGACCGAGAACCGAGGAGTGCAGGGCGGCCGCGATGAACAGCCCGCTGCGTCGTCCCGTGATCACCTCCACGCGCTCGTGCGTGAAATCGGGCAGGGGCAGGGCGTGGGTCATCGCGATCCTCTTTCGGCGGAGCCTTGTGGGCTCTCGTGCTGGATGCCGCGGCGTTGCGGCATCCAGCCCATTGTGCCCCTTCTAGAGTGTGAGCGTGAGCATCGACCTGCCGTCCCGAAGCCGGATCGTCCACGACGCGCTGCGCGCCGCTGGTGTCGACGGCGAGATCGTCGTCCTGCCCGATGCAGCGTCCACCGCCGCCCTCGCCGCCGCGGCGCTGGGCGTCGAGGTCGGCGCCATCGCCAACAGCCTGGTGTTCTGGTCGGACGACGAACCGCTCCTCGTGATGACCAGCGGTGCCCACCGGGTCGACACCGAAGCGCTGGCGGCGCGGCTCGGCCGCCGCCAGATCCGCCGGGCCAGCGTCGACCAGGTGCGCGCCGCGACGGGGCAGGCCATCGGCGGCGTCGCCCCGACCGGGCACCCCGCGCCGCTGACCACGGTCGTCGACGAGGACCTCGCCGGCCACGACACGATCTGGGCGGCCGCCGGGACGCCGCACACGGTGTTCCCGTTGACCTTCGACGAGCTGGTTCGGCTCACCGGGGGGACCGTGGCCGCGGTGGTCTGAGCGCCCGGGCCGTGCCCTGAGGCCTGCACCGACGCCTCCGCGTCAGCCTCGGGGGCTGTCGAAGCTCCACTCGTCGGGGTCGGTCGCGGCGGCGACGTCCCAGTCGTCCGTCTCCCAGCGGAACACCGCGACCGCGCACGTGGGCATCTGCCCGATCCCGCCGTTCGAGAGCCGGTCTGCCAGCACCGTCATGCCGGGATCGTGGGCGACGACGAGTACGGATGCCGCGCCGCTGCCGGTCGCCGTCTCGAGGAGCACGCGTGCGCCGGCGCCGTACAGCTCGTCGAGGAGCTCGGGTTCCACGCCCAGCGCCGCGCCGAAGGCCGCCGCCGTGGTGCGCGCGCGGAGCGCGGTCGACGCGAGCACGCGGTCGACGGCGAGCCCGGACGCGACGAGCCGCTCGGCCATGACGGGCGCGTCGCGGCGGCCGCGGTCGTTGAGCGGACGGTCGTGATCGTCGAGGCTCGCCGAACCCCAGTCGCTCTTGGCATGGCGCACGAGGGTGAGAGTGGTCATGGCCTCATCCTGCCGCGCCGAAGACGGCATGCGCGATCGTGAAGATGACCAGGCCCGCCAGGGAGCCGACGATCGTGCCGTTGAGTCGGATGTACTGCAGGTCGCGCCCGACCATGAGCTCGATCTTCTCGGCCGTCTCCTCGGCATCCCAGCGCTCGACGGTCTCGGTGATGATCGAGGCGATGTCGGCCCGGTGACGTGCGACGAGCGTCGCGGCGGCATCCGTCACGCGTGCGTCGATGCGCTGCTGCAGCGCGGGCTCGGTCGCGAGTCGCTCGCCGATCTCCGCGAGCGCGGCGGCGATGCGGCGGCGCAGTGGGCTGTCCGGGTCGCCCAGCGCGCGGACGAGACCGGACTTCGCGGTGCCCCACGCCTCGGCGGCGAGGGCGCGGACGCGTGGGCTGTCGAAGACGGCGGACTTCGCGGCTTCGAGCCGGGCGGCCGTGTCGGTCTCGCCCTGCAGGTCGGCGGCGAGTCGCGAGAGGTAGCCGTCGATGGCGCGACGAGCCTGGTGATCCGGGTCCGAGCGCACCGCGGCGACGAAGGTCAACGCCTCGCGGTAGACGGTGTCGTCGACCAGCCGCGTCGCCACGGAGGGCAGCCACGACGGCAGTCGGCGCGAGACGAGACCGGTGAAGACCGAACGGTTGGCCACGAGCCACTTCTCGATGCTGTCGACGGCGAGGTCGACGGCACCGTGGTGCGCCTCGGCGGCGACGACGCGATCGAGCCAGCCGCCGATCGAGGGCCCCCACGACGGCGCCAGCAGGTGGTCGCGGGCGAGGTCCTCGAGCAGATCCTGCACCTCGTCGTCGCTGAGGGCGGTGAGGATGCCCGACGCCGCGGACGAGGCCTCCGCGGCGACCCGCTCGGCGTTGTCTGGCCGCCGGAGCCAGCCGCCCAGCCGCGACGCGACGCCGATCGATTCGAGCTTGCCGCGGATGACGCCGGCTTCGAGGAAGTTGGTCTCGACGAACTCTCCGAGCGTGCGGCCGATCTCGTCTTTGCGCCGCGGGATGATCGCGGTGTGCGGGATCGGGATCCCCAGCGGATGCCGGAACAGCGCGGTCACGGCGAACCAGTCCGCGAGGGCTCCGACCATGCCGCCCTCGGCGGCCGCGCGGACGTAGCCGAATGCGGGGATGGTCTGTTGCAACGGGTACGAGATCGCGAAGACGACGGCCATGAACACCAGCGCCCCGAGCGCGACGGCCTTCATACGCCGCAGACCCTGGCGGCGTGCCTGATCCGCGGGGGTGAGCAGGGAGGTCGGCGTGCGTGCCATCCGGTCATCCTCCCACGCGGCCGCACCCGTCCGGCGACTCGGCGGCGCGGGCGCGGCGGGACGATCAGGCTGCGGGGCCGAGCCAGGCCGTGGCGACCGTGCTGTGGGCGGACTCCGGATCGGAGGGGTGGAACATCCCCGCTATGACGTCGCGGTAGAGGCGGCCGAGCTCGGAGCGTGAGAAGTAGGACGATCCGCCGGCCACGAGCATCGCGTCGTCGACCACGCGCTTGGCGGAGACGACCGCGCGGTGCTTGAGCCCGCTGAGCTTGGCGAACCAGAGCCCGCCGTGATCGACGCCGCCGTCGATGTCACGGGCGACCGTCTCGAGCTGCGGCAGCATCGCGTCGTAGGCGAGTGCCATCTCGGCGACCCGCCAGCGGATGTCGGGGTCCTGACTGTACGTCCGCCCGGTCTTCTTCGACGTCCGGGCGCGAGCCGTCTCGACGGCCAGATCGAGTGCGCGCCGCGCGACGCCGGTGTAGACCGATGCGAGCATCAGTTCGAACACCGAGAAGATCCCGAAGACGAGCGGGTCGGGGGTGGGCCCCGGGGGGAGGCGCCGCACGACACGGTCGGCCGGCGCGACGGCGCCTCGCAGCTCCGTCGTGCGCGACTGGGTGCCGCGCATGCCGACCGTGTCCCAGTCGTCGCGGGTGTGCACGGCATCCGTTCGCGGGACGAAGGCGAACACCAGGCGCGGCGCGTCCGGACTGGTGGTGTCGAGCCCGTGCAGCCCGAGCTGGTCCCACACGGGTGCGAGCGAAGTGAAGATCTTCGTGCCGCTGAACGCGTATCCGCCGTCGGGTTGCGGCGCGGCGTCGGTGTCGCTTCCGAAGAGCACGAGGTCGTTGCCCGCCTCGCTGATCCCGAAGGCGAAGACCTCCCCGGCGGCCGCGCCTTCCTGCACGAATCGCAGCGCGTCGTCGCCGCGGTCGGACAGGACCTTGGCGACTCCCGTCCACACGAGGTGCATGTTGACGGCGAGGGCGGTGGCCGGCGCAGCGCCCGCGAGCCGTTGCTGCAGAAGCGACACCTGCCCGAGCGAGAGCCCCGCGCCGCCGAGCTCCTCGGGCACGAGAACCGCGAGGTAGCCCGCGGCGGTCAGCTCGGCCAGGTCGTCGTCCGGGAACGCGTTGGCCCCATCGACCGCGGCCGCGCGTCCTCGGATGCGCTCGAGGAGGTCGTTGGGAAGGAACCGCGCAGGGTCGAAGTCGCTCACGTCCTCCATTGTGCTCCCGCCTCCGTGCCCGCGGGCCTGCGGCCGGCGCGGTGCGCGCGGCACCGCGCGCACTCACTCCTCGGAAACCGCGCCCCGCGCCCCGCATCGGGTCGCTCGCGCGCGGGATGGGCGCCGAACCTGAGGAGTTGGTGCATCGACGCGACGAGCCCGGGCGATCGGGGGGAGGATGAGGGGATGATCTCGACCGACGCCGCCCTGGCCCTCCGGGAGGCCGGACTGACCTGGCATCCCGCGTCGGGCGACCGCTTCCAGCTGAACGAGCCCGAGTTCGACGCCGATGTCTTCACGGTGAGCGAGATGACCATCGAGCCGCGGCGGTACCCGACCGGCACGATCCTCGCCTTCAACGGCACGACGGAGTGGGCTCTCGACTCGGTCGCGCTCGACGAAGCCCTCTGGCTGCCGCGCGAGGATCAGCTGCGCGAGATGCTGCGGGGTGCGTTCCGGAGCCTGCGGCGACTGGCCGACACGCACCGCGTCGAGATCGAGTTCGCCGGGGAGGAACGGGCCTTCGAACACCCTCAGCCCGAAGACGCATACGCCGCGGCGCTGCTGGCCCTGCTCCGACGCGTTCAGGACTGACCGGCTCAGGTGATCGTGTGCACCGGTTCCGTGTCGGGGATCGGTGACGAATCCCGACCGCGCAGGTCGGGGAACCACCGTACGCACGCGGCCGCGACGAGGAGCCCGGCGGCGGCGAAGATCGCCGCGGCTAGGTACGCGCCCTGCGGGCCGACGCCGTCGATGAGGAACCCCGCCACGGCCGAGCCGACGGCGGCGCCGATGAGCTGACCGGTGCCGATCCAGCCGTACGCCTCGGCGGTCTCGCTGAACTTCACGCTCGCCGAGGTGATGGCGAACATCACCGCCAGCGCAGGCGCGATGCCGATGCCGGCGACCAGCAGCGACCCGCCCAGCCACCAGGCGTTCAGCGAGAAGATCGTCGCGGCGAGGCCGACCGTCACGATGGCGAACCGGCGCGCCATGGCCCAGCGGCCGATCGGGATGTGCCCGAACGACAAACCGCCGGCGAGGCTGCCGACCGCGAACACCGCCAGGACGATGCCGGACTCGAGCCCGCCGTGGCCGAAGGACGCCACCACGCCGGCCTCTACTGCCGAGCAGGCTCCGATCAGGAGGAAGCCGGTGACGGTGGCGAGCATCACCGGCGGCTTCAGCAGCACCCGGCCGAGGCCGCGACGACTGCGCGGGATGCGGACGCGCCCGAGCTCGGGCGACAGGATGAACCACGCGCCGCCGCCGATGAGGATGACCACGATCAGCAGCAGGCCCGGAACGGTGCCGGCCTGGAGCGCGACGAAGGTGATGAGTACCGGCGCGATGATCCAGATGATCTCCTGCAGCGACGCGTCGAGCGAGAACAGCGGTGTGAGCTGACGCGAGGTCACCATCTTGGGGTAGATCGTCCGCACGGCCGACTGCACAGGGGGAGTGGAGAGGCCGGCGAGCAGTCCGAGCACCATGTACAGCGGCAGCGGAAGGGTGAGCAGCGCCAGCAGTGCGATGGTGGCCGCGCACACGGCGAGGGTGAGGGTCAGCACGCGACGCATGCCCCACACGCCCATCCACCGGCTCGTCACGGGTCCCGCGATCGCCTGTCCGACTGAGGTGGCCGCCAGGACCAGACCGGCGGCCCCGTAGGACCCGGTCACGTGCTCGATGTGAAGCAGGATGGCGAGGCTCGTCATCCCGTTCGGAAAGCGCGCGGTCAACTGTGCGGCGATGATGCGCGCGACACCGGGTGTGCGCAGCAGTTCTCCGTATCCCGCCACCCCTCAACGGTAGCGATTCCCGGCGACCTCCGCCGACACGCCGCGACACGCCGGGCCGGCGCGATCGGGGCCGGATCCGATGTCTGTGGGTCGCCGTAGCGTCCTGCCTGTGGACAGCCGCCGATCGTCGTGCCGGGAACCGCGGAATCACGCCTCGCACGGGCCTCGTCGACACGCCGCGGACTGTGGATGAATCGGTGGAGAAGATGTGTTGTACCTGGGGAGAGCGGTGCAAAACTACAGACTTGTAACTACTACCCCTTGTGGTGCCCCCCGATGTCGGCACCCATATGTAGTATTGGACTCCCGGCGGGAACTCAGCCGGAGATGCGTAAGAAGCGAAGGGAAACCACACTCGACATGGCGATCACGGTCTACACCAAGCCCTCCTGCGTGCAGTGCAACGCGACGTACCGTGCGCTGGACTCCAAGGGCATCGAATACAACGTCCTGGACCTCTCCGAGGACCCGGCCGCACTCGAGCGCGTGAAGTCGCTCGGCTACCTGCAGGCCCCCGTCGTCATCACCGACGAGGACCACTGGTCGGGCTTCCGTCCCGACAAGATCGACGAGCTCGCCGCGCGCTTCGCGTAATCCCATGAGCACGGCGGTCGCAACGCGGGCGCCCCTGCTCGTGTACTTCTCGAGCGTCTCCGGCAACACCGCACGTTTCGTCGACAAGCTGGGCCTGCCGGCGCTCCGCATCCCGCTTCATCCCTCGCCGACGCCCCTCGTCGTGACGGAGCCCTTCGTGCTCGTGACCCCCACCTACGGCGGGGGCCAGGGGCGCGGCGAGGAGAAGGGCGCGGTGCCCAAGCAGGTCGTGCGCTTTCTGAACGACGTGCGCAACCGCACCCAGCTGCGTGGGGTCATCTCCACCGGCAACACGAACTTCGGCGAGTCCTACTGCCTCGCCGGCGAGATCATCAGCCGCAAGTGCTCCGTGCCGCACTTGGACAAGGTGGAACTGTTCGGCACGCCAGAAGACGTCGAGCGCGTCAGCGCAGGATTGGAACGATGGTGGAATCAGCACTGGAAACGGCCTTGACCGAGAACGACTTCAAGGTCGATCTGCGGTTCGAGGGTCTCGACTACCACGCCCTCAACGCGATGCTCAATCTCTACGGTGCGGACGGCAAGATCCAGTTCGACGCCGACAAGCGCGCGGCGCGGGAGTACTTCCTGCAGCACGTGAACCAGAACACCGTGTTCTTCCACTCGCTCAAGGAGCGCCTCGACTACCTGGTCGAGAAGGAGTACTACGAGCCCGCGGTCATCGAGAAGTACTCGCTCGAGTTCATCCAGAAGCTCAACGACTTCGCCTACGGCAAGAAGTTCCGCTTCGAGACCTTCCTGGGCGCGTTCAAGTACTACACGAGCTACACGCTGAAGACCTTCGACGGCAAGCGCTACCTCGAGCGCTTCGAAGACCGCGTCGTCATGACGGCGCTCGGCCTGGCCGACGGCGATGAGGCACTCGCGATGCAGATCGTCGACGAGGTCATCTCGGGCCGCTTCCAGCCCGCCACCCCGACCTTCCTGAACACCGGCAAGGCGCAGCGCGGCGAGCTCGTCTCCTGCTTCCTGCTGCGCATCGAAGACAACATGGAGTCGATCGCCCGCGGCATCAACTCCGCGCTGCAGCTGTCCAAGCGCGGCGGCGGCGTGGCTCTGCTGCTGTCGAACATCCGCGAGGCCGGCGCCCCGATCAAGCAGATCGAGAACCAGTCCTCGGGCATCATCCCCGTCATGAAGCTCCTCGAAGACAGCTTCAGCTACGCCAACCAGCTGGGTGCGCGTCAGGGCGCCGGTGCCGTGTACCTCTCGGCGCACCACCCCGACATCCTCAAGTTCCTCGACACCAAGCGTGAGAACGCCGACGAGAAGATCCGCATCAAGACGCTCTCGCTCGGCGTCGTCATCCCCGACATCACCTTCGAGCTCGCCCGCAACGGCGAGGACATGTACCTGTTCTCGCCGTACGACGTCGAGAAGGTGTACGGCGTCCCGTTCGGTGACATCTCCGTCACCGAGAAGTACCGCGAGATGGTCGACGACGCGCGTATCAAGAAGACGAAGATCAACGCGCGAGAGTTCTTCCAGACCCTCGCCGAGATCCAGTTCGAGTCGGGCTACCCGTACATCATGTTCGAGGACACGGTGAACAAGGCCAACCCGATCAAGGGTCGGATCAACATGTCGAACCTGTGCTCGGAGATCCTGCAGGTCAACACCCCGACGACCTACAACGAGGACCTGTCGTACAGCCAGATCGGCAAGGACATCTCGTGCAACCTCGGCTCGATGAACATCGCCCTGGCGATGGACGGCAAGGACCTCGCGCAGACCGTCGAGACCAGCATCCGCGCCCTCACCGCGGTCAGCGACCAGAGCCACATCGCCTCGGTGCGCTCGATCGAGGACGGCAACGACCGGTCGCACGCCATCGGCCTGGGGCAGATGAACCTGCACGGCTACCTCGCCCGCGAGCACGTCCACTACGGCTCCGAAGAGGGCATCGACTTCACGAACATCTACTTCTACACGGTGCTGTTCCACGCCCTCCAGGCGTCGAACAAGATCGCGATCGAGCGGAAGTCGGCGTTCGAGGGCTTCGCTGACTCGACCTACGCGTCGGGGGAGTTCTTCGACAAGTACATCGAGCAGGAGTGGATGCCGCAGACCGACAAGGTGAAGGGTCTGTTCGACGGCATCCACATCCCCACGCAGGACGACTGGCGCGAGCTGAAGGCATCGATCCAGCAGCACGGCATCTACAACCAGAACCTGCAGGCGGTGCCGCCGACCGGCTCGATCTCGTACATCAACAACTCGACGTCGTCGATCCACCCGATCGCGTCGAAGATCGAGATCCGCAAGGAAGGCAAGCTCGGCCGCGTGTACTACCCGGCGCCGTTCATGACGAACGACAATCTCGAGTACTACGAGGACGCGTACGAGATCGGCTACGAGAAGGTCATCGACACCTACGCCGCTGCGACCCAGCACGTCGACCAGGGCCTGTCGCTCACGCTGTTCTTCAAGGACACCGCGACCACGCGCGACATCAACAAGGCTCAGATCTACGCCTGGCGCAAGGGCATCAAGACGATCTACTACATCCGCCTGCGGCAGATGGCGCTCGAGGGCACCGATATGTCCGAGTGCGTCAGCTGCATGCTGTGACGGATGCCGGAACCCGAACCAGGAACTGAAGCGACATGACCCCTGAACCGCTCAAGCTCGTCGACCACGTGCAGGCGATCAACTGGAACCGCATCCAGGACGACAAGGACCTCGAGGTCTGGAACCGTCTGGTGAACAACTTCTGGCTGCCCGAGAAGGTGCCGCTGTCGAACGACATCCAGTCGTGGAACACGCTGACACCCGACGAGCAGACCCTCACCATGCGCGTGTTCACGGGGCTCACGCTCCTCGACACGATCCAAGGCACCGTCGGCGCCGTCTCGCTCATCCCTGACGCGATCACCCCGCACGAGGAGGCCGTCTACACGAACATCGCGTTCATGGAGTCGGTTCACGCCAAGAGCTACTCGTCGATCTTCTCGACGCTCGCCTCGACGCCCGAGATCGACGACGCGTTCCGCTGGTCGGTCGAGAACCCGAACCTTCAGAAGAAGGCCTCGATCGTCATGGACTACTACCGTGGCGACGAGCCGCTCAAGCGCAAGGTCGCCTCGACCCTGCTCGAGTCGTTCCTCTTCTACTCGGGGTTCTACCTGCCGCTGCACTGGTCGGCGAAGGCGAAGCTCACGAACACCGCCGACATCATCCGCCTCATCATCCGTGACGAGGCCGTGCACGGCTACTACATCGGCTACAAGTTCCAGAAGGGCATGGAGAAGCTCACCCAGTCCGAGCGCGACGAGATCAAGGACTACACGTTCTCGCTGCTCTACGAGCTCTACGACAACGAGGTGCAGTACACGCAGGACCTCTACGACGCCGTCGGCCTGACCGAGGACGTCAAGAAGTTCCTGCACTACAACGCCAACAAGGCGCTGATGAACCTCGGCTTCGAGGCGATGTTCCCCGCCACGGTCACGAACGTGAACCCGGCGATCCTGTCGGCCCTGTCGCCGAACGCCGACGAGAACCATGACTTCTTCAGCGGATCGGGCTCGTCGTACGTCATCGGCAAGGCCGAGGCCACCGAAGACGAGGACTGGGACTTCTGAAAATGCCTGACCGTAGCTGACATCGTCAACCCGGCTACGATCTGCTAGCCCTCGGTGCAACGCTCCCTAGGAGCGTCGCGCCGGGGGCTTGCCCATGTTCTGCCCGCATTCGTGCGGGAGGACGTGATGACACGGCCAGCGAGTCACGGATCGTCAACGTGGCCGATGCCGAGTCCCGAGCGGAAGCGATGGGACGTCGCACGCGCCGCATCTCGCATTGACGCCCACTGCCGCACGCCGTATTGTTGCGAGGCTGCGCGAATCCGCACAGCATCACCGGAGGAACGGCATGACCACGCGCAACGAGCGCCTGATCGCAGCGGACCTGGACCAGTTCCAGCTCCGTTTCGAGCCGTACCCTCCGGTGCGAGACGTCTGACACCGCCACTGTCAGAACGCCCCGCACCGCACAGGTCCGGGGCGTTCGTGTGTTCCTCTCCATGCGCCCGTTCCCGGACCGCCATCACCAGGAAAGGAACCATGGAGAAGCTCTCGAACAGGCTGCTGTCGTGGGCGAGCATCATCGATGAGAAGACTCTCGATCAGGCTCGCACCGCGTCGGGCATGCCGTTCATCCACCCGCATCTGGCGCTCATGCCGGACGCGCACCTCGGCAAGGGGGCGACCGTCGGGTCGGTCATCCCGACGCTCGGGGCGATCATGCCGGCCGCCGTCGGCGTCGACATGGGGTGCGGCATGATCGCCGTCCGCACGCAGTTCACGAAGTCTCAGTTGATCGGCCGTGACCTGGGCTCACTGCGCGAGCAGATCGAGCGGGCGATCCCGCTGTCGGCGGGTCGGGACAACCGCAAGGTCGTCGCGACGGCCGAACCGCGCATCGCCGAGCTGGAGGAGCTCGCCGAGAAGAACGAGTTCGACCCCGCGCAGTACGCCGGGCACTGGCGGAACCAGCTGGGGTCGCTCGGATCGGGAAACCACTTCATCGAGGTCTCGGTCGACGAGACCGACGCGGTGTGGATGTTCCTGCACTCGGGCTCGCGGGGCGTGGGCAACAAGATCGCGACGCACCACATCGGGGTCGCTCAGCGGCTCGCGAAGCGATGGTGGATCGACCTCCCCGACCCCGACTTGGCCTACCTCGTCGAGGGCACGGAAGAGTTCCGGCGCTACATCCGCGAGCTTCGGTGGGCGCAGCACTTCGCGCTCCTCAACCGTGAGGAGATGATGGACCGGGTGGCTCGGCAGCTCTCCGAGACGATGGGCGCCGACGTCGAAGAGCTCGAGCGCATCAACTGCCACCACAACTTCACCGAGAGCGAGAAGCACTTCGGCAAGCAGGTGTGGGTGTCGCGGAAGGGCGCGATCCAGGCGGATGCGGGCCGGCCCGGCCTCATCCCGGGGTCGATGGGCACGGCGTCGTACGTCGTGTCGGGGCTCGGAAACCCGCTGTCGCTCAACTCGTCGCCGCACGGAGCGGGGCGGGAGTACTCGCGGTCGGCGGCACGCCGGACCTTCACTCACGACGAGCTGCGGGCGGCGATGGTCGGCATCGAGTTCCGTGACACGGATGCCTTCATCGATGAGATCCCGCAGGCCTACAAGCCGATCGACCGGGTGATGGAGGATGCCGCCGACCTCGTCGAGGTGCGGCACACGCTCCGCCAGCTAGTGAACGTGAAGGGCGACTGACCCGCCTCCCCATCGGAGGAGAAAAGCATGTCGGAGGGTGGCTTCCAGGAGACCACCCTCCGACATGCAGATGCTCTCCGGTCAGGCGTCGCCCTGGCCGATGTCGGCGGCCTCGGCCACGGCAGTCTCGTGCGGGCGGCCGAGGTGTGCGAGGGTGCGCCCGGCGAAGGCGAGGATCGCGATCGCGACGATGAGCGCGGCGACGCCGAGCCAGTACGGCGCGCTGGGGGCGAGTGCGGCCGCAAGGGGGCCGGCGACGGCGGGGGCGATCGCACCGCCGATGAAGCGCACGCCCGAGTAGGTGCCGCTCGCGACGTTCCGCGGCAGGTCGGTCGCCTCCATGACGGCCTCCGTCAGCGCCGTGTTCAGCACACCGAGGAACAGGCCCGCCACGATGACGGTCACGATCAGCACCGTGGCGCTGTCGATCCCGATCGCGAGCACGGCCTCGGCGACGGCGAGCAGTCCGAGCATCGTGAACAGGACCGGCCGCAGGCCCCATCGACGAGTCAGCACGGGAGCTACGAGCACCGAGGTGAGCGCGACGGCGAGTCCCCAGCCGAAGAAGACGAGTCCGAGCTCGTGTGCGCCGAACGTCATCCCGGCCTCAGCCGCCGCCGACTCGATCGGGTACGGGCTGTAGGCGAGCAGCACGAAGAACGCGACGTTGTAGAAGAACGCCGTGAGCGACAGGGTCAGCAGCGCGGGGTTGCGCAGCGCACGGAACGACGCGAGGAACGACACCTTCGCCGGCGCCGCGGAGCCGGCTGCGGGCGCGGGGGATCGGAAGACCACAAGGATCGCCAGCAGAGCGATCGCCATGAGCGCTGCCGTGCCGAAGAAGGGTCCGCGCCACGACAGCTCGCCGAGTGCGCCGCCCAGGAGCGGTCCGACTGCGAGACCGATGCCGAGGGATGCCTCATAGAGCACGACCGCCTGGCGGCTGCCGCCGCTCGCGGCTCCGACGATGGCCGCCAGCGCCGTCGCAATGAACAGGGCGTTGCCGATACCCCAGCCCGCCCGGAATCCGATGATCTCGACGACCCCGCCCGACAGCCCGGCGGCCGCAGCGAACACCACGATGAGGGCGAGCCCGAGCAGCAGGGTCGTCTTGACCCCGAGCCGCGACGACACCCAGCTCGCGAACAGCATGACGATGCCGGTGATGAAGAGGTAGCTGGTGAACAGCAGCATGGTCTCGGACGGTGTCGCGTCGAGCTCGCGGCTGATCGCCGGGAGGATCGGGTCGACCAGGCCGATGCCCATGAACGACACCGTGCAGGCGAAGGCGATCGCCCATACCGCGACGGGCTGTCGCCAGATCGACGCCTTCGCGGTCTCGGCTGTCGTCTTCGTCCGGTCGTCGGCCGACCGCTCTGTCTTCGTTGCGCTGGTCACGCGCACCTTCCTCTCTGTGGTGGTCATCCCAGTTCCGGCTCCTCGAGCAGCGCGGCGAGCAGCTCGGCGGCGCGCGCGAGTGTCGACCGGTCGGCGGCACTGAGCCGCGCCCAGGCGGGTCCTGTCACCTCGAGGGCCTGCGAGCGGAACGCCTCGAACTGACGCCGCCCCTCATCGGTGATCGACACGAGGGAGGCCCGCCCGTCTTCGGGGTCGGGTGCGCGCTCCACGAGCCCCTCCGCGTCCATCCGACGCACGAGCGTCGTCATGGTGGGCTGGCTCACGCGCTGCCAGTCGGCGAGGTCGCTGACCCGGGTGGGGCCGAGCTCGTCGAGGGCGGCCAGGGCACGCCACGTGCCGGCGGCCGCAGCCGTCTCGACCCTGCGGGCGACAGCTCGGTTGAACCGGCTCGACGCCGACATCAGGCGGATGGGGGAGTCGGGCAACTGCATAGATTGACTATACAACATGCATAGGTCAGCTATCTAAAACAAGACCGGCGCCGCATCCGCTCCGAACATGACGATGCCCCCGGCATCCTTCTCGCGAGAAAGGATGCCGGGGGCATTCGAGGGGCGTCAGCGGCCGCCGTTGATCAGCCCGAGCCATTGACCGAACGGCTTCTCGCCGCGGATGTCGGTGTGCTGCTCGTTCTGTTCGTCCTGCGTGATCATGTCGATCCTCCCCGCCTCGTGCTTGGCTCCCATTGTGATCTCCCGCGCGGGTCGACGACGGGTCCTTGACGAACCTCGATCGACGCGTTACGCATGCGACACAGCACCGCTCGGCCTGATCACCCGCACAGAACGCGCGCCGCCTCCTACAATCGAGGTCGTGTCGGAAACCACTGTCCCCACGCGCGAACCCCGCTTCAGCCCGGTCATCGCGCTCATCGCCGTCTCGGCGTCGTGGGAGGGGCGGCTCTCGGCCGCGCTGCGAGACCTCGGTCTCTCCACACGCAAGTTCGGTCTGCTCGGACACATCGGCTCCGAGCCGGGCATCTCGTTCTCGGAGCTCGCGCGCCGCTCGCACATCACGGTGCAGTCCGCCCATACGGCGGTGCGGACGCTCGTCGACGAGGGCCTCGTCGCCGACGGCACCGCGCACGCCGGCTCGGCCTCCGACCTCCGGATCACGGAGAAGGGCCTGTCCGTCATGGAGCAGGCCCACCAGCGGCTGCTCGAGCTCGACTCCACGCTGAGCGACAACATGCCCAACCTGGCCGCCTCGATGGACGGCATCCGCGCAGGAATCGTCTGAACCCGCCGGATAGGGTTCGGGTGTGTTCCGTTCCCCGCTGACCGCCTTCCGCTCGCTCGCGATCGCGGAGGCGATCTCGTGGACCCTGCTCATCCTCGGACTCGTCGTACGTGCGCTGTTCGAGCTCCCTGTCGCGGTCACGATCGGGGGCGGCATCCACGGCTTCGTCTTCCTCTGCTACGGAGCCACGGCCGTGCTCGTCGCCTGGAACAACCGCTGGAGGCTCGTCCCGACCCTGTGCGCGCTGGGGGCGGCGGTGATCCCGTATGCGACCGTGCCGACGGAGATGATCCTGCGCCGCCGCGGTCTCCTCGCCGGTCAGTGGCGCATCGAGGCGACCGACGACCCGCGGGACGCACGGGCGCTCGACCGATTCCTCCGCTGGTTCGTGCGGCGTCCGGCGGTGCTCGCTGTGATCCTCGCCGTCGGGATCATCGCCGCCTACGTCGTACTCCTGGTGATCGGCCCGCCCGGACGGGCGTAGCGTGGTCGGATGCCGCGCATCGTCGCCCGCTTCGCCCTCGCCGCTCTGCTGATCGCGGCCGGCGCCGCTCACCTCACGGTGCTCCGGCGCGGTTATCGCATCGCGGTCCCCGACTGGGCGACACGTCTGCTGCGCACCGACAAGGACATGATCGTCGTCGCGAGCGGTGCGGTGGAGATCGTGCTGGGTTCAGCCCTGGTCGCTCTCCCGCGCGAGCGCCCTCGCGTCGGCGCCGCCATCGCCGCCTTCTTCGTCGCGATCTTCCCGGGCAACGTCCATCAGTGGCGCACCCGAGCGACGGCACCCGGGCTCGACACCGACCGGCGCCGGTTGGCGCGGCTGTTCCTGCAGCCCGTGCTCGTGGCGTGGGCGTGCTGGGTCGGCGGCGGCGGTGCCGTCGGCCGGCGCGCACACGGGCGATAGCGGCGCAACAGACGGACACGGAATTTCTCGCCGCGCCCGGGTGTTTGGTTGCCTGTCATGGTGAGCACATCCGCGTCCGCGTCCGCAGTTTCCGACTATTCGGCCTGGGCCGAGTCACGCCGTGCGGCGGTGACGGCCCCGCAGGGGTCCCTCGCGCTGGTGCTGACGAACTGGTCGCCTCCGGGCGAGCCCGCCGTCGAGGAGCGCGTCGCGCGGGCGGGTCATCCGATCGACGCGCTGTTCACCCGGCTGCAGCGGACCGACATCGACACGGGTCTGCCGCAGGAGGGTTACCGGATCTGGCGGCAGGACTCCCCGGCGAACGAGGCCTTCGAAGACATCGAGCGCTACGACTACGATCCCGCGTGGGTCGTCGAGGGCCGATTCGAGCTGGTGGACGAGGACCGCGTCGTGCCGTTCGAGCACATCAAGGACGGCGGTGCGACCCGCGGGCTCCCCGTCTCGGGCGACCTGGTGTTCGAGGTCGACGGGTCCGAGTACCGCCTCGCGGCGTTCGACACCAACTACGGGGGCCCGAAGCTGCACCTCGTCTTCGGTGACCGCACCAACGGCGCCGAGACCTACGGCGCGGGACGCTTCCTCTTCCTCGATCACCCCGGCGCGACGGGCGATCTCGCCCCCGGCGACAGCATCCCGGTGACGGTCGATTTCAACCGCGCGGTCGTCCCGCCGTGCGGCTTCTCGAACCAGATGAACTGCCCCCTGCCCCCCGTGCAGAACCGCCTCCCCTTCCCCCTGCGTGCGGGGGAGAAGACCGTGCGCTTCGCCGGAGACTTCGCGCTGTAGTCTGCCCCGGCCCCCACGCCCCTCCGGTACGACGGATCGCCCGCACCTCGATCCGCCCTCCACCCCCACACACAGCAAAGGAAAACCCGTGACCTCACGCGGCTTCTCCCGGCTCCTCGCTGCCACCGCGGCAGCGACGGCCGGTCTTCTCGTCCTCGCCGGCTGCGCCGGCTCCGCCGATCCCGACGACGGGACGGGAGCCGGCGACCCCACCGCCGAGGTGGTGGTGGGGTCGCAGAACGAGCCCACCAACCTCGATCAGATCTTCGGCGGCTCCTCGGGCGTGACCGAGGTCTTCACCGGCAACGTCTACGAGGGCCTGTTCCGCATCACGGACGACGCGCAGGTCGAGCCGCTGCTCGCATCCGACACGACCGTGTCGGCCGACGGGCTCGTCTACACGTTCACCCTCGAGGACGCCACGTTCCACTCGGGCAAGGAGCTGACCGCCGACGACGTGAAGTACAGCCTCGAGCGCTTCGTCGGCGACGAGTCGATCGCCGCGCGCAAGCGTCAGCTGAGCGTGATCGAATCCGTCGCCGCCGTCGACGACAAGACGGTGGAGGTCACGCTGTCGCAGCCGTCCATCAGCTTCACCTACAACCTCGGCTACGTGTGGATCGTCAACGAGGATGCCGGTGACCTGACCGCCGCGGCAGACGGCACCGGCCCGTACGCGCTGGGCGATTATCGCAAGGGCGACTCGATCACGTTGGATGTGAACGAGGACTACTGGGGTGATGCGCCCGCGAACGGCGGCGTGGTCTACCAGTACTACGCCGACCCGACCGCGCTCAACAACGCTCTCACCACCGGTGCCGTCGACCTCGTCACGAGCCAGTCGAACCCCGACAGCATCGCCGAGTTCGAGGCCGCCGGCTTCCAGATCATCGAGGGCACCTCGACGACCAAGGAGCTCCTGGCGTTCAATGATCGCGTCGCGCCTTTCGACGACGTGCGCGTTCGCAAGGCGATCTACTCCGCGATCGACCGGGAGAAGCTCCTCGACGCCATCTGGGATGGACGTGGCGAGCTCATCGGATCGATGGTGCCCCCGTCCGAGCCGTGGTACCTCGACCTGGCCGACAACAACCCGTACGACCCCGAGCTGTCGGAGCAGCTGCTCGCCGAGGCCGGTCAGTCGGGCGGGTTCGCCTTCACGGTGGACACCCCCGATTCGGGTGTGCACTCGACCGTCGCGGAGTTCCTCAAGTCCGAGCTCGCCAAGGTCGGCATCACGGTGAACATCAACATCATCACCGACGACGAGTGGTACCAGAAGGTCTACACCGAGAACAACTTCGAGGCGACCCTCCAGGGCCACGTCAACGACCGTGACATCAACTTCTACGGCAACCCCGACTTCTACTGGGGCTACGACAACGCCGACGTCCAGACCTGGCTCGCCGAGTCCGAGGCGGCATCGACGGTGGAGGAGCAGACCGAGCTGATCAAGCAGGCGAATCAGCAGATCTCGGATGATGCGGCCAGCGTCTGGCTCTACCTGAACCCGCAGCTGCGCGTCGCAGCCGAAGGTGTGTCGGGCGTGCCGAAGAATGGACTGAACTCGCTGTTCTACGTCTCCGACATCACGAAGGCCTGATCTTCATCACCCGGTATCTGATCCGACGGACAGGATTGCTGCTGCTGGCGTTCGCGCTGGCGGTGGTGATCCTGTTCGTCGTGCTGCGCGTCCTGGGCAACCCGGTGTTCGCTCTCATCTCGGTCGGGGCGACGGACGCTGAGATCGCCGCCGCTGCTGCGCGGCTCGGGGTCGACCGGCCCATCTTCGAGCAGTTCGTGTCGTACCTCGGCCAGCTGGTCAGCTTCGACCTGGGGCGATCGTTCACCAACAACCTCCCGGTCGGCGACGAGATCCTTCGCCGACTCAACGTCACGCTCCCGCTCACCCTCATCGCGTTCGCGCTGTCGGTGGTCATCGCCGTGCCGGTCGGTTTCGTCGCCGCGTGGAAGTCGCGCACGTGGTACGGCACCGCCTTCTCGGCCGTGTCGCAACTGGGCGGCGCGATCCCCGTCTTCTGGGTCGGGATCCTGCTCGTGGCGGTGTTCGCGCTCAGCTGGCGCGTGCTGCCGGCCGGCGGCTTCCCGCGCCGCGACTGGGAGGACCCGTCGGCGGCGCTGGTCTCGCTGACGCTCCCGGTTCTCACGATCGCTCTGGTGGCCGGCAGCGACCTCGCGCGATATGTCCGCAGCGCGACCCTCGACATCCTCGGCCAGCAGTACCTCCGCGCGGCGCGGGCCACCGGCCAGAGCTTCGCCACCGCGATCCGGCGACACGGGGTGCGCAACGCCGTCGTGCCGCTGATCTCGATCCTGGCGATCCAGCTGTCGACGACGTTCGTCGGTGCCGTCATCATCGAGCGGGTGTTCGCACTGCCCGGGCTGGGCGACATGCTGCTGGTCGGCATCAAAGAGCAGGACTTCCCGAGCGTGCAGGGCGTGCTGCTGTTCTCGACCGCCCTGGTGCTGCTGCTCGGCTTCGCCGCCGACATCCTCCAGCGCATCATCGACCCGCGGCTGCGCGACACCGTCTCGGGCAACCGCCGGGCGAGGGCGGCCGCATGAGTGCCACGACGCTGCCCGATACCGGCACCGCCCCGACACCCGCGACGCCCCGGACCCGGCGCCGCCGGTCGGTCAACCTGGCGGTGGGAGGAGTCCTCTTCGGCATCATCGCGGTCATCGGGCTCGTCTCGGTGTTCTGGACCCCGTACGCCTTCGACGACACGGGCGGTGGCCGGCTGCAGCCGCCCTCCGCCGACCACTGGGCCGGCACCGACAGGCTCGGCCGCGACCTCTTCACGCAGCTGATGATCGGCGCCCGTCTCGCGCTGGCGGTGGGATTCGGGTCGGTCGCGATCGCCGCGGTTATCGGAATCGGCCTCGGCCTCGCCGCCGCCGTCGCGCGCCGGTGGGTCGACGACGCGCTGACCAGCCTTCTCGACATCGCGATCGCCTTTCCCACCCTGCTTCTCGCGATGCTGATCGTGGCCTGGCGCGGCGCGTCACTCGAGTCCGCGATCCTCGCGATCGGCCTGGCCGGCGCCGCCGTGATCGCGCGGCTGACGCGCATCGCGGCCACGCGGGTGTTGGCCATGGACTACGTCACGGCGGCACGGACCTCGGGCACCGGCCGCGGCGGCGTGGTGTTCCAACATGTGCTGCGCAATGTCTGGCCGACGCTCGTCGTGCCGCTCGCGCTGCAGTTCGGCGGTGCGGTCGGCGCCGAGGCGTCCCTGTCGTACCTCGGCCTCGGTTCGCCGCCGCCCAACGCGTCGTGGGGCCGGATGCTCGAGGAGGCACAGAGCACCGTGCTGGTCGCTCCGACGGCCGCGGTCCTCCCGGGGATCCTGCTGGTGGCCTTCATCATCGGTGCCAACCTGCTGGCGGACGGCCTGCGCGACGTCGCCGACCCGACCACGAGGAGCATCCGATGACCGCCATCCTCACAGCCGACGGGCTCGGCGTACGCCTGGGAGACGGTCGCGCCCTGGTTCACGGCGTCGATGTCGAGCTGGCTGCGGGTGAGCGCCTGGGGATCATCGGGGAGTCGGGGTCGGGCAAGTCGCTCACCGCGCTGGCGCTCCTCGGACTGCTCGCGCACCCGCTCACCTCGTTCGGGTCGGCGACGATCGCCACGGGCGACGGACGGCTGCAGATCGTCGGGGCCGCTCCGCGTCGCTTGGACCGGGTGCGCGGGCGCACGATATCGGCGGTGTTCCAGGAGCCGCTGGCGTCGCTCGATCCCCTCATGCGCGTGGGTAAACAGGTGGCCTGGCCGCTCGCGGCGCATCGCGGCCTGCGCGGCGATGCGCTGCGCAGCGCGGTGGTCGCGGCTCTCGCCGACGTGCAGCTGCCCGATCCGGAACGCATCGCACGCTCGTTCATCCACGAGATCTCGGGCGGCCAGCGTCAGCGTGTGGCGATCGCGCTCGCACTCGCCGCGGGGCCGAGCATCCTCATCGCCGATGAGCCGACCACTGCCCTGGATGTCACCGTGCAGGCGGGGATCATCGAGCTCCTGCAGCGCGAGGTCTCCGACCGCGGGATGACCTTGATCTTCATCAGCCACGATCTGCCGGTGGTGGCGCAAGTCGCCGACCGCGTGCTGGTGATGCGCGACGGCGAGCAGGTGGAGCTGGGCGCGACCGCGCGCCTGCTCCGGTCACCGCAGCACGAGTACACCGCGCAGCTGGTCGCCGCCTCCCGCGCGCTGGATGACTTCCTGCCTCCGGCGCCGGCCGGCGCCACGCGCGCGTCGACAGACCAGGGGGAGACCCGATGAGCGCGATCGACGCACCGCTGCTGGCGATGGAGGGCGCCGACTTCTCGTATGCACGTGGCCCCGCCGTCTTGCACGGCGTCTCGTTGTCGATCGGGGCGGGGGAGACTCTGGGACTCGTCGGTGAATCCGGCGCGGGGAAGACCTCGGTCCTGCGGCTCCTGCTCGGGCTCGCGGAGCCGACGGGAGGGCGCGTGCTGTTCGAGGGCGCGTCGCTGCGGACATCCGACCGCTCTCAGGTGCGGGCGCTGCGACGTGCCGTGCAACCGGTGTACCAGGATCCGTTCTCCTCGCTCGACCCGAGGATGACCGTCGGCGCTTCCATCGCCGAGCCGCTGCGCTCGCTCGGAATCACCCGCGAACGCGAGACGATCCGCCGGCGAGTCGACGAGCTGCTCACCGCGGTCGATCTGACACCGGATGCCGCCGAGCGCTACCCCGACGCGTTCTCGGGCGGGCAGCGTCAGCGAATCGCCATCGCCCGTGCTCTCGCCCCGCGACCGCGCCTGATCCTCGCCGACGAACCGGTCAGTGCCCTCGACACGTCGGTGAGGATGCACGTCATCGAGCTGTTCCGCCGTCTCGCCGCCGAGCAGGGCATCGGGATGCTGCTGGTCTCACACGACCTGACGATCGTCTCGGCGCTGTGCGCGCGGATGACGGTGCTGCGTGATGGGCGAGTCGTCGAGGAGGGGCCGACCGCCCGGCTCCTCTCGGCACCGCGGCACGACTACACCGCGCGCCTGGTGGCGTCGGTGCCCCGTCTTCCCGCGTGACGACGGGGATCTCGGGGGTCCGCGGCGGGCGCGACACGCCCGGGATGTCGACCCGCTTTGCCACCTCGGCCCCAGCCGCGTAACTTATTACTCGTTCGCCCCACAGGGAAGAGCGAGAGGGCCGAAAGGTCCCGCCTCCCTCAAGCGGAGAACAACCCGAAACAGATGCTTCCGAGCATCGCAGGTCCTCGATCTGCCACAGGGTCCGATCACACACCCCCGTCATCGATTCCTCGGTCCGCCGAAGGTCTGGATGACGAGGCCACGTGGTCGGGTATGGTTGTGAAGTTGCCCTCTGGGCTGGCTGTGAGGTCAGTTGGGGGAGCGTCCGATCCTTGAGAACTCAACAGCGTGCACTTGTCAAATGCCAAATAACCTCGTCTCCACTTCGGTGGGGTGAGATTCCTTTGGATCAAAGACCTTCCTTCGGGGAGGCAATGGATAGTCAGCAATGATTTATCTCTTTGGTCAGCATCAAACTCGCTGCTCCGGTCTTTTTCCGATCGGGGTCAGCAATTTTTCTTTACGGAGAGTTTGATCCTGGCTCAGGATGAACGCTGGCGGCGTGCTTAACACATGCAAGTCGAACGGTGAAGCAGAGCTTGCTCTGTGGATCAGTGGCGAACGGGTGAGTAACACGTGAGCAATCTGCCCCTGACTCTGGGATAAGCGCTGGAAACGGCGTCTAATACCGGATACGAGCTGCGAAGGCATCTTCAGCAGTTGGAAAGAATTTCGGTCAGGGATGAGCTCGCGGCCTATCAGCTTGTTGGTGAGGTAATGGCTCACCAAGGCGTCGACGGGTAGCCGGCCTGAGAGGGTGACCGGCCACACTGGGACTGAGACACGGCCCAGACTCCTACGGGAGGCAGCAGTGGGGAATATTGCACAATGGGCGGAAGCCTGATGCAGCAACGCCGCGTGAGGGATGACGGCCTTCGGGTTGTAAACCTCTTTTAGCAGGGAAGAAGCGAAAGTGACGGTACCTGCAGAAAAAGCGCCGGCTAACTACGTGCCAGCAGCCGCGGTAATACGTAGGGCGCAAGCGTTATCCGGAATTATTGGGCGTAAAGAGCTCGTAGGCGGTCTGTCGCGTCTGCTGTGAAATCCCGAGGCTCAACCTCGGGTCTGCAGTGGGTACGGGCAGACTAGAGTGCGGTAGGGGAGATTGGAATTCCTGGTGTAGCGGTGGAATGCGCAGATATCAGGAGGAACACCGATGGCGAAGGCAGATCTCTGGGCCGTAACTGACGCTGAGGAGCGAAAGGGTGGGGAGCAAACAGGCTTAGATACCCTGGTAGTCCACCCCGTAAACGTTGGGAACTAGTTGTGGGGTCCATTCCACGGATTCCGTGACGCAGCTAACGCATTAAGTTCCCCGCCTGGGGAGTACGGCCGCAAGGCTAAAACTCAAAGGAATTGACGGGGACCCGCACAAGCGGCGGAGCATGCGGATTAATTCGATGCAACGCGAAGAACCTTACCAAGGCTTGACATATACGAGAACGGGCTAGAAATAGTCAACTCTTTGGACACTCGTAAACAGGTGGTGCATGGTTGTCGTCAGCTCGTGTCGTGAGATGTTGGGTTAAGTCCCGCAACGAGCGCAACCCTCGTTCTATGTTGCCAGCACGTAATGGTGGGAACTCATGGGATACTGCCGGGGTCAACTCGGAGGAAGGTGGGGATGACGTCAAATCATCATGCCCCTTATGTCTTGGGCTTCACGCATGCTACAATGGCCGGTACAAAGGGCTGCAATACCGTGAGGTGGAGCGAATCCCAAAAAGCCGGTCCCAGTTCGGATTGAGGTCTGCAACTCGACCTCATGAAGTCGGAGTCGCTAGTAATCGCAGATCAGCAACGCTGCGGTGAATACGTTCCCGGGTCTTGTACACACCGCCCGTCAAGTCATGAAAGTCGGTAACACCTGAAGCCGGTGGCCCAACCCTTGTGGAGGGAGCCGTCGAAGGTGGGATCGGTAATTAGGACTAAGTCGTAACAAGGTAGCCGTACCGGAAGGTGCGGCTGGATCACCTCCTTTCTAAGGAGCATCTGAAGTCTTCGGACTTCCAGAACCCAGTTCGAAGGCACATGTTCTTCGCTGGGAGCTCATGGGTGGAACATTTGACATGGTGCGAAGGATGAGGTTCTTCTCTAGTACGCCGCTTGCGGTGGGAACGGGGAGGGTTTCGGGTGTCGCACCTGCACGCTGTTGGGTCCTGAGGGACCGGATGAGAGTCCGCAACCTCTGGGCCTTTTCTTCATGCTGCTGGTCGGTGTGGGGGGAGGGTACCGCCCGTACTTTGAGAACTACACAGTGGACGCGAGCATCTTCGATGCGACACCTTCGGGTGTTGTGTCGTGAAGATGATCTTAAAGATCATTAGTCAATTTTTTGACGATTCAACTCATGTGATTTCAAGTCTTTAAGAGCAAACGGTGGATGCCTTGGCATCTGGAGCCGAAGAAGGACGTAGCAATCTGCGATAAGCCTCGGGGAGTGGATAAGCACACTGTGATCCGAGGGTGTCCGAATGGGGAAACCCCGCTGGGCGGCGTGCCGACCTAGTGACTCCCGCCTGAATATATAGGGCGGGTAGAGGGAACGTGGGGAAGTGAAACATCTCAGTACCCACAGGAAGAGAAAGCAACCGCGATTCCGTTAGTAGTGGCGAGCGAAACCGGAACAGGCTAAACCTTGCGTGTGTGATAGCCGGCAGGCGTTGCACGTTGGGGGTTGTGGGACTTTTTTGATCATTCTGCCGAGTGGTCGACGTTACAAGAAGGTATAGACGAACAGGTTTGAATGCCTGGTCATAGAGGGTGCGAACCCCGTAGTCGAAATGCTTCTCTTGGCGTGAAGAGTATCCCAAGTAGCACGGGGCCCGAGAAATCCCGTGTGAATCTGTCAGGACCACCTGATAAGCCTAAATACTCCCAGATGACCGATAGCGGACAAGTACCGTGAGGGAAAGGTGAAAAGTACCCCGGGAGGGGAGTGAAATAGTACCTGAAACCGTTTGCTTACAAACCGTTGGAGCCTCCTTAGTAGGGGTGACAGCGTGCCTTTTGAAGAATGAGCCTGCGAGTTAGCGATACGTGGCGAGGTTAACCCGTGTGGGGTAGCCGTAGCGAAAGCGAGTCTGAATAGGGCGATTCAGTCGCGTGTCCTAGACCCGAAGCGAAGTGATCTATCCATGGCCAGGTTGAAGCGACGGTAAGACGTCGTGGAGGACCGAACCCACTTAGGTTGAAAACTGAGGGGATGAGCTGTGGATAGGGGTGAAAGGCCAATCAAACTTCGTGATAGCTGGTTCTCTCCGAAATGCATTTAGGTGCAGCGTTGCGTGTTTCTTGCCGGAGGTAGAGCTACTGGATGGCCGATGGGCCCTACAAGGTTACTGACGTCAGCCAAACTCCGAATGCCGGTAAGTGAGAGCGCAGCAGTGAGACTGTGGGGGATAAGCTTCATAGTCGAGAGGGAAACAACCCAGACCACCAACTAAGGTCCCAAAGCGCGTGCTAAGTGGGAAAGGATGTGGAGTTGCTTTGACAACCAGGAGGTTGGCTTAGAAGCAGCCACCCTTGAAAGAGTGCGTAATAGCTCACTGGTCAAGTGATTCCGCGCCGACAATGTAACGGGGCTCAAGCACGCCACCGAAGTTGTGGCATTAGCATTATTGGTAGGCCTTCGTGGTCCAGCCGTGTTGATGGGTAGGAGAGCGTCGTGTGGCCAGCGAAGCGGCGGTGTGAACCAGCCGTGGAGGCCACACGAGTGAGAATGCAGGCATGAGTAGCGAAAGACGTGTGAGAAACACGTCCTCCGAAAGACCAAGGGTTCCAGGGTCAAGCTAATCTTCCCTGGGTAAGTCGGGACCTAAGGCGAGGCCGACAGGCGTAGTCGATGGACAACGGGTTGATATTCCCGTACCGGCGAAGAACCGCCCAAGCTAATCCAGTGGTGCTAAGAGTCCTAACCCGGCTGAGTGGATCCCTTCGGGGTGATGCCGGCCGGTCTAACGCTCGAACCCATGCTGGTGCGGCTAGCGTATTAACAGGTGTGACGCAGGAAGGTAGCCCAACCCGGGCGATGGTTGTCCCGGGGCAAGTGCGTAGGCCGAGAGATAGGCAAATCCGTCTCTCACATAGGCTGAGACACGATGCGGATAAAAAGTGGGTGATCCTATGCTGCCGAGAAAAGCATCGACGCGAGGTTCTAGCTGCCCGTACCCCAAACCGACTCAGGTGGTCAGGTAGAGAATACCAAGGAGATCGAGAGAATCGTGGTTAAGGAACTCGGCAAAATGCCCCCGTAACTTCGGGAGAAGGGGGGCCTTCCACTTATTAGGATTTACTCCGAAAGGGTGTGGAGGCCGCAGAGACTAGTGGGTAGCGACTGTTTACTAAAAACACAGGTCCGTGCCAAGTCGCAAGACGATGTATACGGACTGACGCCTGCCCGGTGCTGGAAGGTTAAGAGGACCGGTTAGCCGCAAGGCGAAGCTGAGAATTTAAGCCCCAGTAAACGGCGGTGGTAACTATAACCATCCTAAGGTAGCGAAATTCCTTGTCGGGTAAGTTCCGACCTGCACGAATGGCGTAACGACTTCCCAACTGTCTCAACCGCGAACTCGGCGAAATTGCATTACGAGTAAAGATGCTCGTTACGCGCAGCAGGACGGAAAGACCCCGTGACCTTTACTATAGCTTGGTATTGGTGTTCGGTGTGGCTTGTGTAGGATAGGTGGGAGACTTTGAAGCGGTGACGCCAGTTACCGTGGAGTCATTGTTGAAATACCACTCTGGTCACTCTGGATATCTAACTTCGAACCGTAATCCGGTTCAGGGACAGTGCCTGGTGGGTAGTTTAACTGGGGCGGTTGCCTCCCAAAAAGTAACGGAGGCGCCCAAAGGTTCCCTCAACCTGGTTGGCAATCAGGTGGCGAGTGTAAGTGCACAAGGGAGCTTGACTGTGAGACTGACAGGTCGAGCAGGGACGAAAGTCGGGACTAGTGATCCGGCAGTGGCTTGTGGAAGCGCTGTCGCTCAACGGATAAAAGGTACCTCGGGGATAACAGGCTGATCTTGCCCAAGAGTCCATATCGACGGCATGGTTTGGCACCTCGATGTCGGCTCGTCGCATCCTGGGGCTGGAGTAGGTCCCAAGGGTTGGGCTGTTCGCCCATTAAAGCGGTACGCGAGCTGGGTTTAGAACGTCGTGAGACAGTTCGGTCCCTATCCGCTGCGCGCGTAGGAAATTTGAGAGGATCTGACCCTAGTACGAGAGGACCGGGTTGGACGAACCTCTGGTGTGCCAGTTGTTCCGCCAGGAGCACCGCTGGTTAGCTACGTTCGGGATGGATAACCGCTGAAAGCATCTAAGCGGGAAGCCGGCCTCAAGATGAGATTTCCATGCCTTCGGGCGAGAGGCTCCCAGCCAGACTACTGGGTTGATAGGCCGGATGTGGAAGCGTGGCAACACGTGAAGCTGACCGGTACTAATAAGCCGATGACTTGATAACACACCGTTTTTGGTGCTTGCGTCCACTGAGTGGTTCTCGATGTACGGTCGAGAACCGCATAACGAATTGATCGTTGTGCAGACTGAAACATCAATAGTGTTTCGGCGGCCATAGCGTGAGGGAAACGCCCGGTTACATTCCGAACCCGGAAGCTAAGCCTCACAGCGCCGATGGTACTGCAGGGGGGACCCTGTGGGAGAGTAGGACACCGCCGGACTTCTTTCGTGAAATGGCCACCCAACGCTGGGTGGCCATTTCTCGTTTCCGGGCGGGTGCGATGTCGATCGCACCCGCCCGTCGTCGTTCGATTTGACGGGTGCGCTCGTATCGTGTGCAATATATTGCATGTCGCTGAGTCCGGTCGCTCGTCCCTCGTCGCTGCGCGACCATGCCTACGCGCAGATGCGCGACGCGATCGTGAGCGGACGGCTCGAGCCGGGCGCGCGACTGCGTGACGCCGAGCTGGAGGCGTGGCTCGGCGTGAGTCGGACGCCGATCCGCGAGGCCATCGCTCGCTTGGAGTCTGCGGGGTTGGTGCGGACGCGTCGTGCGAAGGCCACAGAGGTCGCCCCGCTCGACGAGCGCGAGGCGTTGGCTGCCGAGCGCGTGGCTGCGGCGCTGCACGAGCTCGCTGTCCGAGACGCGGTGGCGCAGTTGACCGAGGCCGATCTCGACGCGATGCGCGAGGCGAACGCGCGCTTCGAGGTGGCCCTGGCGGGACAGGACGTCGACGGCGCGGTCGCCGCCGACGATGCCTTCCACGGCGTCGCCGTGACGGCCTCCGCGAACCCGTTGCTGGCGGCGCTGCTCGATCAGGTCACGCCGCTGCTCCGGCGACTCGAGCGCGCGCGGTTCTCGAGCCTGGCCGGCCGCGACTCGGTCCACGCCCACGCCCGCATTCTGGCCCTCTGTGCGGCGGGTGATGCCGAGGCCGCCGCGAGCGCGACACGCGAGAACTGGCTGACCCTCGAGCGCTTGCTCACCCATTCCGAGACCACCCCGCGCTCCACCGACCCCAAGGACGAATGATGACCCTCGCAGACTTCCCGCGTCACCCCCTCACTTTCGGCCCGAGTCCGGTCCACCCGCTGGATCGGCTGTCGGCGCATCTCGGCGGCGCCCGGATCTGGGCCAAGCGGGAGGACGTCTCGAGCGGTTTGGCGTACGGCGGCAACAAGGTGCGCAAGCTCGAGTACCTGGTTCCCGAGGCCCTGGCGCAGGGCGCCGACACACTGGTGTCGATCGGTGGCGTGCAGTCGAACCACACGCGTCAGGTAGCCGCGGTCGCTGCGCACCTCGGCATGAAGGCAGTGCTCGTTCAGGAGAACTGGGTGGATTGGCCGGATGCCGTGAACGACCGCGTGGGCAACATCCTGCTCTCGCGCCTCATGGGTGCGGATGTGCGACTGTCGTCGGCCGGTTTCGACATCGGGTTCCGCGACTCGTGGAAGGACGCGATCGCCGATGTGGAGGCCGCCGGTGGCACTCCTTACGCCATCCCCGCCGGTGCGAGCGACCACCGTCTCGGTGGGCTCGGGTTCGCCAACTGGGCGCACGAGCTCCGCCGACAGGAGGATGCTCTGGGGGTCTTCTTCGACACGATCGTCGTGTGCACCGTCACGGGGTCGACGCACGCCGGGATGATCGCCGGGTTCGCGGATCTGCTGGAGAACTTCGGCGACCGGCCGCGTCGCGTACTCGGCATCGACGCGTCGGCGACGATCGACAAGACGCGCGACCAGGTGGCGCGTATCGCCCGGCGTACGGCGGATCTGATCGGGGTGGGACGGGAGCTCAGCGACGACGAGATCGTGGTGCTGGAAGGCTGGGCGGGCGACAAGTACGGCATCCCGGTCGCCTCCACCGACGAGGCCATCTATCTCACCGGCCGGATGGAGGGCGTGATCCTCGATCCCGTCTACGAGGGCAAGTCGATGGCCGGTCTCATCGATCTCGTTTCGTCGCGCGACATCCCGGCGGACTCGAACGTGCTGTATGCCCACCTCGGCGGTCAGCAGGCGATCAACGCGTACAGCGGCCGGTACCACTGAGCCCGCTCAGCGGCGGGTCGACACCGTGACCGTGAACTTCGGATCGCGGGCGACCTGCCGCGTGGGGCCGATGAGGCGTTCGAGGCTCGGCCGGTAGCGGAGGGACGAGTTCCACACGCACCACAGCTCGCCGCCCGGGCGGAGAACCCGAGCGGCGTCGGCGAAGAGGCGCGGCGCGATGTGATCGCTCACCGATGAGCCCGAGTGGAACGGCGGGTTCAGGGCGATCAGCGAGGCGCTGCGGTCCGGGCGCCGCGACAGCAGGTCGTCGCGGACGACGTCGATGCGGTCCGCGACTCCGTTGGCTTCGGCGGTGGCGCGCGCCGAGGCCACGGCCGAAGCCGATTGGTCGGAGGCGTAGACGTGCGCGTGCGGATGCCGCGAGGCCCAGGTCGCCGCCACCACGCCCGTACCGCACGCGAAGTCGATCCACGGATCGTCCGCGGTTCCGCCGGGTGCCGCATCCGGGAGGTGCGCCAGAAGCAGGCGCGTGCCGATATCGACGCGGGCGCCGGCGAAGGCTCCGCCGAAGGCGCGCACCTCGAGCCCGTCGATCCGCGCGGCACGCGGTGTCGGGGGTGCGGACGCCGCGGGCTCGCGTGCGATCAGCACCCGCGACTTCGCGCGGGCGTGCGAGACGTCGAGTCGGCGGAAGCGGGAGCGGAGCACGTCGTTCATCGCGAGCGCCATGTGCTTGATCCTCCCGCCCGCGAAGACGACGACATCCGGTGCAGCCGCGGCGGCGATCACCGAGGCGATGTCGGAGAGCTCGTCGAGCGAGCGGGGGAGTCGCAGCAGGACCACGCGCGCGCCCGCGACGAGCGCGGTGTCGAGCGGCAGCTGCTCGAAGCGGGCCTCCGGCACCAGGCGGTGTGCGTTGCCGACCAGTGCCGCTTCGCCGCTGAGCGCGTCCTGATGCACCCGGATGCCGTTCGCCCCGTCTGCGGCCGCCGCCAGGACCAGCGCGCCGTGGGTGTCGCCGATGACGACGAGCTCGCCCGGGCCGCTGCGGGCCCGCGCGCCGGCGGATTCGTCGAGGATCAGCCGGTCCGCCGCGTCGGAGGCGACCAGACCCGGAGCTTCGACGTCGGGCCATCGGCGCAGCAGCGAGAGGTCGAGCGGGCCGGGCACTCGGCAAGCCTAGTTCGTCGGCCGGGGGACCCCGCGCCCGCCGACCGATCCGGGGCGCACAATGGGGGTATGAGAACTGCGCTGCGCTGGCTGCTCGCCGGCGGGATGATCTTCGCCGGGCTGAGCCACCTCTTCTGGGCGCGCCGCGATTTCCAGGCGCAGGTGCCCGACATCCTCGTCGAGAAGCTCCCCATCGATCGCGACGGCGTCGTCGTCGCCTCGGGCGTGGTGGAGGCGATGTTCGGTGCAGCGCTGATCATGCTCCCTCGCGAGCGTGAGCGCGTCGGCGCGCTGCTCGCGGCGTTCTTCATCGCGGTCTTCCCCGGCAACGTCGATCAGTGGCGCAAGAAGCGCAGCGCCTTCGGGCTCGATACCGATCAGCGCCGTCTTACGCGCCTGTTCTTCCAGCCGGCGCTGGTGGCCTGGGCCTGGTGGTCGACGCGTCAGCCGCGCGACGCGGCGTAGCGGTGCTCGGGGCGGCCGGTCGAGCCGTATCGCAGGCGCACGTCGACGACGCCGCGGGCCGCCAGGGCGGAGAGGTGGCGTTGCGCGGTCGCGCGCGAGATGCCGCACTCGGCGGCGACCTCGCCCGCGGATGCCTCTCGCCCCCCGAGCGTGGCGAGGATGAGCTGCTCGGTGGCTGAGCGTGCGGTCGTGGCAGGCTCGCCGTGGACGATCGAGAGCGCGCGGTCTATCTCGTCCTGCTCCAGGTCCGGGGCGTCCAGGACATTCCGGTAGCGCGCGTAGCGTTCCAGGCGCTCGCGGAGCGAGCGAGCGTCGAACGGCTTGATGAGGTAGCCCACGGCGCCGGCCCGCAGCGCGCGCCGAACCGTGGCGGCATCGGTCGCAGCCGACAGCACGAACGCGTCGATGTCGAGCGTGCGCACCAGCGCGATTCCCTCGCCGTCGGGCAGGTAGTTGTCGACGAGGAGGAGGTCGGGGCGCTGGTCGGCGATCGACGCGCGCGCCGCGGCGAGGGAGCGCGCCGGTTCGAGTGCCCGGAAGCCGGGCACGGCGTCGACCGCATCGCGATGCAGGCCCGCGACGCGGAAGTCGTCGTCGACGACGAGGACACGGAGAGCGGTGGTCATGCGGTGGGCTCCTCGGGGTGTGCGTGCCACGGCGGTGTTCCGTCGTTCGGAGCGTTCCGCAGGACGCCCGGGAGGCGCGCGGCGAACACGGCGCCGGGCGGTCGTGTCGTCTCGCCGGTGTCGTCATCGCCAGGGGCACCGCCGCCGGCGTCGATGAGCCAGACGTCGCCGGAGAGTCGGCGCGCGAGCTCGCGCGAGAGCGGCAGCCCGATACCCCGGCCGCGCACCCGGTCGTCGGCCGGGCCGTCCGTCGCTGCGAAGACGTCGCGTCCCGCGGGCACGCCCCGCCCCGAATCGGCGACCGTGACGACGAGGGCGTCCCCGTCGCTCAGGAAGGTCACCTCGACCCATCTCGGTTCGGCGGCGGCGGCCGCAGCGGCGATCGCATTGTCGACCAGGTTGCCGATGACCGCCGCAGCATCCTCGACCCGGCCGAGGGCGCCGAGCAGGAGGGTGTCCTCCCCGACGATCAGGCGGACCCCGTGGGTGCCGGCCTCGGCAGCCTTTCCGGTCAAGAGGGCTTGGAGGAAGAGGTCGGGCACGCGCTCGATGTGACCGACGGCGGTGGGGACGCTGCCGCGCTCGAGGAGGTCGTCGAGGAAGGCGCGAGCGTCGCCCACGCGCTCGGCGTCGAGCAGGCCGGCAGCCACGTGCAGGCGGTTGGAGAACTCGTGTCGCTGCACCCGCAGCGCCCCGGTCACGGTCTGGACCGACGAGAGCTGCTCGTTCAGCTCGGCGACATCGGTGTGGTCACGGACGACGATGACGTCGCCGAGCTCGCGGCCGCCGTGCCGCACGGGGTGGACGTCGATCGCGAGCACCCGGGTGCCCACCACGGCGTGGTGGACGGGCAGACCCTCCTCGATCGCTCGCACGACGTTCGTCGGCAGCGGAAGATCGTGGAGCGACCGCCCCACCGGGGCGCTCAGGCCGAGCAGCCGGACCGCAGCGCCCGACGCGACCCGCACGATGCCGTCCTCGTCGAGGGCCAGCACGCCATCGCCGACGCCGTCGAGGACCGCGCTCTGCTGCTGCACCAGCGCCGTCAGTTCCTCGGGCTGGAGCCCCAGCGTCGTCTTCTCCCACCGTCGCCGCAGGATCGATCCCGCGCCCACCCCGACCCCCAGTGCGAGCAGCGCGGCGACGCCGATCGCGAGCAGGAGCGCGGGCAGGTCGTCGAGCACGCTCCCCTCCTCGAATCCGACGCTCACCTCGCCGACGGGCGCCCCGCCGTCCGGCGGCAGCACGGGAACCTTCGCCCGGGCCGACCGGCCGAGCGTGCCCACCTCCCAATCCACGACCTCGTCGCCGGCGAGCACCCGGGCGAACGGCGTCGACACGGTCTCGCCGAGACGCTCGGCGCTGGGATGAGCCAGACGGATGCCGTGGTCGTCGGTGATGACGACGAAGAGGGCATCGGTGCGATCGGCGACCGCGAGCGCGGTGCGCTGCAGGGGACCGGCCACCAGGTCGTCGGCTGCCGGGGTGCCCGGGTCGTCCGACCACCTCGCGACGGTGCGCCGGACATCGGGCATCGCGGCCACCGAGCGCGCGATGTTCAGGGCGCTCTCCTCCGCTGCCGAACGCACTTGGCCCACCGCGATGACCGAGAACGCGCCGGTGCACACCAGCAGCACCGCGACGACCACCGCGACCTGCACGAGGAAGAGGCGCGTGGTGAACCGCATCCCGACCTCCTGTCATCACGCGCAGAATGCGCAGAACACACGCTACGCGCTCAAGTCGCGCGAATGCACCCAAGCGCGCGCACAGGGGCGGCGGCGGCCTAGTGTCATCCGACTGCAACACCTCGCGTCACCCCGCACCACCCGCATCAGCCGACGAAGGAGTCGACATGACGACCACCGCATCCCTCGTGACCGCAGCCGCGGCCGAGGACGGCTACGACCTGGCGTTCATCGCCCCGGACGGCGTTCTCGTCATCCTCGGCTTCGTCATGGTCCTGACGTTCATGGCACTGATCATGACCCGGCGCCTCACCCCGATGGTGGCGCTCATCCTCGTGCCGACCGTGTTCGGTCTGTTCGCCGGCGCCGGGCTGGGGCTCGGCGACATGATCATCGACGCGATCGGCAGTATGGCGCCCACCGCGGCGCTGCTGATGTTCGCGATCATGTACTTCGGGATCATGATCGACGTCGGACTCTTCGACCCGCTGATCCGGGTGATCACCCGCGTCCTCAAGGACGACCCGGCCAAGGTCGTGGTCGGCACGGCTGTGCTGGCCGGCGTGGTCTCGCTCGACGGCGACGGGTCGACGACCTTCATCATCACCACCTCGGCGATGCTCCCCATCTACCTGCGGCTGGGGATGAGCCCGGTGGTCCTCACGTGCGTCGCCGGACTCATGAACGGGACGATGAACATCGTGCCGTGGGGCGGGCCGACGGTGCGTGCGGCTTCGGCGCTGGGGCTGCAGCCCACCGACGTGTTCGTCCCGATGCTGCCCTCCCTCGCCGCCGGCATCGTCGTCTCGCTCACGTTCGCCTGGTTCCTCGGACTCTCCGAGCGACGCCGACTCGCGGGCAGCATCGACACCTCGAGGCTCGGCACCGGCGACGGCGTGCTGGGAGGACCGAGACTGTTCCGCGGAGCCGACCCCCGGCCGGGTGCGCTGGCCACGCTCCGCACCGGCAACATCGTCACGGTGCGTGGGCGCAAGCCGGTGCCGGCTGCCCAGTGGGTGGAGGAGCGCGACACCGCCATGGCCGACACGATGCTCGATCCGAACCGGGCGACCCTGCGTCCGCGGCTGGTCTGGGTCAACCTCGTCCTCACCCTCGCGGTCATGGTGCTGCTCGTGCTCGACCTGTTCCCGCTGGCCTACGTGTTCATGGTCGGCGCGGCGCTGGCGCTTGTCATCAACTTCCCCAAGCTCAAGCAGCAGGCCGACGAGATCGTCGCGCACGCGCCGTCGATCGTCGGCGTCGTCTCGATGGTCCTCGCCGCCGGCGTGCTGGTGGGAGTCCTCAACGGAACCGGCATGGTCGCCGCCATGGCGTCGTGGGTCACCGAGGTGATCCCCTCGCAGCTCGGACCGCACCTCGCGGTGATCACCGGCGTCTTGTCGATCCCGTTCACCTTCTTCATGTCCAACGACGCGTTCTACTTCGGGATCCTGCCGATCCTCGCCGAGAGCGCGGCGACGTACGGCATCGAGCCGGTCGAGATGGCGCGCGCGTCGATCACCGGACAGCCGGTGCACCTGCAGAGCCCGCTCGTGCCGGCGATCCTGCTGCTGGTCTCGCTCGCCAACGTCAACCTCGGCGACCACCACAAGAAGGTGCTGTGGCGCGCGACCGTCGTCTCGCTCGTGATGCTCGCGGTGGGCGTGCTCGTCGGAGCCGTGCCCTTCGCCGTGTGATCGGCGCGCACACAGCGGGGGCGGTGCCGAACGATCGGCACCGCCCCCGCTGTGTGGTCGGCTCAGTGCTCCTGCGGGTAGCGCACGCCGATCTGCGCGCGGATGTCGTCGAGGAGGCCCATGATGTCGACCGTCTCGGCGATCGGCAGGATGTCGCCGTCGACGCGCCCCGCTGCGACGAGCGCCTCGGCCTCGAGCGCCTGGAACTGCATGCCGCGCCCGTCGATCTCGGAGCGGTACTCCTCGATGAGCTCGCCGTCGGGGCTGATCACGCGGAAGTCGGTCGCGGCATACCAGACGCCGGAGATCTCGACCCGGCCGGCCGTGCCCACCACGTGCGCGGTGTTCGGGCCGGCACCGCGCGAGGACGACACCGTCGTCGAGACGGCGCCGGAGGGATGGGTCATGACCGTCGCCACCTCCGCGTCGGCGCCCGTCTCCTGCAGCCGCGCGAGCGCACGCACCTCGGTGGGGAGCCCGAGCAGATCGCAGACGAACGAGACGGGGTAGATGCCGAGATCGAGCAGCGCTCCGCCCCCGAGCGCCAGGTCGTTGAGGCGGTGGGCCGGGTCGTCGGTGATGCGCTGCGTGTGGTCGGCGAAGACGGTGCGGACCTCACCGATCGTGCCTGCCGCGATGATCTCCCGCAATCGGACCATGTGGGGGAGGTAGCGCGTCCACATCGCCTCCATCACGAGCACCCCGGCGCCTGCGCCGAGGTCGCGCAGTGCGACCGCCTCGTCGCGGGTGAGGGTGAACGGCTTCTCGACCAGCACGTGCTTCCCGTGCTGGATGGCGAGCGCAGCGGCGTCGCGGTGGGCGGGGTGCGGCGTCGCGACGTAGATGATGTCGACGTCCGGATCCGCGGCGAGCTCTTCGTACGAGCCGTGCGCGTGGCCGATGCCGTGCTCGGCCGCGAACGCCGACGCCGACGCCTGGCTGCGCGATCCCACGGCCACGACCTCGCGTCCGGCCGTGAGCAGGTCGCGGGTGAACGCATGGGCGATGCCGCCGGTGGCCAGGATGCCCCATCGCAGGCCGGCGTGCGGGTGCGCGGTCGTGGTCTGATCAGTCATAACGCGAGCCTAGCCAGGGGCGGGCCGGGACGGGCGGCGTAGGCTCGCGGGGTGGACACCGCCGCCGTCGAACGCTTCCGCGAGCTCCTGCGCATCCCGACCGTCTCGCGGTCCGATCCGGCGCAGGTCGACGGCGAGGCCTTCGACCTGTTCCGCGCGACCCTCGAGCGCTCCTACCCCCGCGTCCACGCGGCCCTCGAGCGCGAACTCGTCGCCGAGCACGCGATGCTCTTCCGCTGGCCGGGCGCCGCCTCGGGGGACCCGCTCGTGCTCATGGCGCACTACGACGTCGTCCCGGTCGTGCCGGACGAGTGGATGCATCCGCCGTTCGGCGCCGTGCTGACGGGGGAGGGCGACGAAGCCACCATCCATGCGCGCGGGGCGATCGACGACAAGGGCGCCCTCGTCGCCATCGTCGAGGCGGTCGAGTCGTTGCTGGCCGAGGGGTACGTGCCGGCACGCGACGTGTACCTCGCTTTCGGCCACGACGAGGAGGTGGCCGGGACAGGAGCGCCGGCGATCGTTCAGGTCCTGCGCGCGCGGGGGGTGCGTCCGGCGCTCGTCCTGGACGAGGGCGGCGCTGTGGTCGAGCAGGCCGTGCCCGGCGTCGACGCCGAGACGGCGATGATCGGGGTGGCCGAGCGCGGGATCGCGACCCTGCGCCTGACCGCGCGCGAGGCGGGCGGCCACGCTTCGACACCGCCGGGACGACCCGCCACCGCGCGGCTCGCCCGTGCGATCGACCGGCTCCAGCACCGCCCGTTCCCGGTTCGCCTCAGTCCGCCCGTGCGCGCGATGTTCCGCACCCTCGCACCGCACGCACGGGAGCCCTTCCGTACGCTGTTCCGCCACATCCGCCTCACTGGGATGCTGCTCGCGCGAGTGCTGCCGCGTTTCGGCCCGGAGACGAACGCCCTCGTGCGCACGACCGCCGTGGTCACGGAGCTGCACGGGGCGGACGGCGAGAACGTCCTGGCCACCACCGCCCGCGCGTCCGTGAACGTGCGGCTGCTGATCGGCGACACCGTCGGCGGCGTCGCCGATCGGGTGCGCGCTGTCATCGGCGACCCGGGCATCGAGGTCGAGGTGCACAACGCCTCGGACCCCTCGCCGGTGTCGCCCTGGCGCGGTGAGCCCTGGCGCCGCGTCGCCCGCGCCGTGGCGAGCGCGCTCGGCGAGGAGGTCGTCCCCACGCCTTATCTGCAGCTCGGCGCGAGCGACAGTCGGTGGTTCACCGCCATCAGCGGGCACGTCTACCGGTTCGCTCCGTTCCGCCTGACGGCATCCGAACGCGAGGCGCTGCATGCCCACGACGAGCGCATCCGGGTCGACGTCTGGCTGCGGGGAATCGCGTTCTACCGGGATCTGCTCCGACTCAGCTGAACCGCGGCCTCCGCGGCGGCTGGTCGGAGACACCGGTCAGGAAAGCGACGATCTCGTCGCCGGTGGCGATGAGATCGGGTCCGCGGCCGAACGACCAGGCGGCGTCGCTGGCGCGCACCGTGTGGCCGGCGATCGCTGCGCGCCGGTCGCTCGTCGCCGACGATGAGGCGGCGAAGGCGACGGCACCGGCGATTGCGGCGGGAAGCGGCGGCCGGTCCGCCACGGGCAGCCGCAGGTACGCCCGAGCAGCCGCCACCACCTGCTTCGCCGTCCGCCGGCCCCCGGATCTGAGGGAAGCGGACAGGCTGCCCAGATCCGCCGTGCCGCCATCCGGCACGGCGGACGTCAGGCCGGCATCTCGGAGGAACGCCTCGACGCCGATCTCGGCCTCCGGGGCCGCGGTGTCCGCAAGCGCGGTCGCCACGAGGTCGACGATGCCCGCCAGCTGCGCGCGGCGGTCGAGGATGTCGGCCGGTCCGTCTGCGGTGCGCTGGCTGAGCGGCAGGAAGCGGGCGACATCCGACATGGGGTCAGCATAGGGCGCCGTCGGGTTGTGACGCAGCGGCGGGCTGTCACATCGCGGCACCTGCGGCGGCAGGACGGGTGTGTGACTGTCACATCGACGATGCGGGTACTTTCGGGAGCTGCCGGTGCATAATGGCTTCAGTCGATGTGAACGTGCGCATCGATCCGGAGGAGCCATGAGCGAGGACGCCGCGGGCCGTCGCCCCAGCATCCGCGACGTCGCGCGTCTTGCTGGAGTGTCGCATCAGACCGTCTCACGCGTGCTGAACAACCATGCCAGCATCCGGGCCGAGACCAAAGAGCGCGTGCTCGCCGTCATGGCCGAGCTGGACTACAGCCCCAACCGCGCGGCGCGGGCCCTCGTGACCAGCCGATCGCACACGATCGGGGTGCTGACCTCGTCGGCCACGCAGTACGGACCGGCATCCTCGATCGCCGCGATCGAGGCCGCGGCGCGGGAGCGGGGCTACTGGGTGTCGACGGCGAACGTCGACGCCGCGGAGCCGAGCTCGATCCAAGCGGGGCTGGCGCACCTCGTCGCGCAGGCCGTCGAAGGGCTCGTCGTCATCGCTCCGCAGGTGCGGGTCTTCCGAGCCCTCGCCGCCCAGCCGATCGGCATCCCGTACGTGACCCTCCAATCGACCGAGGTCGACCCGGGGCACGCGCTGTCGGTCGACCAGATCTCCGGCGCCCGCGCCGCGACACGGCACCTCATCGAGCTGGGGCACCGCTCGATCTACCACATCGCCGGTCCCCAGGACTGGATCGAGGCCGAGGCGCGCATGCGGGGGTTCCTCGAGGAGATGAGCGACTGGGACATCCCCACGACCGCGCCGGTCCTGGGGGACTGGACGGCGGAGTTCGGCTACTACGCGGGACGCGAGTTGCTGCGCGTCCGTGACTTCACCGCGATCTTCTCCTCGAACGACCAGATGGCCCTCGGGCTGCTGCACGCCATCCGCGACGAGGGACTCGACGCTCCGCGCGACATCAGCATCATCGGTTTCGACGACATCCCCGAGGCCGCGCACTTCTGGCCCCCGCTGACGACGGTCCGCCAGGACTTCACGGAGATCGGTCGGCGGTGCGTGGATCTGCTGCTGGGTCAGGGCGAGGGCGCCGCGGAGGCGCCCATGCTGGTGCCCGAGCTCGTCGTGCGCTCATCCACCGGACCGCGTCGCTGAGGCCCGTTATCGATCCGAGACACGCCGGGAGTTGACACCTCGGTTCGAAGCGTGGCTATATTGTCGCAATGTGAACGGTCACATCGACCATCACGCGATCGAGGCCCGGCCGATGGTGGCGGGGCGAAGGAGCACTCGAGTGGCACGCAACGCAGCGATCAGCAGCGAGTATGTCGACGGCGTCAAGGCCGAAGTCGCGGTGGCGCGGGTTCGGGCCGAGGTGGCGTCGTTGCATGCGGAGCTGGTGCGTTATGGGCTGGTGGTGTGGACCGGCGGGAACGTGTCGGGGCGTGTGCCGGGGGCTGATCTGTTCGTGATCAAGCCGTCGGGGGTGTCGTATGACGAGTTGGCTCCGGAGAACATGATCGTGTGCGATCTGGATGGCGTCGTGGTGGCGGGTACGCCGGGTAGTGATCGGTCGCCGTCGAGTGATACTGCGGCTCATGCGTATGTGTATCGGAACATGCCCGAGGTGGGTGGTGTGGTGCACACGCATTCGACGTATGCGGTGGCGTGGGCGGCGCGGGGTGAGGAGATCCCGTGTGTGATCACGGCGATGGCGGATGAGTTCGGGGGTCCGGTTCCGGTGGGTCCGTTCGCGGTCATCGGGGATGACTCGATCGGTCGGGGGATCGTGGACACGCTTCGGGGTCATCGGTCTCGGGCGGTGTTGATGCAGAATCACGGGCCGTTCACGATCGGGGCCACGGCGAAGGATGCGGTCAAGGCTGCGGTGATGGTCGAGGACGTCGCCCGCACGGTGCACATCGCGCGGCAGGCCGGGGATCTCGTTCCGATCCCGCAGGAGTCGATCGACGCGTTGTACGACCGGTATCAGAACGTTTACGGACAGACCACCGACGACCGCCGGTAGCCCCTTCCGGGCGCGGTCACCATTTCCCACCAAGACAGTGAAGTCACTGGAAAGGACACACAGTGAACAGCAAGAAGTTCCTGTTCGCCGCGGCGACGCTCGCCGTCGGCGCGATCACGCTCTCCGGCTGCGCCGGCGATTCCGGCGGAGGCTCCGGAGACGGCGGTGAGGGCGGCGGCGGTCTCATCGGCGTCGCGATGCCGACGAAGAGCTCGGAGCGCTGGATCCAGGACGGCGACGCCGTCAAGAAGGCTCTCGAGGACCAGGGCTACACCGTCGACCTGCAGTACGCCGAGGACGACATCCCCACCCAGGTCAACCAGATCGAGAACATGATCACCAAGGGCGCCGAAGCGCTCATCGTGGCCTCGATCGACGGCACGACGCTGACGGAGGCGCTGCAGAACGCCGCAGACGCCGACATCCCCGTCATCGCCTACGACCGGCTGATCGTCGGCACCGAGAACGTCGACTACTACGCGACGTTCGACAACTTCCTGGTCGGACAGCAGCAGGCCTGGACGCTCCTCAACGGGCTCGGCCTCACCGATCTCGAGGGCAACCCGACCGACGGAGCGCCGGCCGGACCGTTCAACATCGAGCTGTTCGCGGGCTCGCTCGACGACAACAACGCGTTCTTCTTCTTCAACGGAGCGATGGACGTCCTCGAGCCGCTGATCGACGACGGCACCCTCGTGGTCAAGTCGGGCCAGACCGACATCGAGCAGGCCGCGACGCTGCGCTGGGACGGCGAGACCGCCCAGAGCCGCATGGAGGACATCCTCACGGCCAACTACTCCGACGGCACGCAGGTCGACGCGATCCTCTCGCCGTACGACGGCATCTCGCGTGGCATCATCTCGGCGCTCGAGGGCGCCGGGTACTCCGTCGGCGACGAGTGGCCGATCATCTCGGGCCAGGACGCCGAGGTGGACTCGGTCAAGGCGATCCTCGCGGACGAGCAGTACGCCACGATCTTCAAGGACACCCGCGAGCTCGCCAAGGTCGCGGCCGACATGGCCGTCGCCGCGCTCAACGGTGAAGAGCCGGAGATCAACGACACCGAGACGTACGACAACGACGTGAAGGTTGTTCCCTCGTACCTCCTCTCGCCGGTCCCGGTCGTCAAGGACAACGTGGAGTCGGCCCTGGTCGACACCGGCTACTGGACGGCAGCCGAGCTCGGCCTCTGAGCCGCGGCATCCGTCGACCATCATCGCGGCGGCGGGGGCACGCAGCCCCCGCCGCCGCACCGAACACCATCCACCCCACAAGGAAGTCGGAGACGTGAGCGAAACCATCCTCGAGATGCGCGGAATCACCAAGACATTCCCCGGCGTCAAGGCGCTCTCGAACGTGAACCTCGCCGTCGAGCGCGGTGAGATCCATGCGATCTGCGGCGAGAACGGCGCGGGGAAGTCGACTCTCATGAAGGTGCTGTCGGGTGTTTACCCGCACGGCACCTACGACGGCGAGATCGTCTACGCCGGTGACACCGTCGAGTTCAAGAACCTTCGCGACAGCGAGGCGCGCGGCATCGTCATCATCCATCAGGAACTGGCGCTGAGCCCATACCTCTCGATCGCCGAGAACATCTTCCTCAACAACGAGCGCACGGGTCCCGGCGGCCTCATCGACTGGAACAAGACGAACTTCGCCGCGGCCGAGCTGCTGCGCCGTGTCGGCCTCAAGGAGAACCCGACGACGAAGGTCAATCAGATCGGCGTCGGAAAGCAGCAGCTCGTCGAGATCGCCAAGGCGCTGTCGAAGGAGGTCAAGCTCCTCATCCTCGACGAGCCGACCGCGGCCCTGAACGACGAGGACTCCGATCACCTGCTCGATCTGATCCTGAGCCTGCGCGAGCAGGGGATCACGTCGATCATCATCAGCCACAAGCTGAACGAGATCAAAAAGGTCGCCGACACCGTCACGGTCATCCGCGACGGCAAGACGATCGAGACGATCTCGAAGAACGACGTGACCGAGGACCGCATCATCAAGGACATGGTGGGACGCGACCTCGAGCACCGCTATCCCGATCACGAGCCGCAGCTGGGCGAGGAGCTGCTGCGCGTGGAGAACTGGACGGCGCATCACCCGCAGGACCCGACGCGCGTCGTGGTCGACGACGTCTCGGTCACCGTGCGCGCCGGCGAGATCGTCGGCATCGCGGGCCTCATGGGCGCCGGCCGCACCGAATTCGCGATGAGCCTGTTCGGCCACAGCTACGGCACGCGCATCTCGGGCAAGGTCTTCATGCGCGGCAAGGAGATCCGCACGCGCACCGTCTCGGAGGCCATCGCCAATGGGCTCGCCTATGCGACCGAGGACCGCAAGACCTACGGGCTCAACCTCATCGAGGACATCAAGCGCAACATCTCGATGGCGTCGCTGAAGAAGCTCGAGAAGTCCGGCCTCGTCGACGACAACGAGGAGTTCGCCATCGCGAACCGGTACCGCAAGAGCATGAACATCAAGGCGCCCACGGTGCTGGCCAAGACGGGGAAGCTCTCCGGCGGCAACCAGCAGAAGGTCGTGCTGTCGAAGTGGATCTACTCCGATCCCGAGGTGCTCATCCTCGACGAACCCACCCGTGGGATCGACGTCGGAGCGAAGTACGAGATCTACACGATCATCAACAAGCTCGCAGCCTCGGGCAAGGGGATCATCGTGATCTCGTCAGAGCTGCCAGAGCTCCTCGGCATCTCCGACCGCGTGTACGCCCTCTCGGAGGGACGCATCACCGGAGAGATGCCCATCGCCGATGCGACCCCCGAGTCGGTCCTCAAACTCATGACCATGGAGAAGCCCCGCTGACGGGGACGCAGGAGATCCACGAATGTCTCAGAACGCAAACGTTCCCGAAACCGCCGCCGGCGGCGGGATCAATCCGACCGAGAACCGGTTCACCCGGTGGCTCGCCCACATCCTCGCCGACCTCGGCAAGAACGGCATCTTCATCGCGCTGATCGCGGTGGTCGCCCTCTTCGCCATTCTCACCAACGGCATCCTGCTCCGCCCGCAGAACCTCTCGAACCTCGTCGTCCAGAACGGCTACATCCTGGTGCTGGCCATCGGCATGGTGATGATCATCATCGCCGGGCACATCGACCTGTCGGTCGGCTCGGTCGCCGCCTTCATCGGAGCCGTCTCGGGCGTCTTCGCGGTGAAGATGGGGATGCCGTGGTGGCTCGCCATCATCCTCTCGCTGCTCATCGGGGCGCTGGTCGGTGCCTGGCAGGGGTTCTGGGTCGCCTACGTGGGGATACCCGCGTTCATCGTGACCCTCGCCGGCATGCTCATCTTCCGCGGGCTCGCGCTCGTGGTGCTGGGCAACGCCAACATCGGCTCGTTCCCCACGGAGTACCGAGCGCTGGGCAACGGGTTCCTCGCCGGGATATTCGGGGAGTCCGATCCAGACCTGTTCACCCTGCTCATCGGCGCGCTCGGCATCGTCGCCCTCATCGTGCAGCAGTGGCGCACGCGTGCGGGGCGCCAGAAGTACGACCAGGAGGTCGAGCCGGTCGTCTGGTTCATCGCCAAGCTCGCGCTGATCTCCGTCGTCATCGGATGGTTCACCTGGGCCCTGGCCTCGTACAAGGGCATCCCGGTCACCCTGATCGTGCTCGCGGTGCTGGTGCTCGTCTACGGCGTCGTGATGAACCGCACGGTCTTCGGCCGTCACATCTACGCCATCGGCGGCAACCGCCACGCGGCGGAGCTCTCAGGCATCAAGACCCGCCGTGCCGACTTCTGGCTGTTCGTCAACATGGGCGTGCTCGCCGCCCTCGCCGGCCTGATCTTCACCGCGCGTCTGAACCTCGCCGGGCCCAAGGCCGGTGACGGCTTCGAGCTCGAGGCGATCTCCGCCGCGTTCATCGGCGGCGCGGCGGTGCAGGGCGGTGTCGGCACCATCGGCGGCGCGATCATCGGTGGCCTCATCATCGGCGTGCTCAACAACGGCATGTCGATCATGGGCATCGGAATCGAGTGGCAGCAGGCCGTGAAGGGTCTGGTGCTGCTGCTGGCCGTGGCCTTCGACGTCTACAACAAGCGCCGTTCGGGCAACTGACGCGCGGAACTCGTACACGGTGGCGCGAGCGCCGGGAACTCTCTCGAGGTTCCGGGTGCTCGCGCCACCTTGGCGTGTGCTGAGAACGGGGTACGGGGTCAGGGGATCAGGATGATCTTGCCGGGGGCGCCGGTGGAGAGGAGGCGATGCGCTTCGGCGGCCTCGGCCAGCGGGAGCTCCGGGCCCAGATCGACGTGGAAGGCGCCGGCGGCGAGCAGCGCGGTGACGACCGGGACAGCCTCGGCCCGCCAGGCGAGCTGCTGCGGGGTGAGCGGGTCGGGGCTGCCGCCCGAGAAGGCGCGGATGCCGAGTCCGGCGGCATCCGCGCCCCGGACGATGGTGGCGATGCGGTCGCCGTCGGAAACCAGCTCGAGCGATGCCTGCAGGGCCTCATCGGTGCCGGCGCAGTCGAGGGCGACGGTGATGTCCTGCGGGACGGCGGCGCGGACGCGGTCGACGAGTCCCTCGCCGTACGCGACGGGCGTGGCGCCCAGAGCGCGGATGCGGTCGGCTCGTGCCGGGCTCGCGGTGGCGACCACCGCGGCGCCGCGCAGGCGCGCGAATTGGATGGCGGCGGCGCCGACCGCGCCGGAGCCCCCATGCACGAGCAGGGTGTCGGTCGGGCCGACGTCGAGCGAGCGCAGCGACTGGTACGCGGTGCCCACCGGGATCCCCAGCGCCGCGCCGACGGCGGGGGAGACGCCGGTCGGCAACGGCGCGAGCTTCTCGACGGTGACGACGATCTCGGTCGCGTACACGCCGCTCGCACCGAAGGCGACCACCTCGTCGCCGACACGGAACCCCTCGACGGCGGCGCCGACCTCGACGACGACGCCCGCCCCGTCGCTGCCGACGCGTCGCGGCCGCGCGATCGTCGCGGAGGGACGGATGCCGGCACGGAGCTTGTGATCGATCGGATTGACACCGACCGCGGTCACCCGCACCCGCACCTCCCCGTCACCGGGTGCCGGCACCTCGATCTCGGTGAGGTCGAGGACCTCGGGGCCGCCGAATCGCGCGTATGTCACTGCTTGAGCCATGACGCCACGCTACCGACTCATCCGTCCTTGCCGGCCAGCGTCCTGGTGATCCGTTGGATCGACACCGGCTCCGCCGTTCCCAGCCGCTGTGCGAACAGGCTCACGCGATACTCCTCGAGCAGCCACCGAGCCTTCACGAGGCGGGCCTCGGCGTCATCGGCCGGGGGAACGGTGCCGCCGGCGTCACGGAAGAGTGCCGCCGCCCGTTCGTACTCCGTCAGGCGCTGGCGGTCGCGACCCGGGTTGTCGCTGAGGCCGGTGACCCGATCGAGCGCGCCGTGGAGGTAGCGCGGCAGATGCGCGAGCCGGGCGACACCGGTGCGCGAGATGAAGCCCGGGAAGATCAGGCCCGCGAGCTGCTGCTTGACGTCGCCGAGCGCCGCCAGGAGCACCATGGAGTTCTCCGAGCGGACCGCGCGCTCGACGTCGCGGTTCAGAGTGAGGATGCGCGAGGCCAGCGAGACCGTCTGGAAGAGCTCGTCGACGACGGCCGCCGAGAAGGCGTCGCGCACGAGACCGAACTGCTCCTCGCTGCGCACGGAGGTCGCGGTGCGGGCGATGACCGCATCGGCGACCGCGACGCGGGCGTCCTCGATGAGCGCCTTGGCCGACGGGTAGGGCGATGCCGCCAGGGCGAGCTTCTCGGCCGCCGTGAGATGGTCGAGGACGTAGGCCGTCGGCGACGGCACGGCGAGCAGGACGAGACGCCGCACGCCCGCCCGCGTCAGGCGCATCGCGCGATCGGGGGTGGCCTCGATCCGCAGCGCGACGCTCGAGCCCTCGTCCACGAGCGCGGGGTAGCCGCGCACCACGCCGCCGGCGACCCTCGTGTCGACGAGCTCGGGCAGATCGCCGAAGCTCCACCCGGTGAGGCCGCTGCGCTCCGCGATCCCGCTGCCCTCGGTCCTCGGCCGCTCACCGGCGGCGGCCGCGGGCTGCGGCCCGGACCGCGGGGCGGCCTTCGCGAGCGAGCGCGCGACCGAGGCCCGACTGCGGCCGGCCAGACGCTGCTGCAGGTCGGCGAGATCGCGCGAGGAGCCGAGCGTCCGGCCGCGTTCGTCGACCGCCCGGAACGACATGGACAGGTGGGCCGGGACACGGTCCGAGTCGAAGTCGGCGGAGGTCACCGGCTGGTTGGCGACCCGCTGGATGCGCGCCGCCAGCGCCTCGCGCAGCGGCCGCGGCGGCAGGCCGTCGCGGCTCTCGGGACCATCGCCGGCGAGCTCCTCGGCGAACGTCGAGGCCCAGTCGGCCGCCGGAACCACGTGACGGCGGATGACCTTCGGCAGGGCGCGCAGCAACCCGGCGATCAGCTCGTCCCGCAGCCCCGGGACCTGCCAGTCGAACCCGTCCGGACGCAGCGAGGCGAGGAGCGCGACGGGCACCACGACGCTGACGCCGTCGTCGGGCGATCCGGGCTCGAATCGGTAGGCGAGCGAGAGCACCTGATCCCCCTGCCGCCACCGCGCCGGGAAGGCGCGCTCGTCACCGCCGGCGGCGTCGCCGGCGAGGTCGGCCTCGGTCATGTCGAGCAGCCGCGGCGTCCGTGTCGCGGCATCGCGCCACCACGCCTCGAACGAGCGCACGTCGAACACGTCGCGGGGGATGCGCGCGTCGTAGTAGGCGAAGACCGCCTCGTCGCCCACCAGGATGTCGCGTCGGCGTTCGCGCTCCTCGATCTTCTCGAGGCGGCGCCGGAGCTCGAGGTTGCGCCGCTCGAACGCCGTGAGGCGCTTGTCGAGGTGGGCGGAGTTCCACTCGCCCTCGACCAGCGCGTGCCGCAGGAAGAGCTCGCGGGCGAGCTCGGGGTCACGACCCGCGAGCTGGACACGGCGCCGCGGCACGATCTCGACGCCGAACAGGGTGACCTTCTCGGCGGCCACGGCGGCGCCGGCATCCTTCGACCAGTGCGGGTCGCTCATCGAGCGGTGCGCGAGGTCGCCGGCGAGCTCCTCCGCCCAGGCGGGGTCGATGGCCGCCACCGTCCGTGCGTACAGGCGCGAGGTCTCGACGAGCTCCGCGGCCATCACGGCGTCGGGGGACGCCTTGCGCAGGCCCGATCCGGGGAAGACCGCGAACTTCGCGCCCCGCGCTCCGCGGTATTCGGCCCGCTGACGCTGCGGCTTGGCCGTGCCGCCCTTGGCGCCGCTGCGTGTCGGCGCGGGACTGCGGGTGTCGAGCACGCCGATCTGCGAGAGCAGGCCGGAGAGGATCGCCTGATGCACGCGGTCCGGCTCCGCCGCGCCCGAGATCGCAGACGCTTCGGCGTGCACGGCGTCGGATGCCGCGCCGCGCGCATCGCCGCGCGGGGGGCGGTCGCGGCCGGTGCGGGAGAGCGCGGTGAGCTGACGCTGCACGTCGAACCACTCCCGCACCCGGACGTAGTTCAGATGCTCCGCCCGGCAGGTGCGCCGGAAGGCGCTCGATCCGAGCTCGCGCTGCTGATCCTGCAGGTGGTTCCACAGGTTGAGCAGCGTCAGGAAGTCGCTGGTGGGGTCGGTGAACCGGGCATGCAGGCGATCGGCTTCCTCGCGTCGCTCCTCGGGGCGCTCGCGGACGTCCTGGATCGACATGCCGGCGACGATCGCCAGCACGTCCCGCGTCACGCCGCGCACCCGAGCCTCGACGAGCATGCGCGCGAACCGCGGGTCGATCGGCAGCCGCGAGATCTCGCGTCCGGTGTCGGTGAGACGCCACCCGCCGCCGTCGCCGCGCCGGACCGCTCGCAGTTCGACGAGCAGGTCGAACGCGGCCTTGACGCCGCGGGAATCGGGAGGGGTGAGGAACGGGAAGTCGGCGATGTCGCCGAAGCCCAGCGCCAGCATCTGCAGCACGACCGAGGCCAGGCTCGTCCGAAGGATCTCGGGCTCGGTGAACTCCGGGCGCCCGAGGAAATCGTCCTCGGCGTAGAGCCGGATCGCGATGCCCGGTGAGGTTCGTCCGGCGCGACCCGCGCGCTGCTGCGCCGAGGCCTGCGAGATCGCCTCGATCGGCAGCCGCTGGATCTTCGAGCGGTTGCTGTAGCGCGAGATGCGCGCCGTGCCGCCGTCGACGACGTACCGGATGCCGGGCACGGTGAGGCTGGTCTCGGCGACGTTCGTCGCCAGGATGACGCGGCGCCGGACCCCGGCGACGCCCGAGGGCTCGAAGACACGGTGCTGTTCGGCCGCCGAGAGCCGCCCGAACAGGGGGAGCACTTCGGTGGGTCGGGCGTCCTTGGCGTAGGCGCCGCGCACGGCGTCCATCGCGTCGCGGATCTCGGCCTCGCCCGGCAGGAACACCAGCACGTCTCCGTCGGACTCGCGGTCGAGTTCCCGCAGCGCCGCGACCAGACCGTCGACGTCGTCCTCGGCGGCCTCGTCGTGGGGGCGGTAGCGCACCTCGACGGGATAGGTGCGCCCCGACACCTCGATGATGGGAGCCGGAACCCCGTCGGCACCCGCGAAGTGAGCCGCGAAGCTCGCGGGGTCGATCGTGGCGGAGGTGACGATCACCTTGAGGTCGGGGCGCTGCGGCAGGATGCGCCGGAGATAGCCCAGCAGGAAGTCGATGTTCAACGAGCGCTCGTGTGCCTCGTCGATGATGATCGTGTCGTAGCGGCGGAGCAGCCGGTCGCGGTGGATCTCATTGAGGAGGATGCCGTCGGTCACGAGCGCGACGCGGGTGTCGGCCGACACCTGATCGGTGAAGCGCACCTTGTAACCGACCGCGCCGCCCAGCGGCACCTCCATCTCGGAGGCGATGCGTTCGGCCACGGTGCGCGCGGCGATCCGTCGCGGCTGCGTGTGGGCGATGGCGGCGCGCCCCAGCTCGAGGCAGATCTTCGGCAGCTGGGTCGTCTTTCCCGAACCGGTGGCTCCCGCGACGATGACGACCTGGTGGTCGCGGATGGCGCGCGCGATCTCGTCCCGAGCCGCGCTGACGGGCAGCTCGGGCGGGTAGGCGATCACAGGGGCGGGCGACGACACAGCCCTCCATCGTACGACGAAACCGGGACTCCTCAGCCCCGTTCGCCCGGAACGGCGTCGAGCAGGGGGAGGTCGGCAGCGGTGACCAGGCGCGAGAGGACGGCATGCTCGACCAGTCGGGCCCGGCGGTTGGTGGCGAGCTTGCCGACGCCGCCGCGGAGACCGCGCACGCCCTCGCGATCGAGCTTGTCGCAGACGTTGTCGAGCTTGCGGTTGAAGGTGGTCAGCGGCCAGCCGAGACGCTCGGCCGCGGCCGCCGATGTGGGGATCTGGCTGGACCCCACCATGCCGCCCCGGAGGATCGGCTCGCACATCGCCAGGAGCAGCAGACGCTGACTGGAGGTGAGGGCGATCGCGCCGACCGTCGTGGTTCCCACGTACTCGTCGACCGGGCGCGGCATGCTGTCGCGCACCGTGAAGCGCGACCCGTCGGTGTGCACGGTGAGCTCGTAGGTGAACGCGCCCGCCGTGAACATCACGACCAGTGCGGGGAAGACCAGCGGAACCCGCGCCCCCGGGCCGAGGACGGCCTGATAGGCGCCGTCGGGGGTCGCCAGGCTCACCGAGATCGACTGGCCGGTGTTCGACAGCCACCACAGGCCGTGCTCGGCATCGATCGCGAGGAGCCTGCGGTGCAGGTACGGGTTGGTGTCGACGACGAGGTCGGCATCGCGACCGATCGCGTACGTCGTGCCGGCGACCGGGCGGAACCACTCGCCGCAGAACTCCACCGCGACCGTCTCGGCGAACGCCGGCTCGGCGTCCTCCCGGTCGTGCTCGCCTGTCTCCTGGTCGATGGCTGTCATGATCCCCCTCCGATGAGCATCACTATGGCGGTCAGAGCTGCGCCGAGCACGAGGATGCCGCCGCCGACGACGGCGACGATCGCGCCACGGCCGGGCGTTCGGCGTCGCGTCGGAGCGTCGGTCCGCGCGGCCGGCGGCGCCACCGGCTCGCGGACGACCTCCGGCATCGGGCGAGCGTCGCGGACCCGGTAACGCTCGGGTCCTCCTTCGGGCACCGCGGCCTGCCGACCCGTGCCTCTGCGCCCGCGGACGACGCCGTCGTCGCGGCGGCGGACGAGGACGGTCTCATCGGGTCCGCCGGGACCGGGCACGGCTCCACCGGCGGACGGCCGGGGGCCGTCTCCGCTCCCGCGGGTGGACAGGACGGTGTGGTCGTCGGTGTCGGGTGTGGCGGGGGCGTGTCGGGTGGACAGGACGGTGTGGTCGTCGGTGTCGGGTGTGGCGGGGGCGTGTCGGGTGGACAGGACGGTGTAATCGTCGGTGTCGGGCGACGCGGGGCCGACGCCGCGGAGGGAGAGGACGGTCTGCTCGCCGGTGTCGGACGCTCCGCCCCCGGGTTCGCGAACGTCGAGATGCGTCAGCGGGAGGTGGAGGTCCACTTCGATCCGCTGCAGCTCCTCGGCGAAGTCGGCTGCGGCGGGCCCGCCGCCACCGGCTGAGGCAGCCAGCACGTCGAGGACGAGACGTTCGAGGGCCGCTGGGACGGCGTCCGCCCCGTCGGCGGCACCCGACTCGGCGCCGGACTCGGCGATGGGACGTCCGGACAGCAGCTCGGTCGCCGCGACGGCGAGGCCGTGCACGTCCGTGGCGCGGGCCGGCGCGGCATCCGTGTCGGCATTGCGACGCAGCAGAGCGTCAGAGTCGAAACCCACGAGCGCGGGCCAGCCGTACCCGGTCGTCAGGACGTTCTCGACGCGAACGCGACCGTGTGCCAGTCCGGCACGGTGGGCGCTCTCGACCGCGCCCGCGAGCTGGACGAGCAGACGCAGGGTGTCGGCCAGGCTGGCGGGGTGACGCGCGATGGTCTGCGCCAGTGCCGGCCCGGAGCAATGCTCGAGGATGAGGAAGGCCCGCCCGTCGCCCGCGAAGCCGCCGGAGTGGACCGTGGCGATGGCGGGGTGCGCCGAGACCGCTCGCAGGCGTCCGCTCGCGGTCGTGAACGCCTCGCGTTGCGCATCGTCGAGGACCTCGCGGTAGATCTTGACGGCGACGTCCGGGCCGCCCGAGTCATCGCGGAAGAGCCATACGTCGGCACGCGTGCTCGACGACAGCAGCCGGTCGGCACCCCGCCCCGGCAGGTCGGGCGCGGCGCCGGCGGCGTCACGGGCACGACGGCGGAACTCAGCCACCGGCACTCCGATGTCGACGCGAGCGCGCGGTCGCGACCTCGACGGTCGCCGTCACCGACTCGCTGTTCATGAACCCGCCGGTCGTGTCCTCGAGCCGCGGGCTGATCCCTCCCGCGATGACGTCGAGCACGATGGCGCTGATGTTGTCGCGGCCGCCGTGCGCGAGCGCCTGGGCGACGAGCGACTCCGCGGTCCCAGCCGGCGAACCGCCCATCATGAGCCCCGCGCGGATCGCCTCGTCCGAGATCTCACCGGTGAGGCCGTCGGAGCACACGACGATGCGCTCGCCCGTCACGATCGGGATGAGCCAGTAATCGGCACGGCTGCGCTCGCCGCCGATGGCGCGTGTGATGACGTTGCGGCCCTCGAATGTCGCCATCTCCTCGCGGGCCAGGCGGCCCGCGTCGACGAGCTCCTGGGCCACCGAGTGATCGATCGTCAGCTGCTCGAGCCGTTCGGCGAGCAACCGGTAGACACGCGAATCGCCGACGTTCACGATGAGCCAGCGCCGCGTGCCGTCCTGGTGCACGGCGACGACACCCGAGAGCGTGGAGCCGGCGCCGCGAGCGGTGCCGGCCGCGATGTCCGCGACGGCCGAATGCGCACGCTCGACCGCGTCGGAGACCTCTTCAGGGCGCAGATCGTCTCGTCCCGCGAAAACGCGGAAGACGTCGATCACGGCAGCCGATGCCCGGTCGCCCGCCTCGTGGCCGCCCATGCCGTCGGCCACGAGGAAGACGGGGTACTCGGCGAGAAGAGCATCCTCGTTCACGCGGCGCCGCCGACCGGGGTCGGTGCGGCTGCCGCTGGTGACATGGATGTCGACCGGGGTCGTGGTGTCGGTCATCCGTCCTCGGAGAGGTGCAGCTCGGCATCACCGAGATGGAACGCGCCGGTGACCCGGGTCGGGCCCGACACCTCGGCTTCGTCCTCGCCGACGAAGACGCCGTTGGTCGAGGCGAGGTCGCTGATCATCCAGCCCTCCGAGGTACGCCGCAGCAGCGCATGCGTCTTCGACACGGTGCGCGTGGTGTCGTCGACAGGGATGAGCTGCGCATCCGGTGCATCAGCGGTGGCGACCGGATTGCGGCCGAGGACGGCGGTGTCGGAGGTCAGGACCACGGACGTCCCGGCGGGGAGCCGGAGGCTCGCCTGCGGTGCGCGGCGGGCGGCCAGCACGGTGCGCTCGTCGACGTCCTGGGCGTCCTCCTCGAGTCCTGCGGGCGCGGAGCGGGCAGCGACGGGTGCCGGGGCGGGCGCAGCCGGAGCAGGAGCGGGCGATGCCGGGGCGGGCGATGCGGGCGGCGCCGTCCACGGAAGCGGAGCCACGGGTTCCGCGACGGTCTCCGCGGGGGGCGGCGGCGGAGCCCAGGGGCTCGCCGTCACCGGTCCGGGGTCGGCTGGCTGATCGGCGGCGGCGAGGTCAGCGGGAGCTGCCGGGACGGCGGCGAAGGCGGTCGGGGGAGCGAATGCTCCGCTCGATGCACTCGATGAGCTCGACGCACTCGACGCACTCGATGCGCGCGTGGCGGTGTCGACCGGTGCTGCTGTCGACGCACCCGGGGTGGGACCCTCGCCGAACGGCCCGGAGGCCTGCTCGGTGGGGCGACCGAGCCATCGCGCCGAGCCCCAGCCGATCACGCTCGCCCACACGGGGAACAGGATGACGCCGAGCACGACGTACGCGGTGCCCACACCGAAGCCGCGGCAGAGCGCGCGCAGCAGTCGTACCTGCACGACGACGGCGAAGACGAGGAACGCCAACCAGATGAGCGCGGGCACGACCGCGGCGGCGGCCAGGGCACCCGCCGCGCTGGCGGCGTCACCGCCGAAGCCGGCGGTGACGGCGGCTCCCGCGAACAGTCCGCCGACGATGGTGCCGACGATGGCCACGAGGATGGCGCCGCCGGTGAGCACCGCGGCCCACCAGCCGCGCATCCCGCCGAGGACGAACAGCTCCCAGCCGTTGAGGACCGGGACCCATGCCTTCCAGGGAGCCACCCCGACCTTGCGGAACACCGCCGTGAGCGCGAGTGCGAGCCAGACGTAGACGCCGATGCCGACGAGCAGCTGGACGAGGCTCGCCGCGGCGAGCGCGCCGGGGTCGATCCCGCCCGAGCCGCCGAGGGCGATGGTCGCCACGGCGTCCTGCTGCGGCCAGATGTGTGCCGTCACCCGTTCTCCTACCTCTTCGTCCGTGATCACCGCGTGCGCCCGTACCGGGTGCAACCCTACCGATCCCGCCGTCGGCGCGGCATCGGTCGCCGAGTCGGCGATGCCCGGCCGCTGCGGCGCAGGAGCGAGCGCACCGAGACACGTGCGCGCAGCCGCGCCCACCAACCGATGCCGTCGTCGAGCCGCGACCGCTCGGCGTCGACGACGGCCCAGAACCGGTCGCCGTCGGAGGGATCGGGCGCGGTGGCGTCGAAGACCGAACGGTCGGCCAGGGTCGCCAGCTCGGTCGCCCCCGCCGTTCCGCCGTAATGCGCGGCCAGTTCGCGGCGGGTCTGCGACCGCGGGACGGGGTGGCCGTGATCGACGGCGGCGTCGACGAACTCCTGCCAGCCGCCCGTGAGGCGCTCGACAGGATCGTCGGCGCGGCGTCGCGCGCGTCGCCGGAACAGTTTGACCAGCACGATGAGCGCGAACGGGCCGAAGAGCAGCACGACCGTCAGGAGCGACACGCCGCCGACGCGCAACGCCGTCCATAGCGCCGTGAGGTCGGGAGCGGCCCGGGTGTCGTCGTCGGGGCGCCGGCCGCCGTCGCTCGGGTCGGCGTCGGCGGGAAGCACGGTGTCGGCCTGCTCCTGGCGGACCTCGGTGGGGATCTTCGGGTCCTGCCGCTGCTGCGTGTCGGGTGACGGGGAGACCGCGTGCTGCGGCGTGACATCCACCGGCACCCAGGTCGACCCGTCCCCGCGGACCTCGATCCAGGCGGCGAGATCTCCCGCAGTGCATACGCCGTCGTCGCACGTCGAGAGCGTCGGCTCGTCCGAGGTCAGGCGCGTGCCGACGACGACACGCGCGTCGAAGCCCAGCTGGTCGGCGAGCATCATGCCGGCGACGGCGAACTGCTCGTCGTCGCCGACCGCCGACACCAGGGCGGCGTCGTCGTCGCCGCCGATCTCGCCCTCGCGGGCGAGCAGGTCGCTGAAGAGCCGTCCGATGCGGTCGGTCGAGTGACCGGCACGACTGGGCTGGAAGGCGTAGTCGCCCAGGTCGTCCGCCCAGGCGGGCGGGCTCGCCTCGTCGACCGTCAGGGCATGGCTGAGGAAGCCGCGGGCGCGCAGGCGTTCGATGAGCGTGGCCAGGCCCGCGCCTCCGCCGCTCGCCTCCTGCGCCTCGACCCACGTCACCAGGCTCTCGGGAACCACGTCGCCGCCGAGCACGGGTCCGCCGCGCGCGGGATCGAGGTCGGCCAGGGAAGGAGCACCGTCGTCGACGACGGCGTCCTGGCTATAGGTCGCACCCGCTCGGAGCCCCGGCTCGCCCAACTGCACGCCCGCGCGGGTCTCGGCGTTGTAGTAGAACCGGTCGGCGAGGCTCGCGGCATCCCCACCGTCGAAGGCGAGGGCGGTGACTGCCCCCACGGTCGGCATCCACACGTCGTCGTAGGTGTCGATGGTGACGCGTACCGTGCGCGACGGGGCGCCGGCGGGCGAGGGCAGCGAGGACGGCACACGAGCGAACGCGGTGCGCGGGTCGTCGGCACCGGCGCCGGGGTCGACGACACGCGCGACCCGGCCGTCGTAGAACGGGAGGGTCGCGAGCCGCACCCGGTCGGCCGCCGTCGGCGCGTCGACACGGAACAGCGTCCGCGCGTAGGTCTCGTCGGCGAAAGACGCGCGGTACTGGGCCAGCGGGCTGAGCTCCGCGGCGATCTCGAGCCGCGGATCGATCCCGGCGCGCAGCACCTCGCGGGGCTGACCTGCGAGCGCCCACGGAGCAGCCAGCGCGGCTGCGACGACCGCCGCGGTGACCATCGCGCCCGCGGTCACGATCCGGCCGGCCAGGCCCCGGAGAGGACGGCCCGTGGCGCGTACGCCCGTCGACGCGACAGCCGTGGCGATCGCGCGTCGTCGGTCGGAGATCGTCCGCCACACGATGGCACCGAGCGCCGCGACGACGGCCGCCAGTCCTACGAGTGCTTCGCGCGGGATCGTCACCGGGCCGACGACGAACGGCGACAGCAGGGCGGCCGAGCCGAAGAAGATCCCGAACACCGTCGGCAGCAGCGCCGTGCCCACCGCGAGCGGCCAGAACCGTCCGCCGCGCCAGGCCACCGACAGCGCGATGACCGGGACGGCCAGGAAGACGACGAGCGCAGGGGCGAGCGTGGCCTGGTAGCTGCCGAGGGGAAGCTCGAGGGTGAGCAGGTCCTTCCAGCCCGTGACCGGAGCCCTGAGAACGGCGACCGCGCCCGACAGCGCCTGCGCGGGGGAGCTCAGCGATGCGGGCGCGGCGAGGGGGAGACCCAGCACGAGATAGGCGGCGATGGTCGCGCCGGCGAGCCACCAGGCGTTCCATCGCCAGCGGAGTCCGGCCGCAGCGATGGCGTGCGCGGCGACCGATGCCACGATCACCATCACCGCGAACGCCGCACTGCGGTAGATCGGCCAGGTCGCGACCGCACCGACGGCGATGACGAGATCGAGCAGTGCCGCCTGCGCGACGAAGAAGCGCAGACGAACCCGGGGGGCGCGACGGGCGCGGAGATCGCGTCGACCCGGGGCGCTCACGACTGCGCCGCCCGGGCCAGCAGCTGACGCAGGTCGTCGAGCAGGCCGATGGAGAGCACCGACATCGACCCCAGACGCCGGAATCCGGGTTCCGTCTCGGGGGAGCAGACCACGGCGATCACGCCGACGTCCGCTGGAAAAGCGAGGGCCGCGGACTGCAGCTGCGCCGGTGTGAGCGTCGAGCCGCACACGAGGAACGCGATGGAGACGTCGGGGTGGCTCTCGGCGGCGACCGACGCCGCATCGCGGAGCGGGCTGACGTGCTCGCTGCGATCGACACCGGCCAGGTCGTCGAGGAGCGTCCGGGCGGTGATGGTCGTCAGCTCGCGGATGGTCCGCACCCGACGCCGCGCGAACTCCGGCACGTCGCCGCCGACGACGACGTCGACGTCGCGTCCGTCGCGGATGCCGCGGATGCCGAGGGATGCCACGGCGCTGACCGCGAGCTCGAACTCCTCGTCCGAGGCGTGCTCGTCGTCGCCGAGCGCGAGTGCGATCACCATCCGGCTCCGCCGGGTCTCCTCGTACTGGCGCACCATGAGGGTGCCGGTCTTGGCGGTCGACTTCCAGTGGATCTGGCGCTGCGAGTCGCCGGGCACGTAGGGGCGGATGGCGTGGAAGGAGAAGTCCGCATCGACGATCGAGCGGGATGCGCTGCCCTCGAGGTCGCGGATGAACCCGGTGGTCGTGCTCCGCAGCGTCGTCGTCACCGGGTGGACGTAGAGCGTATGGACGTCGTCCCACGTGCCCTCGCGTTTGAGGATGCCGAGGGGATCACCGCGGACCGTGCGCGCGGGGCCGACGGTGATGACGCCGCGGCGGTGCGTGGGGACGACGACCTGTTCGGTGTGCTGGTGTCCGTGCCGGAGCAGGGGGACGTGCACATCGACGATGCCGTCGCCGACGGGGACGTCGATCCGGCCGGGAAGGGCCGGAGCGCTGCCGACGTTGGTCACCACGAGCCTCCCCTCGACGGGGGAGCCCGCCACGACCCGGTCGTGTTCGAGGCGCAGATCCACCTCGTAGGCGCGCGCGCTGAACAGGAACGGGATCGAGAGCACGAGCAGCACCGCGGCCGCGACGCCCGCCGCGGCCAGCTCGACGATGCCCCAGCCGAGACCCGCGACGAGCCCGGCCGCCGCGGTGACGACCATCAACCAGCCGGCGACCGTCACCGTCTCGCCGACCCACCGGGCGGTCGCGGATGCGGTGCGCCTGAGCCGACGCCACGACTGCACGCCGCGCACCGCGAGCACGGTGGTGCGTCCGGTCGTGCCGTACCGCGTGCGGGCGAGACCCGTGCCGTCGGCGACCGACGTCCGGGTCAGGCGGGACTCCGTGGTGAAGCTCACACGGTCTCTCTCTGGCTCGGCGGCACCGTGTCGAGGAGCACCTGTCCGATGACGGCGCCCGGTGTGACACCGTCGAACTCCGCCTCGGGGTCGAGGATGAGCCGGTGCGCGAGCACCGGCTCGGCGAGCGCCTTCACGTCGTCGGGCGTGACGTAACTGCGCCCGTGCGCGACCGCCCAGGTCTTCGCCGCCTTCGTCAACGCGATCGCGCCGCGCACGCTCACCCCGAGCCGCACCTCGGTCGCCAGGCGCGTGGCCTCGACGAGCCGCGCGATGTAGTCGAGCACGAGCGCGTCGAGATAGACGCCGCGGGCGATGTCGGCCAGGCTCACCACCCCCTGCGGGGTGATCACCGGCGTGACCTCGTGCCGCGCCTCGGCGGCACCTTCGAGGATGCGCACCGTCGCCGCGTGGTCGGGGTACCCGAGGGTGGTCTTCATCAAGAACCGGTCGAGCTGCGCCTCCGGGAGGCGATAGGTGCCTGCCTGCTCGACGGGGTTCTGCGTCGCCACGACGAGGAAGGGAACCCCCACGCGTCGCGTGACGCCGTCGACCGTGATCTGCCCCTCCTCCATGACCTCCAGGAGGGCGGACTGGGTCTTGGGAGAGGCGCGGTTGATCTCGTCGGCCAGGACGACGTTCGCGAAGATCGGGCCCTGATGGAACTCGAACTCGCCGCGGCTCTGGTCGTAGACGGTGATGCCCGTGACGTCGCCCGGGAGGAGGTCGGGGGTGAACTGGATGCGGCTGCTGGTGCCCTGCACGGTCCGGCCCATCGCCCGCGCGAGCGAGGTCTTGCCCGTCCCCGGGTAGTCCTCCAGCAGCAGGTGACCCTCGGACACCATCGCCGTGAACGCCAGCTCGATGACGTGACGCTTGCCGAGCACCACTTTCTCGACGTTGTCGACGAGCGTCGAGAACGTCTCCTGGAACCAGGTGGTCTGCTCCGGGGTGATGCTCATGATGTCCTCTCGGGTTGCCGTGCGGCGGGGGTCAGGGGGAGTCGGCGTCGACGTCGTCGGAGCTCGATCCGCCGGTCGGCGTGGGCGTCGGGGTCGGGGTGGGCGAGGGAGCGACCTGTTCGCAGTCGACCCGGACGGTGAACGGATCGAGCCCGCCGAGCGCACCGCGCCAGCTCACACGCCACTGGATGCTCCGCGGCCCGCGGGGGCCCTGGTCCACCGTCCGCTCGACCGAGACGACATTCGAACCGAACCCGGCGGGTGCCCACTCGGGAGCCGACTGGTTCGAGCGGCACCTCGGGAGGTTGTCGGTGGAGACCGAGATCGGGTAGTCGGCGCTGCCACCGGCCGCGACGATGCGGGCGGCGTCGGAGCAGGCGCCGTCGGTCCCGAGGAACGAATCGCACCAGCGTGCCGTCCATTCGTCGTCGGGTGCGTTGTACCGGGGAGCGAACGCGTCGCGCGGCTCGCCGTTGAGGTAGATCCGCAGTCGCGCGTCCTCGAAGGGCGGCCGCCCCGGCTCGCTCAGTGAGCCGGCGTCGTAGCGGAAGCCCTCGGCCTGACCGCCCGAGGGTCGGGGCGACACCGTGAAGGTCATCCGCGCGGGCGCATCGATCTCGCCGACGGGTCGCGCCGAGATCTCGGCGCGGGCGATGCCGAAGCCCGAGTCGCCGTCGTAGGTGTGCTCGGCGCAGGCCCAGATCGTCTTCTCGCGGAACGCCTGGGCCTCGAACTGCCGGGTCGTGGCGGAGCCGTCGGGCACGCACGCCTCCGCCGAGCGCTCGCTGAAGCCGATTCGGGTCTGGGTGCCGTCGCCGTTGGAGCCGACGGACGCGGTGACCCGGATCGAGGTCGATGTGTTGCTCTCGGACAGGGTCAGGGTCGGTGCGCCGACGCCGTGCGCCCGCACCTCGATGGATCGCCCCTCGCTCGAGCCCGCAGCGATCGGCGGAAGGTCGAACGTCGTCAGCGGGGTCGCGGTCAGCGTGGTCGCCGTGTTCGAGCCGATGTCGTAGTTCGAGAAGGTCGCGGTTCCTCCGACCACGGGGCGCGTGTCGGCCCCCTGGCGTCCTCCCGACAGCCGCACGCTCCCGGTGGTGGAGTCCAGTCCGGTCACCGTCACCGTGGCCTTCCCGCCCCGGTCCCCGGCCGGCACCGGCTCGGCGGTCGAGCCGCCGGGCTGGGCGGGTGCGCGGTAGGCCCATGCTTGGGCGCGCACCGCGGAGCGGGACTCCCCGACCGAGCTGTACGCCCGCGCCTCGTAGGTGATCTTCTCTCCCACCGGTGCCGAGACGGGCGAGCACGACCCGGAGGCGGGGCACGTCGCGACCTCGCGGCCGCCGGCCGTGATGCGATAGCCCTGGACGGCCGGGTAGGAGCCTCCGTCGGACGTCACCCGCAGGCTGATCGATTCTCCCGTGTAGGCCGTCCACTCCAGACGCCCGGGTGCAGCCGGCAGACCCTGGAGGTCGAGGATGACCTGGCCGTTGCGCCCGCCGCTCGACACCCGGCCCTGCGCGTCCTCCACGGTGAAGGTGCCGGTGCACTCGGCGGCGCCCGGCGCGTCGCTCTGCCACGTCGCCCGGACGGCGGTGTCGCTGGCCCGCGAGAACGACACGCCGGCGCAGTTGCCCGGGCCGCTCGCGCCGACCAGGCGCAGCGGGGTGCCGGGCAGGGGGTTGATCTCGCCCGCGCCGCCGATGACCTCGATGGTGCAGGAGGTGGCGCCGCCGGACTGCGAACAGGTCTGCACGGCCGAGCCGCCCTTGGGCAGCGTCGACGGCGCCGGACCGACGGTGAGCAGCAGATTCGCCGACGGCGCGTCAGGATGACTGGGGAGAGTGATCGAGACCGGCTCCTGGCGTCCCGGTCGAGCGGTGTCGGAGGCGACGACGGTGACGGTCCCGTTCGCGACGGCCACGGTGAACTGGTCGCCTCCGTAGGCGCCGTCGTAGCGCACGGCATCCCAGTCCGCCGCGCCGGCCCACTGCACCATCTGGGCGAGGTCGTAGGTCTGAGTGGCGCCGGGGCCCACCGTCAGCGAGGCGCTGCGCAGGCTCGGCTGCGGGATCTCGGCCTCGATCGCGATACGCAGCGTGAGGAAGGTCGGCGTCTCCTGCGAGTCGAGTCGGACCGGTACGATGCAGCTGTCGGTCCACGGCGCGCCCGCGCCGGCGGCGTAGCGCACGGTCGTGCCCGAGACCACCGAGCACGTGGCTGCGGCACGCGCGCCCCCCCGGCCGCACGCCACCGTCGTCCACCACGAGGGTCGCTCCGCGCGGCACGCGCACGGCATCCGCGATGTCGACGTCCACCGTCTCGTTCTCGCGCACGTCGAGCGATGGGAACCCCTCACGCAGGGCGAGGCGGATATCGGCGTCACCCGGCACGCGGAGGAACCCGTACGAGGTGACCTCGGTGCCGTCGAAGGCCGCGCCGGTGACCTCGAACGGGATCACCCGCGAACGTTCGGGGAGGTCGCCGGAGAGCTCCCAACCGCGTGCGGAGACACCGGCTGGGTCGCCCCACAGGCTCAAGCGCAGGTCCGAGACCTCACCGGTGTTCCATGAGACCTGCCCGTCGAGGACGTCGACGCCGTTCGGGAAGTCCTCGCGCGATTCGAGCGTGAGCACGGTGTCGCGCACCACCGGATAGTCGGGCACGGGCTCGCGCACGGTCTTGACGACGATCAGCCCGATCGCGGTGTCGCCGCGGTCGTTGCGCACGGTGTACGTGTACGAGAACGTGCCGAGCGCCTCGCCCCCGCGGAGCGTCACGACGCCTTCGTCGACCGACGACACGAGGGACTGCAGACTGTCGAACTCGGCTGAGCCCTCCGGCGCGTTCGGCCGCACCTCGACGAGTTCGAGGTCGCTGCCCGCGGGGTCGATGTCGTTCTCGGCGGGCCGCACGACGACGGTGCTGTCGGCACCGACCTGCACCTGGAGGTAATCGCTGTAGGTGACCGGACTCGGATCGGTCTGCGTGTCGATGACGCCCACGCGCACATCGGCGGTGCCGGTCGCGCCGCTGGGGTCGCGTACGGCGTAGCGGAACCGGGTCTGACCGCTGAAGCCGTCGGGACTGGTGTACACGATCGCCGACCCGTCGGCCGAGATCGTGGCCGAGCCCTGCTCGGGCTGTTCGACGATGCGGTCGAGGACGACCGGGTCGCCGTCGGGGTCGACCGCGTAGCCGTCGAGCGGGATGCTCACCGACTGGCCGCTGAGCACGCGGCCGACGAGCGTGCGCGGCAGGGGAGCCTGGTTCGATTCGTCGCCGACCACCGTCACGGTCACCCGCGCGGTGTCGGTCACCTCGGGGAACCCGAGCCGGAAGACGGTGTAGGTCAGTGCGTAGGTTCCCGCCGCCTCGGGCGCGAGATAGCGCACGACGCGGCTCGTGGCGAAGGCGAGCCCGCCACCGGTCTCGTCGACGATCGACGACGGGTCGATCGCGATGAGGGCCCCCGAGGGCGCGGTGTCGTTATCGAGCACGGGGATGTCGATCTGGGTGCCGGCCCGGACGGTGACCGCGTCGTCGACGGCGATGGGAGGCTCCGCGGTCGCGGTGGGCAGCAGGACCACCGTCAGCTCGCCGGTCGCGGTGGCGGCGTCGCTGCCGGTGCCGTCCGAGACGGTGTAGCGCACCACGCCGAGGCGACCGGGCTCGCCGGTGTCGGTCGTGCCGCTCACGCGCAGCAGACTCTGGCCGACGAGGTCGACGCCGAGCGAGGCGAACGGGTCGCTCTCGGGGCGGATGTCGCTGAGCAGCAGCACGAGTCCGGCGGGATTGGCCACCGCCGAGGCGACGTCGATCGTGGCGTCCTCGTCGGGGCGCACGAAGGCGGTGAGCGGCGGGGTCGTGATCGTCGCCGATTCCGGCGCGATCATGGTGACCCGCACCAGAGCGGTGGCCTCGGTGAGCGCGTCGCGGACGCTGTACTGCACGAGGTACGACCCGGGGGTGTTCGCCGTGACGGCGAGGCTGAGCGCTGCGGGATTCGCGGTGGCCGTCGACTGCGCCTCGTCGAGGGCGACCACCCCGGTGAGCGCGACGGGACCGGCGGCGCCGGTGACGTACGGGGCCACCGAGATGTCGATCGGCTCGCCGACGACGCCGGTGACCGCGAACGATTCGGCGACCAGCTCCGGGGTGGGAGTGACCGCGATCGACAGCGGTTGCGTGACGGTCGCACCGCGCGCGTCCGAGACGGTGACCCCGATCGAGACGGCGAGCGCGTCTGTCGCGTTCGGGTCGGGATGCTGGTAGGTCAGGGTCCCCTCGGGCGAGGTGGTGACGGTGCCGACCGCGGTGTCGTTCGTCGCGCCCGCCAGGAACACCGGATCGCCCTCGGGGTCGACCCAGCCGTCGAGGAGGTCCGCGGTCACCGTGCCGCCGGGCGCGACGCTCAGCGACGGCCAGGTGGCCAGACAGTCCTCCACCCCGCACCACACCGGCGGCGTGTTCTGCTCGTCGGGTACGACGCTGATCGTCACGGTCGCGGCCTCGGACAGCAGTCCGTCGACTGTCGTCCCATCGGTCACGCGGTAGCGCAGGGTCGCCGTTCCCGAGGCCTCGGGAGAGACGGCCACGGCGAGCTGCTGCTGGGCCCCGGTGATCGAGGCGGTGCCGAAGTCCGGGTCGAGGTTCTCGAGCGACCCGGGGTCGATGCTGAGGACGTCTTCGTTGGGATCGTGGTCGTTCAGCAGCACGGGCAGCAATGCGACCGAGCCCGCCCGCACGCCGAAGGCGTCATCGACGGCGACCGGCGGCTTGGGGTCGACGACACGTTCGGACATCGCATCGTCCTGCTGCTCGACCTCCGTCTGACGCTCGAGGTTCCACTGCTGCGAGGAGGCGATCAGCTCGCCGTCGGGGATGGACCAGACCCAGCCCGACCGCCGCTCGTTCAGCGCCAGCCGCGTGCCGTTCCCGACGAAGGCGGGGTCGACGTTCTCGCCGATGTCGGCTCCGGCGTAGTCGAGGGTGCCGATCTCGTCCGGGTCGGCGCTCGACCACAGCGATCCCGACGACTCGCCGTCGGCGAGCCAGGCGGCATGCACGGTCTCACCGAGCACCGCGGGAGTGGCGGGGACGCCGGCGCCGGGCCGGTCGACGATGCGGTCGGTCGCTCCGTCGGCCAGGCCGATGCGCACGAGTCCGTCGCCGTCGGCGATATAGGCCCAGGCGCCGGCCGCCGCGGCATCCTGCACCCGGGCCCCGGGGGCGAGCCCCGTATCGATCGCCGCGTCCCGGCCCTGGATCCACACCCGCCCCGAGGCGTCGTCGAGAAGCACCCATCGTCCGTCGACGGCGGTGAGCCGGGCGGTCTCGGGGGCCTCGGGGGTCTCGTCGTCGCCGAGGATGCGGCCGGTGCCCGCGTCGGCACGCACGACACGCCCCTCGGGCGCGGAATACGCGTAGACGGTGCCCTCGGGATCGACGGCCACCGCGGTGGCGACGAATCGCGGTCGGTCCTCATCCTCGCCGACCTCGACGTCGGCGTACGGGTCGATCGGCACCGCCTCACCGCCACCGGACAGGCTCGCACCGAACACCGTGCCGGCGTCGGTGCGGTACACGAGGTGATCACCGGACGCGGCGATGTCGGTCGTGCCCGGCGGCGTCGGCGCGAACGCGTCCTCGGCATCCTCCGTCAGATCGACCGGGCGTCCCAGGTCGACGTCGGAGTACTTCGAGCCGCCGTCGCTGTAGACGAACAACCGGTCGCCGGTCTGGGCGAGCGCGCTGCCGTTGTCGACCTGCTTGACCGTGTCGATCTCGCCCAGTTCGAGATTGACGCGGGCGTAGCCGCTGCCGACACCGTTCTGCAGAGCCCAGACGGCGGGATTCTCGGGAGGCGTCTGCTGGGCGTCGTAGCCGGGCCATACGACCGCCAGCGTCGTGATGACCGCGACCGCCGCGGTCACCGCACCGGCGCCGATCCAGGTGCTCCGGCGCAGGCGGGGACGCGCGGCGCTGCGTCGCGCCATCCTCACAGACCCCCGCCGACGATGACGAGCGTGGTGACCGCCCCGGCGGCGGCCAGGAGCGCACCGCCGCCGGCGAGGAGGGCGATGCGGGCGGTCGTGCTCAGCCGCGGCCGAGGCTCGGCGCCGGCGAGGACCGTGCCCTCGTCGGGACGGCGCTCGAGCGTGCGAGGAGTGCGGGCGGGGCGTCGCGACTCGTACGACACCGAGGGTCGCACCGGGCCGCGTGCTCGGTCGTCGGCGAAATCGACCGCCGCCCCTGCTGCGGCCCATTCGTCGACGGCCACCTCCATGGGGGTGTGCGGCACGCCCATCTCGTGCTGCACGAGCTGCAGCTCGTGCGCGAGCTCGGCCGCCGACCCCTGACGCGCGGAGGCGTCACGCGCCATCGACCGGGCGAGCACCTCCTCGAGGCGCGCGGGCACGTCCGCTCGCCCGATCGGGGTGTAGGCCGCTCTGCGGATGCGCGATTTCAATTGGTCGCGGCTGTTGCGACCGCTGCCGGGCCGTTCGAAGGGGCTCCGACCGGCCAGTAGCGAGTAGAGCGTCGCGCCCAGCCCCCACACCTCGGCGGCCACGGACCCCGACACGCGTTCATCGACGATCTCCGGCGCGCTCCAGGGCACCGACATCGCGAACACCTCGTCGGTGTCGGCGCGGCCGGTGATCGCCGAGGCGATGCCGAAGTCGGCCAGGACGGGGGCGCCGAAGGTCGTCATGAGGATGTTCGACGGCTTGATGTCGCGGTGGAGCAGCCCCGATCGGTGGGCGGTCTCGAGGGCGGAGGCGATCTTCACGCCCAGTTGCAGCACCTCGGCCACCGGGATGACCTCACGGCGATACCGGTTGGTGAGCGAGGTCGGGCAGTACTCCATCACGATGTACGGGCGACCGTCGGCGGAGATGGATGCCTGGTAGATCGTGAGGATCGAGGGGTGCGCGCTCAGACGTGCCATGACGTCGGCCTCGGCGTTGAACATGCGCAGGAGACTGTCGTCGACGATGTCTTCGAGCATCACCTTCACCGCGACCGGACGCCGCGGCAGATTCTGCTCGAAGAGGAAGACATCGGCGAACCCGCCGGTGCCGAGGGGCCGGACGTAGGTGAAGCCGGCGAGGCCGGGTGGCGCGGAGGGAAGTCTCGACACCACGTGTCATCCACCCCCTGTCGACGGAGGCGCGGTGCGTTGCGCCTCCGAAACCCTGTTCCCGTGAGATTTTTCTAACACAGCGGACGAGCCCCGGGAAATCGCTTGACGGCCGTTCACGGGACCGCTTCGAACACGACCGTCACCCCGTCGCCGAGATCGAGGACGGTGCCCGGCGCCACCCGGGCGCTCGCGCCGCCGCGCAGCAGCACCTCACCGCCGTCCGGCTGGCGCACGACGGTGCCGTTGGTGGAGCCGAGGTCGCGTAACACGAGCGCGTCACCCTCCAGCCGCGCCTCGAGGTGCTCGCCCGAGACCTCTTTGCGCGGTGATGCCACCGCGACGGTGCGAGCGCCGGGGTGCTGCGCGGTGCGGGGAGCGCGGCCCAGCACGACGGGGCGTTCCAGCGTGTGCTCGCCACCGGGGGTCAGACGCAGCACGTACCGGCGGGCGTGCGGTGCCTGCGGCACCGGCAGGCTCGCCCCGGGGCGCCGTGACCCGAGGACCGTGCTGTCGTCCACGTCGTCCACGTCGTCCGCGACGGAGCGTGCGGTGGCAGCGGCGGGGACGGCGGGCGCGGGCGAGACGACGACGCCCCACTCGAGCGCGTTCGCGCGGGCGACGCCGCGTCCGAGAGGGAGGAGGACGGCGGAGGAGAGGACGCCGGCCAGCCCGAGCGAGATCCCGGCGACGTGCTGCGCGGACCCCTCGACCCAGGTGCCGACACCGCTGCCGGCGTAGCTGCTGCGCTGCGGACCGTGCAGATCGATCGTCGCGGTGCCGCGCACGGCGACGGACACCGAGCTCGACGCGGCGTCCACGAGCTCGACGAGGGCGAAGTCGGGCAGACGGCCGATTCCGACGGCGGCGATGAGTGAGAGGACGTCCTCGAAGGCGGCATCCGGCGCCGTCATGGCATTCCACAGGCCGGTGGCGAGCTCGTCGCCCACGGCGGCGTCGACGAGGAGGGCGAAACGGTCGGCGACCATCGCGAAGCCCGTGCGCTGCGCGTCATCGGGCGGGGAGTAGCGGAACACGGGCTCAGCCTACGTTCGCTCGCGCCGCCGACACATCAGACCCAGCCGGGAAGCCAGTTGTGCAATCGGTAGTACTCGTAGGGCACCTCGATGGCCGACCACAGCGGGAACCAGAACACCGCGATCGCGACGACCAGCACGAGGAAGCCGATGACGATGCGTTCGAGCGGGCGTCCCCCTCTCTTCGACGCCCGGACGTCGCGCACCGCGGCCTGGATCACGAACACGAGCGCGAGCAGCAGGAACGGCTGGATGAGCACCGTGTAGAACTGGAAGATCGTGCGCTCGGGGAACAGCAGCCAGGGCACGTAGGTCGCGACGACACCCGTGAAAACGATGGCGTACCGGCCGTCGCGTGTGCGCGCGAACAGGTAGACGAGGAACAGCACCGCCGCCACGCCCGCCCACCACACGATGGGGTTGGGCATGCTGTACAGGATCTGCCAGCACCCGTTCGCGTCGGTGCAGCCGTCGGTGCCGGCGGGGGTGCTGCCGGCGTACATCGAGGTGGGGCGCAGCAGGAGCGGCCACTGCGCGGCGGGGCTCGCGTAGGCGTGAGCGGTCGACATCGCCGCCGTCGACCCGTACATCGCCTCGTGGTAACGCCACAGGCTCTGCAACGGGAGCGGGATCGACGACCACAGGCCCGTGGCCGGGTCGGCATCGGCGGAGTGGCGGTCGTACCCGCCGTCGGTGAGGAACCAGCCCGACCAGGACGCGAGATACACCACCAGCGCGACGGGCACGAGGAGCAGGAACGACACCACGCCCTGACGCAACGCCGCGTCGGCGGGCCAGAAGAGCACCCCCGCGCGGCGGCGCGCCAGCGCGTCGCTGACGACCAGGTAGATGCCCAGCGCCGCGAGGACCCACACACCCGACCACTTCACCGCCGAGGCGGCTCCCGCCGCCGCTCCCGCCGCGATCACCCAGGGGCGGTTCCACAGGACCGGTCCCCACGCCGGACCGCCGACGTCGTCCCATCGCAGTGCGGCTCGCGCCGCGAGGACCACCCGATGCCTGCGCCGGTCGAGGACGACGAACCAGAACGCCAGCAGGGTGAACAGGGTCAGGAAGATGTCGAGCAGTGCGACGCGGCTCATGACGATCCCGAGCCCGTCGATGGCGAGCAGACCCGACGTGAGCGAGGCGAACACGAGCGAGCCGGTGAGGCTGCGGGCCAGCAGGTACAGCACGAGGACGCACGCGACACCGGCCAGGGCGGTGCCGAGCCGCCACGCGAGTGTCGAATCGGCCCCGAGCACGGCCATCGGCAGTGCGATGAGGTACTTCCCGAGCGGGGGATGGACGACGAAGCTCCCCGTCGTGGTGAAGATGTCGCTCTCTCCTGCGAGGAAGCGCTCGTCGGCGCCGTCCGGCCAGGTCGCGGCGTACCCGAGCACCCACTGGCTCCAGGCGTCCTTGACGTAGTAGGTCTCGTCGAAGACCACCGCGTGCGGATGGGCGAGGTCCCACATGCGCACGACGGCCGCGAGCAGAGTGATCGCCAGCGGCAGGATCCACCCCAGGCGGCGACGCAGAGCCGCGTCTCCCGACAGGCGCCGGTGCCACCGATCGAGCAGCGTGGGACGCGCCTCGGTGGGCAGCGGCTCAGCGGTCGTCGTCACGCCGCCAGCCTATGCTGGGGCGGTGATCATCCTCGCCGCGACGCCCATCGGCAACCTCGGCGACGCAACCACGCGACTGGTCACGGCCCTCGAGAACGCGACGACGATCGCGGCCGAGGACACCCGCACGACGCAGCGCCTCCTGCAGGCCCTCGGTGTCGCGAACCGGCCCCGGCTCATCGCCCTCCACGACCACAACGAGAAGCAGCGGGCGGATGAACTGGTCGAGCGCGCCCGCACCGAGGACGTGCTCGTGCTCAGCGACGCGGGGATGCCGACGGTGAGCGACCCCGGGTTCGGGCTCGTCGCCGCCGCGGCCGCCGCGGGGGTCGTGGTGACGGTGCTGCCGGGACCGAGCGCCGTGCTCGCCGCGCTCGCCGTGTCGGGACTGCCCACCGACCGGTTCGCCTTCGAGGGCTTCCCCCCGCGCAAACCGGGGGAGCGGCGACGGCTGTTCGCGGAACTGGCCGGCGAGCGACGCACACTGGTCTTCTTCGAGGCGCCCTCGCGCATCGCCGAGGTGCTCGCCGCCATGGCCGATGCGTTCGGCGCGGACCGCCGCGCGGCCGTGTGCCGCGAGCTGACGAAGCTGCACGAGGAGATCGCGCGCGGCACCCTCGGCGAGCTCGCCGCCTGGGCTGCTGCGGGCGTGCGCGGCGAGATCGTGGTCGTCGTCGAGGGGGCGGGGTCGCACGAGGTCGACCCCGCGGACGCCCTCGCCCAGGTGCAGCGGCTCGTCGCCGACGGCATCCGGCTGAAGGACGCGGCCGCCGAGGTCTCGGCCGCCACCGGCCTGTCGTCCCGCGACCTGTACCAGGCTGCGCTCGCCGCCCGTCGCTGACGCGTCGAGCCCCGGCCCGCGTCACGCGAGAACGCACCGTCGCCGCGAGCGCGCACCGTTGCGGGTGCGTGCTCGCGGCGACGATGCGTTCTCGCCGGCTCGGGCCGTTCCGGTCAGCTCCGTCCGCTCCGCGTGCGCAGTCGCAGGAGCACCATGCCTGCGGCCAGCAGGAACGCACCGATAGCGACCGGTGCCCAGGGAAGGGTGCCGCCGGTGGCGGAGAGCGAAGAGCCGCTCGGCGCCGCGCCGCCGCTCGTCGCGGTGCCGCCCGCGACCGGGTCGTCGGATGCCGCGGGGACGGGCGTCCCGCCGTCCGAGGGTGCTGGACCCAGGGCGACGAGGGAGCCGAGAGCCGCATCGAGGGCGTCGAGCGCGGCGTCGGTGGCCTCGGGGGTGGGCACGAGCTGAGCGAGGACCGCGCGGGCCACGCCGAGGGCCTCGTCGACGGCTGCGACGGATGCCGGGGTGAACGCGGACCGGTCGATCCCCTCGGCGCGCGCGACGGCCGCTTCGAGCGCGGTGGTGTCGGCGGCGACGGCGGCGACGCGGGTGAGGGTGACGTCGTCGATGCTGCCCCAGGCGCCGGCCGACAGCTGCGCGTCGATGCGGACCGTGGCGGTGCCGTCGGCGCCCACCTCGACCGCATCGGTCACCGGCGTCGACCAGACGCGGTACCCGTCGAGCGCGAAGTCCGCCGACGCGGATGCGGTGGCTTCCGTCTCCACGCCAGGCCCGGACGAGACCGTGATGCGGATGCTGTCACCCGCGGCCTCGCCGTCGCCCTGGACCGCTCCACTCGCCCGGTAGGTGCCCGCCGGCAGGCCGGTCACCGTCTGCTCGATGGCGAAGGCGTAGTCGCTGCCGAGCCAGAAATGGGTCGAGTGGTCGCCGGTGCGCGGGTTCTCGGTTCCGCCCAGCGTCACCCCGGTGCCCGAGACGCGCCACACCGAGAGGTCGTCGTCCTCGAACCCGCCACCGGCGAGGAAGTTCCGCTCGCGCACCGTGACGGTCGCGGAGGTCTGCTCGCCGCTCTCGGTGAGCCCGGTGAACGCGTAGGTGCCGGGACCGGCGACCGGTCCCGTATCGGGGGTCCAGGCGACGTGCTCCTGTCGCGTCGTGCGGTCGTTGTACGACACCGCGACGGTGTCGGGCAGGACGACCTCGTCGCCGTCGTCCACGGCGAGTGACACCGACTGCACGGCGACGACCTCGAGCGGCGCGACCGAACCCGTGCGGACGTACGAGAAGGTGTTCAGCGAATCCAGCGGCATCCCGTCAGGAGCGAAGAGCGCCTGGTTGTCCCACGCCGATCCGCCGAAGTGCTCCCCGGCGTCCTCGGGGTCGTACTCCGCCGCGAAGCTCGAGGCCCAGCCGGATCCGTCGCGCTCCCAGAGGGTCCTGTTGGCCTCCAGTTGCGCGGGCGGGCCGACGGGAAGCCACGCGGGCTCCCAGTAGTAGACCCCGAGACCGGCGTCGCCGACGGCGGCCACGGCGGCCATCACATCGCTCAGCGCCCAGGCCTGGCCCTGCTCGCTGACGGGGTACCGGGTGGCCTCCGCGGGGACGTCGATGACGTTGCCGTGGCCGTCCGCGTCGTCGAGCGTGGAGGCCCACGACGTCTCGGCGACGAGGACCTTCTTGCCGTAGTCGTCGGCGATCTGCGACAGCACGGCGGTCAGGTTCTCGGTGGAACCGTGCCAGAACGGATAGTACGACGAGGCGAAGACGTCGTAGTCGACATCGCGGTCATCGAGCTGCTTCGCGATGTTCGCGTACCGGCCGGCCGTCTCGGGATTCGTGAAGTGCAGCGCGACGAGGGCATCGGGTGCCGCGTCACGGACGGCGGCCGAGCCGGCGGAGAACAGTGTGGCAGCCGCATCCCAGTCGTCGGCGTCGGCGACCTGGACACCCGCGATGCCGTTGTTGGTCTCGTTGCCCACCTGCACCATCTCGACGTCGACCGCCGCGGCCTCGAAGCGGTCGAGCGCGTCGTGCGTGAAGTCGTAGAGGGCCTCGGCGCGCGCATCGAGCGAGAGCCCCTCCCAGGCCTTCGGGGACTGCTGTTTGGCCGGGTCGGCCCAGAAGTCCGAGTAATGGAAGTCGACCAGCACGCCGAGGCCCGCAGCCGTGGCCCGCTGGCCTATTTCGACGGCGCGCTCGACGTCGACATCGCCGCCGCCGTAGCCGTTGCCGTCGGCGTCGAACGGGTCGTTCCAGACCCGGACTCGGACGTCGCTGACACCGGCGTCGGCGAGGATCTCGAACAGGTCGCCGGGTGCGCCCGTGGCATCGCGGAAGACGACTCCCGAGGCTTCGAGTGAGAGCACCGACGAGACGTCGACGCCACCGATGAAGTCGTCGGAGAGCCCGTCGATCTTCGGCACGGTCACCGCGGCGGCGACGGCGCCGTCGGTGGGCGCCGCGACGGCGGATGCCGGGAGTGCGAGACTCGCGCCGGCGACGGATGCGGCAGCGAGGAGCGCGAGGGCGCGCGGTGCCGGTCGGGGGGTGGGGGACATGATGACCTCTCCCCGGGCTCGACGACGAGCCCGGGATCGTACCGGTGGGGGATGGTGGCGCCGCCCGTGCCCGACCGGGTGGTGTCGGGCACGGGCGGATGATCAGACGGGGCGGTCAGCCCTTGACCGATCCGGCGGTCAGGCCGCCGATGATGTAGCGCTGCAGGGCGAGGAAGAGCACGAGCACCGGAATCGAGGCGAGCACGGCGCCCGCGGCGAACAGGCCCCAGTTGCTCGAGAGCTGATTCGAGACCCACTGGAACATGCCGACGGCGAGTGTCCAGTTGTCCTGCGAGACGAGCACGATCTTCGAGATGATGTAGTCACCGAACGAGGCGATGAACGCCAGCAGTGCCACGACCGCGAGGATCGGCGTGACCAGCGGCATGATGATGCGCCAGAAGATCTGCGCGTGGGTGGCGCCGTCGATCTTCGCCGACTCGTCGAGCTCCATCGGGATGGTGTTGAAGAAGCCGTACATGAGGAAGGTGTTCACCCCGAGCGCACCGCCGAGGTACACGCAGATGAGCGCGATCTTGGAGTTGAGCCCGAGCGCCGGGAACACCTCGCCGAGGGCCAGCAGCATCAGGAAGATGGCGACGAAGGCCAGGGCCTGCGGGAACATCTGGATGATGAGGAGCGCGGTGAGGCCGGGCCGGCGGCCGCGGAAGCGGAATCGCGAGAACGCGTAGGCCGCCGCGGCGCCCATGAGCACGGCTCCGATCGCCGAGGCCCCGCTGACGAGCAGGGTGTTGCCGTACCAGGTCCAGTACGACGAGTTGCCCAGCGCGACGAAGTTGGCGAGGTCGAACACGCCGAACAGCTGATTGCTGGCCGCGAGGTTGCCCCGCGGGTTCAGCGAGGCCGACACGACGTACAGCAGCGGGAAGATCGCGTAGAAGAGGATGACGAGGGCGACGAGGTACTTCCAGCCGACGTCGAGCACCCATCGGCGGCGGCGGGCGTTCGTGCGGCTGGACGTCGGGCGAGCGGTGGTGGTGGACATCACTGGTACTCCTCCAGCTTGCGGGTCTGACGGAACGCCAGCGCGGAGATCAGGCCGACGACGATGAAGACGAGGATCGACAGGGCGCTCGCGAGGCCGTAGTCGGCGGCGCCGCCCGAGACCCCCGAGATGTCGTAGATCGCGGAGATGAGGATGTCGGTGGCTCCGAGGGCGTACGGCGCCCCGGGGATGGCCGGTCCGCCGCTGTTGAACATGTAGATGACGGTGAAGTTGTTGAAGCTGAAGGCGAACGACGAGATCAGCAGCGGTGCGGTGGCGACGAGCACGAGCGGCAGGATGATCGACCGCATCTGACGCACGCGCCCGGCGCCGTCGATGGATGCCGCCTCGAGCGTGTCGGCGGGCAGCGCCTGCAGCGCCCCGGTGCAGACGAGGAAGTAGTACGGGTAGGTCAGCCAGACGTTGACGAAGAGCACCGCGAACCGGGCGAGCCACGGATCGCCGAGCCAGTCGATGTTCGCGCCCCCGAAGAAGAACTCGTTGATCACGCCGAACTCGGCGTTGAACATGCCCCGGAAAAGCAGCGCCGACATGAAGGCCGGGAACGCGTAGGGGAGGATGAACAACGTCCGCAGGATCTTGCGCCCCTTCACGCGCGGGTCGTTGAAGATCAGGGCGAACAGCAACCCCATCGCGAACGGCACGATCACCGACAGTGCAGCCCAGACGAACGTCCAGAGCGTGACCAGTCCCAGCGGCTCGAGCAGCGCGGGATCGGTGAACAGGGTGAGGAAGTTGTCGAACCCGACGTTGACGACCCAGCCCGTGGCGAGCGACGAGCCGTCGGCGGCCTGGAAGGTACCCCGGTCGGTGGCCTCGTACACGGTGCCGGTGGCCGTGTCGGTGATGGTCTGAGCTTCGGCGTCCCACGTGAGCGTCGAGAGGTAGACGGCGCCGCTGGACCCGTCGCGGGTGCGGATGGAACCGTCATTCGGGTCGTCGGACACGGGCACCCGGAGTTCGACGACGGTGTTCTGCAGCGTCGTGTCGCCGAGGAACGTGCCGCGGGGCACGACGTTCCACCCGGGCACCTCGGTCGGCACGCCGCTCCCGGCGGCATCGCCGACGGTCTCGAGGGGCTGCTCGGCCGAGCCGGCCTTGATCTCGCCGTCGTCGACGATGGCGAAACCGTACTCGCCGGCGCGTTCGACGACGGCGAGCGGGTAGGTGGGGGAGTCGTCGAGTCGGCGTTCGCCCTGGATCAGCGCGGCCTCGACGGCCTGCTCCTGGGAGCCGACGTGGCCGGCGCCATAGTTCGTGAAGGCGATGTAGGCGGTGTAGCCGAAGATGAAGACCTGGAACACCAGCAGGAAGCCCAGCCCGGGAAGCAGGTACTTCAGGGGGAGTGCTCGCTTGGTGAAATAGACCACGTCAGCGGCGATGAGCAGCACCGCCGCGGCGGTGGCGATCACCCACGACTCGGCCTGGACGGCCGAGAAGATGCCCATGAGGCCGAACGCGTTGACGACGGCCATGAGCAGGAGCTTGACCAGGAAGCCCCAGCCGAGTCCGTTCCATCGACGGCCGTGCGGCTCGGCGCCGGCCGCGGACAGCGGGGTCTGAGGCGGCGGCGCGCTCTCGCTCACGGTTCCCTGTGGGACCGACATGTGCATCTCCTTCGACATTCCTACGACGAGGGTCCGGGGGCGGAGTCTCCTCCGCCCCCGGAGGGGATCAGCCGATCGCGGCCTGGACGTCGGTGACCATCGTGTTCCAGGTGCCGACGGGGTCGGCGCCCTTGATGATCTGGACCTGCGCGGCGTTCCAGAGGTCCCAGACCGAGCCCATCTCGGGGATCGAGGGCTGGGGCACGCCATTGGCGGCCGAGGCGAGGAAACCGGCGATGATCGGGTCGCTGGCGACCTCCTCGGCGACGCTCTTCCACGCGGGCAGACGCGGGTCGGCCTCGTAGAGCGCGCGCTGCGCGTCGTCGGTGGCCAGGTAGGTGGTCAGGAACTCCTGCGCGAGCAGCGCGTTGTTCGACTCCGAGCTGACGTAGAAGCCCTGGACGCCCACGAACGGCGCGGCGGTCTCGCCGCCGGCGCTGGGGATGGGGCTGACCTTGACGTTGACGCCCTCGGCGGTGAGCGCCTCGATGGCCCACGGGCCCTGCACGGTGTACGCGGCGGTACCTGCGGCGAAGAGCTCGTTGTTGGTGTCGTAGTCGATGGTGGTGGAGATCTCGCCCGAGCCGGCCTCTCCGTGTGCGCCGAGCCACGTCGCGAAGGCCTCGCCGCCCGCGCCGCCCATGCCCACCTCGGAGGTGTACGAGCCCGACTCGTCCTGCACGAAGACGGGGGCGCCGAACGAGGTCTGGAAGCCGTACATCGTGTAGGCGTCGCCGGTCTGGCCGGCGGTGTTGATCACGAGCGAACGCTCGGCGCCGGCGGCCTGGGCGGAGGCGACCATCTCGTCCCAGGTGGCGGGGGCGGTCTCGCCGACGAGGTCGGTGTTCTGCACGAGCGCGATCGTCTCGAGCGCGTACGGGAAGCCGTAGACCTGGCCGTCGTAGGTGAACGCGTCGAGCGCGACCTGCTCGATCTGATCGGCCGCGGCACCCAGGTCGACGGTGTCGACGACACCGGCGGCCACGAAGGCGCCGAGGAAGTCATGGGCGCCCACGGTGATGTCGGGGCCCTCACCGGTGGGGACCTGGTTGATGAAGTCGTTGCGGATGTCCTCGAAGTTCTTCTCGACGAGTTCGATCTCGGTGCCGGTCTCGGCGGTGAACGCCTCGGCGGCGGCCTGGATGGCCGGCGCGCGGTTCGCGTCGGTCCAGACGACGAGCGCGGAGCCCGATCCGCCGCCGGCGTCGCCGCTCTCGGTGGGGGTGCTGCCGCCGGAGCAACCGGCCAGCAGGACGGTGGTCGCCGCGATGGCGACGATTCCGGTCCCGATCTTGCGCATGGATCTTCCTTCCGAAGTGGTCGATCGGGATACCTCGCGAGAGGTCGCTCCGTCACGACCGGTGTGGGATGCCGCTGCCGGGTGGCGTCGGCGGTTTCTCAGTGCATGCCGGGGGACGTCGGCTGTCCTCCGGCGGTGGGGTCGGTCAGCGACCACCCCCGGTTGCTGTGCGCGGTGCGCGGATGACGGCGACGTCGCCCGCACTCACCTCCAGCGTGCCCTCGATGGCGGCGCCTGTCATCAGGTCGACGCCGTCGAGGGCGAGTCTTGCGTCGGTCGCGGAGTGGTTGATCGCGACGACGAAGTCGTGCTCGTCACCCGAGCGTCGGATCACCTCGAGGCCGGCCGGGGCGTCGAAGGGTGCGAGGCCCGCTTCGACGTAGACCTGGCTCATCACCGCGCGCAATGCGGCGGCATCCGGTCGGGTGCTGATGTACCAGCCGGTTCCGGCGCCGTGTCGCCGGCGGGTGATCGCGGGCTGGCCGGCCCCCGGTCCGTCGAGGTAGGTCGCCACCGTCTCGGCGCCGGTGACCACGAGGTGCTCGTGCCAGATGTCGGCCGCGAATGTGTCGTCGCCCAGCGTGATCGTGGTCGAAATGCCGGCACGCAGTGGCAGGTGCTCCTCGACGCGGATACCGAGGGCGGGCTCGAGCGGCGCCGCGAAACCACCGGGATGCACGGCGTCGTTCTCGTCGACGACCGCCGAGAAGAACGACACCACGAGGGTGCCGCCCGCCTCGACGTACGCGTTGAGGTTGTCGGCGTCGGCCTGGCGCAGCAGATACTGCGCGGGGGCGATGACCAGCTTGTACGACGAGAGGTCATGGCCGGGCAGCGCGAAGTCGACGGCGATGTTGTCGCGCCAGAGCACCTCGTAGAAGGCCCGGATGCGCTCGTCGTGCGAGACGTCCTCGGACGGACGCCACTCGAGGTCCTGTGCCCAGAACGACTCGAAATCCCACAGGATCGCGACGTCGGCGTGCACCCGCGACCCGCGCATCTCGGTGAGCTTGCCGAGGCGGGCGCCGAGGTCGACGACCTCGCGGAAGACGCGCGAGGACGTGCCGGCGTGCGGGAGCATCGCCGAGTGGAACTTCTCGGCGCCCGAGCGTCCGGCGCGCCACTGGAAGAAGAGGATGCCGTCGGCTCCGCGACCGAGATGCGACAGCGAGTTGCGGGCCATCTCTCCGGGCCGCTTGGCGACGTTGCGCGGCTGCCAGTTCACGGCCGAGGTGGAGTGCTCCATGAGGATCCACGGCTTGCCGCCGCCGACCGACCGGGAGAGGTCGGCGGCGATGGCCAGGCCGATCTCGCCCTCCTCGTCCGCCGCCCAGAGGTAGTGGTCGTCCGAGACGATGTCGACCTCGCGTGCCCACGACCACAGATCGACGCCGTGATGCTGGTTGGCCATGAAGTTGGTGGTCACGGGGAGCGACGAGAACCGCCGGATCGCGTCGCGCTCGGCGACGAAGCAGGAGCGCAGCTGCGCGTCGGTGAACCGCGCGAAGTCCAGACGCTGAGCGGGGTTGATGACCGAGGGGGCCGTGGCGGGAGCGCCGATGTGCTCCCAGTCGGTGTAGTGCTGACCCCAGAAGGCGGTGCCCCAGGCGGCGTTCAGGGCGTCGAGAGCGCCGTACTTCTCCTGCAGCCAGGTGCGCCAGGCGCGGACGGCGTGGGGCGAGTAGTCCTCGCCCACCGGGACGCCGTACTCGTTGTGCACGTGCCACATCACCACGGCCGGGTGCTCGGCGTACCGCTCGGCCAGCGTGCTCGCGATGCGGACGGCCGCCTCGCGGTACGCGGGTGCGGAGTGCGAGGCCATGCCGCGCGAGCCGAACCCCATGACGACGCCGTCGCGGTCGACCGCGCGAGCGTCGGGGTGGTTCGCGAAGAACCAGGCGGGGGGAGAGGCGGTCGGGGTCCCGAGGTCGACGGCGATGCCGTTCTCGTGCAGGAGGTCGATGATCTCGTCGAGCCACTCGAAGTCGAACTCGCCCTCGCGGACCTCGATGAGCGCCCAGGAGAAGATGCCGACGCTGACGAGGTTGACGCCGGCCTCGCGCATGAGGCGGACGTCTTCGCGCCAGACCTCGCGGGGCCACTGCTCCGGGTTGTAGTCGCCGCCGTAGGCGATCCCGTCGATGGCCGGCCAAACGCTCGCAGGCATGAAACGCGTCCTCGTGTCTCGTGAAGGTGCCCGGTCGAACTGTGACCGGTCACAGGTTATGGTCCCAGAGTAGGCGAGGAGTGGCGACGTGACCGTTGTCGTTACCGAACTGTGACCGGTCCCAGCTGTGCAGGCGCGCTGCGGGCGCGCGTCCGGGCGCACGGCCCCGGCCGGAGTATGCTCGCCGACGTGAACGGCACCACCGGCGCGTCGCGCAAACCGACCATCCGCGACGTCGCGGCGGCGGCCGGTGTCTCGCACGGCACGGTGTCGCGCGTGATCAACGGCGGACACTGGGTCTCACCCGAGGCTCGCGAGGCGGTGGACCGGGCGATCCGCGAGACGGGGTACACCGCCAACCACGCGGCGCGGAGCCTGGCCACCGGCAGGTCGAACTCGCTGGCGTTCCTGCTGACCGAGCCGCAGCACCTGCTCTTCGCCGACCCGACCTTCGCGCTGCTGCTGCGGGGGGCTACCGAGGCGCTCGCGCAGCGGTCGATGACCCTGGTGCTCATGATCGCCGACACCGCCGCCGAGCGGGCGAACGTCGAACGCTACGTGCGGGCCGGGCACGTGGACGGCGTGCTGCTGATCTCGTCGCACGAGTCGAACCCGCTCCTGGCCTCCCTGATCGCCGCCGGCGTCCCCACCGTGTGCACCGGCGTTCCGCTCGGCGACCGCGCCCGCGTCCCGACCGTCTCGGTCGACGAGCAGGAGTCGGCGCGCGTGATGACCCGTCATCTGCTCGCGCAGGGACACCGGCGCATCGCCGTGATCACCGGGCCCGACGACACGCCGGGGGGCCGCTACCGGCTCGAGGGCTTCCGCGACGAGATGGGCGAGCTGTTCGATCCCGCGCTGGTGGAGCAGGACGTCTACTCCAGCGACGCCGGAACCGCGGCCATGACCCGCCTCCTCGAGCGCGCCCCCGACATCGAGGCCGTCTTCGCGGCATCCGATGTCATGGCCGTCGGCGCGATCGCCGCCATCCGCCGCAGCGGGCGCCGCGTGCCCCACGACATCGCGGTGGCCGGCTTCGACGACTCCGGCCTCGCCGTGACCCACGATCCGCCGCTGACGACGATGCGCCAGCCCTGGGCCGAGATCAGCTCGGCGATGGTCGACATGGTGCTGCAGGTCATCGCGGGGGGCGATCCGGATCCGCTCGTGCTGCCGACGACCCTGGTCGTGCGCGAGACCGCCTGAGCGCGCTCCGGCCCGACACACGGCTCCGGGCCGCCGCCGCCGCGAACTAGAATCTCGGGGTGAGCAACGGGCGCAGTTTCTACATCACCACGCCGATCTACTATCCGAGCGATCTGCCGCACATCGGGCACGGCTACACCACGGTCGCCGTCGACACGCTCGCGCGCTGGCATCGGCAGGCCGGAGACGACACCTGGATGCTCACCGGCACCGACGAGCACGGTCAGAAGATGCTCCGCGCGGCGGCGGCGAACGACGTCACCCCCCAGGAGTGGGTAGACAAGCTCGTCGAGGAGTCGTGGTTCCCGTTGCTGCGCACCCTCGACGTGGCCAACGACGACTTCATCCGCACGACCCAGGAACGCCACGAGGAGCGCGTCAAGGTCTTCGTGCAGACCCTGTTCGACCGCGGCTACATCTACGCGGGCGAGTACGCGGCGCTGTACTGCGTCGGATGCGAGGAGTTCAAGCCCGAGGCCGAGATCGTCGCCGGCACCGGTGCCTTCGAGGGTCTCAAGGTGTGCGCCATCCACTCGAAGCCGCTCGAGCTGCTGCAGGAGAAGAACTACTTCTTCAAGCTGAGCGAGTTCCAGGATCGCCTGCTCGAGCTCTACCGGACCGTTCCCGACTTCGTGCGGCCGGAGTCGGCGCGGAACGAGGTCGTGTCCTTCGTGCGATCGGGCCTGAAGGACCTCTCGATCTCGCGCTCGGCGTTCGACTGGGGCATCACGGTGCCGTGGGACCCCTCGCACGTGATCTACGTGTGGGTCGACGCGCTGCTGAACTACGCCACGGCGATCGGCTACGGCACCGACCCCGAACAGTTCGACCGTCGGTGGCCCGCGTTCCACGTGGTGGGTAAGGACATCCTGCGTTTCCACGCGGTGATCTGGCCCGCCATGCTGATGGCCGCCGGGCTCGACGTGCCGCGCGGCGTCTTCGCACACGGCTGGCTGCTCGTGGGCGGCGAGAAGATGTCGAAGTCCAAGCTCACCGGCATCGCGCCGACCGAGATCACCGACGTCTTCGGCTCCGACGCCTACCGGTTCTACTTCCTCTCGGCCATCGCCTTCGGACAGGACGGCTCGTTCTCCTGGGAGGACCTGTCGGCGCGGTACCAGGCGGAGCTCGCGAACGGCTTCGGCAACCTCGCCTCGCGCACGATCGCCATGATCGAGCGCTACTTCGAGGGTGTCGTCCCGTCGCCGGCAGAATACGCGGCGACGGACCTCGAGATCCAGCGCGTGGTGTCGGAGGCCGCGCACGCGGCCGACACGGCCATGGAGCGGTTCCGGCCCGACGAGGCGATCGCCGCGATCTGGACGATCGTCGACGCCCTCAACGGCTACATCACCGAGAACGAGCCGTGGGCTCTCGCCAAGGACGCCTCGCAGCGCGCACGCCTGGGCACGGTGCTCTACACCGCCGGCGAAGGGCTGCGCGCTCTGGCCGTGCTGCTGTCGCCCGTGATGCCGGAGTCGACGGCGAAGCTGTGGACGGCGCTCGGTATCGACGCCCGCCTCGAGGACCAGCTGCTCCGCGAGGCCGGCGCATGGGGTGTGCTCCCCGCCGGCACGAGCGTCAACGGCCTCGCGCCGCTGTTCCCGCGCGTCGAGCAGACCGCCTGACCGATGGTCGACTCGCCGGAGAACGCGGATCGGGGGCGTGCGACACCGTCACTGCGCGTTGAGCCGACCGACGACGTCTCGCAGTACGTGCGGCAGCGCTCGCAGGCGGCGCGCGATGTGCGCTGGCCGGCGCCCCCGGAACCGCTGACGGTGCCGGTCTACGACAACCACACCCATCTCGAGATCGAGGACGGCGACGAGCCGCGCTCCCTCGGGGAACAGCTCGACCTCGCGGCATCCGTGGGTGTGGCCGGTGTGGTGCAGGCCGGCGGCGACATCGAGTCGTCCCGATGGTCGGCGTGGGCCGCGGCCTCCGATCCGCGCGTGCTGGCGGCCGTGGCCGTCCATCCGAACGAGGCTCCCGTGTACGCCGCCGCGGGCCGGCTCGACGAGGCGCTCGGCGTGATCGACGAGCTCGCCGCCCAGCCTCGTGTGCGCGCGATCGGCGAGACCGGACTGGACTTCTTCCGCACCGGCGAGGACGGCCTGCCCGCGCAGTTCGCGAGCTTCGAGGCCCATATCGCGCTCGCGAAGAAGCACGGGGTCGCCATGCAGATCCACGATCGCGACGCCCACGACGCGGTGCTCGAGACGCTGCAGCGGGTCGGCGCCCCCGAGCGCACCGTGTTCCACTGCTTCTCGGGCGACGCCGACATGGCGCGCATCGCCGCAGACCGCGGGTACTGGTCGAGCTTCGCCGGCAACGTCACCTTCAAGAACGCCCAGAACCTGCGCGACGCGCTCGCGGTCACTCCGCGTGAGCGCATCCTCGTCGAGACGGACGCGCCGTTCCTCACGCCCACCCCGCATCGCGGCCGGCCGAACGCGCCGTACCTGATCCCGGTGACCCTGCGCTTCATGGCCGAGGAGCTGAACGTGGACGTCGACGAGCTCGCGGCGCAGGTCGCCGCCAACACCCTCGAGGTCTACGGCCCGTTCTGAACGGCGCCGGTCAGCGGGTGGACGAGCCGCGGACGATCTCCCACGGCAGATCGACCACATCCGGCGAGGTCGCATCCCGCACGGTGCTCAGCGCCTGGAACATCGCGGCGGGCGCCAGCTCGGGGTGAACGCACACGTGGGTCACACCCAGGCGGGTATTGATCGCGCAGTCGGTGGTGCACAGCGCGACGAACTGCATGTCGCGGGGGATGACGAAGTCCATCTCCTCGAGCTGGAGGTAGATCGCCGGGCCCTCCTCGGCGAACGAGAAGATCGCGTCCGCGCCCGCGGCACGCAGCTCGCCCACCCGGCGGGGGAGCGAGCCGTGCTCGGCATCGACGTGGGCCACCAGGGGCGTCCGGCCGCGTACCGTGCTCCACGCCCGGTACGCTGTCTCGCCGATCTCGTCGCGCGGCGAGCCGGCGTCGTCCACGAGGAAGCCGATCCGGGTCGCGCCGCCCGCCTCGAGCAGTGCGAGAGCGGCACGCACGGCCTCGTCGTATCCGGTCCGCACCGTGATGGACAGGTCCGTGTCGACGTAGAGATCGTTCGTCGCGACCGGGATGCCGCGGCCGACGGCCTCGCGCAGGAGCAGGTCGTCGGCGGCGACCTCGGCGAAGTACACCACGTCGATCTGTGCCCCGCGCAGGAGATCCGGGCGTGCGGCGGGGAGCATCGTGACGGTGAACCCCTGTTCGGCTGCGGCTCGCACGAGCGCGCCGATGTGCCTGCTGCGATGCAGCGCGCCGCGCTTGGACAGGTCGAGCTCCGCGCCCTCGGGCACGACGAAGCCCACCGACATCGTGCGTCCGCTGCGCAGCGCGGCGGCGTACTTGTTGGGCTGGTACCCGAGCTCGGCGGCGATCGACTTGATGCGCTCGCGCGTCTCGGGGCGCAGGCTCCCGCGATCGTTCAGAGCCTGGCTGATGGCGGCCGTGGAGACACCCGCGCGCAGCGCGATGTCCTTCAGGGTCACCTGTCGGCTCATGACGGCTCGGCTCCCGCAGCCTCGGGAAAGACCGTGCGCACGGCGTCCGACCAGGCCGCGCCCGACCCGGAGGAGGCGAGCGTGTGGCCCTGGGCGATGAGCCGGTGCAGCAGCACACCCGAGAAGTGCCGGAGCGCGGCCTCGACCTGCGGTGACTCGCCGCGCAGCCGCGCGCGGTCGATCTCGTCGTCGAGGATGCCGGTGATGTAGCCGCGCATCGCGACGACCGAGGGGGCGACCTCGTGCACGCGGCGGGCGGCGGCGTGCCGTGCGGCTGCGCCGGCGACGATCTCACGGGCCTCGCCGAGCGTGGCGAACTCGTCGATCGGGGCGTGGACGCGGATGGTCTCGAGGTCGAGCAGCTCGACGTCGGGCACGCCCCGCATCGCCGGGTCGACGTTCCGCGGCAGACCGAGGTCGATGATCAGCTGGGTGCGCTCGGCCCCGGCCCGACGTGCGGCGTGCTCGGAGGCGGTCAGCGCGTACGTGTCGGTCGTCGTGGTGCAGGTGACGATGACATCCGCCGCGGCCGCCTCCTCGGCGTAGTGCTCGGCATCGACGGCCACGAGATGCTCCCGCTGCGCGAAGCGGCTGCGCCCCGATCGGGAGTGCACGCGGACATCGGTGGCACCCTTGTCGCGGAGCGCGGCGAGGGATGCCGCGGCGTAACGGCCGGTGCCCACCAGCAGCACGCGGGCTCGCGACCAGTCGGCGACCCGAGACGAGGCGAGCTCGAGTGCGAGGCGCACGAGCGAGCGGCCCGACTCGCCGATCCGCGTGCTGTTCTTCACCGCGCGAGAGGTCTCGGTCGCCCGCTGGAAGAGGTGCTCGAGCGGGGCGGTGGTCAGCCCGCCACGTCGCGCGTCGTCGAGGGCCCGGCGTACCTGGCCGGCGATCTCGTCCTCGCCGACGGCGACGGAGTCGAGGCCCGATGCGACGGAGAACAGATGGTGGGCGACACGGTTGCCGTGTTCGAAGTCGACGGTTTCACGCACGGTGCGGTACGGCAGCTCGCTGAGCTTGGCGATCTCCTCCATCGCGGCATCCATCGCGGGGATGGTCGAGGGGAAATCGACATCGTCGCGGAGGTCGAAGTACGCCTCGAACCGGTTGCAGGTCGCGAGGACGACGGCCCCCTGGATGGCTTCGTGGGCCTGTGTCAACCGGGTGCCGACGTCGTCTCCGATGACGGAGAGTCGCTCCAGAGAAGCGAGTGGCGTAGAGCGCTGATGCGCGGTGAGAGCGACGAGCACGTGCGGAAGAACCCCCTGAGATCGTGACTAGTATATCGATTAACTCATTCGAGGAGATCATCATTCCGGCATCCGCCCACCCTCTCATCGCGCATGCGACCGGCTCGAGCCGTCTCGTGCGCACCCTGCTCGGCGAACGCGTCGAGAAGACCCCCGTCTGGTTCATGCGGCAGGCGGGCAGGTCGCTGCCCGAGTACCGGGCTCTGCGCTCGCAGGGCACCATGCTCGATGCATGCCTCACCCCCGAGCTGGCGAGTGAGATCACCCTCCAGCCGGTTCGCCGCCACGGTGTGGACGCCGCCATCTTCTTCAGCGACATCATCGTGCCGCTCGCGATCCTCGGGATCGACGTCGAGATCGCGGCCGGACGCGGTCCGGTCTTCTCGAAGCCGCTGCGCACCGGCGCCGACATCGCCCGCGCCGTCGAGATCGATCCCGCCCTCGTGCGCGAGCGCGGCGGGGCGATCGCCCGCGCGGTGGAGCTGACCACCGGCATGCTCGCCGAGGAGTCCGAGACGCGCGGCGAGCCGTTGCCGCTCATCGGTTTCGCCGGCGCTCCGTTCACTCTCGCGGCGTACCTGGTGGAGGGCGGCCCGTCGAAGGACCATATGGCTGCGCGACGCCTCATCCACGAAGATCCCGCCGCGTGGGCCGCGCTCACCGAGTGGCTCGCCCGGGTGACCGGGGAGTTCCTCGCGCTGCAGATCGCGTCGGGCGCCAGCGCGGCGCAGCTCTTCGACTCGTGGGCGGGGGGACTGCCTCCCGAGGACTACCGGTCCGCAGCGCTCCCGGCCTCCGCGGCGTCGTTCGAGGCCGTGCGCGCGCTCCCCGTGCCCGCCGGTGCGGGCATCGACCACATCCCGCTCGTGCACTTCGGCGTCGGCACGGGCGAGATCCTCGCCGACATGGCCTCGATCGGCATCGATGCGCTCGGCGTCGACTACCGCGTGCCGCTCGACGAGGCCGCGCGCCGGGTCGGTACGGATCTGACGCTGCAGGGCAACCTCGACCCCGCGTTGTTGTTCGCGCCCGCGCCGGTGCGCGACGCCGCGATCGGTCGCATCCTCACGGCCGGACGCGCGGCGCGCGCACACGTGTTCAACCTCGGTCACGGCGTGCCGATGGAAGCCGATCCCGACGCGATCAGCTCCGTCGTGCGCACCGTGCACGACTGGCGAGCGGCATGAGGTCCGACGTCGACCTCGTCGTCGTGGGCGGCGGCATCGCGGGTCTCGTCGTGGCCCTCGAAGCCGCCACCGCGGGCGCCGGTGTCGTCGTGCTCGAATCCGACGACCGCGTCGGTGGCATGCTGCGACGCGGCCGCCTCGCCGGCATCGACATCGATCTCGGTGCGGAGTCGTTCGCCAAGCGCACCGATGCCGTGCCGCGTCTGATCGCCGACTTCGACCTCCCGCTCGAGATCGTGACGCCCCGTTCGGGGCCGGCGCACCTGGTGTCGCCGCGTGCGGGCGGACGGTGGAGCCGATTGCCGCTCCCGCGCCGCACGGTCATCGGCATTCCCGCCGATCCGCTCGCCGCCGACGTCGTGGCGATCATCGGCGAGCGGGCCGCGCAGCGCGCCGCCGCCGAGGTCGGCGGAACACCGCTCGACCCGACCGCGTCGCTCGCCGACGTCGTCGAGGAGCGTCTGGGTGCCGGCCTCCTCGACGGTCTCGTCGATCCGCTCTGCCGCAGCATCTACTCCCAGCCCGCCGCCGCGGTGCCGCTGCCGCGACTGCACCCCAAGATGTGGACGGCGTTCGAGCGCACCGGGTCGCTGCTCGCTGCCGCCGCCGAGGTCGCGCCGGACGCCCCGGGCGGTACGGCGGTGGGCGGCATCGCCGGCGGCATGTGGCGGCTCGCCGAAGCCGTGGCTGCGCAGGCGCGCTCGCGCGGAGCCGACATCCGCACGAGCCGCACCGTCCGCGCGCTCAGTGCCGGCGCCGGCGGCGTGGCCGTCGAGCTCGACGACGCGACGCTGCGATCCCGCGGCGTCGTGGTCGCCACCGGACCGCGCGCGGCGGCGCAGCTGCTCGGGATGACGCCCGCGGCGATCGACGACGCCGCTTCCGCGCCGATCCAGCCGGCCGTCCGGCTGCTGACCGCCGCCGTGACCTCCGTCGGGCTCTCGGCCGAGCCGGTCGGGTCGGGTGTCATCGTGGCACCCGGCGCCCGGACCGCGGCCAAGGCGATGACCCACATCGATGCGAAGTGGGCGTGGGCCCGTGCCGCCCTCGCCGCCGACACGCACGTGGTGCGCCTCTCGGCCCGCGCCGACGACACTGCGGGTCTCGACTCCGCCGCCGCCGTCGCCCGCGAGATCACGCAGCTGACCGGTGTCCGCATCGACCGTGGCGACATCGGCGAGATCATCACCACCCGCTGGCGCGACGCGGTGGTGCCGGCGGAGTCCGACGACTGGACGCGCGCGGTGATGGATGCCGCCGTCCGCGGCATCCACGTCACCGGCGCGGTCGCCGCCGGCACGGGCCTCGCCTCCGTGATCCCGCACGCCCGCGCCCTCGCGCAGCAGCTCTTCTCCGTCCCCGCCGTCCGAAAGGAGCCCCGATGACCGAACAGATCCCGCTCGGTTACACCCTCTTCGCGATCCTCGCCGGTCCTCGTCCGCGCCCACAGGCACCGACCGAGCCCGACCTCGCCGAGATCGAGCGCGTCGTCGCCGACCTGCCCGCCGCCGGGGTGACCGTGCGGGGCCTGTACGACGTGACGGGCATGCGCGGCGGAGCCGACCTGATGGTGTGGCTGCACACCGCTCCCGGATCCGCCGACGACCCGGCCGCCTTGCAGCGGGCGCTGCGCGCTCTGCGCCGCACGGCTGCACTGGCGGCGTTCGAGCTCGAATGGAGTGCGATGGGCGTGCACCGCGAGGCGGAGTTCAACAAACGTCACGTGCCGGGATACCTGCGCGGCGAGCATGCACGCGACTGGCTGTGCCTCTATCCGTTCGTGCGCAGCTACGAGTGGTACCTGCTTCCCGAGGACGAGCGATCCGCCATGCTCGCGCAGCACGGTCGCCGTGGCGCGGTCTTCACGGACGTCATCGCCAACACCGTGTCGACCTTCGCGCTGAGCGACTACGAGTGGCTGCTGCCCCTCGAGAGCGACGAGCTGATCAGCCTGGTCGATCTGATGCGCGACCTGCGCGCCACCGATGCGCGGCGCCACGTGCGCGAAGAGGTTCCGTTCTACACCGGCCGGCGTGTCGAGATCGCCGAGCTCGCGGAGGTGCTGTCCTGATGAGCGAGAACGAGTTCCGCCCGAAGCCTCCCCGCGCCACCAGCGCTCCGGCCTGTGCGCCGGGATGCGCCGTCCCCGCGGCCAGTCCCGCGGCGTGCAGCGGTGCGCCCCACGTGAGCGAGCCCACGACTTACGACGCGCTCCTCCTGCTCGGCTTCGGCGGACCCGAGGGCCAGGACGACGTGCTGCCCTTCCTCCGGAACGTCACGGCGGGCCGCGGCATCCCCGACGAGCGACTCGAAGAGGTCGCCCACCACTACCGCCACTTCGGCGGCGTGTCGCCGATCAACCAGCACAACCGCGAGCTCAAGGACGCCCTCGAAGCCGAGATCGCGGCGCGCGGGCTCGACCTGCCGGTGTACTGGGGCAATCGCAACTGGATGCCCTACGTCGACGATGCGTTGCGCGCGCTCCACGCCGACGGTCACCGTCGGGTGATCGCGGTGGCGACCAGCGCCTACAGCTCGTACTCCTCGTGCCGGCAGTACCGCGAGGATCTGGCCGACGCGATGGAGGCCACCGGGCTCGGTGCCGAGATCCAGATCGACAAGGTCCGGCAGTTCTTCGACCACCCGGGCTTCGTGGCGCCGTTCGTCGAGGGGCTGCGCGACGGGCTCGCGGCGGTCGCCGAGCGCGGCATCGCACCGGACGAGGTCGAGATCCTCTTCTCGACGCACTCGATCCCCAACTCCGACGCCGACCGCTCCGGTCCGCCCGAGCGCGGCTTCGGGCCCGGCGGCGCCTACGTCGCGCAGCACACGGCCGTCGCCGAGGCGATCGTCGCCGAGCTCGGCACGACCAGCCCGTGGCAGCTGGTGTTCCAGAGCCGATCCGGTCCGCCCCAGGTGCCCTGGCTCGAGCCCGACATCAACGATGCGATCGCCGAGCTGCCGGCCGCCGGGCGCAGGGCCATCCTGATCGTCCCGCTCGGCTTCGTCAGCGACCACATGGAGGTGCTCTGGGACCTCGACACCGAGGCGATGGAGACCGCCGAGGAGCACGGCCTGTTCGCAGTCCGCACGGCCTCGCCCAGCACCCACCCCGCCTACGTGAGCGGGCTGGTCGACCTCGTGCAGGAGAGGCTCGACGCGACCCCCGTCGACGAGCGACCCGCCGTGACCGCGCTGGGGCCCTGGTACGACGTGTGCCGCCCCGGCTGCTGCGAGAACAAGCGTCTCGGCTTCCAGCCGGCGCTCGCGGGGGTGGCGCCGTGACCGAGGCTCCGGCGCTGCGGCTGGGCACGCGGGCGAGTCTGCTCGCCACCACCCAGTCGCAGCACGTCGCCGATGCGATCACGGCGTCCACCGGCATCCCGGTCCGTCTGGTCGAGATCACGACCGACGGCGACGTGCTGACCGGATCGCTCGCGCAGATGGGCGGGACGGGCGTGTTCGCCACGGCGCTGCGCGAGGCGCTGCTGCGCGGGGACTGCGACCTCGTCGTCCACTCGATGAAGGATCTGCCCACGGCTCCGTACGCGGGGCTCGAGATCGCGGCCGTCCCGTCGCGCGCGCCGCAGCGCGACGTCCTCTGCGGTCCCGACGCGGCGACGACGCTGGATGCCCTGCCCGCCGGCGCCGTCGTCGGCACGGGGTCACCGCGTCGTGTCGCCCAGGTGCTGCGCCGCCGACCCGACCTGCAGGTGCGCGACATCCGCGGAAACGTCGATACGCGGCTGCGCAAGGTCCGCGACGGAGAGTACGACGCCGTCGTGCTCGCCGAGGCCGGACTGCGACGCATCGGTCGTGACAGTGTGATCGGCGAGACGTTCGCCCTCGACGCCTGGCCGACCTCGGCCGGACAGGGAGCGCTGGCCGTCGAGATCCGCACCGCGGACCGCGACGGTGCGATCGGACGCGCCGTGAGCCTGATCGACGACGCCCAGTCCGCGGCGCGGGCTCTCCTCGAGCGCGCCGTGCTGCGACGGCTCGAGGCGGGCTGCGCAGCCCCGGTGGGGATCTCGGCGACGGGTCTGGGCGACGAGACGGTCTTCCTCGCCGAGGTCTACGGCCCCGCGGGGGCGCGCACCGTGCGCGCCGCGCGCGCGCTGCACGCGGACCTCGCGTCGCCCGACCAGCGCGAGAGCATCGCCGCCGAGGTCGTCGCCGAGCTGCTGGACGGCGGTGCCGCCGACTTCGCCGATCTGCCGGGGACCAGCCGATGACCGGCGCGCTGCGGGGGCGCCGCGTCCTCATCCCGCGCGGCGGTGCATGGGGTGACCGGGTTCGCGCCGAGATCGAGCGACGCGGCGCGACCGGCGTCGTCGCACCGCTCATCGAATCGCGCCCGCCGCGCGACGTCGCCGCCCGTGACGCCGCCTTCGCCCGGCTCGCGGCGGGGGAGTACGCGTGGGTGTTCATCACCAGTGCCGCCACCGTCGAGCAGCTCGTCGCCGCGGGGGCGACCATCCCGGTGGGCACCCGCATCGCCGCCGTCGGACGACCCACGGCGAGGGCGGTGGCCGATGCCGGGTTCGAGGTCGAGTTCGTCCCCGTCGGCACGTCGTCGGCGACGAACATGATCGCTCAGTGGTGCGCGGGCAGATCTCCCCGCTCGACCGGCCGCTGCCTGGTCCTGCGCTCCGACCTCGCGATGGCCGTCATCAGCGACGAGCTCGAACTCCAGGGCTACGAGGTGGACGTCTGCATCGCGTATCGCACCGTGGGCGTCGATCTCGATCCGGCCGTCGTCTCCGATGTCCGCACCGGCACGATCGACACCGTGCTGCTGACCTCTCTGAGCGTCGGGCGCGAGCTGCGCCGGCAGGTCGGCGTGCCCGGCCCCGAGGTCTTCATCGCCTCGATCGGCCCGGGGACGACCCGGGATGCCGAGAAGCTCGGCTACACCGTCCATCACACCGCCCACTCGCAGAGCGTCGACGCCCTTCTGGCAGAGCTCGACGCGCGAACCGCAGAGGATCCCTCATGAGCACCTTCCCCGAGCGCCGCCTGCGCCGCACGCGCCGAACTCCCGCGATGCGCCGCCTCTCGACCGAGCACCACCTCGACGCAGCGCAGCTCGTGCTCCCCGTCTTCGTCAAGGAGGGCATCGACGCGGCACAGCCGATCGCGAGCATGCCCGGGGTGATGCAGCATCCGCTCGCCGACATCGCGACGGTCGTCAGCGACGCGGCCGAGGCCGGCGTCGGCGGCATCATGCTGTTCGGTGTGCCCGCGGTGCGCGACGCCCAGGGCTCGGGCGCGGTCGCCGAGGACGGCATCCTGAACCGTGCGATCCGCGTCGCTCGGGATGCCGCGCGCGGCGCGATCACGGTGCAGGCGGATCTCTGCCTCGACGAGTTCACCGACCACGGACACTGCGGCCTGCTCGCCGCCGACGGCTCGGTCGACAACGACGCCACGCTCGAGGTGTACGCCCGCATGGCGGTGGCCCAGGCGCGCGCCGGCGCCGAGGTGCTCGGCCTGTCGGGGATGATGGACGGCCAGGTCGCGGTGATCCGCGCGGCTCTCGACGCCGCCGGGCACAGCGATGTCGCGCTGCTCGCCTACTCCGCGAAGTACGCCTCGGCCTTCTACGGCCCCTTCCGCGACGCCGTCGAATCCACCCTGCAGGGCGACCGCCGCACCTATCAGCTCGACCCCGCCAACGGGCGCGAGGGCGTCGCCGAGGCGATGCAGGACATCGCGGAGGGCGCCGACTACGTCATGGTCAAGCCCGCCGGTCCCTACCTCGACGTGCTCGCCCGCGTCGCGGACGCGGCGACGGTGCCGGTGTGGGCGTACCAGGTGTCGGGGGAGTACGCGATGATCGAGCTCGCCGCGCGCGCAGGTGCGATCGACCGGGACCGTGCGATCGGCGAGTCGCTGATCGGCATCCGCCGTGCCGGTGCCGACGTCATCCTCACATACTGGGCACGCGAAGTGGCGGGCTGGCTCCGCTCCGGAAAGGACCTCGCATGACGCGCAACGACGACCTGTTCGAGCGGGCACGCGCCGTCATCCCCGGCGGGGTGAACTCGCCCGTCCGGGCGTTCGGCTCCGTAGGCGGCACGCCCCGCTTCTTCGTGTCGGCGGCCGGGCCGCTGGTCACCGACGCCGAAGGCCGCGACTACGTCGACCTCGTCGCCAGCTGGGGGCCCGCCCTCGTCGGACACGCGCACCCCGAGGTGATCGCGGCCGTCGTCGAGGCCGCGGGGCGGGGCCTGTCGTTCGGTGCGTCCACGCCGGCCGAGACCGAGCTGGCCGAGGAGATCCGCCGACGGGTGCCCATCGCCGAACGCATCCGGCTCGTCTCGACCGGCACGGAGGCGACCATGACGGCGATCCGGCTCGCGCGCGGCGCGACCGGGCGCGACCTGCTGGTGAAGTTCTCCGGCCATTACCACGGTCACTCCGACGGACTGCTGGCTCAGGCCGGTTCGGGGCTGGCGACTCTCGCACTGCCCGGGTCGGCGGGGGTCCCCGCTGCCATCGCGGCGCAGACACTCGTGGTGCCCTACAACGACCAGGCGGCACTCGATGCGGTCTTCGCCGAGCACGGCGACCGCATCGCCGCCGTGATCACCGAGGCCGCGGGGGCGAACATGGGCGTGGTGCCCCCCGCACCGGGCTTCACGCGTTTCCTGCGCGAGCTCACGCGTCGACACGGCTCCCTCCTGATCAGCGACGAGGTGCTCACCGGGTTCCGCTCCGGTCCCTCGGGCTACTGGGGCGTGCTGCGCGAGGCGGGCGAGGACGTCGCCCCCGACCTGCTGGCATTCGGCAAGGTCGTCGGCGGGGGTCTGCCCGTGGCCGCGATCGCGGGGCGCGCCGAGATCATGGAGCTCCTCGCGCCCCTGGGGCCCGTGTACCAGGCCGGCACGCTCTCGGGGAACCCCGTCGCCGTCGCCGCAGGGCTCGCCACGCTCCGGCTCGCCGATGCCGACGTCTACGCCCGCATCGGCCACGCCGCCGACGTGGTCGCGTCCGCGACGTCCGCGGCCCTGGACGAGGCGGGCGTGCCGCACGTCGTCCAGACCGCGGGCACGCTGTTCAGCGTCTTCTTCGGCGCCTCGGTCGCCGGGGGAGTTCCCGACTACGAGACGGCGACGACGCAGGACACGGCCGCGTACGCCGCGTTCTTCCACGCGATGCTCGACGCGGGCGTGTCGCTGCCGCCGTCGGCCTTCGAGGCCTGGTTCCTCACCGCCGCCCACGACGACGCCGCGCTCGAGCGCATCGTACGCGCGCTTCCCGCTGCCGCCCGCGCCGCGGCCGCGGCGACCCGGGCCTGATCGAGACCGAGCAGGCGGGGCGGGAGGGCGCGTCGCAACTAGGCTGGTTTTCATGCCTGTGACCCTGCTCGGCGCCTCCGAGATCCGCTCGCTCGCGGCCGACCTCGATGTCACGCCGACGAAGAAGCTCGGGCAGAACTTCGTCGTCGACGCCAACACCGTCCGCAAGATCGTGCAGGCCGCGCGGGTGCAGGCGGGGGAGCGCGTGGTCGAGATCGGCCCCGGGCTCGGCTCGCTCACCCTCGCGATCCTCGAGACCGGGGCGAGCGTGACGGCCGTCGAGATCGACCATCGGCTGGCCGCGCGGCTTCCCCTCACGGCCGAGCGTCACGGGGTCGAGCCGGGCATGCTCGCGGTCGTCGACGCCGATGCGCTGCGGGTGACCGAGCTTCCCGGCGATCCGCGGGTGCTCGTGGCCAACCTGCCGTACAACGTCAGCGTTCCGGTGCTGCTGCACTTCCTCGAGACCTTCCCGGATCTCGAACGCGGGGTCGTGATGGTCCAGGCCGAGGTGGGCGAGCGCCTGGCCGCCGCCCCCGGTTCGAAGATCTACGGCTCCCCGAGCGTCAAGGCCGCCTGGTATGGCCGTTGGCGCCTGGCGGGCACGGTCTCGCGCCAGGTGTTCTGGCCGGTGCCGAATGTCGACAGCGTGCTCGTGGGATTCGAGCGGGACGCCGAGCCGCGGGGCGACGACGATCTCCGTCGGCGCACGTTCTCGGTCGTCGACGCGGCATTCGGGCAGCGACGCAAGATGCTCCGCCAAGCCGTCGCCCCGCTGTTCGGGGGCACGGCGGCAACCTCGTCCGCCGCGCTCGAAGCCGTCGGCATCGACCCGACGCTGCGCGGAGAGCAGCTGACGATCGACGATTTCGTGCGGCTGGCGGCATCCGTTCACTGAACGCTCATCAGCGCGTCATCGGAACCACACGAAACATCCCGGTAACATTGTGGGTGAGCCGCGAGCGTCGCGGCGAGCATCACCCGGCCTGGAAGAGACGATGCGAACCGCCGAGTACCCGGCACCCGAGAGGGTGCTGCTGCACCTGAGCGACACCCACCTCCGAGCCGCGGGCTCGCAGATATTCGACCGCGTCGACGCGGCAGCGCACCTGCGTCGTGCCCTCGATGCGATCGAGACCGCTGCGCTCCGCCCCGACGGCATCGTCTTCACGGGCGATCTCGTCGACCTCGGCGAGCACGACGCGTATGCGGAGCTGCGCGACCTGGTCGAGCCCTTCGCCGAGCGCCTGGGAACCCGGATCTTCTGGGTCATGGGCAACCACGACGACCGCGCCGGCTTCCGAGAGACGCTCTGGCGCGAGCGGCCGACGGATGCGGTGGCCGATCGTGTCGACGAGATCGACGGGCTCCGGCTCATCACCCTCGACACGAGCGTCCCGGGTGCGCACCACGGAGAGGTGCGGCCGCATCAGCTGGAGTGGCTGCGCGAGGTGCTCGCGACGCCGGCGCCGCTCGGCACGATCCTCGCGATGCACCACCCGCCGGTCCCGAGCGTTCTGCCGCTCGCCGCGAGCGTCGAGCTTCGGGAGCAGAGCTCTCTCGCCGCGGTGCTCCGCGGGTCGGACGTGCGCGCCATCATCGCCGGGCACCTCCACTACTCGACCTTCGCGACCTTCGCCGGCATCCCGGTCTCGGTCGCCTCGTCGACGTGTTACGCGCAGGACCTCACGGTGCCGGTGGGTGGCACCCGGCCCCAGGACGGCGCCCAGTCGTTCAACTTCGTGCACGTGTACGACGAGACCGTCGTGCACTCGGTCGTGCCCGTCGAGGCGCCGGTCACGCTCGAGTACACCGACGCGAGCGAGGCGCAGCGACGGCTGGCCGCCGCGGGCATCGCTCCGGTCAGCGCTTCACGCCGGAGCGCACCGCCGACGCGTCCCGTACACGTGCTTCGCTGACTAGCGGGATCTCCCACGGCGCCCGGATGGGGAACATGCGCTCGAGGACGTCCCGCAGCGAAGCCACCCGGATCTCCTCGGGCACCTCGGTCTCGCCACCGTCGTTGAGGCAGAACATGTCGATGTCGCGCCGCTTCGCGAGGCGTTCCATGCCCGCGAGCGACCGTGCCAGCGTGGTCTGGACGTAGCGGGTGCGTGGCACCGAGGTCGGGATCGCCCGGCCGGTGAACATCGCGTAGTAGTGGTACAGCGAGTTCGTCACCGAGATGTCGGTGGCGGAGCGGAACCGGGATGCCGCGGTGCGGGCGAAGTCAGCGGCGAAGGTCTCCTCCAGCTCCGACATGACGCTGCGGCGCAAGGGTGCGGCGCAGTGCTCGAGGTCGCGCACGATGACGCGGCCGAACCGCTCCTGGAGCAAGGCGCGATTGACTCGGAGGCCGTTGTCGTGTCCGGACCGCTCGAGGCGGGGATCGCCCGAGCCGATCCGCACGTCGCATTCGACGAACGAGGAGACGCCGCCGGGGGAGAAGAACAGTTCCGGGTGGACCGGGCGACCGAAGAACATGTCGTCGTTCGAATAGAGGAAGTGCTCGGCGAGCCCGTCGATGCGGTGGAGTTGCGACTCCACGGCGTGGGAGTTGTGGGTGGGCAGCGTCGAGGGGTCGGCGAAGAACTCGTCGCTGCGAACGATGGTGACCTTCGGGTGGTCGGCGAGCCACGCCGGTGCCGGGGAGTCGGTCGCGATGAAGATGCGACGCACCCACGGCGCGTACATGTGCACACTGCGCAGCGCGTAGCGCAGCTCGTCGACGTGCCGGTACCGAGCGGGCCCGTCGTCGCCCTCGCCCACGACGTACTCCGACAGCTGGGCCGCGCGCTGCCGCTGGAACTCGCTGGCCGAGCCGTCGACCCAGGAGAAGACCATGTCGATGTCGTCGGTCACCTCGCGCGGGTGCGGCTCGAGCATTCCTGCGACGGTCTGCCAGTCGCGCTCCCATCGCGTCGCGGTGACGATCCGGACGTCCTGGGCGGGCGTCACGCGGCGCATCAGCGCGTTGGCCTGCGGCGCCTCGACCGTCGTCTCGCCGAAGCTCCAGAACTCCAGGCGCACGCCGTACTCGTGGTCGTAGCGGCGGCCACCGGTCGTCGTGACCCGCGGCCGGTAGGCCCGCAGCGCGTTCGGCACGGACGCGGGGATGACCGCGTCGGCGGCGAAGACGGGAGCGGAGCCCTTGGCCTTGAGATAGAGCGGCTCCTCCTGGCCGAGCGTGCGCAGCGCGGCAGCGGCCCGCTCCGCATCGGCGAGGTCGATCGCGAGAGCGGGCGTGTGCAGATCGTGGCGGATGAGCAACGCACGCACGCCGGCCGCGTCGAGGGCGTCGGCGATCAGCAGCAGGTCGGCCTGGCGTGCGGCGTCGGGCGTCGCGTCGTCGTGGACGAGACGCAGCAGGCCCTCGTCGAGGACGACGTCGTCGCGACGTGCGGGCAGGTCGATCCAGGGGTTCTCGCGTCGGGGCAGAGCGGAAAGGGCCAGGGGTTCCTCCTCGGGAATGGGATGTAGGCAGAGTAGACATTCTCCGTTACGACGGTGTTTCCTCGTGCATCGTGCGGATCTGCGTCGATTCGCCGGAAGTCGAGGGCACGGGAAGCCTCCCCAGAGTCAACGCCGTCGACGACGTCGTTGTTCCCGGCTGGTGCGTCGGCGCCGGATCGGTAGGCTCGGACCGTGACCGCCTCGCCCCGCTTCCCCGCCTCGCGCGGCGGAGACCTCCACCGTCCCTATACCGCCGCCGCCGACAGGTATGAGCGCACCTCCTACCGGCAGGTGGGCACGTCGGGTCTCTACCTGCCGCCGATCTCGCTCGGGCTGTGGTGGAACTTCGGCGACAACATCCCCTTCGACCGTCAGCGCGAGGTGCTTCGCCACGCTTTCGATCGCGGGATCACGCACTTCGACCTCGCGAACAACTACGGCCCTCCCTACGGTTCGGCCGAGACGAACTTCGGCCGCATGATGCGCGAGGACTTCGCGCCGTACCGCGACGAACTGATCATCTCGTCCAAGGCCGGCTACGACATGTGGGACGGCCCCTACGGAAACCACGGGTCGAGAAAGTACCTCATCGCGAGTGCCGAGCAGTCGCTGCGCCGGATGGACCTCGACTACGTCGACATCTTCTACTCGCACCGCGAGGACGACACGACGCCCGTCGAAGAGACGGTGGGTGCCCTCGACACCCTGGTGCGCCAGGGTAAGGCGCTCTATGTCGGCATCTCCTCCTACTCCGCCGAGAGCACGGCGCGCGCGGCCGCCGTGGCCCGCGACCTCGGCACACCGTTGGTGATCCACCAGCCGTCGTATTCGATCCTCAACCGCTGGATCGAGGGCGGTCTGACCGATCAGCTCCGCACCGACGGTATGGGCGCGATCGGATTCATGCCGCTGCAGCAGGGCCTCCTCACCGGGCGGTACCTCGACGACGGGACCTCCGACCGGTCGATGCAGCGATTCTCGCTGCCGGGTGACGGGCGGCTCTCGGAGTCGGCCCTCGCCGGTCTGCGCGATCTCGCCGCCATCGCCCGCGATCGCGGGCAGAGCCTCGCCCAGCTCGCCATCCGGTGGACGCTGCGCGACGCCGTCGTCGCCTCGGCGCTGATCGGCGCGTCCCGCACCGCGCAGCTCGACGAGAACCTCGCCGCCCTCGACGGGCCGGACTTCGATGACGACGAGCTGCGTCGCATCGACGAGATCGCCGGGCGGATCGGCGAGCTCTGGGCCGGGTCGGACGGCTCATGACGCTGAGCGCGATCCCCGATCGCGTGCGTGTCCGGGCCCCCGGCAAGATCAATCTCTTCCTCGAGGTCGGGGCCGTCCAGCCCGACGGATACCACGACGTCGCCTCGGTCTACCAGGCGGTGTCGCTGTTCGAGGACCTCGTCGCCACTCCGGCCGACGATTTCACGGTGCGCGTGGTGGGTGAGGACGGCCTGCCGGTACCCGGCGTCCCGACCGACGACCGCAACCTCGCTCTGCGCGCGGCGCGCCTGGTGGCACGCGAGGTCGGCTACCTCGGCGGGGTCCACCTCGACATCCGCAAGGCCGTCCCCGTCGCCGGGGGGATGGGCGGCGGTTCCGCCGACGCCGCGGCCGCGCTGGTCGCGTGCGACGCGCTGTGGGGCGCGGGGCTCACCTCTCCCGCTCTGCAGGAGCTCGCCGCGCGATTGGGCGCCGACGTGCCCTTCGCCCTCCTGGGCGGCAGCGCGGTCGGGACGGGCCGGGGCGACCGGCTGAGTCCGGCGCTCGCACGCGCGCGTTTCGACTGGGTCGTCGTCAGCGACGACGGTGGCCTCCCGACCCCGGGCGTCTACACCGAGCTCGACCGGTTGCGAGCGCGGAACCGTCCCGACATCGCGCCCGAGCCCACCGTGCCCGACGTCGACCCGGTCGTGCTGCAGGCGCTGCGCTCGGGATCGCCCGAGCTCCTCGCGGGCGCGCTGCGCAACGACCTGCAGGATGCCGCGTGCGCGCTGCGCCCCGACCTCTCGGCCACGATCGCGGCAGGTGTCGCCGCCGGCGCCGTGGCCGCCCTCGTCTCGGGCTCCGGCCCGACGGTCGCCCTCCTCGCTGCGGACGTCGAGGCTGCGCGACGCCTGGAGCACGATCTGTCCGCCGCGGGCCGCCGTGCCCGCCATGTCTACGGCCCGGTGACGGGCGCGAAAGTGGTGACCCGATGACCTTCGACCAGACCTGGCTCGATCGAGAGGTCGACGGGCGCTCGCGTGCCTCGCTGGCCGCTCGGGAGCTGGAGTACCGCACGGTCCCCGCCGACTCCGATGCCTTCGAGGGCTGGTTGCACGCGGTGGCGCGGGGCTTCCAGGACGGGGAGAGCTCGCCCGAACAGCTCGCCGCCGCCCGCCGCCGCAATGCCGCACGCCGGCTGACCGGCGTCTACGACGCGGGCGGCGCGCTCCCCGCGGTGGCCGTGGGCACGGTGGCGTCGTGGCCGAGCGAGCTGACGGTACCCGGCGGCGCGGTGCCGGCCGGGGCGATCAGCGCGGTCACCGTCGCGCAGACCCACCGCCGGCGGGGCATCGCGCGAGCGCTGCTCGAGGGCGAGCTGCGCACGATCGCCGCCGCCGGCTGCCCGGTCGCGATGCTCACGGTGACCGAGTCGACGCTCTACGGCCGCTACGGCTTCGCGGCGGCCGCGGATGCGGCGACCCTCGACATCGACACCCGCCGGGTCCGGTGGAGCGGTCCCCGACCCGAGGGTCGCGTCGACTTCGTCGATCGGACGGCCGCTCGCGACCTCGTCGTCGCGCTGCACGAACGCGTGCGTCGGCACACGCCCGGCGACATCGCCCTCCCGCCGGGACACGACGACCGCTTCACCGGGACCGATTCCGACGCGAAGGACGGCGGCGACGTGCGGTGCGTGCGCTACTGCGACGTGGCGGGGGAGGTGCGCGGCATCCTCACCTACCGGATATCGGCGCACGAGGGCGACATCGTCCACGGCACCGCGAAGGTCTCGGTCCTCCTCGCCGAGACCGACGACGCCTACGCCGCGCTGTGGCGGTTCGTGCTCGAGCTCGATCTCGTCTCGCACGTCCACGCCGAGCTGCGCGCGACCGACGAGCCGGTGCTCTGGATGATCGGCGATTGGCGCGCGGCGTCCGTGTCGGTGTCCGACCATCAGTACCTGCGCATCCTCGACGTGCCGGCCGCGCTCGGTGCCCGCACGTACGGCGCGGCGGGCCGGCTGTTTCTGCGTGTGACGGACCCGCTCGCGCTGGCGGACGGCGACTTCGTCCTCGATGTCGACGGCGACGGGGAGGCGACGGTCACCCGGACGGCGACGCGTACGGATGCCTCGGACGCGATCGTGCTCGAGCTGTCGATCGTGGAGTTGTCGGCGCTGTACCTGGGCGGAGTGTCGGTCGTCGCCCTCGCCCGCGCCGGCCGGGTCTCGGCGTCGGATGCCGCGGCCTGCGCGCGTGTGCTCGGTTCGCCGGTGACGCCGCGGCTGGGCATCTGGTACTGAGGCGCGGCCGGTCCGGCATCGGCGCTTTTTTAGTCCATTTCACGACATGACGCAACACGACGCCCGGTGTCGGCGGCGGGCGCTACCGTGAGAGTCCACAACGGAGGGCGGCGCCATGCGTGCACGACTGGGCGACACGATCATCGCTGAAGCCGACGAAGGAGATCTCGTCCGCATCGAGGGGAACTGGTACTTTCCGCCGCGCAGCATCGCCGAGGGGGTTCTGACCGAGAGCGACACGGCGTACACCTGCGCCTGGAAGGGCGACGCGCAGTACTTCGACGTCGCCGGGTCCTCAGACAAGGCGTGGTCGTATCCGACCCCCTACCCGACGGCCATCGAGCGGGTGGGAACCGACTTCTCCGGATACGTCGCGTTCGACCGCTCGGTCGTGATCGAGAGCTGAATCGGTGATCGAGTTCCGCGACGTCGGCAAGGAGTTCCCCGACGGCACCCGCGCGGTGCAGGATTTCTCGCTCGTCATCCCCTCGCACAAAACCACGGTCTTCGTGGGGTCGTCGGGATGCGGCAAGACGACCCTGCTGCGCATGATCAACCGCATGGTCGACCCGAGCTCGGGCACCATCGAGATCGACGGCGAGAGCGTCGCCGACGGGTCCCCGGTGCAGCTGCGCCGGCGCATCGGCTACGTGATGCAGAACTCCGGTCTCCTTCCGCACTTCACCGTCGCCGACAACATCGCCACCGTCCCGGTGCTCACCGGCACGGGCCGGCGGGAGGCGCGGCGCCGGGCACTCGAGCTGATGGAGACCGTCGGTCTCGACACGAAGATGGCAGACCGTTACCCGAGCCAACTCTCGGGCGGTCAGCAGCAGCGCGTGGGCGTCGCCCGCGGTCTGGCGGCCGACCCCAACATCCTGCTGATGGACGAGCCGTTCGGCGCCGTCGACCCGATCGTGCGGACCGAGCTGCAGCAGGAGCTGCTGCGGCTGCAGCGCGATCTCGGCAAGACCGTCGTGTTCGTCACGCACGACGTCGATGAGGCCTTCCTCCTCGGCGACCAGGTCGTCATCCTCGCCGCGGGCGCCACCAAGCTCCAGGTCGGATCGCCCAGCGAGATCATCCGCGATCCCGCCGACGAGTTCGTCGCGAGCTTCATCGGCGTCGATCGGGGCAAGCGCGCCCTCCGCGTCGAGCGCACCAGCCGCGGGGCGGTGCTCGTCGACTCCGAGGGGCGCACCCAGGGGACCCTGGTCGAGGGCGCCGCCGGGCGCGACGCCGAGGGCGGCTCCTGAAGTGTCGTGGATCTGGTCGAACCTCGACCTCATCTTCTCGCTCGCGCTCGACCACATCCGTCAGAGCGTCATCGCGATCGTGCTCGGTTTCGTCCTGTCGGTGCCCTTGGGCTGGGTGGCCTGGCGGTACCGGCTGCTGCGCGGCTGGGTGATCACCCTGACCGGTCTGCTGTACACGATCCCGTCTCTGGCCCTCCTCGTGCTGCTGCCGAGCGCGCTCGGGTACGGCATCCGCACCGAGACCAACCTCATCGTGGGGCTCACGATCTACGCCATCGCGATCCAGACGCGCTCGGTAGCCGACGGTTTCGATTCCGTCGATCCGGGTGTGCGACAGGCCGCGACCGCAATGGGGTACGGCGGGTTCCGCAGATTCTGGGCGGTCGACCTCCCGCTGTCGGGTCCGGTCGTGCTCGCGGGCCTGCGCGTCATGTCGGTCTCGACCGTGTCGCTCGCGACCGTCGGAATCCTCGTGGGCGTGACGAACCTCGGATACCTCTTCACCAACGGCATCCAGCGCCGCCTCCTCGAAGAGGTCTTCGCCGGCATCGTCGCCGTCGCGGTGATCGCCCTGCTCATCGACGCCCTCCTCGTGCTCCTCGGGCGTCTCGTGATGCCCTGGGCGCGCACCGCGTCGCCCCGTGCGACTCGTCGCCGGGCACGGCGCCGGGTGGAGGCGACCGCATGAACGTCTTCGTCGACGCCATCGCCTGGCTGCTCGATCCCGCGCAGTACACCGGCAGCAACTCCGTGCCGGTGCTCGTCGGACAGCAGCTGTTCTACACGTCCGTGTCGGTGCTCATCGCAGCCGTCATCGCGGTGCCCATCGGATGGGCCATCGGGCACACCGGCAAGGGTCGTGAGTTCGCTGTCGCCGTCTCGGGTGCCGCACGGGCCATTCCGTCGTTCGGCCTCCTCATCCTGCTGATCCTGCTCCTCGGGGTCACCCAGAAGACCGAGGCGGCGTTCATCACCTTCGTGGTGCTCGCGATCCCGGCCCTTCTGGCAGGCGCCTACAGCGGCCTCCAGGCCATCGACCGCCGCACCATCGACGCCGCACGCGCGGTCGGCATGACCGAGTGGCAGATCCTCTGGCGGGTGGAGGTGCCGCTCGGGATGCCCCTGCTCGTCGGCGGCGTGCGGTCGGCGGTGCTGCAGGTGGTGGCGACCGTCACGATCGCCGGCTACACCGACCTCGGCGGCCTCGGCTTCCGGATCATCCAGGGGATCGACCTGCGTGCGATCGATCAGGTGCTGGGTGCGGCGCTCGTCCTGGCCATCCTGGCGCTGCTCCTCGACGCGGTGTTCGCGCTCCTCCAGCGCGCGAGCGTGCCACGCGGCATCCGCGCTGCCTCCGCCGCTCCCGAACGCCGGCGCCGCCCCGTCGCCGCGACAGCCTGACCTTCCATCCGACCCACAGCACCGACCCTTCCGCACCACCAGAAAGAGGAACCCATGTCCCGCTTCACCACCCGCCGTCTGCTGACGGCCGGTGTCGGCGTGATCGCCGCCACCACCCTGTTCGCCGGGTGCGCCAGCTCCGACCCGCTCTCGGAGGGCGGATCCGAGTCCGCAGCGCCCGCCGACGGAACCATCGTCATCGGCTCGCAGGACTACTACTCCAACGAGATCATCGCCGAGATCTACGCCCAGGCTCTCGAGGGCGCGGGCAAGACGGTGGACCGCCAGTTCACCACCGGTCAGCGCGAGGCCTACCTGCCCGAGCTCGAGAGCGGCTCGCTCACGCTGTTCCCGGAGTACACCGGCAACCTGCTGCAGTACTTCGAGCCCGAGACCGAGGCGCGCACGTCCGAGGACGTCTACGCAGCCCTCGGCGACGCGCTGCCCGAGAACCTGACGGTTCTCGACCAGGCCACCGCGAGCGACCAGGATTCCTACACCGTGACCGCCGCGTTCGCGGAGCAGTGGAACCTGACGACGATCGCCGACCTGGCAAACGTCACCGAGCCGCTGACGCTGGGTGGGCCCGCCGAGCTCGAGCAGCGCCCCTACGGTCCCTCGGGCCTGGCCGAGACCTACGGCGTCGAGGCCGGCTTCCAGGCCACCGGAGAGACCACGGTCGACGATCTCGTCGCCGGCACGGTGAATGTCGCGAACGTGTTCACCGCCGACCCGCGCATCCAGACCGACGACCTCGTGGTCCTCGAAGACCCCGAGGGTCTGTTCCTCGCCTCCAACGTCGTTCCCGTCGTGAACGCCGAGGTGGCCGACGAGGTCGCCGACACGATCAACGCCGTCAGCGCCAAGCTCACGCCCGAGGCTCTCGTCGCGCTCAACGTGCAGAGCACCGTCGACAAGCTGGAGCCCGCCGAGATCGCCACGCAGTGGCTCGAGGAGAACGGTCTCGTCTGACCCTGTCGTCCGACACGACGAAGCCCCCGGCGCTGCGGCACCGGGGGCTTCGTCGTTCGCGGGTCAGCCGCCGAGGGCCTCGCCCAGTTCGAGCCAGCGCTCCTCGAGCTCGGCCGTCTCGGCCACGAGCGCCCCGCGGTCGCGCTGCAGACCCAGCAGGCGCTCGAAGTCGTCGTGGGCGTCCGCGAGTTTCGCGTCCAGGGCGGCGATCTCGCGCTGCAGCTTCTCGAGGCGACGATCGATCGACGAGATCTCCTTCTCGGCCGCCCGACGGTCCGACCCGGAGAGGGCCGGCGTCGCGTCCGGTTCCGCCGACGCGGCGGACGAACCCGTCGATCGGGTCGCTGCCGCCGGTCGGGATCCGGTGCGTTCGGGTTCCTCGCGGCGCAGGCGCAGATACTCGTCCACGCCCCCGGGGAGATGGCGCAGCCTGCCGCCGAGGATCGCATACTGCTGGTCCGTCACCCGCTCGAGGAAGTAGCGGTCGTGCGAGACCACGATGAGGGTGCCGGCCCACGAGTCGAGCAGGTCCTCGATCGCGGCGAGCATGTCGGTGTCGAGGTCGTTCGTCGGCTCGTCGAGGATCAGCACGTTCGGCTGGTCGAGGATCACCAGGAGCAGCTGCAGGCGTCGCTTCTGACCGCCGGAGAGGTCTTTGACCGGTGTCGACAGCTGCGCCGAGGTGAAGCCCATGCGCTCGAGGAGCTGCCCGGGTGTGAGATCCTGCGCCTTCGACCCGGCACCGATCGTGTAGCTCGTGCGCAGCTGCGACACCACGACCCGGACGGGGTCCTGGAGGTGCTCGTCGAGTTCCGCCATGCGTTGCGACAGCGTCGCCACCTTGACCGTCTTGCCGTGCTTCACGCGTCCCGAGGTGGGTGCGACCGTGCCCGAGATGAGGCCGAGGAGCGTGGACTTGCCGGCCCCGTTCACCCCGAGGATGCCGGTGCGCTCGCCCGGCGCCACGCGCCACTCGACCTTCTCGAGCACGATGCGTTCGCCGTAGGCGACGCCGGCGTCGAGGACGTCGACGACGTCCTTGCCCAGTCGTGCGACGGCGAGGGACTGCAGCGCGACGGGATCGCGGATCTCGGGGACGTCGGCGATGAGCTCGTTGGCGGCGTCGATGCGGAACTTGGGCTTCGCGGTGCGCGCGGGGGCGCCGCGGCGCAGCCAGGCGAGCTCCTTGCGGGCCAGGTTCTGCCGGCGTGCCTCGATCGACGCGGCCTGGCGGTCGCGTTCGACGCGCTGCAGGATGTACGCCGCGTATCCGCCCTCGAAGGGCTCGACGATGCGGTCGTGCACCTCCCAGGTGGCCGTGCAGATCTCATCGAGGAACCACCGGTCGTGCGTGACGACCAGGAGCGCGCCGGAGGATGTCGGCCACCGTCGCTTGAGGTGCTCGGCGAGCCAGGAGATGCCCTCGACGTCGAGGTGGTTCGTGGGCTCGTCGAGGAAGATCACATCGTGATCGCCCGCCAGCAGGGCGGCGAGCGACACGCGGCGGCGCTGGCCACCCGAGAGCCCGCGGATCGGCCCCTCCCAATCGAGGTCACCGAGGAGCCCGGCGATGACGTCGCGGACGCGAGCGTCGCCGGCCCATTCGTGGTCTGCCAGGTCTCCGACCACCGCGTCGCGGATCTGGAGGTCGTCGTCGAGGTCGTCCGCCTGCGAGAGCACGCCCACCCGCACGCCTCCGCGCACCGTGACGCGCCCGGAGTCGGGTTCGACGAGGCCGGCCAGCATCCGCATGAGGCTGGACTTGCCGTCGCCGTTGCGACCGACGATGCCGATCCGGTCGCCCTCGTCGACACCCAGGGAGACCCCGTCGAACACCACTTTGGTCGGATACTCGAGGCGAAGGCCCTCGGCTCCCAGAAGATGCGCCATATCCCCTCCAGGCTAGGCCAGGCCGAGCACCGGCACGGCCGCGTGCCCTCGGCCGGTGGCGTGCTTCAGGAGTCGAACCCGAGCGAGAGCTTGCGCAGCAGCGAGGCGAGCCGGTCGCGGTCGGCCCTCGACAGCCCCGCGAGCAGCAGCGCCTCAGCGTCGACGAGGCGCGTGATCGCGGCATCCACCCGTACCCGGCCGTCATCGGTGATGGTGACGAGGACGCTCCGCCCATCGCCGGGGTCGGCCTCGCGCCGCACCAGACGGCGCCCCACGAGGCGATCGATGCGGTTGGTCATGGTGCCGCTCGAGACCAGGGTCTGCTGCAGCAGCTGCTTCGGGCTGAGCTGGTAGGGCTCCCCGGCGCGTCGCAGCGCCGACAGCACATCCCACTCCCAGGGCTCGAGGTCGCTGCGCCGGAACGCCTCGCGGCGCGCGCGGTCGAGATGGCGCGAGAGCCGGTCGACGCGGGAGAGCACGCCCAGGGGGGAGAAGTCCAGGTCGGGTCGCTGCAGCGACCACGCCTCGACGATCCGGTCGACCTCATCGGTCTCGTGTGCCATGCGCCCATTATCCGGCTCTCGCGCGCGTGCGCAGGCGCGGCCCGGCGGCCTCTGGCAGACTTGAGCCGCTGCCCCTCGGCGCAGCGTTCCGCCGTGGTGTAATGGCAGCACGACAGCCTTTGGAGCTGTGAGGTTCAGGTTCGAGTCCTGGCGGCGGAGCATGAGCGACACCCCTCTCGACCCCCGCCTCGCCGTCGTCATCCTCGCGGCCGGACAGGGGACGCGCATGAAGTCGACCCTGCCCAAGGTGCTCCACCGCATCGGCGGTCGGCCGCTGCTCGGGCATGTGCTCGACACGGCACGCGATCTCGCCCCGGCCCACGTGCTGGTGGTCGTGCGTCACGAGCGCGATCGGGTCGCCGAGGCGGTGCTCGGCGTCTCGCCCGAGGTCGCCGTCGTCGACCAGGACGAGGTCCCGGGGACCGGCCGGGCCGTCGAGGTCGCCCTCGACCAGCTCCCGGGCTTCGACGGCGATGTGCTCGTCCTGAGTGCCGACGTGCCGCTGCTCGACGACGTCACACTCGGCGATCTGGTGCGCGCGCATCGGGCGTCCGGCGCGGCGGCGACGATGCTGAGCGCTCGGCTCGACGATCCTGCGGGCTACGGACGCGTCATCCGCGACACCGCCGGGGGCGTCGATCGCGTCGTCGAGCATAAGGACGCGACCGAGGCCGAGCGCGCGGTCGACGAGATCAACGCCGGCGTCTACGCCTTCCGGGCGGGGCCGTTGCGCGAGCGCCTCGGGCGTATCAGCACCGACAACGTGCAGGCCGAGAAGTACCTCACCGACGTCATCGGCATGCTGCGCTCGGACGCGCTGTCCGTCGCTGCGCGCCTGGTCGCAGATCCGACCCTCATCGTCGGGGTCAACGACCGTGTGCAGCTGGCCGAGGCGGGCCGCCTCCTGAACGCGCGCACGGTGCGGCGCTGGCAGCTCGAGGGAGTGACCGTCCAAGACCCTGCGACGACCTGGATCGACGTGACGGCATCCCTCGCCCCCGACGTCACCGTCCTGCCGAACACGCACATCCTGCGCTCGACGGTGGTCGCCGAGGGTGCCACGATCGGGCCGGACACCACCCTCTCGGACTGCGAGGTCGGCGCGGGCGCATCGGTCACCCGCAGCGACGCCACGCTCGCCGTGATCGGCGCCGGCGCGACGGTGGGCCCGTTCTCATTCCTCCGCCCCGGCACGCAGCTGGGGGAGCGGGGCAAGATCGGTACCTTCGTCGAGACGAAGAACGCCGTCATCGGCGAGGGCAGCAAGGTGCCGCACCTGTCCTACGTCGGCGACGCCGAGATCGGCCGCGGCGTCAATCTCGGCGCCGGCGCGATCACCGCGAACTACGACGATCTCGCCAAGCACCGCACCGTGATCGGCGACGAGGTCCACGCCGGCTCGCACAACGTCTTCGTCGCGCCCGTTAAGATCGGGGAGGGCGCGAAGACAGGTGCCGGAGCGGTCATCCGCAAGGACGTGCCCGCCGGTGCTCTCGCCCTCAGCGTCGCCCCCCAGCGCAATGTCGAGGGGTGGGTCGAGAAGAACAGACCGGGTACTGGCGCCGCCGCAGCAGCGGCTCGCGCACGGTCTTCACAGGAAGCGGACGATGGCTCGCAAGAAGAACACGGTTGACCTCGACGTCGCACGGGGTATCGCTCCGGGACTGGTCGCCAAGACCAAGAAGCGGCTCGTCGTCGCGACCGGGGGGTCCCACACGGCGCTGTCGCACGAGGTCGCGGCTGCCCTCGGGACCGAGCTTGTTCCGACCGAGCACCGCACCTTCGCGTCCGGCGAGATCCTCACCCGGTTCGAGGTCTCGATCCGCGGCTGCGATTTCTTCCTCCTGCAGTCGTTCGGCCCGCCGGTCAACGAGTGGCTGATGGAGACGCTGATCATGCTCGACGCCGCCAAGCGGGCGTCGGCCAAGCGCATCACCGTCGTGGCGCCGTACTACCCGTATTCACGCCAGGACAAGAAGGGCCGGGGCCGTGAGCCGATCAGCGCGCGGCTGGTGGCGGATCTGTTCAAGACCGCCGGTGCCGACCGCGTGATGAGCGTCGACCTGCACGCCGCGCAGATCCAGGGCTTCTTCGACGGTCCCGTCGATCACCTGTTCGCCAAGCCCGTCCTGCTCGAGTATTTCGAGCGGACGCTCAGCCCCGAGGATCGCGGCAAGCTCACCGTCGTCTCGCCCGACACCGGGCGGGTGCGCGTCGCCGACACCTGGTCCGACAGCCTCGGCGCCCCGCTCGCGATCATCCACAAGCGTCGGGACCCCAATGTCGCCAACCAGGTGACCGTGAACGAGATCGTCGGCGACGTCCGCGGACGCGTGTGCCTGCTCGTCGACGACATGATCGACACCGGCGGCACCATCGTCAAGGCGGCGCAGGCGCTCAAGAGCAGCGGGGCCGAGCGCGTCATCGTCGCCGCCACGCACGCGGTCTTCAGCCACCCGGCTGTCGAGCGGCTCCAGGACGCCGCGATCGACGAGGTCGTCGTCACCGACACCATTCCGCTGGGCGATGACAAGCGGTTCCCCGGGCTGACCATCCTGCCGATCGCACCGCTGCTCGCGCGGGCCATCAAAGAAGTCTTCGAGGACGGCTCCGTCACGAGCATGTTCGACGGCGCCGCCTGAGGCCGACACGCCGCCTCGTGTCAGACACGGCAGTGTGGGCGTCCGCGGGGTGGGCGCTCGACGTAGGATCGCGGCATGGCTGCCCCTGTCTCGGAGGCGGATGTCGCCCCGCCTCGTGCCCACGCCCACGCCGTCGATGAGGTGGTCGCCGCCCTGGGAACCGGTGCGGGCGGGCTGAGCTCCGATCAGGCCGCCTCTCGCCTCGATGCGGTGGGGCCCAACGAGCTTCCCGAGGCCAAGCGGACGCCGGCGTGGCTGCGGTTCCTCTCGCACTTCAACGACACGCTGATCTACATCCTGCTCGCGGCGGCGGCCATCAAGGCCGTGATGGCCGATTGGCTCGACGTGTGGGTGATCCTCGCGGTCGCGATCATCAACGCGGTCATCGGGTTCGTGCAGGAAGGGCGCGCAGAGAAGGCTCTCGCCGGTATCCGCGGGATGCTGTCGACCCACGCGCGCGTGCGCCGTGACGGGTCGTGGCAGAACATCGCCGCCGCCGACCTTGTTCCGGGCGACATCGTGAGCCTGTCGCCGGGCGACAAGGTGCCCGCCGACCTGCGCCTCGCTCAGGCCAGTCAGCTGCGCATCGACGAGGCCGCGCTCACCGGCGAATCCGTCCCGGCCTCGAAGCAGACCGAGCCGGTCGACGCGGATGCCGGCGTCGGTGACCGGTCGTCGATGGCCTTCTCCGGCACGATCGTCTCGGCGGGCCAGGGGCGGGGCATCGTCACGGCGACGGGTGGGCGCACCGAGATCGGCCGGATCCAGGAGCTCGTGGGCGGCGCGGGCACGCTGACGACCCCTCTCACGCGTCAGCTCGACTCGTTCGGCAAGGTGCTCACCCTCGTCATCCTCGGGATGGCACTGGTGATGATGCTCATCGGCCGCTTCGCCCACGGGATGCCGTTCGGCGAACTCGTGTCCGCGACGATCGGGTTCGCGGTGGCCGCCATCCCCGAGGGGCTGCCGGCGCTCGTGACGATCACGCTCGCGATCGGCGTGCAGCAGATGGCGCGCCGCCGGGCCATCACCCGCAAGCTTCCCGCCGTCGAGACCCTCGGCTCGGTGACGACGGTCTGTTCTGACAAGACCGGCACGCTGACGAAGAACGAGATGACGGTGCGGCGCATGGTCACGCCGCTCGCGCGCTACGACGTCGCCGGGCTGGGGTACGAGCCGGACGGCGCGATCGAGCGATCCGACGGTGGCGCTGCCTCCGGCGGAGATCTGGCGGCACTCCTCGCCGTGGCCGACCTCTGCAACGATGCGCACATCGCGCAGACCGAGGACGGTTGGAGGCTCGTGGGCGAGCCCACCGAGGGTGCGCTGCGCGTCGTCGCCCTGAAGGGCGGGCGTTCGGGAGAGGACGATGGCGTCGAGCGCGTCGACGTGCTGCCGTTCGATTCCGAGAACAAGTTCATGGCGACCCTCAACGAGGGGTCCGACGGCTCGCGCGCCATCCTGGTGAAGGGCGCGCCCGACCGCCTGCTCGACAGGTCGACCCGGCAGCGCGGCGCGGACGGTGCCGAAGCGCTCGATCGCCGGTTCTGGGAGGACGCCGTCGCCGAGCTGAGTGCAGAGGGACTGCGCGTGCTGGCTGCCGCACGCAAGCCCGCGCGGCTCGACGAGGTGACGGTCGAGGATCTCGAGGAGCTCGAGTTCCTCGGACTCTGGGGCATCCTCGACCCGCCGCGTCCCGAGGCCATCGAGGCGATCGCCGACTGCCACCAGGCCGGCATCCGGGTCAAGATGATCACGGGCGATCATGCGGGAACGGCTGTCGCGATCAGTCGCGAGATGGGCCTGATCACGGGTGACGAGCCCCGTGTGCTGACCGGAGCCGAACTCGAGGGGCTGAGTCAGGAGAAGCTCAAGGAGGTCGTCCGCGACGTCGACGTCTACGCGCGTACGAGCCCGGAGCACAAGATCCGGATCGTGCGTGCGCTGCAGTCGCACGGCGAGGTCGTCGCGATGACCGGCGACGGGGTGAACGACGCGCCCGCGCTGACCCGGGCCGACGTCGGGATCGCGATGGGGATCAAGGGCACCGAAGCGACGAAGGAGGCTGCCGAGATCGTCCTCGCCGACGACAACTTCGCCACCATCCGCTCGGCGATCCACGAAGGGCGGCGCATCTACGACAACCTGCGCAAATCGGTCATCTTCCTGCTGCCGACCAATGGTGCGCAGTCTCTGGTGATCCTCGTCGCCGTGGTGTTCGGGCTCGCGCTGCCGCTGACGCCGGTCCAGGTGCTGTGGGTGAACATGGTCACCGCGGTGACCCTTTCGCTCGCCCTGGCTTACGAGCCGGCGGAGCGCGGGATCATGAATCGGCCGCCGCGGGCCGGCGGCGGCTCGATCATCTCGGTCAGAGAGCTCGGCTTCGTGCTCGTCGTGTCGGTGCTCATCGGCGGTGCCACGCTCGCCGCCTTCACGATCGTCCGCGCCACCGGATCCGACGTGGAGGGCGCCCGGACCGTGGCCGTCTCGGTGCTCGCCCTCGGTCAGCTCGCATTCCTGCTCAACTGCCGGTTCCTCGGGCGCTCGAGCCTGACGTCCGCGGTGCTCCGCGGCAACCCCGTGGTGTGGTGGTCGGCGGGTGCGCTCATCGCGCTGCAGCTCGTGTACACCTACGTCCCTTTCATGAACAGCCTGTTCGAGTCGCGGCCTCTCGCGGCGCAGGCGTGGCTGCTGCCGCTGGGGTTCGCGGTCGTGATCTTCTTCGCCGTCGAGGGGCTCAAGGCAGTGCGTCGCCGCGGCGCCGCCGACCCACTCGATGCAAACGCATAGGATCCGCCTAGGAGCCGCATGGCGCCGGGCCGCTACCGTGAAAGGAGCCCACCTCCCCCCGGAGGGGCACGACACAGGAGGACCTACCATGATCCGCACCACTGCCGTACCCCGTTCGCTGCGCGTCACCGCTGCCGCCGCATCCGTCGCCGGTCTCGCCCTGCTCGCCGGGTGCGCCGGTCAGGCCGAAGCCGAGCAGCCGGCATCGGGCTCCGCACCCGAGACGACGTCGCCCACGACCGAGGGCACGAGCGGATCCACCGGCTCCGCGGGCACCGCGGGCAGCGCCTACGCCGACGGTTCGTACACCGCCGAGGGCACCTACCAGACGCCGGAGGGGCCCGAGACGATCACAGTCACCCTGACGATCGCCTCCGATGCCGTGACCGACGTCGAGGTGACGGGTGAGCCCACCCGCCGTGAGAGCCGTCAGTACCAGGCGGAGTTCATCGGGGGCATCGATGACCTCGTGATCGGCAAGAGCCTCGACGAGGTCGAGGTGGATCGGGTCGCCGGGTCCTCACTCACCAGCGGCGGCTTCAACGCGGCGGTGGAGGAGATCCGAACCGACGCTGCGGCATGAGCGTGTCCACGCTCGCATCGCATCGATGGGAGTTCGACGCGATCGGGACCGCGTGGCGCGTCGACAGTGCGGCACCTCTCACGGGCGACGATCGGGCGGCCGTATCGTCCGTGGTCGACGGTTTCGACCGCGAGTGGTCGAGGTTCCGCCCGGACTCCCTCGTGCGGCAGATCGCCGCCGGGGGGTCGGTGGCCGCTCCGCCGGACGCAGCGGCGATGCTCGGCCTATACGACGCCCTCGATCGCGCCACGGGCGGCTCGGTCAATCCGCTGGTGGGGGATGCGCTCGCTCGTCGTGGCTACGACGCGGCTTACTCCCTCCTCGATCGGGGTGCCGAGCCCGCGCCCGGTGATTGGCGCGAGCTGGTCCAGGCCGCTGATGGGTCGCTGACGCTGCGCGGGCCCGCCATCATCGATGTCGGAGCGATCGGCAAGGGGCGGCTCGTCGACCTCGTGCTCGGCGTGCTCCGCTCCCGCGTCGAGGGATGGCTGGTCGTCGACGCCAGCGGCGACCTCGCGGTCGACGGCGTAGCGCAGCGCATCGCCTTGGAGCACCCCTACGACGCCCGTCGGGCGATCGGCGTGTGGACGCTCGCGGCCGGTGCCCTGTGCGCATCGGCAACCAATCGCCGTGCCTGGGGCGATGGTCTTCATCACGTTCTCGATGCCCGCACCGGCCACCCGGTGCGGGAGTATGCGGCGACCTGGGCCGTCGCGGCCGACGCGATGACGGCGGATGCCGTCGCCACCGCCCTGTTCTTCGAGGGTGGGCCGCGCTTCGCGGCCGCCCGGGGGGCCGCGTGGGTGCGGATGCGCACCGACGGCCCCGTCGAATGGTCACCTCACTGCGAAGCGGAGCTGTTCGTATGACCTCGCTCACCGCCATCCGAAATCGCGCCGTGGGCGCGCTCGGGCGCATCTCGATGTACCGGCTGGTGCTCGTCTCGCTGAGCGCGCTGGGGCTGATCGCGTTCGCCCTCGCCTTCACCGGCCAGCTCGCGGTGGACCCGCTGGCCCTCCCGGCGGCGCTCGTCGTGCTCGTCGTGTCGATCGCCCTCGTGGATGCCGTCGCGCAGCGCCTGCTCGGCCGCTCGTGGCGCATCGAGTCTGCGGTGATCACCGCGCTCATCCTGCTTTTCGTCCTGCGCCCGACCCTCGAGCCCGCGGGCCTGCTGGGCATCGCGATCGCGGGCGTCGTCGCCTCGGCGTCGAAGTACCTGCTCGCCTGGCGCGGGCGTCACATCTTCAACCCCGCGGCAGCGGGTGCGACCGCGCTGACGGTTCTGAGCATCCCGTTCTTCGATCTGGGCGCCTCGGCGTGGTGGGTCGGGTCGCCGCTGCTCGCCGCGCCGGTGGTCGTGCTCGGCGGGCTCGTGCTGGTGCGCACCGAGAAGGTGCGCGTCGTCGCGGTGTTCCTCGCGGTGGCCGTCGGCGTGGCGCTCCTGCGGACGTTCGTCCAGTACGCCCAGGCCTCGATCCCCGTCGACGGGGGAGTCATCGGTCAGGTGCTGTGGTCTTCGCCCTTCCTGTTCCTCGGCGCGTTCATGCTGTCGGAGCCGTTGACGCTGCCCCCGCGACGGTCGCAGCAGTACCTCGTCGCCGCCGTTGTCGGTGCGCTGGCGGGGTGGCCGATCCTGATCGGCGAGATCAGCCTCGGCCAGGAACGCGCGCTGCTGATCGGCAACCTCGTGGCGTTCGCCTTCGCATGGCGTGCGTCGGTTCGGCTGCGGTTCGTCGAACGCACGGCGCTGACCCCGTCGGTGCGCGAATTGACATTCCGTGCGCATCGCGGGTTCCGGTTCCGCCCGGGGCAGTACCTCGAGCTCGAGGTGCCGCACCGTCGGCCCGACGCGCGGGGCACCCGCCGGGAGTTCTCGATCGTGTCGGCACCTGCTGAGCTTCCCGAGGTTCGGATCGCGATCCGTGAGGGGTCGCAGTCGAGCTACAAGAAGGCGCTCGCGCTCGTCGAGCCGGGGCGTGACCTCCCGGTGACGGGCGTGTGGGGGGACTTCGTGCTTCCCTCGCGCACGGATGCCAAGGTGCTGCTGGTGGCCGCAGGGATCGGGGTGACGCCCTTCGTCTCGCAGCTTCGGCAACTGCGTCTGGCCGGTGAGCAGCGCGATGTCGTGATGGTCTATGTGGCGTCGGCCTCGGAGGAGCTCGCGTTCCGCGACGACATCGTGGCTGCCGGTATCCGGGTGCTCGTGGTGACGCGCGACGACCCGCGGGATCTGCCGGAGCACTGGCGCTGGGCAGGCGGTGCACGCCTGGCTGCTTCGGGCCTCGCCGATCTCGTTCCCGACCTCGCCGAGCGCCACGCGTTCATCTCCGGCCCGCCGCGGCTGATCGCCGATCTGGCTCCTGCTCTCGGGAAGGCGCGATCACTGACGACGGACGCGTTCGCCGGGTACTGAACCGGCACGCTCCTGAACCGCCGCTTCGGGATGGCGAGCTCCGGGATGGGTGCTCCGGGGTGCGCGCCGTCCGGGGAGGGCACGGGGCAGGCCGGGCGCGCTCGGGAGCTGGACACGGGCTGACCGGGCGCTCACCTGAACGGGCTCGATTTCGAACGGGACCCCCTACAGGCGATGACGTCGCCCCGGGGGCACCGTCCACCGGTGACCGCGGTCGTGTCAGAAGGGTGGTGGTGCGTCGGGTGGTGCACCGGTGCCTCGGCCGGGTGGGCCGGGTGGACGCGGTGGTGTGGCGAGTTCGGGTGTGAAGCAGACCGCGGGGATGGGGACGTCTTCTCGGTAAACCCTGCCGTGGGGTGAGGTCCACACGAGCACTCCGCCGCCGATCTGCTTCACCCGCCACTTGGTGAATTGCTTCATGGAGTGGTGTCGTTGGCAGAGGTGGGCGAGGTTGAGGATGTGGGTGTGGCCGCCCAGGGCGTGGTCGATGGTGTGGTCGATCTCGCAGCGGATCGCGGCTCTGCGGCAGCCGGGGAACCGGCAGTGCTGGTCGCGGGTCTGCAGCAGCCGCCGCATCGCGGGGAGGGGCCGGTAGGAGTCGGTTTCGACGGGGGTGCGGGTGACCGGGTCGATGAACATCCGGTCCCATGTCGCCGTCTGCGCCGCGAGTTCCCGGACGGTATCGGCATCGACCAGTCCGGTGCCGATCGCTTCGGCGGGGTGCTCGTCCTTCCCGGTGAAGGTGTCTGAGGTGATCACGACCTGCACTTTCGCGCGGATCGCCCCGAGCGCACCGCGCCCGTCCACGCCGGTGGTGGGGTCGATGACGGGTGCACCGCCGAGGACGAGGTCCGAGAGCACGTCGGCGCGGAGCTGATCCATCGTCCGGGTGTCGGGGATAGGGGCAGCGGCATCGGCATCTCGTTCGGCATCCACTCCGAACGCGGCGCCATCGCTGACGCCCGCGCCACCCACCGCGCCCGCACCGCCCGCCTGCGCGCCAGCGCCCGCGCCGTCCACCGCGCCCGCGGCATCCACCGCCACAGCGTCCGCCCTCGCGTCCTTCACCGACTGCGCCATCTGCGTCAACCGGTCGTAGATCCCCGCCGCGATCACCATCGGCACCGTCGCGGAGAGGTCGGCCATCCCGTCCTGCCCCGGCGATAACCGCACGCACCGCCCGGCGGCGGCCTCCCGGTGACGCTCCGAGAACGACCGCGGGTGCATCCGCTCGGCGAGGTTCTCCAACGCCCCGGCTACACGCGTCGCGATGTCTCGCTGACATACCGTCACCGCGGCCTGATCGAACTGCGGCCGTACCTCCTCCGGCACCACGCGCCCGGCCTTCACGACAACATCGACGTGCTCCCGGGTGACGAGGCGCTGCTCCCACGCCGCGAACATCGCCGGGTAGTCGTCGACCACGGTCATCGCGTGATCGATCTCCCACTGCACCCGCCGATCCCCACGCCGCGCGATCCCCGCCGCCTCCGCAGCGACCGACCGCAGCTCCATGTCGGAGGCCATGCCCCGCACGCCGCCACGATGCGCCTCGCGCAGCGCCGACCGCCCCAGCTCGGCAAGGGCTCGCACTGCCGCCACCTCAGCGGCGTGGAGCAGGCGCAACGACTCATCGAACCCGGCGAACGCAGCGGCGTGAGGCGACGCCGACGACACCGAGGATGACAGCGAAGCCGTGTCGTCCTTCTCGTCCGGGCCACCATGTTGCGTCTGCATCGTCCCATTCTGCCGAGGGCCTCCGACACTCCGATCGAACAGAGCTTCGATCGGCAGAACGCGCTCTCGCGCGACTCAGGGGAGGAGGCGACGCGCACTCGCGCGGGCTCGTCAGCCGACGCCCTCGGTTCGCTCCGGCTCTGATCCCGCCGATCCACCTGATCCCGCCGATGCCGCCGGGTCCGCCGGATCGGCGGGACGCGCGGTGAGCCGCAGCTCGAACGTGGTGGATCCCGGGTCGATCCGGACCGTCAGCGAACCGCCGTGCGCAGATGCGATGGCTCGGGCGATCGACAGGCCCAGCCCGGTGCCGCCGGTCTGACGTGCGCGCGAGCGATCGGCGCGCGAGAACCGTTCGAAGATCTCATCCGCCACGGCCGGGTCGATGCCCGGCCCGTCGTCGTGCACCGCGAGCACGGCGGTGCCGTCGTCGACGCGAACCGATGTGGTGACGGTCGTCCCGCCCGGTGTGTGGACGCGGGCGTTGGCCAGCAGGTTCGCGACGACCTGTGTGATGCGGGTCGCGTCCGCGGCGACGACGACCGGTTCGTCGCCGACATCCAGTCGCCACTGGTGGCCCTGTCCCGCGACGCGCGCGTCGGCGACCGCGTCGACGGCGAGGGCGGTGAGGTCCACGGAGCCGTAGACCAGCTCCTGTCCTTCGTCGAGCCGTGCGAGCAGCAGGAGGTCCTCGACCAGGCTCGTCATCCGCAGCGACTGGGCCTGGATGCGCTCCAGCGCCGACGCGGTGGTCTCCTCGACCCCGGGCACCCCCTGGCGCATCGCGCGCAGCGACAGTTCGGAGTAGCCGCGGATCGACGCCAACGGCGTCCGCAGCTCGTGGCTGGCGTCGGCGACGAACGACCGCATCCGTTCCTCGTTGCGCTGGCGTGCGACGAGAGAAGAGTCGACGTGGTCGAGGAGGGTGTTCAGCGCCGCGCCGACGCGTCCGATCTCGTCGTTGTCGTCGGTCTCCTCCTCGGGCACACGTTCCGTGATCGTCACCGCCCCCTGGGCGAGAGGAATGGATGCCACGCGAGCCGCGGTGTCGGCGACCACGCGAAGCGGTCGGAGCGAGCGTTGGATCACGACCGCGATGGCCGCGCTCAGCAGCAGCAGCCCGCCCACCGTCACGATCGTGATGGTGGTGACCACCTCGGCCACGGTCCGGTCGACCTCAGCCAGCGGCAGTCCGGCGACTCCCGTGATGTCCCCGGCTTTGAAGGAGACGAGCCGATAGGTGCCGAGGTCGCCGATCGCGGTCGTGGTCGCGCCCATGCTCAGATCAGCTGAGGCGAGGTCGGAGAACTCCTCGGTGGAGAGGCTCCTCACGCCGTCCTCGCCGCTGACGGTGGCGGCCGAGACCTGACCGAGGGGACCGCGGACGAACAGCGTGTAGCCGTAGGGGAGGCCCTGCGTGTTCGCTATCGTCTCGTCGGCGGCGCGTACACGCGGCACGTAGCCGTCGTCGAACAGCTTGAGGGCACGTGTGAGCGACACCGCGTTGGTCTGCACGGTGCCCACGAGGACGCTGCCGATCGTGGTGGCGAGCCCGACGGCACTCGCGATCAGCGTCAAGGCCACGATGCCGACGACCGTGAGCATCAGTCGGGTCTGCAGGGTCCAGCGCTTACGGCGGCGGCGAGCGCCCGCACCGGCATCCGGCGTCGCATCGACGGAGCCGCGTTCGGTGAGGCTCGAGGTTTCGGCACCGGCGCCGGACGCCGTGCTCACTGCGGCGCTTTGATCATGTAGCCGACGCCGCGCACCGTGTGGATGAGCGGCTCCCGACCGGCGTCGATCTTCTTGCGGAGGTAGGAGATGTAGAGCTCGACGACCGACGAGCGTCCCCCGAAGTCGTAGTTCCAGACACGGTCGAGGATCTGAGCCTTCGAGACGACACGCCGCTGGTTGCGCATGAGGTACCGCAGCAGCTCGAACTCTGTCGCCGTGAGCTCGATGTTGGTGCCGTCACGCTCGATCTCGTGCGAGTCCTCGTTCAGCGAGAGGTCGCCCACGCGCAGCACGGGGTCGGCTCCGCCGGCGGTGGCGGTGCCGGCGCGGCGCATCAGGCCGCGGAGCCGGGCGACGACCTCCTCGAGGCTGAAAGGCTTGGTGACGTAGTCGTCGCCGCCCGCGGTGAGGCCTGCCACCCGATCCGAGACCGAGTCCTTGGCGGTGAGGAAGAGCACGGGCACGTCGTCGCCCGACTGCCGCAACCGTTGCAGCACGGACATGCCGTCGAGGTCGGGCATCATGATGTCGAGCACCATGGCGTCGGGATCGAAGTCCCGGGCCTCCGAGAGGGCTTCGAAACCGGATGCCGCCGAGCGGACCTCCCATCCCTCCATCTTCAGCGCCATCGAGAGCAGATCGGTCAGCATCTGCTCGTCATCGACGACGAGCACGCGCAGAGGGGAACCGTCGGGACGCTGCAAGATGGTGGGCGCGGGGGTGGTCATGCGCCCATTCTGCGGTGTTCTCTATGGAGAAGCTATGGACGAGGCTATGCCTCCGCTGTGAGAGACCGGTGCGGCATACAGTGACGACATGACGATCGTGCGCACCACGCTCTACGTCGACGGCGTGCCTCTTCCCGACGGCTCCGACGACGTGTCACCCGCATCGGCGCGACAGCGGGCGGAAGAACGCGGCGGCTTCGCCTGGATCGCGCTCGTCGACGCGGACGCGGACGAGCTCGAGCGGCTCGGCGAGGAGCTCGGCGTGCACCCGATCGCACTCCGCGAGAGCCTGCGTACGCATCAGCGATCGATCTTCGAACGCTACGGCGACGACGTGTTCGTGGTGCTGCAGCCGGCGCGATACGACGACGCGTCCGAGACGGTGCGGTGCGACGAGGTCGACGTCTTCCTCTCCGAGGCGCTCATCGTCACCGTCACACGCTCCGACCGCATCGACGTCGACGACGCGCGTCGCCGTATCGAGGGGCACCCCGATCTCCTCCGGCACGGCCCCTCCGCCGTCCTCTGGGTGCTCATGGAGCTCACCACCGGGGGCTATCGAGCGGTGCTCGACGGTGTCGAGAACGACATCGACGAGATCGAGGACCAGATCTTCGGTGACGACCCCGGGGTGTCTCGACGGATCTTCGATCTGCAGCGCGAGGTGATCGACCTCGCCCATGCGACGACACCGCTGCCCGACGTCCTCGCGCGCCTGGCCTCGGCGATGCAGGACCCGCGCCTCGGCCGGGAACCCGCCCGATGGGACGACCTGCGGGGACGGGCGCAGTACGTCGCCGATCGGGTCCTGTCGATGCGGCACACCCTCGATGACGCTCTGACGATCCACGCGACTCTGGTCAACCAGCGCCTGGACGAGAAGATGGCGCACCTCACCGAGGTTCAGGTGCGGCAGAACGACCAGGTCAAGAAGATCTCGTCCTGGGCGGCGATCGGGTTCGCGCCGACCTTCGTCGCCAGCGTCTACGGCATGAACTTCCGCTTCATGCCCGAACTCGACCAGCCCTGGGGCTATCCGATGGCGCTCGGGATCATGGTGCTGCTCAGCGCCGGGCTCTACGGCATCTTCAAGCGCAACGACTGGCTCTGATCCGCCGCCGCGGCGACCGCCCGCCCCACCGGACGAGGCCGCGACGAGCGGGTGCTCGTCGCGGCCTCGTGCCGTCACCGCCGGGGTGTCAGTGCGTGTCCTCGGCTTCGACCTCGGACCGGTCACCCGACCACAGCGTGTGGAAGGTGCCGTCCTGGTCGATCCGCTTGTAGGTGTGCGCGCCGAAGAAATCGCGCTGGCCCTGGATGAGGGCTGCTGGCAGGCGCTCGGCACGCAGGCCGTCGTAGTACGACAGCGAGGAGCTGAACGCGGGGGCGGGGATGCCGGCGCCGGCGGCGACCTGGACGATGTGACGCCAGGCGTCCTGAGCGCGGCCGAGAGCCTCGACGAAGTACGGCGCCGTGAGGAGGACGGGAAGCTCCGCCTCGGCGGCGTACGCGTCGGCGATGCGGTTGAGGAACTGGGCGCGGATGATGCAGCCGCCGCGCCAGATCTTCGACACGGCGCCGAGGTCGATGTTCCACCCGTACTGCGCAGCGCCGGCCCGGATCTCGTCGAAGCCCTGCGAGTAGGCGACGATCTTGGATGCGTAGAGCGCGAGGCGCACCTGCTCGATGAACGCGTCGACGTCGTCGACCGTGAAGTCGTCGTCGGCGGGGCCGGGCAGCGACCCCGAGACGTCGCGCTGCTCGCGATGGCTCGAGAGCGAGCGGGCGAACACCGCTTCGGCGATGCCCGAGACGGGGACGCCGAGGTCGAGAGCGGTCTGCACCGTCCAGGCGCCCGTTCCCTTGGCACCGGCCTGGTCGACGATCACGTCGACGAGGGGCTTGCCGGTCGCGGCATCCGTCTGGCGGAGCACCTCGGCGGTGATCTCGATGAGGTAGGAGTCGAGCTCGCCGCGGTTCCACTCGGCGAAGATGTCGGCGATCTCGGCGGGCGTCTTGCCGGTGCCCCGACGGATCAGGTCGTACGCCTCGGCGATCAGCTGCATGTCGGCGTACTCGATGCCGTTGTGCACCATCTTCACGAAGTGCCCGGCGCCGTCGTGGCCGATGTGCGTGACGCAGGGCTCGCCCTCGGCGACGGCGGCGATGGACTTGAGGATGGGGCCGAGGGTGACCCACGACTCGTCGGGACCGCCGGGCATGAGCGAGGGGCCGAGGAGCGCGCCCTCTTCGCCGCCCGAGACTCCCATGCCGACGAAGTTGTAGCCGGCCTCGCGGACGGCCTTCTCGCGGCGGATCGTGTCGGTGAACAGGGAGTTGCCGCCGTCGACGATGATGTCGCCCGGTTCGAAGACCCGCATCAGCTCGTCGATGACCGCGTCCGTCGGGCGGCCGGCCTTGACCATGATGATGGCCGTCCGGGGCTTCTGCAGGCTCGCGGCGAACTCTTCGTAGGAGAACGCGGCCGTGAACCCGGCCTCGGGGTGCGCCTCGACGAGCTCGTCGGTCTTCGAGCGCGAGCGGTTGAAGACGGCCACCGAGTTGCCTTCGCGGCTCGCGAGGTTGCGGGCGAGGTTCGATCCCATCACCGCGAGGCCCACGACACCGATGTTGGCGAGACCGGACGTCGTCGAGCCCGCCGGGGCGTCGGCCGAAGGCGTCGGCCGGTCGACGTCCTCGGGACGCGGTGCGCCCTCGTGGACGGTGGCCGCTTCGTGCGGTGCCTGATCCTGATCGGTCGAGGGTCCTGTCGGTGAGGGGGTCGACGCCATGCGTAGCTCCAGGTTCGCGTGCGGGTGGGAGATGGTCAGAGATCGGGTCGAGAGGAGGCCCGTATCCCTCGCCACCCTATCCGCTCGCACATCGTCGCGGAGCGGCATATCACGCCGTTGCGGCCAGGGCGACGGCGTCGGAGGTGAGCCGCGCGACGGTGCGGGCGTCACGGTCGGCGACGGCGGCGGCGGGCAGCATCCAGGAGCCGCCGACGGCGACGACCTGGGGGTGCGAGAGGTACTCGGTGAGATTCGAGGCGTTGACCCCACCGGTGGGCACGAAGGCGACGTCGCCGAACGGGGCTGCCAGTGCGCGGAGGGCGGCGAGCCCGCCGGAGGTCTCGGCGGGGAAGAACTTCACCGTGCGGAGGCCGGACTCTCGAGCGGCCATGATCTCGGACGCCGTCACCGCCCCGGCGATGAGCGGCACGCCGTGGGACGCCGCACGCGAGGCCACCGAGGGCAGGAACCCGGGGGAGACGAGGAAGCGCGCACCGGCGTCGACGGCGACATCGACCTGGTTCGCGTCGACGACGGTGCCCGCCCCGACGATCATGTCCCCCCGCGCGGCGATCGCCCGGATCGCGACGGCAGCGGCTGGAGTCCGGAAGGTGACCTCGGCGACCGGGAGGCCGCCGGCGGCGAGAGCATCGGCTACGAACAGACCCTGATCGGCGGAGTCCACGACGACCACGGGAACGATGCGGTGCTGAGCGAGCAGGTCGACGACGGCGGCCACGGCAATCTCCTCGGGGTGTCCTTTTCCAGCCGAATGATCATATCATTGGGGTGGCGAGGCGGCTGCCCGCCGGACACCCGACGATGGGCCCGACATGAAGATCCTTGCGCTCGAAGCCAGCACGACCTCGGCGAAGACGATGCTCTTCGATTCCGACACCGGCGCGATGGCGGTCCGCAGCCGCCGTTTCGAGATCGACGGTCCGGATGCCGCGGTCCGCGACGCCGACGCGGTGTACGTGCAGCTGATGGCGCTCGGGCGCGAGGCGGCGGCCGGAGAGCACGTCGATCTGATCGTGCTCAGCGGCACCTGGCACGGACTCACGCTGCGTCGTCCCGATCTGTCCGCCGTGACGCCGGTCATGGAGTGGCCCTATACGGGAGCACAGGATCTCAGCGCCGCGCTCCGGGCCGACGACGACCTCACGTGGTGGTTCTACGAGCGAACCGGCTGCATGGTCAACGCCATCTACCCGGTGTTCAAGCTGCAGCATCTGCGCGCCCAGGGGCTCGCCATCGACGGCCTGGTCGCGCTCGACCAGGCGAGCCTCATCTTCGCGCGCATGACCGGTGAGATCTGGACCAACCCGTCGCTCGCCTCGGGCAGCGGTCTCCTGTCCGCCTCGACCGCGGCGTGGGACGATGACGTCATCAGCCGGTTCGACCTCGACGGGGTCGTGCTTCCGGAGCTGCACGAAACGACCGCCACCGCACCGCTCTCGGCCGAGGCGGCCGTTCTGCTGGGGCTGCGGTCCGGCATCCCGGTACTCACGCCCGGCCCCGACGGGGGCCTGAACCAGGTCGGCGACCTGGCGACCGAGCCGGGTGAGATGACCTTCTCCATGGGCACCAGCGGTGCTCTGCGGGTCGCCTCGCGTCATCCGGCGTTCTCGCCGACCTTGAGCACGTGGTCGTACCGGTCGCCGTTGGGCGCCCTCAGCGGCGCTGCGACCTCGGGATGCGGGAACTGCGTCGACTGGGCGCGAGAGCGTCTCTTCGGTGCGGCGACCGACTACCTCGACATCGAGCCGTCGCTGTCGACGGCGCGCTCGGATCTGCCGGTGTTCATGCCCTTCCTCTTCGGCGAGCGCAGCCCTGGTTGGCAGGATCAGCGCCGGGGCGGATTCCTCGACCTCGCTCCCGCGCATTCCCGGGTGGACATGTACCAGTCGGTGCTGGAGGGCATCGTCTACTCGCTGTTCCACTGCTACAAGGAGCTGACCGCGCTGGGGGGAACCCCGCGCCGCATCGTGCTGTCGGGGGGAGTGCTGTCGTCGCCGTTCTGGACGCAGCTGACCGCCGACGTCTTCGGTGCGGAGATGGAGGTGTCGCCGCAGCAGCACACCTCGATCGTCGGCGCCGTTCGCATGGGCATGCTCGCCAGCGGCGGGGCGCTCCGCCACCCGGCCTTCGATGACGTCGAGATCAGGACGATCACGCCGCGCACCGAGCTTCGCGCGCACTACGACGAGGGTTTCGCCCGCTACCTGGACCACTATTCGCGGACCGTTCCCGGTTCGGGAGGAGCCGCCCGATGAAGATCCTCGTCACGCCCACCTCGTTGTGCAGCGACCCCGACGGCGCCGGCATCCGTCGCCTTCGCGAGGTCGCCGACGAGGTCGTCCTCAACCCCCACGGCCGCCCGCTGACGTCGGCGGAGCTCATCCCGCTCGTCGCCGATGTCGACGGCATCGTCGCGGGGCTCGATGACTACGACGAGGCGGTGTTCGACGCCGCACCGCGCCTCCGCGCCCTCGCCCGCTACGGCGTCGGAGTCGATCGGGTCGATCTGGCGGCGGCAGCCGCCCACGACGTGACGGTGACACGGACGCCCGGCGCGAACTCGCTGGCGGTGGCCGAGCTCACCATCGGGCTCGTCTTCGCCGCCGCGCGGGGCATCGCCCAGCTCGACTCCGCCGTGCGCTCGGGACAGTGGCCGCGGCGCCACGGCAAGGAGCTCACCGGCAGCACCGCAGGCGTCGTCGGTTTCGGCGCGATCGGCCGGCTCGTCACCGAGCGCCTCCGCGGTCTGGGCATGCATCCGATCGCCTACGACCCGATGCTCCCCGATGCGGCGTTCTCGGATGCGGGCGTCGAACGCGTCGACATCGACGAGCTGTGCCGGCGGAGCGACCTCGTCACGCTGCACGTGCCACTGCTTCCCGAGACGCGCCACATCATCGACACCCGACGACTGGCGCTGCTCCCGCCTGGAGCGATCGTGGTCAACACCGCCCGCGGGGGCCTCCTCGACGAAGCGGCCGCGCGCCGTGCCCTCGACGACGGCGCACTCCACGGCGTCGCTATCGACGTGTACGAGACGGAGCCGCCCTCGCGGTCTCCGCTGGTCGGCCATCCCCGGGTCGTCGCGACGCCACATGCGGGCGGCCACACGACGGCGGCCGTGGAGCGGATGACCGATCAGTCCATCGACGCGCTGCTGGCCGTCCTCGGGGGCGACAGCGTCGCGGAACAGGTCACACCAGCGCCCGCACCTCGCTGAGGACGGCGTCCACGTAGCGGCGCGTGTGGTGCTCGGCCGCATCGGCGTCGCCGCGGGCGATCGCGGCCGCGGTCTGCACGTGATTGTGCAGCGCCTCCTCGTAGGGGACCGCGGGGGTGAGGCCGACGTCGGACCTGCCGGCGATCACCGCGGCGATCGCCGATTTGTTCGCGGCGAGCATGAGGTTGCCGCTCATGTCGAGGATGAGGTCGTGGAACAGGATGTCGACCGCGAGGTAGTCGGGGGAGGCCCCCCGGCCACTGTGACCGAGCTCCTCCAGTCGTGCAGCGAGCCGGAGAAGCTCCGCTCGCTGCACATCGCTCCCGCGTTGCGCGGCCAGTCGGGCGGCGATCGGCTCGACGGCGGAACGCAGTTCGTTGACGACGATGATCTGGTGGTCGCGGCGCGGTGAGGCCAGCTGCCACCCGATCAGTCGGGTGTCCAGCGCGCTCCACTCCTGCACCGGGGTGACCGTGAGTCCCACACGTCGGCGCGACGAGAGCATCCCCATCGCCTCGAGGACGCGCACGGCCTCGCGGACCACGGTGCGCGACACGCCGTACTCGGCCTCGAGGTCCGCCAGCGTGCAGACGGCGCCCGGGGCAAGCTCACCGGAGGCGATCCGCAGGCCGAGCGCATCCAGCACGGAGCCGTGGGATGCCTGGGCCATGGCGCCTCCGATTAATACGATCAGTGGTTGAGAATAATACGATCATTGTGCGAGGATCGCTCTGCTCCGGCGCCGTGGCGACGGGCAGCTCGAATCCTAACGCGTGACGATCACGCGGGCCTCGCCCCCCGATCGAACGCTTCCCGACATCAACGGAGATACCGATGGAAGACTGGACCCAGACGCTGGGCGCCGGACCGCTCCTGCTCATCGCAGCCGGAGCGATCGCCCTCATCCTGTTCCTGATCATCGTGTGCAAGGTGCATGCCTTCCTCACGCTGATCATCGTTTCGCTGCTCACCGCGTTCGTCGCGCAGGTGCCGGTGTCGGCGATCGCGGCGACGCTGACCGATGGTTTCGGAGGAACCCTCGCCGGAGTCGCCCTGCTGGTGGCCCTCGGTGCCATGCTCGGCAGGCTCATCGAGCACTCCGGCGGCGCGAAGGCGCTGGCCGACAAGTTCGTCGAGGTCTTCGGCGAGAAGCGGGCGCCCTTCGCCCTGGGCATCGCCTCGCTCATTCTCGGCTTCCCGATGTTCTTCGATGCCGGGCTGGTGATGATGCTCCCGATCATCTTCGCCATCGCGCGCCGCGTCTCGAAGGCGAACGTGTTGCTGTTCGGCATCCCCGCGGCCGCGGCGTTCTCGGTCATGCACGTCTTCCTCCCCCCGCACCCGGGTCCGGTCACCGCGACCGAGGCGTACGGCGCCAACTTGGGGCTCGTGCTCCTGGTCGGACTCGTCGTCGTGTTCCCGGTCTGGTACGTATCGGGCTACCTGTGGGGAAAGTTCATCGCCGCGCGCATCCCGCTGCCCGTGCCGACGCTCTTCGGTGAGGTCGACCACGACCAGCCCTCGAACCCGCCGCGTCCCCGCACCATCGTGCTGCTGCTCCTCCTGCCGATGCTGCTCATCTTCATGAACACCGGGCTGACGACGCTCGCCTCCGCCGGCGCGGTATCGACGGACGACCTCTGGGTCCAGGTGCTCGTCCTGCTGGGCAACTCGTTCGTCGCGCTGCTCATCACCGTGCTCGTCGCGATCTTCGTGCTCGGCACGCGCCGCGGCGAGAAGGGCACCGCGCTGGAGAAGATCGTCGACTCGGCCCTCGGGCCGGTCGCCTCGGTCATCCTCATCACCGGAGCCGGCGGCATGTTCGGCGGCGTGCTGCGGGCCTCCGGCATCGGCGACGCCCTCGCCGACACGCTGTCGGATCTCGGCCTGCCCATCATCGTGGCGGCGTACGTCATCGCCGTGATCATCCGCCTCGCGCAGGGTTCCGCCACGGTCGCCCTCGTGACGGCCGCGGGCCTTGCCGCCCCCGCGGTGGTCGCGGGCGACTTCAACCCGCTGCAGGTCGCGGCGATCGTGCTGGCCACCGCGGCCGGCTCTGTCTTCGCCGGCCACGTCAACGACTCCGGCTTCTGGCTGGTGGGTCGCCTGATGGGCATGGATGTGAAGACAACGCTGAAGACCTGGACGGTCCAGCAGGCGATCGAGTCCGTCGTGGCCTTCGTTCTCGTCCTCGGCGTCTTCGGGCTCGCCTCGCTGCTGTGATCCGGTGGGGAGGGCGGCCCGGTCGCCCTCCGCACCCGGAATGGTCCGCTCGCTCCCTCACCCCCTCAGGAGGATGGATGTCCGCTCTGTTCGATGTCTCCGACCGCATCGCCCTCGTCACCGGATCGTCGCGAGGTCTGGGGCGCTCCCTCGCCCTCGCGCTCGCCCGCGCCGGTGCTCGCGTCGTCGTGCACGGGCGGGACGAGGCCGCTGTCGAGGAGACACGGGTCGAGGCCGAACGGGTGAGCGGACGCCCCGCTCACGCGGCGGTCTTCGACGTCACCGACGCCGACGCCGTCGAGGCCGGCGTCGCGCGCATCACCGACGAGGTCGGCGTGCCGGACATCCTCGTCAACAATGCCGGCATCCAGCGGCGCGCACCGTTCACGCAGTTCTCGGTCACCGACTGGAACGACCTGGTCGCCGCCAACCTGAGCGGCGTCTTCTACGTCGCTCGATTCGTCGCACCCGGCATGGCCTCGCGCGGCTCCGGCAAGATCGTGAACATCGCCTCCGTGCAGTCGGCACTCGCGCGCCAGACCATCGCGCCGTACTCGGCGACCAAGGGCGCGGTGGCGCAACTGACCAAGGGAATGGCCGCAGATCTGGCGCGCCACAACGTCCAGGTCAACGCGCTGTCGCCGGGGTACTTCGCCACAGAGATGAACAAGGCCCTCGTCGAGGACGCCGAGTTCACGGCGTGGCTCACCCAACGGACCCCGGCGCAGCGCTGGGGAGACTTCGCCGAGCTCGACGGCGCCCTGCTGTTCCTCTGCTCCGACGCGTCGAGCTTCGTGTCCGGACAGAACATCTTCGTCGACGGCGGAATGACCGCGGTCGTCTGAACGACCCGAGGAGACCCGATGCGCGCTGCATACATCGAATCAGCCCAGACCATCTCGGTGCGCGAGACGAGCGCTCCCGAACCCGGTGCCGACCAGGTGCGGGTCCGGGTCGACTACGTCGGCATCTGCGGATCGGACCTGCACTACTACCACGAGGGAGCCAACGGTGCGTTCGTCGTGCGCGAGCCGCTCATTCCCGGGCACGAGGTGTCGGGGCGTGTGGACCGGGACCCGTCGGGCACCCTGTCGGCGGGAACCCCGGTCACGGTGCACCCGGCGACGTTCGGGACGCCCGACCCCCGCATTCCCGACGACCCGCACCTGTGGGGCGGGGGCTCGTATCTCGGCAGCGCCTCGACCTGGCCGCACACGCAGGGGGGGCTCGCCGAGTACATCATCGTGGATCGCCGGATGATCCGTCCCCTGCCCGCCGAGCTGCCGATCCGTCGGGCCGCACTCGCCGAGCCGCTGGCGGTGGCGCTTCACGGGCTGGGCAAGGCCGGCGACGTCTCGGGGCGGAGTGTGCTCGTGACCGGTTCGGGACCGATCGGCCTCCTGTCGATCGCGGCAGCCGTCGCTGCCGGCGCGGCCCACGTGCATGCCACGGACGTCCTGCCCGGACCCCTGCGTCGCGCGCGCCTTCTGGGCGCGGACGACGTGTTCGACGTCACATCCGACGAGGTCCCCGACGGCGGCTACGACGTCGTGCTCGAATGTTCCGGCGTAGCGGCATCCGTCTCGACGGCGCTTCGCGCCGCTCGGGTCGGCGGGACGGTCGTGCAGGTCGGGATGGTCCCCAACGAGCCGCGACCGATCAACATCGCACCCTTCATCGCGAAGGAGATCCGCTGGTACGGCACGTTCCGCTTCAGGGACGAGATCGACCGAGCCGTTGAGCTGCTCGCGGCCGCGCCGCACATCGAGGATGTCGTGACACACGTCTTCGACGCCGACGATCTGGACGACGCCTTCGCGACCGCACGCGACTCCGAGGTCTCCGGCAAGGTTCTCGTAGCCGTCTGGCCCGATGCCTCGCGCTGAGCCGAGCCGACGGCGGTCGGTCAGCTCTTGCGGTAGCCCTGGCGGCCCATCGAGAACAGGGCCAGCGAGACCGAGACGATGGAGCCGAGGGTCATGAGTCCGATGACCCAGACGAGCACGTGCGAGAACCAGCCGTATTCCATGTTTCCTCCGGGCGTGAGACGACGTCTCGTCCACCCTACCCAGCGCTGGTAGAGTGGACGCGTACTTCGGCGAGGGATGCCGCGTGCCTCCGCTTCGGCGAGGACCGGAATCCGTGATCGACGAGGGTGTGTGCAGGTCGTTTCCTCTCCACGCGCTCACGATCGCGTCGAACCCGCATACCGCTACGGGGCCCGAGGCCCACAAGGAGAGACGCATGTCCACCGAGACCGACACCCAGGTCGTTGCAGAGACGCGCACCAACTTCGGCAAGGGCTTCGCCCGCCGTCTGCGCGCCGCCGGCAAGATCCCCGCCGTCATCTACGGCCACGGCACCGAGCCCGTGCACGTCGCACTACCCGGCCACCAGATGCTGCTGCTCGTCCGCCGCGCGAACGCCGTCATCGAGCTCTCCGTCGACGGCAAGGGCCAGCTCGTCCTCGTCAAGGACGTCCAGCGCGACCCGGTGCGCCAGATCATCGAGCACATCGACCTCCTCGTGGTCAAGAAGGGTGAGAAGGTCCAGGTCGACGTCCCGATCGTCGTCGTCGGCGAGCCCTTCGCGGGCACGATGGCCACGCAGGGCGCCTCCTCGGTGTCGCTCGAGGTCGAGGCGACCCACATCCCCGAGACCGTCGAGGTCGACGTGGAGGGCCTCGAGGACGGCGCGCAGATCACCGCCGCCGACCTGACCCTCCCGCGTGGCGCCTCGCTCGTCACCGAGCCCGAGACGCTGATCGTCGGCGTGTCGGTCCCCGCCGCGACGATCGCGGCCGCCGACGAGATCGAGGCGGCCGACGAGGCCACCGCCGCCGAGCAGTCGGACGAGGTCGAGGCCGAGGGCGACGAGAAGTCCGAGTAAGGCAACGATCCCCGGAGCCCGTTCTCACCGCGGTGAGGACGGGCTCCGTCGTTCGAGAGGCAACGATGGCAGACACCTGGTTGATCATCGGGCTGGGCAACCCCGGACCCCGTTACGAGGCGACCCGCCACAACATCGGGCAGATGGTCGTCGACGAGCTCGCCCGCCGGCGCAGCGAGACGCTGCGCTCGCACAAGGCCAACGCCTGGGCGGCCGAGTCCTGGCTGCGCCCGGGGGGCCCGAAGATGGTCCTGGCCAAGCCCAAGACCTTCATGAACGTCTCGGGAGGGCCCGCCGCCGCACTCGCCGGGTTCTACGGGGTCGATCCGGGGCGGGTCGTCGTGGTGCACGACGAGCTCGACATCCCCTTCGACACGATCAAGCTCAAGACCGGCGGTGGCCACGGCGGTCACAACGGCGTCCGTGACGTCGCCAAGGCGCTGGGCACTCCCGACTTCGCCCGCGTGCGGGTCGGGATCGGACGCCCCACCGGCACGCAGGATCCAGCGGACTGGGTCCTCGATCCCTTCTCTGCGGCCGAGCGCAAGACACTCGGCATCCTGATCTCGGATGCCGCCGAGGCGGTCGAGACGGTGGTCGGCGACGGCCTGCTGGTCGCACAGCAGCGTTTCCACGCGCCTCGCTGACGCAGGGCCGAGCGGGGACGGCGCTGCGACCGTCCGTGCTGCGAGCGGTGCTCAGGCGGTGACGAACAGTGTCGCCGCGCCGATGCCGAACGCCGCGAGCGGCGCGACGATCGCTGTCGTGACGGCCGCGATGGCGAGCGCTCGAGCGGAACGGCGGGCGATCGCGGCCGCGCCCACCGCGATCGACGCGATGCCGAGTGCGGTGCAGGCCCAGAAGGAGACCTCGCCGACCAGAATCCAGGCGCGCACCGGAGCGAGCGCGCGGGGATCACCGTCGGTGTCGAGCCACGCCACGGCGGCGCCGCTGCCGCCGAGCCGGGCGGCGACGACGACGGCGACGGCGATGGCGGCTCCCGCCGCGACGGCGGCGAGCACGAGCGCGAGCACGCCCAGAGCTCGACGGCGTGGCGCCGACGGCGGGGTGGGAAGCCGGCCGGGAGCGGCGACGACGTAGGGCGCGGCGAAGCGGGGCTCGCCGCGAGGCGGAGGCGTACTCACGCGCTCATCCTACGAAGGCGGCGATCCCGGGCGCACCGATGGCGGTCACGGTGTCGGCGGGCGGCGCTAGGCTTCTGTGGTGACAGTTCCCGGGATCGTTCGCGCCCTTTCGCAGGCTGACTCCTTCCGGGAGGCGGTGACATCCGGCGCCGTCGGCAGCATCGACTACGCCCTCGCCGACGGTCTCGATGCGCCGCTTCTGGCGGCGCTGCTCGAGCAGCGCCGGAGCGCCGGTCGGACCGCGGTGCTGCTCGCGATCGCGCCGACGGGACGCCGTGCCGAGACGCTGGGCGGCGCCATCCAGTGCCTCGTGCCCGACGCCGAAGTGCTCCACTTCCCGGCGTGGGAGACGCTGCCTCACGAGCGACTGAGTCCGAGCCCCGAGACGGTAGGGCGGAGGCTCGACGTCCTGCGCCGTGCATCGTCGCACGAGGGCACCCGGCCGCTGGTGGTCACCGCCTCCGTGCGCGCCGCCCTGCAGCCGCTCGCCGCCGGGCTCACCGACGCCGATCCGGTGGAGATCGCCGTCGGCAGCCGCGGCCTCGACCTCGAGCGGGTCGTGCGCCGTCTCGTCGAGCTCGCCTACCACCGCGTCGACATGGTCTCGCGTCGCGGCGAGTTCGCCGTGCGCGGCGGCATCCTCGATGTCTTCCCCGCCGCGGCGGACCACCCGCTCCGCGTGGACTTCTTCGGCGACGAGGTCGACCAGATCCGCGCATTCTCGATCGCCGACCAGCGGTCGCTGCCGGGTGAGTTCCGCGAGGCGGTGCTGCTGCCGGCGCGCGAGCTGCTGCTGACCGCCGACGTGCGCGAGCGCGCAGCGGGCATGGCGACGAAGTTCCCGAGCCTCACCGGCATGCTCGAGAAGATGTCGCAGGGCATCCCCGTGGAGGGCATGGAGTCGCTGCTGCCGGCGCTGGCCGACGGGGTCGTGCCTCTGGTGCACTACCTCCCTCGCGGCGCAGGAGTGGCACTGGTCGACCCGGAGCGTTCCCGCACCCGGGCACAGACGCTCGGCGAGACCAACCGCGAGTTCCTGGAAGCGGCATGGAGTGCGGCCACGGCCGGAGCCGACAGCCCCGTGGACCTCGGTGCCGGTGACTTCCTGACGCTTCCCGCCCTGCGCGACGCGGCGCGCGAGCGCGACGGTGTCTGGTGGGCCCTGAGCGCTTTCGACTCCGGCGCCGCCGATGCCGACGCCGAGGGGCTCACGACACCCGACGGCTCGGAGTTGCGAGTACGGGGCACTGCCGTCCCCTCGTTCCAGGGCAACGTCGACGGCGCGACGGCTCACATCGGCCGGCGTCTGGCGGAGGGGTGGCGCGTGATCGTGTGCGCATCCGGCGCGGGCCTGGTCGACCGCGCTCGCGACGTGCTGGCCGAGCGCGGCATAGCGGCCCGTACGGCGCAGGACGTGGCCGAGATCGACGAGGACCCCGTCGCGGTGTGCGTCGTGGCATCGCTCGAGCGGGGATTCGAGTCGGACGAGGCACGGCTGGCAGTGCTCACGGAGAGCGAGTTCTACGGTCGCACGATCGGCGGCGACGGGCGGGTGGTGAAGAAGCTGGCGTCCCGGCGACGCAACGTCGTCGACCCGCTCCAGCTGAAGCCGGGCGACGTCGTCGTGCACGCGACGCACGGCATCGGCAAGTTCGTCGAGCTCGTGCAGCGCGAGGTGTCCAGCGGCGGCCGCAACGCGGTGAAGACGCAGCGCGAGTACCTCGTCCTCGAGTACGCCCCCGCCAAGCGCGGATACCCCGGCGACAAGCTCTTCGTGCCGACCGATCAGCTCGACCAGCTGTCGCGCTACGTCGGCGGCGAGGCTCCCGTGCTCTCCAAGATGGGCGGCAGCGATTGGGCCGCGGCGAAGGGCAAGGCGCGCAAGGCCGTTCGCGACATCGCCGTGGAGCTCGTGAAGCTCTACTCGGCCCGGATGGCCTCCAAAGGCCATGCGTTCGGCCCCGACACGCCGTGGCAGCGCGAGCTCGAGGAGGCGTTCCCGTTCGCGGAGACCCCCGATCAGCTGCAGACGATCGACGAGATCAAGGCCGACATGGAGAAGCCCATCCCGATGGACCGGCTCCTCTCGGGCGATGTCGGCTTCGGGAAGACCGAGGTCGCCGTGCGTGCCGCCTTCAAGGCGATTCAGGAGGGCAAGCAGGTCGCGATGCTCGTGCCGACCACGCTGCTGGCGAAGCAGCATCTCGAGACCTTCACCGAACGTTTCGCGGGCTTCCCGGTGCAGGTGCGACCGCTGTCGCGTTTCCAGACGCAGAAGCAGGCGCGCGAGACCGTGGCCGGGCTCGCCGACGGCACCGTCGACATGGTGATCGGCACGCACCGCATCCTCACCGAGAAGGTCGCCTTCAAAGACCTCGGACTGCTGATCGTCGACGAGGAGCAGCGGTTCGGCGTCGAGCACAAGGACTCGTTGAAGAAGCTCAAGACGGGCGTCGACATCCTCGCGATGAGCGCCACGCCCATCCCGCGCACGCTCGAGATGGCCGTCACCGGCATCCGCGAGATGTCGACGCTTGCCACTCCGCCCGAGGAACGGCATCCGATCCTCACCTACGTGGGTCCGCGCAGCGACAAGCAGATCGCCGCGGCCATCCGTCGTGAGCTGCTCCGCGAGGGACAGGTCTTCTTCGTGCACAACCGCGTGCAGTCCATCCAGCGGGTCGCGGCCCAGCTCGGCGAGCTCGTGCCCGAGGCGCGCATCGCGGTCGCCCATGGACAGATGGGGGAGCAGCAACTCGAACAGGTCGTCGACGACTTCTGGGAGCGCCGCGCCGACGTGCTGGTTTCGACCACGATCGTCGAGACCGGGCTCGACATCTCGAACGCGAACACCATCATCATCGACCGCGCCGACAAGTACGGTCTCAGCCAGCTCCACCAGCTGCGCGGACGCGTGGGCCGTGCGCGCGAGCGCGCCTATGCGTACTTCCTGTACGACGAGAACAAGCCGCTCAGCGAGACCGCCGCCGATCGGCTGGAGACGATCGCTGTGAACAACGATCTCGGGTCCGGCATGCAGGTGGCGCTGAAGGACCTCGAGCTGCGCGGGGCGGGCAACCTCCTCGGAGCCGAGCAGGCCGGACACATCGCCGGGGTCGGGTTCGACCTGTACCTGCGGATGATCGGCGAGGCCGTCTCGACTTTCCGAGGCGAGGAGGTCGACGGCCCCGCGGAGCTGCGGCTCGAGCTGCCCGTGGCCGCGCGGATTCCCGACGACTACATCGACAGCGAGCGACTCCGGCTCGAGGCGTACCAGAAGCTCTCTGCGGCGGCCACCGTGAGCGCCAAGGACGACGCGCTCGATCTCGTGGTCGAGGAGCTCACCGATCGGTACGGCCGGCCGCCGGCCGAGGTCGAGGGACTCCTCGCGGTGGCGCGGCTGCGGCGTCGTGCGGCGCAGGCGGGACTGACCGACGTCGTGGCCATGGGCCCGAACCTGCGCATCGCGCCGGCGCGACTCCCGGAGTCGATGCGCATCCGGCTGCAGCGACTGTTCCCCAAGGCCAAACTCCTCGCCGGCGGCGAGGCGCTCGTCGTCCCGCTGCCCACGGCGGGTGGCGGTCCGCTCGGCGATGCCGATCTCATCGCCTGGACGGGACAGCTGCTCGATCAGCTGTTCCCCGTCGCGGCACCGGTCACGACGCCGGCGTCCTGATCAGAGGACGATGCCCCCGGTGAGCAGCAGGAGCACGGCGGCGATTGCGCCGAGCACGGCCAGAGCGAACACCGCCCGCTCGGCCCCGGTGAACACCCGGGCGCCGGCCCGGCGTCGTGCGGCGGCGAAGAGGGCGGTGCCCGGCACGATGATCAGCAGCGACAGCAGCAGGTAGTCCGTGCCCGCCGCGACCAGCAGGAACGCGGTGTAGCCGGTGGCGAGGGCGGCGACGACCAGGTCGCGCACACGGTGCGGATCACCCGGGGCGTAGGTCTCGCGCGTGACGGCGAGCTTGAGCGCGTACCCGGCCGAGAGGACGAAGGGGATGAGGACGAGGACGCTCGTGAGGTCGAGCGCGACGGAGAAGGCGTTCTCGGCGAACAGCACCACCACCAGCAGCACCTGGACGAGGACGGTCGACAGGGTGAGGGCCCCGACCGGGGTGTCGTCGGCGTTCGTCCGCGCGAGGAACCGCGGGAGATCGCCCGACCGGGCGGCCTCGAGGAGCACCTCGGCAGCCATGAGGGTCCACGTGAGATAGGCCCCGAGCACCGCGACGATCAGGGAGACGCCGATGAGCACGGCGCCCGCAGGCCCGACGATCGCCTCGAGCACGCCGCCGAGCGACGGCTCGGGCAGGGTCGCGATCTGCTCGCGCGGCATCACCCCGTAGGACACGATCGTGACCGATGCGAAGACGGCGAGGACGCTCAGGAACCCGAGCAGGGTGGCCCGGCCCACGTCGCGCCGGGAACGCGCATGGCGGGAGTTCACGCTCGCGCCCTCGAGTCCGATGAACACGAAGACGGTGACGAGCATCGTGGCGCGGACTTGATCCCACAGGGCCGTTCCGCTGGGTCCCGACCAGTTCGCCGCGAACACCTGGGGGTCGAAGACCGTTGCGCACAGAACGACGAAGACGACGATGGGCACGGTCTTGGCGATGCTCACGACGCGGTTGACCGCGGCGGCGGCGCGCACTCCCCGACGGATGAGGAGGAAGAACAGCCAGAGCCCCACGGACGAGACCGCGACCGCGGCGATCGTGTCACCGGCTCCGAGTGCGGGGAACACCGCGCCGAGCGTCGAGGTGATGAAGACCCAGTAGAAGACGTTGCCGGCGCACGCGCTCGCCCAGTAGCCGAAGGCCGAGAAGTATCCGAGGTACCGGCCGAATCCGGCGCGCGCATAGCTGTAGACCCCGGCGTCGAGCTCGGGGCGGCGGTTCGCCAGCATCTGGAACGCGAAGGCGAGGGTGAGCATCCCGCCACCCGCGATCGCCCACGCGATCAGGGTGCCCGCCACGCCGGTCTCGGCGGCGAACCCGGCCGGCAGGGAGAACACGCCGGCGCCCACCATCGAGCCGACCACGAAGGTGGAGAGGGTGAGCATCGACACGGTCGACGGACGCGCACCCGCGCGGCCGTCGAGCGGGCCGGAGGTGGGCGGAGCATCGGAAGGCACGGGGAGAAAGCCTAGTCGCGGTGCGCCCCGTGCTCTCGTCCCCGGCCGGATGCCCGTGTCACCCGGTGTTCTGCAGACCCGCAGCGACCCCGTTGACCGTGAGCAGGAGCAGGCGCTGCCACTCCGGCGGCGTCTGCGCCTCGGGCTCGGTCGAGCGCAGCACGCGGAGGGCGCGCAGCTGCAGCAACGACAGTGCGTCGACGTAGGGGCTGCGCATCTTCACCGCGCGCTGCAGGACCGGCTTGTTCGCCAGGAGTCCGTCGCCGCCGGCGATCCGCACGACCCAGTCGCGGGTCAGCAGCATCTCGTCGAGCACGAGGTCGGCGAGGTCCGAGCGATCGGCGAGGGCGAGGTGGCGGCGGGCCATGCGCGGGTCGGCCTTGGCGAGACTCATCGCGACGTTGTCGACCACGGTACGCAGCAGCGGCCACTGTTCGTAGGCCTCGCGCAGCAGGGCCTCGTCGCCGACGGCCTCCAGGGCGGTGCCCAGACCGAACCACCCCGCGAGGTTGATGCGCGCCTGCGTCCACGCGAACACCCAGGGGATCGCCCGCAGGTCCTCGAGGGATTCGACCGAGAGCCCGCGCCGTGCCGGCCGCGAGCCGAGGGCGAGCAGACCGATCTCCTCCATGGGCGTCACAGCCGCGAACCACGGTGCGAATCCTGGGGCTTTCACGAGAGAGAAGAACCGCTCGCGCGAGGCGGTGTCCATCGTCGCCGCGACCGAGGCATAGCGCTCGGCCGCGCGGCTGTTGCGCTCCTCGATCGAGGGTGCCGAGGCGAGGAGGACCGCCGCGGCGACCTGATCGATGTGGCGCAGCGCGATGTCGGGGTCGCCGTAGCGAGCGAAGATGACCTCGCCCTGCTCGGTCAGCTTGAACCGCCCATCGACGGAGTGCGGCGGCTGCGCGAGGATGGCGGAGTTCGCCGGGCCGCCGCCACGTCCGAGGGCGCCGCCGCGGCCGTGGAACAGTGTGAGCTCGATGCGCTCGTCCTGCGCCCAGGCCGAGATCCGCGCCTGCGCTTCGTAGAGGGCGAGGTTGGCCGCGACCGGGCCGACGTCCTTCGACGAGTCGGAGTATCCGAGCATCACCTCGAGCCGCCGCCCGGTGGCGTCGAGCCGGTCGGCGAACGCCGGGTGACCGATGATCTCGGCGAGGATGCCCGGCGCTGCCTGCAGGTCGGCGAACGTCTCGAACAGGGGGATGACGTCGAGGACGGGGGGTATGCCGTCCGGGCCGACGGCGTGGCGCGCGAGCGCGTGCACGGCGGCGAGGTCGTCCGCCGACTGTGTGAACGAGACGATGTAGCGGCCGGCGGCACGGGGACCGAACCGCTTCTGCACCTGCGAGATGGTGCGGAAGACCTCGAGCACCTCGGTGGCCAGCTCGCTGGGCTCATCGCCGGCCTCGCACTCGGCGAGCACCTTGGCGTGGACGGCGGAGTGCTGGCGCACCTCGAGCTCGGCGAGGTGGAAGCCGAAGGTCTCGACGGCCCAGATCAGCTGCTGCAGCGCTCCGAAGGCCTGTCGCGCGGCACCCGCCTGATCGAGCGAGTCCTGCACGACCCGCAGATCGGCCAGGAACTCCTCGGGGTCGTCGTAGGCGAGGTCGGCGTCGCGCAGCCGGGTGGCGCGGATGCGACGGGCCAGCAGCATCATCACGCGCTTGTGGTGCTCGCCGGGGGCGCGTTTGACGGCGTTGGCGGCGCCGTCCTCATCGGAGGCCGCCAAGCGGTCCCAGAGCGAGCGCAGGGGGGCGCTCGGCGGCGTGGTGTCGCCCGACATGGTCAGCCCGCGGCCGACGCGTTCGGTGCTGCGCTCGAGCCCGAGGAGGACGTGCTCTGCGGCGATGCCGGCCGCCTTCTTCGTCACCGACGCGGTGACGAACGGGTTGCCGTCGCGGTCTCCGCCGACCCAGGTGCCCAGGCGCACGAACGGCGCCACGACGGGGGCGCGGGTGCCGGCGGCGTCGCCCAGCAGCGCGTCGTCGAGGCGGCGGTAGACGAGCGGGATGGTCGTGTACAGCGTGTCGTCGAAGACGGCCATGACGGCCCGGACCTCGTCGGTGGGCGTCGGCTTCTCAGCCCGCAGCGGCGACGTGCGCCAGAGAGTGTCGATCTCCTCGAGCATCCGCCGCCGGGCGCGCCGGTGCTCCGCCCCGCCGGCGGCGGAGTTCTCCAGGGTCTCCAACAGCGTCACCAGGCGGCGGATGCTCTCCGAGACGGCGCGACGTCGCGCCTCGGTGGGGTGAGCGGTGAACACCGGGTGGAAGCGCAGATCCCGCAGTCGTCGTTCGGCCTCGTCGGCCCCCACCTCGGACGCCAGCTGCGCGAAGGCGGCCGGGATCGAGTCTCCGGCGCTGTCCTGGTCCGAGATGCCGGCTCGTTCGCGCAGCAGTCGCACGCGCTGGTGCTCCTCGGCGAGGTTGACGAGATGGAAGTACACGGTGAAAGCGCGGGCTACTTCGTCCGCGCGCGAGACCGTGAAGGATTCCGCGATGGCCGCGGCGCGCTCGAAGGCCTCGGGGGAGTCGTCGGTGTACGCCTGGATCGTCGCGCCGCGCAGGCGCTCGACATCCTCGAAGAGGCCGGACGAGCCGCTCTCGCGCAGGACTTGTCCCAGCATGGAGCCGAGCATCCGCACGTCGGCGCGCATCGCCTCGGGGATCTCCTGCTCCGCCTCGTAACGGCCGACGAGGTCGATGGCTTCTGTTCGGGTCAGCTCGCGCATGCCTCCAAAGTAATGGCACCGGCGGTGCGGTTCCGACACAAGCGTCACAGACCGACCGCGACCCGTCGACGCGGGCGCCCCGTTAGCCTGAGAGCGCCCGATCGAAGGAGCCCGCATGTCAGACCCGCTCCGGGATGCCGCCGACACGATGCGCGCCGTACGCGACCGCTGCGTCTGGACGGCCGCGATGACCCACCGCGAGCTCGTGCCGTACCTCGTCGAGGAATCGGCCGAGGTGGTCGACGCCGTCGAAGCCGGCACACCGGCCGATCTGCGCGAGGAGCTCGGCGACCTGCTCTGGCAGGTGCTGTTCCACGCCGAGATCGCGTCCCGAGCCGAGGTCGACGCGTTCGACATCGACGACGTGGCCCGCGGTCTGACCGAGAAGATGGTGCGTCGGCATCCGCACGTCTTCGCCGGGGAGTCGGCGCGCACGTCCGAAGAGGTGTTGGTGCTGTGGAACGCCGCGAAGGCGGCCGAGAAGCGCGAGCGGCGTAGCGTCCTCGACGGCGTCTCCCCGCACATGCCGGCCCTCGCACACGCCCAGAAGATGCTCGGTCGCGCCGGACGGGTCGGCGTCTCCGGACCACCGGCCGAGCCGATCGGCGTGGCGTCGGAGGCCGAGCTCGGCGACGCGCTGCTCGCTCTCGTGGCGCACGGCCGCGAGCACGGCTGGGACGCCGAACGGGCGCTCCGCGAGCGGTTGCGTGCGCTGGCGGCCGAGGTCACCCGTGCCGAGACCGGTCCCGTCGACCTGGAAGGATAGGACGGTGCCCACCGTGAACCCGCCGCGCGGCATGCGCGACTTCCTCCCCGCCGACAAGAGCCGTCGCGAGCGCGTGCTCGCCGTCGTCCGTGAGCGTTACCGCGCGCACGGCTTCGACGAGATCGAGACGCCCGTCATGGAGGAGTACGGGCGGCTGCATGCGGGCATCGGCGGCGACAACGAGAAGCTCGCGTACAACGTGCTGTCCCGCGGGCTGGACGCCGAGGCGATCCGCGCCGCCGCCGATGATCCGGCCGCCCTGACCGATCTGGGGCTGCGCTACGACCTCACCGTCCCGCTCGCTCGCTTCTACGCGTCTCACCGCGCCGAGCTGCCCACGGTCTTCCGCGCCATCCAGATCGCACCGGTGTGGCGGGCCGAGCGCCCGCAGAAGGGGCGTTATCGGCAGTTCGTGCAGTGCGACATCGACATCATCGGAGACCCCACCGCGCGGGCGGAGGCCGAACTGATCGCTGCGAGCCTCGACGCCCTCGACGCCCTGGGTCTCCGAGGCGGCTCCGTGCGGATCAACGATCGCCGGGTGCTCGACGCGATGCTCTCGGCGTTCGGCTTCGCCGAGGCCGAACGCCCCGGCATCCTGATCACGATCGACAAGCTCGACAAGCTCGGCCCCGCCGGTGTGGTGGCCGAGCTGCGCGAGCGCGGTGCCTCCGCCGAGGCGGTCGACGCGTTCGCGACGTTCCTGGAGCGGCCGCAGGTCGGCGACCTGCCGTTCGGGGAGCGCCAGATCCGCGAGGGTCTGCCCGCCGGGGTGCCCGAGGACGTGGTGGCTCACCTCGTCGGCATCGGCGCCGCCGTCCGGGCCGCCCGCGGTGACGCGGACCTCCCGCTGGTGTTCGATCCCTTCCTCGTGCGCGGCATGGGGTACTACACCGGAACGATCTTCGAGCTCGCGCACCCCTCGGTGAGCTACTCGCTGGGCGGGGGAGGACGGTACGACGGGATGATCGGACGGTTCCTCGGCACCGACGTGCCGGCCGTCGGCTTCTCGTTGGGCTTCGAGCGACTGGTCGATCTGCTCGGGGATGCGGACGCGCGCGAGCAACCGGCGATCGTCCTGGTCCACGAGCGCGACGTCCCGCTCGCGGAACTGCTCGCCGCGAAGGCGCAGCTGGTCGCGGGCGGATCGCGCGTGCGGGTCGAGGCGCGCCCGAAGAATCTCAAGGCGGTACTGGATCGGGCGGCCCTCGACGGCTACGCATCGTTCGTGTCGCTGCGCGCCGGCGATGACGCCGCATCGCTCGAGGTGCGCCCTCTGGGCTGAACCCGTCAAGGCATCGTTGACACACGACGCGTGTCAACAGATGATTGACGTATGTCCTCGTCATCGCGTGTCACCCGTTCGTTCTCACGAGTTCGTCTCGGCGCCGTCGTGTCCGGCTTCGTAGGAGCGGTGCTGCTGCTCACGGCGGTCGTGCTCGATTGGTCGGGCTTCTGGGGCGGGTTCGCCCAGGGAGCCGGCGTCGTCTTGCTCCTCACCGCCGCCTACCTCCTCGGCCTCCTGACGGGCATGCGACGCAGCGCCGTGTCGCCGACGTGGCTTCCGGCCGGCGGGGGCGAGGCCGCGTGAGGCTCGAGCCGTTCGCCGAGGACGGCGATCTCGGCGAGGTCATCGGGCGTGCGGTGCTCGACGCCGCAGACGTCGGCTCCGCCGAATCCCTGGGGGTGGAGGGTCACCTCCGCGTCGTCGAGGCGAGCGCGCGGGCGGAGAGCGACGTCCGGGCGCTTCTCCAACGCTCGGTCGAGGCGGCGCGCGCGGGCGGGGCCAGCTGGGCCCGCATCGGCGCCGCCCTCGGGATGTCGCGCCAGGCTGCGCAGCAACGCTTCGGCGGGCCCGCCCGCGACGACGACGTCTCGGCCGAAGAACGCTGGCTCGGCCCGGTCACCGCCTTCGACGAGCTCCCGGAGCTCGAGGAGGCGGGACGTCAGGGGTGGCGCACGGTCGAGGCGGGCATGCTCGCCCATCGGATGGTGCGGACCGACACACAGTGGGAGCACCGCCGCATCCTCTGGCGCGGCTCCCTCGAGCGCGAGCGTCGGGACGGCTGGGTCGTCGGATGTCGGGCGTTCCCCTGGATCTATCTCGTGCGCGACCTCGGCGTACCCCCGGTCGCGCGCTGATCGGTCGGGGCCGTTCGCCCACAGGTCGGTCGCCGGTCCGCTGCCGTTCACCGGCGGGTGCTCTGCTGGGCTCATGACCACGCCCCCGGCCCGCATCGCGGCGGCCCTCGGGGGAGCTGCGCTGTCGCTCGGAGCCGTCGCGGTCGCCTCGCGGGCGGTCCTCGCGCACCAGGCCGGGCTCGCCCGCGAGCGGATCGGGAAGCCCCTCGGCGAGCTGGCCGTCGACGCCGACCGGCTGTGGCGGCGCTCGTACGCCGGCGAACCGGTGCGCCTGGTGATGCTGGGTGACTCGCTGGCGGCGGGGCTGGGCGCGGACCGACGCAAGGACACGCTGGGTGGGCGCCTCGCCCGCGGACTCGCACACCGCGCGCACCGCCCGGTCCGGCTGAGGACGGGCGCCGTCGTCGGAGCCGAGTCGGCGACGCTCGACGGACAGATCGACGCGCTCGGCCCCGACGCGCGCGCCGACGTCGCCGTCATCGTGGTCGGCGGCAACGACGTCACCCATCGCGTGCCCGTCGACCAGGCGGCTCGGAGCCTCGCCGAGGCGGTCGAGCGCCTGCGGGCGATGGGGTGCGCGGTGGTGGTGGGGACGTGCCCGGACCTCGGCGCGCTGCGGCCGGTGCCGCAGCCGCTGCGCAGCCTCGCCTCCCGTGCCTCGCGCTCGCTCGCCGCCGCGCAGGACGCTTCGGCCCGCGCCGCGGGAGCACGAGTCGTCTCGCTGCGGCGCACCGTGGGCCCGGTGTTCGTGGAGCGGCCCGACGAGATGTTCAGCCTCGACCGGTTCCACCCCAGCGCCCTCGGCTATCGGCGGACGGCGGACGCGCTTCTCCCTGCCCTCGCCGCCGCGCTCGACGAGTCCCTGGCGTCGCGGATGCTGGCGCGCGTGGACGCCGTGCGGTTGGCTGAGGGCATGACCGACCCCACGCCCGACGCTTGGCGTCGCACGGACGCCTACCTCGCCGGCATCCTCGTCGAGCGGGACGACGCTCTCGAGGACGCGGTCGAGGCCCAGAACGCCTCCGGTCTGCCGCCGATCGAGGTCTCGCCGCTCAGCGCCAAGCTCCTGCAGCTGCTGGTGAGGATCAGCGGCGCCCGGCGCGTGCTCGAGGTGGGCACGCTCGGCGGCTACTCGGCGATCGCGATGGCCCGCGCGCTTCCGCCGGACGGCTACCTGCTGTCGATCGAGGCGGAGCCGCACAACGCCGAGGTCGCACGCGCGAGCATCGCGCGCGCCGGAGTCGACGACCGCGTCGAGGTGAAGGTCGGGCGTGCCGCCGAGGTGCTGCCGGACGTCGACGGACCGTTCGATCTCGTCTTCATCGACGCCGACAAGGAATCCAACACGCTCTACCTCGACCACGCCGCCCGAGTGGGGCGCCCCGGAGCCGTCGTGGTCGTCGACAACGTCGTGCGAGCGGGGCGCATCGCCGACCCGGGCACCGAGGACGAGCAGGTCGCGGGCGCTCAGCGCGGGCTCGAGATGCTGGCCCGTGACAGCCGGTTCGACGCCACCGCACTGCAGACCCTCGACGCCAAGGGATGGGATGGCCTCGCCATCGCGGTGCTGGTCGATCCGGGCGATAGTCCCGGTGGGGCCGCTGGCGGCTCGCGCGGGCATCACTAGACTCAGAGTGGACCGACGACGCTCCACGACTCACCCTCCACAAGCAAGGAGTACCCCTGTGGCACTGATCGAGGCTGTAGGCGCACGCGAGATTCTGGATTCGCGTGGCAACCCGACCGTCGAAGTGGAGGTGCTCCTCGACGACGGAATCGTCCAGCGCGCAGCCGTCCCCTCCGGCGCATCCACCGGCGCCTTCGAGGCGTACGAGCTTCGCGACGGCGACAAGAGCCGCTACAGCGGCAAGGGCGTCCTGAAGGCCGTGAACGCCGTCATCGACGAGCTGGGCCCGGCGATCGAGGGCATCGACGCGAGCGAGCAGCGCATCATCGACGAGATCCTCATCGCGACCGACGGCACCGAGAACAAGTCGCGCACCGGCGCCAACGCGATCCTGGGCGTCTCGCTCGCCGTCGCCAAGGCCGCCGCCGATTCGGCCGACCTGCCCCTGTTCCGCTACCTCGGCGGGCCGAACGCCCACCTGCTGCCCGTCCCGCTGTTCAACGTCATCAACGGCGGCGAGCACGCCGACAACGGCATCGACATGCAGGAGTTCTTCCTCGCGCCGATCGGCGCCGAGAGCTTCTCGGAGTCGCTGCGCTGGGGCACCGAGGTCTACCACGTCCTCAAGGGCGAGCTCAAGGCCGCCGGTTACGCGACCGGCCTCGGCGACGAAGGCGGCTTCGCGCCGGACCTCCCGAGCAACCGCGAGGGCCTCGAGTTCCTCGTCAAGGCGATCGAGAAGGCCGGCTTCACGCCCGGCTCCGAGATCGCCCTCGGCCTGGACGTCGCGGCGACGGAGTTCTTCAACGACGGCGTGTACCGCCTCGACAACAAGGACTGGAACGCCGAGCAGCTGACCGACTACTACGTCCAGCTGGTGAACGACTTCCCGATCGTCACGATCGAGGATGCCCTCGCCGAGGACGACTGGGACAACTGGACCGCGCTGACCGAGAAGCTCGGCGACAAGGTGCAGCTCGTCGGCGACGACCTGTTCGTCACCAACCCGGCGCGCCTGGCGGACGGCATCCGTCGCAAGGCTGCGAACTCGCTGCTGGTGAAGGTCAACCAGATCGGCACGCTGTCGGAGACGCTCGACGCCATCTCGGTGGCGCACCGCGCCGGCTACACGACGATGCTCTCGCACCGTTCGGGCGAGACCGAAGACACCACGATCGCCGACCTGGCCGTCGCGGTCAACGCCGGTCAGATCAAGAGCGGCGCGCCCGCTCGCTCCGAGCGAGTGGCGAAGTACAATCAGCTTCTGCGCATCGAGGAGGAGCTGGGCGACGCGGCGGAGTTCATCGGCCGCGCGGCGTTCCCGCGATTCCAGGGCTGATCTGCGCCGAAACGTGACGAGAGGGGGAGCCGTGGTCAAGACGACGGCTCCCTCTCCTCGTGTTCGGCCTCGTGTCCGGCGGGTGGACGTCCGCGCCTGGCTCGGCGGCATCCGCCTCTCGGGATTCGCGTTCATCATGCTCGGGCTGGTCGTCCTCGCCGCCTGTGTGCTCGTGCCGTCCGTGGGCACCTATCTCGATCAGCGAGCTCAGATCGCCGCGCTCGAGGAGTCGGTCCGGGTGGAACAGGACGAGGTGGTGGCGCTCGAGGCGGAGCGCGAGCAATGGCGGGACCCGGCGTTCATCACGACGCAGGCGCGCGAGCGCCTCTACTACGTCCGCCCCGGCGAGGTCGTCTATCTCATCGACGACGACCTGCCCGCCTCATCCCTGCCCGACGACCCGGCGGCGGTCTCGGGAGACGTCGAGCGCACCCGCACCGACTGGATGTCGCAGTTCGTGCGCTCCATCGTCACGAGCGGCAATGCGCGAACGGCGACGCCGGGGCCGTAACCAGGTGCTCGTCAGTCATGGACGCTAGCCTGGGGGAGTGACTGCTGCCGCCCTGACGCCTGCGACCGACGCCGATCTCGCGGCCATGCGCGAGCAGCTCGGGCGCCCGATGCGCGGCGTCATCGGGATCGCGGCGCGGTGTGTGTGCGGCAACCCGACGGTCGTGGCCACCGAACCCCGGCTCCCGGACGGAACGCCCTTCCCGACCTTCTACTACCTCACCCACCCGGGCGCCACGGCGGCGATGTCCGCGCTCGAGGCCACGCAGGTCATGCGCGAGCTCAGCGATCTGCTCGTCGCCGACGAGGACGTCGCGGCCGCGTACCGCTCGGCGCACGCGAGCTACCTCGCCGACCGTGCGGCCTACGGCGACGTCGAGGAGATCGCGGGGATCTCCGCCGGTGGGATGCCGACGCGGGTGAAGTGCCTGCATGCGGTTGCGGCGCATTCGCTCGCCGCCGGACCCGGCGTCAACCCCATCGGGGACATCGCGCTCGAGCAGTCGTCCTGGTCGCCGCTCCGTTGCTCGTGCGCGCACCCGCGGGTGGCCGAGTGACGCGGTGGGGACGGCGGTCGCTCCGCGTCGTCGCCCTCGGCGTCCTGGTGGTCGTCACCGCGACGGCCGGCGCCGTCGTGCCGCCGACGGATCCCGCGCGACAGGCGGAGTACTGGCTCGACGACTACGGCATCCGGACCGCCTGGGAGACCACGCGGGGCGCGGGCACCACGATCGCCGTCATCGACACGGGTATCGGCCGCGGGCCCGCGGAGTTCGACGGCGCCGTCGCGGCGGGTGCCGACTTCTCCGGCGCGGGCAGCGCGGACGGACGCGCCCCGGTGGGTGGCGAGACGGACCGCGACCACGGCAGCTGGGTGGGGTCGCTCGCGGCCAGCCGCGGCACCGGGCCCGACACCGGGATGATCGGGGTGGCGCCGGAGGCCGAGCTGCTGTCGCTCTCGATCGGTTTCGGCGGCAACTCCGAGATCCCGTTCGCCGATCAGGTCGCCGATGCCATGGTGTGGGCCGTCGACCAGGGCGCCGACGTCATCAACCTCTCGTTCACGACGAACCTGCTCGAGTGGGACCCCTCGTGGGACGACGCCTTCTTGTACGCCTACGACCACGACGTCGTCGTCGTCGTGGCCGCGGGCAACCGCGGGACCGGCACCGACCGGGTCGGAGCGCCCGCGACGATCCCGGGCGTCCTCACCGTCGGCGGGGTCGACCGGCAGGGCGTCGCGAGCCAGGAGGCGTCGACGCAGGGCATCACGATCGGCATCTCCGCCCCCAGCGAAGAGCTGCTGGGTGTCTCGGCGGACGGACGGGTGGTGGTGTGGAACGGCACCAGCGGTGCGGCGCCGATCGTGGCCGGTGTCGCGGCCCTGGTGCGTTCGGCGCATCCGGGCCTCGACGCCAACAACGTCATCAACCGCATCGTGAAGACGGCCCGCGCCGTGCCCGGCGTCGCGGCTCAGCCGGACCCGCTGTACGGCTACGGCCTGCTGGACGCAGCCGCGGCGGTCAGCGCTGCGGTGCCGGCGGTGTCGACGAACCCGATGGGCGACCTGTCGGAATGGATCCGCATCTATCGTCGCGCCGAGCAGGAGCCGGTCCCCGTCCCCACCACCACCGCCGTCGCGCTCCCGGAGCTGCCCGCTGCAGACGCGCCTACGGAACCGTCGCCGCCCTTCCTCCCGAGCATCGACACGCTCGTCTACGGCACGGTGCCGCTCCTGGGGGCGTCCGTGGCGGCTATACTGATGGCGCTCGGCGTCACCGCAGCTGTCCGGCGCATCCGATCGGCCCGCGCGTCGCGCTAGCCGAGCCCCCGATCAAGGAGTTCTTCCGAACGTGTCCACTTCCGTGCCCCAAATCCTCGTCGTCGGCGGCGGCTACGCCGGCTTCTACACCGCGTGGAAGCTCGAGAAGCACCTCCGCAAGGGCGAGGCCGAAGTGACGATCGTCGACCCGCTGCCCTACATGACGTACCAGCCGTTCCTGCCCGAGGTCGCGGCAGGCGAGATCGAGGGGCGCCACGTCGTCGTCGGTCTGCGCCGCCACCTCAAGCGCACGAAGGTCGTCAGCGCGAAGGTCACCAAGATCGATCACGCCAACAAGGTCGCGACCCTCACGCCCGCCGAGGGCGAGCCGTGGGAGCACCGCTACGACCAGATCGTCGTGACGGCCGGTGCGGTCTCGCGCACCTTCCCGATCCCGGGCATCGCCGACAACGCGATCGGCCTGAAGACGGTCGAAGAGGCGATGGCGATCCGTGACCGCATCCTCACCAATTTCGACCGCGCGGCGAACCTGCCGGCCGGCCCAGCGCGCGATCGCCTGCTGACCGTCGTCGTCGTCGGCGGCGGCTTCGCCGGCATCGAGGTGTTCGCCGAGCTGCGCGCCATGGCGTCGTCGCTGCTCAAGAGCTACCCGCAGCTCCGCTTCGAGGACACCCACTTCCACCTCATCGAGGCCATGGGTCGCATCATGCCGGAGGTCTCGCTCGAGACCAGCCAGTGGGTGCTCAAGGACCTCGCCAAGCGCGGCGCGAACGTGCACCTCGACACGCAGGTGACGGGCGCCGAGGGCGGCAACGTCGCCCTGTCGACCGGCGAGGTCATCCCGACCGATGTGATCATCTGGACCGCGGGTGTCATGGCGAACCCGACGGTCGTCCGCGGCAGCGATCTGCCCGTCGAAGAGCGCGGCCGGATCCGCACCCGCGCCGACCTGCGCGTCGGCACCCCCGAGGAGATCGTCGAGGGCGCCTGGGCGGCCGGCGACATCTCCGCCGTTCCCGACCTCACCGGCGGTGGCGTGGGCGGGTACTGCGTCCCCAACGCGCAGCACGCGGTGCGCCAGGCCAAGCTCCTCGCGAAGAACCTCGTGGCAGTGCTGCGCGGCGAGACGCCCCGTGAGTACATCCACAAGAACCTCGGAGCGGTCGCCGGGCTCGGGCTCGGCAACGGCGTGTTCCAGTCGGGCAAGATCGCGATCAAGGGCTTCTTCGCCTGGGTCGCCCACCGTGGCTACCACGGGCTGGCGATGCCGTCGTGGGAGCGCAAGTGGCGCGTCGTCGGCGACTGGTGGATGAACTTCTGGCTCGGTCGCGACAATGTCGCGCTGCAGGCGACGCTGACTCCCCGTGCCACGTTCGAGGAGTTCGCCTCGCGCCCGCGCCCGGCTCAGCCCGAGGCCGAGAAGCAGGCGCCCCCGATCGACCCGAAGAGCGTTGCGCAGGATTCCGGTGCCGCCGCCGTCGCGCCCGCCGAGAAGGACAACAAGGTCTCGGCGAGCTGACGCTCCCTCATCCTCGCGAAGCCCCCGCACCTATCGGTGTCGGGGGCTTCGTCGTCCCCACCGTGGTGTCGGACAGCGCCGGGCGCGTCGGCGGGAACACGGCTTCGGGGGCGCGCGCGGCGCCGGTAACGTGGGAGCGGGCCCCCGTAGCCCAATGGCAGAGGCAGGCGACTTAAAATCGCTTCAGTCTGGGTTCGAGTCCCAGCGGGGGCACCGTCGTCGTCGCCGCGTCGAGCCTGCGGCCACGGCGAGCACCGAGCCGATCACGAGGACGATGCCCGCGGTCTGCGGGGGAGTCAGGCTCTCGCCCACGGCGAGGATGCCGATCAGGACCGCGACGACCGGGCTGAGGAGTCCGAGGAACGCCGGGACCCGCGCGGGCAGCGCCGCGAGCCCGCGGAACCAGACCACGTAGGCGAAGGCCGTGCCCACGATCGAGAGGTAGGCGTAGCCGGCGAGTGTCGGCGCTGTCGGTGCTGTCGACGGCAGCGGCTCGATCACGGCGGTCAGGACGGCGAGCAGGATGCCGCCGGCGATGAGCTGCCAGGCGGTCGTGGCCAGCGGCGGTAGGCCCGGACTCCACCGCTTGGCGAGGACCGTGCCGACGGCCATCGCGGACGCGCCGCCGATCGCTGCTGCGATGCCGACTCCGTCCAGTCCCGCGCTGCTCTGCAGGACGATGAGCCCCACGCCGACGACGCCCGCGAGACCCGCTCCGAGGATGACCGCGTTCATCCGCTCGCTCAGCACGACCCAGCCGAGCACCGCGACCAGCAGGGGCTGAATGCCGCCCACGACGGCCGCGACTCCACCCGGCAACCGTTCGGCGGCGATGAACAGACAGGCGAAGAACGTCGTGATGTTGAGCGCTCCCAGCACCCATGCGCGCCACCACCACGCTCCGACCGGCAGCCGGCGCGCGATGGCGAGCAGGATGAGTCCAGCCGGGAGCGCGCGGACGGTCCCGGTGAGCAGCGGGTGCCCGCCGGCGACGAACGTCGTGGCGGTCACGTAGGTGGTGCCCCAGATCGCGGGGGCGAGGGCGGTCGTGACGACCGCCGAACGATAGCTAAGCACTTAGCGAGTATAGCTAAGCGCTAAGCGACTACGGTGGATGCATGGACCAGGTCGACCGCATCCTCGAGCAATGGCGGGCGGCGCGTCCCGATCTGGACGCACGCCCCATGGCCGTCATCGGACGGCTCAGCCGCGCCGCCGCCGCCGTCGATGCCCGGCTCGCCGAGACCTTCGCGCGGCACGGCATCGATGCCGCCACCTTCGACGTCCTCGCGACCCTCGTCCGCCAGGGTGCACCCCATGAGCTCGCGCCCGCCGATCTCGCCGCCGACGCGATGATCAGCTCGAGCGCGGTCGCGCAGCGTCTCAATCGGCTGGAGTCGCTCGGTCTCATCACGCGGCATCCGGATCCCCGCGACGGGAGGGGGAAGCTCGTGCGCCTGAGCGCGGCCGGCCGCGAGGTGATCGACCGCGCGCTGCCCGACCACCTCGCCACCGAGGAGGCGGTTCTGGAGGTGTTCACCGACGAGGAGCGGACCGTCCTCGCGGGCCTGCTTCGCCGGTTCGTCGGTACCGGCACATCACCGGGACGGCCCATCGGCGCGCGCCCGCCGCGTGGGTAACCCCTGCGAGTTCGCCCGCGCGTCCTCAGTCGTTCCTGAGGCGCCGACTAGGATGGTCATGGAGAAGGGGGACTTTGCTATGGAGTGGCTCATCCCGGTCGTCATCATCGTGGGCGTGGTCGCCGTCATCGGCATCTACCTGTGGGCGACGTACAACTCGCTCGTCGCGCTGAACGTGCGCGTCGACGAGGCATGGAGCGACATCACGGTGCAGCTCAAGCGACGAGCCGATCTTCTCCCGAACCTCATCGACACCGTTCGCGGCTATGCGGCACACGAGAAGGCGGTCTTCGAGAACGTCACGCGTGCGCGTGCCGAGACGCTCTCCGCGACCGGCCCCGCCGAAGCTGGGGTAGCGGAAGGGCACCTGCAGCAGGCGCTCAAGTCGCTGTTCGCCGTCGCCGAGGCGTATCCGCAGCTCCAGGCGAGCCAGAACTTCCTCCAGCTGCAGCAGTCCATCGTCGACACCGAGGACAAGATCCAGGCGTCCCGCCGCTTCTACAACGGCGGCGTCCGCGAGCTCAACACGAAGATCAAGGTCTTCCCCAACAACCTGTTCTCGCGCAGTCTCGGATTCACCGAGCGCGAGTTCTTCGAGGTCGAGGGCGGGGCCGCGATCGCCGAGCCGCCCCGCGTGCAGTTCTGACCGCGTCCGCGAGAACGAGACGCGAAGCTCGGAGTTCTAGACTGGCGGGATGAGCGACGACAAGCCGGGGCGATCCTTCTTCGACGCGCTCCGTACCCGAACCGTTGCAACCGAGACCTCATCGGGCATTCCCCGGGGGCTGCGACTGGCGACGGCCTACGCCTGGCGGTTGCTCGTCGTGGCCGCCGCGCTCGGCGTCGCGATCTGGATCGTCATCCAGCTCAAGCTCCTGGTCATCCCGCTCCTGGTCGCGATCCTGCTGGCCGCCCTGCTCTGGCCGGGCTTCCTGTGGCTGATCGAGCACCGCGTGCCGCGGTGGGCCGCTATCGTGCTCAGCGTGCTCGCGACCCTCGCCGTCATCTCGGGCCTGCTCTCACTCGCCATCTGGCAGATCAGCCAGCAGTGGGGATCGGTGCAGTCACGCACGGTCGAAGCCGTGCAGCAGCTGCGGGCGTACCTCATCGACGGACCGTTGCACCTCACCTCCGATCAGATCGACGATCTTCTGGTGCAGGGCTGGTCGTTCCTCGAGCAGCAGGCCTCGCTGCTGCTGTCGGGAGCGCTCGCGATCGGCTCCACGGTCGGTCACGTCGCAGCCGGCGCGCTGCTCGTGCTCTTCATCCTGCTGTGCCTCCTCGCCGACGGCGGACGCATCTGGAGCTGGGTCGTGCGGCTGTTCCCGCGGCAGGCGCGCCCCGCCGTCGACGGTGCGGGCCGGACCGGCTGGCGCACCGTGGTGACCTATGCGCGTACGCAGCTGCTGGTCGCGACGATCGACGCCACGGGCATCGGTCTCGGCGCCCTGCTGCTCGGGGTGCCCCTGGCCGCGCCGATCGCCGTCCTGGTGTTCCTCGGCGCGTTCATCCCGTTCGTCGGCGCGGTCGTGACGGGAGCCCTGGCGGTCTTCCTCGCCCTGGTCTACAACGGTCCGTGGATCGCGCTGTGGATGCTGGTCGTGGTCCTGGGCGTGCAGCAGCTGGAGGGGCACGTCCTGCAGCCGCTCCTCATGGGGTCGGCGGTCAAGGTCCATCCCCTGGCCGTCGTGATCGTGGTCGCCGGTGGTGCGATGATCGCCGGCATCCCCGGCGCGCTGTTCGCCGTGCCGCTGGCCGCCTTCGTGAACGTCGTCGTGCTCTACATCTCGAGACGCTCGTGGGAGACCGGGCTGGCGCCGCGGCCCGACGAGATGATCTGGAGCACGGTGCCCCGAGACCGAAAGAGGAACGCATGATCGGACCGAGTCCGGCCGACCTCGAGGATGCCGCCGAGGTGCTGAACGGCGTCGTCACCTGTACGCCGATGGAGTACTCCGAGCACCTCTCGGACGTGCTGGGCGTCCCCGTGCACCTCAAGCTCGAGAACCTGCAGCGCACCGGCTCGTTCAAGATCCGCGGCGCCACGTACAGACTCTCGCGGCTGACCGCCGAGGAACGGGCGCGCGGCGTCGTGGCGGCATCGGCCGGCAACCACGCGCAGGGGGTGGCCCTGGCCGCTCAGAAGCTCGGGATCGCCGCGACGATCTTCATGCCGCTCGGTGTGCCGGTGCCCAAGCTGCTCGCGACCCGCGGCTACGGCGCCGACGTGGTGCTCGAGGGTGCCACGGTCGAGACGCCGCTGCGCCTGGCGGCGGAGTTCGCCGAGCGCACGGGAGCGGTGCTCATCCATCCGTTCGACCATCCCGATGTCATCACCGGTCAGGGGACGTTGGGCCTCGAGGTGTACGACCAGGTCCCCGACATCGAGACGCTCATCATCCCCATCGGGGGCGGCGGGCTGATCGCCGGTGTGGCTGCGGCGGTGAAGGGTCGCGCCGAGGCCGAGGGTCGCGTCGTCCGGGTGGTCGGCGTTCAGGCCGAGAACGCCGCTGCCTACCCGTCGTCACTGCGAGCCGGCGAGCCGCTCGCCATCGAGACCTCACCGACGATCGCGGACGGCATCGCGGTGGGCCGTCCCGGAGACGAGCCGTTCAAGGTCATCCGCGCCCTTGTCGACGAGGTGGTCACGGTGTCGGACGACGACATCGCCCGAGCACTCCTGGTACTGCTCGAGCGCGCGAAACAGGTCGTCGAACCCGCCGGCGCCGCCGGGGTGGCCGCGATCCTCGCCGGCAAGGTGCGGGCGACGGGACCCACCGTCGCCGTGCTGTCGGGAGGCAACATCGACCCGCTGCTGCTGCAGCGGGTGGTGGCGCACGGACTGGCGGCGTCGGGCCGCTACATGACCCTGCAGATCCCGCTGCCCGATCGCCCGGGTCAGCTGGCACGCGTCTCGGACCTGCTGTCCGTCGCCGGCGCGAACGTCATCGAAGTGCTGCACACACGGCACGGTCAGGGTCTGCAGATCAGCGAGGTGATCCTGCAGCTGAGCGTCGAGACGCGGGGCGCGGAGCACCGCGCACAGGTCATCACGATCCTCGAGGATGCGGGGTTCGCGCCGACGGTCGTCTCCGATTGACGACCGTCGGCGCGAACCGCGAGGTCACTGGCCGGAGTAGGTCTCGACTTTGACGATCTCGACGGGGATCTCGCGTCCGTTGGGCGCGGTGTAGGAGGTCTTCTCGCCCTCCTTCAGGCCGAGGATGGCGGCGCCCAGCGGCGATGCCTCGCTGTAGACATCGAGTTCGGAGCCTGCTGCGATCTCGCGGCTGCCGAGGAGGAAGACCTCCTCGCCGCCGGCGACGATCGCGGTGACGACGGTACCCGAGAGCACCGTTCCGTCCGATTCGGGCGCCTCGCCGACGGTCGCGTCCTTGAGGAGCTGCTGCAGTGTGCGGATGCGCGCCTCCTGCTTGCCCTGCTCGTCCTTCGCAGCGTGGTAGCCGCCGTTCTCCTTGAGGTCGCCCTCCTCGCGGGCGATCTCGATGCGCTTCGCGATCTCCTCGCGGCCGGTCGTCGACAGGTGCTCGAGCTCCGCGACCAGACGATCGTAGGCGTCCTGGGTGAGGAAGGTGACGGGAGCGTCGTTCGACATATGATCTCCTTGCACTGGCGCGGCCACCGGCCGCCTATGGCGAACGCCCCGGCATCCGACCGGGGCGCACAAGAAACAGCTAGCCTACGGGATCCAGCAGGAGGTGACCAAACCGTTGGTCGCGAGCGCGACGGTCGGGATGGTCTCGGTGAAAGCCCGGCTCACCCCGTCTGCTGCGGGATACTCCACGACCTGCCATCCCACGACGCCGTGCTCGGTGTCCTGGGCTTCGAGGGTGCAGGCCAGCGGCTTGCCCGCGGCGCCGCTGACCTGGAACGACACCACGACCGCGTGGTCGTCGACGACCTCGAAGCCGGTCGCGTCGGTGTCGACCGAGTCGATGGCGCCGGCGACGGTCGTCCAGGCGACCATTCCCAGGACGCCGGCGCCGAGCACACCTGCCACGGTGATCACGAGACGCCGTGAGCGCTTCTCGCGCGTTCGACCGTAGCGGTGGTCGAGCTTGAGCTGCGTGGTCATGGCGAGGTCTCCGGGTCGGTTGCGGCGGGATTAGGCTGGTGGTTCCAGGCTAAGCGCTCCGCGCGCAGATCGAGGAACCGATGCACTCCCTACTGTGGCTCACGACGGCGGCGACCCCGATCCCCGAGATCACGGTGGATCCGACGTCGGTCACTCCCGGGCCGTGGGGATTCGGCGCGATCGTGGTGCTCACCATCGCCGTCGTGCTGCTGCTGCTCGACATGCTGCGACGCGTGCGGCGCGGCCGGTACCGAGCCGAGGTGCGCGAGCAGCTCGACGAAGAGGAGCTCGCCGCACGCGGCGACGACTCCGAGACCCGCTGAGTCGGAGCCTGCGGTCCCGCGTCGGAGAGCCGGTCAGCCCGCGTGGTACGCCGGGGCCAGCGCGATCAGCAGGCTCGCCGTCCAGTGGCAGAGGAACGCGAGCACCGTGCACACGTGGAAGATCTCGTGGAAGCCGAAGTGACCGGGCCACGGATTGGGCTTCTTCAGCGCGTAGACGACGGCGCCGCCGCTGTAGAGCAGGCCGCCGATGACGACGAGGATCATCATCGCGGCGTTGGCCTGGAACAACGGGACGATGTACATCACCGCACCCCACCCGAGCACGAGGTACAGGGCGACGTAGAGCCAGCGGGGCGCGTGGATCCAGAACACGCGGAAGATGATGCCGGCGATCGTCCCGCCCCAGACGAGGGAGAGCAGCAGCACCGACTGGTCGGTGGGCAGCGCGAGGACGGCCAGTGGAGTGTAGGTGCCGGCGATCAGCAGCAGGATGTTCGCATGATCGATGCGCTTGAGGATGGCTTTGGTGCGCGGCTTCCAGTCGAAGCGGTGGTACAGCGCCGAGTTGCCGAACAACAGCAGCGACGTCACCATGAACACCGCGCTCGCCCACTTCGCCGGGGCGCCCTGCGCGAGGGAGATGAGTACGATGCCGGCGGCGATGGCGACCGGGAACGTCGCGGCATGGATCCAGCCTCGCCACGTCGGGCGGAGCTCGACCTGTGCGCTCGCGGCGGCGGCGTCGAGGAGTGGCAGCTGGGGCATCTCGGCGCCCTCGTCGGGTGCGGGTCGGGTCACCTTTGAAGAGTACGCCGAGCCGTATGCCACCGCTCACATGGGGGAGCGATAGCGTAGGACCGTGGCTGAGAATCCGGGGAGAGGCCCCCTCTACCGACTGTATGCGTCCCGGCTCCGCCGGCACCTGACGCCCGAGGTCGTTCCCCACCACGTCGCGATGATGATCGACGGCAATCGTCGCTGGGCCCGGCAGGCGGGCTATCCGACCCCCGCCGACGGGCACCGGGCGGGCGCCGCGAAGATGCACGAGTTCCTGCGCTGGTGCGATGAACTGGGCATTCGAGTGGTGTCGCTGTACCTGCTCTCGCACGACAACCTCGCCAAGCGGGATTCCCGCGAACTGGCCGACCTGCTCGAGATCATCGCCGAGCTCGCCGAGAAGCTGGCGCGCGAGCCGGGGTGGCGGGTCCAGCACGTCGGACGCGCGGCTCAACTGCCCCAGGATCTCGCGCGCGTGCTTTCCAAAGCACAGGAAAGCACGCGCGAGAACACCGGCCTGCACGTCAACCTCGCGGTGGGATACGGGGGCCGTGGCGAGATCGTCGACGCGGTGCGCAGCATCATCGCGGCCCACAACGAGCGGGGCGGGTCGCTCGAGGAGCTGGCCGCGAGCCTGACACCGGAGCAGATCGGCGAACACCTCTACACGGGTGGACAGGCCGACCCCGACCTCGTGATCCGCACCTCGGGCGAGCAGCGGCTCAGCGACTTCCTGCTGTGGCAGTCGGCGCACAGCGAGTTCTACTTCGTCGAGGCGCTCGGCCCCGATCTGCGCGAGGTGGACTTCCTGCGCGCGATCCGCGACTTCGCCACGCGCGATCGTCGCTACGGCGGTTAGTGCCGCGAAGAGTTCATCCGCCCGAAACGTTGCGGGGTGTGTCGCGGCGCTGCGGCGTCATCCGCCGGTCGTACTGTCATCGCAACGGGCACGGTGCCCGTTCGAGTCGGCCGATCACGACTCGTGACCCACGGTCGACTCGGGAAATCGGGTGAGACACCCGAAGCGGGGAGTGGGTTGTGGCCGCACGAGCAACTGACCAGCAGCGTCGCGTCATCCTCAGCGGAGGTGACATCTCCGATCAGGAGCTGCGCACCTACGTCCTGGACACATCGGTGCTGCTGAGCGATCCGCGGGCTCTGTTCCGCTTCGCCGAGCATTCGGTCGTCGTGCCCGTCGTCGTCGTCACCGAGCTCGAGGGCAAACGTCACGACCCCGAGATCGGGTACTTCGCCCGTCAGGCGCTGCGTCACCTCGACGACCTCCGCGTGGAACACGGTCGTCTGGACTTCCCGGTGCCGGTGGGCGAGGGCGGAACCCTCCGCGTAGAACTCACGAACACCGACCCCTCGGTGCTGCCGGCGGGGATGCGGTTGGGCGACAACGACACGCGCATCCTCGCCGTCGCGATGCACCTGGCCCAGGAGGGGCAGCCGGTGACCGTCGTGTCGAAGGACCTGCCGATGCGGGTCAAGGCGGCCTCTCTCGGCATCACGGCCGAGGAGTACCTGGCCGAGCAGGCGATCGACTCGGGGTGGACCGGCATCGCCGGCGTCGATCTCTCGGGCGACGAGATGAGCGACCTCTACGAGAGCGAGGTCGCCACGAGCGAGCAGGTGCGCGGGGTGCCGGTGAACACCGGCCTCGTCATCCACTCCGAGCGCGGCTCGGCGCTCGGACGGGTCACCGGCGACGGGTCGTTCCGACTCGTGCGGGGCGACCGCGACGTGTTCGGGCTGCACGGGCGGTCCGCCGAGCAGCGCATCGCGATCGACCTGCTGCTCGACCCCGACGTGGGCATCGTCTCGCTCGGCGGCCGCGCCGGCACGGGCAAGTCGGCGCTCGCGCTCTGCGCCGCCCTGGAGGCCGTGCTCGAGCGTCAGCAGCAGAAGAAGATCATCGTGTTCCGACCGCTCTTCGCCGTCGGCGGGCAGGATCTCGGATACCTCCCCGGAGACGCGCAGGAGAAGATGAACCCCTGGGGGCAGGCGATCTTCGACACGCTCGGGTCGGTCGTCTCGGGCAACGTCGTCGAGGAGATCATCGCCCGCGGTCTGCTGGAGGTGCTTCCGCTCACCCACATCCGCGGCCGGTCGCTGCACGATGCGTTCGTGATCGTCGATGAGGCGCAGTCGCTCGAGCGCAACGTGCTGCTGACGGTGCTGAGCCGGGTCGGGCAGAACTCGCGTGTCGTCCTCACCCATGACGTCGGTCAGCGCGACAACCTCCGGGTCGGACGCCACGACGGCATCGCCTCGGTCATCGAGACGCTGAAAGGCCACGATCTGTTCGCGCACGTGACCCTCACGCGCTCCGAGCGCTCCGCGATCGCCGCCCTCGTGACCGATCTGCTCGAGGCCGGTGAGCTGAGCTGATCGTCACCCGGCCGGGCGCCGTGTCCGCGGCGTCCGGCCGTCAGGCCTCCCAGCGATATCCCTCGCCCCGGACCGTGGCGATGCGGCTCGCGCCGACCTTGCCGCGGAGGTATCGCACGTACACGTCGACGACGTTCGAGCCCGGATCGAAATCGAGCTCCCAGACCTGCTTGAGCAGCGTCTCGCGCGTGAGCACCTCACCCGGGTGGCGGAGGAACTGCTCGGCCAGGGCGAACTCGCGGGCGGACAGATCGATGTCGTGCCCCTCGACGGTGGCCCGTCGCGCCAGCATGTCGAGGGTGACCCCGTCGTAGGTGAGCACCGTCGAGGCCCCGGCGCTCTCGCGCAGCCGCGATCGGATGCGGGCCAGCAGCTCGGCGACGACGAACGGCTTCGGGACGTAGTCGCTCGCACCGGCGTCGAGCGCCTCGACGGTGTCGGCGGTGCCGCTGCGCGCCGTCAGCATGATGACGGGCACGGTCGACCCGCCGGCGCGGATACGGCGCAGGACGTCGAAGCCGTCGATACCCGGGAGGCCGACATCGAGCACTACGAGAGCGATGTCGCGCTCGTCGAGCAGCTGCAGCGCACTCTCGCCGTCCTCGGCGGAGACCGGCTCGAGACCGTCCGCGCGCAGCGCGCGCTCGAGGAGCCCGATGATGTGCGGCTCGTCGTCGACGAGGAGGATGTGCGTCATCCGATCTCCTTGCGCTGGAGGACGACCTCGTCGGCACGGACCGGCGCCGGAAGGCGGCGGACTGCGCGGAGAGGGATCTCGATGGTGAACGTGGCGCCGCCGCCCGGGGTGTCGGCGACCGTGCACGATCCGCCGTGGCCCTTGGCGATCGCGTCGACGATGGCGAGACCGAGGCCGGACCCGCCCGCCGAGCGCCGTCGGCCGCCGCGGTCGAAGCGGCGGAAGATGCGGTGGCGGGCCGCCGGCGCGATGCCCGGCCCGTGATCGCGCACCCACAGATGCGCCGACCCCGCGTACACCCCGCTGCCGAGCTCGATCGCCGTGCCCGGGGCCGTGTGCTTGGCCGCGTTGTCGGCGAGCTGCAACCAGGCCTGCAGGAGCCGGTCGGGATCGCCGTGGAGCACGGCGCGTTGCGTGGCCTCGACGGTCCAGCGATGTCCGGGGATCACCGTCACGAGGTCGACGACGCGCTGTGTCAGGCCCTCCAGGTCGACGTCGTCCATCGCGAAGCGGTCTCCTTCGACGGAGGCGAGCAGGTCGATGTCGCCGATCAGGCGCGTCATACGGTCGAGCTCGGCGGTGGCGATCTCGCGTACGGCCTCGACGTCGGCGGCATCCGCGGAGTCCATGAGCTCGAGGTGACCCCGCACGATGGCGATCGGCGTCTTGAGCTCGTGTCGGACGTCGTCGAGGAGGCGGCGTTGCGCCTCCACCGCTGCATCGGAGGCATCCTGTGCGGCCGCGTCACGAGGTGCCGGAACCAGCAGCGGCCAGCCCACCGTCCCGACGGTGACGAGCGTACCGATCCCGATGATCGAGAACACGGCCGCTGCCGCCCACGGGAGCGCCCTCCCCGCGGCGAGGAGGACCAGGAGAACGCCGATGGCGGCGACGACGAAGCCGGCGCACACGATCGCCAGGAGGATCCCCAGGATGCGTGCGCGCCGAACCTTCGACCGCGATGGGCTCACCCTCTGATTATCAACCAGGGTGGGTCATCGACAGCAGATCGAGCTTCTCGTCGAGCTGGGCCTCGGTCAGGTCGCCCCGTTCGACGTATCCGAGCGCGATGACGGCCTCGCGGACAGTGATGCCCTCGGCCACGGCGTGCTTGGCGATCTTCGCCGCCGCCTCGTAGCCGATGAGCTTGTTCAGCGGCGTGACGATCGAGGGTGACATGCCGGCGAAGGCGGCGGCACGCTCGACGTTGGCTTCGAGGCCGGCGACGGTCTTGTCGGCCAGGACGCGCACGGCGTTCGAGAGGAGTCGGATGGACTCCAGCAGCGCCGTTCCCATGACCGGGATCGCGACGTTGAGCTCGAAGGAACCGGACGCGCCGGCCCACGCGACGGTCGCATCGTTGCCGATGACCCGCGCCGAGACCATCAGGACGGCCTCGGGGACGACCGGGTTGACCTTGCCCGGCATGATGGACGAGCCGGGCTGGAGGTCGGGGATGTGAAGCTCGCCCAGGCCGGTGTTGGGGCCGGACCCCATCCAGCGGATGTCGTTGTTGATCTTGGTGAGCGAGACCGCGATCGTGCGCAGCGCGCCCGAGGTCTCGACGAGCCCATCGCGGTTGGCCTGTGCCTCGAAGTGATCCTTCGCCTCGGTGATGGGCAGCTCGGTCTCGGCCGCGAGCAGCTCGATGACCTTCTGGGGGAATCCGAGCGGCGTGTTGATGCCGGTACCGACCGCGGTGCCGCCCAACGGCACCTCGCCGACGCGGGGGAGCACGGCCTGGACCCGGTCGATGCCCAGCCGCATCTGGCGTGCGTAGCCGCCGAACTCCTGGCCGAGGGTCACGGGTGTGGCATCCATGAGGTGCGTGCGGCCGGACTTCACGACGTCCTTCCACCGTTGCGCCTTGTCCTCGAAGGCCACGGCGAGGTGGTCGAGCGCGGGGATGAGGTCGTCGATGAGCGCCTGGGTCACGGCGATGTGCACCGAGGTGGGGAAGACGTCGTTGGACGACTGCGACGCGTTGACGTGATCGTTGGGGTGCACCGTCGCGCCGAGCGAGCGCGTGGCGAGGGTGGCCAGCACCTCGTTCATGTTCATGTTCGACGAGGTGCCCGAACCGGTCTGATACGTGTCGACCGGGAACTGCGCATCGTGGCGACCGGTGACGACCTCGTCCGCTGCCGCGGCGATCGCGTCGGCGATGGCCGGGTCGAGGGTGCCGAGCTCCTTGTTCGCCAGCGCCGCGGCCTTCTTGATGCGGGCGAGGGCGGCGATCTGGGTCGCCTCGAGGCCCGAGCCCGAGATCGGGAAGTTCTCGACCGCCCGCTGGGTCTGTGCCGCGTAGAGAGCGTCCTTGGGGACGCGGACCTCTCCCATGGTGTCGTGCTCGATGCGGTACTCGATGTCGGTCACGTCGTCGTTCCTTCTCTCGGTGTTCGTCGTCAGGAGGTGGCGTCGTCGTGGACGTCGCCGAGGATGATGTCGGGTACGGCCGTGCCCTCGCCCAAGCGGTAGTTCGCGCCGATGATGGCGAGCCGGCCCTCGGCCACGGCCGTGCTGATGAGCTCGGAGGCGTGCAGCAGCTGCCCGACGGTGTCGCGCAGGTGCTCGCGACCGACCGTCTCGGCGTCGACGCTCTCGGCCGTCACGCCCTCGGCGGCGCCCGCGCGGAGCACACGGCGCACGGCCGGAACGATCGGCGCGATCTGGCGCCAGATGAGCGGGGGGAGCGGCGGAGCGTCGACGCCGGTGCTGTCGATCGCCGCGCGGACGGCGCCGCAGGCGTCGTGGCCGAGCACCACGATGAGCGGGACGTTCAGAACCTCGACGGCGTACTCGAGACTTCCCACGACGGAGTCCGAGATCACCTGGCCCGCGTTGCGGATGACGAACAGGTCGCCGAGACCCTCGTCGAAGATGATCTCCGCGGCGAGTCGCGAGTCGGAGCAGCCGAACAGTGCCGCACGCGGTGTCTGAAGCCCGGCGATCTCGTGCCGTCGCTCCACGTCCTGTCGCGGGTGGCGAGGGGTGCCCTCGACGAAGCGCAGATTGCCCGCGCGCATGTCGTCCCACGCGTCCTGCGGGGTGAGGGGACCCGGTGCCGATCCGGTGGCGCTCATGGCGTCTCCTTCTGCTGCTCGACGATCTGCGATGAAAGCCCCCGGGCGGCGATGCGGACGGTCTCGGCGTCGACGGCGCCGCCGCCGTACACCAGGATCGTGTCGGGCCCGAGAGCCGTGGTGAGGGCGTAGGAGATGTTGCCGGCGCGAGCCGGGTCGGGGATCTCGAAGACCTGCCAGTCGACGGCGTCGATGCGTTCGACCCTCGTGCCCCGCGCTCCGCCGACCTGCCGGGAGGCCCAGCCCGGGTCGGCGTCGAAGGCCTGCTGGACGTTGACGTAGCCGTCAGCGGGCGCGTAGACGATCTCCCACGTGCGGACGTCGTCGCCGGCCAGCTCGGCCTTGTTCACCCGCCACGATCCCGGTACCTCGGGAACGACGAGCTCGCGGTCGATCGCGGGGCCGACATCGGCGGCGACGGCGGCCGGGTCGATGGCGTCCCGTTCGGGCACGGAGCCGCGCGGGACCCCGAACACGATCACCGCCACCACGGCGACGGTGACGATCAGCGCGGCGATCAGATTGCGGGCGGTCTGGCTGGACCGGTAGACACGCGAGGACGCCGCCTTGCGGGCGGCGGTCTCGTCGGGGGTCTCGGGCCGGCCGAGCTCGGCGACGACCCGGGGGCCTTTCGCCATCACTCGTCGCCCGCGCGTGCGGCGCGTGCCTCGTCGAGGCGGCGCTTGGCGCCGAGCAGCCACTCTTCGCAGCGCGCGGCGAGCTGTTCGCCGCGCGTCCACAGCGCGAGGGACTGCTCGAGGGTCGGCGCCCCCTGCTCGAGCTCGGCGACGACGCGCACGAGCTCGTCTCGAGCCTGTTCGAAGCTCAGGGTCGCGACGTCGGCGGGAAGCTCATCGGCCGGCGAGGTCATGGCATCCATCCTAGGACGGCTGCCCGGTCGATCCGTCGTCGCCGTCGCCGCGTGCCGGAGCGTCGGAGGTCTCGGCGAGTTCGCCCTGCGACCGCGCGCCGAACGACCCTCTGCTCACCATGACGACGAGGTCGGCACCGGCGGGTGCCTGTCCGGCATCTCGCACGATCACGCCTTCGGCGAGGTGGGCGATCGCGTAGCCGCGGTCGAGGGTCGCCCCGGGCGAGAGTGCGCGCAGCGACGCCTGCAGACGAGCGGTGTCATGGCCGGCGGCGTCGAGGCGCCGGGTGGCGATGTCGCGTCCGCGCGCCGAGAGCAGGTGCACCTCGTGCGCGCGGGTGGTCATCAGCGACTCCGGGTCTCGCAGCACAGGCCGCGAGCGCAGCTGCTCGAGTTGGGCGAGGTCGTGCGCGACACGCTGAGTGACGCGCGTGCGAGACCTGCTGCGTAGCTGCTCGACGAGCGCACGCTGTTCGACGACGTCGGGCACCACGCGTTTGGCCGCGTCGGTGGGCGTCGACGCGCGCAGATCGGCGACGTCGTCGAGGAGCGGGTGGTCGTTCTCGTGGCCGATGGCCGAGACGACCGGGGTCGTCGCGTCGGCGACGGCGCGGAGCAGCCGCTCGTCGCTGAACCCGAGCAGCGTCTGCGGGTCGCCGCCGCCGCGCGCGATGACGATGACGTCCACGTCGGGATCGGCGTCGAGCGTGCGCAGCGCCGCGATCGTCTCGGGAACGCATCGGTCGCCCTGCACGGCGGCGTGAACGGTCCGGAACTCCACATGCGGCCACCGCAGTTCCGCGTTGCGGTGCACGTCGCGTTCGGCGTCGCTGCGCTCACCGGTGATCAGGCCGATGGTGTGGGGGAGGAACGGGATCGGCTTCTTGCGCGCGGGGTCGAACAGACCCTCAGAGCGCAGCTGCGCGCGCAGTCTCTCGAGCTGCACGAGCTGATCGCCCAGTCCCGTCGGCCGCATCGCCGAGACGGTGAAGGAGAAGTCGCCGGTCTTGACGAAGTAGTCGCTCTTCACGCAGGCGACGACGCGGTCGCCCACCTGCGGGCTCGACCCCAGCCGCTGCAGTGTGCTCGACCACAGGCGGAACGACAGGGCGGCATCCGCTTCGGAATCCTTGAGGCGGCCGAAGACGTGCCCGCCGCGCACGTTCCAGGACGTGATCTCGCCCTCGACCCAGACGGCGTTCCAGCGCTGGACGAAGTCCCGGATCGTCTCGTTGAGCCGCGAGATCGAGGTCGGGGTCTGCGGCGAGGAGTCGCGGGGGTGCACCGCGTCGGGTGGGGGCGCCTGGTCGGGTGCGGACTCGAACGACGGCATGGGGCTCCTCACGGCCGGTTCCGAGCAGCGGGCGGGATGCGCCTCGTAGAATCGACGGGTGAGCACTCCCGCCGTCCGGCTGCCCGTTCCCCGCGTGCCGGGGCGTCACGGCCGTCTCCAGGATATCCCCGTCGGCGCCGCCAAGCGGGTCCTGCTGGCGGCGCCGCGGGGGTACTGCGCCGGCGTCGACCGGGCCGTCGTGGCGGTCGAGAAGGCGCTCGAGCGCTTCGGCTCGCCGGTGTACGTGCGCAAGCAGATCGTTCACAACATCCACGTCGTCCGCGAGCTCGAGGAGCGCGGAGCGGTCTTCGTCGACGAGGTCGACGCCGTCCCCGAGGGCGCCCACGTCGTCTTCAGCGCGCACGGCGTGTCGCCGGCTGTCGTCTCGGCGGCGTCCGACCGCGGCCTCCAGGCCATCGACGCGACGTGCCCGCTGGTGACGAAGGTGCACCGCGAGGCGGTGCGCTTCGCGCGCGACGACCGGGAGATCCTCCTGATCGGCCATGAGGGACACGAGGAGGTCGAGGGGACGGCAGGCGAGGCACCCGAGCACGTCACGGTGGTGACCTCGCCCGAGCACGCCGACACCGTCGAGGTGCGCGACCCCTCGCGCGTGGTCTGGCTCTCGCAGACGACGCTCTCGGTCGACGAGACGATGGAGACGGTGCGCCGGCTCCGGGTGCGATTCCCGCAGCTGCAGGATCCGCCCTCGGACGACATCTGCTATGCCACGCAGAACCGCCAGGTCGCGATCAAGAAGATCGCGGGAGAGACCGACCTGGTGATCGTCGTGGGCTCGGCGAACTCGTCGAACAGCGTGCGTCTCGTCGAGGTCGCGCTCGAGTACGGCGCTCGCGCCGCCTATCGCGTCGACTACGCCGACGAGATCCGGCAGGAATGGCTCGAGGGCGTCCGTACCGTCGGCGTGACGAGCGGCGCCTCCGTTCCCGAGGTCCTGGTCCAGCAGGTGCTCGCCTCGCTGGCGGACGCCGGTTACGGCGACGTCGACGAGGTCCGCACCGCTGAGGAGGACCTGCTGTTCTCGCTGCCGAAGGAGCTGCGGACGGATGCCGCGGGCAAGCAGGATGCTCGCGCACGCGGCGGACGGGGCCGCGCATGAGCGAGTCCGAGCGCCCCCGGCCGCAGTACGGCGAGTACGCCACACCGGAGGAGCAGCGCGCTCGCATCGCCGCACTCGGCGGGGATGCGCCGCATCCGGACGTCGCCGACACCGCTGTCGTGGCCGGCGGGTCGCAGCATCCCCGCCCGGATGCCGCGGGGTCGCGCACGCCGTCTCATCCCGCGTCGCACCTGCCCTCGCCGCGGCCGACCACCAGCGCGGCCCGTCCGACGCGGACGGCCGACCGGGTGATCACCATCGCCCTCCTGGCCTACGGGCTCGTGACCGTTCTCGGCGCGATCCCGCAGTTGGTGGACTTCGTCGGCTTCGCCGAGACCTGGATGGAGATGGCCGGCATCGACGGGTCGTTGGCCGACCCTGCTGCCGGGCGCGCGTGGGGCATCGCCGCAGCCATCGTCTACAGCGCGGGGTGGCTCGCGACGGCGATGCTGTCGTGGTGGTCGCTGTCGCGTCGCCGGATCTCGTGGTGGATCCCGCTCGTCGGAGCGATCGTGACGTTCGTGATGGTCAGCTTGCTGCTGGCCGCGCCGCTGCTGTCGGACCCCGGGGTGATGCAGGGCTTCTCCTCCGCGTCCTGACGGCGGCAAAGGGCGCCCGCCCGGAGTATCTGCTCCGGACGGGCGCCCTTCTCACACGGTTCGGGTCGGCTGCGCGAGATGCCGTCGGTCAGCTCTGCGACTGGCCGAAGGAGCCGAGCTGCCTCGTCGCCTCGACGACGCGAGCGGCCATGGCCGTCTCGGCCTTCTTGCCCCAGGCGCGCGGGTCGTAGGCCTTCTTGTTGCCCACCTCACCGTCGACCTTCAGGACGCCGGCGTAGTTCTCGAACATGAAACCGGCGACCGAGCGGGTGAACGCGTACTGCGTGTCGGTGTCGATGTTCATCTTCACGACGCCGTTGGCCACCGCGAGGGCGATCTCCTCGTCGGTGGAGCCGCTGCCGCCGTGGAAGACGAGGTCGAGCGGCTTCTCGCCGGTGCCGAACTTCTCGGCGATGCCGGCCTGGATCTCGCCGAGCAGCTCGGGGCGGAGCTTGACGTTGCCGGGCTTGTAGACACCGTGCACGTTGCCGAAGGTGAGCGCCGCGATCCAGCGTCCCTGGTCGCCCAGGCCGAGCGCCTCGACGACCTGCGCCACATCACCGGTGGTGGTGTAGAGGGCATCGTTCGAGCCCTCGTGCTGGACGCCGTCCTCTTCGCCGCCGACGACGCCGATCTCGACCTCGAGGATCGAGCGGATCGCCTTGATGCGGGGCAGCAGCTGCTGCGCGATCTCGATGTTCTCGGCCAGGGGCACGGCCGAACCGTCCCACATGTGCGACTGGAAGATCGGCTGGCCGCCGTCGGCGACCGCCTCCTCGGACGCGGAGATGAGCGGCAGCAGGAAGTCGTCGAGCGCCGGCTTCGGGCAGTGGTCCGTGTGCAGGGCCACCGTGACGGGGTAGTTCTTGGCGACCTCGTGGGCGAACTTGGCGAAGGCGAGCGCGCCGGTGGCGCGGCCCTTGACCGTGTGGCCGGCGAAGTAGTCCGCGCCTCCGGTCGTGACCTGGATGATGCCGTCGGAGCCGGCCTCGGTCAGGCCCTGGAGGACGGCGTTGATCGACTGCGAGCTGGCGGCGTTGATCGCGGGGTAGGCGAACCCACCGGCCTTCGCACGATCCAGCATCTCTGCGTACTGTTCGGGGGTGGCGATGGGCATGGAAGCTCCTCAGATCGGCGGTAATACCGAGCCCACTTTATCGAAGGGTGCGCTCGACGTCCGCGGGACGAGGCCGGAGAAAGCGCGAGCCGGTCGAGCTGCCGTGTCGGCGGAGCCGCCGTGCGGTTTCGATAAGAATCACGATTCCTTCACTCCGACAGGCCGGAAATCGGGCAGTCCGTGACGCCCGCGCACCTATGCTGTGGCCCATGGTGAGTTTGACCGCCGACATGAGTCCGCTGCATCCCGATCGAAACCTCGCACTCGAGCTGGTGCGCGCCACCGAGGCCGCGGCGATCCGCTCGGTGCCGTTCATCGGCCGGGGGAAGAAGGAGCTCGCCGACGGCGCGGCCGTCGACGCGATGCGCGCCTTCCTCACCACGGTGAACTTCGACGGGGTCATCGTCATCGGCGAGGGCGAGAAGGATGCCGCCCCGATGCTTTTCAACGGTGAGAAGGTCGGGACCGGACGCGGCCCCCAGGCGGACATCGCCGTCGACCCGATCGACGGCACGACTCTGACGGCCGAGGGGCGGAACAACGCGCTCTCGGTGATCGCGGTCGCCGATCGCGGGGCCATGCTCGACGCGTCCTCGGTGTTCTACATGGACAAGCTGGTGACCGGTCCGGCAGGTGTCGGCGTCGTCGACATCCGACTCCCGATCGCCGAGAACATCCGGCTGCTCGCGAAGGCGCTGGGCAAGCCGATCGACGAGCTCGTGGTGTCGGTGCTGAACCGACCGCGTCACGCCCGGCTCATCGAGGAGATCCGCGAGGCCGGTGCCGGCACGCGCCTGATGAGCGATGGCGACGTCGCCGGCGGGATCAACGCCGCCCGGCACAATGCCCGGACGGACATGTGCGTGGGGATCGGCGGGAGCCCGGAGGGGATCGTCACCGCGTGCGCCATCAAGGCGCTCGGTGGACACATCCAGGGCCGACTGTGGGCCCGTGACGACGACGAGAAGCAGCGCGGCATCGACGCGGGGTTGAACCTCGACGGACACGTCTACGAGGCCGATGACCTGGTGCGCGGCAAGAACACGATCTTCGTGGCCACGGGTGTGACCAACGGCGAACTCGTCGGTGGCGTGCGGCGCGAGGGTGACTTCGTCTACACCGAGAGCGTCGTGCTGCGAGGGGCGTCGGGAACGCTCCGGCGCATCACGTCGGAGCACCTCACCTCGAAGTGGCTGTGACGTCGGTTGTAACTATCGCGACACGGTGGCGTGTCAACCACTGATCCTCACAGGCAGGCTCTGTCAGAATGGCCTCGGTATCAACGGCGATGACCACCCTCACGTCAGCACCCGGGAGAACCATGTCGACGACAGCGAACAGCCCGCAGACCGGACAGGTCGCGGTGGCGATGGACCCCGCACGCCGCCCGGACGTCCTGCTGCGCCGTCGGCATCCCGAGGGCTACCAGGTGAGTGCGTGGTGGATGATCGGCGCCTTCGTCGCGGTCTCGGTCTCCGTCGTCGCGCTCGTCAACATGTTCCCCGGCTGATCGCTGTTCCCGCGCAGCTGATCACACGGCACCCTCGCTCGACCCGGCGTCGGACCCCAGGCGCTGCCGCAGGTCGCCGACGTCTGCGCTGAGCAGCTCGGGCGCTGTGGTTATGCGCGTCGCGGACTCGATCGGCGCGGGTGACGCGGTCGCGTCGAGGCGCGTCTCGTCGATTCCTGGGAACTTTCGTGCCGTGACCAGCACGCGGGTCTCGAGAGTCCCCACGAACTTGTTGTACGACTCGACGGTGCGTTCGATCGCGCGACGCAGGTCGCTCGCGTGGGAGGCGAGTCCGCCGAGACGCTGATAGAGCTCGTTGCCCAGGTCGAACAGGCGGCGCGCCTCGTCGGACACGTCCTGCTGCGTCCAGGTGTAGGCGACCGTCTTGAGCACGGCCCACAGGTTGACCGGGGATGCGAGGGCGACGCGGCGGCTGAACGCGTAGTCGAGCAGCGCTGGATCTTCGTCCAGCGCGGCCGCGAGGAGCGACTCGCTCGGGATGAAGCAGACGACGAACTCGGGACTGGAGCTCAGACCCTGCCAGTACGCCTTCTTGGCGAGAGCGTCGATGTGGGAGCGGACGGCTTTGACGTGAGCGGTCAGGAGGGCCTTGCGGCGTCGGGCGTCGTCGCCCTGGGCGGTGACGGGGATGGAGCTGGCCTCGAGGTAGGAGTCGAGGGGCACCTTCGCGTCGACTGCGAGAGCCTTGTCACCCGGCAGTCGGACGATCAGGTCGGGCCGCCCCGCGCCGCTGTCAGACGAGATGCTCGATTGCAGTTCGAAGTCGACGTATCGCGTGAGCCCCGCGGACTCGACGATGCGTCGGAGCTGCGTCTCGCCCCACACTCCGCGCGCGGCGCTCGATCGCAGCGCGCCGGCAAGCGACTCGGTCGTCGACCGGAGAGCCTCGTCGGTCTCGCGCCCGAGTCGGAGCTGTTCCGCGACGGAGCCGAACTGCTCGCTGCGCTCTCGTTCGAGAAGTTCGACCTTCGCCTGCATCGCCTGCAGCGACTCCTGCACGGGAGCGAGGGCGCGCAGCACCGCTTGCTCTCGGCGGTCGCGTTCGTCGCGCGCCGCCTGGTCGAGTCGTGCCTGGGCTCCCATCTCGCGCTGCACCTCGCGCTGTCGTTCGAGATGCTCGGCATGGGCGTCGCGCTCGGCCTCCGCGACCGCCGCGCGAGCCTCGAGCCGGGCGCGGTCGGCGCCTCCGGTGCGCGAAGCGCGAGCGGAGCCCGCGAACCACCCGCCCGCGGCTGCGATCGCGGCGACGATGATGAGAAGGAAGACGAAAGAGGCGTCCATGTGTCCAGGATGCCGGGTGCCTCCGACATCGCTCGGAGGCGGGGCGTGCGGCGCGGCACGCTCCGTGCCGGAAGCGGCCCGGTGCCTGCCGCGCCGACCTCGTGCCCGGCGTCTCCCGGTTGCTGGAGATGTGTGGTCGGCTCAGAATGGCGGCTGCTCGCTCGGTGGGGCGCCCGGATCGGGTGGGTCTGCTGTGGCGAAGGCGACGAGGGGTGGTGGTGCGTCCTCGCGGTAGATGCGTCCGGTGGGTGACGTCCACACCAGCGTTCCGCCCGCGAGTTGCCTGACCCGCCATCGGGTGTGGTGTTTGACGTCGTGGTGTCTCTTGCAGAGGTGGGCGAGGTTGCGCACGCGGGTTGGCCCGCCGTGGGCGGCGGCGATGGTGTGGTCGAGTTCGCAGCGGATGGCGGGTTGTCGACATCCGGGGAAGCGGCAGTGCCGGTCTCGCGCCCGAAGCAGTCGGACCATCGCGCTCGTGGGCCGGTAGGAGTCGCACTCGAGCACGGTGCCGGTGACGGGGTGGGTGAGGAGCCGGTCCCAGGAGGTGGAGTTGCCGGCGAGTTCGCGTGCGGTGGCGGCGTCGATGGGGGAGCGGCCCGCGAGGTCGGCCGGGCCTTCGTCCCGACCCATGAGAGTCAGCGCCGAAACGGCGACCTGCACGTGCGCCCGAATCGCCCCGAGGCTTCCGTTCCCGTCGCCGGTTGCCGTCGGATCGAGCGCGGGCGTTCCGGCGAGGAGGAGGTCGGAGAACACGTCGGCGCGAACCTGATCGATCGTGCGGGCATCGTCGACGAAGGCTGACCCGTCGGCGTCGGGTGAACCGGCCCGCCCGTCCAGGGTCGCCGCGCCGCCGGTGGCATCGTTGCCGAGCAGCGTGCCGACGCCGCCAGCGGCCGGCGTGCCCGTGCCCGCAGCCTCGGTGCCCCCGCTCTCTGCCCCCGCAGCATCGGCCTGCGCCCGCGCGTTGATGATCTCGCGCGCTTGCCGGGTCAGCCGGTCGACGATCCCGTCCGCGATGACGGTCGGCAGGGTCGCAATCAGCTCCGACATCCCGTCCGCCCCGGGCCGTACCCACACGCACCGCCCCGCCGCGGCCTCCTCGTGTCGTTCGGTGAAGGATCGCGGGTGCATCCGCTCCGCGATCATCCGCAACGCCTCCAGCACGCGATTGGGCCTCTCGCCCTCGCACCGTTCGACCGCAATCCGTTCGAACTCCGCCCGCTCCGTCACGGGCACGATGCATCCGACCTCCTGAATCACCCGCACATGCCCTCGGACGATGCGTCCGCCCTCCCAAGCGGCCATCGTCACCGGGTAGTTCTCGACCAGATCCCGGGCTTCATCGATCCGCCGCTGTAACGTCCGGTCGGTTGCGACGAACACTCCGGCGAGTTCCGCCGCGATGCCGCGCAAAGCCATCTCTCGCGCCTTGACCTTCTCTGACGCGCCCGCCGACTGCGACTCGGCCAACCGACCGGCGGCAGCGAGGAGATGAACCTCGCGGACCTGCGCCGCCCGTGCGGCATCCGCTACGCCCTCGGCATCCGCGACCAGCTGAGCGAGGACGTCGACGTCGTCGTCGCTGCCGATCCCGCTATTCGAATGCATGTTCGAATCATGCCACGGGCCTCCGACATCGCTCCGGAACCGTCCCCAGGCCGGAGATGGGCGGGAGGTTCGGTCAGGCCGGGCTGAGGAGCGAAGCGCCGATCGGCTCGTACTCGGGAACGCGCACGCCGAGCAGCATCGCGAGCTCGACGATGTCGTGCGCTCCGGCACGGGAAGCGGCGTCGATCGCGATGTGCGCGCAGGCGAGCGCATCCGCCAACGCGTCGTGATGCGCGAAGTCGAGGAAGCCGACCGCGGCGGCCACGAGCGGCAGACGGTAGGAATCGAGCTGGTAGGTCTTGCGGGCGAGCTGCACGCTGCACACCGAGCGGAACGCGGGAAGCACGGCATCCGTGGCCTCGCACGCTCGACGGAGCACAGCCATGTCGAAGCCGGCGTTGTGCGCCACGAGCACGTCGTCGCCGACGAAGTCGAGCAGGCGGGGCAGCTGCGTCGTCCAGCCCGGCGCCGCGGACACGGCCTCCGGAGTGATGCCGTGGATGGACACGTTGATGTCGAAGAATCGGTCGTGGCCCGCCGGGGGACGGATCAGCCAGCCGTCGGATGCAACGACCTGGCCGTCGCGGACGCGCACCAGGCCGACGGAGCATGCCGACGCGCTCGAAGAGTTCGCCGTCTCGAAGTCGATGGCGGTGAAGTCCAGGGGCACGCTCTCAGCGTCGCCCGGCGTGCACCCCCGTCGGCGGAGGCGCGCCGCAGTTGCCGGAGCCGGGGCCGGAGCGGAACGCTGTCCGTCGGAGCGCTCCGTCGCCGCCACGTAGACTCGATGCCCGTGGCTCTCACCATCGGAATCGTAGGACTGCCCAATGTCGGCAAGTCGACCCTCTTCAACGCCCTGACCAAGAACCAGGTTCTCGCAGCGAACTACCCGTTCGCGACGATCGAGCCGAACGTCGGCGTGGTGAACCTCCCCGATCCTCGGCTGAAGGTGCTGGCCGACATCTTCCACTCGGAGCGGATCCTGCCTGCAGCGGTGTCGTTCGTCGACATCGCGGGCATCGTCCGCGGTGCGTCGGAGGGTGAAGGGCTCGGCAACCAGTTCCTCGCCAACATCCGCGAGGCCGATGCGATCGCGCAGGTCGTCCGCGGCTTCGCCGACGACGACGTCGTGCACGTCGAGGGCGCCGTCAACCCGCAGAACGACATGGAGACGATCAACGCCGAGCTCCAGCTCGCCGACCTCCAGACGCTCGAGAAGGCGATCGTGCGCTACGAGAAGGAAGTGCGCGGCAAGAAGCTCGACCCGTCGGTGCTCGAGGCGGCGCAGGCCGCTCAGGACGCGCTGCAGCGAGGCGAACTGCTGTCGGGTTCGTCGTTCGACATCGCGCCCATCAGGGAGCTCGGGCTGCTGACGGCCAAGCCGTTCATCTTCGTCTTCAACGTCGACGAGGCCGTACTGACCGATGCATCGCGCAAGGCGGAGCTCGCGGCTCTGGTCGCGCCGGCGCAGGCCGTCTTCCTCGACGCGAAGATCGAGTCGGAGCTCATCGACCTCGACCCCGAGGAAGCCGCGGAGCTTCTCGCCTCGACCGGTCAGGACGAGTCGGGCCTCGACCAGCTCGCTCGCATCGGTTTCGACACGCTCGGCCTGCAGACCTACCTCACCGCGGGTCCGAAGGAAGCGCGTGCCTGGACCATCGGCAAGGGGTGGAAGGCCCCGCAGGCCGCCGGTGTGATCCACACCGACTTCGAGAAGGGCTTCATCAAAGCCGAGGTCATCTCCTTCGACGACCTCGTCGCCACCGGCTCGGTCGCCGAGGCCCGCTCGAAGGGCAAGGCTCGCCTCGAGGGCAAGGACTACGTCATGCAGGACGGCGACGTGGTGGAGTTCCGCTTCAACAACTGAGTCGCAGCCTCACCCGATACCAGCCATCGCCGCATCCGACAAGCGGGCGGCATCGGCGGCGACCGCTGTCTACCGTGGAGTCATCTCGATTCGAGGAGGCACCATCATGGCCACGAACACCACCACCACGCGCAACAAGCGCCGCGCCGCCGGCGCCGGCCTGACCGACGAGCAGAACGCCGAGAGCGGCTTCCGGGCGTCGAAGAAGCTGAGCGAGAACACGCAGAAGGTCCTGGTCGATCTGATCGAGCTGTCGCTGCAGGGCAAGCAGGCCCACTGGAACGTCGTCGGACGCAACTTCCGCGACACGCACCTTCAGCTCGACGAGATCATCGAGGCTGCCCGCGAGTTCGCCGACACCGTCGCCGAGCGCATGCGTGCTCTACACGCGCTGCCCGACGGGCGCAGCGACACGGTCGCCGAGACCACCACGCTGCCCGAGTTCCCGCAGGGCGAGATCGACACGGCCGAGGTCATCGACCTCATCACGGCCCGACTCGAGGCCACGATCGGCACCTGCCGCGAGGTTCACGACGAGGTCGACGATGAAGACCCGACGACCGCCGACATCCTGCACTCCATCCTCGAGCGCCTCGAGCAGCTCGCCTGGATGGTCAGCGCCGAGAACCGCAAGCCCCAGGGCTGACCACACGCGCCCGACAGCCCCGGGTGGCAGCCGCTCGGCCGCCGCTCGGGGCTTCGTCGTGCGTCCGGCGGGTCCGATCCGGCCCGCGATGGTGCTCCCGCGCGACCGGGGCACCATCGTCCGCGGGTCGCGACGCCTCGGCGCACCGCCCCGAACGAGGATCAGGTTCGCCGCGGGTCGATCATGGTCATCCCGGCGGCCGATGCCTCGTTCAGCCTGGGGAGGAGCCCAGCCGCTTCGTCCAGCCCGACCACGCGGTGGATCAGCTCCTGCGGGCGCAGCGCTCCGGCCGCGATGAGGGCCAGCATCCGGGGATAGTCCGCGGCGGGCATGCCGTGACTGCCGAGCAGATCGAGCTCCCACGCGATCACCCGCGCGAGCGGCGCGGACGAGCGACCGGATGCCGTCGGCAGCAGGCCGATCTGCACGTGCCGGCCGCGCCGTCGGAGGCTGAGGATCGCATCGGACGCCGTCTGCTCGCTGCCCACGGCATCCACTGAGACGTGACTGCCGCCATCGGTGAGGTCGGCTATGGCTGCGGGGATGTCGCGCCCGTCGGCGATTACGACATGGTCGGCGCCGAGCTCGGCGGCCGTCGTCAGAGCCGCGGCCGAGCGGTCGACCGCAACCACTCGGGCGCCGATCGCCCGGGCGATCATGACGACGCTGAGACCCACGCCGCCGGCCCCGACGACGGTGATCCACTCGTCGGGCAACAACCGTGCCCGCGCCGTGATCGCGCGGTAGGCGGTGGCGAAGCGGCATCCGAGGGCTGCGGCAGCCTCGAACGAGACCGCGTCGGGGACGCGCACGAGGTTCGTCTCGGCGGCGGGGACGACGACGCGCTCGGCGAATGATCCAGCGTAGGTGAATCCCGGCTGCCGCTGATGGGGACAGACCTGCGCGTCGCCGGAGCGACACCATGCACAGCGCCCGCATCCCACGACGAACGGCGTCGTGACACGGTCTCCCACCCGCCACCCCGAGACCTCGGCGCCCACGGAGGCGAGGACGCCGGAGAACTCATGCCCGGGAACATGGGGGAGCTCGATGTCGTCGTGGCCGGCCCACGCATGCCAGTCGCTCCGGCACAGGCCGGTCGCACGCACGGAGACGACGACGCCGTCAGCCGGCGCAGAGGGATCAGGGATCTCCCGCACCGAGAGGGGGCCGCCGATACGGTCCAGAACCATCGCTCGCACGATGCCCCACGCTACGGCATCCCCGGATCAGCGCTGCGGCCGTGATGCGATCGCGGCCGGCGTCAGGCGTCAGGCGTCGCGGAAGCCTTCGAGGTCGGGATCCCATTGCGTGGCCTGGTCCTCGACCGCATACAGGTGCGGGGACTCGGCCGAGCGCTGCGGGTAGCTGGCGTGCTCGCGAAGCTCCTGCGCTCCCGAGGTGAAGTCGGGTTCGTCAGCGCTCCAGTCGACGGGCGCCGACAGGACGTCGTTCCCGACGCCGATAACGAGCTCCGCCTCATCGATGCGGCCGTCGTTCTCGAGGACGATCGGAATCCGCACGGCCTCGGCGCGGCCGTAGTTGGCCACCGCCGCCGTGAGCTCCACCAGCGCCGCCGCAACGTCGTCCGTCGTGATCACCGTGTCGCCCGCGTACGTGATTCGCCTCATCGCACCACTGTGTCGCGCGACCTCCCCCCGCGTCTCGTGCTTGCGTCGTCGGGAGACATGGGTTACGGGCTCGACCGGCGCGATCATCGCACGAGGCATGCGCGTGGTCAATCTGCCTTACTCCCCGTCGAGCCCGATCTAGCGTCGACCTCGGGTGGCGCGGTCCGCGCACACCCGGAAGCGAGGAGAGATCATGACGCATCAGGATCCCGCAGTCGAGCCGGAGCCGCTGAGCGAGCCCGAGGCCGTCCGCAAGGACACCCGCTACACCCCCGGCAGCGAGACGGAGACGCGCGAGAAGCAGGACGAGGCAGCCACGAGCCCGGACGCCGATGTCGACGACGACCTCGTTCGCGCACGTCCCGGTACGGGCGGGCCCGACGATGTGGGGGATGTGACCGTGGCCGATGAGGACCTGAACCTCCCATGGCGGGATGACGACGCGAAGGCGTGAACAGCAGATAGACGCGCCCGGAACGCCGCGGGCCGAACGTGGCCGTCGCGGCGTCAGTTCCAGCCGATGCTGTTGAACCACGCGGCGCGGTGTGCGGCGTCCGCGGCGTCGTCCGGGTCGCGGAAGGCGTCGTGGTTCACCAAGACGCCTCGCTCGACCCGAACGAACCCGGTGCACTCGGGGCACAGCGCACAGCCGTCCGGGAATCCGTCGGCGAGCCGTGGCGCGGGCTCCGCCGAAGTGCCCGACCCCGGGCACCTCGGCGGATCGGCCTGTGCGTCGGACCACATCTGCGAGGTGCCCAGACGGTTGTGGAGACCGGCGTGACCGCGCGGCCGAGTGCACAGCGCCGACCCGCGCCGCGACCGGCACCAGCTCGCCGTGGGGTAGCTCATCGCGTCAGACGCGGGTACCGCAGATCCCGCATTCGCCGGCTGCCGAGACCTCGATGAAGCACTGGGGGCACATGGCGCGCACCACGTCCGACGGCGCGGGCGCCTTCGGTGCGCGGGTGGCTGCGGCGCCGCGCGGAGCCCGTCGCGTCGGCGTCGCGCGCGCAGCGGCGGCCACGACCGGCTCCTCGCGCGCCGGCAGGTGCAGGTCGCAGTAGAACCGCACGAAGCCGCCGTGGTTCGTGGGGTGCCGATGCTTCACGACCCAGAGGATCGCACGGTCGTGCGCCGGCGTCGCCGGGGGACACGCCGCGCAACGCGCCGGGTCACCGGGGATGACGTCCGCGACGCGGTAGGGCGTCTCGTAGGTGAGGCGATCGCGCCAGTCGGCGGAGTCGACGATTCTCATGGGTGTCCTCTCCGACGCTGACGCGCCGGATTCCAGCGTACCCGCGGCCCCCGGGCGACGGCGCGCGCTCCGTTCGGTGAACATCTCCGGAACGGCGCGCGCCACCGGCTCCGACGTGCTCCGCCTTTGCCACAGTGGACCCGTCACCACCGGCGAGAGGGTGCGAATGGCAATGGCGACCCGGGCACCGCTGGACGTGCTGCTGAGACCCGCCGCGCTCGCGCGAGCCTGGATGGGAGCCGGGCGCGTCCAAGAGACGATCGCCGTCCCGGGCGTGGTCCTCGCCCCTGGTGAGGCGCTCGTGCGCGTCGAGCTGGCGACGATCGCCGACGAGGACCTCGCCGTCGCCGACGGGCATGACGACTGCCCGGTGCCGACGGTGCTCGGCCGCGAGTTCGTCGGACGCATCGCGGCGCTCGGCGGCGCGGTGCCCGCGACCGACGGGAGCAGCCTCGACCTCGGCGAGCGGATCGTGTGCGCTGCGGGGGCGCGGGAGCGGATCGCACCGCACCGGGAGCTGGTCGGCGGGTTCGCGACCCACGTCCATCTGCGCGCGGCGACTCCGATCGTGCGGGTGGGGGAGACCCTCCCGGCATGCATCCTCGCACCGCTCCCCGGTGCGTTCGCGCGCGCAGCGGCGGTGCTGCGCTCCATCGCCCAGGCGATCGACCTCGAAGAGGCGGTGGTCCGCGTCACCGGTTCCGGTGCGGACCCGCTCGTGATCGCGGCGATGGCGACCGAGGCCGGAGCGGCGGTGGAGATCGCGTCGGCGGATCCGCGCGTGCGCGCGCGAGCTCATCGGTTCGGTGCGTCGCTGGCCGGCGGCCGACCGCCCGCGCACGGACCCCGCCTCGGCGTGACGTCCTCCGACGGCGAATCGATCGAGGTCGCGGCCGGCGCGCCCGAGCCCGTGGCGGCCGACCTCGAGGCGGCGGTCGCCTTCATACGGAACCCCGGCACGCGCCGCTATCCGTTCGCAGACCTGGTATCGGTGCCGATGCCGCTCGACCGGCTCGACGAGGCCATCGAGCTGGCCCGCGCCGGCGGACACCTCCGAATGGCGATCGCCCCCGGAGGCTGAGCTGCCGGGGGCGATCGGTGGGTCGGGATGTCAGGCCGTCTGGCCCGCGTGCTTGCCTTCTTCGATCTCCTCGATGACCTTCGCGTTGAACGCGGGCAGATCATCGGGGGTGCGGCTCGACACCAGACCCTGGTCGACGACGACCTCCTCGTCGACCCAGGTGGCCCCGGCGTTGACGAGGTCGGTGCGCAGGCTCGGGTAGCTCGTCAGGGTGCGGCCCGAGAGCACGTCGGCCTCCGTGAGGATCCAGGCCGCGTGGCAGATGGCGGCCACGGGCTTGTGCTGCGCGAAGAATGCGCGCGTGAAGTCCACCGCGGCGGTGTCGACGCGCAGATCGTCCGCGTTCACGACACCTCCGGGCAGGACCAGCGCGTCGTAGTCGTCGGCCGACGCGTCGGCGGTGACGAGATCGACGCCCTGGGTGTGCCCGTTCTTGCCGGTGATCTCGCCGGACTGCGGAGCGACCAGCACGACCGTCGCACCGGCGTCGGCGACGGCCTGCCACGGCGAGGTCAACTCGCTGTCTTCGAACCCGTCTGTTGCGAGGAATGCGATCTTCTTGCCATCGAGAGTGCTCATGCGGCCGACGCTACGCGCCGGCGCCGCCGGACTCGACCTGCTTGACAGTCCGATCGGCTGATGGTCTCGGAGGCCCGGACGGGGTTACGATTGCCGAATGTCCACCGCATCCACGCCCCAGCCCCAGACCTTGCAGCCGGTTCCCGACGAGAAGAACCTGCTGTCGAACACCAACGACGAGGCCGCCTCGTGCTGCGGTGGGGGATGCTGCTCGACGTCGTGACGCGGGCCCGAGTGGGCCGATGACGAAGCCGCCGGTGCGAGAGCACACGGCGGCTTCGTCGTTCGCAGAGACGGACGCGGATGTCAGTGCGGTGCAGGAGCCCCGTCCGGTGCGTCCGCGGGCTTGCGAATCAGCACGGCTCCGATGATCAGCGGCGACGCGATGATCGCCGCGACGAGGAAGGCCGCGCGAGCACCCGCCGCGCCGGCCGCCGTCGAGCCGGGATCGAGGGCCCCGGACTCGGCCGCGGCCATGACCGTGATGAGCAGAGCGATCCCCGCGGCACCGGCCACCTGCTGCATCGTCGAGACGATGGCGCTGCCGTACGAGTAGAAGCGCGGCTGGAGCGAGCCGAGCGACGCCGTGAACAGCGGCGTGAACGACATGGCGAGCCCGAGCGACAGTGCCGTCTGCAGCGCCAGGAGCAGCCACACCGACGTGTCCTCGGTGAGCGTCGTGAAGGTCCACAGGATGCCCGTGACGACGACCGCGCCGGGGACGAGCAGCACGCGCGTTCCCCATCGGTCGTAGATCCGGCCGATGAAGGGGCCGGCGATACCCATGGCGAGGGAACCGGGGAGGACGACGAGACCCGACTCGAGGGCCGACAGCCCCAGGACGTTCTGCATGTACAACGGCAGCAGCGTGATCGTGCCGAAGAATGCCATGGACATCACGGTCAACTGGGCGACGGAGAGGGAGAAGTTCGCCGAGCGGAACACGCGCAGGTCCAGCAGAGCCTCATCGTCGCGCTGCAGGCGCAGCTGGCGCCAGACGAATCCCGCCAGCGCGAGCACGCCGACCGTCAGGGCGACGATGAGGGGCAGGTTGGATGACGGGGCCGCCGCCGCGGCGTCACCGCCCCCGTGCCCGCCGGCGCCGATCTGACTGAGCCCGTAGACCAGCCCGCCGAAACCGAATGCCGAGAGCACGACCGACAGCACGTCCAGCGGCGCACGGCGCGTGTCGCCGAGATTGTGGATCCACTTCACCCCGATGGCGAGCGAGACGAGGGCGATCGGGAGGACGACACCGAAGATCCAGCGCCAGCTCAGCGTGTCGAGCAGGAATCCCGACAGCGTCGGTCCGATCGCCGGGGCGAGCGACATGACGATGCTGACGCGTCCCATCATGCGGCCGCGCGCGTGGGGCGGGACCACGGTCATCAACGTGGTCATGAGGAGCGGCATCATGATCGCGGTGCCCGACGCCTGCACCACGCGCGCCACGAGGAGCACCTCGAATCCGGGCGCCAGAAGCGCGATGAGCGTGCCGGTGGAGAACAAGCTCATCGCGGTGGCGAAGACGGCCCGGGTCGTGAAGCGCTGCAGCAGGAAGCCGGTGATCGGGATGACGATCGCCATGGTGAGCATGAACGCCGTGGTGAGCCACTGGGCTGCCACCGCGGTGATGCCGAAGTCGACGATCAGGTGCGGGATGGCCACGCCCATCGTGGTCTCGTTCAAGATGGCGACGAACGCCGCGACCAGCAGCAGCCAGATGACGCGGTTCGCCTCGGGAGAGACGACGACGGGAACCGATCCGGACGCTGCGGGAACGGTCTCGGACGTTGATGACGGCGCGACGGCCATGGAGAAGCTCCTCGGTACGGAAAGGTCGGTCGTCACCCGAGGGCGGACACCGCAGGAGGAACGCCCCCGCGTTCCGATTATTCCCCGCCGCGGGCCCGCCCACCAGCGAGCGCGGCACCGGGACCCGCCGTCTCGGCGAAGCGAGTCACCACAGACGGGCGGCGCGCCACAGCTCGGCGATGCCGGGGTCGACGGCAGGGAGGACCGTGGCGCGGTCGAGGAAGTCGCGGACGAGACCGCCGACGCGGCGTCGGTACTCGGGATCCGGATGCGTCTGCGCGATGCGCACGAGCGGCGGCACATCCATCTCGAGCACCAGGCGCACGCGCGCGTGCGCGGCATCCCTCGCGTCGGCGGCGTCGAGCACGGCGAGACCGCCGCGGAGCGCCTCGATGTAGTCCACGAGCACGCTCAACTGCGCGCGGTGCTGGGTGATGGACGACCCGTCGGCTCGTTCCCGCCACTGCACGACGACGTCGGGGATGACGTCGAACGCGCGCGCCCGGGTGTACATCTGCTGCGCGACGAGCTGATCCTCGTACAGCCGGCCCTCCGGGAAGCGAAGCCGGTGGCGGCGCCAGAACTCGATGCGGCTCGCCTTCGACCAGGCGACGATGTTCCCGGATGCGGCGGGGTGATCGGCCAGGGTCGTCCCGAGGCGGGCGGGGTCGGTGGCCGCGGACACCCAGGGCTGCACCGCGCCGGGGACGTACCCCTCGTCCGTGGGCCGCAGACGCACGTACGCGCCCACGACGAAGTCCGAACCCGTGGCGTCGAGGGTGCTCACCAGACGCTCCAGCGCCGACGGGGTGAGGACGTCGTCGCCGTCGAGGAACGCCACGAAGGGCGTGTCGACGAGATCGAGCGCCGCGTTGCGGGCGGCGCCGAGACCCCGGGGCCGGTCGTGTGTCACGACCTGGAAGCGGCCGTCACCGGCAGCCGCACGCGCGAAGATCGAACCGGTGTCGTCGCGCGAGCCGTCGTCGACGAGCAGTGCCCGCCACCGCGGCAGGGTCTGGGCCTGCAACGACGCGAGCGCGTCCGCAGCGTAGGGGGCGATGTCGCGACCGGGGACGATGACGGTGACGACGGGCGTGCTCACGACCCCGATCGTACCGCCGCCACTGCGTCGGTCACCGCGTCGGCGAGCGCGACAGGGTGGGGCGGGACGGCACGGTCGAAGCTGAAGCGCACGGCGGTTCGGCCGGCGTCGGCGTCGAGGCCGAGGGCGGTGAGGACGTGCGAGGGCTCGTCGCTGCCGGCGGCGCACGCCGACCCGCTGCTCGTGACGATCCCGCGCCGTTCGAGCTCGAGCAGGACCGCTTCGCCCGATGTGCCGGCGAACACGAACGAGGCGAGACCGGGCAGCCGGTCGACGGGGTCGCCCGTCAGCTCGGCGCCCGGGATCTCCGCCAGCACGAGCGCCGTGAACGTGTCGCGTGCCCGGACGGCGCGTGCGGCGGCATCCGTCCGCTCCCGCTCGGCGAGCTCGAGGGCCAGCGCGAAGCCGACGGCGGCGGCGACGTTCTGGGTTCCCGACCGGCGGCCCCGCTCCTGGCCGCCGCCGTGGATGACCGGCTCGAGGGGGAGGCGCCCGCGCACTGCGAGGACGCCGATGCCCTGCGGTGCGCCGATCTTGTGTCCGGCGATCGACAGAGCCGCGGCGCCCGTTCCCGCCAGCGGCAGCCATCCGGCAGCCTGCACCGCGTCGACGTGGACGGGCACCGATCCGGCCGCACGGACGACACCGGCGACGTCCTGCACGGTGCCGATCTCGTTGTTGGCGTAGCCGACGCTGACCACCGCGGTGTGCTCGCGCAGGGCGTCGGCGATGCGTCCCGGGTCGACCCGGCCGGCCGCATCGACGGGGACGACGTCGAGCTCGTAGTCGTGCATGCGCACGAGATACCGGCAGACCGCGAGGACGGAGTCGTGCTCGATCGCCGTGGTCACGATATGCCCGGGCCGGCGCCCGCGTGCGCCGAGGGCGATGCCGGCGATCGCGAGGTTGTTGGCCTCGGTGCCGCCGGAGGTGAACACCACGTCCCCGGCGCGCACGCCCAGCACGGCGCCCACCCGTCGGCGCGCGTCCTCGAGCGCCGACGCGATGTCCTCGCCGACGGTGTGGACGCTCGAGGGATTGCCGAACCGCCCGGTGAGGAAGGGGGCCATGGCCTCGAGCACCTCGCGCCGGACCGGGCCGCCCGCGGCATGGTCGAGGTAGAGCATCAGGTCGCGCCGATCACGAGATCCAGCCCCAGGTCGAGGGCGGGAGCGGAGTGGGTCAGCGCTCCGACCGAGATGACGTCGACCCCCGTCTCGGCGATCGCCCGGACGGTGTCGAGGCTGACGCCGCCGGATGCCTCGACCGTCGCACGCCCGGCGACGAGCGCGACGCCTCGGCGGAGATCGTCGAGGGCGAAGTTGTCGAGCATGATCGTGTCGATCCCCGCCGCGAGCACCGGCTCGATCTGATCGATGCGATCGACCTCGACCTCGACGTGCATGGTGTGCGGGAGCGTCGACATCGCGCGCCGCAGCCCCTCGGTGATCGAGACCCCATCCGCCGTGATGACGCCGAGGTGGTTGTCTTTGAGCATCACGGCATCCGACAGGGAGAACCGGTGGTTCGCTCCACCGCCGTCGCGCACCGCCGCGCGCTCCACCGCGCGGAGTCCGGGCGTGGTCTTGCGCGTGTCGACGATACGTACGCCCGTGCCCGAGACCGCGTCGACGTAGCGCCGGGTCAGCGTCGCGATGCCGGACATGCGCTGGGCGAAGTTGAGTCCGACCCGTTCGGCGGTCAGAACGGCTCGCGCCGGTCCTCGGACGGTCGCCAGCACGTCGCCGGGCCGGATCGCCGCGCCGGACGGCGCGAGATCGTCGACCGTGCAGCCCGGGTCGGTCAACGCGAAGGCGGCCTCGAAAAGCGCGCCACCGCTGAAGACACCCGCGGCCCGGGTGACGAGTCGGGCCTCGGCGATGGCCTCGGCGGGCACGAACGCCCCGCTCGTGGCATCGCCCCACGGAGCGTCCTCGTCGAGAGCCGACTGCACCAGGCGCGCGAGTGCGGGGGGAACGAACATCAGGCGACCCTCTCGCTCGGCATGGCGGCCGCGATGCCGGCGTCGGCGGCGCCGGCATCGTCGACGCGGTGATGCGACCCCAGCGACCCGCGCCGATCGAACGCCGCCGCGGTCATCGCGCGTGCGACGAGCAGCAGCGATGCGTCCTCGCTCCCACGCACGGTCCGCGTCTCGCGCGGCGTCTGCGACCACTCCTCGAGCACGGCCCGAGCGTGGGCGAGCCCGGTCCCGTCGCGACGGAGGCCGACGTGCTCCCACATGAGCTGCTGCAGCGCGAGGCGGGAGAAGGGCGGCGCGGGACGTGCGGACGGTGCGTCGGCCGGACGTCGCACCGCGGGCGGGGCCGGCGGTGCGACGTCCGGCCAGGTGCCGCGGGCGTCGGCCGCGACGGCCTCGCCCGCCCGTGCTCCGAAGACGGCCGCCTCCAGGAGCGAGTTCGAGGCGAGGCGATTCGCCCCGTGGACCCCGGTGCGCGCGACCTCGCCGGCCGCGTAGAGTCCGGCGACGCTGGTGCGCCCGTGGAGGTCGGTGACCACCCCGCCCATCAGATAGTGCGCCGCCGGGGTGACCGGGATCGGCTCCCGTGCCCAGTCCCAGCCTCGCTCGCGCACGGCCCGGTCGATCGTGGGGAAGCGGCCGGCGAGGAACGCCGCCGTCGCCGCGGGCGTCGCGCGCAGGCGCGTCGCATCCAGGCGCACCGGACGTCCGCCCTGACGTGACATCGCCGCCGCCATGGCCCGCGCCACGACGTCCCGGGGAGCGAGCTCTCCCGCCGGGTGCTCGTCGAGGCAGAACCTCCGGCCGACGTCATCGACGAGGACGGCCCCTTCGCCGCGCACGGCCTCCGAGACGAGCGTGCCGTCCGCGAGGGCGGTGGGGTGGAACTGCGTGAACTCCAGATCGGTCACCGCGGCGCCCGCCCGGAGCGCGAGCGCGATGCCGTCCCCGGTGGCCACCGCGGGGTTGGTGGTGTGGGCGAACAGCTGCCCGGCCCCTCCGGCGGCGAGGATCACCGCGTCGGCGGGCACGAGCGACGTCTCGCCGTCTCGCGCGACGGCGAGGCCGCGGACGCGGCCCCGCTCGATGATCAGCTCGATCGCGAGGGTGTGCGTGCGCACCTCGACGCCTCGGTCGCGGAGCGCTCGGTCGAGCGCGTGCTGGATGACCGCGCCTGTCGCGTCGCCGCCCGCGTGGAGGATGCGGGGGCGGCTGTGTGCGCCCTCGAGCCCGAGCGACAGTCCGCCGTCACCGTCGACGTCGAAGACGACCCCCAGCCGGGCGAGCTCGGCGACCGCCGCCGGTCCGGCAGACACGAGCGTCCGGACCGCCTCCGGGTCGACGGTGTCCGCCCCGGCCCGCACGGTGTCGGCGAGGTGCCGATCGAGGGAGTCGTCGGCCCCGACGGCGGCGGCGATCCCACCCTGTGCGTAGGCGGTGTTGCCCTCGCCGAGTCCGGCCTTGGTCATGACCACGACGCGGCAACCGGAGCGCGCGGGCACGCAGAGCGCTCAGCGCGCCGGCGAGTCCGGACCCGACGACCACGACGCGAGCGGTCACGGTCGCGCCGCCAGCATCCGCTCCAGCGCGACGCGCGCCGGATCGGCGACGTCGGCGGGAACCCGGATGCGGTTGGGCGTCCGCCCCGCGACGAGCTCCTCGAGCACCCAGGCGAGGTAGCCGGGATGGATGCGGTACATCGTGGAGCACGGGCACACGACGGGGTCGAGACAGAAGATCTCGTGCTGCGGGTACTGGGCCGCGAGTCGCTGCACGAGGTTGATCTCGGTGCCGATGGCGAAGGTCGTCGGCTCGGTGGCGGCGTCGATCGCCTTGCGGATGTAGTCGGTCGATCCCGCTTCGTCTGCCGCGTCCACCACGGCCATGGGGCACTCGGGGTGCACGATGACCCGGACGTCCGGGTGGTCGGCGCGCGCCTTCGCGATCTGCTCGACGGTGAAGCGCCGGTGCACCGAGCAGAACCCGTGCCACAGGATGACCCGCGCGTCCGGCAGAGCGTCCGCGGCCCCTCCGAAGGGTCGGCGGGGGTTCCACAGCGGCATCTGCTCCAGCGGCACACCCATGGCCTTGGCCGTGTTGCGTCCGAGGTGCTGGTCGGGGAAGAACAGCACCCGACGGCCGCGCGCGAACGCCCACTCCAGCACGGTGCGGGCGTTGGAGGAGGTGCACACGATGCCGCCGTGCCGCCCGACGAAGCCTTTGATCGCGGCGGACGAGTTCATGTACGTGACCGGGATGACCGGCAGCAGCCCGTCGTCGTCGGGGGTGTCGAGATCGCCGTAGACCTCGGCGAGCTGCTCCCAGCACTCCTCGACCTCGTCGATCGAGGCCATATCGGCCATCGAGCAGCCCGCCGCGAGATTCGGCAGGATGACGGCCTGCTCGGGCCGAGAGAGCAGATCCGCGGTCTCGGCCATGAAGTGGACGCCGCAGAAGACGATCGCCTCGGCCTCGGGGTGCGCCTTCGCAGCCCCGGCCAACTGGAAGGAGTCCCCGACGTAGTCGGCGTGGACGACCACCTCCTCGCGCTGGTAGAAGTGTCCGAGCACGACGACCCGGTCGCCGAGCGTCGCCTTGGCGGCACGGATGCGCTCGTGGAGGTCAGCCTCGGATGCGGCGCGGTAGCTCTCGGGGAGTGCGCCCTGGCGGGGCGCGCCGGTGGGGATGACGTCGCCCATGGACGATCCCGGTCCGTAGCCGGGCCGGGCATCGAAGTCCCACGGCCCGGCGGCCAGGTCGGTGTTGCAGGTCTCGGCGGTCGACGCGCCGGAGACGATCGCGCGGATGCCGTGGTCGACACTCGGATCGACCGGGCGGGGTTCGAGGGTGAGCGGCGAGGAAGTCATGGCTGTTCCTTCATCGGGGGAGCGGGCCGCGGTCGGCGAGCTCGACATCGTGGTTGTAGCGGTACAGGCGGGCCGGGCGGTGGCTGCCGGTGCGGAAGCCGTCCGTCGGGATGAGCGTTCCCGATCCCTCCACCTGACGGCGGAAGTTCGCGGGATCCAGACGTCGTCCGCCGATGGCCTCGTAGACCTCCCGGAGGTCGGCGAGGGTGAACAGGTCGGGGAGGAGCCCGTGGGCGATCCGGCTGTAGCCGACCTTGTTCCGCAGCCGCCACAGGGCGTACTCGACGATCTGCGCGTGATCGAACGCGAGCGGGGGAAGTTCGGCGGCGTCGAACCACGCCACGTTCTCGTCGGCGGGCAGCGGCGTGGAGGCGATGTCCTCGCGCACGAGCGCCCAGTAGACGATCGACACCACGCGCGACGGCGAGCGCCCGACATCGCCGAACGCGTAGAGCTGCTCGAGATAGCTCGGCGCCAGGGCGGTGGTCTCGGCGAGCGTGCGGGAGGCGGCGGCCTCCAGGTTCTCGGTGGCATCCAGCCAGCCGCCGGGGAGGGCCCAGTGACCCGCGTGCGGGTCGCGGGTGCGCCGGACGAGCGGGAGCACCACCGAGGGTAGCTCCGCACCACCCGGGCGGAGGTCATGACGCAGGCTGAAGATCACGGTGGACACCGCGACGCGGATGTCGTCGGACCCCGAGGCCCGTGCTGTTCGTGTCATAGTGACCATAACTCCCGGAGTCGATCTTAGGGTCAGTATGACCAGAACGCCAAACCGGGTGTCTCCCAGCGGAGCGCCGTACGCTGGAGGAGTCCCGAGGAGGTTCCGTGCTGCTGGTCGACGTCATCGTCGTGATCCTCCTCGTGGCCGCCTTCGCGATCGGCGTGACCCGCGGTCTGGTGGCGATCGCGGGATCGCTTGCGGGCCTCGTGGTCGGAGCGCTCCTGGCGGTCTGGGCAGTGCCGCTGATCGCCCCGGGGGTGGCCGACTGGGAGTACCGCTCGCTCGTGCTCACCGTCTGCGCCATCGCGATCGTCGGCCTCTGCACCGCCCTGGGCACCGCCGTCGGTGCTGCGCTGCGCCGCGGTGTCGACCGCGCGAAGCTCCGCGTCCTGGACCGCATCCTCGGCGCCGGCGGGGCTGCGGTCGCGGGCGGGCTGGTCCTGCTGCTCGGGGCCGGCGCCGTCACGGCGAGCGGGATGCCGGTGGTGTCGACGGCGGTGGCGTCATCGCGGGTGCTCACCTTCCTCGACGGGCTGACCCCCGACCCCGTCGACAGCGCCCTCGCCGAGGTGCGGGGCTTCGTCGTCGACGAGGGCATCCCGCGCATCGGCGAGCTGCTTCAGCCCGAGGTCTCGCCCACCGCACCGGCGATCTCGCTCGAGGATCCCGAGCTGCAGCGCGCCGCGGCATCCGTCGCCCGCATCAGCGGCACGGCGTACGCCTGCGGCGTCTCGATGACCGGTTCGGGGTTCGTCGCCGCCGCCGACCTCATCGTGACCAATGCGCACGTCGTCGCGGGCGTGGACACCCCCGTCGTCGAGCTGCCGGGGCTCGACGCCCGGGAGGGCCGGGTGGTCTATTTCGACGAGGTCGACGACCTCGCCGTCATCGCGGTCGACGGACTCGAGGCTCCGCCGCTCCCGGTCGTGCCCCCGGTGACCGCGGGCACACCGGTCGCCGTGCAGGGCTATCCGCTGGGCGGCCCCTTCACCAGCGGGGCGGCGTTCGTGCTGTCGGTGGGGACCGCTCCCGTTCCCGACATCTATGACGAGAACAGCGCACCGCGCGAGATCTACGCCCTCGAGGCCGACGTGCGCCCCGGCAATTCGGGAGGCCCGCTGCTGACCGACGCGGGCGAGGTGACCGGCGTCGTCTTCGCGCGGGGCGCCGACGACGAGCGCCGCGGGTATGCGATGACGACGACCGAGCTGCTGCCGGCACTGGCCGGTGCGAGCGCGGACGCACCGGCGGTGGCATCCGGAGCCTGCACGCGTTGACGCGGCGGACCGCCGAGGGGCGGGCGCGGCGCGCGTCCCCGCGGGTGCGCGGGGATCGCGCGGCGTGCCGCTATGCTGATCGCGCAACTGAAGACAGGCCGCATGACGCACGCGGGAGAGCCCGGATCGCTCCGGGCACCGAAGGAGCAAGCCTCCCCGCCAATCTCTCAGGTCCTCGTACCGCGCACGTCCGGCCGCTCTGGAAAGCGATCTCGCTCGAGATCCGCCGACGGTGAAAGCCGGGTCCGCCCGGTGAAACTCTCAGGCCCAAGACAGAGGGGGAGTTCCCGGATGCCGCAGCCGTGGCCTCCGCCCGCCCGCAACGGGAGAACTCATGTCAGATCCCCGCTCCACAGCTCTGCACCACCGGCACGCCGCGCTCGGCGCGTCGTTCACCGACTTCGGCGGTTGGCTGATGCCGGTTCGGTACACCTCGGACCTCGCTGAGCATCACGCCGTCCGCACGGCCGCCGGTCTGTTCGACATCTCGCACATGGCCGAGTTCGACGTCTCCGGGACCGTCGCGGGCGAGTTCCTCGATGCCGCTCTCGCGGGTGCGATCTCGGCGATGGCGGTCGGCAAGGCCAAGTACTCCCTCGTGCTCGCGGCCGACGGCGGGATCATCGACGATGTCATCGTCTACCGGCTGAGCCAGGAGAAGTTCCTCGTCATCGCCAACGCGGGCAACCGTGCTGCGGTCGCGGTGGCCCTGCAGGAGCGGGCCGAGGGATGGGACGCGGCGGTGCGCGACGTCACGGACGACTACGCCCTGCTGGCCGTCCAGGGCCCGGCCGCGCTGGCGATCCTCGAGGCGACACGCGGTCTCGCCGAATCCGGTACCGCGCTTCGCGACACCCGCTACTACGCCTGGGCGGACGCCTTCTTCGACGGCGTCCCCGTGCTCGTGGCCCGCACCGGATACACGGGTGAGGACGGCTTCGAGCTGCTCATCCCCGTGGCCGCCGCCGAGGCGCTGTGGGACGCGCTGCTGGCGGCGGGGCAGGGCCACGGCCTCGTGCCCGCCGGCCTCGCCTCGCGCGACACGCTGCGGCTCGAGGCCGGCATGCCCCTCTACGGCCACGAGCTGACGCTCGAGGTCACGCCGGCTCAGGCAGGTCTCGGCCGCGTCGTCGCCGCCGAGAAGCGGGACTTCGTCGGCAGGGAGGGCCTCGCCGCTCGGGAGACCACCGCGCTCCCGGTCCTCGTCGGCCTGACCGCCGAGGGTCGCCGTGCCGGCCGCGCGGGCTACGCGGTCGTCGACGCCGCCGGCCGCACGGTGGGCGAGATCACCAGCGGCGCCCTGAGTCCCACCCTCGGCCATCCGATCGCGATGGCCTACGTCACCCCCGATCTCGCCGTTCCCGGCACCGAGCTCGCGCTCGATGTCCGCGGCACGCGCGTTCCTGCAACCGTCACCACGCTGCCGTTCTACCGGAGGAAGAAATGACCGATCTCGCCGCCCTCAAGTACACCGCCGAGCACGAGTGGGTCGCCGTCTCGGGCACCACGGCCACCGTCGGCATCACCGATTACGCCGCGGAGAAGCTCGGTGACGTCGTCTACGTCGACCTCCCCGCCGTCGGCACCGCCGTCGTGGCCGACGAGGTCTGCGGTGAGATCGAGTCGACGAAGTCGGTCGGCGAGCTGTACGCGCCGCTCAGCGGCGAGGTGGTCGAGGTCAACGACGCCGTCGTGGATGATCCCTCGCTGGTGAACGCCGGCCCGTTCGGGGACGGCTGGCTGATCCGGATCGAGATCGACCCGGCCACCGCCGACGCGCTGCTGGATCGTGACGCGTACCTCGCCCTCACCGGCGGTGACCAGTGAGCTCCGCCTTCGCCGCGCGCCACATCGGCACCGACGCCGCAGCGCAGCGCCGCATGCTCGACGCGCTCGGATACGACGACATCGACGCGTTGGTGGGCAGGGCCGTCCCGGCATCCATCCAGGTCGGCCCCCTCGCCGACAGCGTCATCCCGAGCGCGGCGAGCGAGGCCGAAGCCCTCGCCGAGCTGCGAGAGATCGCCGCGCGCAATCGGGTCGCCCGCTCGATGATCGGGCTCGGCTACTACGACACGCTCACCCCCGCGGTCATCCAGCGCAACGTGCTCGAGAACCCGTCGTGGTACACCGCCTACACCCCTTATCAGCCCGAGATCTCGCAGGGCCGACTCGAAGCCCTGATCAACTTCCAGACGATGGTGACCGACCTGTCCGGGCTCGCGACGGCCAACGCGTCGATGCTCGACGAGTCGACGGCCGTCGTGGAGGGGATGCTCGTGGCCCGACGGGCCTCGAAGAGCCGCTCGAACGTGTTCCTCGTCGACGCCGATGCGATGCCGCAGACCAAGGCCGTTCTCGGTCACCGCGCCGAGGCGCTCGGCATCGAGCTGCGCGAGGTCGACCTGGCCGCGGGCGCCGTCTCCTCGGACGAGGAGGTCTTCGGGGCGTTCGTGCAGTACCCGGGCGCGTCGGGACGGGTCTGGGACCCGGCAGCGGTCATCGCCGACGTGCAGAGCCGCGGCGGCCTCGTCGTCGTCGCGGCGGACCTGCTCGCGCTGACCCTGTTGCGCTCGCCCGGATCGCTCGGCGCCGACGTCGCGGTCGGCACCACGCAGCGCTTCGGTGTGCCGATGGGCTTCGGCGGGCCTCACGCCGGCTACATGGCGGTGCGGTCCGGTCTCGAGCGCCAGCTCCCCGGTCGCCTCGTCGGCGTCTCGGTCGACGCCGCGGGCAACCCCGCCTACCGGCTGTCGCTGCAGACCCGCGAGCAGCACATCCGTCGCGAGAAGGCGACCTCCAACATCTGCACCGCACAGGTGCTCCTGGCCGTCATGGCCTCGATGTACGCGGTCTACCACGGCCCTGAGGGGCTGCGCGCGATCGCGTCCGGTGTCACGGGCCACGCCGCGCTCCTGGCGCAGTGGCTGCACGAGGCCGGGGTCGAGCTCCGGCATGAGACCTTCTTCGACACCGTGAGCGCGCGGGTGCCCGGCCGCGCGGCGGAGGTCGTCGCTCGGGCGCGCGAGCTGGGCGTCCAGCTGTGGCGGCACGACGACGATACCGTGGGGATCTCGGTCGACGAGACGACGACGACGACCGATCTCCACCGCGTGGTCCAGGCGTTCGGCGGCCCCCAGCAGCGGGCGTTCGCGTTCGTCGCCGGCTCGGCATGGGACGAGCGCCACGCCGTGCCCTCGCTCCGGCGCGAGGACGAGTACCTCACGCATCCGGTGTTCAACACCCATCGGTCCGAGACCGCGATGATGCGTTACCTCAAGCAGCTCGCCGATCGCGACTACGCGCTCGATCGCGGCATGATCCCGCTCGGGTCGTGCACGATGAAGCTGAACGCGGCGACCGAGATGGCCGCCGTCACGTGGCCCGAGTTCGCCCGTGTGCACCCGTTCGCTCCCGCCGACGACGTCGCGGGCTACCTCGCGCTCGTCGACCAGCTGGAATCCTGGCTGGCCGAGGTGACCGGCTACGACGCGGTGTCGCTGCAGCCGAACGCCGGCTCGCAGGGCGAGCTCGCCGGGCTGCTGGCGATCCGCGGCTACCACCATGCGCGCGGCGACCGGCACCGCGACGTGTGCCTGATCCCGTCGTCGGCGCACGGCACCAACGCGGCCTCCGCGGTCCTGGCGGGCATGCGGGTCGTGGTCGTCGCCTGCGACGAGGCGGGCAACGTCGATCTGGACGACCTGCGCGCGAAGGTCGCGACTCACGCCGACGCCCTGTCGGCGCTGATGATCACCTACCCCTCCACCCACGGGGTGTACGAGCACGAGGTGCTCGCGATCACCGGCGCCGTCCACGACGCGGGCGGCCAGGTCTACGTCGACGGGGCCAACCTCAACGCGCTGCTGGGGTTCGCCCGCTTCGGCGACCTGGGCGGAGACGTGTCGCACCTGAACCTCCACAAGACCTTCGCCATCCCGCACGGCGGTGGCGGCCCGGGGGTCGGGCCGGTGGCCGCGAAGGCGCATCTGGCGCCCTTCTTGCCGTCCCACCCCCTCGCTCAGCGCGCGGAACACGCGGGCGGCTTCACCTTCGACGGCGGTGCGGTGTCGGCCGCGCCCTACGGGTCGGCCTCGATCCTGCCGATCTCGTGGGCCTACGTCCGGATGATGGGCGCCCGGGGCCTCCGGGATGCAACGGGGGCGGCGGTGCTCGCGGCCAACTACGTGGCCGTGCGCCTGCGCGAGCACTACCCCGTGCTCTACGCGGGGGAAGGCGGATTGGTCGCCCACGAGTGCATCCTCGACCTGCGCCCGCTGCGCGAGCGTACCGGGGTCACTGTCGACGACGTCGCCAAGCGCCTCATCGACTACGGCTTCCACGCGCCGACGATGTCGTTCCCGGTGGCCGGAACCCTCATGGTCGAGCCGACGGAGTCGGAGGACCTCGACGAGATCGACCGCTTCGTCGAGGCGATGATCGCCATCCGCGCCGAGGCCGACAAGGTGGCCTCGGGGGAGTGGCCCGGTGCGGACAACCCGCTCGTCGCGGCACCCCACACGGCCGAATTTGTCATCGGCGCCGAGTGGTCGCATCCCTACTCGCGTGAGGACGCCGTCTATCCCGTCCGGTCGCTGGTTCGCACGAAGTACTGGCCCCCGGTGCGCCGTATCGACCAGGCCTACGGCGACCGCAATCTCGTATGCGCCTGCCCGCCGATCGAGGCCTTCGCCTGACCCGCTCGCCGCGACGGCTGTGAGAACGCACCGTCCCGCCGAGCACGCACCCTGGAGGGTGCCACCTCGGCGGGACGGTGCGTTCTCGGCTCAGAATCAGAACAGGGCAGGCCACCAGGCGGCGGCGAGCGGGTAGCCGATGAACGCGACGAGGTCGATCACGACGTGCGCGACGACGAGCGGCATGACCCGACCCCAGCGGTGGTACACCCATCCGAAGACCACGCCCATCGCGAGGTTGCCTAAGATCGGACCGATGCCCTGGTAGGCGTGGTACAGCCCGCGCAGGCCCGCCGTCGACAGGATGATCGTCCAGGTGCTCCAGCCGAGTCGACGCAGGCGGTCGAAGAGGTACCCGATGAAGATGACCTCCTCGGTGAGACCGGCCCGCAGCGCGGCGAGGGTGAGCAGCATCACCGCGGTCCACCCGCCGTCGAGCGGCGCCGCACCGACCTGCACGGTGATGCCGAGGGCGCGGCCCAGCGCGTAGAGCCCCAGCCCCGGCACCCCGATCACCAGGACGAGCAGGATGCCGCTGCCGGCATCCCTTCCGAACATCCGGAAGTCCAGCCCGATCCGGCGCAGGGCCGAGCGACCCGGCTCCCAGAGGAAGTAGATCGCCAGCGCGACCGGCGCGAGGTTGAACACGTGAGACGCGGCCTGCGAGACGACGGACCACGGATCCACGGTCGCCGCGCCCGGATTCAGCGAGGTCGACTGGTCGCCGAGCGCGACCTCCCTGGTGACGGCCTGGACGAAGGAGAGCACCGAGAAGAAGGCGGAACGACCGACCGACAGGGCCAGTACGAGGACGATCTCCCACGTCAGCCGGGTTCGCGATATCGACGTCACGGTTCGATGGTAGATCGCGCCGCGACCGCTCAGCTGCGGCGTCGTTTGCGTGCCGGCAGCTCGGTCGCGAGAACGTGCTGGAGCGGCTCGGGATCGGCGAGGCGCCCGATCGAGAGCATCGTCTCGACGCGGTCGATCCCGGCGATCGGCCAGATCTGCTCGACGAGGAGGCGTTGCAGGTCCGCGTGATCGCGCACGCGGAACCGCGCCATGAGGTCGTAGTCCGCCGCGAGCACGATCACCTCGGTCATCGCGTCGATCGCCTTCAGCGCTGTCAGGACCGCTGCCACGTCGGCGTCGCCGGTCAGACGCATCGGCATGACCACGAGCATCGGGTATCCCAGCGCGGCCCAGTCCAGTTCGATCGTGTGACGGCGGATGACGTGCGCGCGTTCCATCCGCGCGACGCGCTCCGCGACGGCGGGCGCCGACATTCCGACGCCGACGGCGATGCTGCGCATGGACGCGCGCGCGTCCTCGTGCAGGCGGTGCAGGATCTGACGGTCGACGTCGTCGAGCTCGAGGACGTCGCGCTCGGGCTCGAGGAGGGAACGCAGCGCGGCGGGGTCGGTCTTCACGCCCGCCCCCGGCCGGAGTCCGCGAAGCCGCTGCGCTCGAGCTCGCGGAACACGTCGAGAGTGAACTGCACGTGGTCGAGGAAGTCCTCCACATAGCCGTGCTCGTCGTACCCGTGCATGTTCCCGGCGGGTCGCAGCGTGCCGGTGGGCGAGATGATCGGCGCTCCGAGGTGCTCGAGGAAGAGCGCTCCGGGACCGGCGCCGGTCATGATGTCGTAGGCGACGGGCTCGGCGCCGTACGCGTGCCCGGCCGCCCGCAGCACGGCCTCGCCGAACGGCGACTCCACGGGGGAGTAGGCCGGCGCGATCGCGCGGAGGACCGACACCGAGATGTCGGGATGCCGGAGGGCGAGGTGAGCCCGCACGGCGTCGACCACCCGATCGGGCTGCATGCCCGGGACGAGCCCGAACCGCACGCGCGCCGAGGCCGAGGCCGGGATGCTCTGACGCACGCCGTCGTCGAGATCGAAGCCGGACAGGCTCATCGACGGCTCGAAGACGAAACGGGTCGTCAGGTCCGAGGTCGTCCCTGTGAGGTACGGAGTCACGCCCTCGCGAGCGATCGACGGCCCCGGCAGGGTGATGTCCGCGGTCCGCCGTCGTGCGCGCTCGTCCGGCACGATCGCGTCGTCGCGCACCCCGGCGACGGCGATGCGGCCGTCCTCCGTCCGCATCGACGAGATCGCGGCCATGAGTTCGAGCGGCGCGGATCGCAGGATGGACGAGTACGAGGGATGCTGCGCGGCCGCGAGGATGTCGAGCCCGAGCTCGATCTCCACCGACCCGCGGCATCCGAACCCGACCGCCGGCCGGCCGTCCTCCTCGCGGAGGTAGCTCTCCCACAGGCAAGCGTCGGCGCGGAGCTCGTCCGCGTGCGCCGCGATGACCTCGTCGAGGCCGGGGCTCCCGATCTCCTCGCACGGGTCTGCGAGGTAGATGAGGCTGTAGGGCACACGGCCGTCGTTCTCGTCGATCCACAGGCGTAGCGACGCCAGGCGCCCCGCCACGTCGGCCTTGTCGTCGCAGGCGCCGCGCGCGTACATGGCACCGTCGCGGATCTCGGCGGCGTACGGGGCGGAGGTCCAGCGTTCCGGGTCGCCCTCCGGCTGGACGTCGTAGTGGTTGTACAGCAGCAGCGAGGTCTCGCTGTCGCCGGCGCGGAACCCGACGACGACGGGTCCGTAGCCGGGGATGTCATAGCGTTCGACGCGGTCCATCAGCGGCGCGAGGCGCGACTCGATCCACGTCGCCGCCTGCTCGATCGCGTCGAGACGGCCGGCCACGGTCGGGAACCGGCACAGCTCCTGCCAGCTCGCGACGATCTCGTCCGAGGCGGCGTCGATGCGGGGATCGCGGGTCATCGTCACTTGCCTCGGGGGAGCGAGACGGGGACGAGCTCGTAGGGGTAGTCCGAGATGAGCTCGTAGCCGTCCTCCGTCACCAGCACGATGTCCTCGAGCCGGACCCCGCCGAATCCCTGTCGGTAGCAGCCGGGCTCGATCGCGATGACGTCTCCGGCCACCAGCACGGCATCGTTCTGGTTCAGGCTCGGGGGCTCGTGCACCTCGAGGCCGACGCCGTGGCCGAGGGAGTGGAAGTAGCCCTCGTCGAGCACCTCGCCGGGCTTCTTCGTCAGCTGCGTCGGCTGTCCCGCGGCCTCGATCGGCTCGCAGGAGATCCGGTGCAGCTCGGCGACGGGCAGCCCGGGGCGGATGGCCGCGAGCGTCGCATCGAAGGACTTCTTGACGATGTCGTAGTAGAACGCCAGCTCGTCGTCGATGTCGCCCTTGACGAAGGTGCGCGTCATGTCGGAGTTGCCGCCGGATGCGATGTCGCGGGGACAGATGTCGACCGTGACCGGCTCGCCCTCGAAGATCTGGCCCGAGCCGGCATGGTGCCCGATGCAGGTCTGCGCGCCGTGCGCGACGATCATCCCGGCGTCCTCGCAGCCGTTGCGCAGGAACACCGACCGGATGCGGTCCTTGAGGTCCTCGCACGTGAGCGGGACGCCCTCGAGGAGCAGCCCGCCGTCGGGGCCGACGGTGGCGCGGTCGATGGCGTCGGCGACCAGGGACACGCCCGCTTCGGCGGCGACCTGCGCGCGACGGATGCCGGCGAGCTCGTGGGGCGTCTTCACCCGGCGACGCTGGACGAAGAGCTCGCGGTCGACGCGGACGTCGACGTCGTGGGCCCGGAGATGGTCGGCGACTTCGAGAGGGAAGGTCGGCGGCACGGCCGCGGCGGTCACGCCCAGCCGCCGGCAGGCGGCGACGAGCGTCGACAGCTCCGCGAGATCGGGGTCCTGTCCGGCCGCACGGAAGTCGTCGAAGCCGAGCTCGTCCAGCGGGAACACCGTCATCCCGGGGACGTCGCGCATACGGGCGGCCTCGAGCGACTTGATGGCCACATGGGGCGCGCCGTCCAGTTCGAGGTAGAGGAACGGGTCGTGCACGTCGTGGGGGATCACATGGCGCATGTCCGCGGCAAGCGTGCTCGCGTAGATGAGGATGGCTTCGTTCGCCACGGCGGCTCTCTTCCGGTCTGACCGTCCGCGATCTGCGGGTCGGGTCGACCTTACCTCAAGCGGTTGTCCGGGCTTGGAACCTTCGTATCGAAGGTCTGGGAGCGACGCGGCCTCGCTATCGAAGGGCACTCGAGGGTGGGGTCGGCGCTGCCCGGCACGCCGCGCGGTCGCACCGCCCAGCGAGCGGGCGCATCGCCGAGCAAGTTGCCAACCCGCGCTCGGCGATTGTTGCCGACATGTAACGGTTTCTGCCTGGATGCGGTCACAGGGGTGGACCGCGCCTATCGTCGGGGGTATATCCCGTGCTCCCGACACCGGCGTGTCTTCACCGCCGTCGATCGTGAGCGCGTACCCGTCACCCAGGAGGAAACATGTCGAGACGACGTTGGGGAGTCGGCGCGATCGCGCTGGTATCCGCCGTCACGCTCACGCTTGCCGGTTGCTCGGCCGGCGGCGACAGCGACACGGGCGGGGGCTCCAACGCCTCCGCGATCATCACAACGAACGGCACCGAGCCGCAGAACCCGCTGGTCACGTTCGGCACCACCGAGACCGGTGGTGGCCGCATCCTCACCTCGATCTACGCAGGTCTCGTGAGCTACCAGGCCGACGGCACCATCCAGAACGAGGTCGCCTCCTCGATCGAGAGCGATGACAACGTCGTCTGGACGATCACCGTCGCCGATGGCTGGACGTTCAGCAACGGCGAAGAGATCACGGCGCAGACCTTCGTCGACACCTGGACCGCCGGTGCGCAGGACGTCGACGGCGCGTACTGGTTCTACACGATCGAGGGCGCGTCGGACGACGGAAGCACGGCGCCCACGGGCCTCGCCGTCGTCGACGACATGACGTTCACCGTCACGCTCAAGGCACCCGACGCCGACTTCCCGCTGCGTCTGGGCTACACGGCCTACATGCCGCTTCCGTCGGTGGCGTTCGACGACCTCGCCGCGTTCGGGGAGAGCCCCATCGGCAACGGCCCCTACATGCTCGAGGACGAGAGCGCCTGGCGCCACAACGAGGGCATCAACCTCGTTCCGAACCCGGACTACAACGGTGTGCGCGAGGTCGCGAACGACGGCCTGAACATCGTGTTCTACACCTCGCTGGAGTCCGCGTACGCGGACGCGCAGGGTGGCAACCTCGATGTGCTCGACACGGTGCCCGACACCGCGTTCGCGACGTACGAGACCGACTTCCCGGAGCGCTCGGTCAACCAGCCCGCCGCGATCTACCAGGGCTTCAACGTCCCCTTCTACCTGCCGGGCTTCGGCAACGACGAAGAGGGACAGCTGCGTCGCGCGGCGATCTCGATGGCGATCAACCGCGAGGAGATCACCGACACGATCTTCCAGGGCACCCGCACGCCGGCCACGGACTTCACGTCGCCGGTCGTCGAGGGCTGGAGCGACAGCCTGCCCGGCGCGGAGGTCCTCGAGTACAACCCCGAGGAGGCGCAGGCCAAGTGGGCCGAGGCCGAGGCGATCAACGCCTACACCGGTCCGTTCACGCTCGCCTACAACTCCGACGGTGGCCACCAGGCCTGGGTCGACGCGGTCGCGAACAGCATCTCGAACACCCTCGGCATCGAGGCGAGCGGTCTTCCGTTCCCGACGTTCGCCGCGGCGCTCGACCTGCGTACCACCGGCACCCTCACCGGCGCCACGCGTGCCGGATGGCAGGCGGACTACCCGTCGCAGGGCAACTTCCTGTCGGCGCAGTACAGCACCGGCGGCAGCTCGAACTACGAGGGGTACACCAACCCCGAGTTCGACGCGCTGCTCACCGAGGCCGCATCCGCTCCGTCCGTCGAGGACGCGGCCGGTCTCTACGAGCAGGCCCAGGAGATCCTGATGCGTGACCTGCCCAGCGTTCCGCTGTGGTACCAGAACGCGGTGGGCGTCTGGGGCGAGGGCGTCGACAACGTCGTCTTCGGCTGGGACTCGGTGCCGCTGTACAACCAGGTGACCAAGGGCTGAGTTCGGCTTCCGACGATCATCGAGTACGGTGTCCGGGGCGCGTTGCGTCCCGGACACCGTGCTGATCGGCGCCCCCGCCCCACCGCCACCCGTACCCATTTAGGAACTATTCGTCGATGCTCTGGTTCATCGGTCGACGGCTGCTGCAGCTGATCCCCGTCTTCTTCGGGGCGACCCTTCTCATCTACGCCCTCGTCTTCCTCCTGCCGGGAGACCCGATCGCCGCCCTCTACGGCGATCGCCAGCCCTCGCCCGCGGTGATCGAGTCGGTTCGCGCGCAGTACAACCTCGACAAGCCCTTCATCGTCCAGTACTTCCTCTACATCGGAGCGCTGCTGCAGGGTGACTGGGGCACGACCTTCTCCGGTCGCCCGGTCATCGACGTCATGGCGCAGGCATTCCCGATCACACTCCGCCTCGCAGTTCTCGCGCTCGCGATCGAGGCCGTGTTCGGCATCGTCATCGGCCTCATCGCCGGCCTGCGCAAGGGCAAGCTCTTCGACGCCAGCGCCCTCGTCGTGAGTCTGCTGCTGATCTCGGTGCCCACCTTCGTCATCGGCTTCGTGCTCCAATACCTCCTGGGCATCAGACTGGGCTGGTTCCGCACGACCGTGAGCGCGGGGGCGCCGTGGGACGAGCTGCTCCTGCCGGCCATCGTGCTTGCGACGGTCTCCTTCGCCTACATCGTCCGGCTCACCCGCTCGTCGGTCGCCGAGAACCTCTCCGCGGACTTCGTGCGCACCGCCACCGCGAAGGGTCTCAGCCGCCCCCGCGTCGTCACCGTCCACGTGCTCCGCAACTCGCTCGTCCCCGTCGTGACGTACCTGGGTGTCGACCTCGGTTCGCTCATGGTGGGTGCGATCGTCACCGAGAGCATCTTCAACATCAACGGTGTCGGCGGCACGATCTATCGCGCCATCACGATCGGAGAGGGACCCACGGTCGTGTCCTTCGTCGCCATCATGGTGATCATCATCATGCTGGCGAACCTGCTCGTCGACCTTCTCTACGCCTGGCTCGACCCGAGGATCCGCTATGCCAAGTAATCTCCGCCGGAATCAGGACCACTTCGTCGCTCCCGAAGAGGAGACGCCCCTCCAGGCGATCGACGCCGTCGCCACCGACGACAAGCCCCGGACGGTCTGGAGCGACGCGTGGCAGTCGATGCGCCGGCGGCCCATGTTCTGGGTCTCGGCCGTCCTCATCGTGCTCATCCTCGTCGTCGCGATGTTCCCCGGGTTGTTCTCGCCCGTCTCGCCGACCGCCAACTGCCTGCTCGCCAACAGCAACGGCGGTCCGGCCGCAGGACACCCGTTCGGCTTCACCCGTCAGGGATGCGACGTCTACGCGCGTGTGATCTACGGGACGCAGTCGTCGATCCTGGTCGGTGTCGTGGCGACGGTCATGGTCGCGATCTTCGGATCGATCGTCGGAGCCCTCGCCGGCTACTACGGCGGCATCCTCGACGCGATCCTCTCGCGCGTGGCGGACATCTTCTTCGCCATCCCCACCGTTCTCGGCGCGATCGTCTTCATGTCGGTGGTGCCCGAGCGGACCCCCCTGGTGGTGGCCCTCGTGATCGCCGTCTTCGCCTGGCCCCAGATCGCCCGCATCATGCGCGGCGCGGTGCTGTCGGCCAAGCAGGCAGACTACGTCGTGGCGTCCATCGCACTCGGGGTTTCGCGCTGGCGCGTCCTGCTGCGTCATGTCCTGCCGAACGCGATCGCGCCGGTGATCGCCGTCGCGACCGTCTCGCTCGGAACCTTCATCGTCGCCGAGGCGACCCTGTCGTTCCTGGGCATCGGGCTGCCGCCGACGGTGATGAGCTGGGGCAACGACATCAACGCCGCCCGACAGTCGCTGACCACCAGCCCGATGGTCCTGATCTACCCCGCCGCCGCGCTGTCGGTGACGGTCCTGTCCTTCCTCATGCTGGGCGACGTCGTGCGCGACGCCCTCGACCCGAAGGAGCGTGCGCGCCGATGAGCGACACCACGTCCTCCGAAGCCACGCCGCTCCTGGACATCCGCAACCTCCACGTCGGCTTCCAGACGAAGGCGGGACTCGTTCCGGCGGTGCGGGGCGTCGACCTGACGATCTACCCGCGACAGTCGGTCGCGATCGTCGGGGAGTCGGGTTCGGGCAAGTCGACCACTGCTCAGGCGATCATCCGGCTGCTGCCGGGAACGGGACGCGTGACGGACGGCCAGATCATGTTCGAGGGCCGCGACCTGGCCGCCCTCTCGAACCGCGAGTTGCAGGCCGTGCGCGGCGCGCAGATCGGGTACGTGCCGCAGGACCCGATGTCGAACCTCAACCCCGTGCTGACCGTCGGCTTCCAGGTGCGCGAGGCGGTGCGCTCCAACCGCAGCGCGACGGGTCGTGCCGGCGTCCGCGACCGTGCGGTCGAGGTGCTCACCGAGGCCGGTCTGCCCGACGCCGAGGATCGGATGCGGCAGTATCCGCATCAGTTCTCCGGCGGGATGCGGCAGCGTGCGCTGATCGGCATCGGCCTGTCGGCCCGTCCGAAGCTCCTCATCGCCGACGAGCCGACCTCGGCTCTCGACGTGACCGTGCAGCGTCAGATCCTCGATCACCTCGGCACCCTCACCTCGGACTTCGGCACCTCGGTGCTCTTCATCACCCACGACCTCGGGCTCGCCGCGGAGCGGGCCGAGCACCTGGTCGTGATGTACCGCGGTCGGGTGGTCGAGTCCGGCCCGTCGCAGGAGATCCTCGCCGACCCGAAGCACCCCTACACGAAGCGTCTCGTCTCGGCGGCGCCGAGCCTCGCTTCGCGGCGCATCCAGGCGGTGCGTCACCACGAGGACGCCGACGTCTTCGGTGCGGGCGAGAAGTTCCTCGCCCGCGCCGAGGAGCGCGAGGCGGAGGCCGAGGTCGTCGCCGCTCAGCCCGACTTCATCGACATCCGCAACGCGCGTCGCGTCTACAAGGTGCGCACCGGCGGACTGTCGTCGAAGGAGATCGTCGCGGTCGACGATGTCAGCATCCAGGTCGCGAAGGGCACGACCACGGCGATCGTGGGCGAGTCGGGATCGGGCAAGTCGACGCTGGCCAAGCTCTTCCTGCAGCTCGAGCAGCTGACGTCGGGGGAGATCCGATTCGACGGCAAGAAGCTCGGCGGTCTCAATCGAGCCGAAGAGCTCGCGTTCCGGCGCCGTGTGCAGCCCGTGTTCCAGGATCCCTACGGCACGCTCGACCCGCAGTACAGCGTCGGCGACACCATCTCCGAGCCCATGCGCGTGCACAAGTTCGGCAGCCAGAAGGAGCGCTCTGCACGCGTGCGCGAGCTGCTCGATCAGGTCTCGCTGCCCGCCGCCGCCAAGGACCGGTATCCCAGCGAGCTCTCCGGCGGTCAGCGTCAGCGCGTCGCCATCGCCCGGGCCCTCGCGCTCAAGCCGGATGTTCTCGTGCTCGACGAAGCCGTGTCGGCGCTCGACGTGCTCGTGCAGGGGCAGATCCTCACACTCCTCACCGAGCTGCAGACCGAACTGGATCTGACGTACCTGTTCATCACGCACGACCTCGCGGTCGTGCGTCTGGTGGCCGACAACGTGTCGGTCATGCGACGGGGCCGGCTGGTCGAGTCGGCGACGACCGACGAGGTCTTCGATCACTCCACCGAGGACTACACCCGCGAGTTGCTCGCGGCGATCCCCGGCGCGGGCTTCCAGTTCGGCGTCTGACCCGCGTGCCGGGATGAGGAAGACCTACCGTCCGGCATCGGCGGTCGTCGCGGTCGCCGGCTTCGGCATCCTCGGCGTGTTCCTGCTCGTCGACGTCTTCGTCCGGGGCGGGGCGCTCCAGGGCTTCTTGATCGCGCCCTGGGTGCTCCTCGCCCTGTGGGTCATGTACGCGCTCCTGTATGCGCCCTTCGTCTCCATCGACGATCGGGCCATCGTGATCGCGAATCCGTTCCGCGTGACGCGGGTGCCCTGGTCGGCGGTGTCGGACGTGAGGCTGCGCTGGCAGGTCACCGTCGACACGACGGAGGGGCGTTCGTTCTCCGCCTTCGGGGGTCCCTCACCGGGCCGACCGGCGCGCGTGCCCCGTGGCGCCCGCACGATCGAGGCCCACGACGCGCCGCGCGGGCCGGCAGCGGTGCGCGAGGTGGACGAGATCCGCGAGCGCTGGCGCGAGAACGCCGACCGGCCCGGGGAGAGCCGGGTCACGACGATCTGGAACCGCGCCGTCCTGATCCCGCTCGCGGTCATCGCCGTGTACGCCGTCGTGGCGGTCGTCGTCGGCGGGTGACCCTCCGCGCACCGGCCCCTGACGAAGTGCTCACCCATCGCGTCCGACGGTGAGCAGGCCGTGCGCCGGGGGCGGCACGGGGAGGACACATTTTGCTAACGAACTCGTTTCACGCAACACGATCGAAACGAACGCACGCAAGGGTAGTTCTCATCTGAGCCCGGCGACCAGGTCGGCGGGCGGGGAACGGAAAGGTCTTCCGTCACCCGGATCATCAAGAGAACAGGAGTGGGAATGCGTTTCACACGTATCTCCATGGCGGCCGCGAGCGCCGCAGCACTGGCGCTCGTCGTCGCCGGCTGCGCGCCGGCGGACGGCGGCGACCAGGAGGAGACCTCGACGAGCCAGTCGATCTCGGTTTCGGTCGGCCCGAACGACTTCATCAGCTACAACGGGTTCACCCCCGAGACGTACTCGACGTACAACTCGGCGATCGTGGACCGGCTCCTCGCGGGCTTCAGCTACTTCGACGAGGTCGGCGCCATCCAGCCGAACGCCGACCTGGGCTCGTACGAGCTGATCTCGGAAGACCCCATGGTCGTCGAGTACACCATCGCCGATGACGCCGAGTGGTCCGACGGCACCCCCATCACGGTCGCCGACGCCGTCCTCGCGTGGGGCGTGCAGAACGCGAACCTGACCAGCGGCGAAGGCCCGCTGTTCAACTCCGTCTCGCAGGATCTGGGCGACACCGTCCCCGAGGGCCCGCAGGGCGACGCCGAGGGCAAGTCGTTCACGGTCGAGTTCGCCGCGCCCGATCCCGACTGGCAGATCCAGACCTGGATGCTCAGCCCGGCGCACGTGGTCGCCGAGCAGGGCGGCATGTCGACCGAGGAGCTCGTCGACGCGATCCGCGGCGGCGACGCCGAGGCGCTCGCCACGGCCGCCGAGTTCTGGAACACGGGGTGGAACACCGCTCCCGGCACCTTGCCGGACGAGGCGCTGATCCCCAGCTCCGGCCCGTACGTGCTCTCCTCGTGGGAGGCCGGCCAGTCGGTGACCCTCAAGCGCAACGAGAGCTACTACGGTGAGCCGGCCGCCAACGACGAGCTCGTCATCCGCTTCGTGGAGCAGGACGCGATGGTCCAGGCCCTGCAGAACGGTGACCTCGATGTCATCGCCCCGCAGCCGACGGTCGACACGGTCTCGCAGATCGAAGAGCTCGGTGACGCAGCTCAGCTGCTGACCGGCCAGACCCTCACGTGGGAGCACCTCGACTTCAACTTCACGGGCAACGCGTCGCTCGCGAACAGCCTCGAGCTGCGCCAGGCGTTCGCGATGTGCGTCCCGCGCCAGCAGATCGTCGACAACCTCATCAAGCCCGTGAGCTCGGACGCCGAGGTCATGAACGCGCGTGAGGTGTTCCCCTTCCAGGAGAACTACGACGAGGTCGTCTCGGCGGCCTACGACGGCCGGTACGACGAGGTCGACGTCGAGGGCGCCAAGGCTCTCGTCGACGCGGCCGGTGCAGCCGGCACCGTCGTGCGCATCGGATACTCCGCCCCGAACCCCCGCCGCGCTGACGAGGTCGCACTGATCAAGTCCTCGTGCGACCAGGCCGGTTTCGAGATCCAGGACGTCGGCAACGCCGACTTCTTCCAGCCCGGCGGTACGCAGGAGCGCGGCGACTACGACGTCGCACTCTTCGCCTGGGCCGGTTCCGGCCAGATCACCTCCGGCCAGAACATCTACGCCACCGACAAGCCGCAGAACTACGGCGGATACTCCAACCCGGTCGTCGACCAGGCTTGGGAGACCCTCGCCACGAGCCTCGACGAGTCGGTGCACCTCGAGCAGACGAAGATCATCGAGAAGCAGCTCTGGGACGATCTGTTCGGCATCCCGGTGTTCGCTCACCCCGGTGTCGACGCCGCCGCTGCCGCCATTGAGAACGCTCAGCACTCCGTGGGCCAGAGCGGCATCATGTGGAACGCCGAGAAGTGGTCGCGCGCAGAATAAACGTATTCTGTCTCTGACACGACCAGAGTGTGGGCCGTCGCTGCGGTGACGGCCCACACTCCCGTGAGGGGCACACGTGTGCCCCGCGTACGACCAAGGGACCTCGACTTCCGTGCTGAAATTCATCATCCGCCGTCTGGCGGCCGCGGTGGGCATCATGCTCGCCGCATCCCTCCTGATGTACGTCCTCACGATCAATTCCGGCGACCCGCTCGCGGACCTGCGCGAGAGCAATGCGGATAACCGCGAGCAGCTGATCGCCCGACGTACCGAATACATGAACCTGGACCAGCCGTGGTTCCAGCGCTACCTCGGCTGGCTCCTCGGGGCGAGCAAGTGCCTCATCGGCCAGTGCGATCTCGGACTCACCCGCCAGGGCGTCGAGGTCACCACGCTGGTCGGGCAGGCTGCGGCCTCGACGCTCAGGCTCGTTCTGCTGGCCACGATCCTCGCGCTGATCATCGGCATCGCGATCGGCATCATCACCGCGATCCGTCAGTACTCCGGCCTGGACTACGCGGTCACGTTCCTCACGTTCCTCTTCTTCTCCCTGCCGGTCTTCTGGGCCGCGGTGCTGTTCAAGGAGTACCTCGCGATCGGATACAACGACTGGATCCGTGATCCCCAGCTGACACCGGCGCAGATCATCGTGATCGCCGTCGTGCTCGGCGTGGTGGTCCAGGTGCTGGGGGGCGGTTCGCTCAAGCGGCGCGTCATCACCTTCGCCGTCGCGGCCGGCTTCGTGGGGGCAGCGCTGCCCCTCATGCTGGCGACCGATGCGTTCCGCGAGCCGCGTCTGACGATCGTTGGCGTCGCGGTGCTCACGGTCCTGCTCGCGCTGAGCGGCACGGTGGCCTCCGTCGGACTCCACAACCGCCGTGTCCTCGTGATCGGTCTGGCCTCGGCCGGGCTCGTCGTGGTGATGCACCTGGCGTTGACCAACGTGTTCATCTACTACATGAACTGGGGTGTCCTCGCCGCCGGCGCGGTGCTGGCCATCGTCGTACCGTTCCTCATCGGCCGGTTCTTCGGCGGGCGCTTCAAGGGGCCGGCGACGGTCGTGGCATTCGTGACGATCTTCGGCGGCGCTCTGCTGACCGTCGTCGACGCGCTCTTCCGGGTCTGGCCGTCGTTCCTGGATCGCAAGCCGCGTCCGATCTCCACCATCGGTGCGCAGACGCCGAACTTCGACGGGACGTTCTGGCAGACCTTCCTCGACATCGGCACGCAGATGCTGCTTCCGACGCTGCTGCTCACGGTGATCTCGCTGGCGTCCTACAGCCGGTACACCCGGACCTCCATGCTGGAGGTCGGCAACCAGGACTTCATCCGCACCGCGCGGGCCAAGGGCGTCCCCGAGCGCCTGGTGATCTTCCGTCACGCCTTCCGCAACGCCCTCATCCCCATCGCGACGATCGCCGCGTTCGACTTCGCCGGCCTCATCGGCGGCGCCGTCATCACCGAGCGCGTCTTCGGCTGGAAGGGTATGGGCGAGCTGTTCGCGAGCGGACTCAGCCAGGTCGACCCGAACCCCGTGATGGCCTTCTTCCTCGTGACCGGCCTCGCCGCGATCGTCTTCAACATGTTGGCGGACATCTTCTACGCCGTCATCGACCCGAGGATCCGAGTATGACGAACCCGAACGACAACGTTCCGACGACCACGTCGGTCCTCTCGGTCGCCGAGGCCGAGGACGCGGCACTGGCCAAGAGCACGGCCGCGCCGCGGTCGCAGGCCCGTATCGTCTGGGGACGCTTCTTGCGGCACCGGGCGGCGACGGTCTCGGCGGTGATCCTGATCTTCCTCACGCTGCTGAGCTTCACCTCGGTCGGCTTCTTCGGCATCCCCGGCTGGTGGCCGCACGACTATCGCGCGGCGGGAGACGTCGTCGACGGCGGCATCCCGACCCTGAGTCTCATCCCGGAGTGGCTCGGGGGAGACGGCATCCGGATCGGCGAGCACCCCTTCGGACAGGAGAACACCGGAAAGGACTACTTCGCGCTCACGATGATGGGGACGCAGCGCTCGATCCTCCTGGGTCTCGTGCTGGGCATCTCGTCCACCGCGATCGGCAGCATCATCGGCGCGGTCGCGGGCTACTACCGCGGCTGGGTCGACTCGGTGCTCATGCGTCTGACCGATCTGTTCATCGTCATCCCGCTGCTCGCCCTGGCCGCCGTCGTCGGACAGATCGCGGGCAACATCGGAAAGAACCCGATCATCCTGGCGTTCCTGCTTTCGTTGCTGACCTGGACCGGACTCGCACGTCTGGTCCGCGGCGAGGTCCTCTCGCTCCGCGAGCGCGACTTCGTCCTCGCCGCCCGCGCCTCGGGCGCCGGGGGTGCTCGCATCATCTTCCGGCACCTGATGCCGAACGTGGTCGGAGTCATCGCCGTTAACGCGACGTTCGCCATCGCGGGCGCCATCCTGCTCGAGAGCTCGCTGTCGTTTCTCGGGTTCGGCGTTCAGCCGCCCGAGACGTCCCTCGGTCTGCTCATCAGCCAGTACCAGGGCAGCTTCACCAGCAGGCCGTGGCTGTTCTGGTGGCCGGGCATGATGATCCTCGCGATCGCGCTCTCCATCAACTTCCTGGGCGACGGCATCCGCGACGCGTACGACCCGCGTCAGTCCCGGAGCGTCCGTCGCGAGATCAAGAGGAGGAACCGCGCATGAGCGTCACTGCCACGCGTACCGCATTGAAGTTCACCGACCTCGCTGTCACCTTCCTCACCGGCTCGGGGGACGTGAACGCGGTGAAGGGGATCTCGCTCGAGGTCCGTCCCGGCGAGGTCGTGGCCGTCGTGGGTGAATCGGGGTCCGGCAAGTCGGTGACCTCGCTCGCCGCGATGGGGCTCCTCGCCGAGAACGCGATCACCAGCGGTTCCATCACGGTCGGTGAGACCGAGGTGATCGGGCTGCCGAACGAGCGCATGCGCAAACTCCGCGCCAGCGAGATCGCGATGATCTTCCAGGAGCCGATGACGGCGCTGAACCCGGTCCTCACGATCGAACGCCAGCTGACCGAGATCTTCGAGCTCCACGACGTCGCGTACGGCGACGATGCGCGCGAACGGTCCGTCGAGCTCCTCCGGGTGGTCGGCATCCCCGAGCCGGAACGGCGGATCAAGCAGTACCCGCACCAGTTCTCGGGCGGCCAGCGCCAGCGCATCGTCATCGCGATGGCGATCGCGCTCGACCCGAAGGTGATCATCGCCGACGAGCCGACCACAGCCCTCGACGTGACCGTCCAGGCCGAGATCCTCGACCTCCTCCGTCGCCTGAAGGATCACCGCGACGCCGGCATCCTCCTGATCACCCACAACATGGGGGTCGTGGCCGACATCGCCGACCGGGTGGCGGTGATGTACCGTGGCGACCTCGTCGAGGTCGGGACCGTCGACGACGTCCTCACGCGCCCGCAGCACCCGTACACGAAGAAGCTCCTCGCGGCGGTGCCCCGGCTCGACCCGGAGTTCACCTCGCGAGCCGCGGGCGGCACCTCGCGCGACATCGTGCTCGAGGCGCAGGGGCTCGTGCTCGAATACGCCGGGCGGGGCAAGACCTTCCGCGCGGTCGAGGACGTGTCGTTCGATCTCGCCGCGGGTGAGGTCCTCGGCATCGTGGGCGAGTCCGGCTCGGGTAAGTCGACGATCGCGCGTTCCGTCCTCGGCCTGATGCCGGTGGCGGGTGGGACGCTCACCCTCGGTGGACAGGACCTCGCCAAGCTCCGGGGGCGCAAGGCCAAGAACGTGCGTCGCGACATCGGCGTCGTCTTCCAGGACCCCGCCGCATCTCTCGATCCGCGGTTCCCGATCGGCGATTGCATCATCGAGCCGATGGCCATCCACCGGGTCGGCACGAAGGCGGAGCGGCTCGACCGTGCGCGGGAGCTGCTCGACGCGGTCCGGCTGCCGCGCGATGTGCTCGAGCGCTATCCGCACGAGCTCTCGGGCGGTCAGCGTCAGCGCGTCTCGATCGCCCGCGCGCTCACCCTGCGCCCGAAGCTCTTCGTCGCCGATGAACCCACCTCCGCACTCGACGTGTCGGTCCAGGCGGCCGTCCTCGACATGCTGCGTGAGCTCCAGCAGACGTACGCGTTCGCGTGCATCCTGGTCAGCCACGATCTCGCCGTCGTCGATCAGCTCTCGGACCACGTGCTCGTCCTCAAGTCCGGGCGCACCGTCGAGCAGGGACCGACATCGCAGGTCCTGCTGCAGCCGCGCGAGGCGTACACCCGCGAGTTGCTCGCGGCGTCGCCGGTGCCCGATCCCGTCGAACAGCGTCGCCGCCGCGAGGAGCGTCGAGCGGCTCTCGACGCCTCCTGAGGCCCCGCTCGGCCTGCTCCGCAGGCGCCCCGCAACCGTGCAGGGCGCCTGCGGTAAACTGGACTGCCGGCATCCCGGCGTTTCCCCTTCATCCTGAGGACCCCCTTCATGGCGCACGCCCTTCGTCCTGACCTCCGCAACGTCGCGATCGTCGCGCACGTCGACCACGGCAAGACGACGCTCGTCGACGCCATGCTCCGCCAGACCGGCTCCTTCGGCTCTCACGAGCACATGGAGGAGCGCGCGATGGACTCGAACGATCTCGAGCGCGAGAAGGGCATCACGATCCTCGCGAAGAACACCGCGATCACCTACAACGGACTGCACTCCGACGTTCCGGTCACCATCAACGTCATCGACACCCCCGGTCACGCCGACTTCGGCGGCGAGGTCGAGCGCGGCCTGTCGATGGTCGACGGCGTGGTGCTCCTCGTCGACGCCTCCGAGGGCCCGCTGCCGCAGACGCGCTTCGTCCTGCGCAAGGCGCTCGAGGCGAAGCTGCCCGTCATCCTCCTGGTGAACAAGACCGACCGTCCGGACGCCCGTATCGCCGAGGTCGAGGAGGAGGCGCACGACCTGCTGCTGGGTCTCGCCTCCGACCTCGTCGACGACGTGCCCGACCTGGATGTCGACGCGCTTCTCGACGTTCCCGTCGTGTACGCGTCCGGTCGCGCCGGCGCGGCGTCGCTGAACCGCCCCGGCAACGGCTCCCTCCCCGACAACGACGACCTCGAGCCGCTCTTCGGCGCGATCCTCGAGCACGTCCCGGCCCCCTCCTACGACGACGAGGCACCGCTGCAGGCCTGGGTCACCAACCTCGACTCCTCGCCGTTCCTCGGCCGCCTCGCCCTCCTGCGGGTGTTCAACGGCACGCTGAAGAAGGGGCAGACGGTGGCGTGGGTGCGCGCCGACGGAACCACCAGCAACGCCCGGGTGACCGAGCTCCTCAAGACCCGCGCGCTCGAGCGCTACCCCGCTGAGGACGCCGGCCCCGGCGACATCGTCGCCATCGCCGGCTTCGCCGACATCACCATCGGTGAGACGATCGCCGACCCCGAGGACGTGCGGCCGCTGCCGGCGATCACGGTCGACGATCCCGCCATCTCGATGACGATCGGCACCAACACCTCGCCGCTCATGGGCAAGGTCAAGGGCCACAAGCTCACCGCACGCATGGTCAAGGACCGCCTCGACCGAGAGCTCATCGGCAACGTCTCGCTCAAGGTCGTCGACATCGGGCGCCCGGACGCGTGGGAGGTGCAGGGCCGCGGTGAGCTGGCGCTGGCGATCCTCGTCGAGAACATGCGCCGCGAGGGCTTCGAGCTCACCGTCGGCAAGCCCCAGGTGGTCACCCGCCGCGGCGAGGACGGCAAGCTGAAGGAGCCGTTCGAGCACCTGACGATCGACTCGCCGGAAGAGCATCTCGGCGCGATCACTCAGCTGATGGCCGCCCGAAAGGGCCGGATGGACAACATGACCAACCACGGCACCGGCTGGGTTCGCATGGAGTTCGTCGTCCCCTCGCGCGGCCTGATCGGCTTCCGCAGCGAGTTCCTCACGATCACGCGCGGAACCGGTATCGCCAACGCGATCTCCCACGGCTACGACGACTGGGCGGGCTCGATCACGACCCGCCAGAACGGCTCGATCGTCGCCGACCGCACCGGGGTCGTGACGCCGTTCGCGATGATCGCCCTGCAGGAGCGCATGAGCTTCTTCGTCCAGCCCACCGAAGAGGTCTACGAGGGCATGGTCATCGGCGAGAACTCGCGAGCCGACGACATGGACGTCAACATCACCAAGGAGAAGAAGCTGACGAACATGCGCTCGTCGACCTCGGACTCCTTCGAGTCGATGACGCCGCCGCGCGTGCTCACCCTCGAGGAGTCGCTCGAGTTCGCTCGCGACGACGAATGCGTCGAGGTCACCCCCGAGAAGGTGCGCATCCGCAAGGTCGTGCTCGACGCGACCGAGCGCGGCCGCGCGACGGCTCGCGCCAAGCGCCAGGACGCAAGCGTCTGACCCCACCCTCCCGCGACGACCCCGGACCGCCCCGCGGCACCGGGGTCGTCGCCGTCTGCGCCCGTGTCAGCCGCGCAGGATCCGCGACATCTGCGTGCCGCGGGCGACCTCGTCGACGAGCTTGTCGAGATAGCGGATGCGCTGCATCAGCGGATCGTCGATCTCCTCGACGCGGATCCCGCAGATGACGCCCGTGATCTGCGTCGCGGCCGGGTTGAGGCGCGCGGCGGCGAAGAAGTCCTCGAACGTCGTCCCGGCCGCGAGGTGCGCGTCGAGCTCGGCCTGGGTGTATCCGGTCAGCCAGCGTGTCACCTCGTCGACGTCTGCACGCGTGCGCCCCTTCCGCTCCGCCTTCGCGACGTAGTGGACGTACACCGAGGCGACACTCGCCGTGAACACGCGACTCATGCGGCCAGGGTATCGGCGGAGCCCGCTGCGGATCGATAGCATCGGAGCGATGGACCAGGATGCCGCGGCGCGGCGCGCGTGGCGTGACGGCGTGGGCGTCGCCGTCGCCACCAGCGCCTACGGCGTCTCGTTCGGCGCCCTCGGGGTCGCCGCGGGTCTCGACGTGTGGCAGACCTGCGTGCTGAGTCTGCTGATGTTCACCGGCGGGTCGCAGTTCGCGTTCGTCGGCGTCATCGCGACCGGCGGATGGGGTGCGTTGCCCGCGGCGGTCGCGTCGGCCGCGCTGCTGGGCGTGAGGAACGTCGCCTACGGCCTGCGCATGGCGCCGGTGGTGGGGGGCAGCATCCGGCGTCGCCTCGCCGCGATCCCGTTCACGATCGACGAGTCCACCGCGGTGGCGCTCGCACAGTCCGAGCCGCGCGCCCGCCGTGTCGGGTTCTGGGTGACCGGTGTGGGGATCTACCTCGGCTGGAACCTGTTCACCCTGGTGGGGGCGCTCCTCGGCGACGTGCTGGGTGACCCGCGGGCCTGGGGTCTGGATGCCGCAGCGGCCGCAGCCTTCCTCGCGTTGCTGTGGCCCCGGCTCCGGCGCGGCGAGGCGGTCGTCGTCGGTGTCGCGGCCGGGGCGGTGGCGGCCGTCGCCACACCCGTCACGATGCCGGGGATCCCGGTGCTGATCGCCGCGGTCGTCGCCATCGCCGTGGCCGCGGCGACGCCTGTTCGTGGGACGCGCGACGGAAGCGACGCCCCGCAAGCGGGGGAGACGACGCGGTGACGCCCTGGAGCGGCATCCTGCTCGCGGCGATCCTGTGCGTCGCGCTCAAGGCCGTCGGATACCTCCTTCCACCGAGCTGGTTCGACGGGCCGCGCGCGCAGCGCATCATCGATCAGCTGACGGTGGCGCTGCTGTCGGCGCTCGTGGTCGTGCAGACCCTCGGCGCCGGCGCCGCGGTCGTCCTCGACGCGCGCGTGCCTGCGGTCGTCGCGGCCGCGGTGCTGCTCGCGCTGCGGGCCCCCTTCCTCGTGGTGGTGGCTGTGGCGGCGCTCGTGGCCGCGCTGCTCCGGGCCTGGGGATGGGCCGCCTAGACTGTTGCGGTGATCCAGACCTGGCCCCGCATCGCAGGGTGGGCGGTGGCCGCGGTCGCGGGCGTCGTCTACGGAGTGGCCGGCACGATCGGGCAGGCGTACTCGTGGGGTGCGGTGCCGGTCGGGCTCATCGTCGCGGTCCTCGGCATCACCGGACTCGTGGCCGGCCTGCGGCTGCTGACCGGCGATCGGTGGACCGCGCTGGCCTGCGGACTGGGTGCGCTCGTCGCGACGATCGTCTTCTCAGGGCGCGGTCCCGGCGGATCGGTGGTCGTCCCGGCGCCTCCCGAGGGCGAGCTCAGCACCGGTCTCATCTGGACCTTCGCCCTCCCGATCGTCGTTGCGATCGTGGTCGGCTGGCCCGCGTTGCCGACGGCCCGCCGCCCCGACACGAACTAGACTCGACGCGTGACTTATGTGATCGCTCTCCCGTGCGTGGACGTGAAGGACCGCGCGTGCATCGACGAGTGCCCCGTGGACTGCATCTACGAGGGCGAGCGCTCGCTCTACATCCACCCCGACGAGTGCGTCGACTGCGGTGCGTGCGAACCGGTCTGCCCGGTCGAGGCGATCTACTACGAAGACGACCTGCCCGATGAGTGGCAGGACTACTACACGGCCAACGTCGAGTTCTTCGATGACCTGGGCTCACCCGGGGGCGCCGCGAAGATCGGTGTCATCGCGAAGGATCACCCTGTCGTGGCCGCCCTGCCGCCGCAGGGGGAGGGGCATTGAGCGTCCGCGACCTCGCGGACTACCCCTGGGACGCGGTCGCGCCCTGTGCGGCCACTGCTCGGCGGCACATCGACGGCATCGTCGATCTGTCGATCGGTTCACCGGTCGACCCGACCCCGGAGGTCGTCGCGCAGGCGCTGCGCGAGTCGACGGACGCGCATGCCTATCCCCAGACGGTGGGCACCCCGCTGCTGCGCGAGGCGATCGTGGCCTGGTACGCGCGGCGACGCGGGGTGGAGGGCCTCGGCCCCGATAATGTGCTCCCGACGATCGGCTCGAAGGAGCTCGTCGCGCTGCTGCCGCTCCTGCTCGGACTCGGCCCCGGCGACATCGTCGTGCACCCGCGCGCGGCGTACCCCACCTACGAGGTCGGCGCGCGTCTGGTGGGTGCCGACGCCATCGCGGCCGACGACCCGGAGCAGTTCCCTGACGGCACACGCCTCATCTGGGTCAACTCGCCCGGCAACCCCGACGGTCGTGTGCTCGATGTCGCGGCGCTCCGCGCCGTCGTCGCCCGCGGCCGCGAGCTCGGCGCCGTCGTCGTCTCGGACGAGTGCTACGCGGAGCTGGGCTGGGACGGACCGTGGGCGCGGGAGCCGGTGCCGAGCGTGCTCGATCCTCGCGTGTGCGACGGCGATCTGGAGGGGCTCCTGTCGGTGTACTCGCTGAGCAAGCAGTCGAACCTCGCCGGCTATCGCGCTGCGTTCCTCGCCGGCGACCCCGCGATCGTCGCGCGGCTGCTGACCGCGCGCAAGCACCTCGGCCTCATGCTGCCTCTGCCCGTGCAGCACGCCATGGTCGCAGCGCTCGGCGACGATGACCATGTCACGCGCCAGAAGGAGTTGTACCGACGGCGGCGCGACGTGCTCCTCCCCGCCCTGCGCGGCGCGGGCTTTCGCGTCGACCACAGCGAGGCGGGCCTGTACCTGTGGGCGACGACCGGTCGCGACGCGTGGGAGACGATGGGCTGGTTGGCCGAGCGCGGCATCCTCGCCGGTCCCGGTCATTTCTACGGGGATCACTTCCCGCAGCACGTCCGGTTCTCGTTGACGGCGCCGTTCGAGCGCATCGAAGCCGCCGCGGCTCGGCTCGCCGCTTCGTAGGTTTCCCCCTACCGATCCGGCGATCCTTTGGCGTCGTCCGGAGTAGGCCCGGATGCCCGATAGGCTGTAATGACCGCACCGGACGATCGCAAGGAGGCTTCGTGAACGACACGGGCACCCCGCAGAAGGCCACCGTCACCGTCGGTGACCGCACCGCGGAACTGCCGGTGCTGACAGGGACCGCTGGAGTTCCGAGCGTCGATTTCTCGACGTTCACCAAGCAGACGGGGCACACGAGCCTCGACTACGGCTTCGTGAACACCGCAGCAACGCGCTCCGCCATCACCTACATCGATGGCGACCAGGGCATCCTGCGGTACCGCGGTTACCCCATCGAGCAGATCGCGAAGCACTCCACCTACCTCGAGGTCGCGTGGCTCCTGCTGTACGGCGACCTGCCGACCGCCGACGAGCTCGCCGACTTCGACGACCGCATCCGGCGTCACACGCTCCTGCACGAGGACCTCAAGCGCTTCTTCTCGTCGCTGCCGCACACCGCCCACCCGATGTCGGTGCTCTCGGCGGCCACCGCGGCTCTGTCGACGTATTACGAGGACCAGTCCGACCCGAACAACCCCGAGCACGTGGAGCTGAACACGATCCGGCTGCTGGCGAAGCTTCCGGTCATCGCGGCCTACGCCCACAAGAAGAGCGTCGGCCAGGCCTTCCTGTACCCCGACAATTCGCTGAGCTTCGTCGACAACTTCCTGCGGCTCAACTTCGGTGTGCACGCCGAGGACTATCAGGTGAACCCGGTGGTCTCGCGCGCGCTCGAGCGGCTGCTCATCCTCCACGAGGATCACGAGCAGAACGCGTCCACCTCCACGGTCCGCCTGGTCGGCTCGACCGGGGCGAACCAGTTCTCATCGATCTCCGCGGGCATCAACGCGCTCTACGGCCCGCTCCACGGCGGTGCGAACGAGGCCGTGCTCGACATGTTGGCGCGCATCCGTGATTCCGGCGAGAGCGTCGAGCGGTTCGTCGAGCGGGTCAAGAACAAGGAGGACGGTGTCAAGCTCATGGGCTTCGGACACCGCGTCTACAAGAACTACGACCCGCGCGCCAAGCTGGTCAAGGAGTCGGCCGACGAGGTGCTCACCGAGCTCGGTGTCGTCGATCCGCTGCTCGACCTCGCGAAGGAGCTCGAGGAGATCGCTCTGAGCGACGACTACTTCCGCGAGCGACGCCTGTATCCCAATGTCGACTTCTACACCGGCGTGATCTACAAGGCGATGGGCTTCCCCACGCGGATGTTCACGCCGCTGTTCGCAATCGGTCGCCTTCCCGGGTGGCTCGCGCACTGGCGTGAGATGCAGAACGACCCGCAGACGAAGATCGGTCGTCCGCAGCAGCTGTACGTGGGCTCGCCCGAACGCGACTACCCGGTCTCCTGATCCGGCCGGTCCTGAGCGGGCCGGTCTGCTGATCGGGCGTCAGCCGTCGCCGAGCGTGGCGGCGTGGTCGGGGACGTATCCGTCCGGACGCTGCGGCGGGCGGTCGTAGCCGCCCGACTCGGGACGTGAGGGGATCTCGATCTCGGGACGCTCGACGACCTCGTAGGGGATCTGCTGCAGCAGATGGTGGATCATGTTGATACGCCCGCGGCGCTTGTCCTCGTTGTCGACCTCGTGCCAGCGCGCCTCGGGGATGTCGGTGTGGACGAACATGGTGTCCTTCGCCCGGGAGTAGTCCTCCCACTTCGTGATCGACAGCACGTCGTTCGGCGAGAGCTTCCATCGGCGCATCGGATCTTCGTTGCGCGAGCGGAAGCGCTCCTCCTGCTCGACGTCCGAGACGCTGAACCAGTACTTCAGCAACAGGATGCCGTCCTCCACCAGCATCCGCTCGAAGATCGGCGCCTGGTGGAGGAAGCGGTGGTATTCGTCGTTCGTGCAGTAGCCCATGACCCGCTCCACGCCGGCGCGGTTGTACCACGAGCGGTCCATCAGCACGATCTCGCCGGCGGCGGGCAGATGCGCCACGTACCGCTGGAAGTACCATTGCGAGCGCTCGCGCTCCGTCGGGGCGGGCAGCGCGACGATCCGTGCGACGCGGGGGTTGAGGTACTCGGTGACGCGCTTGATCGTCGAGCCCTTGCCGGCCGCGTCGCGCCCTTCGAAGATGACGACGATGCGCGCACCGGTGCTCTGCACCCAGGCCTGCATGTCGACCAGCTGCGCCTGCAGGCGCTTCAGCTCGGCTCGGTACAGCTTCTTCGGCACGCGTTCGGCCATCGGGCCACCTCCTGCGGGCGAGCTTACGCCTCTCGTGCGAGGCGGCATCTGCGCAGTAGTGTGAGGGCGACAGGCCGTTGACCCCGGGGAGTCCCACCATGTGGATGCAGACGACCGACCCGCTCGGATCGCTCGTCGTCTCGGCGCTGGTGGCCGCGATCCCGATCGTCGTCTTCCTCGTCGCTCTCGTCGGCCTCCGCCTGAGCGGCATCCGTGCTGGCCTGATCGCACTCGTCGCGCAGATCGCTGTCGCGGCCCTCGGTTTCGGCATGCCCGTGTCGGCGATGGCGGGGGCGGGGCTGCTCGGCCTGCTCACGGCGCTCTGGCCCATCGCCTACATCATCGTCATGGCCGTGTGGCTCTACAAGCTCGCCGTCGCGAGCGGACGCTTCGATGTGATCCGCTCGTCCATCGGCGGCATCTCACGCGACCAGCGCATCCAGGTGCTGTTGATCAGCTTCTCGTTCGGTGCGTTCCTCGAGGGGGCCGCCGGGTTCGGCGTGCCGATCGCGATCTGCGCAGCGCTTCTGGTGCAGTTGGGCTTCCGCCCGGTCAAGGCGGCCATGATCTCCCTCGTGGCCAATGCGGGAGCGGGGGCCTACGGGGCGATCGGCATCCCCGTGATCGTCGGCGCGCAGGTGAGCGGGCTCGAGGTGCACGAACTGTCGCGCGCGCTGGTGCTCGTGCTGCAGCCGTTGACGCTGCTGATCCCCTTCTTGCTGGTGGTGATCCTCGACGGTCTGCGGGGCCTGCGCGAGACCTGGCCGGCGACACTGCTGCTGACGGTCGTCTTCAGCGGGGTGCAGGCGGGGGTGTTGTGGTTCCTCGGGCCGGAGCTCGCCGACCTCAGCTCAGGGCTGGCGGGAATGGTCGCCCTGTTCCTTCTCGGACGCATCTGGCAGCCGCGTCGTATCCACCGCGAACCGGGAGCCCCCGAGCCGGAGGAGCGCCGGATCGGCCTCGGCGAGGTCGTGGCGGCGTGGAGTCCGTTCTACATCCTCACGGCGGTGATCCTGGTCTGGAGCCTGCCGCCGTTCAAAGCGCTGTTCGCCGCCGGTGGTCCGCTCGCCGCGCTGGCACCCGTGCTGCCGATGCCCGGTCTGACCGGCAGCATCCTGACTCCGTCCGGCGACGTCGTCACCGCGGCCTGGAGCTTCACCCCGATCAACGCCACGGGGACGGCCATCCTGCTGGCGGTGCTGGTGTCGTTCTGGACGACGCCGCAGCTGCGCGCCGCCGATCTCGTGGGCACGCTGCGCGCGACGATCCGCGAGCTCTGGCCCGCGCTCGTCCTGATCGCGATCATCCTCGTTCTCGCGAACATCGCGAACCACTCGGGCGGGTCCGCGTCGATGGGTGCCGCGCTGGCTGCGGTCGGTCCGCTCTTCCCGGTGCTCGCTCCGATCATCGGCTGGATCGGGGTGTTCCTCACGGGGTCGGTGGTCAACAACAACACGCTGTTCGCGCCGCTCCAGGTCGCCACGGCCGAGCGCCTCGCGGTGGATCCCGCCCTGCTCGTCGGCGCGAACACCGCCGGCGGCACCGCGGCCAAGGTCATCTCGCCGCAGTCGATAGCGATCGCGGCGGGGGCGGTCGGCTTGGCCGGTCGCGAGTCCGAGATCCTCCGAGCCTCGATCTGGTACAGCGTCGGGATACTGGCCTTCCTCTGCGCGTGGAGCGGCTTGCTCTCGATCGTGCTCGCCGCGTGAGCGGCCCCGCGCTCAGGCGTGCAGCGCCTCGTTCAGCGTCACGCCCGCACCCGCGCGACGGACGGCCTCGACCGCGCCCGTGAGGGAGTTGCGGCGGAACAGTATGCCGTCGCGGCCGGAGAGCTCTGCCCCCTTGACGGTCGGGCGTGCTCCGGACGCAGTCGGCGCTTCGTCGGCGAGCACGATCTTCGATCCCGCGGTCACGTACAAGCCCGCCTCGACGACGCAGTCGTCGCCGAGGGAGATGCCGATGCCGGCGTTCGCTCCCAGCAGGGTGCGGCGTCCGATCGAGACGCGGTGGCTGCCGCCACCCGAGAGCGTGCCCATGATCGATGCGCCGCCGCCGATGTCGCTGCCGTCCCCGACCACGACCCCCTGCGAGATGCGGCCCTCGACCATGGAAGCCCCCAGCGTGCCGGCATTGAAGTTGACGAAGCCTTCGTGCATGACGGTGGTGCCGGATGCGAGGTGTGCGCCCAAGCGCACCCGCGAGGCGTCGGCGATGCGGACGCCCGACGGGGTGACGTAGTCGAGGAGTCGCGGGAACTTGTCGAGACCGTGCACCTGGACGCCCTCGCGCTGCAGCAGCGGACGCCGGCGCGTTGCCTCGTCGGGGTGCATGGGGCCGGCGGTCGTCCAGGCGACGATGGGCAGGTGTCCGAAGACGCCGTCGAGATTGATGGTGTTCGGTGCCGCGAGACGGTGCGACAGCAGGTGCAGACGCAGGTACGCGTCCGAGGTGGAGGCGGGGGCGGTGTCGAGATCGATCGTCACCGAGACGGCCTCGACCGACACGCCGCGTCGCTCGTCGTCCGCCGCGAGCGGCGCCCACGTGGCCATCGCAGCGGCGATGTCGCCCGCCGTGGGCGTTCCCGGCGCAGGCTCCGGGAACCAGGTGTCGAGTGTCGTGCCGTCGCTGCTGGAGGTCGCGAGTCCCACGCCCCATGCCCACCGTTCGCTCATGCCCTCCAGGCTATCGGTGCGCCGCCCGTCGATAGACTCGCGGCATGCCCGAGCTCGATCTCTCCGTCTCCAGTGCCGATCTGACCCGAGCGATCTGCGACATCCCGAGCGTGTCGGACGACGAGACGACTCTCGCCGACGCGATCTTCGGCGCGGTCTCGGCACTGCCCCACCTCGAGGTGTTCCGCGACGGCGACACGATCGTCGCGCGCACGCGCCTGGGCCGGGCGCAGCGCGTCGTCATCGCCGGACACATCGACACCGTTCCGGTCAACGCGAATCTGCCCGTCCGCGAGATCGTCGAAGACGGCGACACACTGCTCTGGGGGAGGGGCACCGTCGACATGAAGGCGGGTGTCGCGGTGCAGCTGAAGCTCGCGGGCGAGCTGGTCGACCCCCGGGTCGACATCACCTGGATGTGGTACGACCACGAAGAGGTCGCCGCCGAGCTGAACGGTCTGACACGGTTGGCGGCGACCCGACCCGACCTCTTCGACGGGGACTTCGCCATCCTGGGTGAGCCCTCGAACGGTGCGGTCGAGGGCGGGTGCAACGGCAATCTGCGCGTGCTCGTGCGCACCCGCGGTGTCCGGGCGCACAGCGCACGCGCGTGGATCGGCGAGAACGCCATCCACGGCGCCGCGGCGATCCTGCAGCGGCTCGCCGAGCACACGCCCGCCGACGTCGAGGTGGAGGGGCTGGTCTACCGCGAGGGTCTCAACGCCGTACGGATCTCGGGCGGCGTCGCCGGCAACGTCATCCCGGACCTGTGCGAGGTGGAGGTGAACTACCGTTTCGCCCCCAGCCGCAGCACGGATGAGGCCGTCGCGATCGTCACACGGTTCTTCGAGGGATTCGAGGTCGAGGTCGTCGATCTGGCCGGGGGAGCGCGTCCCGGTCTCGATGCACCTCTGGCGCGGGAGTTCGTCGCCGCGGTGGGCGCGGAGCCGCGTCCGAAGTACGGCTGGACCGATGTCGCCCGTTTCTCGGCCCTCGGCGTGCCGGCCGTCAACTACGGGCCGGGCGACCCGTCACTCGCGCACCACGACGAGGAGCGCGTCCCGGTGGCGCAGATCGAGGCGGTCGAACGCGGCCTGCGGGCATGGCTCTCCGCCCCGTGACCGGCGCGCTGAGCACGGCGGGATGAGGCGCCTGCGCCGCATCGCGATGCGGATCCCCACCGCGGCCGCGATCGCGCTGATCTACCTCGCCTCGCGCGCGCTGACCACCGGATGCCTCGTGGTCGCCGCCGCCCTCAGCGGCCCGCAGTCGCGGTTCGGAGCCGGCGCGACACTCGGATCGCTCACCATGGGGTGGGATGCGCAGTGGTATTGGCTCATCGCCTACAGCGGGTACCCCGCCCAGCTCCCGCTGGATGCGACGGGCCGGGTGGCCGAGAACGCCTGGGCGTTCATGCCGGTGTACCCGTGGATCTCCGACGCACTCGGACGCCTCGTCGGCGGGTACCCGGTGGCCGCGCCCGTCGTGTCGATCGTCGCGGGCTATCTCGCCTGCCTCGCGTTGAACGCCCTCCTGCGCGGCCGGATCGGCCGAGTGGCGGCTCTGTGGGCGGTCGTGTTCTTCGCCGCCGGGCCGATGGGCGCCCTCTTCCAGCTCGGCTACGCCGAGGCGCTCTTCCTCCTCTGGCTGATGCTCGGTCTCCTCGCCGTCGAACGACGGCGGTGGGGGTGGCTCTATCCGGTGATCCCGCTGATGGCCTTCACCCGCCCCGGTGTGCTGGCCTTCTCGCTGCTCCTGGCCCTCTACGGGATCTGGCGGTGGATGCGGCGCCGGCACGACCCGCTGCCGGCGCGGGAGATCGTCCACATCATCGTGAACGGTCTGCTCGCGGCGGTCTGCGGGCTCGCGTGGCCCGTGATCACGGCCCTGGTGACGGGTCGCACCGACGCGTATCTGCAGACCGAGCTCGCGTGGCGCCGATCGTGGCTCGGCGACCACGGCGGTTTCGTCCCGTTCGACGGATCGGTGCGCGCGGCGGCGATGTGGTTCGAGCTGTGGGGGTTGCCGGTCTGGCTCGGCCCGGTGGCCCTCGTCGCGGTCGTCGTCGGCGCGGCCCTCATGCTCGTCGTCGATCGCCGCGTCCGGCGGCTCGGCGTGCCCATCCGGCTCTGGGCGGCGAGCTATCTGCTGTACCTGGTCGCGGTGTTCTTCCCGCAGTCGAGTACGTTCCGGCTGCTGGTTCCGCTCTCGCCGCTGTGGGGCGCGGCCGCCGTCGCCCGTTCGCTGTGGTGGCGTCTCACGGTGCTGCTCCTCGGCGCCGGGGCGCAGTGGTGGTGGATCTACAACATGTATGCACTCGGGAACACCTTCGCTCAGGTTCCCTGAGGCGCGTGTCCGCGTTGTGCCCGCTGCGCACGATAAACTCTTCAGGTAGTCCTCATGACGAAAGGGAGCCGCGATGGCAGCCATGAAGCCGCGAACCGGAGACGGACCGATGGAGGCCGTGAAGGAGGGGCGCCTGATCATCGTGCGTGTCCCCCTCGAAGGCGGAGGGCGTCTGGTCGTCTCGGTCAATGATGAAGAGGCCAAGGAACTCCACAGCGTGCTGAGCGGGGTCGTGGGCGCCGCCTGACGAACCGCAGATGAGAACAGCCGGCCCCGCGGGGCCGGCTGTTCTCATCTGCGCGAGTGGTTCACGGCGCCGCGACGGTCGTCAGCTGCAGCAGTCCCTCGCCGACGATGGAGAGGGCTCCGAGCACGGCCGGCGAGGACTGCGTCTCGTGGATGAGTGATCGGTAGGCGCGCGTGACGTCGTCGCGCCGCACGGGGTCGGCCACCGCGCCGCCCGCCAGCACCCGTGGGACGAGCACCATGCCGCCGGGGCGCACCAGCCGGAGACCGTGCTCGACGTAATCGATCACGTTGTCGGCATCGGCGTCCACGAGGACGATGTCGTAGGACGCCTCGTTCATGCGGGGGAGCACGTCCGCGGCGCGGCCGGTGATGAATCGCGCACGTGCGGGCGGCACCTTCGCCTCGGCGAACGACTGGCGGGCCACCGCGAGGTGCTCGGGCTCGATGTCGATCGTCGTGAGCGTCGCGCGGGGCGAACCGTGGAGCAGCCACAGACCCGACACGCCGCCTCCGGTGCCGATCTCGACGATGTTCAGCGCGCCGGTGGCGGCCGCGAGCACCGCGCACTGCGCGCCGACGGGCGGGCTCACCGGCGCCGCGCCGATCTCGAGGGCGTGTGCACGAGCGCGAGCGATGTGCTCCGGTTCGACCGTCGCCTCCATCGCGAACCTGCGGATGGCTTCCTGATCGCCCATGTGCATTCCTCCTCTCGTCAGCGTACGCGTCACCACGGCCGCGGCCGTTGAGGCGCACGGGTAATCTGGGGTCATGTTCTTCGGCCTAGACGGCGACAAGCTGATCCTGATCGGCGTCGCCGCCGTGCTGCTGCTCGGGCCCGAGCGTCTCCCCAAGCTCGCCGAGATGCTCGCGCGGTTCACCGTGCGCGCTCGCGATTGGGTGAACGGTGCGAAGGACCGCGTCAAGGACGAGATGGGCGACGATTTCTCCGACGTCGAATGGCGCAAGCTCGACCCGCGGCAGTACGACCCGCGTCGCATCATCCGCGACGCCCTCCTCGAGGACGCGCCCGTGCCGACCGTCCGCGCCGCCGCGGCCGGCGCCGCATTGACGACGGCCGCCGCCGTCGGTATGGATGCCGCCGGCCAGCAGCACCTGCGCTTCGAGCGCGGCGCCGACGTGCCGTTCGACGAGGAAGCGACCTGATCAGCCGACGCGCAGCGGCAGGGCACGTCCGCTGAGGCCGCGGCCGTCGCGCACGAGGGCGTCGGCGATCTCGAGGACGGCCCGTGCCGCCGGGTCCTCGGGATGCGCCAGGACGACCGGGACACCCGCGTCGGCATCGGCCCGGAGAGCGGGGCTGAGCGGTACCGAGCCCAGCAGCGGCACCTCCTGACCGTCGGTCGAGAGGGCGGCGGCGACACGGCGTCCGCCGCCGCTGCCGAAGAGGTCGAGCTCGGTGCCGTCGGCGAGCACCATCGCCGACATGTTCTCCACCACGCCCGCCACGCGTTGTCCGGTCTGACGGGCCACGAGACCGCTGCGCACGGCGATGTCGGCGGCGGCATCCTGCGGCGTCGTGACGACGACCACATCGGCGCCCGGCAGAAGCTGACCGACCGAGATCGCGACGTCGCCGGTGCCCGGCGGCATGTCGATGAGGAGCACGTCGATGTCACCGAAGTAGACGTCGGTGAGGAACTGCGACACCGTCCGGTGCAGCATGGGGCCCCGCCACGCCACCGCGCCCGGGGTCTGCGAGCCGCGCGGGAGGAACATGCCGATCGAGATGGTCCGCACGTCGTGGGCGATGGGCGGGATCATGAGGCCGTCGATGCGCGTGGGCTGCGGTGGCAAGCCGTCCGCGTCGACGAGGCCCAGGAGGGCGGGGATGGAGAACCCGTGCACGTCGGCGTCGATGAGCCCCACGGCCAACCCGCGCCGCGCGAGCGCGACGGCGAGGTTGGCGGTGAGCGTGGATTTGCCCACGCCGCCCTTCCCGCTGGTGATGGCGATGACGCGGGTGAGGGATTCGGGCCCGAAGGGGTTTTCCCGCGACGCCCGTCCGCCGCGCAGACGTTGGGTCAGCGCCGCTCGCTCGGCCGCCGTCATGACGCCCACGGCGATCTCGACGTCGTCGATCCCGGGGGCCGACAGCGCCGCCGCGCGGACGTCGCTCTCGATGCGCGCGGCGGCGGGGCATCCCACGATCGTCAGCGCGATGCCCACGTGCGCCCGCCCGTCGACGACCGTGACGTCGCGGACCATGTCGAGCTCGCCCAGCGGGCGTCGCAGCTCAGGATCGCGGACCGCGGAGACGGCCGCGCGGACCGCCTCGGCAGTCATCGGGGGTCCGGCCGGTCGTCGGTGTCGAGGCGCTCGAGCGCGGTCTTCAGCTCGGTACGGAGCGTCTCCTTGGTCACCAGTCCGTCGGTGAGGTCGGAGATGGCCATGCGCAGCGCCACCACCTCGCGGGCGAGGTACTCCGTGTCGGCGAGGTTGCGCTCGGCGCGCTGCCGGTCCTGCTCGATCTGCACGCGGTCGCGGTCGTCCTGACGGTTCTGCGCGAGCAGGATGAGCGGTGCGGCGTAGGAGGCCTGGAGCGACAGCACGAGCGTCAGGGCGGTGAACCCGAGGTCCGCGGAGTCGAACTGGAACCGCTCGGGGGCCAGGGTGTTCCACGCGATCCAGACGACGCAGAACAGCGAGAGCATCGCGAGGAACTGGGGGGTGCCCATGGCGCGTGCGACCCATTCGGTGAACCGCCCGAAACGATCCCGCGAGGGCTGGGGGTTGCGCGCGCCGAGCACACCCGAACGACGCCCGCGAGGTGCCTCGAGCGAGACCTTCTTGGGGGAGCGGGCCATCATCGGCGCCCCCTCAGCGCGGCGGCCTGTTGCGGTTCGACGTCTTGGGAGCGCCAGTCGTCGGGCAGCAGGTGGTCGAGGACGTCGTCGACGCTCACCACGCCGACCAGTCGATGCGCCTGGTCGATGACGGGCACCGAGACGAGGTTGTAGCTGGCCAGCATGCGCGCGACCTCGGCCGCCGAAGAGGACGCGGCGACCGGCTCGACCGTGTCGTCGATGATCGCTCCGAGCCGCTCGTGCGGGGGGTAGCGGAGCATCCGCTGGAAGTGGACCGTTCCGAGCAGGCGACCGGTGGGCGTCTCGTACGGGGGCAGCGTCACGAAGACGGACGCGGCGAGTGCGGGGTGGAGCTCGTGGCGGCGGATCAGCGCCAGCGCCTCGGCCACGGTCGCCTCCGCCGACAGGACGATCGGGTCGCTCGTCATCAGACCGCCCGCGGTGTCGGGCCCGTACTCGAGGAGGGCACGGACGTCCTCCGCCTCCTCGGGTTCCATCAGCTCCAGCAGCTGCTCGATCCGGCGCTCGGGGAGCTGCCCGAGCAGATCGGCGGCGTCGTCGGGCTCCATCGCATCGAGGATGTCGGCGGCGCGCTCATCGCCGAGTCGCTCGAGGATGTGGACCTGCTCGTCCTCGGGCATCTCCTCGAGGGCGTCGGCGAGGCGCTCGTCCGGGAGCTCCTCAGCGACCTCGAGAAGCCGTTCGGCCGGGAGGTCGAGCAGGGTGTTCGCGAGATCGGCGGGCTTGAGCTCGGAGTACGTCGCGACCAGCTGTTCCGCGGACTGCGCCGCACCGGCGGTCTGATCCTCGCGGACGTCGCTCCACGCCGCGAACGTCGTGGGTCCCTTCGCGAAGGGCGACGCGCTGGTCTTGGGACGGCGCAGGAACAGCTGCCCGATGTCCCAGTCGCCGAGACGATTGCGCTCGATCGCGACGTCCTCGATGACCGCGGCGCCCGATCCGTCGCGCAGGTAGACGCGACGGCCCAGGAGCTCCGCCATGACACGGACCTCGCCGCCGCGCTGCTCGAACCGCCGGACGTTGATGAGGCCCGTCGTGATGACCTGTCCGGTCGCGATCGAGGTGACGCGGCCGATGGAGAGGAAGACGTGACGACGGCCGGGGATCTCCACCACCAGGCCGATCACGCGCGGCGGGTCGGACTTGCGGAAGATCACGACGACATCCCGCACCTTGCCCAGTCGGTCGCCAGCGGGATCGAAGACGACGCAGCCCACCAGGCGCGCCACGAAAACCCTCTGCGTACTCACCGCTCCAGCGTAGTCCGCGACCGGCGTGGTCGCCCGTGACAAGATGGGGGGATGAGCATGATGGGCGGAACACCCCCGGTCACGGGCGAGAAGGTCGCCGAGTTCGCATCCTACGAAGCCGCGCAGAAGGCGGTGTCGACGCTCATCTCCGCCGACATCCCGGCCCGCGAGATCGCCATCGTGGGTTTCGGACTGCGATCGGTCGAGACGGTGACGGGTCGGCTGGGATACGCCACCGCCGCACGGACCGGAGCGATCAACGGCATCCTGCTCGGGCTGATCTTCTCGCTGATCTTCGTCTTCGGCACCCCGGATGCCGCCATCCAGCTGTTCCTCGGCGTCATGCTCGTCGGCGTCGCCATCGGCATGATGATGAGCCTCGTCATGTTCGCGCTCGTCCGCCGGCGACGTGACTTCGCATCGGTCACTCAGGTGGTCGCCGACCACTACGAGGTGACCGTCCAGGCCGGCAGCATCCATCGGGCGCGCAGTGCGCTCGACGTCGCGCCCGCCCGGCCTGCCACGGCGCCTGCCGTTCCCGACGGACCGCCCCGGTACGGCGAGCGGATCGACCCGTCACCGGCGCCCTCGGCGGATCGTCCCGCGCCGGGCCCCGCCACCCCCGACACCGCACCCCTTCCGCCCGCGACCACCCCCGGCGCCGCGCAGCCGCCCGCCACGGGACCCGTCCCGGGGGGCGAGGCGCCGGGCCCGGAAGCCCCTGCCTCGAACGGCCCGCTGCCGGGGGCCGACGCCGGGCGATGATCGAGACGGTCGCCGTCGAGCTGGCCTCGGGGCCCGTGGCGGTGCGCCTGATCTGGGATCGATCCCCGCGACCGGATGCCGTCGTGATCCTCGCCCACGGTGCGGGAGCCGGCCCGGAGCATCCGTTCCTCGCGGGGTTCGCCGCGTCGGCTGCCCGCGGCGGCGTCGATGTCGTCCGATTCCCCTTCCCCTACGTCGTCGCCGGTCGGCGGATGCCAGGACCGGCAGCTCATGCCGTCGCCACCTGGGCCGCGGTCACGCAGGCGGTGGCGGCGGCGATGCCGGGGGTGCCGCTGGTGGCGGCGGGGAAGTCGTACGGTGGCCGGATGGCCTCGATGGCCGCGGCCGAAGGCGTCATCGAGCCCGCCGCGCTGGTCTACCTCGGTTACCCGCTGCACCCCCCGGGCCGCCCCGACCGGCCGCGGGCCGAGCACCTCCCGCGTATCGTCGCGCCGCAGCTGTTCGTCTCGGGCACGCTCGACCCGTTCGTCGATCCGCTGGTCGACCTCGACGCCGCCGTCAGCTCGTGCCGCGACGGTTCGCAGCTGCGGATCGAGGGAGCGCGACACTCGTTCGAGGTGGCGGGACCCCGCCTCGAGCCGGCGGTGATCGGGGCCGAGCTCGCGCCGGGAGTGCTGGCCTGGATTCGCGCGAGATCGATCGACTGATCAGCGCCCGGCGGCGTATCCCTGCAGGCCACGCGGGTTCGCAGCCGCCCACAGCGTGCCGCGTTCCCGATCGATCCCGACCGCCGAGAGGCGCCCGAGGCTCCAATCGCCCGCTCGGACGACGTCGTGTCCGCGGGCGGCGAGGTGCTCGATGACGTCGTCGCCGATGCGGCCCTCGACGACGACCCCTGCCGGGGTCCACGTGCGCGGCCAGAAGGAGTCGATCATGGCGATGGTGTGCAGCGTCGGCGCGTCGATGGCGGTCTGCGCATCCCAGCCGCCGACCAGCATGCGCAGCAGCATCGGCAGCTGCCACTGGTCCTGCTGGTCGCCGCCCGGGGTTCCGAGGGCGATGTCGGCGCGGTCCCCGGACATCACGAGCGTCGGCGACAGGGTCGTTCGCGGACGCGCGCCCGGACGCAGCGCTGCGGGCGAGGCCGGGTCCAGCCAGCACATCTGCAGGCGCGTGCCGAGCGCGAACCCGAGCTCGGGGATCGTGGGGGAGGACTGCAGCCATCCGCCCGACGGCGTGACCGCGACGATGTTGCCCCAACGATCCACGACGTCGATGTGGCACGTGTCGCCCCGGGTCCTGCCCGTGGGTGCGACGGTCGGCTCCCCGGTTCCCGCCGCCACCGTGCCGTCCGGCTCGCGCCGCGGCGGATGGTGCGCTGCCCGCCCACCGGGAGAGCCGGGCCGCCAGGTCCGCGATGCGCGCTCCTCGATCAGCGCGCGTCGGCTGGCGATGTAGTCGGGGGCGAGGAGATCGGCGATGTCCGCGCCGTCGCCGAAATGCCCGTCGCGGTCTGCCAGCGCGAGCTTCAGCGCCTCGAGGAGGGTATGGGCGCCGTCGCCCGTCCCGGGGTCGAGCATCTCGTCGGGCAGCGGATCGAGCATCGAGAGGGTCTGCAACAGCAGGGGGCCCTGCGTCCACGCGCCGGCCTTGACGATCGTCCTGCCACGGAAGCTGCAGGTGAGCGGTTCCTCGTAACCCGCCGAGAAGCCGGCGAAGTCGGCCTCGGCGATGATGCCGGCATGGTCGCCGCCGGTCGCGTGGCGATGCGGGCGAGCCGCGAACGCCGACGCGGCGCGCGCGACGAGGCCGGTCTTCCACTCCCGCCGAGCGGCCTCGATGCGGGAGGAGCGATCGGGCTGGTCCGCGCCCGCCGCGACGAGACCCTCGTAGATGCCTGCCAATGCCGGGTTGCGGTGCAGGTCGCCGGCGCGGGGCGGTGCCCCGTCTCGCAGCCACAGATCGGCGGAGGTCGGCCAAGACTGCGAGAAGAGGGAGGCGACCCGAGCGACCGTCGCCGCGGCGGCGGCCAGGAGCGGGTGCCCGTCGCGCGCGTAGCCGATGGCGTAGGCGAGCACCTCGGAGAGCTCCCACGTCCCGTAATCCCGCAGAAGCACGAGCCAGGCGTCGACGGCGCCCGGCACGGCGGCCGCGAGGGCGCCCGCGCCCGGCACGAGGTCGAGTCCCTCCGCGCGGAAGTGCTCGATGCTCGCGCCCGCCGGCGCGGGACCCTGCCCCATGAGGACACGGGGGTGCGCGTCTCGTGTGCCCTGGAACAGGCCGACGAGATCGCCACCCGGACCGTTGAGATGGGGTTCGACCACCTGCAGCACGAAGCCTCCGGCCACCACGGCGTCGAAGGCGTTGCCGCCGCGCTCGAGCACGGCCTGCGCCGAGGCCGTCGCGAGCCAGTGGGTCGAGGCGGCCATCCCGAACGTTCCGGTCAGCAGCGGTCGCGTGGCCGTGCCGGACGGCACCGGGAACGCGCCGGTCATGCGGTCGCGCGCGCGATCCACGCCTCGATCTCGTCGGCGGTGCGGGGGATGTCAGCCGACAGGTTCACCGGTCCGCTGTCGGTCATGAGGATGTCGTCCTCGATGCGCACGCCGATCCCGCGGTACTCCTCGGGAACGGTGAGGTCATCGATCTGGAAGTACAGGCCCGGTTCGATGGTGAAGACCATGCCCGGCTCCAGCAGCCCGTCGTAGTACATCTCGCGGCGGGCCTGAGCGCAGTCGTGCACGTCGATGCCGAGGTGGTGGCTCGTGCCGTGCACCATGTAGCGCCGGTGCTGTCCGCCCTGGTCGGCATCGAGCGCCTCCTCGGCCGACACCGGCAGCAGACCCCAGTCCGCGACGCGACGAGCGATGACACCCATCGCCGCTTCGTGGATGGAGCGGAAGGTCACGCCGGGGCGCGCGGCGGCGAACGCCGTATCGGCCGCCTCGCGGACCGTCTCGTAGATGCGCCGCTGGATGTCGGTGAACCGGCCCGAGACGGGGAGGGTGCGCGTGATGTCGGCGGTGTACAGGCTGTCGACCTCCACGCCGGCGTCGATGAGGATCAGATCGCCGGGCACGACGGGGCCGTCGTTGCGCGTCCAGTGAAGGTAGCAGGCGTGGGGCCCGGAGGCGGCGATGGTGTCGTATCCCACGCCGTTGCCGTCCGTTCGGGCGCGGAGGTGGAACACGCCTTCGACGGCGCGCTCTCCGCGGGGCGTGGCGATGATGGCGGGCATGTCGGCGACGATGTCGTCGAACCCACGGCCGGTGGCCGCGACGGCCAGATGCATCTGCTCGACCTCGTACGCGTCCTTCGTCAGGCGGAGCTCCGACACCGCGCGGGTCAGCTCGGCGTCGCTGTCGACGACGAGGTCGTCGGGTCGCAACTCCACGTCGGCCAGGTGGGCCGTGGCGATGCCGAGATCGGTCGCCACGGCCGCCAGGGCGGGCCGCGGGCCGATCCAGAACTCGCCCACGGCGGCATCGGCGTAGAACTCGGGCGTCGTGCGGTCGGCGCGATCCCGGAGGTAGAGGGTGACGTCATGTCCGTTCGATGTCGGTTCGAACACCAGCACCGAGTCGGGGACCGCGTCGCTTCCCCAGCCGGTGAGGTGGGAGAAGGCCGAATGGGCGCGGAAGGGGTAATCGGTGTCGTTGGAGCGCTGCTTCTGCGATCCGGCCGGGATCACCAGACGGCGGCCCGGGAACTCCGCCGAGAGGCGCGACCGCCGCGCCGCTGCGAAGGGTGCCTGGGCTCGAGGCTGCGGGACGGCCTCCTCGCGATCGGCCCACCCGTCGGAGATCGTCTCGAGGAAGCCGCGGGGGAACGGCTGCCGACGGTTGGTGTTCTCGGCCGGGGCATCGGCCACGGTCGCTTCGGCTCCGGACGTGTCGGTCTCGTTCGCGCTCATGGTTCCAGTCTCGCATCCACGACGCGCGGCGCGGCGGCGCTCAGCGGCGCGTGTACTGCACGACCAGCGGGCGGTGGTCGCTGCCGGACGCGTCGAGGGACGAGATCACGACCGATCCCGTCGGTTCCCAGCCGTCGGTGGCCATCACATGATCGATGGGTGCGCCCAGGGGTGCGGGAAGATCGGTCGGCCAGGTGCCGATGCCCCCGTTTCCGGTCAGCCGCGCCGCGTCGTGGCAGCGTCCCAGGTCGCCGCCGTCGACGCCGAGACGGGCCATGTGGTCGAGGGTGGCGTTGAAGTCCCCGGCCATGATGACGTCGTCGGCAGCGCACTGGTCGGCGAGCCACTGGAGATCGTTCCGCCAGCTGTCGGTCTCATCGGGCCGGGGAGCCACCGCGTGCACGGCGACCACGATCGGGCCGATGCCGTCCACGGGCATGGCGACGGCACTCGGCACGATCGTGGTGTTGCTGGTGCCGGCGGCTTCGGACTCGATCACGGCGTAGTCACCGAGCTCCGGCGAGATGAGCAGCGCCGTCGAGTTCGCGTCCCACGTGTCGGGGCCCTCGTAGCGGTCGACGTGCGCCCACATCGGGTGCCCCCGCTCTCCCATCGCCACCGCCACGGCGCGACCGGTCTCCATCGTGGTCTCGGGCAGCGCGACGATGTCGGCCTGCATGGCCACCGCCGTCTCGGCGATGGTGTCGGCATCGGTCGCGGGGCCGGCGGTGTTCCAGGTCATGACGCGGATGCTGTCGGCGCTCTTGTCGGGCAGGGTCTCGGTGCCGAGGCCGCGCACCGCCAGGATGCCCGCGCCCGCCCCGGCCGCGGCCAGCGAGAAGAGCGCGATCCACAGGCAGAATCCGCGGATGCGGCGACCCAGCGAGAAGAGGAGGGCGACGATCGCGATCGCGACGAAGCCGCCCACCACCAAGGGGCGCAGCGACACCAACTGGGCGAAGGGGAGCTCGCGCTCGAGGCGAAGCAGCTGCGGCCACGTGACGACGGCCGCCGCGGCCGCGAAGAGTGCGGCGACGAGGGCTCCGATCACGCGCATCACGCCACGACTCTAAGAGACCGAGCCTGGACGATCGCCGGGCGCGGCTACGCTGTCGTGAATGGGAACGTCCACCGGTCAGCGCACCTTCAGCGGGCCGAGCGACCTCCACCTGCATTCGCTGCGCTCCGACGGCACCGAGCCGCCCTCGGCGGTCGTCCAGGCCGCCCATCGGCACGGGTTGCGCACCATCGCGCTCACCGATCACGACACGACGTCCGGGTGGGCCGAGGCCGCCGAGGCGTCGGTCTCACTGGGGATGACGCTGATCCCCGGCATGGAGCTGAGCGCCCGCCACGAGTGGCGCACGGTGCACCTCCTGGCCTATCTTTTCGACCCGGAGCACCCACGGCTGCGGGCCGAGATGGAGCGCATCCGGGAGGACCGGGTGGGGCGCGCCGAACGGATCGTGCGCAGCATCGCCCGCCAGCACGATCTGACCTGGGACGACGTCGTGGCGCAGACCGGCACCGGTGCCACCGTCGGGCGCCCGCACATCGCCGACGCGCTGGTGGCGCGTGGACTGGCGGCCGATCGGGCGGAGGCGTTCGCAGGCATCCTGCATCCGAGCCAGGGGCACTTCTCGCCCCACTACGCACCCGATCCGTTCACGGCCGTCTCGCTCGTCGTCGCGGCCGGTGGCGTGCCCGTGCTCGCCCACCCCTCGCCGAGCGGGCGGGAGCGGATGATGGCCCCCGCCGTGCTGCGGGAGCTGGTCGCCAATGGCCTCGCCGGGTTCGAGATCGGACACCGGGAGAACACCGAGGACGGAAAGCGGGTTCTGCGCGCGTTGGCGGCCGATCTCGATCTCATCGTCACCGGCTCGAGCGACTACCACGGGCTCGGCAAGCCCAATCAGCCGGGAGAGAACACGACCACCGACGAGATGGTCGCACGCATCATCGCCCGTGGGACCGGAACGGCGCCCGTCTACGCGTAGACGGACGCCGTTGGCGGATACGGCGGATCAGCCGACCGTCGGCGCGGCACCGCTGCCCGAAGCGGGACGACGGCGTCGACGTCGACGCGGCGAGGTCTTCCCGTCGCGGTGCTCGGCGCCCCCGCCGTCATGGGTGCCGCGGCCCTCGGCCGCGCTCTCGGCGGGGGTCGCGGCGTCCGTGGTCGTGGACCCGCCCGCGGTGGTCTCGTCGCCGGCACCGCCGCGCGAGCGGCGCCGGCGCGGGCGCTTGGCGTCGGCGTCAGCGGCGTCCGGGGAGACCGTCTTGACGCTCTGGGTCGTCGGGAGCTTGCGCAACCGGCCCTTGGTGCCGGCCGGGATGTCGAGGTCCTCGAAGAGGTGGGGGCTCGAGGAGTAGGTCTCGACGGGCTCGGGCTGCCCGAACTCCAGCGCCCGGTTGATGAGCGCCCACTTGTGCAGGTCGTCCCAGTCCACGAAGGTGACGGCGATGCCGGTGCGACCCGCTCGGCCGGTGCGGCCGGCGCGGTGCAGGTACGCCTTGTCGTCGTCGGGGATCGTGTGGTTGATGACATGGGTCACATCGTCGACGTCGATGCCGCGGGCGGCGACGTCGGTGGCGATGAGGACGTCCTTCTTGCCGGCCTTGAACCCGGCCATCGAACGCTCGCGTGCCTCCTGGCTCATGTCGCCGTGCACGGCGCCGGCGTTGAAGCCGCGGTCGCTGAGCTCGTCGACGAGCTTCTGGGCGGCGCGCTTGGTGCGCGTGAAGATGACGGTCTTGCCGCGTCCCTCGGCCTGCAGGATGCGGGCGATGATCTCGTCCTTGTCGAGCGAGTGGGCCCGGTAGACGAGGTGCTTGATGTTCGCCTGCGTCAGACCCTCATCGGGGTCGGTGGCGCGGATGTGGATGGGGTTCGACATGAACCGGCGTGCGAGGGCGACGATCGGTCCGGGCATCGTCGCCGAGTAGAGCATCGTGTGGCGCACCGGAGCGACCTTCTGGAAGATCTTCTCGATGTCGGGCAGGAAGCCCAGGTCGAGCATCTTGTCGGCCTCGTCGAGCACGACCTCGGTCGCGTTGGAGAGGTCGAGCAGGCGCTGGCCGGCCAGGTCGATGAGGCGACCGGGGGTTCCCACCACGATCTGCGCGCCTGCTTTGAGCTGGTCGATCTGGCCTTCGTACGCCTTGCCGCCGTAGATCGCGACGACGCTCGTGGAGCGGTTGCGGGTGAGCATGTCCATGTCCTCGAAGACCTGGACGGCGAGCTCGCGCGTGGGCACGACGATGAGGGCCTTCACCCCGGGGCTCGGATCGAGGCCGAGACGCTGGACGACGGGGATGCCGAAGCCGAAGGTCTTGCCGGTGCCGGTCTTCGCCTGGCCGATGATGTCCTGGCCGGGGAGGCCGAGGGGGATGGTCTGCTCCTGGATGGGGAACGCGTCGACGATGCCTTTGGCGGCGAGAGCGTCGATGATGTCCTGATCGACCCCGAGGTCTGCGAATGTGGTCATGGATGACATGCCTGTCTGGCGGTGAGAAGCCGCCGGGTGTACGGGTCCACGCCCTTCACTCAGCCACAGGCGCGGGGCCCCGGTCCGATGCCGGGGCGCATCCAGCCTAGCGCGACCCTAGGCTGGACCCGTGGTGACCTGGTTCTTCAAGCGCAAGCGCCCCGTCGGTCGCACTCTGCGGCTGCGCTCCCGGGGCGATTACGGCGACGTCCGCCGGGTCGACTTCGAGGAGCTCGCGCCCGACGTCGACACCTTCCTCGGGCAGGCGGCTTATCTGCAGCTCGGCTACTTCGAGACGCTCAGCGATCTGATCGCCGCCACGCCGGAGCTGTCGCAGAAGGAGTCGCTCTCGCTCGCGGCGGGCACGGCGCTGCTGAAGCACCGCGAGCTCGTGGGTGTCATCCGCGACCGCGGTGCCGATCCGCTCGAGCTCATGCTCCCGTTCCGCGAGCCGCTGGACGCCTTCCGTCGTGCGACGCACGGGGCGCGGCCGCTCGAGACGATGCTCTCGGTGCATCTGACGGCGGGCATGCTCGACGACTTCTACCTGGCCCTGTCGGCGAGCTACGGCGACACCGGACGGCAGGTCGCGGTCATCCTGCGCGCACACGACGACCGCAGCGCGTTGGTGCGCATCATCACCGAGGCCATCGCGTCGGACGAGCAGTGGCGGAGCCTGCTGTCGCTGTGGGGGCGGCGGCTGGTGGGCGACACACTGCTCATCGCTCGGGCGGCTCTTCGTTCGACGTCGCTCGAACCGGCGAACGAGAAGCGCGTCGAACCCACCTACGCCGATGTCATGGCGGCGCACTCCCGGCGGATGGCCGCGATGGGTCTGGAGGCCTGAGGCCCCGGGGAGCGGATGTCAGCCGATCCGCAGCCGCTGCCGCTCCCGCTCATCGCGAGCAGCCCGTGCGCGCGTGAGGACCGACAGGACGACGGGGGTGACGATCGCGGGTGCCGCGATCGCCGTCACCCAGATGGCGGGGTCCGCGACGCCGAGTCCGGCCCACGTCAGCGCCGCCCATCCCGCTGCCGCCACCAGCGCCCCCAGCACGGGTGCCAGGACAGCCCCGCGGGACTCCCGTCCGCGCACGAGCATCTCGGCGGCGAGGCCGATCGCGGCGCCGAAGATGAGCGCCAGCAGGATCTGCACGATCAGGCCACGAAGCCCACACGCCGAGTCTGGTCGGTGCCGACCTCGACGAAGGCGATGCCCGCCGTGGGGATGATGTAGGCGCTGCCCTTGGCGTCGGTGAGCTCGACGAAGGCCGAACCGGAGGTGAGAGCCTCGGAGATCTTGTCGCGGACCGCGTCAGCGGGGTCGTTCGACTCGAGGCTGAGCTCACGGCCGGTGTTCGCGATGCCGATACGGATCTCCACGGATTCTTCCTCCTCCGCGACCCGTGTCTCGGGCGCTCCTCGACTCTACGACACCGTTCCGGGCCGGACGCGGGCACCGTCACGCCCTGGGCGAACGCGTGTCGGCGGGGGCGGTTACCGTGGAGCAATGGGTCCGGTCTCGGAGGACATCGTCCTCGATGCAGCGCAGTCGCGCGTGGTGGACCTTCCCGCCGAGGCGAGCGCGGTCGTCGTCGGAGCGCCCGGCACCGGCAAATCGGTCGCCATCGTGCAGCGCGTGCGCGCCCTCGTCCGCGGCGGCGTGTCGCCCGACGAGCTCGTCGTGCTGACGGCGACGCGTCAGGCCGCGACGAGCCTGCGCGACGAGCTGGGTCTCGCGGTAGGCGTGGCCACGGCCGGGCCGCTGGCGCGGTCCGTGCCGGCATTCGCCTTCCAGATCGTCCGGACGGAGGCCGTCCGGCGCGGCGCCGAACCGCCGCGGCTGCTGACCGGCGCCGACGAGGACGCGCTCGTGCGCGACCTGCTCGACGGCGACGCGGAGGACGAGCGCACCGGTTCGTCGCGCTGGCCGGAGTGGCTGCCGGCGGGCGTGCGCGACACGCGCGGCTTCCGAGCCGAGCTGCGGGCCTTCATCGCCGAGTGCACGGCGCTCGGCGTCGGCCCGCAGACGCTCGGCGAGCGCGCGCGACGCGAAGGCCGCGAGGCCTGGGCGGCCGCGGCATCCTTCCTCGCGGAGTACGACGCCGTGCGCGACGCGATGCGCTCACCCCACCGCGATGCTGCGGGCCTCGTGAGCGAGGCGGCCGCGATCGTGTCGGCACGGGGCCTGCCGGGGTTGCGCGTCGTCATCGTCGACGATGCGCAGGAACTGACCCGAGGCGGAGTCGAGCTGCTCGAGGCGTGCCGCGACCGCGGCGTGGCCGTGCTCGCGTTCGGCGATCCCGACGTCGGCTCGGGGGCCTTCCGCGGTGCGGCGCCCGAGAACTTCGCCCGGCTCGCGTCGGGCGTCGAGCTGCACGTGCTCGACACCGCTCATCGAGCAGACGGTGCGCATGCCGATCTCGTCTCGGCGGTGACCGCGCGCATCGGTGCGATCGGGGTGGTGGCGCACCGGCGGCCGCCCCGCACGACCGGGGCGGCGCGTTCCGAGCGGGTGCGGGCTCTGGTGCTCCGTTCGCGGTCGGAGGAGTACGACACGATCGCGCGCCTCCTGCGAGAGCGCCACGTGCACCATGCCGTGCCCTGGGAGCAGTGCGCCGTCATCGCCCACGACAGTCGGCAGGTCACCGCCCTTGAGGCGGAGCTCGCCGCGCGCGAGGTCCCGACCGTCACCTCGGGCACCGGCACGGCACTGCGCGATTCCGCCGTCGTGCGCGACCTCCTCCGCCTCATCGACCTCGCCGGCCGCCCCCACGACTCCTGGGAGCGCGATGAGATCGTCGACGCCCTCAGCGGTGCCGGGCTCGACGCCGTGGACCAGCGCCGGCTGCGCTCGGCGCTCCGGCACGGGAGCGCAGACGGCGACGGCGTCGCCGTCTCGCCGTGGGAGACGCTGCGCTCGGCGATGGCGCACCCCGCCGAGTTCGCGCTGCTCGACCTTCGCGAGGCCCGGCGCGCCGCCCGAGTGGGTGAGACCCTCGCCGCCGTGCAGGCCCTCATCGCCGACGGCGCGACCGCCCACGAGCTCCTCTGGGCCGCCTGGGAGGGCTCGGGCCGCGAGCGGAGTCTACGAGAGGGCGCCCGGGGCCACGGGCCGCTCGCCGCGCAGGCCGGCCGCGACCTGGATGCCGTCGTCGCGCTCTTCCAGTCCGCGAAGCGCCACGGCGAGCGTGAGGACGGCACGACGCCGTCGGCGTTCCTCCGCGGCATCCTCGACGCCGACGTCGGCGACGACCGATTCGTGGCACCGCCCTCGAGCGGCGCGGTGCGCGTGCTGACGCCCGCCGCCGCGCTGGGGACGGAGTTCGACACGGTGGTCGTCGCGGGTGTCCAGGACGGCGTCTGGCCGAACCTCCGCGTCCGTGGCAGCCTGCTCGAGACGTGGCGGCTGTCGTACGAAGGCGACGACGCGGCCGAGGCGCTCGACCGCCGCCGGTCGGTGCTCCACGACGAGCTGCGGCTGTTCGCTCGGGCCGTATCGCGCTCCCGCGACCGGCTCGTGGTGACGGCGGTCGACGACGACGACACCGGTCCGAGCCCCTTCTTCGAGATGCTTCCCGATCCCGAGGGCGCACCCTCCGAGGCCGCGCACCCGCTCACCCTGCGGGGTCTGGTCGCGCAGCACCGCCGCACGCTCACCGACCCCCGCTCGACGGACACGGCCCGCCGCACGGCGTCGGAGCAGCTGGTGCTGCTCGCCGAAGCGGGGGTGGCGGGCGCTGATCCCGATCAGTGGTTCGGTGTGCGCGAGCCCACGAGCACCGCGCCCCTCCGCGATCGCGACACCGAGAGCATCCGGGTCTCTCCCTCGCGCCTGGAGACCCTCGAGGAGTGTCAGCTCAACTGGGTCATCGGCGACCTCGGCGGTGATTCCGGCAGCGCCACGGCCGGCATCGGCACGATCGTGCACAGCGCGCTCGAGGTAGCCCGGCCCGACGAGGCTGCGCTGTGGGAGGCGGTCGAGGCACGATGGGGTGAGCTCGAGTTCGAGTCGGCATGGCGCGACCGGGCCGAGCGAACGCGCGCCCGCGACCTCGTCCGCCGGCTCGCGCGCTACCTCCACGACTTCGAGCGCGACGGCGGCCGGCTGCTCGACGCCGAGCCGCGCTTCGAGGTCGAGCTCGCGCGCGACGACGCCGCGGGCCGGATCGTCGTCAGCGGCGCGGTGGACCGGGTCGAGCTCCGCGGTGACGGGTCGGTCGTGATCGTCGACCTCAAGACCGGCAAGCGCGAGCCGCAGACCGACCGCTCGGTGACGACCCACGCCCAGCTCGCCGCGTACCAGCTCGCGCACGAGCACGGGGCGATCCCCGCCGCGGCCGGTCGCCCGGCCGGTGGCGCGATGCTCCTGGTGCTGCGTCCGACGGCGACGACGAAGGACTACGCCGCCCCCCGGCAGCCGCCGTTCGACGACGAGTCGCGGGCGGCGTTCGTCGCTCGTGTCCACGAGGCGGCGCGCGTGATGGGCGGGCGGGAGTTCTCGGCGCCCTTCGAGGAGCACTGCCGCGACGACCACTCGTTCGGCCTGTGCCGCATCCACACGATCGCCCCGGTGAGCGCCACGTGATCGTGTCACCGGCCGCCCTCGCCGCGGCGCTCGGGCAGTTCCCGCCGACCCCCGAGCAGAGCGCCGTCATCGGCGCGCCCCTCGAGCCCGCGCTGGTGGTCGCGGGCGCAGGCAGCGGCAAGACCGAGACGATGGCGGGCCGCGTGGTCTGGCTGGTGGCGAACGGGCTCGTCCCCCGCGAGGGCATCCTGGGTCTCACCTTCACCCGCAAGGCAGCCGGCGAGCTCGACGAGCGCATCCGGCGCCGCCTCGACCGGCTGGCCGAGTTCGAGGACGCGGGGCTCGTGCCGCACCTGGATGCGCTGCACGCACGCGGAGCGCTCGACGTGTTCGGCGAGTTGGAGCGGGGGGCCGGCGCGCCGCGGGCATCACGTTCCGAGGCGATCGAGCGCGCGCGATCGGACACCCGAGCCGAGGCGGCCGGATCCCGTGCCGACACGCTTCTGGAGCGTCCGACCGTCTCGACCTACAACAGCTTCGCGGACGGCATCGTGCGCGAGAACGCCGTGCGCATCGGCCGCGACCCGGAGTCCGCCGTCCTCAGCGAATCGGCGGCGTGGCTGCTGATGCGCCGCGTCGTGCTCGATTCCGACGACGAACGTCTCGAGAGGCGCGAGAACGCCGTGCGCACCATCATCGACGGGGCCCTGCGCATCGCACGCGACGGGGTGGACAACCTCGTCGACTTCGACGATCTCGAGCGCTTCGGCGAGGCGTTCCGCGACGTCCTGGAGCGGCCTTCGACGCGAGCCGGCACGTCGGTCTACGTCGACGTGGCCCGCGCGGCGGAGAACGTCGGGGCCCTTCCGCTCCTGGCCGACCTCGCCCGCGAGTACCAGCGCCGGAAGGCGCGTCTGGGCGTCATCGACTTCGCCGACCAGGTCGCCGGGGCGCTGACGGTGATCCGGCGACATCCCCAGGTGGGCGCCGAGCTGCGAGCCCGGTACCCGGTGGTCCTGCTGGACGAGTACCAGGACACCTCCGTGGTGCAGACCGAGCTGCTCGCCTCGATCTTCGCCGACACGGCGGCGATGGCCGTGGGGGACCCGCACCAGTCGATCTACGGCTGGCGCGGAGCCAGCGCCGGCAACCTCGGCGACTTCGCGGGCGCGTTCGCGCCCGGGGGCCGCTCCGGTCAGTACTCCCTCGCCACGAGCTGGCGCAACAGCGGCCGCATCCTCCAGGCGGCCAACGCCGTGCTCGAGCCCCTGGCGAGCCGGTCACCGGTGCCGGTGGACGAGCTCCGCCCGCGCCCGGGCGCCCCGGCGGGCATCGTGGATCTGGCCTTCGACGTCGACCTCGACGCCGAGACCGAACGGGTCGCCGCGTGGTTCGCACGGGTGCGCGCCGAACGCCGGGCGCGCGGCGCGACCACGAGCGCCGCCATCCTGCTGCGGAGCAAGAAGCACATGACCCGCTTCGCCGATGCGCTCGGGCGCCGCGGCATCCCGCATCGGATCCTCGGCCTGGGCGGACTGCTCAGCACACCGGAGGTGGTCGACGTCGTCTCGGTGCTGCGGGTGATCAGCGATCCGACCGCGGGGTCGGCGCTGCTGCGATTGCTGTCGGGGCCGCGCTGGGCGGTCGGGCTGCGCGATCTGCGCTCGCTCGCCGAGCTCGCGCGCCGTCTGGCGCGCTCGGACGCCGCTCTGCAGCCGCTGCCCCCCGCCCTGGCCGGCGGCGACGAACGGGCCTCCCTGATCGACGCGCTGGACTTCGTGCTGCGGGTCCCCGCCGACCACGGCTGGCTTGCCGGATTCTCCGAGGCGGCGCGCGACCGGCTCCGCGAGGCCGCCGCCGTGTTCGCGGGGCTCCGCCGGGCCGCGGCGATGCCCATCCCGGAACTGGTGCGGCTCATCGAGGCGGAACTGCGCCTCGACATCGAGCTGGCCGCGAACGAGAGCCGCGGCCCGGCCCGAGTCGCCTCCGACCAGCTGCGGGCCTTCGTCGACGAGCTGCAGGGCTTTCTGGCCACCGATGAGTCCGGGTCCCTCCCGAGCCTGCTGGCCTGGCTCGATCACGCCGAGCGGCAGGACGAGTTCGCGCCGCGGACCGAGCCTCCCGAAGACGACGTCGTGCAGATCCTCACCATCCACGGGTCCAAAGGACTCGAGTGGGATGCCGTCGCGGTGGGGCGCGTGGTGGCCGACGAGCTCCCGGCGCGTGCCCGCGACAAACAGGGCTGGCTCGGTTTCGGCGTGCTGCCGTACGGGTTCCGCGGCGACGCGCCCTGGCTGCCGCGGTTCGGATGGGAGGCGCACCTCGCTCCCACGCAGCAGGATCTCAAGGCCGCCCTCGCCCGCTTCGCCGACGACAACGCCGATCGTCAGCGCGACGAGGAGCGGCGGCTCGCCTACGTCGCCGTCACCCGCGCCCGCGACGCGCTGCTCCTGTGCGGCGCGTCGTGGTCGGGCACCCGCAACCCGCGCGGACCCAGCCCGTTCCTCCTCGAGGTCGCCGGGGCGCTCGGACAGCAGCTCGCCGACATCGATCCCGGCGAGAACCCCTACCTCGAACGGCGGCAGGTGCTGTCGTGGCCGCTCGACCCGCTCGGCGCGCGCCGCGACGGCGTCGAGCTCGCCGCACGGTCGGTTCGAGAAGCCGCAGCCTCGGACGTCCGAGCCGAGCCGAGCCGCGACCTCGCCCTTCTCCTCGCCGAGCAGGCGGAGCGTCGCGGCTCGATCGCGCCGGCGGCGCCCACCCGCATCCCCGCGTCGCGGTTCAAGGACTTCGCGGCCGACTACGCAGCCGCCGCCGAGCTCACGCTGCGGCCCCTGCCCGAGCGTCCCCACCGCGAGACCCGACTGGGCACCCGGTTCCACACCTGGGTCGAACAGCGGTCGGGCCTGACGCCGCGCGGACCGCAGCCCGACGCTGCGCTCTGGGACCTCGACGACGACGCCGAGGGCGGGGATGCGACACCGGAGGCCGATCTGCGCCGCCTGCAGGACAATTTCCTCCGGTCCGAGTGGGGCGCGCTCCAGCCGATCGAGGTCGAGACGGAGATCGACTTCGCCGACGACACGCTGCTCGCGGACGGCCGGTCCCACGTGATCATCTGCAAACTCGACGCCGTCTACCGCCGCGCCGACCGTGGTGGGCGCATCGAGATCGTCGACTGGAAGACGGGTCGACCGCCCCGCACACTCGCCGAGCGTGAGGAGCGGATGCTGCAGCTGCAGCTGTATCGGCGGGCCTACGCGGCCCGACACGGCATCGCTCGATCCGAGATCGACGTTGCCCTGTACTACGTCGGCGACGACCTCGTCCTGCGTGGCTGAGCGCAGCGACAGGCGGCCGCCGGCGACGGTTCAGTCGGTGCCGGCCCACCGTCGCAGCGCGTTGCGCGCGGACTCGGAGTGCTCGGGGTCCTGCTCCGCGGCGTCGTCGTCGTGCGCGACCGAGCCGGCGGCGTCGCGCGCGACGGGCCCCGTCGCACCCGGCCCGGCCTCGCGGCGACGATCGCTCGACGCGCCCTCGGGAGTCCAATCCGACAGGTCGATGGGGATCGTCTCGATGTCGGCCTGCTCGGCAGCATCCTGATCGGCGAGGTAGGCGGCGAGGACCGCGGGGTCGTAGGTGTCGGTCTGCATCGACGTGTCACCCGGGGTGGTGGCGGTCGCCGGGGTGCGCCCGAGCATCTCGAGGGCGTCGTCGACGGAGCTGTGATCGTCGGTGAGGAGCGGCTCGTCGCGCACGCCGTCGTCGAGGGCCGTCAGGAGGGCGACGGCGTCGTCGACGACACGCGACGCACCCGTCTCGTGACCGTGGGCGAGCCAGCGCGCGAACTCGAGCTCGGCGTAGAGGCGCGCGCGGGCGGCGAGTTCGGCGTCGGGCGTGTGGTGCGCCGCCGCCGCGTAGGCATCGAGCACATCGTCGCGCGCGTCGGGCGCCGACGCGAGCCATCGGAGGTCTTCCGCCGGGTCGCCGACTCCGAGACCGTGCCATGCCAGCAGGCCCGTGACGGTCGGACCGGCCGAGGTGTCGGTCAGGACGAATCGGCTCGGGTCGACCCCGCCGAGGGTCACCGTCGTCTCGAACCGCCAGAGACGATCGGCAGCGAGAGCGGTGCTCCATCGCCGCAGCAGCCCGAACGGGAGCGCCCCGGTGGCCTCAGCGCGGTCGAGCAGCCGTTCCGCGTCCGCGCGCACCTCGCCACTGGTCCGCGTGCGCAGCCCGGCATTGCGGGCGACATCGGCGGGCAGACCGTGCACTCGGGCGATCGCTGCTCCCAGCGACCACGCCACACCACGGCCGGCGGGGATGTGCGCGGCCTCGACGCGGTATCCGGGAACGAACTCCTGCACCACCGCGATGAACGCATCGATGCGGGCGGTGCCGAGCACGGTGGGGGCGGCGAAGGGGAGCAGGGCTCGAACGCCGGGGGTCAGTGCGCGCAGCGCACGGGTGTCGGCGACCAGCTCGCGGTCGGCATCGGGGTCGTTCGGGACGCGGACGACCACCCGACGGCCGTCGTCCAGTGTCACCAGCGCGCTGTCGTAGCGACCGTCTGCACCCTCGGTGAGATCCGCGGCTCCGACGACGGCGGCACCGGGGAGAGCCGAGCTGACGGACGCGGCTAGAGTGAAGGGAGAGCGAGCCATGCCATCAGGGTAGGTCGGGCGGCGGCGCAGGCCGACGCGCCACGCCCGCGAGAGAGGTCCCCGACATGCGATTGCAGCCGCCGGCTCTTGCCCGGTCCTCCTTCGACACCGCAGCCGCCGAGCGCGCGTCGGAGGATCTGATCCCGCGCCTCCGGGCGGACGCGGGCACCCGTGTCCTGGTCATCCGCGGGGATCGCGCCGAGATCACCGGAGATCGGCTCCGGTGGCGGACCCCGGACGAGGCGGCCGCGGTCGCGGGCACCGCCGAATGGGGCTTCCTCGGACGTGCCGGCGACGGCTCGGCGCGGTTGGTGGCCGCCTCCGTGCCTGCCGCCGCCGGCGACGATGCGGTCGATGACGACGGCTGGGCATCGCTGCGGATGGCCGGCGGCGACCTCGTCGACGAGGACGCCGGGGCCTTCGTGACCGCCGTCGCGCTCGGACGGTGGTTCGCCGACTTCCGGTTCTGCCCCCGGTGCGGAGCCCCCGCGCCGCTGCGCTCGGCCGGTTGGTCGCGTTCGTGCACGGGTTGCGGACGGGAGCAGTTCCCTCGCACCGACCCGGCCGTCATCGTGGCCGTGCGCGACGTACGGAACGAGCGGATCCTCCTCGGACAGAACGCTTCGTGGGCCGCCCACAACCGGTTCTCGACATTCGCGGGGTTCGTCGAGGCGGGGGAGTCGCTCGAGACCGCCATTCGTCGCGAGGTGGCCGAAGAGGCCGGGGTGGTCGTGGACGACCTCGAGTACCGCGGATCGCAGGGATGGCCGTATCCGCGTTCGCTGATGCTCGGGTTCCACGCGGTCGCCGCAGACGCGCCCGCCGCCCGCCCGGACGGCGAGGAGATCGTCGCGGTGCGCTGGTTCACACGCGACGAGATCGTCAGCTCCTTGGCCGGAACCGGGCCGGTATCGCTGCCGGGGACGGCCTCGATCGCGCACCGTCTCATCGCCGACTGGTGCGGGGAGCACGCGTGACCGACCCGTTGGCGGGGCTGGATGAGCAGCAGCGCGAGGCCGCCTCGGCGCTGCGTGGTCCGGTGTGCGTGCTCGCGGGCGCCGGGTCGGGCAAGACGCGGGTGATCACCCATCGCATCGCGCACGGCGTCGACACGGGCGCCTACTCGCCCGGTCGGGTCATGGCCGTGACGTTCACGGCGAAAGCCGCCGGCGAGATGCGGGGGCGCCTGCGCGCCCTGGGCGTCGGCGGTGTCGCGGCGCGGACCTTCCACGCCGCGGCCCTGTCGCAGCTGAACTACTTCTGGCCGCAGATCGCCGGCGACACGGCGCCCACCATCCTCGACAGCAAGGTGCGCCTGCTGGCCCAGGCCGCCGACGAGATCGGGGTCAACCCGGATCCGTCGGTGCTGCGGGACGTGGCGACACGCATCGAATGGCGCAAGATCACGATGCGATCCATCGAGCAGTACGCGCAGGACCGGCCGGAGGGCGTCGGCATGCTCTCGCTCGATGCGGTGGTCGCTCTCCAGCGCTCGTACGAGCGGCTCAAGGACGAGCGTCGCCAGCTCGATTTCGAGGACGTGCTGCTGGCCTGCGCCGGGATGCTCGAGGCCGAGCCGCGCGTCGCCGCCGAGGTGCGCGAGCAGTACCGCCACTTCACCGTCGACGAGTTCCAGGACGTCTCTCCGATCCAGCACCGCCTGCTGGAGCTCTGGCTCGGCGACCGGCACGACCTGTGCGTGGTGGGCGACGCGAGCCAGACCATCTACTCGTTCGCCGGCGCCGACCCGCGCTACCTGCTGGATTTCGGCGTGCGGCATCCGGATGCGCGCGTCCTTCGCCTCGAGCGCAACTACCGATCCGAGGCCACGGTCGTGGCCGTGGCCAACGAGCTCATGCGCGGCCGGCCCGGAGCCCTCGAGCTCGCGGCCCAGCGCGCGACACCCGATCACCCGCGTCCGACCCTCCGCGAGTACCCCGACGATGCCGCCGAGGCGGACGGCGTCGCCGGAGCGATCGCCGACCAGCTCGCGGCGGGCGCCGATCCCCGAGAGATCGCCGTGCTCTACCGGGCCAACGCGCAGTCGGCGCCGCTGCTGGCCGCTCTCGCGCGCCGAGGGATCGCCGCGTCGGTGCTCGGGGGCACGCGGTACTTCGACATCCCCGAGGTTCGGCAGGCGGTCATGGCACTGCGCGGTGCCGCCGTGGCCCCGTCGTCGGGCGACCTGGTCTCGGACGTGCGGGCTGTGCTGCACTCGCTGGGACTCAGCGACGAGCCCCCGGCCGCAGGCGGCCCGCTGCGTGACGCGTGGGAGGCACGAGCCGCGCTGCTGCGCCTCGCCGAGGAGGCGGCTCCGGGCACGAGCATGCGCTCGTTCACCGATGATCTGCAGGCGCGGGCGAAGGATCAGCACGAGGTGGCCACGCGCACGGTGACCCTCTCGACTCTCCACGCGGCCAAGGGCCTCGAATGGCCCCACGTGCATCTCGTCGGACTCGCCGAGGGTCTCCTCCCGATCTCGTATGCGACCACGTTCGAGCAGGTGGACGAGGAGCGCCGTCTGGCTTACGTCGGCATCACGCGGTCTGCGCGGACGCTCTCGCTGTCGTGGGCCCGTGGATCGGGGCGGTACGAGCGGCAGGTGTCGCGCTTCGTCCGGGAGATCGGCACCAGCACGCTGGATGCGGCTCGTGCACGTGCCACCTCGGCTCGACGTTCGACGACCGCAGCGTCGCCGAGCGCGTCCGCGCCTGCACGGGTTCGCTGACCAGGCCGACCGCGAGGCCCACCGCAGCGGTCACCAGCGCCCGATCGCTCGGCGGCGCCGGCCGCGCGATCAGCTGCGCGGCGATGATCGGCCAGTCCGGGTCGGCCTCGCGCAGATGCGCGTGCCGACAGGCCTGACACGGGGTCAGGCCGGGCACGACCAGAGGACCGACCGTGATGCGGTCGCCGCCGAGCTCGATCGCCAGATGGGGCCTCCCGGCAGAAACCAGCGCCGCCGCCCGGCGCGGCTCGACCAGATGCGCGGCCACGAGGAGGACGACAGGCCCCGCCCCACCCGGCTCACCCGCCCTACGCGGCTCGTCCGCGGCGTCGTCGAGCACGTCGTCGCCGACACCCGCGGCGCGCAGAGCCGCACGCACGACGCCGCGGTCGTCGTCCCCGACCCCGGCGCCGAACCGCACGGCGAACGCCGAGGGTGAGGGCGAGGCCGGCTCCAGCACCGGAGCGAGCTCGGACACGAATCGACGGACCTCGGTGGCGGACCCGCCGGAACCGGCCGCGACGGCGACGAGCAGACCTTCCGGCGCTCCCGTTCGGAGCACCTCGATGAGGTGCTCCTGCCAGGGCGCGACGTCGGTGATCCGCACCGCACCGTCGAGGCCGAGCTGGAGAGTGGTCGGCGACCGCCACAGGGGGACGGCGGAGGGGAGGAGGCGCGGCATGCTCACGATTGTGGATCGCCGCCGCACCCGCGGACGCGGTTGTCCACATCGATGCCGCCCCCGGCGTCGGGATGACGCGCGGGGGAGGAATCGGCGGTAGTCAGACCGGGCGGGGACCCTCGGGACCCTCGGGATCGGTGTCCTCGGCGACGGGCTCGGGCTCGGATGCGTCGCCGGGGAGCTCGGACCGGGAGGCGGCTTCGGAGAGCAGCGCGTCGAGCGCATCGTCCATCTCGTCGCGCTCCGGCGCCTCGCCCCGGGCGTGCGCCTTCAGACGCCCGATGAGGGCGGAGGGGTCGTCGATGTCTGCGGGAGTGGGCATGAGATCGGGGTAGTCCCAGAGGCCGTCGCGGGCTTCGCGGCCGACGGCATCCGTGATCGCGCGCCACATCGCCGCCGCTTCGCGCAGACGGCGCGGGCGCAGCTGCAGGCCCACGAGCGAGGCCATGGCCTGCTCCGCGGGGCCGCCCACCGCCCGGCGCCGGCGCACCGCCTCGGCGATGCGGTCCGCGCTCGGCAGACGCGTGGTGGCATCGGCGGTGACGACGTCGACCCACCCCTCGATGGTCGCGAGCAGGTGCTCGAGACGGCCCAGGGCCGCGGCCTGGGCCTCGGACTGCTGCGGCAGGAGCACGCCGCTCTCGAGCGCCTGGCGCAACTCGTCGGGCTGCGACGGGTCGAACCGGGAGGCCAGCTCCTCGAGGGCGTCGGTGTCGACGTGGATACCGCGCGCGAAGTCCGTCACCTGGGAGATGACATGCAGGCGCAGCCACCGTGCGTGACGGAAGAGCCGGGCGTGGGCGAGTTCGCGGGTCGCCAGCGAGAGTGCGAGCTGATCGTCGTCGATGCCGAGATCACGGCCGAAATCGGCGAAGTTCTGCGGGAGGATCGCGGCTTCGCCGTCGGGCATCACCGGAATGCCGACGTCCCCGCCCGAGACCACCTCCTGCGAGAGCTTGCCGATCACCGCGCCGAGCTGAGCGGCGAACAGCGAGCCGCCGACCGTACGCAGGAGCCGTCCGGCGCCGGCGATCATCTCGCGCATCTCCTCGGGCGCCTGCGTCTCGAGGGCCGCGGTGAGCGCGTCGGCGATCGAGCCCGCCACGGGCTCGGCCAGCTCCTGCCACACCGGGAGGGTGGCCTCGACCCACGCCCCCCGCGTCAGGGCGCGCGGCGGCACGGCGAGGTCGGATATCGTCGTCGCCTCGCTCAGCCAGAGCGTGGCGAGCGAGAACGCGTCGGAGAAGTCCTGCCGGTCGCCCGAGCGGATGCCGTGGTCGTCCTTGTTGGCCAGGTGCAGCGCCTGCGTGCGCGTCGCGCTCCAGTCGATGCCGCCGTCGCCGCCGGCCGCGAAGGCACCCTGCAGCTGCCGCATCATCTGCTGCAGCATCGCGGGGTCGACGCCCATCGCGCCGAGCTGCTCGAGTTGCTCGGGACCGAGGGTTCCCCCCTGGCCCATCAGGCTGCGCAGCAGCTCCTGGAACTCGTCCTCGGGGGAGCGGTCATCGTCAGCCATGTCAGGCGCCTTTCAGCAGGGCGGTCAGCTCGCGTTCTACGCTAGCCGCACGACCTCGTCGCACGGCTCGAACGACCCCCGTTCGCTTTCGCCGGTCGCGAACGACCGGGACCAGAAAGCAGCACGTGTCACTTTTCGACGAGAACGCCCCCGTTCCCGCGCCTCGGCGGCGCCTCGGCCGTCCGGCCCTCGCCGGCCTGTGGGCGGTGTCGCTGTCGCTCGTGGCCCTGCTCGTGCTCACGCTGGTGCCCACCTCGTTCGTCATCCAGCGACCCGGGCCGGTCTACGACACGCTCGGCAGCGTCACCACCGGCGACGGCGACGAGCGGCCGCTGATCAGCGTGTCGGGCGCGGAGACCTACCCGACCTCCGGCTCGTTGGACCTGCTGACCGTCGAGGTCCTCGGAAACCGCGAACGGACGCCTTCGTGGTTCGAGCTGGCGGGCGCCTGGTTCGACCCGTCCCGTGCCGTCGTTCCGATCGACGACATCTTCCCCGACGGGGTGACGACCGAGCAGCGCAACGACGAGAACGCCGCGCTGATGGTCGACTCGCAGAAGGAGGCCACGGCGGCGGCCCTGACCGAGCTCGGCTACGACGTCGAGTCGCTCGTGCGCGTCTTCCAGCTCACCGACGACTCGCCCGCCCAGGGCATCCTGGAGCAGAACGACATCATCCGAGCGGTCGACGGCCGACCGGTCACCACGACGGCCGCGCTGCGGGATGCGATCGGCGCCGGCGACGGCGCCCCTGTCGCCCTGACGGTCGAGCGGGGCGCCGAGACGATCGAGCAGGAGGTGACGCCGGCCGAGGTGACCATCGACGGCGAGACCCGGTGGGCCATCGGCGTGACGATCGCGCAGGATTTCGACTTCCCGATCGAGGTCACCCTCCAGCTCGACAACGTCGGCGGCCCGAGCGCCGGCATGATGTTCGCGCTGGGCATCATCGACACCCTCACCCCCGGTGAGTTGACCTCCGGCGAAAGATTCGCCGGAACGGGCACCATCGACGCCGAGGGTACGGTGGGGCCGATCGGCGGCATCCGGCAGAAGCTCTACGGAGCGAAGGATGCCGGCGCCGACTGGTTCCTCGCTCCCGAGCGCAACTGCAACGAGGTCGTCGGGCACGTCCCGGACGGGCTGCGGGTCTTCTCCGTCGCCGACCTCGACGATGCGCTGGCGGCGATCGAGACCGTGACCGCCGGCGGCGACCTCGACGCGCTCCCGACCTGCACGACGGGCTGAGCGCTCGGCGTCCCCCCAGCAGGGCGGCGCCTAGGATGGAGAGGTGACCACGACCTCAGCGCCGAACCCGGCCACACCCAGCAGATCCCGCCGCGCCATAGCCATCACCCTCGCCGTCATCGCGGCCGTCGTGGTGGCCTTCTTCATCTTCGCGAGCCTCTACGCCGACTGGTTGTGGTTCCGCCAGCTCGGTTTCGACAACGTCCTCGTCACACAGTGGACCGCGCGGGCCCTGATGTTCGTCGTCGGCTTCGTCGCGATGGCGGTTCCGGTGTGGCTGTCGATCCAGCTCGCCTACCGGCTGCGTCCCGTCTACGCGCGGCTGAGCTCGCAGCTCGACCGCTACCAGGAGGTCGTCGAACCGCTCCGCCGCCTCGGCATGTGGGGCATCCCGACCTTCTTCGGCTTCTTCGCAGGCTTCGCCGCCTCGGCGCAGTGGGAGACCGTGGCGCTGTGGTTCAACGGCGTGACCACCGGGGTCACGGACCCGCAGTTCAACCTCGACACCGGGTTCTATCTCTTCACGATGCCGTTCCTCTCGGCCGCCATCGGGTTCGTCTCGGCGATCGTCATCGTCTGCCTCCTCGTCACCGCTCTGGTGTCGTACCTGTACGGCTCGGTGCGCGTCGGTCAGCGCGAGCTGCGCATCTCGAAGTCGGCGCGCATCCAGATCGCCATCCTCGCGGGCGTGTACCTGCTCGTGCAGGGCGCGAGCCTCTGGCTCGATCGCTACCGGACCCTGGTGACCCCCAACGACCGCATCACCGGTGCCGCCTACGTCGACGTGAACGCCGTCATCCCCGGGCAGGCGATCCTGGCGATCGCCGCGGGCATCGTCGCCGTCGCATTCTTCGTCACCGCTGTGATCGGCCGCTGGCGCTACCCCCTCATCGGCACCGGTCTGCTCATCGTCTCGTCCCTCGTCGTCGGCATCGCCTACCCGTGGTTCGTCGACAACGTGCAGGTCCGACCGAATCAGCTGACCCTCGAGTCGCAGTTCTACGAGCGCAACATCGAGGGCACCAAGGCGGCCTACGGCATCGACGGCCTCGAGAAGACCGACTTCGAGGCGGTCACCGACGTCGAGCCCGGTCAGCTGCGCGCCGACGCCGACACCACCGCCTCGATCCGCATCATGGACCCGGCCATCATCGGCCCCACGGTGCGTCAGATCGAGCAGTACCGCTCCTACTACCAGTTCGCCGAACCCCTCGACGTCGACCGCTACGAGATCGACGGCGAGTCGCAGGACACCGTCGTGTCGGTGCGCGAGCTCAACGTCAACCAGCTCGGCGACGCCGCCTCGTGGTACAACACGACCCTGGTCTACACCCACGGCTACGGCATGGTCGCCGCCAAGGGCAACGAGCGCACCGCCGACGGCAACCCCGTCTTCGTCGAGCGTGGTATCCCGGCATCCGGCGAGCTCACCCTCGAGCAGGAGTACGAGCCCCGGGTCTACTTCGGCGAGTTCTCTCCCACGTACTCGATCGTCGGCGCTCCGGAGGGCACCTCGCCCATCGAACTCGACTATCCGCGCGGCCAGGAGGGCGAGAGCCAGACGAAGACGACGTTCGACGGCGAGGGCGGCCCCTCGATCGGGGACGTCTTCCACCGCCTCATCTACTCGCTGAAGTTCCAGTCGACCGACATCCTGTTCTCGGATGCGATCAACGAGGACTCGCAGATCCTCTACGACCGGTCGCCGGCTGAGCGCGTGCAGAAGGTCGCTCCCTACCTGGAGCTCGACAACGACCCCTACCCCTCGGTGGTCGACGGGCGCATCGTCTGGATCGTGGACGGCTACACGTTGAGCGCGAACTACCCGTACTCGTCGATCGTCAGCCTCAGCGACGCGATCTCCGACTCGTCCAACCCGCAGCCGCGCGTCGCTCTGGACAACATCAACTACATCCGCAACTCGGTGAAGGCGACCGTCGACGCATACTCGGGCGAGGTGACCCTCTACGCCTGGGACGCGGAGGACCCCCTGCTCCAGACATGGCAGAAGGTCTACCCGAGCACGCTGCGGCCCATCAGCGAGATGAGCGGCGACCTGATGAGCCACGTGCGCTACCCGACCGACCTGTTCAAGGTGCAGCGCGCCATGCTCGGCACCTACCACGTCGACACCGCCCAGTCGTTCTACTCGCGCGACAACGCGTGGAAGACCCCGAACGACCCGCAGCAGGACACCCAGCTCCAGCCGCCCTACTACCTGACGATGAAGATGCCGGGGCAGGAGGCTCCGTCGTACTCGATGTTCTCGTCGTTCATCCCCGGTGGACAGGACACCCGGAACGTCCTGATGGGTTATCTGTCGGTCGACTCCGACGCCGGTGCCGAGGCGGGAACCGTCAGCGGAGAGTACGGCAAGCTCCGGATGCTCGAGATCAACGCCGAGACCCCGGTCGCCGGCCCCGGACAGGTGCAGAACACGTTCGACGCCGATCCCGAGGTGTCGTCGTTCTCCAACATCCTGCAGCAGGGCCAGTCGGAGGTCATCAACGGCAACCTGCTGACGCTCCCGGTCGGCGGCGGGCTGCTCTACGTGCAGCCGGTCTTCGTGCAGTCCTCCGGTGCCACCAAGCTCCCGACGCTGCAGAAGGTTCTCGTGGGCTTCGGTGACGAGGTCGCGTTCGAGAACACGCTCCAGGAGGCGCTCGACGTGCTCTTCCGCGGTGACTCGGGTGCGAGCACCGGAGACACCGACGTCGTGCCCGATCCCGTACCCGGCGAGGAGGGGACCACTCCGACCCCGGCGCCGACCACGCCCGGCGAAGACGGCGGGACTACCGCGCCGACCGTCCCGAGCCTCGACTACCAGCAGGCGCTCGACCAGGCCCGCGACGCCCTCGCCGAGCGCAACACGGCGATGCAGAACGCCGACTGGGCGGCGTACGGCGAGGCCGACGCCAAGCTGACGGCGGCCATCGCCCGACTGCTGGAGCTGGGCGAGCAGGGCTGAGTCAGGCGCGGCGGCGTCACCGCAACAGGGAAGGGCCCCGGCTGATCAGCCGGGGCCCTTCCCTGTTGCGTGAGCTGTGTGCGGGAGCTCGTCGCTCGTGGCCGGTCAGTCGCGGCCGTACCGGCGCGCCCGACCCGCCAGCCCGGCGAAGTGGAACGGCCCCGCGGAGGCGGGCTCGATCTCGACGTCGACGGTGCTGTCGCGGTGCGCGGCGTCGTGCAGATCCCGGTAGGTGGGGACGTCGACCGGTGTCCGAGCCGCGAGGATCGCCTCGGTCTCGGCGCCGCGCGTCGCCTCGCGGTAACCGGGCTGGACGACGAGGGTGAAGAACTCGCTCACCGAACCGGAGCCGTAGCTGAACAGACCGATGCGCGATCCGGCCAGGTCGTTCTCGCCGTCCAAGAGCGCCGCGAGGGCCATGTAGAGCGACGCGGTGTAGGAATTGCCGATACGGCGGTTGTAGCCCGTCGTCGCGGTCACCAGCTCGGGATCGAGTTCCACGCCGACGTGCTGGCCGAGCGCCCGATGCGCCTTGACGGCCATCTTGGTGAACGGCTGGTGGTGGCAGAACCAGTCGATGTCGGCGATGTCCACACCCCCGCGCGAACGGTAGTCGTCCCACGCGCCCGCGACACCGTCGAGGTAGGCGCTGACCGACAGCTTGCCGTCGACGACGGCCGTGACGCTGTCGTTGGGCCGCCAGAAGTCGTCCACCTCGGCCGTGTGCACGCCGGCGGCGAGCTCGAGCACCGCGAGCGCGGGATCGGCAGACACCAGGAAGGCGACCGCGCCCGCGCCCTGCGTCGGCTCGGCCGCGGTGTCGAGCTCGTACCGGGCGACGTCGCTGGCGATGACCAGCACGCGCTCGCCCGGGTTGCGCGCGATGAGGCCTGCGGCTGCCTGCAGGGCCGCGGTCGCCGAGTAGCAGGCCTGCTTCAACTCGACGACGCGCACGGAGCGGGGGAGGTCCAGGAGCTCGTGCACGTGGACACCGGCAGCGCGGGACTGATCGATGCCGGTCTCGGTCGCGAAGAACAGGGTGCGGATGCCGTCGACTCCGTGACGGTCGATGATGCGCTGCGCGGCCGCGGCTCCCATCGTGACGATGTCCTCGTCGAGGCCGGGGATGCTCATCTGCTCCTGGCCGAGTCCGACGCGGAACTTCGCGGGGTCGATGCCGGCGCGTTCGGCGAGGTCGTCGAGCTCGACGACGTGCGAGGCGGTCGCGACGGCGAGGTCGTGGATTCCGATGGTGGTCACTTCGAGGAGTCCTTCCGGCGCTCGAGGAGCAGGTGCGACTGCATCAGCTCCCCAGGGTTGGTCTGGGCGGCGAGCAGGGAGAGCTCGCCGCAGAGGACGGTGGCGGCGATGAGGCTAGCCAGCCGTCGGGCGTTCTCGCCGGGTGCGCGATCCTCGCGGCACCCGAGTCGGGTCAGCGCATCGTCGACGGCGGGCAGGTCCTTGCCGTTGCCGACCGTCCCGACGATCAGGTGGGGGAGTGTGCACGAGAAGTACAGGTCGCCGTCGCCGCGCACCTCGGCCCACGTGAATCCCTGAGAGCCCTCGACGATGTTCGCGGCGTCCTGGCCCGTCGCCAGGTAGAAGGCCAGCAGCATGTTGGCGTAGTGGGCGTTGGCCGAGCGCAGTGCGCCTGCGATGGTGGATCCGACGAGGTTCTTCTGCACGTTGAGGTCGACGATCCGCTGGGCGGTCGATCGGAGCTGCTTGTCGACGAGTTCGGCGGGGATGAGGATCTCGGCGATGACGCTCCGGCCGCGACCGAGGATGCCGTTGACGGCGGTGGCCTTCTTGTCGGTGCAGTAGTTGCCCGAGATCGAGCCGTACGACAGCTCGGGGTGCCACGACAGGACGCGCTCCATCAGAGTCTCGGCGGCGAGGGTGACCATGTTGTGACCCGAGGCGTCGCCGGTGGTCAGCGCGAAGCGCAGGTACAGCAGGTTGCCGACGATCTCGGTGTCGAGGTCGATCAGGCGCGCGTGCCTGCTGCGCTCCGAGACCGCGGCGGCGAGGTCGTCGAAACGCGCGCCGATCGCGCGCGAGGCGGCGACGGCGGCGGCGGCGCTCTCGGCGACGAACAGCGAGGACCTCGTCATCCTCTCGTCGACGACCGTCACGCGGATGCCGTCGTCGACGAGGCGGGAGATGCGGGCGCCGCGTCCGACGGAGGGCCACAGGGGCGACTCGTACGTGGCCAGCGGCACATCCTGCTCGGTCTCGACGTCGCCGGTCAATCGCAGCGGGCCGACCCAGCGCAGGGGGATGGGGGTGAACTCGGCGCTCATCGCGCGTCCTTCCCGCCGGCGCGTCGCGCCAGGCTGTCGAGATCGACGCCGCGGGCGCGCGCGAAATCGGCGGCGCGACCTCGGACGATCAGGTCGGTATGGCGAAGGGCTTCGGGAGTGGTCGCCCCCACCAGTGAATGCAACGCAGCGAGGTGGTCAGACCATTCCCGGATCCGGGAGATCAGCGCCTCGGCGCCGCCGTCGATGACGACCGAGAGGAACGACCCGGACGCGCCGACGGCGCGGGCGCCGAGCGCGAGCCCCCGTGCGACGTCGAGCGGGGTGCGCACACCCCCCGACGCGAACAGCGTCGGAGCGTGCAGCGGCGCCTCCAGCAGGCACTCCACGGCCGACTGGCCCCAGCCCGCGAGGTACGCGTAATCGCGACCGGCGCGGCGGTCGTTCTCGACACGGACGAAGTCGGTGCCGCCGACGCCGGACACATCGGCGTATCGCACGCCCATGTCCGCCAGCCGCGTGAGGGTCGCAGCGCTCAGACCGAAACCGACCTCCTTGACCACGACGGGCACGTCCACGCCCGCGACGATCGCCTCGAGGGAGGCGGGCCAGCTCGAGAAGGAGCGGCTGCCCTCGGGCATCACCGTCTCCTGCACCGCGTTGACGTGAACCTGCAGCGCGTCGGCGCCGAGGGCGTCGACGGCGCGACGAGCGTCGTCGGGCCCGCGCTCGATGCCGACGTTGGCCATGACGAAGCCGTCCGGGTTCTCGTCGCGGATGACGCGGAAGGTGCCGAGCAGCTCGGGGTTGTCCAGGGCGATGCTCAGCGAGCCAGACGCGATGGCGACGCCGGTCTCGCGTGCCGCGATCGCGAGGTCGCGGTTGATGACTCCCGTCGACGCGCTGCCCCCCGTCATGGCGTTGACGTAGAACGGCAGGGCCCAGCGCTTCCCGGCGACCTCGACGCCGAGGTCGACCCGATCCGCGTCGACGCCCGCCAGGGCGTGGTGGACGAAGGTCACATCGTCCCAGCCGTTCGGGCGCGGGGCCTCGCGCTGCTGGGCGTCGGCGAGACGGACGTGGTCGTCCTTGCGTTCGGAGGAGCGCTCAGCCGTCATTGTTCTCTCCTTCGGGCGGGTGCACGCCGATCGTGAGGTGTCGGATGTCGTTGGTCTCCCAGGTGCGCAGCATCCCGGCCACGTCCGCGTCGGCGGGAGCGAGCACGATGCCGCAGTCGCCGCCGCCGGCGCCCGAGGGCTTTGCCGCCGCCCCGATGCCTTCCGCCGCGTCGCAGAGGATGCGCAGCCGGTCGGTCTCGATGGTGACGCCTGAGCGCTCACCCAGATGCTGGAGCAGCCGACGATTACGCCGGATCGCGCGGAGCGCCAGCTGATCGTCGGCCGGTTCGACCGGGTCGCCGGATGCCGCGGGCGAGAGGGCGCGCCACAGGTCGCCGACGCACTCGCGCGAGGCCGACAGGAACGCGGCCTGGTCGGGTCCGGTCGCGCTCGTGCCCCGCGAGACGCCGCTCACGAGGCGCTCCGTCGAGGCGGGGTGCCCCGTCCAGCCCACGAGCAGGTCGAGACCGGCGGGCGGCTCCAGGCGCACGATCTCGGTGTCGGCCCAGACCTCCGAGCCCAGCATCGCGTCGACGCCGATCTGGGCTCGAGCCGCTCGCAGGCGGTCGCGGTCGGGCGAGCGGTAGCCGATCCAGCCGCCGTAGGTGCTGGCCGCGACATCGCCGCCCGAGGCGTTGGGGGCGACGGCGATGGTGGCGAGCATCGCCAGCTCGTATCGCCCGCGCAGGCCCAGTCCGAGACCGTAGAACGCATCGATCGCGGCGATGGTGGCCACCGTGACGGCCGCCGACGATCCGAGTCCGAACTTCCGTCCGCTCGGGTCGTCCAGGCCGCTGTCGATGCGCAAGTCGAAGAATCGCGGCTCGATCCCGCGTTCGGCGCGCAACCGCTCGGCGACCTCGATCGCAGCGATCACGTAGTCGTAGGGGTGGTGCTCGCGGTCGAGGGTCAGGCCGTCGGCGCCGTGCGTCCAGCGCACCGGCATCCGGCCGTACTCCGGCGAGTGGATGCTGCCGGCGTCGACGCCCCGGGTCAGCGAGACGGTGAGGTAGCGGTCCACCGCGATCAGCACCGACGGCTCGCCGGGTGAGACGACGGCGTACTCGCCCGCGACGAAGAGCTTCCCCGGTGCTCGGACGACGATGGCGTCCGGCTGGGTGGGCACGCTCACCCGTGCGCCCGCCCGGTCAGCGCGGCCGCCGGACCCGGGCGCGCCACGGCGAGCTCGGCGAGGCCGGAGAGGGCGGCGGTGACGGCGGGCACGTCGTCCGGGCGGGTCAGCACCACGACGTTGGGGCCGGCATCGGCCGTGGCCCATGCGCCGACTCCGCTCTCGCGCAGCGCGGCCACGCGGTCGAAGATCTCCACACTCACCGGCGTCAGGTATCGGATCGGAGGATCGCACGACTGGATGAGGGCGTGCATGCGCAGCGCGTTGACCTCGGTGATGCGCCCCAGCCGGTCGACGTCGCCGTCGGCACACGCCAGCACGGCGGCATCGAGGGTCTCCGCGGTCGACTCCACCCACGCGCGGTAGTACGGCGAGGTGAGGATCGTGCGACGCATCGCCTCACGGCTGGACACCGGCTTCTCGCGCTTCTCGACCATCGCCACGACCATCGCGAGGTCGGGGGCGTCGAGGGGCTCGGCGAACGACGTCGTGTCGTCGTCGCCCGCGTGCCACACCGCGAACCCCGGGATGATCGAGCGCGAAGCAGAGCCGGAACCCCGTCGCGCGAGCCGGCTCAAGGCGGGGACGTCGAGGTCGAGCCCGTACGCAGCGGACGCGGCGAGGGCGAGAGCCGCGAAGCCCGAGGCCGACGACGCGAGCCCGGCGGCCGACGGCACGGTGTTCGCCGTCTCCACCCGCGCGAAACGATCGCTGCCGGCCAGCTGGCGCACGAGGTCGAGGAAGCGTGTGACGCGCTGCGCCGGACCGTCGGAGCGCATCACGCCGCCGAACACGAGCACGTCGCCGTCGGCCGCGTCGTCGACGGTGACGGTCGTCGTGGTGGGGAAGATGTCGAGCGTCATCGACAGGCTGCCGGTCGCCGGCAGGTTCAGGTCGCTGTCGCGTTTGCCCCAGTACTTCACGAGGGCGATGTTGGGGTGCGCGGTGGCGGTCGCGGAGGTCATGCCGCTCCTTCGACGGTGGTGGTCCAGACCGCGGCGGCGCCGGCGCGGGTGAGTCGGTCGCTGAGTGCGGCCGCGGCATCCAGATCGGGTGCGAGGGCCAGGACGCAGCCGCCGCGGCCGCCGCCGGTGAGCTTGGCCCCGAGCGCGCCCGCAGACATGGCCGCGCGCACGAGATGGTCCAGCGCCGGGTCGCCGACGCCGAGCCCGTCCAGCAGCACGTGCGCCCGGCTCATGGCCGCGCCGATGTCGTCCCGCGCGCCCGACGAGACGTCCCGGCGCAGGGCGGTGGCGAGCGTTCCCAGCTCGTCGAGGGCGGCCTCGACCCCCTCCGGGTCGTCGTGGCGGCGAGCGGCGACGGCGGCCACCGCTTCGCGCGTGCGCCCGCGTACGCCGCTGTCGGCGATGACGAAGGTGAGGTCGCGCCCGACGCTGACGGGTTCGATGCGTCCGCCGTCGAACCACACCGCGGCCCGCGCGCGGACCGTGCGGGCGTCCAGTCCGCTGGGTGAGCCGTGGGCGGCGCGCTCGGCGGTCTGGATGAGCTCGTGGAGGCGTTCGTCGTCGACCGTCACGCCGCAGGCGCGGAGCGTCGCCTCGATGACCGCAGCCGAGACCGCGGCACTCGAGCCGAGGCCGCGCTCGGCGGGGATGCTGCTCTCGATCGCGATGTCGACGGGCACGGCGCGGCCGCCCGCGGCCTCGAGCGCGGCCGACAGCGCCGTCAAGGTCACCCCGAGGCGTTCGGGCGCCCGCGAGATCGCCCCGTGGTAGAGGGCGCTCGACAGGCGGGGTTCTGCGACGGCGGGCCGCGCCTCGGCACGAGCGCCCAGCGCACGCACCGGGATCGCGATGGCCGGACGCCCGTAGACGACGGCGTGCTCGCCGAGGAGGATAGCCTTCGCACCGGCGCGGCCCGTCGCGACGGGCGCCACGGCTGAGCCGTTCGTCGCCGCGTGCGGATGAGCGTCCGGTGCGATGGGGACGTCGGTCGATGCAGTCATGGAATTTCGACGAGCGTAACAGCCCCTCCCGCACCCGGGCTGGAGACGCATCCGATGTGACCGGAGGGCGCTGCGGGCGCTAGGATGGGCGCCGCACCCAGCAACCTTTAACACCGTCCCGTGAGGCGGAGAAGGGAGCGGCGGATGAGCACGCGAACCGTGCTGCATGAAGCCGACATCGCCCGGGCCCTGACGCGGATCTCGCACGAGATCCTCGAGTCCAACCGGGGCCCCGCAGAGCTCGTGATCCTCGGCATCCCTCGTCGAGGCGTCCCGCTCGCCGCCCGCATCGGCGCGATCCTCGCCGACATCTCCGGCGTTCCCGTACCGGTCGGTGCGCTCGACGTGACGATGTACCGCGACGATCTGCACCGCAATCCGACGCGCGCGCCGCAGCCGACCGAGATCCCCGCCGGAGGCATCGACGGACGGACGGTCGTCCTCGTCGACGACGTGCTGTTCTCGGGGCGGTCCATCCGCGCCGCGCTCGATGCGCTGCAGGACATCGGCCGGCCCGCCGCCGTGCGGCTGGCGACCCTGATCGACCGCGGCCACCGCGAGCTCCCGATCCGCCCGGATTTCGTCGGCAAGAACCTGCCGAGCGCCCGCGACGAGCGCGTGAACGTGCGGCTGCGCGAGGCGGACGGCATCGAGGAGGTGACGATCGGCTCATGAGGCACCTGCTCGACACCAAGGGACTCGGCCGAACCGACGCGCTGCGCATCCTCGACGTGGCGGAGGACATGGCCGCTACGCAGCACCGCGAGGTGCGCAAACTCCCGACGCTGCGGGGCAAGACCGTCGTCAACCTCTTCTTCGAGGACTCGACGCGCACCCGCATCTCGTTCGAGGCGGCGGCGAAGCGCCTGTCCGCCGACGTCATCAACTTCTCGGCGAAGGGCTCGTCGGTGTCCAAGGGCGAATCGCTCCAGGACACCGCGCAGACGCTGCAGGCGATGGGTGCCGACGCGGTCGTCATCCGGCACGGCGCGTCGGGCGCACCGCACACCCTCGCCACGAGCGGATGGATCAGCGCGGGCGTGGTCAACGCCGGCGACGGCACCCACGCCCACCCCACCCAGGCTCTGCTCGACGCCTTCACCGTGCGCAAGCGGTTCTTCGGCGACGCGAGCCGCGGGCGGGATCTCGCCGGGCTCCGGGTCACCATCGTCGGCGATGTGCTGCACTCTCGCGTGGCCCGCTCGAACGTGTGGCTGCTCACGACGCTCGGCGCGGAGGTGACCCTCGTCGCCCCGCCCACCCTCGTACCCCAGGACGTCTCGGCCTGGCCGGTGCGGGTCGTCTACGACCTCGACGACGCCATCGCCGACGGCCCCGACGCGCTCATGATGCTGCGTATCCAGCTCGAACGCATGAACGCCGCGTATTTCCCCACTGAACGGGAGTATTCCCGCACGTGGGGGCTGGACGCCGCGCGCTTGGGGGCGCTTCCGGCCGATAGCATTGTGCTGCACCCCGGCCCGATGAACCGGGGGATGGAGATCTCCGCCGCCGCTGCCGATTCGCCGCGCTCGACCGTGCTCGAGCAGGTGGCGAACGGCGTCTCGGTGCGGATGGCCGTGCTCTACCTGCTGCTGGCGGGCGAGCGCATCGAAGCTGAGGAGGACGGACGATGAGCGAGAGCTTCCTCATCCGCGGAGCACGACCGAGCGGCGGCGCCGCGACCGACATCGTCGTCGTCGACGGACGCATCGTCGAGACGGGCACCGGGCTGAGCGCGGCCGGGGCCTCCCTCGTCGACGCCGACGGGCTGATCGCCCTGCCCGGTCTGGTCGACCTGCACACACACCTGCGGGAGCCCGGCTACGAAGCCTCCGAGACGATCCTCACCGGCACGCGCGCCGCCGCGGCCGGCGGCTTCACCACCGTGTTCGCGATGCCCAACACCTCGCCGGTGGCCGACACCGCCGGCGTCGTCGAGCAGGAGCTCGCCCTCGGCGAGGCCGCCGGCTTCGCGCACGTGCAGCCGATCGGCGCGGTGACCATCGGGCAGAAGGGCGAGCGCCTCGCCGAGCTCGGCGCGATGGCGTCCTCGCGGGCGCGGGTCCGCGTCTTCAGCGACGACGGCTTCTGCGTCTTCGACCCGCTGATCATGCGGCGCGCGCTCGAGTACGTGAAGTCGTTCGACGGCGTCGTCGCCCAGCACGCGCAGGACCCGCGGCTGACCGAGGGCGCCCAGATGAACGAGGGCACGGTCTCGGCCGAGCTCGGGCTGGCCGGATGGCCCGCGGTGGCGGAGGAATCGATCATCGCCCGCGACGTGCTGCTGGCCGAGCACGTCGGCTCCCGGCTGCACGTGTGCCACCTCTCGACCGCCGGCTCGGTCGACATCATCCGGTGGGCCAAGAAGCGCGGTGTCGACGTGACCGCGGAGGTGACGCCCCACCATCTGCTGCTGACCGAAGAGCTGGTGCGCGGGTACGACGCACGGTTCAAGGTCAACCCGCCGCTGCGGCGCGACGAGGACGTGCTCGCGGTGCGCGAGGGCCTCGCCGACGGCACGATCGACATCGTCGCGACCGACCACGCCCCCCACCCCGCCGAGGCCAAGAGCTGCGAGTGGGCGGCGGCGGCCAACGGCATGGTCGGCCTGGAGTCGGCGCTGCGCGTCGTGCAGCAGGCCGTCGTCGACACCGGGATGCTCACGTGGGAGGACGTCGCCCGGGTCATGTCGACGGCGCCGGCCCGCATCGGGCGCCTGCCCGGCGCCGGCACGCCGATCGCACCCGGACAGCCCGCGTCGCTGACGCTGTACGACCCCCGCCCCGTGCGCCCGTTCACGGATGCCGATCTGCGCGGGCGCAGCGTCAACTCGCCCTACCTCGGCCGCGAGCTGCCCGGGGAGGTGCGATGGACCTTCTTCGGCGGAGTCCCCACCGTGGCCGACGGCGCGCTCCTGGCCGAGCCGGGAGCGCTCGCATGACCCGCGAGGGCGCCCTGCTGGTCATGGTCGCCGTCGCACTCGTGCTGCTGGCCCTGGGCGTCTGGGCCTGGCGACGACGTACTCGACGCGACGGCGGGCTCGTCGCTCCCGTGGGCGAACTGCCCGTCGGCGCGGTCGAGACCGCCTCCGTTTCGGGCCTCTACGTCGCCACGACGCGCCACGACGAGCCGCTGGAGCGCCTCGCGATCCGCGGTCTGGGCTTCCGCTCCCGGGTCGACGTCATCGTCGCCGGCGGCGCAGCGCCGGGCGTCGCGATCGACCTGACCGGGCAGCCGCGCCTGTTCATCCGGGCCGACCGCATCGTCTCCGTCGACCAGGCGACGGTCGCCATCGACCGCGTGGTCGAGAAGCAGGGCCTGACCCGCCTGTGCTGGCGGATCGACGGCGAGAGCGTCGTCGACAGCTACTTCCGGCCCCAGACCGCCTCGGCCCGCGCCCTGGCCGAGGCCATCCGATCCGTTCTGACCCCCACCCAGACCCCAGGAGGCGACGCGTGACCCTGTTCACCCGCGACCCCGCCGTTCTCGTGCTCGAGGACGGATCCCGCCACGTCGGACGCGCCTACGGCGCTCGCGGCACCACACTCGGCGAGGTCGTCTTCGCCACCGGCATGACCGGGTACCAGGAGACGCTCACCGATCCCTCGTACGCCGGTCAGATCGTCCTGCAGACGGCACCGCACATCGGGAACACCGGCATGAACGCCGAGGACGTCGAGTCCCGACGCATCTGGGTGGCCGGGTACATCGTGCGCGACCCGGCGCGCGTCGTGTCGAACTGGCGCTCCGAGAACTCCCTCGACGAATCTCTGGAGCAGGACGGCATCGTCGGCATCAGCGGCATCGACACCCGGGCGGTCACGCGCGTGCTGCGCTCGGCCGGGTCCATGCGCGGCGGCGTCTTCAGCGGCGACGCCGCCGACATCGATCCCGACGAGCAGCTGCGCATCGTGCGCGAGGCACCGCAGATGAGCGGCCGCAATCTCTCGGCCGAGGTCTCGGTGGCATCGGCCGAGGTGACGGCGGCCACGGGGGAGCGCATCGGCAACCTCGCCGTGCTCGACCTCGGCGTGAAGCAGGCGACGGTCGACAACCTCGCGGCGCGCGGCTTCGATGTGCATGTCCTGCCCCAGAACGTCACGATCGACCAGCTGCGCGCCATCGACCCGGTCGCGGTGTTCTACTCCAACGGTCCGGGCGACCCCGCGGCATCCGATCACCACGTCGCGCTCCTGCGCGATGTGCTCGACTCCCGGCTGCCGTTCTTCGGCATCTGCTTCGGCAACCAGCTGCTCGGGCGTGCGCTCGGCTTCGGCACCTACAAGCTCCCGTTCGGCCACCGCGGGATCAACCAGCCGGTGCTCGACAAGCAGACGGGCCGCGTCGAGATCACGGCGCACAACCACGGATTCGCCGTCGATGCGCCCACCGAGGGCGTCACCGACAGCCCGGCCGGCTACGGCCGCGTCGAGGTGAGCCACGTGGGGCTCAACGACAACGTCGTCGAGGGACTGCGCGCCCTCGATCTGCCCGCCTTCTCGGTGCAGTACCACCCCGAGGCCGCGGCCGGTCCCCACGACGCCAACTACCTCTTCGACCGCTTCCGCGACCTCGTCGTCGCGAACCAGGAGAACGACAACTGATGCCCAAGCGCGACGACATCCACAGCGTCCTCGTCATCGGGTCCGGCCCGATCGTCATCGGCCAGGCCTGCGAGTTCGACTACTCCGGCACCCAGGCCTGCCGGGTCCTGCGCGAGGAGGGCGTGCGCGTCATCCTCGTCAACTCCAACCCGGCGACGATCATGACCGACCCCGACTTCGCCGATGCCACCTACATCGAGCCGATCACCTGGCAGGTCATCGAGACGATCATCGCCAAGGAGCGCCCCGACGCGATCCTGCCGACCCTCGGCGGCCAGACCGCGCTCAACGCGGCCATCGACCTCCACAAGAACGGCATCCTCGAGAAGTACGACATCGAACTGATCGGTGCGAACTTCGAGGCGATCAACAAGGGCGAGGACCGCCAGATCTTCAAGCAGCTCGTGCTGGACTCGGGTGCGGACGTGGCCGACAGCCGCATCTGCCGCACGATGGACGAGGTGCTCGCCGGTGCCGCCGAGCTCGGCTACCCGCTCGTCGTGCGCCCCTCGTTCACCATGGGCGGTCTCGGGTCGGGCTTCGCCTACGACGAGAACGACCTGCGCCGCATCGCCGGCGCAGGCCTGCGCGACTCGCCCACCACCGAGGTGCTGCTCGAGGAGTCGATCCTCGGGTGGAAGGAGTACGAGCTCGAGCTCATGCGCGACACGGCCGACAACACCGTCGTCGTGTGCTCGATCGAGAACGTCGACCCCGTCGGCGTGCACACCGGCGATTCGATCACCGTCGCCCCGGCGCTCACCCTCACCGACCGCGAGTACCAGAAGCTCCGCGACATCGGAATCGACATCATCCGCGCCGTCGGGGTGGACACGGGCGGGTGCAACATCCAGTTCGCCGTCGACCCGGCCACGGGGCGCATCATCGTCATCGAGATGAACCCGCGCGTCTCGCGCTCGTCGGCTCTCGCGTCGAAGGCGACCGGCTTCCCGATCGCGAAGATCGCCGCCAAGCTCGCCATCGGGTACCGCCTCGACGAGATCCCGAACGACATCACCAAGGTGACGCCGGCGAGCTTCGAGCCCACGCTCGACTACGTCGTGGTGAAGGTGCCCCGGTTCAACTTCGAGAAGTTCCCCGCCGCCGACACCACGCTGACGACCACCATGAAGTCGGTGGGCGAGGCGATGGCGATCGGACGCAACTACGCCACGGCCCTGCAGAAGGCGCTCCGCTCGCTCGAGAAGCGCGGGTCGAGCTTCCACTGGGGCGACGAGACGCGATCCGCGGAGGAACTGCTCGAGATCGCGAAGACGCCCACCGACGGCCGCATCGTCGTGCTGCAGCAGGCGATGCGCAAGGGGGCCACGACCGAGCAGGCGTTCGAGGCCACCGCGATCGATCCGTGGTTCCTCGATCAGATCGCCCTCATCAACGAGGTCGCCGAGTTCGTCGCCGGCGCCGCGGAGCTCGACGAGCACGTCCTGCGGATCGCGAAGGACCACGGTTTCAGCGACGCGCAGATCGCGCAGCTGCGCGGCCTGGAGGAGGACGAGGTGCGCAGCGCCCGCCACGGGCTCGGCATCCGTCCGGTGTTCAAGACGGTCGACACCTGCGCCGGAGAGTTCCCGGCGCTCACGCCGTACCACTACTCCTCGTACGACACCGAGACCGAGGTGACGCCCTCGGAGCGCACGAAGGTCGTCATCATCGGCTCGGGCCCGAACCGCATCGGCCAGGGTGTCGAGTTCGACTACTCGTGCGTGCACGCGAGCTTCGCGCTGTCGGATGCCGGCTACGAGACGATCATGGTCAACTGCAACCCCGAGACGGTCTCGACCGACTACGACACCAGCGACCGGCTCTACTTCGAGCCCCTGACCCTCGAGGACGTCCTCGAGGTGCTGCACGCCGAGGCGAAGTCCGGCACGATCCTCGGCGTCGTCTGCCAGCTCGGCGGGCAGACGCCGCTCGGCCTCGCGAAGGGCATCGAGGCGGCCGGGTACACGATCCTCGGCACGCAGCCCGCCGCGATCGATCTCGCCGAGGAGCGCGAGCTGTTCTCGCGCCTGCTCGACGACGCGGGCCTCGTCGCCCCGCGCAACGGCACCGCGATCGACGTCGAGGGTGCCGTCACGGTGGCCGAGTCGATCGGGTACCCGGTGCTGGTGCGCCCGAGCTTCGTCCTGGGCGGACGCGGCATGGAGATCGTCTACGACACCGACAGCCTGCGCGACTACTTCGTACGCGTGGCCGACCAGGCCATCATCGGGCCGGGCCTGCCGCTGCTGGTCGACCGGTTCCTCGACGACGCCGTGGAGCTGGACGTCGACGCGCTGTTCGACGGTGACGAGCTCTACATCGGCGGAGTCATGGAGCACCTCGAGGAGGCCGGCATCCACTCCGGCGACTCGAGCTGCACCCTGCCGCCCATGTCGCTCGGACGCACCGAGATCGACCGCGTGCGGGACGCGACCCTCGCCATCGCCCGCGGCGTCGGGGTGCGCGGGCTGCTGAACGTGCAGTTCGCGGTGTCGGCCGGCGTGCTCTACGTCATCGAGGCCAACCCCCGCGCGAGCCGCACGGTGCCGTTCGTGTCGAAGGCGCTGGGCATCCCGCTCGCCAAGGCCGCCTCGCGCATCATGGCCGGCTCGACGATCGCCGAGCTCAAGGGTGAAGGCCTGCTTCCCGTCGAGGACGGCTCGCGCGTGCCGTTGGACGCGCCGGTCGCCGTGAAGGAGGCCGTGCTCCCGTTCAAGCGGTTCCGCACCGCGGACGGCCGGACCGTCGACTCCGTGCTCGGCCCCGAGATGCGCTCGACCGGCGAGGTCATGGGCATCGATCGCGACTTCCCGACCGCCTTCGCCAAGAGCCAGGCTGCCGCCTACGGCGGGATGCCGACCTCGGGCACGGTGTTCCTCTCGGTCGCCGACGACGACAAGCGAGCGGTGATCCTGCCGGCCCACCGGCTGCAGGAGCTCGGCTTCCGGCTCGTGGCCACCGAGGGCACCGCTGAGATCCTCGCCCGCAACGGCATCCGGGTCGAGGTCGTCGGCAAGTACTCCGAGACCCAGCAGTCGGGGGAGCGCAACGTCGTCGACCTGATCAATGCGGGCGAGATCGACATGGTGGTGAACACCCCTTCGGGCGGTGTGGCCCGCGCCGACGGCTACGAGATCCGAGCGGCCGCCGTCGCCGGCGACCGGGCGCTGTTCACGACGATGGCCGTGCTCGGCGCGGCCGTCAGCGCGCTCCCGGTGCTGCGCGAGGGCTTCGCGGTCAAGAGCCTGCAGGACTACGCCCGCGAGCGGGCGGCGCGCGTGTGATCGGATTCGGTGAGCGCCTCGAGCGCGCGTTCGAGCGCCACGGCCGGCTGTGCGTGGGGATAGACCCGCATGCCGCGCTGCTGGCGGGGTGGGGGCTGCCGGCCTCGGCTGCCGGCGCCCGCGAGTTCGGTCTGCGGGTGGTCGAGGCCGCAGCAGGTCGGGTGGGCATCGTCAAACCCCAGGTCGCGTTCTTCGAGCGCTACGGCTCTGCGGGCTTCGCAGCGCTGGAGGACGTGCAGGCGTCTGCGCGCGAAGCGGGGCTGATCGTGATCGCCGACGCCAAACGAGGCGACATCGGAAGCACGATGGACGGCTACGCGGCAGCCTGGCTCGAGCCCGGCGCGCCGCTCGAGGCGGACGCGGTCACGGTGAGCCCGTACCTCGGACCCGGCTCGCTGCGCGGCGTCATCACCGCGGCCGCCCGCGCGGGCAAGGGCGTCTTCGTCCTCGCCGCGACCAGCAATCCCGAGGCGGCCGGTCTGCAGTCGGCCGAGGTGACCGTCGTCGACGCCGGCCGCGGTCAGACCGTCGCCGACTGGGTCGCCACCGGCGTCGGCTGGGCCAACCGGGGGGCCGGCGCGGCGGGCCGACTCGGTCCGGTCGGCCTGGTGGTGGGAGCCACCGTCGACCGCCGCGAGCTCGGCCTGTCGGACGATGCGCTCCGCGGTGCGCCCATCCTCGCGCCCGGCTTCGGTGCGCAGGGAGTCGGACTGCGCGAGGTGAGGGCCGTCTTCGGGTCTCACGCTCCCCGTGTCATCGCGAGCGCGAGCCGCAGCATCCTCGACGCCGGTCCCGACGGCGTCGGTGCCGCGATCGAGGCCCACCGCGACGAGCTCGCGGCCGCACCCGAGGAGGAAGCCCGTGGCTGAGCGCCCCCACCCGCCCGAGGTCGACCGGGTCGCCGCGTCGCGTCGTGCCGTCGCCGTGCGGCGCGAGCGCGCGAGCCTGAAGAAGGATGTCGCGATGCGCGTCATCTCGCCGCAGGAGCTGCTCCGTCGAGCGTGGGCCGACCCGGACTCGGCCGCCGGTTCCCTGCGCATCACCGATTTCCTCACGGCCATCCCGGCGATCGGCGAGAACAAGCGCGACCGCATCCTCGCCGATCTCGACATCTCGCCGGTGAAGAGGCTGGGCGGCCTGGGCTCGCGGCAGCGTGTCGACCTGCAGGCGTTCCTCGACGCGCGCCTCCCCGAGCCGCAGCCCCGCTCCGGACGATCTCGGCTGCTGGTGCTCGCAGGTCCCACGGCCGTGGGGAAGGGCACGGTGGCCGCGCACATCCGTGACAACCACCCCGAGATCATGCTCTCGGTCTCGGCGACGACGCGCTCTCCGCGGCCCGGGGAGGTCGACGGCGAGCACTACTACTTCGTCGACGACGCCGAGTTCGATCGGCTCATCGCCGCGGACGCCCTGCTGGAGTGGGCCACCGTCCACAACCGGCATCGCTACGGCACGCCCCGCGCGCCCATCGACGCGGCGCTGGCAGCGGGCCGCACCGTGCTGCTCGAGATCGATCTGCAGGGCGCCCGCCAGGTGCGCTCCGCGGCGCCCGACGCCACCCTGGTGTTCCTGCTGCCGCCCAGCTGGGACGAACTCGTCGACCGGTTGGTCGGTCGCGGCACCGAGGACGCCGAGGAGCGGGCGCGCCGCCTGCGCACCGCCCGGGTCGAGCTGGCCTCGCAGGGCGAGTTCGACTTCCGCGTCGTCAACGACACGGTGCCCCGGGCGGCCGCCGAGGTCGCCGCGCTCGCGCACTGACCGCGTCGCCGGCGGCACCCGAGCCCGCGCACTGTAGAATGGCAGGATGCCTGCGCTCGCACAGCGCGGCAGCAGACTCTCCACCACATCGATCCCGGAAGGATCCGCCATGGCCGGAAGCAACGAAGGCATCATCGACCCGCCCATCGACGCCCTGCTCGACAAGGTCGACTCGAAGTACCAGCTGGTGATCTACGCGTCCAAGCGTGCGCGTCAGATCAACGACTACTACTCCGACCTGCACGAGGGCAACCTGTTCGACAACGTCGGTCCGCTCGTGGACTCCTCCGTCGAGGACAAGCCGTTGACCATCGCGATGCACGAGATCCACGAAGACAAGCTGCGGCTCCGCTCGCTCGACTGATCCGACGGTCTCGCGCCGTCACATTCCTGCCCGCGGCAGCCGTACGTCGGTGGCCGCGGGCAGAATCGTTCTCGCCGTCCCGACACCGATCCCGTCCCGTCACGTCTCTGGGGAGCCCCGATGAGCCCGCTGCGCCTGTTCACGTCCGAGTCCGTCACCGAGGGGCATCCCGACAAGATCTGCGACCAGATCTCCGACAGCATCCTCGACGCGCTCCTGGCCGTCGACCCGGGTTCGCGCGTGGCGGTCGAGACCCTCGTGACCACGGGGCTCGTGCACGTCGCCGGCGAGGTCCGCACCGACGGGTACGCCGACATCCCCGGCATCGTCCGCGGCGTGGTCAACCGCATCGGGTACACCTCGAGCGAGACCGGGTTCGACGGCGACTCGTGCGGTGTCACGGTCTCGATCGGCGAGCAGTCCTCCGACATCGCCGCCGGCGTCGACAACGCGCTCGAGCATCGCGAGCAAGGATCGATCGACCCGACCGATGCGCTCGGGGCGGGCGATCAGGGCATCATGTTCGGCTACGCCACGAACGAGACGCCCCAGCTCATGCCGACCGCGATCTGGACGGCCCACCGCATCGCCGAGCGGCTGACCTCCGCCCGCCGCAGCGGCGCGCTGCCGTTCCTGCGCCCGGACGGCAAGACGCAGGTGACCCTCGGGTACGACGGGGCGACGCCGAAGACCGTCGAGACGGTCGTGCTGTCGACCCAGCACCAGCCCGACATCTCGCTGGCCGCGCTGCGGGCGGCCGTCCAGGCCGAGGTCATCGAGCCGATCCTGGCGCAGACCGGGCTCGACCTCTCGAACGTCGAGTACGTGATCAACCCCGCGGGGCCGTTCGTCACGGGCGGGCCGAAGGGGGACGCCGGGCTGACCGGCCGCAAGATCATCATCGACACCTACGGCGGCGCCGCCCGCCACGGCGGCGGGGCGTTCAGCGGGAAGGACCCCTCCAAGGTCGACCGATCGGCGGCCTATGCGATGAGATGGGTCGCCAAGAACGCCGTGGCGGCCGGGCTCGCCGAGCGGCTCGAGGTGCAGGTGGCATACGCGATCGGTCGAGCGGCGCCCGTCGGCCTGTACGTCGAGACCTTCGGAACCGGGACCGTCTCCGACGAGGTCATCACCGCCGCCATCCGGGACGTCTTCGATCTGCGCCCGCAGGCCATCATCGACCGTCTCGACCTTCTCCGGCCCATCTACGCCCAGACGGCCGCATACGGGCATTTCGGCCGTGAGCTGCCCGAGTTCACGTGGGAGCGCACCGACCGGGTCGAGGAGCTGCGCGCCGCCGCCGGCCTGTGAGCACCGCCCCGCGCCGCGTCGCGCGCGTGCTCATCGATTCGCCGCTGCCCCAGCTCGACCGGCTCTTCGACTACCTCGTCCCGGACGAGCTCGTGGCCCGCGCGAACCCCGGTGTGCGTGTGAAGGTCCCGCTGCGGACCGTCGGGCGCACCGTCGAGGGCTATCTCGTCGACCTCGCCGAGGAGAACGACGGCGATCGCCCGCTCTCCTCGCTCGAGGACGTCGTCTCGACCGTCGCCGTCCTGCCGGCGGCGCTGTACGCCACGGCACGCCGGACGGCCGACCGCGCGGCCGGCTCGGCGAGCGACATCCTGCGACTCGTCATCCCCAAGCGCATGGTGAGGGCGGAGAAGGCGTGGGCGAGCGCACCGCCTCCCGAGGCGCCGGTCGTCGACGACGGCGACCGCGCCTGGGCGCAGGGCGTCGCGGGCGCCTATCCGGACCTGCTGAACGCGGTTGCGGCCGGGGAGCGCGTGGCTCTGGATGCACCGCCGCGGCCCGGCGCCGAGGTGCCCGCGTGGGCCGAGCTGCTCGTCGCGATCGCGGTCGAGACGCTCGCGAGCGGACGCAGCGCCGTCATCGTCGTCCCCGACCATCGCGACGAGGCGCATGTGCTGACGGTCCTGGATACCCGCGTCCCGGAGTCGGCCGTCGTCCGCGACGACGCCCGTCGCTCGGGACCCGAACGTTACGCGAGCTATCTGCGGCTGCTCGCCGACACCCCCTGCATCGTCGTCGGCAACCGCTCCAGCGTCTACGCCCCCGCCCACGACGTCGGCGCCGTGCTGATCTGGGACGACGGCGACCCGCTGCTGGCCGAGCCGCTGAGCCCCGGGGTCCACGCCCGGGACGCCGCGCTCGTGCGGCAGGAGCTCGAGGGCAGCGCGCTCGTGTTCGCCGGTCTCACCCGCTCGACCGATGTCGAACGGCTCGTCGCGCTCGGGTGGGTGCGCGACGTGCCCGCACGTCGCCGGGAGAGCCCCAAGGTCGTGCTGTCGGCGACGCGCGAAGGCGAGTCGCGCGGCACCCGCGTGCCCTCGGCCGCGTTCGCCGCCGCTCGCGAGGCGCTCGCGGACGGCCCCGTGCTGGTGCAGGTCGCGCGCCCCGGTTACTCGCCCGTGCTGGTGTGCGCCGACTGCCGCACGCCGGCACGCTGCCCGCACTGCGCCGGTCCGCTGCGGGCCCGTCGCCCCGGAGCTGTCCCCGACTGCAGTTGGTGCGGCAGGTCCGCACCGGCCTGGGCGTGTGCGGCATGCTCGTCGCCGCGGCTGCGCATGGCGTCCTCGGGCAGCGAACGCACCGCCGACGAGCTCGGCCGTGCGTTCCCCAACACCCGGGTGATCGTCTCGGACGGCGAGCATCAGATGACCCACGTCGAACCGCGCCCGGCGCTGGTGATCGCCACGCGCGGCGCCGAGCCGTTCGTGCCCGGAGGGTACCGGGCGGTGATCCTGCTCGACGGCGACCGGATGCTGATGACCGAGCAGCTGCGCATCGCCGAGGCGTGTCTGCGGTGGTGGTCCGACGCCGCCGCTCTGGCAGCGCCCGGCGCACCCGTCCACCTGGTCGGCGTGGCCGGACCGGCCGCCCGGGCGCTCGCGACCTGGACGCAGCCCGCGTACGCCCGTACCGAGCTGTCGGAGCGCGCGCCGCTGCAGATGCCGCCGACCGTGCGGGTGGCCGCCATCGAAGGGTCGATCGCGGCCGTCAGCGGTGCGATCGAGCAGCTGCGCGCGGATGTGCCTCCGCTCGCCGACGGCGCCGTCCTCGGTCCCGTGCCGCGCGAGGAGGGCACGGTACGCGCGCTCGTGCGATTCGAGTACGCCCACGGCCGCGCGGTGGCCGACTCGCTCCGGGCCGCCGTCATCGCCGAGGCGCTACGTGGCCGCCGCCGCCGCGGTGCGAGCCCGGGACCGCGCAATACACTCAAGGTACGGCTCGACGTGCCCGATCTCGACCTGTGAGGAGCGCTATGCGCATCGTGTTCGCCGGGACCCCCGAACCCGCACTTCCGTCGCTGCGACGTCTCGCAGCATCGGGCCACCACGTCGTGGGCGTCGTCACCCGGCGTGACGCGCCGCTCGGGCGCAAGCGCGTCCTCACACCGTCGCCGGTCGCCGCACTGGCCGACGAGCTCGGTCTCCCGGTGCTCAAGACCGACCGGCTGGGTGACGACGCGACCGCTGCGATCGCCTCCTGGCGGCCCGACCTCGGCGTCATCGTCGCCTATGGCGGTCTCGTCCGCGAGCCGCTCCTGTCGCATCCCGCCCACGGGTGGATCAACCTGCACTTCTCGCTGCTGCCGGCCTGGCGGGGTGCGGCGCCGGTGCAGCGCGCTCTCATCGCGGGCGATCGCGTGACCGGGGTGAGCGTCTTCCAGCTCGTGCCGGCGCTGGACGCCGGCGACGTGTTCGCCGAGGCCCGGTACGACGTTCCTCGCGGCGCGACGGCGGGGGAGGTGCTCCGCGACCTCGCCGAAGTGGGAGCGGACACCCTCGCCGGCGTCGTCGACGCGATCGCCGCGGGCACCGCGCACGCGCAGCCGCAGCGCGGCGAGGCGTCACTCGCCCCCAAACTCGCCCTCGCCGACGGTCTCCTCGACTTCGACCTGGACGCCGATGACGTGCTCGACCGGTTCCGCGGCACCACCCCCGAGCCTGGCGCGCACACGACGATCGACGGGCAGCGCCTGAAGATCCTCGCCGCGATGCGCGGGCCCGATGCGTCGGTGCCGCCGCGGACCATCCGCCTCGTCGGCAAGGACGTGCTCGTCGGCACGCGCGCGGGCACGGTGCTGCTGCGCAGCGTGCAACCGGCCGGCCGCGGCGCGATGCCGGCCGCCGACTGGTGGCGCGGGCAGCGCGTCGAGAGCATCGAGGTGGGCTCGTGAGCCCGGCGCGTCGCGTCGCGTTCGAAGTGCTGCGGGCCGTCGACGAATCGGACGCGTACGCGAATCTCCTCCTCCCGCAGGAGCTGCGGCGTGCCGGCTTGTCCGCGGCCGACGCGGCACTGGCCACCGAACTCACCTACGGCACGCTGCGGCGTCGGGGCACCTATGACGCCATCATCGAACACGCCTCGGGGCGGTCGGTCGAGGCGATCGACCCGCCGGTGCGGGACGCGCTGCGGCTCGGCGTCCATCAGCTGCTGTCAACCCGGGTCGCCTCGCACGCCGCCGTCAACGAGAGCGTCGAGCTGGTCCGTCGTGCCGGGGCGGCCGGCGCGTCCGGGTTCGCGAACGCCGTGCTGCGCCGTATCGCGCGCGACAACCCGGGCGACTGGCTGCAGCGCGTCGCGGACGCGGCGCGCTCGGACGACGAGCGGTTGGGGCTGCGCTACGCCCACCCGGTCTGGATCATCCGCGCCTTCCGTCGCGCCCTGGCGGCCGAGGGCCGCCAGGACGAGCTCGAGGAGCTCCTCGCCGCCGACAACGTCTCGCCCTCGGTGACGATGGCGGCCCTGCCCGGGCTCGCCGAGATCCCCGCCGACGCGTCGCGGACGCCCTATTCACCGCTGGGCTTCCGCCTCGGTGGCGGCGACCCCGAGCCGGTCGTGAGAGCGGCCGGGGGCCGCATCCGCGTTCAGGACGAGGGCTCGCAGCTCGCCGTCCTCGCGCTCGCCCGCGCACGTCCGGTTCGTGCCGGGGAGCGCTGGCTCGACCTGTGCGCCGCTCCCGGCGGCAAGACGGCCGTGCTGGCCGCCGAAGCGCTCGCGGGCGGTGCGTCGCTGGAGGCGAACGAGATCTCACCGGTGCGGGCGAAGCTCGTCCGGACGTCCGTCGCGGGCGTGCCGCTCGAGGTTCCGGTGTCGGAGGAGGACGGTCGCACGCGCGCCGGGCGTGGTCGCTACGACCGCATCCTCGTCGATGCCCCGTGCACGGGTCTGGGCGCATTGCGACGCCGGCCCGAGGCGCGGTGGCGCAAGACGCCCGCCGACGTGCCCGACCTGTCGACGCTCCAGCGCGAGCTGCTCACCGCCGCGGTCGATGCCCTCGCGCCCGGGGGGATCGTGGCGTACGTGACCTGCTCGCCGCATCTGGCCGAGACCGCCGCCGTCGTCGCCGACGTCCGACGCGGGCGCGAGGACCTCGACGAGCTCGACGCGCGAGCGGTGCTCCGCGATGCGGCGCGCGGCGACCTCGATCTGCCGGACCCGGGCGACGCGTCGGGGCGAGCCCAGCTCTGGCCTCATCGCCACGGCACCGATGCGATGTCGGTCACGCTGCTTCAGCGACGATGACCCCCGATAATGGTCGGATGAGCGACGCCGTCCGCATCAACCCGAGCATCCTGGCCGCCGATTTCGTCAACATGCAGACGGAGCTCGGTCGCATCCGCTCGGCGGACTTCGTGCACGTCGACGTCATGGACAACCACTTCGTGCCCAACCTCACCTTCGGGCCGCAGATGGTCGAGCGCATCCAGGCGACGAGCCCGGTGCCGCTGGATGTACATCTGATGATCTCCGACGTCGACCGATGGGGGCCCGGATACGCCGAGCTCGGCGCGGCGAGCGTGACCTTCCACCTCGAGGCGGCAGCCGACCCCGTCGCCCTCGCTCGCCGGCTGCGGTCCATCGGCGCGCGTGCGGGGGTCGCGGTGAAACCCGGTACCCCGGTGGAGGGACTGTTCGAGGTGCTCGACGAGTTCGACCAGATCCTGGTGATGACCGTCGAGCCCGGTTTCGGTGGGCAGAGCTTCCTGGCCGACCAGATGCCGAAGCTGCGGCTGCTGTCCGACGAGGCGCGCCGTCGCGGCTCGTCGGTGTGGTTGCAGGTCGACGGCGGCGTCTCGGAATCGACGATCGCGCAGGCCGCCGCGGCCGGGGCCGACACCTTCGTCGCCGGCTCGGCGGTCTTCGGTGCGAGTGATCCGGATGCTGCGATTGCGAGCCTGCGTGGCATCGCCGCGGTGGCCCACCGGCACTGACGCCGGGCCGGTCGGGTCTGCGAGGGCCTCGGCTCCCGGTAACCTGGCTGGGTGAAGACGTTCGACGCCCTGTTCGCAGAGCTCACCACGATCGCCGAGACCCGGCCCGAGGGTTCGGGCACCGTCGCGCAGCTCGATCGCGGCGTGCACGCCATCGGCAAGAAGATCGTCGAAGAGGCGGCCGAGGTCTGGATGGCCGCGGAGTACCAGTCCGACGCCGAGACGGCCGAGGAGATCTCGCAGCTGCTCTACCACCTGCAAGTGCTGATGATCAGCAAGGGGCTGCGCCCCGAGGACGTCTACCGACATCTCTGAGCGACGCCCCGTCCTCCCGCTCCGAGAAAGAAAGACCCCCATGCTGCGCATCGCCGTCCCGAACAAGGGATCGCTCGCCGAGACCGCCGCCGAGATGCTGGCCGAAGCCGGCTACAGCGGCCGCCGCGATTCCAAAGACCTGCACGTCATCGACCCGGTCAACGAGGTCGAATTCTTCTACCTGCGCCCGAAGGACATCGCGACCTACGTCGGCTCCGGCGCGCTCGACGTCGGCATCACCGGCCGCGATCTCCTGTTGGATGCCCGCATGCCCGGCGCCCGCGAGATCGAGCGCCTCGGATTCGCCGGGTCGACGTTCCGCTTCGCCGCGCCGACCGGCACCTTCACCGATATCGCCGAGCTCGCCGGCAAGCGGATCGCGACCTCCTACCCGGGTCTCGTGGACGCGTTCCTCGACGAACGCGGGATCGCCGTGGACCTCGTCCCGCTCGACGGAGCAGTGGAGTCCGCTGTGCGTCTGGGGGTCGCCGACGCCGTCGCCGACGTCGTCGAGACCGGCACGACCCTGCGTCAGGCGGGGCTCGAGGTCTTCGGTCCCGAGATCCTGCGTTCGGAGGCCGTGCTCATCGCCGGCCCCTCCGATATCGACGGCACCGAGCGGCTGCTGCGACGCCTGCGCGGCGTGCTCGTGGCGCGCCGTTACGTGCTGGTCGACTACGACCTGCCCGCCGCCCTGGTCGATGAGGCCGTCGCGATCGCGGGCGGCATCGAGTCGCCGACGATCTCGCCGTTGCGCGACCCGGAATGGGTCGCCGTCCGCGTCATGGTTCCTCGCGCGAGCGTGAACACGACGATGGACGACCTGTACGCGATCGGCGCGCGGGCGATCCTGGTCACGGCGATCCACAACGCGAGGCTCTGAGATGACGTTGGCACGCCGCGTCATCCCGTGCCTCGACGTCGCCGCCGGCCGGGTCGTCAAGGGTGTGAACTTCGAGAACCTGCGCGACATGGGCGACCCTGTCGAGCTCGCACGGCTGTACTTCGACCAGGGCGCCGACGAACTGACCTTCCTCGACGTCACGGCGACCGTGGACGGTCGCGCGACCACCTACGACGTGGTCCGACGCACCGCCGAGCAGGTCTTCATTCCGCTCACGGTGGGGGGCGGCATCCGGTCGGTCGACGACGTGGCGCGCCTGCTCTCGGTCGGGGCCGACAAGGTCGGGGTCAACTCCGCGGCCATCGCCCGGCCCGACCTGCTCGGCGAGATCGCCGACCGTTTCGGCGCGCAGGTACTGGTGCTCTCGCTCGATGTGAAGCGCGCGCCCGGCACCGAGTCCGGGTTCGTCGTCACGACGCACGGCGGACGTACCGCGACCTCCCTCGATGCGCTCGCGTGGGCACGCGAGGCGATCGAACGCGGCGCCGGCGAACTGCTGGTCAACTCGATCGACGCCGACGGCACGAAGGACGGCTTCGACCTCGAGCTGATCGGCCTCATGCGCGAGCTCTCGGGCGTTCCCGTCATCGCCTCCGGCGGAGCCGGCGCGGCCGAGCACTTCGCGCCGGCGGTCGGGGCCGGAGCCGACGCCGTGCTCGCAGCATCCGTGTTCCACTCCGGGCAGCTGACCATCGGCGACGTCAAGGACGCCCTGGCGGCCGCCGACATCGAGGTGCGGCGATGAGCGAGTCGGTCAGCGAGCAGGTCGCCCGGGTCGCGTTCGACGCGAACGGCCTGGTCGCCGCGATCATCCAGCAGCACGACACGCGCGAGGTGCTGATGCTCGCGTGGATGGATGCCGAGGCGCTGCGGCGCACGCTCACCACCGGACGCGTGACCTTCTGGTCGCGGTCGCGGCAGGAGTACTGGCGCAAGGGCGACACCTCCGGCCACATCCAGCTCGTGCGGGGGGCGCGTCTTGACTGCGACGGCGACGCCGTGCTGATCTTCGTCGAGCAGGTGGGTGCCGCGTGCCACACGGGCACCCGCACGTGCTTCGACAGCGACGATCTCGATCCCGTGGTGGCGCCGTCGTGACGCGGAGCACCCGGACGCCGGCGGTCCTCGCCGCCGTCCTCGGCGGCGGGCTGGCCGTCATCGGTTCGACGCAGCCGTGGCTGGAGGCTACGTTGCGCGACGGGGCCCACGCCGTGCTGCCGGTGCCCGGTACGGAGGCCCTGCCGCTCGTGACGCCCCTGGGGCTCGCGGCGCTCGCCCTCGGACTCGCACTGTCCATCGTGGGGACGGTCCTGCGCTACGTGTTCGGCGCGATCGGCGTCCTCATCGGGGGGATGCTGTTCGCGGCGTCGCTGCGCATCGCCCTCACGGCGCCGCCCGAGGCAGTGGTCGGGGTCGTGGCCGACACCACCGGACTCACCGGCGTCGCGGCGGTCGAGGCCCTCGTCTCGGGGATCGCGGTCACGGCGTGGCCGTGGATCACCGCCGTCGGCGCGCTCCTGATCGCCGCCGGCTGTGTCGTCACCCTGGCCACCGCCCGGTCGTGGCGCAGCACCGCTCGCCGATATCGCACCGACCCCGCCGCCGAGACCGCACGTCCGCGCGGGTCACGCCCGCACGACGCCCACGACCCGATCGATTCGTGGGACGACCTGAGCCGCGGGTCCGATCCCACGGCCTGAGCCCCGGTAGACTGATCACAGCCCGAGAGATCCCGCTAAGGAGAACAATGAGCAACATCGGCGACCCCGGCCACGGACATTCCCCGGCGGCGTGGACCGCAGTGGTGATCATGCTCCTCGCGTTCGCGCTGGGCACCCTGTTCTTCTGGCTCGACATGCCGGTGCTCGTCTGGGCATCGGTCGGTCTGCTGGCCGTCGGCGGGATCGTCGGCTTCGCGATGTCGAAGGCCGGCTACGGCGCGTACGGCGACAAGTACATCTCGAAGGGGCACTGACGTGCTGGCCGGTCTCACGGCCGGCGCTGTCGAGGACGCGGCGCTCCGAGCGGCGGAGCGGCCGCTCGATGTCGTCGAACGCGAAGCGCTCGCCCAGAGCCCCGCTCGTGACGCCCTCGCGGCGCTGCGTCCCGCCGAGCGGGTCAAGATCATCGCCGAGGTGAAGCGTGCCAGCCCGTCGCGCGGAGATCTCGCGGCGATTCCCGACCCCGCACTGCAGGCGTCGCGGTACGAAGAAGGCGGCGCGTCGGTCATCTCCGTGCTGACCGAGGGGCGCAAGTTCAAGGGCAGCCTCGCCGACCTCGAGGCGGTCAAGGGCGCCGTGTCGGTGCCGGTGCTGCGCAAGGACTTCATCGCCAACCCGTACCAGGTGCTCGAGGCGCGCGCCTCGGGCGCAGACCTCGTCCTGCTCATCGTCGCCGCATTGGAGCAGGGCCTGCTCGCCGAACTCCACGAGCTCGTCCTCGAGCTGGGGATGACTCCGCTCGTCGAGACGCACTCGCTGGACGAGGTGCACCGCGCCGCCGACATCGGGGCACGTCTGATCGGCGTGAACGCCCGAAATCTCTCCACGTTCGAGCTCGACCGCGATCTCTTCGGCCGCCTGGTCGAGCACCTGCCCGCGGATGCGGTGAAGGTCGCAGAATCGGCCGTGCTGACTCCCGCCGACGTCGCCCACTATCGGGCCGCCGGCGCCGATGCCGTGCTCATCGGCGAGGCGCTGGTGACCAACGATCCCGTGACGACCCTCAATGCATTCCTGGAGGCGGGCGCGTGAGCCTGAGAGAACAGCACGGACCGTTCTTCGGCGAGTTCGGCGGCCGGTTCATGCCGGAATCGCTGATCGCCGCCATCGACGAGCTCACGGCCGTGTACGAGCAGGCGATGTCCGATCCGGCCTTCGCCGCCGAGCTGTCGCACATCCTCGCCACCTACGCCGGGCGACCGTCCGCTCTCACCGAAGTGCCGCGATTCGCGGCGCACGCGGGCGGCGCGCGCGTCTTCCTCAAGCGCGAGGACCTCAACCACACCGGGTCGCACAAGATCAACAACGTCATCGGCCAGGCCCTGCTCACCAAGCGCCTCGGCAAGACACGCGTCATCGCCGAGACCGGCGCGGGTCAGCACGGCGTCGCGACCGCGACGGCGGCCGCTCTCTTCGGCTTCGACTGCACGATCTACATGGGCGAGGTCGACACCAAGCGCCAGGCGCTGAACGTCGCCCGCATGCGTCTCCTGGGCGCCGAGGTGATCCCGGTCACCACCGGGTCCCGCACCTTGAAGGACGCGATCAACGAGGCGTACCGCGACTGGGTGGCCTCCGTCGAGACCACCAACTACGTCTTCGGCACGGCGGCCGGTCCGCACCCGTTCCCGGCGATGGTGCGCGACTTCCAGAAGATCATCTCCGAAGAGGCACGCGAACAGCTGCTGTCCGAGACCGGCCGCCTGCCCGACGCCGTGGTGGCGTGCGTGGGCGGCGGCTCGAACGCGATCGGCATGTTCGATGCGTTCCTCGACGACGACGGCGTGGCGCTCTACGGCGTCGAGGCGGCCGGCGACGGAGTCGACACCGAACGCCACGCGGCCTCGATCGAGCGAGGCCGCCCCGGCGTCTTGCACGGTGCGAAGACGTTCGTGCTCCAGGACGAGGACGGCCAGACCGTGGAATCGCACTCGATCTCGGCGGGACTGGACTACCCCGGCGTCGGGCCCGAGCACGCCTGGCTGGCTTCGATCGGCCGCGCGCAGTACATCCCCGCCACCGACACCGAGGCGATGGAAGCGCTGAGGCTGCTCAGTCGCACCGAGGGCATCATCCCCGCCATCGAGTCCGCGCACGCGCTGGCGGGAGCCCTGCGCATCGGACGTGAGCTCGGCCCCGACGCGATCATCGCCGTCAACCTGTCCGGTCGCGGCGACAAGGACATGGACACCGCCGCGCGCTGGTTCGAGCTGTACGACGAGGGGAGCGACCCGGTCGTCGAGCCGCAGCACGACGAGGCGGCCTCCGGCGAGGGCGTGGAGCTGTGAGCTCGCGGGTCGCCGCGGCGATCGACGCCGCCCACGCCGACGGGCGCGGCGCCTTCGTCGGCTACCTGCCGCTCGGATTCCCCGATCTGCAGACGAGCATCGACGCCGCTGTCGCGCTGGCCGAGGCCGGCGCCGATGTGCTCGAGCTCGGACCGCCTTACTCGGATCCCGTCATGGACGGCACCGTCATCCAGGAGGCCACGCAGACGGCCCTCGCTGCCGGATTCCGACTGCGCGACACCTTCACCGCGGTCCGCGAGATCGCATCCCGCGTCGATGTGCCCGTCCTCGTCATGACCTACTGGAACCCGGTGATGCAGTACGGCGCCGACCGGTTCGCCGACGACCTCGCCGCGGCCGGCGGCGCCGGGCTGATCACTCCGGACATCACGCCGGACGCCGCGCCCGACTGGATCGCCGCGTCGGAGCGCACCGGACTCGACCGGGTGTTCCTCGCCGCCCCGACCTCGACCGACGAGCGACTTCGGATGATCGTCGGCGCGTCGACGGGATTCGTCTACACCGTCTCGACGATGGGCATCACGGGGGAGCGGGCCGAGCTGGACGCCGCCGCGCGCACCCTGGTGTCCCGTCTGCGCGAGCTCGGTGCCGCTCACGCGTGCGTGGGCATCGGCATCTCCACACCCGATCAGGTCGCCGGTGTCGTCGACTACGCCGACGGCGCCATCGTCGGTACCGCGCTCGTCCGCGCGCTGCGCGACGGCGGTGTGCCGGCACTGTCGGAGACCGCCCGAGCTCTCGCTGCGGGCACGTCGCGCAACGGCGTCTAGACTTTTCCGGTCGCACGACCGCCGAATCCCGAGGGACGACCCGATGATCCACGCTGCACACACGCTCGTCGCGAGCATCCCGAGCCCGTCGGTGAGCTACATCGACCTGGGTCCGCTGCGCATCCACTTCTACGCGCTGTGCATCATCGCGGGCATCATCGTCGCGACCCTCATCACCAACCACCGCCTCACCAAGCGCGGCGCAGAGCCGTGGGTCGTCATCGACATCGCCCTCCTCGCGGTGCCCCTCGCCCTCGTCGGCGCCCGTGCCTTCCACGTCCTGACCCACCCGGGCTTCTACTTCGGCCCCGACAAGAACCCGTGGGCGGTCCTGTTCATCTGGGAGGGCGGCATCGCGATCTTCGGAGCCCTCCTCGGCGGCGCCGTGGGCGCCTACCTGGGCTGCAAGTGGACCGGCATCCGGTTCTGGAGCTTCGCCGACGCGCTCGCGCCGGCGATCCTGCTCGCCCAGGCGATGGGCCGGTTCGGCAACTGGTTCAACCAGGAGCTGTTCGGTCTGCCGACCGACCTGCCCTGGGGTCTCGAGATCGACAGCGACAACCCCGCCATCCCCGCGGGGCTCGCCCCCGACACCCTGTTCCACCCGACGTTCCTCTACGAGGTCCTGTGGAACGGTCTCGGCGTGCTCGTCCTGCTCTGGGTCGGCCGGACGGCGTGGGCGCAGTGGGGCAAGCTCTTCGGCCTCTACCTCATCTGGTACGGCGCCGGCCGCGTGGTGTGGGAGTCGATCCGCATCGATCCGAGCGAGATCATCCTCGGCCTGCGCACCAACGTCTGGGCGGCGATCTTCGCCGTCCTGGTCGGACTGGCCGTCATCGTCGTGCAGACGCGCCGGCACCCGGGACACGAGCCTTCGCCGTATCAGCTGGGGCGCGAATGGGTGTCTCCGAGCGCGCTACAATCGCAGAGCACCGAAGACTTCGTGGATCTGAGCGCACCCCCGACGCCCGAAGCTCACGCAGACAGCGCCACAAGCGCGGTCACCTCGAAGCAGTAGTTCCCCAGGGCCGACGTCGTCCCGGTTCAGCACCAATGTGAGGACGGTCAGCATGGCCTCGAACCCTCGACCCCGAAACTCCGGATTCGGTTCGTTCCCCCCCAAGCAGGGCATGTACAACCCTGACTTCGAGAAGGACGCGTGCGGTCTGGCGATGGTCGCCACGTTGCGCGGTCACGCCGGGCACGACATCGTCGAACTGGCGCTCACGGCGCTGCGCAACCTCGAGCACCGCGGCGCGATCGGCTCGGATGCGGGCACCGGAGACGGCGCCGGCATCCTGACGCAGATGCCCGACGCGTTCCTCCGCGAGGTCGTGGGCTTCCCGCTTCCGCCGGTGGGGGAGTACGCCGCCGGCATGGCCTTCCTTCCCCGAGACGCCGACGAGCGCCACGCGCTGAAGTCGAACATCGAGCAGCTGGCCGCCGCCGAGGGTCTGGTCGTCCTGGGCTGGCGCGAGGTGCCCACCGAGGACGAGAACCTCGGCAAGCTCGCGTTCGACGCGCGCCCGTCCTTCGAGCAGCTGTTCGTCGCGCGCCCGGCCGTCGGCGACGCGCCCGCTCTGTCGGGCATCGCACTGGACAGGCGTGTCTACCGACTGCGCAAGCGTGCACGCCATGAGCACGACGCCTACTTCGTGTCGCTGTCGAGCCGGACGCTCGGCTACAAGGGCATGGTCACGACCCTCCAGCTCGAGCCGTTCTACCCCGATCTGCAGGACGAGCGCTTCGCATCGGAGCTCGCGGTCGTGCACTCGCGGTACTCCACGAACACCTTCCCGTCGTGGCCGCTCGCCCAGCCGCTGCGCATGCTCGCGCACAACGGCGAGATCAACACGGTCAAGGGCAACCGCAACTGGATGCGCGCGCGTCAGTCGCAGCTCGAGTCCGAGCTGCTGGGCGACGTGCGGCCGCTCCTGCCGATCTGCACCGACGGCGCCAGCGACTCCGCCTCGTTCGACGAAGTGCTCGAACTGCTCACCCTCACCGGCCGGAGCCTGCCGCACGCGGTCATGATGATGGTGCCCGAGGCATACGAGAAGCAGACCGACATCGATCCGGATCTTCGGGCCTTCTACGACTACCACTCCATCCAGATGGAGCCGTGGGACGGACCGGCCGCCCTCATCTTCACCGACGGGACGCTCGTCGGCGCCACCCTCGACCGCAACGGCCTGCGCCCGGGACGCTGGACCGAGACGACCGACGGTCTCGTCGTGATCGGCAGCGAGACCGGTGTGCTGGACTTCGCCCCCGAGCGCATCAAGCGCCGCGGACGCCTGCGCCCGGGCCGCATGTTCGTGGTCGACACCGCGCAGGGTCGCATCGTGGAGGACGACGAGATCAAGCGCGACCTTGCGGCCCTGCATCCCTGGCAGGAGTGGCTCGACGCCGGCCGCGTGCGGCTGAAGGAACTGCCCGAGCGCGAGCACATCGTGCACCCCATCGCCTCCATCACCCGTCGCCAGCGCACGTTCGGCTACACCGAGGAGGAGGTGCGGATCCTGCTGACCCCGATGGGCCAGGTCGGCGCCGAGCCCCTCGGCGCGATGGGCAGCGACACGCCCGTCGCCGTGCTCAGTGAGCGTCCGCGACTGCTGTTCGACTACTTCACCCAGCAGTTCGCGCAGGTGACGAACCCACCGCTGGACTCGATCCGCGAGGAGGTCGTGACCTCGCTCTCGCTCGGTCTCGGTCCCGAGCGGAACCTCCTGTCGTGGGGGCCCGAGCACACGCGTACCGTGACGCTGGACTTCCCCGTCATCGACAACGACGAGCTCGCGAAGATCCAGCACATCGACACCGCCCTTCCCGGGCGCTCGTCGGTGACCATCCGAGGGCTCTACCGCGTCGAGGCCGGGCACAAGGGGATGCAGAAGCGTCTCGCGCAGATGTGCGCCGAGGCCGATCAGGCGATCGAGGACGGCGCCGAGTTCATCGTCCTCAGTGACCGCGACTCCAACAAGGACCTCGCCCCGATCCCCTCGCTGCTGATGCTCGCGGCGGTCCACCATCACCTCATCCGTCAGGAGACGCGCATGCGCGTCGGCCTGGTCGTCGAGGCCGGTGACGTGCGCGAAGTCCACCACGTCGCAACGCTGCTGGGCTACGGCGCCTCGGCGGTCAACCCCTACCTGGCCATGGAGACGGTCGAATACCTGGTACGCGCCGGGTACATCACCGGCGTCGCGCCCGAGAAGGCGGTCAAGAACCTGATCTACGCGCTCGGCAAGGGCGTCCTGAAGATCATGTCCAAGATGGGCATCTCGACGGTCTCCTCGTACGCCGGGGCTCAGGTCTTCGAGGCGGTCGGCCTCTCCGACGACTTCGTGTCGAAGTACTTCACCGGCACCGAGACGAAGCTCGGCGGCATCGGCATCGAGGTGATCGCGGCCGAGAACGCCAAGCGCCATGCCTACGCCTATCCCGAAGACGCCGCCGTGCGGGCGCACGAGCGGCTGTGGACCGGGGGCGAGTACCAGTGGCGGCGCGACGGCGCGCCCCACCTGTTCAACCCGGACACCGTGTTCCGTCTGCAGCACGCCACACGCACCCGTCGCTACGACATCTTCCGGGAGTACACCAAGCTCGTCGACGACCAGGCCGCCGAGCTCAAGACGCTGCGCGGCATGTTCAAGCTGCGCGCCGGGGTGCGTCCGCCGGTGCCGATCGACGAGGTCGAATCGGTCGCCTCCATCGTGAAGCGCTTCTCCACGGGGGCCATGAGCTACGGTTCGATCTCGAAGGAGGCGCACGAGACGCTCGCGATTGCGATGAACCGTCTCGGTGCGAAGTCCAACACCGGCGAGGGCGGCGAGGACGTCGAGCGCCTGCTCGACCCCGAGCGCCGCAGCGCCATCAAGCAGGTCGCCTCCGGCCGCTTCGGAGTGACGAGCATGTACCTCACCCACGCCGAGGACATCCAGATCAAGCTCGCCCAGGGTGCCAAGCCCGGCGAGGGCGGTCAGCTGCCGCCGGGCAAGGTGTACCCGTGGATCGCGCGGACGCGCGGCGGAACGCCGGGGGTGGGGCTCATCTCCCCGCCGCCGCACCACGACATCTACTCGATCGAGGACCTCAAGCAGCTGATCTTCGACCTCAAGCGGGCGAACCCCGCCGCCCGCGTGCACGTCAAGCTCGTGAGCCAGTCGGGTATCGGCGCGGTCGCGGCGGGAACGGCGAAGGCCCTCGCCGACGTCATCCTCGTCTCGGGGCATGACGGCGGCACCGGCGCCAGCCCGCTCAACTCGCTCAAGCACGCCGGCACCCCGTGGGAGCTGGGCCTGGCGGAGACCCAGCAGACCCTCATGCTCAACGACATGCGCGATCGGGTCGTGGTGCAGGCCGACGGGCAGCTGAAGACCGGACGCGACGTCGTCATCGCCGCCCTGCTCGGTGCGGAGGAGTTCGGCTTCGCCACCACCGCGCTCGTGGTCGAGGGCTGCATCATGATGCGGGTGTGCCATCTCGACACCTGCCCGGTCGGCGTGGCGACGCAGAACCCGGTCCTGCGCGAACGCTTCACCGGCAAGCCCGAGTTCGTCGTCAACTTCATGGAGTTCGTGGCGCAGGAGGTGCGCGAGTATCTCGCCGAGCTCGGCTTCCGCTCGCTCGACGAGGCGATCGGCCGGAACGACGTTCTCGACGTCGACGGCGCGATCGAGCACTGGAAGGCGAACGGGCTCGACCTCTCGCCGATCCTCACCGGACCGGCGTTCGCCGACGGTGCGGCCCGACGACACCTGCGCGACCAGGACCACGAACTCGAGGACCACTTCGACGTGCAGCTCATCGAGCGTGCGCAGGATGTCGTCGCGCACGGCGGGCGGGTCGAGATCGACCTGCCCATCCGCAACACCGAACGCGCGGTGGGCACGATGCTCGGCAACCGCGTCACGCTCGCGCACGGTGAGAACGGCCTGCCGGCCGACTCCATCGTCGTGACCCTGACCGGATCGGCGGGACAGTCGTTCGGCGCGTTCCTCCCGTCGGGCATCACCCTGCGTCTCGAGGGCGACTCGAACGACTACGTCGGCAAGGGGCTCTCCGGCGGTCAGATCGTCGTGCGGCCCCCGCGCGACGCGGCGTTCGACGCGTCCGAGAACGTCATCGCCGGCAACGTGATCGGCTACGGCGCGACCCAGGGCACCATGTTCCTGCGCGGGGTGGTGGGGGAGCGGTTCCTCGTCCGCAACTCCGGCGCGACCGCGGTCGTCGAAGGGGTGGGCGACCACGCTCTCGAGTACATGACCGGCGGGCTCGCCGTCATCCTCGGCGCCACCGGGCGGAACCTCGGCGCCGGGATGTCGGGCGGCAACGCCTACGTCTACCGACTCGAGCGGGCCAACGTGAACCGCGAGGCCCTCGCCAGCGGTGAGCTGGTGCTCGAGGAGATGGGGTCCGGCGACGCCGAGATCCTGCGCGATCTGCTCGAGCGGCACCGGGCCGAGACGGGATCCGAGCTCGCGGCCCGCCTGCTCGAGAACTTCGACGACGAGGTCGCCGACTTCGTCCGTGTGGTGCCGCGCGACTATGCCGCGGTGCTCGAAACCCGACAGACGGCAGCCGCCGAGGGGCTCGACCCCGATGGCGACGAGGTCTGGAGCCGCATCCTGGAGGTGACACGTGGCTGACCCGAAGGGCTTCCTGAAGACGACCGAGCGCGAGCTCCCGAAGCGTCGTCCCGTCCCGGTCCGCATCATGGACTGGCGCGAGGTCTACGAACCCGGCGACAGCGCCGTGCTGCGCCGACAGGCGGGCCGCTGCATGGACTGCGGCGTGCCGTTCTGCCACCAGGGTTGCCCCCTGGGAAACCTCATCCCCGAGTGGAACGACCTGACGTGGCGGGGCGAGGGACGTTCGGCGATCGAGCGGCTGCACGCGACGAACAACTTCCCGGAGTTCACCGGTCGGCTGTGCCCCGCGCCCTGCGAGAGCTCGTGCGTGCTGGGGATCAACCAGCCCCCGGTCACGATCAAGCAGATCGAGGTCTCCACGATCGACGAGGCCTTCGCGAACGGCTGGGTGGAGGCCGAGCCCCCCGGGCGTCTCACGGGCAAGACCGTGGCCGTCGTCGGATCCGGTCCCGCGGGGCTGGCCGCCGCACAGCAGCTCACCCGCGCCGGTCACACCGTCGCCGTGTACGAGCGCGACGACCGCATCGGCGGTCTGCTGCGGTACGGCATCCCCGACTTCAAGATGGAGAAGCGCCACATCGAGGCGCGACTGCGGCAGATGCAGGACGAGGGGACCCGGTTCCGCGCCGGCGTCGAGATCGGCAAGGACATCACGTGGGACGCGCTGCGCGCGCGCTACGACGCCGTGGTGGTCGCCACCGGCGCCACCGAGCCGCGCGATCTGGCGATCCCGGGCCGCGATCTCGCGGGCGTGCACTTCGCGATGGAGTACCTCGTCGAGTCCAACAAGGCCGTCGCGGGCGATCAGGTGTCCAACCAGATCCACGCCGAGGGCAAGCACGTGGTCGTGATCGGCGGCGGCGACACCGGCGCCGACTGCATCGGCACCGCCCACCGTCAGGGCGCGCTCAGCGTGACGAACCTGGCGATCGGCAACCAGCCGCCGTCCGAGCGTCCCGATCACCAGCCGTGGCCGATGATGCCGACCGTGTTCGAGCTGGCCTCGGCGCACGAGGAGGGCGGTGAGCGGTCGTTCCTGGCCTCCACCGTCGAGTTCCTCGCGAACGACGCGGGCGAGGTGCGCGCGCTTCGCGTCGCCGAGACCGAGTTCGTCGACGGCCGCCGCGTGCCCAAGAGCGGCACCGAGCGTGAGATCCCCGCCGACCTCGTGCTCATCGCGATGGGTTTCACCGGCCCGGAGCGCAGCGGGCTCGAGGGACAGCTGGGTACCGTCTTCACCGATCGCGGCAACGTCGACCGCGCCGACGACTACCAGACGGCCACGCCCGGCGTGTTCGTCGCGGGAGACGCGGGGCGCGGCCAGTCCCTCATCGTGTGGGCCATCGCCGAGGGACGGGCGGCGGCCTCGGCTGTCGACCGGTACCTGATGGGAGACACCGACCTGCCGGCACCGGTGCGTCCGACCGACGTCGCGATCGGGCTCCAGCGGGCATAGGCTGGACCCATCCCCTCCCCACCCGACACCACCGGAGATTCAGTGAGACGCGCCAAGATCGTCGCCACCCTGGGACCGGCCACAGCCAGCTACGAGATGGTGCGAGCCATCATCGACGCCGGCGTGGACGTGACCAGATTCAACCTCAGCCACGGAGACTATTCGGAGCACGAGGTCCGTTGGGCCAACGTGCGCAAGGCGGCGGACGACGCCGGTCGCCCGGTCGCCATCCTCGTCGACCTGCAGGGACCGAAGATCCGTCTCGGCAAGTTCGAGAACGGTCCCCATCAGCTCGCGGTCGGCGACATCTTCAAGATCACGACAGAAGACATCCTCGGCACCAAGGAGATCGTCTCGACGACCTTCAAGGGTCTGCCCGGTGATGTGAAGGCCGGTGACTTCCTGCTGATCGACGACGGCAAGGTGCGCGTCGAGGTCGTCTCCGTCGATGGCCCCGTCGTCACGACGAAGGTGATCGTCGCCGGACCGGTGTCCAACAACAAGGGCATCAACCTGCCCGGTGTGGCCGTCAGCGTGCCGGCGCTCTCCGAGAAGGACGAGGCCGACCTGCGGTGGGGGCTGCAGCAGGGAGCGGACATCATCGCCCTGTCCTTCGTGCGCGACGCCGGTGACGTCACCCGCGTCCACGAGATCATGGCAGAGGAGGGCCGCAAGGTCCCCGTCATCGCCAAGATCGAGAAGCCGCAGGCCGTCGACAACCTCGAGCAGATCATCGACGCCTTCGACGGCATCATGGTCGCCCGCGGCGACCTCGGTGTCGAGCTGCCGCTCGAGGCCGTCCCGATCGTCCAGAAGAAGGCCGTGGCCCTGTGCCGCCGCATGGCCAAGCCGGTCATCGTCGCGACGCAGATGCTCGAGTCGATGATCGAGAACCCGGTGCCCACACGCGCCGAGACCAGCGATGTCGCCAACGCCGTGCTCGACGGTGCCGACGCCGTCATGCTCTCGGGCGAGACGAGCGTGGGCAAGTACCCGGTGGGTGTGGTCGAGACGATGGCACGCATCGTCGACTCGACCGAGACCCACGGTCTGGACCGGATCGCGCCCCTGACGGCCAAGCCTCGCACGCAGGGCGGCGCGATCACGCTCGCGGCGATGGAGGTGGCTCAGTTCATCGAGGCGAAGTTCCTCTGCATGTTCACCGAGTCCGGCGACACCGCCCGTCGGATGTCGCGTCTGCGCCCCGAGATCCCCATGATCGCCTTCGCCACCGACCCGGCCATCCGCCGGCGCATGGCCCTCACGTGGGGCATCCGTTCGAGCCTGGTCGAGGAGGTGGCGCACACCGATCTGATGTACCACCAGGTCGACGACTTCTTCCTCTCGAACCGCCTCGCCGAGGTCGGCGACAAGGTCGTCGTCATCTCCGGTTCCCCTCCCGGAATCCAGGGATCGACCAACGACATCCGCATCCACAAGATCGGCGACGCCGTCCACGGCCGCGCGCCGATCTACCAGGCGATCCAGTAGTCGCCGGAATCCGTCGAAACCGTCGCAGGGCGGATGCCTCCTCTCGAGGCATCCGCCCTGCGGTCTTCCCCGGTGCACCGGGCTCGGCGGGTCAGCCGTTGAGCAGGAACAGCACGGCGGCGTACGGCGGGGCCGCGACGAGGAGCAGCTGGCCGAGCTGCGCCGAGAGCGCACTGCCGAAGCGGCGCCACTGCCGGGCGCCGCGAGGCCAGAACCCGGGGACGACGTGGCGCACGCCCCGCATCCCCGAGAAGACCGCCGTGCTCCATCCCGATGCCGCAAGAGGGATGAGCACCGGCCACTGCGCTGCCGGGGTCGTGAGCGCCGTCAACACGCCGAAGATCCCGGCGCCGCCCACGCTCATGACGAGACAGAAGCGGAACCGGTTCTCGGACGCCCGATCGTAGGCGGCGCTGCGGACGTCTATGCAACGGGTGCCGCATCGAGCGCATTCGCGCACGCCGTCGTGAACGTAGACGGACTCGCCGGACGACGGGGGCTCACCGGTGTGGCGTACCAGGACGGCGGCGTGCATCGGAGGGGGCGGAGCCACGACGGATGTCATCGCACCACGCTAGCGGCGGCGAGCCGCCCGTTCTCGTGCCGATGGTGGGAGTCGAACCCACACGTCCGAAGACAACCGAGTTTGAGTCGGTCGCGTCTGCCATTCCGCCACATCGGCGCACGTGTATGGGAGCCTACCGCCTCCCGGGGGCCGGTGATGCGCCCGTCCCCGTCGGCCGTGGTCTCCGGGGCGTCGGGGGAACGGGGCATACCGTAGGATCGAAAGGTGACAGAGCAAGAAGAGGCCCCCACGTCGGCCGCGCCCGCCCCCCGTCGGGTCGTCGTGGCCGAGGACGAGTCGCTGATCCGTCTCGACATCGTCGAGATCCTCCGCGACAACGGATACGACGTCGTCGGCGAGGCGGGCGACGGTGAGACCGCCGTCCAGTTGGCCACCGAGCTCCGTCCCGACCTCGTGATCATGGACGTCAAGATGCCCGTCCTCGACGGCATCTCAGCGGCCGAGCGTCTGGGCAAGGCGCACATCGCCCCCGTCGTGCTGCTGACCGCCTTCAGTCAGAAGGAGCTCGTCGAGCGGGCGACCGAAGCCGGTGCCCTCGCCTACGTGGTCAAGCCGTTCACCCCGAACGACCTCTTGCCGGCCATCGAGATCGCCCTCGCGCGATACGAGCAGATCATCACGCTCGAGGCCGAGGTCGCCGACATGGTCGAGCGCTTCGAGACCCGCAAGCTCGTCGATCGTGCCAAGGGCCTGCTGAACGAGAAGATGGGCCTGAGCGAGCCCGAGGCGTTCCGCTGGATCCAGAAGGCGTCGATGGACCGTCGTCTCACGATGCAGGATGTGGCGAAGGCGATCATCGAGCAGCTCGCTCCCAAGAAGTAGCGGCCACCGCTTCACGCGAAGACCCCGCCCGACGACCGCGCCGCCTTGGCGGGCTCGTCCGGGCGGGGTCTTCGCGTCAGCGCCGGCTCAGGACGCCGGCGCGTCCTTGATGTGGTTGGTGATCCGGATCGTCGAGCACCGACGGCCCTGCTCGTCGGTCACGACGATCTCGTGGACGGTGAGGGTGCGACCGAGGTGCAGGGGAGTGCACACGCCGGTGACGGTGCCGCTCGTGGCCGACCGCGTATGGGTGGCGTTGATGTCCACGCCCACCGCGACTCGTCCGGGGCCGGCGTGCATGTTCGCGGCCATCGATCCGAGCGACTCGCCGAGCACCACGTAGGCGCCGCCGTGCAGCAGCCCGATCGGCTGGGTGTTGCCCTCCACCGGCATCGTCGCGACGCAACGGTCGGTGGAGAACTCCAGGAAGTCGATACCCATGCGTTCGGCGAGGGCGCCTTTTCCGCGGCTCTGCGCCCACGCCATCCCGGTCTCGGAGTCGGTCGTCTCAGGCATGCTCCACCCTCGGTCGCAGCGGGTCGTCATGTCCGCGGCCGTCGTTAGGCTGGACGGGTGACGGACTCCTCAAAGCCTACCCTCCTCGTCGTCGACGGCCACTCGCTGGCCTATCGGGCGTTCTTCGCCCTCCCCGTCGACAACTTCACGACGAAGGACGGCCAGCACACGAACGGCATCTACGGATTCCTGTCGATGTTCGTCAACCTCATCAAGGCCGAGAAGCCGACGCATCTCGCGGTGGCCTTCGACACCTCGCGGCAGTCGTTCCGAACCCGGGAGTACACGGAGTACAAGGCGAACAGGTCCGAGTCGCCGGCCGAGTTCAAGGGGCAGATCCCGCTGCTGCAGGAGTGTCTCGCCGCGATGAACGTCACGGTGCTGACCAAGGAGGACTTCGAGGCCGACGACATCCTCGCCACTCTCGCGACCCAGGGCGCCGAGGCGGGCTACGACGTGCTCGTCTGCTCGGGGGACCGCGACACCATTCAGCTCGTCACCGAGGATGTGACGCTGCTGTACCCCAGCGTGCAGGGGGTGTCGCAGCTCAAGCGCTACACCCCCGAGTCGGTGATCGAGAAGTACGGTCTGCCTCCCGAGAACTACCCCGACATCGCCGCGCTCGTGGGCGAGACGAGCGACAACCTGCCGGGCGTTCCCAAGGTGGGGGAGAAGACCGCCGTCAAATGGCTGACGCAGTGGGGCACGCTCGACGCGCTGATCGAGAACGCCGACAAGATCGGCGGCGTGGTGGGCGGCAATCTGCGCGAGCACCTCGACGACGTCCGCCGCAACCGCTCGCTGAACCGCCTGTTGCGCGATGTCGAGCTGGGCGTCACGCCGGCCGATCTCGAGGTTCGGCCCATCGACGCCGAGGCGGTGCGCGACATCTTCGCCCGCCTCGAGTTCCGCACCCTGCTCCCGCGCGTCTTCGAGGCGGCGGGGGCCGACCCGGCGATGGCCGTCGAGACGGCGCCGCCCGCGGTACCCGCACCAGCCGCCGCCGAGCCCGACGCAGCGGGGATGGCTGCGTGGGCGGCGTCCCAGGACGGCGAGATCGGTGTCACCGTCATCGTCGCGGGCGGCTTCCCGCAACGCATCGGGCTCGCCACGCGTGACGAGGCCGTCGAGGCCACCTGGGACGATGCCATCGCCGAAGCGCTGCGCCCCTGGCTCGAATCCGACGACGTCGCCAAGGTGCTCTCCGACGCCAAGACCCAGGTCAAGGCCCTGAGGCGGGCCGGCGTACGTCTGGGCGGGCTCGCGTTCGACCCGATCCTCGCGGGGTGGCTGCTGCGTCCGAGCTTCCCCGACAAGACCCTCTCCGACCTCGTGCACCGTTACCTCGACGAGAAACTCCCCGAAGCCGACCCGTCGCAGCTGGTGCCCGAGACCGAGGGCGCGACCCCGGGCCAGCTGTCGTGGTTCGCGCTCCGCGTCGCCGACGCCGTCCGCACCGAGCTGCCGGCTCCCGTGGCCGGGGTCCTCGCCGACATCGAGCTTCCGACTCTCGACACGCTCGCCGACATGGAGCTCGCCGGTGTGGCCGTCTCGCACGAGAAGCTGTCGACCTTCTCGGCCGAGCTGGCGTCCCGCGCCGACGACATCGCGCAACGGGCGTTCGCGACGATCGACCGCGAGGTCAACCTCGGCTCCCCCAAGCAGCTGCAGGAGGTGCTCTTCGAGCAGCTGGCGCTGCCGAAGACCCGCAAGACCAAGACCGGCTACTCGACCGACGCCGCCGTGCTCGCCGACCTGCAGGAATCCAATCCGCACCCCTTCCTCGAGCTGTTGCTGCAGCATCGCGAGGCGACCAAGCTGCGCCAGATCATCGAGTCGCTCGACACCGCGATCGCCGCCGACGACCGGATTCACACGACGTACGTGCAGACCGGCAGCCAGACCGGGCGACTGTCGAGCACCGACCCGAATCTGCAGAACATCCCGATCCGCAACGAGGAGAGCCGACGCATCCGTGCCGCGTTCGAGGTCGGCGCCGGGTACGAGACCCTGCTGACTGCCGACTACTCGCAGATCGAGATGCGCATCATGGCGCACCTGTCGGAGGACCCGGGTCTGATCGAGGCGTTCGTGTCGGGGGAGGACCTGCACCGCTTCGTGGGCGCACGTGTCTTCGGCGTCGAGCCGGCCGATGTGACACCGGCGATGCGCACGAAGGTGAAGGCGATGTCGTACGGCCTCGTGTACGGCTTGTCGGCCTTCGGGCTCTCGAAGCAGCTGCGCATCGAGCAGTCCGAGGCGAAGCAGTTGATGCTCGAGTACTTCGCCCGGTTCGGGTCGGTGCGCGATTACCTGCGCTCCAGCGTGGAGCAGGCACGCATCGACGGCTACACCGAGACGATCTTCGGCCGACGTCGGCCATTCCCCGACCTCGCGAGCCCCAATCGGGTACTCCGGGAGAACGCCGAGCGGGCGGCTCTGAACGCTCCCATCCAGGGCAGCGCCGCCGACATCATGAAGATCGCGCTGTTCCGGATCGCGCAGGAGTTCCATGCCGAGGGCCTGCAGTCGCGCGTGCTGCTGCAGATCCACGACGAGCTCGTCGTCGAGGTGGCGACGGGGGAGTGGGATGCCGCGGAGCGGATCGTCCGCGACCGCATGGGGGACGCCGCACAGCTCACCGTGCCGCTCGACGTGCAGATCGGTCGCGGCGGCGACTGGGACGTCGCGGGGCACTGAGCTCACCGACCGTTCCGGCCCGCCTCGCGCGCCCGGTGGCGGCGGACGGCCCGGACTAGGCTCGGAGGATGACCGAAGCACAGCGCACCCCGACGCCGATCGACCGCATCGCGGACGAATGGGTCGACACTCTGGCCGAGCTCTCTCCCGGGCTCGCCACCTATATCGGCCGGTTCGAGCACAACGGGCGTCTCGACGACTACTCGCCGGCGGGCACGGAGCGCGCGCTCGATGCTGCTCGCAACACCCTCGCCGCACTCGAGGCGGCAGACCCGGTGGACCAGGTCGATGTCGTCACCCAGGCCGACCTCGCCGGTGACCTGCGTCTGCAGATCGAGCTCAGCGAGGCGGGCGCACACCTGCGGGACGTGAACGTGATCGCCTCGCCCGCGCAGGAGATCCGCAACACCTTCGACCTCATGCCCACCGACACCGTCGAGGACTGGGCCGTCGTCGCCACGCGACTGGCCGCCGTGCCCGCCGCGATCGAGGGATACATCCAGACCCTCCGCGAAGGGATCTCGCGGGGCATCGTCCCCGCGCGCCGCCAGGTGTCGGAGGTCGCGACCCAGATCGGCCGCTACACCGCCGACACCGGATTCTTCGCGACCTTCGCTGCCGAGGCAGCTCCCGCAGAGGGGGGTCTGCCGGCATCCCTGGCCCGTGACCTCGCCGACAACGCCAACGCCGCCCGCGTCGCGTACGACCACCTCGCCGCTTTCTTCACCTCCGAGCTGCTGCCCGAGGCGGGTCATAACGACGCCGTCGGCCGCGAGCTGTACGCGCTGCACTCGCGTCGTTTCCTCGGGGCCACGATCGACCTCGACGAGACCTACGAGTGGGGGCTGCAGGAGCTCGCCCGCATGGTGGCGGAGCAGGAGTCGATCGCCAACGAGATCCTGCCCGGGGCCTCGGTCGAGGAGGCGGTCGCGTTCCTCGAGAAGGATGAGACCCGCAAGCTCCGCGGCACCGAGGCGCTGCAGCGCTGGATGCAGGAGACGAGCGACCGCGCCGTCGAGGAGCTCGGGCGCACCCACTTCGACATCCCCGAGCCGATCCGCACACTCGAGTGCATGATCGCCCCGACCAACGAGGGCGGCATCTACTACACCGGCCCCACGGACGACTTCTCGCGTCCGGGACGGATGTGGTGGTCGGTGCCCGAGGGCGTGGACTCGTTCGACACCTGGCGCGAGCTGACGACCGTGTACCACGAGGGTGTTCCCGGTCACCACCTTCAGATCGCCCAGTCGGTCTACAACCGGTCGGAGCTCAACTCCTGGCGTCGGCTGCTCGCTGGGTCGAGCGGACACGCCGAGGGCTGGGCGCTCTACGCGGAGCGCCTCATGGAGCAGCTCGGCTACCTCGACGACCCGGCCGACCGTCTCGGCATGCTCGATGGCCAGCGCATGCGCGCAGCGCGCGTGGTGCTCGACATCGGCGTGCATCTGGGCAAAGAGCGCCCGGACGGCGGCGGGATCTGGGACGCGGAGTACGCGCTGGCGTTCATGCAGCGAAACGTCAACATGTCGGACGAGTTCATCCGGTTCGAAGTGAACCGCTACCTCGGATGGCCGGGACAGGCGCCCTCGTACAAGGTCGGTCAGCGCATCTGGGAGCAGATCCGAGACGACTACGCGGCCCGCGCGGGCGACGGCTTCGATGTGAAGGCCTTCCACATGACGGCGCTGCGGCTGGGCGGTGTGGGCCTCGACACCCTGCGGATGGCCCTGACCGGAGAGTGATCGACGCGGCGCGGCCGGGCGGCGGGAATAGACCCGCCGCCCGGCCGTTGTATGCGTGTGAATGAAAGGTGTGCCCATGACCACGACCTCCGTCCAGTTCGGACTCGACACGTTCGGTGACGTCACGCAGGATGCCGACGGTTCCCTGCTCTCGGATGCGCAGACCATTCGCAACGTCGTCGCCCAGGCGGTCCGCGCCGACGAGGTCGGCCTGCACTTCTTCGGCGTGGGGGAGCACCACCGCCGCGAGTTCGCGGTCTCGAGCCCCGAGATCGTGCTCGCCGCGGCCGCATCGCGGACGACCGACATCCGCCTCGGCACGGCCGTCACGGTGCTCTCGAGCGACGACCCCGTGAGGGTGTACGAGCGTTTCGCGACCCTGGACGCCGTCTCGGACGGCCGGGCCGAGATCATCCTCGGGCGCGGCTCGTTCACCGAGTCCTTCCCGCTGTTCGGATTCGATCTCGCGGACTACGAGATCCTGTTCGAGGAGCGGCTCGACCTGTTCGGCCAGCTCCGCGCCGAGCAGCCCGTGACCTGGCAGGGCAAGACCCGTCCTGCCTTGACCAACGCGGACGTGTTCCCGAAGACCGAGAACGGGCTTCGCGCATGGGTGGGCGTGGGCGGCTCGCCGGAGTCGGTGCTTCGGACGGCGCACCACGGGTACGGACTGATGCTCGCCATCATCGGCGGCGGAGCGGCGCGATTCCGCCCCTACGTCGACCTCTTCCACCGCACCCGCGACGCCATGGGCGCTGAACGCCTGCCGGTCGGCGTGCACTCGCCCGGGCACATCGCCGACACCGACGAGCAGGCATGGGAGGAGGTCTTCCCGGCCATGAAGGCCAACCGTGACGCGATCGGAGCGGAGCGCGGCTGGCCGCCGTACTCGCGTCTGCAGTTCCAGCACGACCTCGGCCCCGACGGCGCGGTCTACGCCGGATCGCCCGAGACGGTCGCCCGCAAGCTCGCCGAGACCGTGCGCACCCTCGGTCTCGACCGTTTCGATCTCAAGTTCTCGCACGGCACGCTCGCTCACGAGAGCATGATGCGCTCGATCGAGCTCTACGGCACCCGCGTGGTCCCGCTCGTTCGCGAGATGCTCGCCGACGACTGACTCGGTGGCGTCCCGCCGCCTGCGGGGTCAATAGCATGGAGCAATGACCGATACCGCGACGCCCTCGGTGGCGCGCCGCCTCGACGATCTCCCCTTCGGCCGTCGGCATCTGAAGGTCCTCACCGGCTCCGGCCTCGGGTGGGCCCTGGATGCGATGGACGTCGGGTTGATCTCGTTCATCATCACGGCGCTGATCGCGGAGTGGTCTCTCGAGACCTCGCAGGCCTCGTGGATCGCCTCGGCCGGCTTCGCCGGCATGGCCATCGGCGCGAGCCTCGGCGGGCTGCTGGCCGACCGCTTCGGCCGGCGCTCGGTGTTCGCCGTCACCCTCCTGGTCTACGGCGTCGCGACCGGGGCCAGCGCGGCGGTCGGGGGTCTCGCGGTGCTTCTCGTGCTGCGCTTCGTCGTGGGTCTCGGGCTCGGCGCGGAGCTGCCGGTCGCCAGCACGTACGTCAGCGAGTTCGCTCCGGCGCGCATCCGCGGGCGAATCATCGTCGTGCTCGAGGCCTTCTGGGCCGTCGGGTGGACGGCATCGGCTCTGATCGGATACTTCGTGATTCCGCAGGTCGAGGACGGATGGCGGTGGGCACTGCTCATCGGCGCGGTCCCGGCGGCGTACGCGCTCATCGTGCGTTGGGGTCTGCCCGAGTCGCCGCGCTGGCTGGAGCGCCGTGGCCGCCACGCCGAGGCTGACGCGATCGTGCGCCGGTTCGAGGCCGAGTCCGGCCCCGCGGCGTCGCGGGCGTCTCGCGACCCCGCCGTCGCGGTCGACGCGGCCGAGGTACGTCCGCCCGCCGCCGTCTCTGCGGGAGGACGGCTCCGCGCGCTCTGGTCCGGCGAGTTCCGTGTGCGCACCGCGTGCCTGTGGCTCGTATGGTTCTGCGTCAACTTCTCCTACTACGGCGCCTTCATCTGGATCCCCACGATCCTGTACACGCAGGGCTACGACCTCGTCCGATCGTTCGGATTCACCCTGATCATCACCCTCGCGCAGCTGCCCGGCTACGCCGTCGCCGCCTGGCTGATCGAGGTCTGGGGCCGCCGGCTCACGCTCTCGGTCTTCCTCGTGGGGTCCGCCGTCTCCGCTGTCGCATTCGGGACCGCCGGCACCGAGGCCGTGATCATCGGTGCGGGCATGGCACTGTCGTTCTTCAACCTCGGCGCCTGGGGCGCGCTGTACGCCGTGACCCCCGAGATGTACCCGACATCGTTGCGCGCCACCGGATCGGGCTGGGCGGCCGGCGTGGGACGCATCGCGTCGATCCTCGCTCCGCTTTCGGTCCCGCCCCTGCTCTTGTGGGGCGGCGCGCCGGTGCTGTTCGTGGTGTTCGCGATCTTCTTCATCGTCGCGGCCGTCGGTGCCTGGGGCCTGGCCGACAAGAGAGGAATGGCTCTCGATGAGCGCTGAGGCACGGATGGTGCGGTACGTGGCGATCGGCGACTCTTTCACCGAGGGCGTCGGCGACGAGCTTCCCGACGGCGCCGTTCGGGGATGGGCCGATCTCGTGGCGGCGGGGTGGGCCGACGCGACCGGTCAGCCGGTCGCCTATGCGAACCTGGCCATCCGTGGCAAGCTCGTGCGCCCCATCGTCGACGAACAGCTCGAGCGCGCCCTCGCGCTCAGACCCACGCACCTGTCGTTCAACGGCGGCGGCAACGACATGCTGCGCCCGCGCACCTCGATCGAGAGCATCCTCGAGGCGTTCCTGCAGGTCCTCCGACGCTGCGACGAGGAGAACGTGACCCTCATCCTGCTCTCGGGGGCGAATCCTTCGGCTCAGCTGCCGCTCGGGGGATTGGTCAGCCGGCGCGGTGACGCCCTGTCGGACGCCGTGATCAGCCGCCTCGAGCACCGCGAGGACGTCGTCCGCGCCCTCAACTGGTACGACCGCACACTGACGCATCCCTCGTACTGGTCGCAGGACCGTCTGCACATGAACGTCCGCGGTCATCACCGGGTGGCTGCGCGCGTGCTGGCCGCGCTGGGCCACGACGCACCAGGGGAGTGGTGGTCGCTCCCGGTGACCGAGACGGCGCCGACCCTCGCTCGAGGCGAGTACTTCCGAGACCACCTCGCCCCATGGGTGCGCCGGCGCCTCACCGGACGCTCGTCGGGCGACGGCCGCGAGCCCAAGTTCGGCTCCTGGGTCGAGGTTGCTCCGCGCGCGTGACACGGCGGCGCACCCGGTGTCAACCTGGTGCGCCGCCGGCTACGGCGCACCAGGATCGGGAGCGTCCGCACGCCCCGAAGGAGCTGTCATGAGCATTGGTGCTGGAATCGCCCTGTTCGTCATCGGCGCGATCCTCGCGTTCGCCGTCAACGTCGAGGTCGAATGGGTCGATCTCGACCTGGTCGGCTACATCCTCATGGGCGCCGGCGCGCTCATCTTCCTGCTGGGCATCATCCTGCTCGCCCGCCGCCGGCAGACCGACACCGTCAGCCGCACCGCGGTGGACCCCGCCAGCGGCCAGCGGGTCACGCGCAACAGCACGACGACCTCGGGCGACCCGACTCTCTGAGTCGCCGCGGATCATCGCGTCGAGCGGGGGCGGCGCGGCGCGTCCATGCCGATGTGGATGCGGGTGCGCTTGCGTTCGATCGCGATGAAGGTGCCGCCGAGGACCCAGAGCGGGATCTGCGTCGCGAACGCCAGCCGGAACGCGTCGAGCGTGTAAGTAGCGGGCGTCCCGGCACCTTGGAGATCGAGCGCGAGTCCGATGGAGAAGACCGCGACGAGGGCCGCGAGGAAGCCACCGGAGTTGGTGAGCCCGGTCGCCGTGCTCAGCCGGTGGGACGGGTTGTGCGTCCGCGCGTGGTCGAAGGCGATCATCGAGGCCGGCCCGCCGGTGGCGAGGGCGATCGCGAGGGCGACGAGCAACCAGATCGGCGCGGGCCCCGGCCAGAGCAGCACGGCCGACCACGCGGCCAACTGGATACCGACCGCCGGCAGGACGAGTGCGCGCGACCGGAGGTTCGGAATGCGCCGCGACAGGTCACCCATGATCGGGCCGAGCACCATTCCCGTGAACACGTAGAGGGTGGTCAGGAGGGTCGCCTCGGCCTGCGTTCGTCCCTCTCCTGCGGTGAGGAACGGGATGCCCCACAGCAGGATGAACGCCGTACCCGCGAAGGGCGCGGTGAAGTGCGACCAGAACGCCAGTCGCGTTCCCGGGTGCGCCCACGCGGCGCGGATGCCGACGCCCGTGTCGACGCTCGAGGTGACCACGCGGATGGCCCCGGTGTCGGTGTCGACGCTCACGTCGCGGCCGACCTCGGGTGGATGGTTGCGCACGACGAGGAAGACGAGGATCGCGAAGAGGATGCCGAGACCGGCGATGCTGCCGAACGTGATCGACCACGTGGTGGCGTGGAGGAGCGCGGAGAGCGGGATGACGGCCACGAGCTGTCCGGCCTGCCCGATGATGCCGGTCAGCTGAACCATGACGGGGCCCCGCTGCGCGGGGAACCAGGTCGCGACGAGTCGGAGAACCGCGGGGAAGACCGCGGCATCACCGGCCCCGAGGAGCATGCGCGCGATGATGGCGACCCCCACGCTGGGGGAGAGGGCCATGGTGAGCTGGCCGACGGCCATCAGGACCATACCGATGGTCATGATGGGGCGAGACCCGAAGCGATCGAGGAGGACGCCGATCGGAAGCTGCATCCCGCCGTACACGGCGAGCTGGACGACGGCGAACATCGACAGCGTCGCGGCGTCGGCCTGAAAACGCTCGGCCGCGTCCACGCCCACGGCCGAGAGCGACGTGCGGTTGGTGATCGACAGCACGTAGGCCGCGACGCCCGTGCCCCAGACGAGCCAGGCGCGCAGCCCCGGGCCGTCGGTGCGCGTCAGATCCGTCATGCGTCGCGACCGAGGGGGAGAACGGGCGCGATGGTCACGCCTCCACGCTACTCCCGTCGCGGTCTGCGATGATGCGAGCATGAACGCTGCGGATCGTCCTCGATGACCGCGCTGTCGTCCCTCGAGACCGACACCGCGCACGTCGTCGCCCAGGTGGCGAGCCGGGGGATTCCGGTCGACGGCGAGACGATCGCCCGAGTCCGCGCCGAGTTCCCGCGACTGCACCGCCTCTTCCGCGCGCTGTACGGGGCCCGCGCCGATGGACTCGAGGCGCTGCTTCGTCTCATATCCCTCACTCTCGACGCGCACGACGCACGCCCCGCCGCGCTGCGCGCCCTCGACCGGCGGCGCGCCGCAGAACCCGACTGGTTCCAGTCGGAGCGGATGCTGGGCGGTGTCTGCTACGTCGACCGGTTCGCCGGCGATCTCGAGGGCATCCGTCGCGCGATCCCCTACTTCCAGGAGCTCGGGCTGACGTACCTGCACCTGATGCCGCTGTTCCAGAGCCCCGAGGGCAGCAACGACGGCGGGTACGCCGTCTCGGACTATCGCACCGTCGACCCGTCGCTCGGGACGATGGACGAGCTTCGCGCCCTCGCCGACGACCTCCGGGCGGCGGGCATCTCGCTCGTGCTGGACTTCATCTTCAACCACACCTCGAACGAGCACCACTGGGCTCGGCGTGCCGTGGCGGGGGACCCGGAGTTCGCGGACTTCTACCTGATCTATCCCGATCGCGAACTGCCCGACGCCTACGAGCGGACGACGCGCGAGATCTTCCCCGACGACCATCCGGGCTCGTTCGTGCCTCTGCCCGACGGGCGCTGGATCTGGGCGACGTTCTATCGGTTCCAATGGGACCTCAACTACGCCCATCCCGACGTGTTCGCCGCGATGGCGGGCGAGATGCTGTTTCTCGCCAACCAGGGCGTCGAGATTCTGCGGATGGATGCCGTCGCCTTCATCTGGAAGCGACTGGGAACGCCGTGCGAGTCTCTGCCCGAGGCGCATCTGCTCCTGCAGGCGTTCAACGCCGTGCTGCGCATCGCCGCGCCCGCGGTCCTGTTCAAGTCCGAGGCGATCGTGCACCCCGACGAGGTGAAGGACTACATCTCACCCGACGAGTGCCAGCTGTCGTACAACCCGCTGCAGATGGCCCTGACCTGGGAGGCGCTGGCGACGCGCGATGCCCGCCTGCTGCAGCGTGCGCTCGATGAGCGGCACGCTCTGCCGGAGGGCACGGCGTGGGTGACCTATGTCCGCAGCCACGACGACATCGGCTGGACCTTCGACGACACCGACGCCGCGGCGCTGGGCATCGCGGGCGCCTCGCATCGCCGATTCCTCAACGACTTCTTCATCGGGCGCTTCGACGGATCGTTCTCTCGCGGCTATCCGTTCCAGGAGAATCCGCGCACCGGCGATGCCCGCATCGCCGGCACGACGGCGTCGCTCGCGGGGATCGAGGCCGGCGATGCCGGCGGGGAGGATCGCGTCGTGCTCGCGCACGCGCTCGCCTTCTCGACCGGGGGCGTGCCGCTGATCTACTTGGGGGACGAGGTGGCGCAGTTGAACGACGACTCCTTCGCCGACGACCCCGATCACCGGGACGACAGCCGCTGGGTCCATCGCCCCCGGCGCTCGGACGAGCGCTACGCGCAGCGCCATGATCCGACCACGCCGGCGGGCCGCGTGTTCGGACGACTCCGCGAGCTGATCGAGCGCCGACGCGCGACCCCGGAGTTCGCGGGCAACGCCCTGGTGCTGTTCCACACGCCCCATGCCTCGGTGCTCGGGTACACCCGTCCTGGGCGCGGCGACTCCGACGCAGCCGTCCTCGTGCTGGCCAATGTCGGCGACGACGCTCAGCTCGTCACCGCAGAGACGCTCAGAGGTCTCGAGCCCGAGGCGACCGACGTCATCACCGGGGGAGCGGTGAACCTTGCCGGCGGCCTGATTCTCGCGCCCCATGGCTTCGTCTGGCTGCGGGTGCGGGGTCGCTGATCGCGACCGGCCCACCCGCCGACACCATCACCGCGTCGAGAGTCCGACTCGACCCGCGCCATACGGCAGCCATGGGGCGCGGTACTCCACGCCGGTGTGGTCTGACAACACCGTGATCTGGGCCTCACCGAAGCGCCACAGGCGGTTGAAGAGGAAGACGCCGATCTCGACGCGAGCATCGGCCGGAATCATCCAGGTGCCGAGGCCCCACTGGGCAGGCTGCCCGCGACCGGCGATCACCACGGTCGGGCGGACGCCCGGCAAGAGGTGGATTCGTGGTCGTCGGAGCATCAGCTCGAGACGACGCGATCCGGCGTCCGGCTCGGCGATCACGTCGGCGGTCCTGAGGTGAGCACGGATGCGGGCGATGCGGGCATGCTCGACGGTATCGTGTCGGCGCGCGGCCGCGAGCCGTCGCGACGCCGGTGAAGCAAAGGGGGAACGCGGCAGAGAGGGTCGCGCCGCCCGCGAGTTGACATAATGTGCATTATCAGCGCAACCGTGACGGTGACCGGGCAGCGTCTGACCTAGGCTCGATGGTGTGCAGGTCGTGACCGGATTCGTCGTCATCGGAGTCGCGATCGTGGTCGGCTACGTCATCGGTCGCATCGACCTGCTCGGACCGCACGGGCGCCCGGTGCTCGCGCGTCTGATCTTCTTCGTGCTCTCGCCGTTCCTGATGTTCGTCGTGCTGTCCCAGGCGGACGTCTCGACGCTGTTCTCGGCGCTGCTGCCGGTGTCGGCCATCGCCGCGCTGTCGATGTTCGTCGTCTACGCGATCGTGGCGCGCTTCGTCTGGCGTCGCAGCGTCGGCGAGACCCTCATCGGGACGCTGTCGGCGGGCCAGGTCAACTCCAACAACATCGGCATCCCGCTGTCGCTCTACCTGTTGGGTTCGGCGGCATTGCCGGCCCCGGTGATCCTGATGCAGTTGATCGTGTTCACGCCCGTCACCATGGCGATCCTCGAAGCCGTCACGACCGGTCAGCGCCGCCCGCTCCCGATCCTCAAACGCACGTTCGGCAACCCGATCGTCATCGCGTCGATCGCCGGAGTCGTGGTGTCTGTCTCGGGACTCGAGCTGCCCCCGATCGTCCTCGATCCGCTGCGGTTGATCGCCGATGCCTGCGTTCCCGTCCTTCTCATCGCCTACGGCATGTCGCTCCATGGGCAACGTGTGCTGTCGGCCTCCGGCCGACGTCGCGACATCCTGCTGGCGAGCGCGCTGAAACTCATCGCGATGCCATCGGTGGCCTGGGCCGTGGCGGCGTTCGTCTTCCGCCTCTCCCCCGCCGACATCCTGGCCGTGACAGTGCTGGCTGCTCTGCCGACCGCTCAGAACGTTTTCAACTTCGCCCAGCGGTACGACATCGGCGAGACCATCTCCCGCGACACCGTCTTTCTCACCACCCTCGGTTGTGTCCCCGTGTTGCTGACGGCGACGCTCCTGCTCGGGTAGGAGTGCCGGCGCGCTACCGGCTGCACTAGCGTGTGGCGTGTCGGGGGTGTGCGACCCCCGCACGAAGGAGGTCCTGTCATGTCAACAACGCAGAACACCACGTCGACGTTCGTGCGGTCACTGCGTACCGCGTTCATCGTCGGCGGCATCCTGTCGGTGATCCTCGGGGTCCTCATCCTCGTCTGGCCCGGCCGGACGGCGCAGGTGGCGACGGGCATCATCGCCGCCTACACGATCATCGCGGGAATCGTATATGCCGGACTCGGCATCTTCTCGCGTACCAAGGGCGGATGGTCCCGTGTCGGCCACATCGCGCTCGGCGTCTTCTTCATCGTCGTCGGGGTCGTGGCGTTCGCGAATCTCGCCGCTTTCACCGTGTCGTTCGCTCTGTTCCTCGGCGTCCTCGTGGGCATCCTGTGGATCATCGAGGGGGCCGTGTCGCTCTCGGTCGTGGGCGAGTCGTCCTCCCGCGGGTGGACGATCGCTTTCGCCGTCCTGTCGATCATCGCCGGTGTGACGCTGCTCTTCTCGCCGCTGTGGGGCGCGATCGTGCTCTGGTGGCTCCTCGGCATCTCCGCGGTGGCATTGGGCGTGGTGAACATCGTGCGCGGGCTCTCGTTCCGCCCCTGACGCCGCTGGGGCGCAGCCGTCGCCTGCCGTCGTGTCAGACCGGCAGGTGACGGCTCCACCACTCGAGGATCGCCTCGAAGCGTTCCACGCGGTGACGCGGCCGGCCGGACCGCGTGAGTTCGTGGTCCTCCCCCGGGAAGATCAGCAACTCGGCCTCGATGCCCTGTCGCCGCAGCGCCGAGTAATAGCGCGTGGCCTGTTCGAGCGGGCAGCGATAGTCCAGCTCCGAGTGGATCACGAACGTCGGCGTCGTGACCCGATCGACCACGGCCATCGGGCTCTGTGCCCGGATCGCGTCGGGATCGGTTCCGACGTACTCGTCGCCGAAGAAGGAGCCGATGTCGCTCGTGCCCTGGAAGCTCACCGGGTCCAAGAACCCGCGCTCGACGATCGCGGCCGCGAACCGGTGATCGTGCGCGATCGCCCACGCCGTCAGGTAGCCCCCGTACGACCCGCCCATGATCCCGACTCGCGTGCCGTCGAGGCGATCGTCCGAGGCGAGCGCGCCATCGAGGAAGGCCAGCACGTCGACGAGGTCGTCGGTGCCCATCCGGCCCCGGATGCTGCGCCCGTGGCTGCGCCCATACCCCGCACTCCCCCGCGGGTTGCAGTACACCACCGCGTAGCCCGCGTCGACGAGCACCTGCGTCTCGTCGAAGAGGTGCACGCCGTACGAGGCGTACGGGCCGCCGTGGATCTGAAGGAGAACCGGGAACGGCCCGGGCCCCGTGGGCGTCGCGACCCAGCCGTGCACCGGATAGCCATCGGGTGCGGCGACCTCGAGCTCGCGGGGCAGCACGTATCCCGCGCGTCCGGCGGCATCGCCGAACGCCGTCAGCAGCCGGGCGTCGGCCCCCTCGGAGTCCAGAAGGAGGATCTCGCCGGCCGAGCGGCTCGTCGCGACGGCGCAGACGATGCGCTCGCCCGCAGCATCGGCGGCGTGGCCGGCGACCTCGAGTCCGGCGCGCAGCCGCTGCACCGTGCCGTCACGCGTGACACGCAGCAGCTCGACCTGCCCGCGGGTGCGGTTCTGCACCAGGAAGTCCTCACCGACAGGGGTGATGTGCGACCCGACCTCGCCGAGATCGACGGTCTCGGGGTCGGTCAGGCGGCGCGGCTCGTCGCCGTCGAGCACCCAGAGTGCGACCCCGGGAGCGACGAAGTCGCGTCCGTCGGGTCCGGGATCGGACGCGAGGAACGCGACGGCACCATCGGACGCCACTGCGACGTCTCCGATCGAGAAGCGGGGCGCGAGCACCTCGCGCTGGCCCGAGCCGTCGACCCTGACTGCGACGAGCGGCGTCCGGAGGTCTCGATGGTCCGGTTCGATCGCGTCGATCGTGGTGAGCACCTCGCTGCCGTCGGAGGTGAAGACGACACCTTCGTGCGACGACGAGCCCTCGGTGAGCTGTCGAGCCTTACCGGAACCTCCGGTCGCGCGCGCCGCTGCGGCATCGTCGTGCAGCACCGGGGCGTCCTCGTAGGCCGGCTCGTCGCCGACGTCGGGCACGGCGACGACGAACACGTGACCGGGCCGGTCGAGGACGTACCCGACACCGTTCGCGTGCCACCGCACGCCGGTGATGCGCCGCGGCGACTCTGCCTCGGGGGCCAGACCGTCGACGGTGCCGTAGCGTCCGGGTTCGGGCACCCGTGCGACGAACGCGATCCGGTCACTCGTGGGCGACCACGCGAACGTGCTGACACCCAGCGGCGCGTCGGTGACCTGGAGGGCCTCGGAACCGGATGCCGCGACGACATGAACCTGCGCCCGACCGCCCGCGTCGGCACGCAGGAAGGCGACGTGACGGTCATCCGGTGACAGCCGCGGCGAGGCGTCTGCGATCCCTCGCGTCAACCGTCGGGGCAGGCCAACGGGAAGGTCGATCCGCCACAGCTGGCCGACGTTGCGGTTGGCGGCGACGTCGGCGCGGGAGGTGGCGAAAACGGTGAACGAGCCGTCCGAGGCGATCGCGGGGCGACCGACCGAGACGAGAGCCTCGATGTCGGCTGGACGCACCGTCACTCACCGCCGAACGACGAGATGTCTCCCACCAGGCGGGTGTTGTCGGCAGGGATCGGCTCCACCGCGGCGAGGGCGATCTCGGCGGCGAACTCCGAGACGTTGTAGAGCTTGCCGGCCGACTCGCGGCGGGTGGCGATGGCCCCCGGGTTCGCGCGCTCCAGCAGGGTGGCGGTGATCGTGCCTTCGATCATGTCGCCCGAGACGACGACGAAACCGATGCCGCGCTCGGTCAGCTCGCCGACGCGCTCGCGGAGCGCATCCTCCCCCGCGCGCTTGGAGAGTGCGACGGCCTCGTACTCGGGCATCGTCGGGGTCGTTCGGATGAAATGCGCTTGGTGACTGGTGACGAAGACCACGCGCGATCCGTCCTCGAGGACGGGGAGCGCGGCATCGAGCACGCCGAGCTGCGCGTCGCGGTTCAGCTTGAGCGCGTAGTCCTCGGCCATGCCGCCTTCCATGCCGCCCGAGGCGTTCAGCACCAGGAGATCGAGGTGACCGAACGTCTCGCGCACGGCGGCGAACATCTCGTCCACCGATGCGCGGTCGGTCAGGTCGGCTCCGACGACGAGCACGTCGACGCCGAACGCGCGCAGCTCAGCGGCGAGCTTCTCGGCGCGCGGGGCCTTGTTGCGGAAGTTGATGACGACGTTCGCGCCCGCCTGCGCGAAGTAGCGCGCGGTGTCGGCGCCGATGCCCCGCGAGGATCCGGTCACCAGTGCGGTGCGCCCGCTGAGGGTTCCGGCGGGAAGGGGCTGAGTCATGGGGTGCTCCTGCGGGGAAGGTCTCGGGGCGCCGCGGATCGCCGGCACCGCACGAGCCTATCAACCGGCCCTCGCTCGCCCCTCGACTGCTAGGTTCGAGCCAGGGACGAAGGAGCGCCGATGTTGCCCGATCTCACGCAGTACCTCTGGATCGCGTGGCTCGTCCTGGCCCTGATCTTCGTCATCGTCGAACTGCTGACGCTGGAGTTCACGTTCCTGATGCTCGCGGCCGGGACGCTGGTCGGCGGTCTCGGCACGAACCTGCTCTCCGCGCCCTGGTGGCTGCAGGTGGCTGCGGCCGCGGCCGTATCCGCCCTTCTCCTGTTCACGATTCGGCCGCTCCTGCTGCGAGCCTTGCGCCGGAGCAGCGCGCACATCCCCACCAACGTCGACGCCCTCGCCGGAATCGGAGCGCGGGTCCTCGTCCCCTTCGTCGACGGCGCGGGATCGGTCAAGCTCGACAACGGCGAGACCTGGACGGCGCGCCTGACCGATCCGACCGCGGACGTCGCAGTCGGCAGCCGTCTCATCGTCCACGCCGTCCGCGGGGCGACCGTCGAAGTCGTCGCCGCTGGTCCGAAGGAGAACACCCATGGTTGATGTCGGCGCCTTCATCGGGCAGATCTTCGTGATCGTCCTGCTCGCCGTTCTCGCGATCTTCGTGGTCGTCGTGCTGTTCCGCGCGATCCGGATCATTCCGCAGGCCTACGCCGGCGTGGTCGAGCGCCTCGGCCGCTACCAGAAGACCCTGACCCCCGGTCTGAACATCCTGATCCCCTTCATCGATCGGGTCCTCCCCTTGGTCGACATGCGCGAGCAGGTCGTCTCCTTCCCCCCGCAACCCGTCATCACCGAGGACAACCTCGTCGTCTCGATCGACACCGTCGTCTACTTCCAGGTCACCGATGCCCGCGCCGCGACGTACGAGATCAACAACTATCTCGGGGCCGTCGAACAGCTCACCACGACGACGCTGCGCAACGTCGTGGGTGGCCTGAACCTCGAGGAGGCCCTGACCAGCCGCGACAACATCAACGGGCAGTTGCGCATCGTCCTCGACGAGGCCACCGGTAAATGGGGCATCCGGGTCTCGCGGGTCGAGCTCAAGGCGATCGACCCGCCCGCCTCGATCAAGGACTCGATGGAGAAGCAGATGCGCGCCGAGCGTGACCGTCGCGCCGTCATCCTGACCTCGGAGGGATCGAAGCAGTCGCAGATCCTCGAGGCCGAGGGGCGCCGACAGGCCGACATCCTGCGTGCCGAGGGCGAGAAGCAGTCTGCGATCCTCCGGGCCGAGGGTGAGGCGCTCGCCATCACCAGCGTCTTCGAGGCGATCCACGCCGGACGTCCCGACGACAAGCTGCTCGCCTACCAGTACCTGCAGACCCTGCCGAAGATCAGCGACAGCGCGTCCAGCAAACTGTGGATCATCCCAAGCGAGTTCACCGAAGCGCTCAAGGGCATGAGCGCGGGGTTCGCCGCGCGGTCGGACGAGCGATCGGCACCGCCGACACCGTGATGCACCCCTACTTCGACCCCGAGAGGCCTCGCGTCCTGGCACATCGGGGGTTCGTGCCGCCCGATGCCGAGAACATCGTCGAGAACACCTTCGCGGCCTTCGCCGCGGCGCATGCCGCGGGTGTGCGCTATGTGGAGTCTGATTGTCATCTGAGCGCCGACGGCGCCGTGATCCTCTTCCACGACACCGATCTCACGCGGGTGGCGGGTGATCCGCGTCGCATCTCGGACGTGCCCCGTCGCGAGCTCGAGAAGATCATGGCCGAACGCGGCGGTCTGATCACCCTCCCCCAGGCGCTCGAGGCGTTCCCGACTCTGCGGTTCAACCTCGACGTGAAGGCCGACGATGCGGCGACGGCGGTCGGCGAGGCCGTCGCGCCTCACGCGGACCGGGTGCTGGTGACCAGCTTCTCGGATCGTCGTCGGATGCTCGCTCTCCGCGCGGCGCGGGCCGCCGGCGGCGACCCGGCCACGTCCGCGGGTACGGTCCGCACCATCGCGCTCGTCGTCGCCGTCGCCTCGGGTGTGCCATGGTTGATACGCCGGGCTCTGCGCGGCATCGATGCGGTCCAGGTGCCCGAACGCCGGGGACCTCTTCGCATCGTCTCCCCCCGAATGATCCGCGCGGTGCACCGCAGCGGTGTGGAAGTGCACGTCTGGACGGTCAACGACGCGGACGACATGAAGCGCCTGCTCGCCGCCGGCGTCGACGGACTCGTCACGGATCACGCCGACCGGGCGCAGCTCGTCATCGGCGGTCCGCGCTGAATACCCCGACACGCTGAACATCGGCTGTGAAACCCCGAGGACACCCGTCCGTTCGGATGATGCACACAGCCGCGCACGTTACAACTGATAGCCGACGAGAGGACCACACAATGGCAGACCGCAGTTTGCGCGGCATCCGACTCGGCGCCTCGAGCCTACAGAGCGAAGAGGGCGTCGTCTTCCACGACCGGGTCAACCACACGTACGTGTGTTCGCGCTGTGCGCACGAGACCGTCATGACCTTTGCCGCCGACGCCGATGCGCCCGAGACCTGGGAGTGCCGCGCGTGCGGCGCCGAGGCCCTGTTGCGCGTCGGAGAGAACGTCGTCGAGGTCGACCACTCGGGTGACAAGGCCGCACGCACCCACTGGGACATGCTGCTCGAGCGCCGCACCCTCCCCGAACTGGAGGAGCTTCTCGAAGAGCGACTCGCGATCCTCCGAGAGCGTCGCGGTTCGCGCCTGAGCGCCTGACCACGCCCCGCGCGCGAAGAGCGCCGGCCCGTCATACGGGTCGGCGCTCTTTCACGTGCGGCGGCGACGGAGGGCGAGGACGAGTCCGGCCGCGAGGAGCGCGATGACGCTGCCCCAGCCGAGGGCCACCTGGACGGCGCCGCCGGCGATCACGGCAGGAGTCAGTCCGGTACGCAGCGGGACATCGGTGATCATGGCACCGGCCACGGCCGCCGGCAGTCCGTCGAGTTCGCGCCCGTCGGGGGCGATGACCTGGCTCGTCCCGACCGTCGAGATGTTGACCACCGAGCGTCCGGTCTCGATGGCGCGCATGCGCGCGAACGCGAGCTGCTGAAGGTTCTCGTCCGTGTCGCGGAAGTCGGCGTTGTTCGTCTGGAACACGTACACCTGCGCCCCCTCGGCCGCGCCCGACCAGATCACGTCGTCGTACAGGACGTCGAAGCAGATCGCGAGTCCGACGCCCACACCCGCCACGTCCATGAACGGTGGATTGCTGCCGGGCGTGTACTCGCGCTGGATGAGGCCGATCAGGTCGGGCACGATCAGCTCGAAGAACCAGCGATCGGGAACGTACTCCCCCATCGGGACGGGACGGGATTTGTCGTGGATCGCGAGCGGGTTGTCCGCGCCCGCCTCCCAGAGCATCGAGGTGTTGTAGATGTTCTCGCCCCGCGCCGTCGCGGCGTTGACGAGCAGGGGTGCGTCGACGCGCGTCGAGAGTCGATCCAGGACCTCGGCGACCGAGTCGTTGGAGAGCGGATCGGCGTCGATGCCGCCCTCGGGCCACACGAGCAGGTCCATCGGCTCATCGATGATCGCTTCGGTCGCGTCGAGCTGTGCGCGCATGACCCCGTAGGGCTCGCGCTCGTCGAAGTACCCGGCAGGGCCGTTCCCCTGCACCGAGCCGATGCGGTACGAGCCGGCGTCGGTGGTGGGGAAGGCCGGCACGACCAGGAGCACGACGGCGACCACGCCCGCCGGAAGGGCGGCGCGGATCCCGACCCGCCGGACGACGCGTACGCCCTCGATCGCAGCGGCGACGACGAAGACCATGAGGAAGGTGAGCCCGGAGACGCCCGTCCATGACGCGATCTGCGCCAGCGGACTCTCGGACTGGCTCATGCCGATGCGTCCCCAGGGAAAGCCGGTGTACGGCCACGAGCCCATGAAGAGCTCGCGAGCGGTCCACAGCCCGGCAACGAGCGCCGGCAGCGCTATCAATCGGGCCCAGCGGCCACCCGCGAGACGGGGCAGCCAGCGGTACGACAGCGCGATGGGGATCGAGCCGAGCGCGAAGAAGACCGTCTCGATGCCGGCGAGTCCGAACCACGGCAGCGCGCCGAGATACCGCGTGATCCACGAGATGTGGATGAAGTAGAACGAGGCTCCGAAGACAGCGCCCACGGCGACGGCACCCCAGCTCGACCGGCCGATCAGGCCGACGAGGGAGAAAGCGACCCCGAAGAACGCGAGCGGCCACCAGCCGATGTCGGGAAAGGCGGCGTCGAGCACCGCTCCGCCCACGAGCGCCCCGACGAGCGCCAACCACAGGGGGATCAGGGGCCGCGACGCGGCCGGGGTCGAATCGGGCACGTCATCGAGCCTAAACGCCCGAGTACGACACGATCCCGCGCCGCACGGCCTCGAGAGCGGCGCGTGCCGTGCGGGCCAGTGGCGCGTCCGCCACGAGCGAGAGCTGGTCGAGCAGGTCGATGGTCTGCTTCGCCCAGCGGACGAAGTCGCCGGCCGCCATGTCGGCCTCGACCAGCACACGGTCGAGCATGACGCCGCGCGCCCACGAGTGCATGGCCTTGGCGATCCCGGTGGGCACCGGCTCGGTACCCGGCAGCCGGTGGTCGCGTTCGAGGTCGTCGAGGACGGCCCAGAGCTCCTGCGTCGCGGTGAGCGCCGTGCGGAACGCGCCGCGGGGAAGCCCGTATTCCCCCGGCCCGTCGCTCTCGCGTCGCGGCTCGTACACGAGGCTGCACGCGAGGGCCGCCAGACCGGCCGGGTCGAGGTCGCGCCAGATGCCGCGTCGCAGTGCTTCGGCGACGAGGAGGTCGCGCTCTCCATAGATGCGTCGCATCGTGGCACCCGCGGGCGTGAGCGAGGTCGCGCCGTCGTCGTCGACCCGCACGTATTCCAACGCCGTCAGCACGTCGACCACACGGTCGAACACCCGCGCGACCGTCCCCGTCCGGGTATCGATCTGCTGGCGCACCTTCTGAACGTCGCGGTGCAGACGCCAGTACCGCTCCGCCCAGCGAGCGTGGTGCTCGCGGTCCGGGCACCCGTGGCACGGATGCCGCTGCATGCGGCGACGCAGCTCGGCGAGGTCGTTCTGGCGCCGCTGACGGATGCGGGCCGGCGCGGTCCGGTCGTTGCGGTTGAGCTTCTCGAGATCACTGAGCTCGCGGCGGATGCCCGAGTACTCGCCGAAATCGCCGCGGTCGCACGACATAGACCCCGCGTACCCGGCGAGGGTCTGCTCCTTGTCCTTCACCTGGCGGGCCAGGCCGACCACCGAGCGGTCGGCCTGGAACTGGGCGAACGACGACTCCAGCACTTCGCGCGCTCGGTCTCGGCCGAACCGGTCGATGAGGTTGACGGCCATGTTGTACGTCGGGCGGAAGCTGGAATTCAGCGGATACGTCCGTCGCGAGGCGAGTGCGGCGACGGCTTGCGGGTCGAGCCCTTCGGTCCACTGGATGACGGCGTGGCCTTCGACGTCGATCCCGCGGCGGCCGGCTCGGCCGGTGATCTGGGTGTACTCGCCAGAGGTGATGGCGACCCGCGCCTCGCCGTTGAACTTCTCGAGCTTCTCGAGCACCACGGTGCGCGCCGGCATGTTGATCCCCAGCGCGAGCGTCTCGGTGGCGAAGACGGCTTTGACAAGCTTGCGCTGGAAGAGCTCCTCGACGACCTCCTTGAACGCCGGCAGCAGCCCGGCGTGATGGGCCGCGACACCACGCTCGAGGTTGTCGCGCCATTCCCAGAAGCCGAGCACCGCGAGATCCTCCTGCGCGAGCGCATGGGTGCGCCGCTCGACGACCGCCCTGATCTCGTCCCGCTCTTCGGGGGTCGTCAGGCGGACACCGGACCGCCGCACCTGCTGCACGGCCCCGTCGCACCCGGCGCGGCTGAAGATGAAGAAGATCGCCGGAAGCAGATTCGCACGCGCGAGGAGCCCGACGACCTCGGGGCGATCGAGCCGTTCGATGCGCTGCGCGGCGGCCGCTGCCGGGGGCCGCTTGCCGTTGCGGTAGGGACGATGCGCCTCGCGCCCGCCTCCGCTGCGGTGGCCCTGGGAGCGTCGGGGGCTCTCGAAGCGCTGACCCTGCGGCGAACGCAACCGCGTGAGCTCCTGATTGACCTGCGCCGTGGCGACGCCCGCTCGGTCGTCGAACAACGGCAGCAGATCGCCGCGTACGAGGACGTGCTGCTCGAGGGGCACGGGGCGGACCTCCGAGACCACGACCTCCGTGTCCCCTCGCACGGTGTCGAGCCAGTCGCCGAACTCCTCGGCATTGGACACCGTGGCCGAAAGCGCCACCATGCGCACCGACGGGTGGAGGTGGATGATGACCTCTTCCCACACCGCGCCGCGGAACCGATCGGCGAGGTAGTGGACCTCGTCCATGACGACGTAGCGGAGACCGCGCAGCGCGGGCGAGTCGGCGTAGAGCATGTTGCGCAGCACCTCGGTGGTCATCACCACGATGCGCGCGTTGCCGTTGATGTTGGTGTCGCCCGTGAGGAGTCCGACGTCGTCGGCACCGTAGATGTCGACCAGCTCGCGGAACTTCTGATTCGACAGCGCCTTCATCGGCGTGGTGTAGAACGCCTTCGTGTCGGGCTCGAGCATCGCCAGATGCATCGCGAACTCGCCGACGATGGTCTTCCCGGCCCCGGTGGGCGCCGCGACCAGCACGCCCCGCCCGTCCTCGAGTGCGTGGCACCCGGCGACCTGGAACGGGTCGAGCTCGAACCGCTGCATCGCCGCGAAGTCGGTCGTGAGCGGGTGCGAACGCGCGGTCTGAGCGGCGAGATACCGCTCCGCAGGACTGCCCCCGCTCACGGAAGCGGATCTGTCGTCGGCACCGGTCCGGGGACCACGAGCTCGGGGCGGCGCCGCGAGCGCCGCAGATCGAGGAGCAGAGAGAGCCCGGCGGCGGCGAAGTAGAGCACGGTGAGGATCGAGGCCAGCATCAGCATGCTGACGATGTCGGCCGCCGGCGTCGCGAGCCCTGAGAAGACGACGGCGATGAGGATCGCCACGCGCCACCCCTTCAGAATCGCCTTGCCGCTCATGATCCCCGCGAAGTTCAGGGCGACGAGGAAGACGGGGATGATGAAGGCCACACCGACGACCAGGAGCAGCTTGAACACGAAGTCGTAGTAGTACTTGCCCTCGTAGAAGTTGGCGGACGATTCCGGAGAGAAGGTCGCCATGATCTCGACGATGTGCGGCATCACGAGCCAGCCCGTGAAGACCCCGGCGAAGAAGAGGGGCACCGCGGCCGAGACGAACCCCACGGTGTATCGCACCTCCTTGCGGGTGAGTCCCGGCATCAGGAACGCCCAGATCTGCCACAGCCAGACCGGTGCAGACAGGATGATGCCCACCGAGAACGAGATGCGCAGACGCATGTCGAACGGCCCGGTGATCGTCGAGTACATCAGCTTGACGGCGTCCGTGTCGCCCCGCTGCTCGGCCACCACACGGATGGGCTCGGTCATGGCCCAGATGATCCAGTCGGTGAGGAAGAACGACACCACCATCGACACGACCAGCGCCAGCGCCGCGAAGATGAGTCGGCGTCGGAGCTCGACGAGGTGCTGCCCCAAGGACATGCGCTTGTCGCGCCGGGGCGCACCGTCCGCCCCTGAGCGCGTGCGCTCAGCCGTCACCACGCGAGGCTACGGCGTGGGTGCGGCCGGGCCGCTCTTGGGCTCCGCCGGCTTCTCCGTCGGCGCGGCGTCCACGGTCGACGACGCCGTGCCAGCCGTCGTGTCGTCATCCTTCATCGCCTTCATCTCACCCTTGAAGATGCGGGCGGACTGTCCCATGCTCTTCGCCAGCGCCGGCAGCTTCGCCGCGCCGAAGAGCAGCAGAATGACGATGAGTAGGATCCACAGGTGCGGGCCTGCGAACAGATTGCTCATGTCGTCTCCTCGTCGGTCGTTTCGGCCAGTCTAACCCGCGGATCCGATGCACCCGCTGTGCGGCGGATATCAGTAGTACTGGTCCAGCGCGGCTTCGGCCCACTCGAGCGCGGCGCGCCGCGCATCGGCGGGCGCGACCACTTCGATCGCGCCTCCCGCTCGCGCGACGAGTCGCTTGAGCGATCGGGCGTCGGCCACCCGGATCCGTGCGAAGCGCCAGGGACCGTCGGCCCGGATCTGCGCGTTCGCGAGGTACTCCCCCACGGCGGCGGCGGCCGTGGCCGGATAGCGGATCTCGGCGACCACCTCGTCCTCGCCGGGTTCGAAGAGCTCGGGCACCGGCTCCGACGCGTGCACGGCGGCGATGTCGGTGAGCACCGGCTCAGCGACGCGATCGAGATGGAAGGTGCGCATCGCGCGGCGGGTGTGACACCAGCCCTGCAGGTACCACTGACCGTCGGAGATCGAGACCTTCACCGGGTCGACGATGCGGGTCGTGACGGGCGCGTCGGGAGCCCGGTAGGTGAATGAGACCGCGACGCGTGCCTGCAAGGCGCGCGCGACCGTCTCGCGCACCTCGTCGACCGGCGCCGGAGCGATGATCACCTGTGCCGGCTCCTGACCAGCTCCCCGGGCGAGCTTGGCGAGCAGGCCCTGCACGACGACGGTGTCGCCGACGCCCGGAAGGGATGCCGCCAGCTGCAGACCCGCGAGCAGGGCGGCGGCCTCGCGCGCTGTGAGACGGGGCGATCGCTCGAGCCCGACGGCATTGGTGATGACGATGCGATCCTCGCGGTCGAGCAGGTCCCAGTCGATGTCGAACAGGTCGTTGGCCATCTGCCAGAACCCGCCCTCGCCGGGCAACCCGATGACGGTGAGCTTCTCGACCATCGCCCGCATCTGCGCGGGCGAGACGTCGAAATCGCGCGCGGCCTCGTCGACGGTGACCTCGCCCTGGGAGATCAGGTAGGGCACGAGCTGGAGGATCAACGCGGCGCGGTCGGTGGCCACGATCGGCTGCGCGCTCACGTCGCCGCTCCCGAATGCTCACGGGCGCCGCGCAACCGTTCGACGACGGCATCGCGCAGCGGCAACGGCTCGATGACGCGCACCTCCGGTCCGTAGGAGGCGAGCTCGTCGGCGAGCACCTGCAGGTCGACGAACGGCACCCGCAGTCCCCGCGTGTCGGTGCCGACGGGATCGGCGCGGCGCCCGAGCCGGACGGCCGCTTCGGTCCCCGCCATGACCTCGACGACCGCTCGCTGACGTGCGGCGAGATCGCGGAGCCCCGCCAGCGCCCGCTCGCCCGCGCCGGCGCCCCCGCCCCCGTCGAAGGAGCGGCGGGTGATCGCGACATCCGAGCAGATCCGCGAGAGCAGGAAGGTGCGCTCTGCATCGACGGAGGTATCGAAGGCGAACAGGTGCCAGCGCCCCTCGAACTCGACGAGGGCGTAGGGACGCACCTGCCGCCGTCGCGGATGGGCGGATCCCGGACGCAGGTAGTCGAACGCGACCTCGCGCGCCTGCTCGATGGCTCGCTGCAGCGGGACGAACGACGCCTCGCGCAGCGTGATGCGGGGAGCGAAGCCGATGATCGGCTCGTCGACGTCGATCCCGAGCGAGCGGATCTTGCGCAGCCCAGACCGTGCGCCCGCCGAGAGGGATCGCTCCTCCCAGACGCCGCCGGCCAGGGTGAGCACCGCCAGCTCCGCCGGCGTGAACTCGATGTCGGCGGGCAGAGCGTACTCGGTCGGCGGGATGCGGTAGCGCGCCTCACGAAGGTCGTCCGGGTCTGCGTAGTCGCCGATCGTCTCGATGGGCACGCCGAGTCCGCGGAGATTCTCCTTGTCGCGCTCGAACATCTTCTCGAGCGCTTCCTTGCTCGCTCCGTCCTCGGCCTGCTCGCGGTAGCCCGACACCGAACCGAGGATCGTGTCCTTCGTGAGCCCCTGCTCGGTGGCCATCAGCGCCACGACGAGATTCACCAGGCGCTCCTCTGGCGCGACGCGGGGAGGAGAAGTGGACACGTCTTCGATTCTAGGCGCGCCCGCCCGCCCGGCGACTCAGGCCGCGGGGTCGAGTCCGAGGATGTCGACGACATAGACGAGGGTGTCGTCCGCGGACGCCCCGCCCTGCGCCGCCCCGGCGGCTTCCTCGGGCGGGATGACCGCCAGGATCTGGGAGCCGACGGTCTGGCCGCGCAGCGCCTCGGCGAGTCCGGGCCCCATACCGTCGATCTCGATCGGACGCGCCCCGGTGCCCCAGGTCGAATCGACGACGTTGCGGTCGCTCCAGGTCACGGCCGTGAAGTGCACCCGCACCGGCACGTCGCCGGTCACTTCGGCGCCGTCGCCGCGCTTGAGGACCTCGACGGCGAGGTCGGTCGGCGCGTCGGCGTCGGGAACGACGATGCCGGGCCGTCCGTCGGGTGCGAGCACCACCGCGGGCATGCCGGGGCGGTCGTTGAACTGGTCGGCGCCGTCCGCAGCGGCCAGGTACACCTTCTGCAGATCGAGCACGACGACGGTCGTGGCGTCTTCGGCCATGCCGAATCGGGCGCGGGTGTCCGCGGTGACCTCGTCGGGTCCGAGGGCCATGACGATGCGGGAACCCTCGGTCGCGCAGTCGAGCGCGTCGACGAGGCCCGGGAAGGTCGCCGACCAGCTGTCGAGCGGGTACACCTGCGACAGGTCGCCGGTGTAGCCCGAGGCCGCGATGGGGGTGCCCGACGTGCCGTCGAGCACGGTGAGGTCGAACACGAGGTCCTGCGTGTCGGTGGTGATCGCCCGTCCATCACCCACGACACGGTCCTGCGCGGCGAGCTCGTCGACGTGCACCGGTGCGCTGAGGGTGATGCTGGGCTCTTCTCCTACCGTCGTGTCGCTGACATCGACCAGGTCGAGTGCGCTCGAGGACGGCAGCTCGCGCGAGCAGGAGCCAGACGTCGACGAGGGCGTCGAGCAGGCCGTCAGGGCGAGCACGGTCAGAGAGAGAGCGCCGGCGGCGGCGAGGATCCTACGCACCGCAGCAGTCTACGCGGACTCGTCGTCGCCCGATGCGGCCGTGCGGGCGCCGTCGGCGGCGCGCTGCGCCTCTCGCAGCCGCTTGCGCAGGTTCTTGTCGGTGATCTCGCGATCGCCGACGGCTCCGGGCGTCCAGAGGTCGACATCGACGTCGGCGTAGCTCGGCTTCTTGAGCGCCCGCTTGCGGACATCAGGCGGCACCGCCCCCGGCGCGAGCCGACGCGCCGTGACGAGGAAGCCCGTGTGCGCGACCATCCGATGATCCGGCCGCACGGCGAGGCCTTCGACGTGCCAGCCGCGGATCATCGTCTCCGATGCGTCGGGGTCGGTGAACAGCCCCGTGCCGCGGATGTACTCCGCGACGCGGCTGAGCTGGGTGGCGGTGGCGATGTAGCAGAGGACCACACCGCCCGGTACGAGCGCGTCGGCGACGGCGTCGATGCACTCCCACGGCGCCAGCATGTCGAGCACCACCCGGTCGACGCTCCCGGGGGCCGCCGCGTCGGGCAGGCTGTCGACGAGGTCGCCGACCACGACGTCCCAGTTCTCCGGACGCGACCCCGTGAACGTCGTCACGTTGGCCTCGGCGACCTCGGCGAACTCGGGCCGACGTTCGAACGAGAGCAGTCTGCCCTCGCCCCCGATCGCGCGCAGCAGCCACAGCGAGAGCGCGCCGGAGCCGACCCCCGCCTCGACGACGGTGGCGCCGGGGAAGATGTCGGCCGCAGCCAGGATCTGCGCGGCGTCCTTGGGGTAGACGATGGCGGCACCGCGCGGCATCGACATGACGAAGTCGCGAAGCAGCGGACGCAGGGCGAGATACTCGTGGCCACCGCTGTTCGTGACGACCGAGCCGTCGGGCTGACCCACCAGCAGCCCGTGGCGGAGCACACCGTGATGGGTGTGCAGCTCGCCCCCGTCCCGCAGGGTGATGGTGTGCATCCGCCCCTTGGGGCCGGTCAGCTGCACACGGTCGCCGTACCGGAACGGGCCGCGCGGCTGGAGGTCGTCGGTCATGCGGAGGCTCCGAGTCTGTGGCGGGCGTGGAGGGCGGCGAGGTCGGCGACCGTGCGGCCGGCGAGCGAATCCCAGAGCTCATGCGCGCCGACGCCGTCGAGCGGGACCATGAGCGGGACCCCGAGCGCGACGGCGCCCGAGGCGACCGCCGAGCGCAGACCGTTCGGGGAGTCCTCGATGGCGACGGTGTCGGCGATATCGACGCCGAGGGCGCGGCTGGCCTGGAGGTACGGGTCGGGATGCGGCTTGGGCCGCGACACCTCATCGCCCGCGACGACGACGTCGAACGCGTCGAAGGGGATGGCGGAGATGACGGTGTCGGCCATGCGGCGCATCGACATGGTCACCAGCGCCGTCTTGACCCCCGCTGCGCGCAGCTCGGAGAGCAGTTCGCGAGCGCCGGGACGGAACGGCGCACCCTCGGCCCGCAGACGGTCCGAGACGGTGTCGGTCAGGTGGTCGATGATCTCCTGCGTCTGCATCCGAACGCCGGCGCGTTGCAGGATGCCGGCGGAATCCTCGAGGCCCATGCCGACCAGTCCGAGAGCCTGCTCGTGCGTCCAGGTGCCGCCGTAGCTCGCGACGAGAGGTCCCTCCGCGGCCATCCAGAACGGTTCGGTGTCGACCAGGGTGCCGTCCATGTCCCACAGGACGGCGGCGGGATAGGGAGAGCTCATCCGCACCATGCTACCGACGCCGACGGAAGGTCCCGGCACTGCGTGCCCCGACCCGGCGCGGACCCCCGCGGCGTATCGTGGACCAGAACCTCACGGAAGGAGCACGGGTGGAGAGTCTCGGACGACGGGTGCTCGTGGTCGCCTTCGACGGGTGGAACGACGCGGGCGAGGCCGCGACGGCCGCCGCGACGCAGCTGCGGGAGTCACGCCCCTACGAGTCCGTCTACTCCGTGGACCCGGAGCTGTACTTCGACTACATGTACACGCGCCCCCATATCGAGGCCGATGCCGACGGCCGGCGCTCGCTGCGCTGGCCCGAGGCGACGATCTGGCGGCCGCAGGCCACCGCGCGCGGCACCCGCCTGTGGGTGCTCAGCGGAGCCGAACCCGCGCGCGCGTGGAAGTCCTTCGCGGCGGAACTGGTCGATGCCGCGCTGCGCGAGGACATCACCGGTCTCGTCGCCCTGGGGTCGATGATGAGCGACGTGCCGCACACCCGGCCGATCACCGTGTTCAGCGGGAGCGACAACGAGGAGCTGCGCACCGCGCTCGGACTCGAGCGCTCGACGTACGAAGGGCCCGTCGGCATCCTCTCGGTGATCGCCGCAGCCGCCGAGGAAGCGGGCATCCCCACCGCCGCGCTCTGGGCGAGCGTCCCCCACTACGTCGCAGGCCACTCCCCCTCGCCGAAGGCGACACTCGCTCTGCTCGACCGGCTCGAGACGATCACCGGAGCCAAGGTCGCCCGGGGCTCGCTCCCCGGTGACGCGCTCGCGTGGGAGGCGACGATCGACGCCGCCGCCGCCGACGACGAGGAGATGACGGAGTACATCCGTCAGCTGGAGCAGACTCGCGACACGTGGGACTCCCCCGACGCCTCGGGCGACGCGATCGCGCAGGAGTTCGAGAAGTACCTCCGCCACCGCGGCGACGGCGACGGCCGAGGCCCGGGTCGCGGCGGGCCGCACCGCTGACGCCTCCCGGTTCGCACCCTCCGCGCGAGTCGGCACGAACCGGGAGGAGCCGGGATCAGGTGGCCTGCAGCACGCCGAGCGACAGCAGCACGATCAGGACGACGCCGAGCACCACGCGGTAGAGCACGAACGGCAGGAAGCTGCCGCGCTTGAGGTACTGCATGAGGAACGCGATCACCGCGAGTCCGACGCCGAACGCGACCACCGTGGCGACAGCGGTCTCGCCGAGCGTGAACACCGAGGCGCCCGGTTCGCGGATGGCCTGCAGCAGCTCGTAGAGCCCACTGCCGAAGACCGCCGGAACGGCGAGCAGGAAGGCGACCTCGGCCGCCGCCGGCCGCGTGTAGCCGAGCGCGAGACCCATCGTCGTCGTCGCTCCCGAGCGCGAGACGCCGGGGATGAGCGCCAGCGCCTGAGCGAAGCCGAGTGAGAGCCCGTGACCGTACGTGAGGTCCTTCTCGGTGCGGATGCGGCGACCGAGGGCGTCCGCGATGCCGAGGATGACGCCGAACACGATCAGCACGATCGCCACCAGCCAGAGGTTGCGGAACGTGTCGCGGATGACGTCCTGGAACAGGAAGCCGAGCACGCCGATCGGAAGCGTTCCGATGATGACGATCCAGCCGAGTCGCACATCGGCGTCGTCCCGCGGAACGGACCCGGTGAACGACCGGAACCACCGGCCGATGATGCGGGTGATCTTCTTCCAGAAGTAGACCAGGACCGCGAGTTCGGTGCCGATCTGGGTGATCGCGGTGAAGGTCGCGCCCGGGTCCTGCGCCGACGGCAGGAACTCGCCCACGATGCGCAGGTGCGCACTGGAGGAGATCGGCAGGAACTCGGTCAGGCCCTGGATGACGCCCAGGATGATGGCCTCGAGGAGCTGCATGGACAGCCTTTCAGTACGTGCGGATGAGATCGGTGAGCACACGCTGCCCGAAGACGAGCGCGTCGATCGGGACGCGTTCGTCGACACCGTGGAACATACCGGTGAAGTCGAGCCCGGCCGGGAGGCGCAGCGGCGCGAAGCCGAATCCGGCGATGCCCAGCTCTGCGAGGGCCTTGTTGTCGGTCCCGCCGCCCATCAGATAAGGCAGCACCGGGACGCCTGGATCATGACGCCCGAGGGCGGCGACCATCGCGTCCACCAGGGCTCCCTCGAAGGGGACCTCGAGTCCGATGTCGCGGTGGACGATCTCGATGCGGATGTCGTCGCCAACGATGCGCTGGATCTCCGCCAGCACGGCGTCCTCCTGACCGGGGAGCGTGCGGACGTCGATCGCGGCGGCAGCGGCGTCGGGGATGACGTTGTGCTTGTACCCGGCGGTGAGCCCTGTCGGGTTCGCCGTGGTGCGGAACGTCGAGGCCAGGAAGGGCGACGTGGCGCCCGTCGCGTCAGCGACGGCGTCCGGGTCCGACGCGTCGCGGTCGCTCAGCCGGGCGAGGTCGGCGACCAGGCGCCGGGTGGTGGCGGTCAGCTCGATGGGCCAGCGGGCGCGGCCGAGCTCTGCGACGGCCTCGGCGAGGCGTGTGATCGCGTTGTCGGGATGCAACCGGCTGCCGTGCCCGGCGCGTCCGGTCGCATGGAGTCGGAGCCAGACGAGCGCCTTCTCGCCCACCTGCAGCAGGTAGGCGCGGCCCCCGCCGACGCCGATGGAGTAGCCGCCCACCTCGCTGATCGCCTCCGTGGCGCCGGCGAACCACTCGGGGCGGTCGCGGACCACGAGCTGCGAGCCCTCGACGCCGCCGTTCTCCTCGTCGGCGAAGAACGTCACGATGAGATCGCGCTCGGGCTGCTCCCCCGCTCGGAGCAGCTCGGCGACGGAGGTGAGGATCATGGCGTCCATGTCCTTCATGTCGACAGCGCCCCGCCCCCACAGCATCCCGTCGCGCACGACGCCGGCGAACGGATCGACAGACCAGTCGTCGGCCACGGCGGGGACGACATCGAGGTGGCCGTGCAGCACCAGGGCCGGCTTCGTGCGGTCGCGGCCGGGCACCCGCACCGAGACGTTGGTGCGACGCGGGATGGGCTCGTAGTACTCGGGCCGCAGCCCCAGCGACTCCAGATAGGCGCCGACGTACTCGGCCGCCTCGCGCTCGCCGCGCGACCGCCCCTCGCCGAAGTTCGTCGTGTCGAAGCGGATGAGGTCGCGCGCGACGCGGGCGACCTCGGGCAGATCGTCGTACTCGGACATGTTCTCAACGGTAGTCGCGAACCGCACGCGGAAATGACGAAGGGCCCCGTCTCCGGGGCCCTTCTGTCCACTGTGCGCGAGGGGGGACTTGAACCCCCACGCCCTATACGGGCACTAGCACCTCAAGCTAGCGCGTCTACCTATTCCGCCACCCGCGCAGTGTTTTTGCGGTTGTTCCCAACCGAGGATCAACACTAACACGTCGGCGGCGCGGCCGAGAATCGCCGCCGTCCCGGGCGTGGCGCGGCCCCGCGGCCCCGCGGCCTTCAGGATCGGACCCGTGAGCGCAGCACCGCGATGCGCGCCTGCAGCTGTGCGACCGTCGCGTGCGAGACAGCGGGTCCGCCGCACACGCGCCGGAGCTCCGCGTGGATCTGACCGTGCGGTTCGCCGCTCTGGCGCGCGTAGAGCCCGACCAGGCTGTTCAACAGCTGTCGCTGTTCCTTGAGCGACCGATGAAGCGGCTCGGGAAGGGTGGTCTCGGGTGCCTCGTCTGCGCCGGACGCGGTGGCGGTCTGCTCCCTCGCCTCGCGGGTGTGACGGTGGCGGGTCTGCCGCGACTGGCGCTGCATGAGCAGCTCGTGGACGTGCTCGGGCTCGAGGAGCCCCGGGATGCCGAGGAACTCCTCTTCCTCGGGGGTTCCCGGCACCGCGAGCTGCCCGAACTCCGCGCCGTCGAACATCACGCGGTCGAAGTGGGCGACCGAGCCGAGCGCCTGGTAGCTGAACTCCTCGGTCAGGGCGTCGGAGGCCTTGTCCTCGCTCTCGGCCTCGGCGAGCAGTGTGTCTTCGAGACCGTCGTCGTCGCCCGCCTCGCGGTCGAGCGCGTGGTCGCGCTGCCGCTCCATCTCTCCCGCGAGTCCGAGGAGCACCGGCACGTTGGGGAGGAACACGCTGGCCGTCTCGCCCCGTCGACGCGCCCGCACGAAGCGGCCGATGGCTTGCGCGAAGAACAGCGGCGTCGACGATGAGGTCGCGTACACCCCGACCGCGAGGCGCGGCACGTCGACACCCTCCGACACCATGCGCACCGCGACCATCCACCGGGTGGTCGCCTGCGCGAAGATCTCGATGTTGCCCGAGGCGGCCTTGTCGTCCGAGAGCACGACCGTGGGGGCCTCCCCGGTGATGTTCCGCAGGATGTCGGCATAGGCCCGTGCCGCCGTCTGATCGGTCGCGATCACCAGGCCACCGGCATCCGGAACGTCCTGTCGCACCTCGCTCAGGCGACGGTCGGCGGAACGCAGGACGGCAGGGATCCAGTCGCCCTCCGGGTTCAGCGCGGTCCGCCAGGCCTGTGAGGTGATGTCCTTGGTGTTGTCCTGGCCCAGGTGCGCCTCGAACTCGTCGCCCGTCTTGGTGCGCCACTTCATGTGCCCCGCGTAGACGAGGAACAGCACCGGCCGGACGACCCCGTCGGCCAGGGCCCGTCCGTAGCCGTAGTTGAAGTCGGTGCGCGAGAGGCGGATGCCCTTGTCGTTCGGGTGGTACTCCACGAACGGGATCGGCGCGGTGTCGCTGCGGAACGGCGTGCCTGACAGGAGCAGCCGCCGCGTCGCGCGGCCGTACGCCTCGCGCAACGCGTCGCCCCAGCTGAGGGCGTCGCCGCCGTGGTGCACCTCGTCGAGGATCACGAGCGTGCGCGCGTCCATCGTCAGGCGCTGGTGCACCGAGGCCTTCACGGCCACCTGCGCGTAGGTGACGGCGACGCCGTGGTACTGCCGCGAGGGCACGGCGTGCCGGTTGCTGAAGCGAGGGTCGAGGCGGATGCCGACACGGCCGGCGGCGTCGGCCCACTGGGTCTTCAGGTGCTCGGTGGGAGCGACGACGATGATGCGGTCGACCACGTCACGGCGCAGCAGCTCGGACGCGAGTCGGAGGGCGAAGGTCGTCTTTCCGGCGCCGGGGGTCGCGGCGGCGAGGAAGTCGCGCGGCCCGCGACCGACACCCTCCGGACCGTCGGCGCCGAAGTACTGGTCCAGTGCCTCGGCCTGCCAGGCGCGCAGCCGCTGCGCGGTTCCCCAGGGCGCGCGCTGCGGGAAGGAGGGCGACAGGTGCTCGGCGGCGAAGCTTCCGAAGTGCTCCTGCGGGTCCTCTGTCACGATGGACCACCCTAAACGACCCCGGGTACACGATCGGCCGTGAGCGGCTACCGTGGAAGGACCGACGTCGCCAGGAGGGTCATGAGGAACAACGAGCCATCCCAGGACGCGAGCCGTACGCCCTACGTGCCCAACGAGACGGCCCATCCCTGGCGCCGATTCGTGGCCATCGGCGACTCGTTCACCGAGGGCATCGGAGACCCCGAGCCCAACCGCCTCGGTGGTCACCGCGGCTGGGCCGATCGCGTGGCCGAGGTGCTGAGCGCCCAGGTGCCCGACTTCGCGTACGCGAACCTCGCTGTGCGGGGCAAGCTCATCGGTCAGATCGTGGCCGATCAGATCGAGCCGGCGCTGGCGCTCAAGCCCGATCTCGTGACGTTCTCGGCGGGCGGCAACGACGTGATCCGGCCCGGTTCCGACCCCGACGCCGTCGCTCAGCAGTTCGAGGACGCGGTCGTGCGGCTGTCCTCGACGGGCGCGACCCTCGTGCTCTTCACCGGGATCGACACGAACTTCACGCCGGTCTTCCGCGGCATCCGAGGGCGGGTGGCGATCTACAACGAGAACATCCGCGCCATCGCCGACCGCTACGACGCCATCGTCGCCGACCAGTGGGCTTTGAAGGAGGTGCAGGACATGCGGTTCTTCGACGATGATCGCCTGCACTACAACTCCCTCGGACACCACGAGATCGCGCGCATGGTGCTGCGAGCCTTGAACGTGCCCAACGACCTGCAGCCGATGCAGCCCGACACCCTGCCGCCCCTCACCTGGCGCGCCGCACGCACGAACGACCTGGTCTGGGCCCGGGAGTACTTCGTGCCGTGGGTGCTGCGTCGGCTCCGGCACCAGTCCTCGGGCGATCACATCACCGCCAAGCGGCCCGAGCCGTTGCCCGTCCTCAGACGCTCCGACGATCGGGACTGATCAGCGCAGCGCCCACAGCGCCACGGCGCTCGCAGCGGCGACGTTGAGAGAGTCCACTCCCCCGGACATGGGGATCGTCACGATCGTGTCGGCCGCCTCAAGAGCACGCCGGCTCAGACCGTCGCCCTCGGTTCCCATCAGCAGCGCGACGCGTTCGGGTCGGTCGGCCGCGAAGACGTCCAGCGGCACCGCGTCGTCCGCGAGGGCGAGAGCCGCCAGGTGCAGTCCCGCCTCGCGCAGCAGCGGTGCCGCATCCGGCCAGGCGGGCAGGCGCGTCCACGGCACCTGGAACACGGTCCCCATGCTGACCCGCACGCTTCGGCGGTACAGCGGATCGGCGCAACGATCGCTCACCAGCACCGCGTCGGCGCCGAGGCCGGCGGCCGCGCGGAAGGCCGCCCCCACGTTGGTGTGGTCGACGATGTCCTCCAGGATCAGCACGAGGCGCGCGTCGGCGACGACCTCGGCGAGGGATGCCGGAGCCGGACGGTGCATCGCCGCAAGCGCCCCGCGATGGACGGCGTAACCCGTCACCGATTCGGCGACGGCGTCCGAGACGACGTACACCGGTGCCTCGCCGGCGAGTCCCTCGACCTCGCTCAGCCACTTCTCCTGCACGAGGAACGACCGTGCCCGGTGCCCGGCGCGGTGCGCCCGCGCGATCACCTTGGCCGACTCGGCGATGTACAGACCGCCGGCGGGCTCGATCACCCGCCGCAGCGCGACGTCGGTGAGGTCGCGATAGTCGGACAGGCGGGGGTCGGACGCATCCTCGACGCGGAGCACGGGCATCCCCCCACTCTCGCACGCATGCGCCTGGGCGTACGGCGACATCGACGCCCGGGACGCTCGTAGAGTAGGAGGGTGACGCCTCCCGACCTCGCTCCGCCCGCCGGCGACGAGGTGCAGCGCGCCATCGACGTCCTCTCGGGGCGGCGCATCGCGGTGCTGACCGGCGCCGGCGTCTCGACCGACTCCGGCATCCCCGACTACCGCGGCGCGGGTGCACCGGTGCGCACACCCATGACCGCGCAGCAGTTCCTCGCCAGCGAGGACGCGCGGCGTCGCTACTGGGTCGGCAGCCACCTGGGATGGCGCGCCTTCGCCGCAGCGCGGCCCAACGACGGCCACGTCGCCCTCGCCGACCTCGAGAATTCGGGGCTCGTCTCGGGTGTGGTGACGCAGAACGTCGACGGCCTGCACCTGCGGGCCGGAAGCCGCCGTGTCGTGGAGCTGCACGGAACGATGCGCCGGGTCTTCTGCCTCCACTGCGGCCAGGTGTTCGACCGTCGGGACCTCGCCGAGCGCGTCGAGTCGGACAACCCGTGGATCAGCGTCCCCGAGAACGTCGAGCTCGGTCCCGACGGCGACGTGCTCCCGTCGACCAGCGACGGGTTCGTGGTGCCGCGCTGCTCGGTCTGCGCCGGCACGCTCAAGCCCGACGTGGTGTTCTTCGGCGAGTTCGTCCCGCGCGAGAAGTTCGCCGAGGCGGAGCAGCTCGTGCGATCGAGCGACGCGCTCGTGGTCGCCGGCTCGTCACTCGTCGTGAACTCCGGCGTACGTCTCGTGGAGCGGGCTCGCCGCCGGCGCCTGCCGGTCGTCATCGTCAACAGGGGCGTCACGCGGTCGGATGCGAAGGCGACCGTCAAGATCGACAGCGGCGCCTCCGAGGTGCTCCGGGCCTTCGCATCGGGTCTGCCGCCGCTCGGCTGACATCGGGCCGTCACGGCCACGTAGGGTCGGAGAGTGACCGTCCTGATTCTCGTACGCCACGGTGAGACCGACTGGAACCGCGACCGCCGGATCCAGGGTTCCACCGACATCCCCCTCAACGACACCGGACGGGGCCAAGCGCGGGAGGTCGGGGTGAGGCTCCGACAGGCCCTCGCGCAGCCCGACCGCGCAGTCGTCGCGTCGAGCGATCTCGTGCGCGCCGCCGAGACGGCTCGGCTGATCGCCGCGGAGCTGGGCACGGCCGCCGCCCCGCCCGCCTACCCGGAGCTGCGCGAGCGGGGCTACGGCGAGGCCGAGGGCGTCGGAGTCGAGGAGTTCCACGCCCGATGGGGCGAATGGGCCCTCGCCGAGGTGCCGGGCGCGGAGGCCTGGCCGGCGGTGCGCGAACGCGCGCTCCGGGGCCTGCGCCGCGCGGCGCGCGATGCGCGGATGCTGCGTGCACCCGCGTCGGTCCCGTTGATCGTCGTGGCGCACGGCGCGCTCATCCGCGAGGTGATCCGGCATGCCACCGGTGACGCGTTCCCGGCGCAGGGGGTGCGCCTGGCCAACGGCTCGACGCATACGTTCCTGCTCGAGCGCGAGCGACTGAGCCTCATGGAGTCGCCGGCTCTCATGACGGACTGAGTCCGCAGGGGGTCGTGACGACGCAGGATGCTCAGCCCGATCGCGGCGGCCGTGTATCGTCCAGCATTATGGCAACGAACGACCAGGTCGATCTGGCGCTCCTCGAGGCCTTGGCCGACGATCCCCGCGCCACCGTGGTGGCGTTGTCGGAGCGCCTCCGGATGTCGCGCAACACGGTGCAGGCGCGGATGGCGAGGCTCGAGCAGTGCGGTGCGTTCCTCTCCTACGAGCGGTCCATCTCGACCCGCGCCCTGGGCTATCCGATCGAGGCGCTCGTGAGCGTCGTCCTGCGCCAGCCGGACCTGCCGCGCATCGCCGCCGAGCTCGCCACGATCCCGGAGGTGCTGCAGGCGCAGGGCCTCAGCGGTCAGGTCGACCTGATGGTGCGCGTCGTCGCGCGCGACACGCAGCACCTGTTCGCCATCGATGCGCAGATCCTGGCGATCGACGGCGTGGAGCGCACCGAGACCTCGCTCATCATGGACGAGGTGATCCCGCAGCGGGTGAAGCCGCTGCTGCGGCAGGGACGCGACGCGTCCTGACGCGTGATCCGCGGTCGGCATCGAGACGGACGAGCACGACGCCGGTGAGGATGAGCGCACCGCCGACGAACTGCACCCCGGCGGGCGTCTCGGCGAGGAGCAGCCAGGCGAAGGCGAGCGCGAACAGCACCTCGGACAGTCCGAGGAACGAGGCCAACCGCGACCCGGTCCGGGGAACGGCGCAGACGCCCAGGGCGTAGGCGAGGCCCGTCGTGGCGCCGACCCACAGCAGCACGATGAGCGGGGGAAGCGGGATCCCGAGCACGGCCGCGGGGTCGGGCCCGGCCGAGAACGGGAGGATTCCGGTGAGCAGCAACAGAGCGATGCACACCGTGGCGACCACCATGCCGCCTGCCGCGAGCACGAGCGGCGGCAACGTGTCGCCCGTGCGCTCGGCCATCACGAAGTAGACGCAGGTGCACACGGCGGCGCCCAGCGCCAGCAGCGTGCCCCAGAAGTCGAACCGCGCGCCGACGATGTCGACGACGAGCACGAGCCCGACCATCGCCACCACGGATCCCGCGAGCACGGTATGCGAGGGGCGGCGGCGGGTGCGTGCCCAGACCCAGATGACCAGCATGACCGGAGCGAGGTACTGGATCAGCAGCGCCACGGCCACCGGCATCCGCTGCATCGCCGAGAAATAGAACAGCTGGCATCCCACGACGGGCATGACCCCGAACGCCACCAGCGCGCCCCCGTGGCGCTGCAGGAAGCGCTTCTCGCGCAGAACCGCCCGGACGAGGAACGGCGAGAGGACGAGTGCGGCGGTGCCGATGCGCACCAGCAGCGCCGCGCCGAGCGACCAGCCGTCCTCGAGGAGCGGCTTGACCAGCGGGCCGCTCGAGGAGAACGCGAGCGCGGATGCCAGCGCCATCGCGATTCCCAGTGTGCGCCGGCGCCCCACGGGCGCGGCGGGGATGTCGGCGACGGGGGCTGGGATGATGGGCAGCGGCGCCGTGGGATTCGTCATCGTGCGACCTCGGATGTCACAGGTAGGGGATGTCACAGGTGAAAGTTATCTACACTCGTGACAGTAACGCTCGCACGAGTCAGGAGTCAATATGGTCTTCATCCATGACACGGAGCTGTCGCTGCGGGCCGCGGCGGCCCTCGTGAACACTCTCCCGCGCACCGGCGCGGGCACGGCGGACACTCTCACCGACAGCGCTGGCCTCGATGCGTACCTCGCGGAGTTCGCCTTCACCGGCGCGATCGTCCGCGACGACGCCGAGCTGCAGGCCATGCGGCGCATCCGACCTCGCCTCCGCGAGCTCTGGGACCTCGGGCGCGACGACGCGGTCGCTCGGGTGAACGCCATGCTGCGCGACGGCGACGCACAGCCGCAGCTGGTGATCCACGACGACTACGACTGGCACATCCACGCCACGCCCGACGACGCACCGCTGGCCACTCGGGTCCTCGTCGAGGCGGCGATGGCCTTCGTCGACGTCATCCGCGCCGACGCCTACGATCGCGTGCGCATCTGTGCGGCCGACGACTGTGCAGCGGTGTACGTCGACTTCTCGAAGAACGGCTCGAAGCGCTACTGCGACACCGGGAACTGCGGCAACCGCATGAACGTCAACGCGTACCGGCGGCGGAAGGCCCGAGAGAACCCCTGATCGCGGATGCCGCCTCGAGCGGCTTCTCGTAGTGGATCAGGTGTCCGACTCCATCGATCTCGACCAGTTCGGCGTCGGCGAAGAGCTCGACCAGGCGGCGCTCCGCCTCGATCGGGGTGATGTCGTCCTGCACCGCCGCGATCAGCAGGGTCGGCTGCGCGATCCGTGGCGCGAACGCACGCACGTCGTTCGACACCGAGGTCACGAACGCGTCACGCAGCACGTCGCGGTCGGCGAAGCTCGAGAAGTAGGCGTCGTGTTGCGCATGGACGAAGCGGCGCAGGGGTGCGTCACGGGTCTTGACCATCGCCAGGCTCATGACCCGCACGATGACGCGGTTGCGCAGCAGCGCCTCGCCGAGACGGCGCGGGAGGCGCGCACCGAGGTCGTAGTACCAGATCGCGAGACGGGTGAACACTCCCCGCGGGCCTTCCAGAGCGGGGGCGCCGATCGGGTTGATGAGGATCAGTCGCGGTGTCGCCAGTCCCCCCGCCACGGCGGCCGATGCCACGATCGAGCCGAAGGAGTGGCCGATGACGACCGCCCCGGGCGCGGCGGCGGCGGCGAACGCGATGAGCCAGTCGGCGTACGCCGCGAGGTCGTGCCGCCGTCCCGGCAGCGGGGGTGTCTCGCCGAAACCGGGCAGGTCGGGCATCACCACGCGGACGCCGGGAAGGTGGGCGACGACGGGTTCGAGTCCGTGGTGCTCGCCGCGGAACCCGTGCACCGCGAGGACGGTGTGGGCGGCATCGTCCTCGCCGTACACCCAGTACGCCGTCGTGCCGCCGAGCACGCCGGCCTCGCGTCGGCGTACCGGGATGCGCGAGAGGAGGTCGGCGTACGGCGACGAGGCGGAGGTCACTCCTCGAGTCTACGGACGCGGCGCGCCGCTCCTCGCGTGTCGGCGACCCGCCCTAGCCTCGGGATGTGGACTCCTCACCTCGACTCGTCACCGGGCCCGACGAGCTGGAGCTCTGGCCACGCGCCGCGCCGGAGTGGACTCGTACGATCGGCGTCTTCGATCTCGAGACCACCGGCGTCGACGTCGTCTCCGACCGGATCGTGACGGCGCACGTCGGTCTTCTCGACGAGTCCGGGCGTCCCGTGCGCTCCGCCAGCTGGATCGCCGACCCCGGCATCGACATCCCCGCCGGGGCGACCGCCGTGCACGGCATCACCACCGAACACGCGCAGCGCGAGGGCCGGCCCGCGACCGAGGTCGTCGCCGAGGTCGTCGCAGCACTCGCGGCGCTCTTCGACGCCGGCATCCCCGTCGTCGCCTACAACGCACCGTTCGACTTCTCCATGCTCAAGCACGAGGCCCTCCGCCACGGTGTCGAGCCGATCCTCGTCCCGAGGCCCGTGATCGACCCGCTCGTCATCGACCGACGCTACGACCGGTATCGCCGCGGCAAGCGCACGCTCTCGGTCGTCGCCGCGCACTACGCGGTCGACCACGCGGCGGCGCATGAGGCCGCTGCCGACGCCATCGCCGCGGGTCGTGTCGCGCAGACGCTCGCGGCGCGCTACGCCGACGGGATGCCGCTCACGGCAGCCGAGCTGCACACCCGTCAGATCGGCTGGGCACGGGCGCAGGCCGACAGCCTCAGCGAGTACTTCGTGAGCATCGGGCGCCTCGACGCCGATGTCGACGGGTCGTGGCCGATCCGCTGAGCGGCGCTGCGCGTCCGCCTCCCCGCGCGGGCGGCGGCCTCTCACTGAGCCGGCAGACAGCCGCCGTCGAGGATGTAGCCGCCCGCCTCGACGGTGACGGCCTGCTCCTCGAGCGCGCCGAACACGCATCCCCCGCCCGGCGGCACGGCCCCGAAGAGCACGTCGCCGGCGCCGGTGCGCGTCTGGATGTCGCTCAGACCGGCCTTCTCGAGCACGGCGCGCACCGATTCCTCCGACCAGCTCCCGTCCGCGCGGGCGTCTTCGAGACGAGCACGCACCTCGTCGACGAGGACGGCAGTGGCCGCCGGCGACGCGTTCGACGACGGCATCCGCTGCCGGTACGCGTCGTTCAGCGCCATCGCCGCGTCAGGATCGTACGGTGCACAGTCCTCGGGGAGCTCGACGCCCGCCTGGACGGGGCAGGCCGCCGTCGGTGACGCCGCGGACGGGGTCGGCGCGCTCGGGCTCGCGAACCCGGGCGCGCCGACCGTGGCGCATCCGCCGGCGAGGAGGACCGTGACGACCGTCCCGGCGACCGCGGCCGCCCACCTCGTCACGGTCATGGCATCACACGGCGGTGAGCTCGCCCGCGCGTTCGCGGGTGCGGATCGCCCGGTTCACGCACGAGACGACGGCCTTCAGGCTCGCTGTGGAGATGTCTCCGTCGATGCCCACACCCCACAGGCGCTGATCGTCCACCTGCAGCTCGACGTACGCGGCCGCCTGCGCGTCACCGCCGCTGCTCAGCGTGTGCTCGACGTAGTCGTAGAGCGCGATGTCGAATCCGCGCTCGCGGAGAACCGCCAGGAACGCCGCGATCGGACCGTTCCCCGTGCCCGACACATCGTCGCGCTCGTCGCCGTCGCGCAGCGTGACGTCGAGGCGGACATCACCCGACATGTCGCTCTGCGTGCGGGTTCCCAGCAGCTCGAAGCGGCCCCACTTGTCATCGGCCGCGGGGGCGGGAAGGTACTCGTCGACGAAGATCGACCAGATCTGATCGCTCGTGACCTCGCCGCCGACGGCGTCCGTCTTCTCCTGGACGACCCCGGAGAATTCGATCTGCAGCTTGCGGGGCAGATCCAACGCGTGATCGGTCTTGAGCAGGTATGCGACTCCGCCCTTGCCCGACTGCGAGTTGACGCGGATGACCGCCTCGTACGAGCGTCCGAGATCCTTGGGGTCGACGGGCAGGTAGGGCACCGCCCACTCGATGTCGTCCACCGACACGCCCTCGGCGGCGGCGCGCGCGGCCATGGCCTCGAAGCCCTTCTTGATGGCGTCCTGGTGCGATCCGCTGAACGCGGTGAACACGAGGTCACCGGCCCACGGGCTGCGCTCGGGCACCGGCAACTGGTTGCAGTACTCGACGGTGCGCTTGATGCCGTCGACGTCGCTGAAGTCGATCTCGGGATCGATCCCCTGAGTGAACAGGTTGATCCCCAGAGCGACGAGGTCGACGTTGCCGGTCCGTTCGCCGTTCCCGAACAGGCACCCCTCGATGCGGTCGGCACCGGCCATGTAGCCGAGCTCCGCGGCGGCGACGGCGGTGCCGCGGTCGTTGTGCGGGTGAAGCGACAGGATGACGTTCTCGCGGTGCGCGAGGTGCCTGCTCATCCACTCGATCGAGTCGGCGTAGACGTTGGGGGTCGCCATCTCGACCGTCGCAGGCAGGTTGATGATGACCTTGCGCTCGGGGGTCGGCTCGAACACCTCGATGACCTGGTTGCAGACGTCCACGGCGAACTCGAGCTCGGTGCCCGTGTAGCTCTCGGGCGAGTACTCGTAGTAGACGGCTGTCTCGGGGATCGTCTTCTCGTACTGCCGGCAGAGCCGGGCGCCGTCGAGCGCGATGTCGATGATGCCCTGGCGGTCGGTGCGGAAGACGACCTCGCGCTGGAGCACGCTCGTGGAGTTGTAGAGGTGCACGATGGCCTGCTTCGCGCCGGCGATCGCCTCGTAGGTGCGCTTGATGAGGTGCTCGCGCGCCTGGGTCAGCACCTGGATGGTGACGTCGTCGGGGATGAGGCCGTCGTCGATGAGCTGGCGGACGAAGTCGAAGTCGGTCTGGCTCGCACTCGGGAAGCCGACCTCGATCTCCTTGTAACCCATCTTCACGAGCAGCTCGAACATCACGCGCTTGCGCTCCGGGCTCATCGGGTCGATCAGCGCCTGATTGCCGTCCCGCAGATCGACGGCGCACCAGCGGGGCGCGGTCTCGATGCGGCGTGAGGGCCAGGTGCGGTCGGGAAGGTCGACCCGGATCTGCTCGTGGAACGGCCGGTACTTGTGCGTCGGCATCGCCGACGGCTTCTGGTTGTTCTCCATGGTGGTCTCGCTATTCCTCATCGGGGGTGGCGGGCCAACGCGAGCTCCGCGACGAGGGAGGCCCTAGAACGAGGACTCGTCGCGGCAGCTAAGAAGGAGAGGCCGGCCGAAGCGCATGCGCCCAGGCTACACCTGCGGGCAGTTCGAGTGTGCACGGGCGTGCCGACGGTGAGACGAAGCCGTCGTCGGCGACACTGACGGAGTATGAGAACTCCGCGCATCGTCATCGCCGCCTTCGTCGTCTCCGTCGTCGTCGCCGCTTCCGGTTGCGCGACCACCCCGGGCGCCGTCGGAGGCTCGCTCTCCCCCGCTCCGCCCGAGGGCGAGGTCGTGGCGCAGGGCACGGTGCTCGACGACGGCACGGGGACGCGGCTGTGCCTCGGCGGGGTGGCGGAGTCCGCCCCGCCCCAGTGCAGCGGCATCCCGCTCGCCGGGTGGGATTGGGACGGCACCACCGACGAGACGGAGATGTCGGGCGTGACGTGGGGCGCCTACGCCGTGCAGGGCACCTTCGACGGAGAGACGATGACGTCGACCCGGCCGCCGGTGTCGCTCGCCCTCTACGACCCGCTCCCCGTCGCCGATCCCACCGACGGCACGCCCGGAACCGCCGACGAGGCGACGCTGCGCGACGTGGAGCAGCGCGTGCGCGACACGCTCGGCGACACCGTGCTGGTGACGGGTGCGTACGACGGGCGCCTATGGGTCACCGTCGTCTGGGACGACGGCACGCTGCAGGCCGCTGCCGACGACGAGTTCGGAGCGGACGTCGTCGTCGTGCAGTCCGCGATCCGCGAGGTGGGCTAGAACCCCAGACGGCCCAGCTGCTTGGGGTCGCGCTGCCACTCCTTCGCGACGCGCACGCGCAGCGACAGGAAGACCCGGCTGCCCACGAGCGGCTCGATCTGCGCGCGAGCGCGCGCTCCGACGTCGGCGAGCCGCGATCCCTTGCGTCCGATGATGATGGCCTTCTGGCTGTCGCGCTCGACGACGATGTTGGCGAAGACATCGGTCAGGTCGGAGTCCTCGCGCGCCGCGACGTCCTCGACCGTGACGGCGATCGAGTGCGGCAGCTCGTCGCGGACGCCCTCGAGAGCGGCCTCGCGGATGATCTCCGCGATGCGGTCGGCGGTGGACTCGTCGGTCACGACGTCGTCGGGATACAGCGCCGGCCCCTCGGGCATGAGAGACAGGAGCTCGTCGGTGAGCACGTCGAGCTGCTCGTCGGTGACCGCGGACAAGGGGATGACGGCGGCCCAGTCCTCGCGGAGACTGTCGACCTCCATCAGCCGTTCCATGATCTCGTCGCGTCCGGCCAGGTCCGTCTTCGTCACGATCGCGACCTTCTTCGCTCGCGGGTACCCGTCGAGAGAGGCCGCGATGCGCCTGTCGCCCGGGCCCACCTTGTCGGTGGCGGGGACGAGGAAGCCGATGACGTCCACATCGCCGAGAACCTGCTCGACGAGATCGTTGAGGCGCTGGCCGAGCAGCGTCCGGGGCTTGTGGATGCCGGGGGTGTCGACGATCACCAGCTGACCGGCGGGTCGATTCAAGATGCCGCGGATGGCCCGTCGTGTCGTCTGGGGCTTGTCGCTCGTGATCGCGACCTTCTCACCGACCAGCGCGTTCGTCAGCGTGGACTTGCCGACGTTCGGTCGCCCCACGAACGTCGCGAATCCGGAACGTGTCGCTCCTGAGGTCATCGGTCCTCTCCTTTTCGTGCCAATCGGATCTCGCCTGTGCGCGGACGTGCGGAATCGTCGTCGACGACGACCGGGGCGCGTTCGACGAACACCGTCGCCAGGCCCCGTCCTCGGCCCCGAGACACACCGCCGGTGATCCTCAGGCCCCCGGCGTCCACGGTGGCGCCCGGCATCGGAACCCTCCCGAGACGTTTGCCGAGAAGGCCGCCGATCGAGTCGACGTCGTCGTCGTCGAGCTCGATGCCGAACAGTTCGCCCACCTCGTCCAGGCCCAGGCGCGCGCTGACGCGGAACCGCCCCGGCTCGATCTCGACGACCTCCGCCGCACCACGGTCGTACTCGTCGGCGATCTCGCCCACGAGCTCCTCGATGAGGTCCTCGAGGGTGATGAGGCCGGCCACGCCACCGTACTCGTCGACGACGAGACAGACGTGCACGGCATCGCGTTTCATCTGCTGCAGAAGGGTCTCGGCGCGCATCGACTCCGGAACGAAGACGGCGGGACGTGCCACCCGGCCGACCGGCACGTCGCGCCACCCCGCGGCGTCGCCGAACGAGAACTGGACGAGGTCCTTCAGGTACACGACGCCGACGATGTCGTCGCGGTCGTCGTCTGTGACGGGAACCCGCGATACCCCCCGCTCGAGGAACAGTGCGAGCGCCTCGTGCGTCGTGGCCGTCTGGGGCACCGTCACCATGTCGGTGCGCGGAACCATGACCGAGCGCACGAGGGTGTCGGTGAAGTCGAAGACCGAGTGGATGAGGTCGCGGTCGTCCGCTTCGATCAGGTCGCGCGAGGCGGCCTCGTCGACCATGCTGAGCAGCTGCTCCTCGGAGGCGAACGAGGTTCCGCGCGAGATCCCCGGCGTGACCCTGTTGCCGACGATCACGAGCAGGTGCGCCAACGGACCCAGGACGATGCGCGCGCCGCGGACGATCGGCGCGCACGCGATCAGAAGGCCACGCGCGTGCTGGCGTCCGACGGATCGCGGGCTCGCGCCGACGAGCACGAACGACACCGCCGTCATCAGCAGCGCCGCTGCCAGGATCGCCCACCACAGGTTCTCGAGCGCGATCGTGAAGGCGGCGGTGACGACGACGGCCGCCGTGGACTCGGCGAGGATGCGGATGAACACCACCGCGTTGCCGTGAGCCGTCGTGTCGTCGGCGATGCGGCGCAGGGCCGGTCCGTTTCGGCCCAACTCGGCCCAGTCGGCCAGGTCCGCCCGCGACGTGACGCCGAGGGCGGCGTCGAGGGCGGCCATGAGCCCCCCGAGCGCGACGAGGATGACCGCGCCGAGGACGAGGAGGATCTCGGTCACGCTCTGCGGCGCTCGCTGGCGTGGAAGGCGGTGATCAGCTCGCGCTGCAGACCGAACATCTCGCGCTCGTCCTCCGGCTCGGCGTGGTCGAAGCCGAGCAGGTGCAGCAGCCCGTGCGTCGTGAGCAGGATGAGCTCGTCGAGGGTCGTGTGGCGGGCCGCCTGAGCCTGGGCCTCCGCCACCTGCGGGCACAGCACGATGTCGCCGAGCAGCCCCGGCGGCGTCGGCGACTCCTCGGTCCCCGGACGCAGCTCGTCCATGGGGAAGCTGAGGACGTCGGTCGGCCCGGGCTCGTCCATCCACTGCACGTGCAGCGACTCCATCGCGCCCTCGTCGACGAGGAGGATCGCCAGGTCGGCGTCCGGGCTGACGTTCAGCTGCGCGAGGTTGTGCTCGGTCAGGCGGAGAAGCACGGTCTCGTCGACCGAGACGCCGGATTCGTTGGTGATCTCGATCGTCATGATGAGCGTCCTCGTTTCGGGAGTCGGTCGCGGGGCCCGGACGGCCGGGACGACGAGCGTCCCTCTGCGCGGCTCGCGAATTCGCTCGCCTCATCGCGCTCCCGGCGCGCGAGCAGTCGCTGCTCGTCGTACTCGCTGTAGGCGTCGACGATGCGGCCGACCAGGGTGTGGCGCACGACGTCCTCGCTCGTGAGCGTCGCGAAGTGGATGTCGTCGACGTTCTTCAGCACGCGCGTCACGGTCCGAAGCCCCGACGTGCCCTGGGGCAGGTCGACCTGGGTGATGTCGCCCGTGACGACCATGCGCGTGCCGAAGCCCAGGCGGGTGAGGAACATCTTCATCTGCTCGGGCGTGGTGTTCTGCGCCTCGTCGAGGACGACGAACGAGTCGTTCAGCGTGCGACCGCGCATGTACGCCAGCGGGGCGACCTCGATCGTGCCGGTGGCCATGAGCTTGGGCACCAGCTCGGGGTCGAGCATCTCGTTGAGGGCGTCGTAGAGCGGTCGGAGGTAGGGGTCGATCTTGTCGGTCAGGGTTCCGGGCAGGAACCCCAGCCGCTCCCCCGCCTCGACGGCGGGGCGGGTCAGGATGATGCGGTTGACCTCTTTGCGCTGCAGCGCCTGCACCGCCTTCGCCATGGCGAGATAGGTCTTGCCCGTTCCCGCCGGGCCGATGCCGAAGACGATGGTGTTCTCGTCGATCGCGTCGACGTACGCCTTCTGCCCCAGGGTCTTCGGACGGATGACCTTGCCCCGCGACGACAGGATCGCCTCGCCCAGGACTTCGGAGGGGCGCGGCCCCTCGTCGCCTGCCGTGCGGCGCTGCAGGATGCGGTTCGACGTCGAGACGTCGCTCGGGTCGAGTCCCTGGCCGGCGCGAGCCATGGCGATCAGCTCGTCGACGAGCGAGGTGGCGGCAGCCACGTCGTGCTCGCTGCCGGTCAGCGTGATCTCGTTGCCTCGGACCAGGACGTCCACGTCGGGGTGCTCGCGCTCGACGACCCGGAGCAGGCGGTCCTGGGGGCCCAGGAGCTGGACCATGGCGATGCCGTCGGCGAGGATCTTCGCGACGGCGGGTTCGGGAGCGTCAGCCACCGAGGCTCCCTTCGGAGAGGTCACCGGCGAGGACGTGGGCGTGGACGTGGAAGACCGTCTGCCCCGCACCGGCACCGGTGTTGAAGATCAATCGGAAGTCACCCGCGGCGTGCTCGTCGGCGACCGTGCGGGCGAGGCCGACGAGCTCGCTCAGCAGAGCGGGGTCACCCGCTGCGAGCTCGACGACGTTGCGGTACTGCTCGGATTTGGGAATCACGAGCAGGTGGACCGGAGCCTGCGGGGCGATGTCGCGGATGGCGAACACGTTCTCGGTCTCGGCGACGATCTCGGAGGGGATCTCACCGCGGAGGATGCGCGTGAAGACGGACGGTTCGCTCATGATCTCAGTCTATCGGCGGGGTGTGCGATCGGACCGGAGCCGGCGCTCACCAGCGTCCGAGAGCCACGTTGACCACACCGAGCGCGGCGGGCCCGGCGGTGGAGGTGCGCAGGACGGTGCCGCCCAGGCGGACGAGGGTGGCACCGGCGCCCCGCAGCGCCTCGAGCTCCTCCGGCGCGATCCCGCCCTCGGGACCGACGACCAGGTCGACGTCGCCGTCGCCCAGGTCGACGCGGCTGAGCGGCTGCGTCGCCGACGGCTCGAGCACCAGCATCCGCCTCCCCGTCGCCCGCGTGACCAGATCGGCCGTCGATGCCGGCGCGGCGACGTCGGGCAACCATGGCCGGTGTGCCTGCTTCGCGGCCTCGCGAGCGATGGTCGACCAGCGTTGCATGCCACGCTCGATCTTGGGTCCGCTCCAGCGCGAAACGCTGCGCGCCGCCTGCCACGGGACGATCTCGTCCACCCCGAGCTCGGTGCACGCCTGCACTGCCAGCTCGTCGCGGTCGCCCTTGGCGAGAGCCTGCACGAGGGCGACGCGGCGCTCGGGCGCCGGGAGGTCCCGACGCCCGGTGACGTCGATGCGCACGAGTCTCGGGTCGGCCGACACGACGGTCCCGCTCAGCCAGGTGCCGGCACCGTCGCCGACCGTCACCGCTTCGCCGGGCCGCACCCGCCGCACGCCCGCAGCGTGGTGAGCCTCGGCGCCGGTGAGTTCGACGCTCTCGCCCGGCTGGGCGTCCAGCGGCGCGTCGACGACGAAGTGCAGCGCCATGGGATCAGCTGTTCCGGAACCGGTCGCGCAGTTTCGCGAACATCCCCTGGTGGAACTCCGCCAGGTGCGGGGCCGGTGCCTTCGTGCGGCGCTTCAGCTCCTCGATCAGCGCGCGTTCCTTCGCGTCCAGGCGAGTCGGCGTCACGACGTGGACGCCGACTCGGAGGTCGCCGCGGTTCGTTCCGCGCAGGGGCGTGATCCCGCGGGCCTTGATCGTCAGCACGTCACCCGACTGCACGCCGGGCCGCAGCTCGAGGTCGACCGGGCCGTCGAGCGACTCGATCGTGGTGGTGGCGCCCAGCACCGCGTCGGGCATCGACACCTCGAGCGTGGCGAGAAGATCGTCGCCCTCGCGGCTGAACACGTCGTGGGCGGCCACGGTCACCTCCAGGTAGAGGTCCCCATTGGGTCCGCCCGCCGGACCGACCTCGCCGGACCCCGGCAGTTGCAGCCGCAGCCCCGTCTCGACACCGGCGGGGATGTCGAGCGAGACAGTGCGGCGAGCACGCACCCGTCCCTGTCCCTGGCACGTCGTGCACGGGTAGGGGATGGTCGTCCCGTAGCCCTGGCACACGTTGCAGGGCTGCGAGGTCACGACGTTGCCGAGCAGGCTGCGGACCGTGCGCTGGACGTTGCCGGCGCCGTGGCAGACATCGCAGGTGACCGGCTGGGTGCCGGGCTGGCAGCACGAGCCCTGGCAGGTCTCGCACAGCACCGCGGTGTCGACCTCGATGTCGCGGTGCACACCGAAGACGACGTCGCCGAGCTCGAGCGTCACGCGGACGAGGGCGTCCTGTCCGCGCTCCCGGCGCGATCGCGGCCCGCCGGCGCGGCCGCCGCCGGCACCACCGCCGCCGAAGAATGTCTCGAAGATGTCGCTGAACCCGCCGAAGCCCGCGGCTCCCCCGAAACCGCCGGGACCATCGCCGCCCATGTCGTAGCGCTGGCGCTGCTCGGGGTCGCTGAGCACGTCGTAGGCGTGCGTCACCAGCTTGAAGCGCTCGGACGCGTCCGCGCCGGGATTCACGTCGGGGTGCAGCTCTCGTGCGAGGCGTCGATACGCCTTCTTGATCTCGTCGGGCGACGCGTCGCGCGCGACGCCCAGGACCTCGTAGTGGTCAGCCACGGATCGCCTTTCCGCCCGGAGGGGCGTGGGTGGGTGGGGTCAGCGGGAGCTCTCGTCGTCCTCGAGCAGCCGGCTGAGATAGTGGGCGACGGCGCGGACCGTCGCGAGGTTGGTCGGGTAGTCCATCCGGGTCGGCCCCATGAGCCCGACCCGCGCATGGGAGCCGGGGACGTCGTAGTCGCTCGTCACGACGGATGCCTCCGAGAGCCCGAAGGCCTCGTTCTCACGGCCGATGCGGGTCGCCACTCCCCGCTCGTCGGTGACCATCTCGCCCATGAGGCGCAGGAGGGTCACCTGCTCCTCGATCGCCTCGAGCAGCGGGTAGATGCTGCCGCGGAAGTCGGCCTCCCGCCGAGCGAGCGTGGCGGTGCCGGCCATCACCAGACGGTCCTGCCGGAAGGTCTCGAGTTCCTCGACCAGGATCCGGGCGATCTCGCGCACAGCCTCCCCGATCGCGTCGCGCGATGACACGTCGCCGGCGAGGGCGGAGACGGCCTGCGACGCGTCGCGAATCGAGCTCCCCGTCACCGCGGCGCGCAGGGTCGCCTTCGCGACAGCGAACTGGGCCTCGTCGAGGACTGTGCGCACGACCCCGACGCGCTGCGAGACGCGCCCGGTGTCGGTCACCACGATCACCACGAGGCGCCCGCCGCCGAGATCGACCAGCTCGAGATGAGACACCTGCGCCCGCGCGAACGACGGGTACTGCACCATGGCCACCTGCCCCGTGAGCTGGGTGAGAGCACGGACAGTGCGCACGAGGAGGTCGTCGAGGTCGCTCGGGCCGTCGAGGAAGGTCGCGATGGCGGAGCGCTGAGCAGAGCTGAGCGGACGCAGCCCCGCGAGGTGGTCGACGAACACCCGGTATCCCTTGTCCGTCGGGACGCGTCCCGACGACGTGTGCGGCGCGGCGATGAGGTCTTCGTCCTCGAGCAGCGCCATGTCGTTGCGGATCGTCGCCGCCGACACTCCGAAGGCATGGCGTTCCACGATCGACTTGCTGCCGACGGGCTCACGGGTGTCGACATAGTCCTGCACGATCGCCCGCAGCACCTGCAGTCCGCGTTCCGAAACCATGTCACCTCCTCGCTGGCACTCGCTGTACGGGAGTGCCAATTCTACCGCGCCGCGAGCGAGGATCGCCGCCGGGACTCACTCGGTGAGCGTTCGCACGACGGCGTCGGCCATCAGCCGCCCCCGGAGGGTCAGCACGATGCGGCCGCGGACCGCGGCGGCCCCGTCGATCAGTCCGTCGGCGATGAGACCGGCCACACCGCGCCGGGCATCGTCATCGAGCTCCGCGATCGGGAGGCCCTCGGCGATCCGCGTGCGCAGGAGCACCGACTCGAGGCGACGCGCCTCGGCGTCCGGCCGTTCCCGCCCGGCTCCGGGCGACACGCCCCCGGAGAGCCGCTGCGCGTAGGCGGCGGGATGCTTGACGTTCCACCAGCGCAGCCCGCCGACGTGGCTGTGCGCGCCCGGCCCGTAGCCCCACCAGTCGGTGCCGCGCCAGTAGGCCAGGTTGTGACGCGAACGCTGCTCGGGAGTCGTGGACCAGTTGGACACCTCGTACCACCGGTAACCGGCCGCGGCCAGCAGGTCGTCGGCGAGCTCGTACATGTCGGCCTGCAGATCGTCGTCGGGGGCGAGCACCTCGCCGCGGCGGATCTGCCGCTCGAGCTTGGTGCCCTCCTCGATGATGAGCGCGTAAGCCGAAACGTGGTCGGGGCCGAGGGCGACCGCCGTCTCGAGCGAGCGACGCCAGTCGTCGAGACTCTCGCCGGGAGCTCCGTAGATGAGATCGAGCGAGACATCGAGGCGGGCCGCTCGGGCCGCGGCGACCGCCGTCGCGACGTTCGCCGGATCGTGGGTGCGATCGAGCGCAGCGAGCACGTGCGGCACTGCCGACTGCATCCCGATCGACAGGCGGGTGACTCCGGCATCGGCCAGCTCGCGGGCGACCTCGTCGGTCAGCGTGTCGGGGTTCGCCTCGACCGTGACCTCGGCGCCGCGCGCGATCCCGAAGGTGTCGCGAACGCCCGCCAGCATGCGGGCGAGGTCGCCCGGAGGCAGGAGGGTCGGCGTGCCGCCGCCGAAGAACACCGTCTCGGCGGGGCGCCGCGGGCCCCGCTCGTCGAGGACACGCGCCGAGAGCGCGATCTCTCGCAGGACCTCGTCGGCGTACGCATCCTGGCGCGCTCCGCGCAGCTCGGTGGCGGTGTACGTGTTGAAGTCGCAGTAGCCGCATCGGACGCGGCAGAAGGGCACGTGCAGGTACACCCCGAACGCGCCGTCGGCCGCGATGGCGAGGTCGTCCGGGAGCGATCCGTCGGCCGGCACCGGATCACCGAGAGGCAGCGCTGCGCCCATCAGGCCCCGGGCGTCGTGTACAGCGGCGAGATCGCCCGGAGATAGCCCTGGAACAGCATCCGTCGTCGGCGGCGCACGAGCGCCGGAAGCATGCGATACGTCAGGGCCGTCGGCCGGTCGAACGCGCGCACCACGAACCACACCTCGTCGCTGTCGCGCCATTCGAGCAGGAACGACTCCTCGCCGCTGACGACCGAGCCGCCGACCGTGCCGAGCGCGAAGGCGACCCGACGCGGCTCCTCGTCGACGAAGATCACGCGCAGCTCGGCGTCCGCGCTGAGGCCCGAGACGCGCCCGTGCACGCGAAGGGTCGTGCCCGCGCCGACGTACGGGGTGCCGTCCGAGTCGAACCGCTGCTCGTGCTCCATGCTGCTCGGCGCCACCGCATTGCCCTCTTCGTCGAACGCGACGCCGGTGTACATGGGGCCCGATGCGGGCCGCACGTCGCTCACGCGCAGGCCGGCACCGCGCAGGGCCGACCATGACATCAGGAGGTCGGCGGCCGTGTCGAAGCGCGACTGACCGCTGCCGATGCGCCAGGCGCTCTCGGCGGGGAGGCTGCGCTCGGGCGGATACGCCATCAGGTCGTGCGCGCGCGTCGCACCGACCGCCGCGTAGTCGACGGTCTCGTCTCGGAAGGTCCCGCGTCGCTGATGCATCGGTCTCCTCGTGGATCCGGTTGGGGCTACTTCTTGTCCTTGCCCTCGACGTCGCCCGAGAGCGCCGCGATGAAGGCCTCTTGCGGCACTTCGACGCGCCCGACCATCTTCATGCGCTTCTTGCCCTCCTTCTGCTTCTCGAGGAGCTTGCGCTTGCGGGTGATGTCACCGCCGTAGCACTTCGCGAGCACGTCCTTGCGGATCGCGCGGATGTTCTCGCGCGCGATGATGCGAGCGCCGATGGCGGCCTGGATCGGCACCTCGAACTGCTGTCGCGGGATCAGCTTGCGCAGCCGCTCGGTCATCATGGTGCCGTAGGCATAGGCCTTCTCACGGTGCACGATCGAGCTGAACGCGTCGACCTTCTCACCCTGGAGCAGGATGTCGACCTTGACCAGGTCGGCCGTCTGCGAACCGGCCGGCTCGTAATCGAGGCTCGCGTAGCCCTGGGTGCGCGACTTGAGGTGATCGAAGAAGTCGAACACGATCTCGCCCAGCGGCATGTTGTAGCGCAGCTCGACACGGTCCTCGCTCAGGTAGTCCATGCCCAGCAAAGTGCCGCGGCGCGTCTGGCAGAGCTCCATGACCGTGCCGACGTAGTCCTTCGGCGCGAGGATGCCGACCTTCACGACCGGCTCCGACACCTCGGCCACGCGGCCGTCCGGGTATTCGCTCGGGTTGGTCACGACCACCGTCTCGCCGGTGTCGGTCGCGACCTCATAGGTGACCGACGGAGCGGTGGTAATGAGGTCCAGGCCGAATTCGCGCGAGAGACGCTCGGTGATGATCTCGAGGTGGAGGAGCCCGAGGAACCCGCACCGGAACCCGAAGCCGAGCGCCACGGAGGTCTCGGGCTCGTACTGGAGCGACGCGTCGGAGAGCTTGAGCTTGTCGAGCGCCTCGCGCAGGTCGCCGTAGTCGCTGCCGTCGATCGGATAGATGCCGGAGAAGACCATGGGCTTGGGGTCGGTGTACCCGGGCAGCGCCTGCGTGGCGGGCTTGCGGTGGGTGGTGATCGTGTCGCCGACCTTGGACTGGCGGACGTCCTTCACGCCCGTGATCAGATAGCCGACCTCGCCGACGCCGAGCCCCTTGCCGGGGATCGGCTCGGGGTTGGACACGCCGATCTCGAGCAGCTCGTGGGTGGCGCGCGTCGACATCATCTGGATCCGCTCGCGCGGCTCGAGCTTTCCGTCGACCATCCGCACGTAGGTGACGACGCCGCGGTAGGCGTCGTAGACCGAGTCGAAGATCATCGCGCGCGCTGGAGCGTCCGGGTCGCCGACCGGTGCCGGGATGCGGTCGACGATGCGGTCGAGCAGCTCCTCGACCCCCATGCCGGTCTTGCCGCTCACCCGCAGCACGTCCGCGGGATCGCCTCCGATCAGATTGGCGAGCTCCGCGGCGTACTTCTCGGGGTCGGCCGCCGGCAGGTCGATCTTGTTGAGCACCGGGATGATCTGCAGGTCGTTCTCGAGGGCGAGGTACAGGTTCGCGAGCGTCTGGGCCTCAATGCCCTGAGCCGCGTCGACGAGCAGAATCGCGCCCTCGCACGCGGCGAGCGACCGGCTGACCTCGTAGGTGAAGTCGACGTGGCCGGGCGTGTCGATCATGTTGAGCGCGAAGGTGCCGGCGTCCTTCGACCACGGCATCCGCACGGCCTGGCTCTTGATCGTGATGCCGCGCTCGCGCTCGATGTCCATCCGGTCGAGGTACTGCGCGCGCATGTCGCGGTCGGCGACGACGCCGGTGATCTGCAGCATCCGATCGGCCAGCGTCGACTTGCCGTGGTCGATGTGGGCGATGATGCAGAAGTTGCGGATGAGCTCGGGCGGCGTGGCGGCAGGCGCGAGCGGCTGGGAGGCGCGCGGAGACATGTCCTGGGCAGTCTACCCGGGGCCTCGCCCGGCCACGCGCCGCAGCGGCGTCGGGTCGCATCGCGCTCCCGCCCGCGGGTAGACGGGATGAGGAAGATTTAACACATTCGTTGCTTGCTCCCAGGCGATCCTCAGCCGAAGCTCGAAGCACGGCCGGTCCCCGCGCGACATCCCCCTCGTGCCCGCGCCGCTGGGAGATCTCCGTGACCTCGTCAGTTCACGTTCGCGCGCGCTCGCGCACTCTGACCGCCGCGATCGCCGCGGCCACCGTCGCCTCGGCGATCGGATTCCCGATCAGCGCGGCGGCGGCCGTGGATCCGGCCGCCGACCTCGTCATCTCGGAGGTCTACGGCGGCGGCGGCAACAACGGCGCACCGTTCAACCGCGACTTCGTCGAGATCGCCAACGTCGGGGACGCCGCCGTCGACCTGTCGCAGTACAGCGTGCAGTACGCCTCCGCGACCGGAGCATCGTGGCAGGTGACCCCGCTCGCCGGCGCCGTCGTCCCGGCAGGCGGCCAGGTGCTGGTCGGTCAGGCCACCGGGGCGAACACCTCGCTCCCTGGCTTCGACGCCGACGTCGAGGGCACGGTCGCCCTCAGCGGCTCGCAGGGCAAGGTCGCGCTGGTCTCGAGCCGCGACGCGCTGGCGGGCGCGACCGGCATCGCGAATCTCCCTCAGGTGGTCGACCTCGTCGGCTGGGGCGGCGCGACGCACTTCGCCGGTGCCGGCGCGGCCCCGGCCACGACCAACGCGACATCCGTCGCGCGTGACGACGCCCTCACCAACACCGCCGACAACGCCGCGGACTTCACCGCCGGTGCGCCGACGCCCCAGGGCCTCGGCGGCAGTGACCCCGACCCCGACCCGGAGCCGGAGCCGGACCCGATCGCGCTGACGATCGCGCAGATCCAGGGCGACGGTGACGCATCCCCGCACGTCGGCGCCACCGTCACGACCTCGGGCGTGGTCACCGCGCACTACCCGACGGGCGGACTCGACGGCTACGTGATCCAGACGCCCGGGACGGGCGGCGACACGACGGCCGGTCGCGCCGCATCCGACGCCGTCTTCGTCTACGCCCCCGGCGCCGTCGACGAGGTGGCCCTGGGCGACACCGTCGAGCTGACGGGTGTCGTGTCGGAGTTCAACGGACTGACCGAGATCACCGTGGCCACCGGAGCAGCGGCCGTCATCGCCGCCGCCGAGCAGCCCGTCCCGGTGCGCCTGGCGTGGCCGGCCGACGCCGCCGGCCGCGAGGTGCTCGAGTCGATGCTCATCGAGCCGCAGGGGGCGTTCACCGTCACCAACACCTACTCGACCAACCAGTACGGCGAGGTCGGTCTCGCGTTCGGCGACGCGCCGCTGCGCCAGCCGACGGACGCCGCACGCCCGGGTTCCCCGGAGGCCGCGGCGATCGCGGCGGACAATGCCGCGCGTGCGGTCACGCTCGACGACGGCACGAGCGTCAATTTCCTCTCGAGCGACAATCGCGCCCTCACTCCCCCGTACGTGTCGCTCCGCGAGCCGGTGGTTGTCGGAGCCGGCGCCACCTTCACGGCGCCGCACATCGTCGACTTCCGCAACGACACCTGGAAGCTCAATCCCACGGTGCCCCTCGTCGGCGACGGCGCGGGTGAGGATCAGGTCGTCTTCGAGCAGGTGCGCACGGCAGCTCCGGAGGCGGTCGGCGGCGACATCACGATTGCCTCGTTCAACGTGCTCAACTACTTCACGACCCTCGGCACCGACGACGCCGCGTGCGTCGCGTACACCGATCGCTTCGGCGACGGGGTCACGGTGCGCGACGGCTGCGATCAGCGCGGCGCCTGGGATGCCGGCGACTTCGAGCGCCAGGAGCGCAAGCTGGTGGCCGCGATCACCGAGCTGGATGCCTCGGTGGTCGGCCTCATGGAGATCGAGAACTCCGCTGCTCTCGGCGAGGCCCCCGACGAGGCGACGTCATCCCTCGTCGACGCGTTGAACACCGCCGCCGGGGAGGACCGCTGGGCGTTCGTGCCCTCGTCGGCCGATCTGCCGCCGGCATCCGAGCAGGACGTCATCACGAACGCGATCATCTATCAGCCCGCTCTCGTCACCCCGGACGGTGCGGCGCGGGCGCTGGGCGATCAGAGCGACGACGGCGGGGCGTTCGGCAACGCCCGTGAGCCCATCGGGCAGGTCTTCGCACCCGTCGGCGGCGGGGCCGATCTGCTCTTCGTCGTGAACCACTTCAAGTCCAAGGGATCGGCCGGTCCGTGGCCGGGGGACGCCGACACCGGCGACGGCCAGGGCGCGTCGGTCGAGTCGCGGGTCCGCCAGGCGACGGCACTGCGCGACTGGGTGTCGGAGGTGCAGTCCGAAACAGACGTGGACTCCGTCGCGCTGGTCGGCGACTTCAACTCGTACGGCCAGGAGGATCCGCTTCAGGTCCTGTACGAGGCGGGCTTCAGCTCGGCGGAACAGGCCTTCGACGTCGCCGGGAGCTCGTACAGCTTCTCGGGCCTGTCGGGCTCGCTGGACCACGTCCTGCTCAACGACGCCGCGCTCGGCCGCGCGACCGGCGCCGACATCTGGAACATCAACTCCGGTGAGTCGGTCGCACTCGAGTACAGCCGGTACGCCAACCACGGGACGCTGTTCGACGCACCCGATGCGTACCGCTCGAGCGACCACGACCCCGTCATCGTGGGGATCGACGCGGAGGCCGCGCCCGTCTCGCTGACCCTGCTGGGGATCAATGACTTCCACGGGCGCATCGACAACAACACCGTCGCCTTCGCCGGCACGGTCGAGCAGCTTCGCGAGGCCGCCGACGGGCCGGTGCTGTTCCTGTCGGCCGGCGACAACATCGGGGCCTCGCTGTTCGCCTCTTCCGTGGCGCAGGATCAGCCGACGATCGATGTGCTCAACGCCCTCGAGCTGCAGGCGAGCGCCGTGGGCAACCACGAGTTCGATCGCGGGTTCGCCGATCTGTCCGGGCGCGTCGCCGAGGCATCCGACTACCCGCAGCTCGGCGCCAACGTGTACGAGGCCGGCACGCGGACGCCCGCTCTGCCCGAGTACGCGATCGTCGATGCCGACGGGCTGTCGGTCGGCATCATCGGCGCGGTGACGGAAGAGACGCCGTCGCTGGTCAGTCCGGCCGGCATCGAGGCTGTCGAGTTCGGCGACCCCGTCGAGGCGGTCAACCGCGTCGCGGCGCAGCTGAGCGACGGCGATGAGGCGAACGGCGAAGCCGACGTGCTCGTCGCGCTCTACCACGAGGGTGCCGGGGCCGGCACGGCGGACGGCGCCGACCTCGAGCAGGAACTCGCCGCCGGCGGCGCGTTCGCAGCACTCGTGAACGACACCGCAGCGGAGGTCGACGCGATCTTCACCGGTCACACGCACAAGGACTACGCATGGTCGGCCGCTATTCCCGGCACCGATCGCACCCGCCCCGTCGTCCAGACCGGGTCCTACGGGGCGAACATCGGGCAGATCCTGCTCGAGATCGACCCGGACACGCACACGGTCAGCGCGCACGCCGAGCAGCTCGTGCCTCGGACCACCGCCGACGCGGCATCCCTGGTGGCGACCTACCCCCGCGTCGCCGAGGTGGACGGCATCGTGCGGGCCGCGCTCGCAAACGCGGCCGAGATCGGCAACACCGCCGTCGGCGAGGTGGCGGGTGACATCACGACCGCGTATGCCGGCGGCTCCTTCGTCGACGGCGTCTGGAGCGGCGGCAGCCGCGACGACCGCGCGTCGGAGTCGGCCCTCGGCAACACCGTGGCCACGATGCTGCGTGACAGCCTGGCCGACCTGCCCGACGGTGCGGTCATCGGCGTCACCAACCCGGGCGGCCTCCGTGCCGACCTGTGGGACACCCAGGCGGAGTTCGGCGCGACGGCCGTGCCCGGTCTCGCCGACGGCACCGTCTCGTTCTCGCAGGCGAACGCCGTGCTGCCGTTCAACAACACGCTCGCGCTCGTGACGCTGACCGGCGAACAGTTCACCACGATGCTCGAGCAGCAGTGGCAGCGCGCAGCCGACGGCACGGTGCCGCAGCGACCGTACCTGCAGCTGGGACTGTCGGACAACGTGCAGTACACCTACGACCCGGCGCTCCCCGAGGGCGAGAGGATCACATCGGTCACGGTAGACGGCGCTCCCATCGATCCCGCCGGCGAGTACCGGATCGGCACCTTCTCGTTCCTTGCGGCCGGCGGCGACAACTTCCGCGTCTTCGCCGAGGGCACCGACTACGTCGACACCGGCCTGCTCGACTACGAGGCCTGGGTCGATTACATCGCCGACAATCCGCCGCTCGAGCCCGACTTCGCGAAGCAGGCCGTGCAGGTTTCGGGGGTTCCCGACACGGCGACGGCCGGCGCGCCGGTGTCGTTCTCGGTCGCCGGGCTGAACATGACGAGCCGCGGCGCCCCGGAGAACACCTCCCTCGAGGTGCGCTGGGGCGACACGCTCCTGACGACCGTGCCGGTATCGGGGGGCACCGCGGCCGTCGAGGCCACGATCCCCGCCGAGGTGCCGGCCGGCCCGGCGACGCTCACGCTGACCGCCCCGGCGACCGGGACCACCGTGACCGTCGCCGTCGACGTCGAGCAGGCCGTCGACCCGGTGGCGAGCCGGACGCTGCTGCTCCCCGTCCTGCCGGTGCACCTGAACGGCATCCTGCCCACGACGCTGCTCGCGCTGGTCTCGCTCGAAGAGGGACGGGCCGAGGGCGTGGTGGAGTTCCGGGAGGGCGACCGTCTGATCGCGACGGTCCCGGTACGCTCCGGCGCCGCCGCGTACACCCTCGGCCGGCTCAGCCGTGGCACGCACGCCTTCACCGCGACGTTCGTGCCCAGCGACGCCGACGCGGTCGAGGGATCGGTGAGCGGGTCGGTGCGGGTTCGGTCCCTGCTCTGATCACCCCTCGTCCTGCGGCCGCATGCTTAGAGTGGAAGCATGCGGCCGCAGGTGATTCTGGTGCACGGCATCCGCACATCCGCCACGATGTGGCGCGCTCAGGTGGCACACCTGCGTGAGCGGGACGTGTCGGTGCGGGCACTGGATCTGCCCGGCCACGGCACCCGCATGGCCGAGACCTTCACCCTGGGCGGCGCGTTCGCCACGATCGATGACGCCGTGCGGGATGCCGCGGAACGCGGCCCCGTGCTGCTGGTGGGTCACTCGATGGGCGGGCTGCTGAGCACCGCCTATGTCGGCAACGAGGAGCGACCGCCGGTCTCGGCGTTCGTCGCAGCCTCGTGCACGGCGATTCCCCGCGGGATCGGACTCTCGGTGTACCGGGCTCTCGCGCTCGGTTTCGATCGGCTCCCCGGCCGCGGCCAGCGCATCACCGACTGGGTGCTCGACCGCACGCTCCCGATCGAGACCCGTCCCGATTTCGGTGCCGGTGGATACGCGTACGACGCTCAGGACGTCGCACTGAGCAGCCTGTCGGTGCTCGACCTGCTCGCCGCCGTCCGGCGGATCGACGTTCCCACCTGGTTCGTCAACGGACAGTACGACCAGCTGCGGGTCAACGAGCGCCTGTTCACGCGACTGGCCCCGGGCGCCGAGCTCATCGTGGTGCCGCGCACCAGTCACCTGGTCACCGCGATGCGTCCGCGCGTCTTCAACGCTCTCCTCGATCTCGCCCTCGCGACCCTCGCCGATACCGGCTCGCGCAGCGGAACCTGATAGACTCGGTCTTCGGCTTGCCGTGTGGGTTCCTCCCTCACACGACCGTCGTGCGGCACCCCTCTACTGCCGTCCGACACATCCACCGAAAATTCCGAACGAAAGATACGTCTCACGTGGCGAACATCAAGTCGCAGATCAAGCGCAACAAGACCAACGAGAAGGCGCGCGAGCGCAACAAGGCCGTCAAGAGCGGGCTGAAGACCGAGGTGCGCCGCACCCGGGAGGCCATCGCCGCCGGCGACAAGGCCGCCGCCGAGAAGGCATTGGCGACCGCGTCGAAGAAGCTCGACAAGGCCGTGAGCAAGGGCGTCATCCACGAGAACCAGGCGGCGAACCGCAAGTCGTCCATCGCGAAGCAGGTCGCTGCTCTCTGAGCCGCTCTGCCGCTGTGCCTCGAAGGCCCGCCCCGCTCGTCGGTGCGGGCCTTCGTCGTCCCCGGATTCCTCACCGCACTCCCGCGCCGAGACGGTGGGTTCGCGGCCGGGTCCCGGGTAAGAGCGTGGTCTTGCAGATCGGGTGGAGGCCAGGGTCAGGCGCCGTAGGGGGCGCGGGTCGCGATGACGGTGACCAGGCGCTCGACGGCGAACACCGGATCGCGTGAGGCGCCCTTCACCTCGGCGTCGGCACGTGCCGCCGCTTGGATCGCGGTGGCGAGCGCCGACTCCGTCCAGTCGACCAGATCGCGCTTGGCCCGGTCGACCTGCCAGTCCTTCATGCCGAGCCGAGCCGCGAGGGCGGCGGACGGCTCGCGGGTGCCCGCGACGCGGGCCATCGTCCGCAGCTTCGACGCGATCGCCGCGACCAGGGGAACGGGGTCGGCACCGCTCGCAAGAGCATGGCGCAGCGTGATCAGCGCCTCGCCGTAGCGGCCTGCGATCGCGGTGTCCGCCACGGCGAAGGCGGTGGTCTCGACGCGGCCCCCGTAGTATCGCTCGACGACTTGATCTCCGATGTCGCCGGGCACGTCGGAGATCAGCTGCTGGCATGCCGCCGCAAGCTCGGTGAGGTCGTCGGCGAACGCCGAGACGAGCGTCCGCAGCGCCGAGGGCGCGATGCGCTTGCCCGCGGTGCGGAACTCACCGGCGGCGAAGTCGAACCGATCCGCATCACGCTTGATCGCCGGGACGGCGATCTCGACACCGCCACCGGTGCCGGCACGGATCGCGTCGAGGAGCTTCTTCCCCCGGACGCTCGCCCCGGTGTGCCGCAGCACGATCGTGGCGCCGTCCTGCGGGTTCTCGAGGTAGGCCAGCGCCTCGGTCAGGAACGCGTCGGAGCACTTCTCGACGCCGCCGACGCGGACGAGCCGAGGCTCGCCGAACAGCGACGGTGAGGCCATGCCCAGGAGGGTGCCCGCGGCGTAGTCGTCGGCGCGGATGTCGGACACCTCCAGGCTCGGGTCCTCGGCCTTGAGGTAGTCGCGCAGTCCCGCGATCGCACGCTCGGCGCAGACCTCCTCGGGGCCCGAGACGAGGACGATCGGTGCCGGCTCGGGCGCCCGCCACGACAGCTGACGGATGGCGGTCTTCGCGGGTCCGCGGGAGGCGGGTCGGCGAGGGCTCGGCGGCATGGTCTCAGCCTAATCCGCGGCGTGGACACGCGGGGCGGCGGCTCACAGCGTCACGACGAGCTTGCGCGCCGAGACGCCCGCGTGCAGACGGTCCAGGGCGTGCTGAATGCTTTCCAGTCCATCGCCCACCACCTCTGCCGCGGGAGCGCAGACATGCCTGCCGTCCGCCAGCGCGTCGGGCAGATACCGCTCCCAGAGCATCGGTCCGACCTCGTTCGCCATCAGTGTGCTGCCCCAGACAAAGCCGGCCCGCACGCCGGCGGCGCGTGCGCGCAGCTGGATGGCGAGTTGGCCGATCGCGACTCTGCTCATGGTCCGGATGAATGCCGCGCTCCGTCGGCCGCGGCGCGGGATCGAGCCGAACGACACCGGCGGGCTGAGGAGGGCGACGCGTTTGGCGCCCGCGGCGGCGGCGATCCGCACGGCGGGAGCGCCGGAGCCCGGCCCGATCGCGACGACACCCGCCAGGCTCTCGCCGGAGAGGCCTGCCAGGATGTCGCGCTCCACGTCGGGCGAGCGGTAGTCGACGACATCGCTCGCGCCCAGATCACGCAGGAAGCCGGCATTTCGCGCCGACGCGGTGGCGATGACGCGATAGCCCGCCGCGACGGCCAACTGGATCGCGTTCATCCCAACGCTCGTGGATCCGCCCCAGACGAGGATGGTGCCGGTGCCGGTGCCGGCCGGCCCCGGCGTGGGCGGCACGAGTGCGAGAGCGTCGTCTTGGAAGAGGGCTGTCGCGGCCGTCGAGACCGCGAGCGGCAGGACGACGGCGTCGGTGTAGCCGATGCTCTCCGGGAGCGGTGAGGCCAGGTCCTCGCGCACGACGGTGAAGAGCTGGAAACCACCCTCCGCGTCGTGGCGACGTCCGCGCTCCATCCCGACCGCGTACGCCACGACACGGTCACCGGCCGAGAAGCGGGTCACGTCGGGGCCGACGGCTTCGACGACTCCGGCGACGTCCTCCCCGAGGATCATCGGGTACGACAGCCAGCGGTACATCAGGTCGCCGGTCCCCTGCTTGACCTCGAGGGGGTTGACCGCCAGCGCACGGTTGCGGATGAGGATCTCGCCGCGCCCCGGAACGGGCATGTCGGCGGGACGGACGACGAGGTCGGCGCGGGGTGATGCGAGCCAGGCGGCGGCGTTCAGGGACACGATGACTCCGATGATCGAGGGGATGACACGAGGTGACATCACTCACTATAGGGTCGATGACACGACGTGTCGTCAGTCGGCTACTGTGGACACATGGCACGCTGGGCACCGGACGCGGCTCTCCGACTCGAACGCGCGGCGATGGAACTCTTCCTCTCCGACGGCTATTCCAAGACCACCGTGCCCCGCATCGCCGAGCGGGCGGGGCTGACCACACGCACGTTCTTCCGGCACTTCGCAGACAAGCGCGACGTGCTGTTCCTGCGCGAACGCGAGTTCCCCGACGTCGTGAGACGTCTTCTCGATGACGTACCCGCGGGGCTCGAACCGATGGCGCTCGCGCTGCACGGCGTGACCGGCGCCGCGGACGAGCTCGAGCAGTGGCGCGAGCAGATCCGCATCCGTCGCGCCGTCATCGCGTCGGATCCGCGTCTCCAGGAGCGCGAGCGATTGAAGTCGGCAGCCTTGACCGAAGCCATCCGCGACTCGCTCGTCGACCACGGTGCGACCGGCGCCGATGCCGCGCTCGTCTCGAGCATCGCCGTCGCCCTGTTCGACACCGCGGTCGACCTCTGGGTCGCCGATGACTCCGCTCGCACCCTCGTCTCGGTCGTGACCGGCCTCCGAACGAGGCTCGCCTCGTTCGCGGCCTCGATCGAGAACCCCGCCCGCGAGGTCTGATCGCCACGACGGTCGAAGACGGCACCGCCGGTGCGTCATGTCCGTCGGCGCGGGCGATCTCGTCGGTCATGAGCCTCGCCGTCGACACGGACCGACGGGGGCGGCGACGACGCCGCAGGTGAGGGCGGCGCGCTGCGCTGGTGCCAGAGTTCCAGTCCGTCCTCGCCGAGTGTCAGGGCCGCGGCGCCGGCGACGTCGGCGCGGACGACCTCGGCGCCGGAGGAGGTGAGGAGCTCGACGATCTCCGCCCTCGGGTGCCCGTAGTCGTTCTCCCCCACCCCGACCAGGGCGACGCGTGCGGCGACGCGCCGATACAGCGCCGGCGACTGGTCGGCGCTCCCATGATGGGCCACCTTCACGACCTCGAACCGTTCGTGCAGGGCACCCGCGATCACGGCCTGCGGCTCCTCCGAGAGATCGCCGAGCATCAGCACCGACGGGATGCCGCCGCCGCGGGCCGCCAGCACCACGCTGGCGTCGTTCCCCGGTGGGAAGGCCGTCCGCCGCGCGCGCGGCCACAGCACCTCCCAGGTCGCGCCGCCCAACGTGCCGGTCGCGCCGGCTGCGACGGGACGCACGTCGGCGCCTTCCGCCCGCAACTCGGCCAGCAGAGTGTTGTCGGACGGCTCGGCGGTCGGCCCGTGGAGGACGAGCTCGGCCCGGCCCGCCACGGCGTCCGCTCCCCCGACGTGATCGAGGTCGAAGTGCGTCAGCACCAGGAGGTCGATCCGCTCGACCCCGAAGAGGTCGAGACACGCGTCGAGCAGCGCGGGGTCGGGGCCAGTGTCCATGAGCGCCACCTGTCCGCGCGAACGGAGGAGGAACGCGTCGCCCTGCCCCACGTCGCACATCGCCAACGACCAATCAACGGGCACGTCGGCCCGCGCGATCGGTCCCGTGACGACCGCCGTACCGCCGGCGATGCCGACCGCGATCGCGAGCACGGATGCCGCCAGGCGCAGAAGCGCCCGTGGCACCTCGGGGAGCAGCACCACGATCGCGGCCGCGCTGAGCAGGGCGGCGAGCAGCGCACCGCCGACATCCGGCATCCAGGGCAGCGCCGCCACGGGCATCGCGTCCACCGCCTGAGCGGTCGCCGCGATCCATGCGCAGGGAAGCCAGGCGATGGCGACGAGCCCGGCGGCCAGAACGGGCAGGCCCGCGGTCAGACACGCGGCGAGTCCGGCGATCGTCGCCAGCGGCGCGGCGGGGGCGGTGAGGATGTTCGCCACGACGGCGAAGAGCGGCAGCCGGGGGTCGATCGCGACGATCAGCGGCGTACACGCGAGCTGCGCCGCCACCGGAACCGCGACGGCGAGGGCGAGCGGCCGCGGCATGATCCGCGCGAGCGAGTCGCCGATCGGCCCGGCGGCCAGCACGAGCGCGCCGGTCGCTGCCGCCGACAGGGCGAAACCCAGGCTCGTCGCGAGCCAGGGGTCGAAGACGAGGCAGATCGACACGGCGAGGCACAGCACGGCCGCGCCGGCTCCCGCGCGTCCGAGGAGCACGGCCAGCATCGAGATCGCCGCCATGGCCCCCGCCCGGACGACGCTCGGTTCGGGTGAGACCAGCACGATGAAACCCACGAGGCCCGCTGCGGCGAGCACGACGCGCCATCCCCGTCGGATGCCGAGCGCCCCGGCGAGGGTGAACACCAGTCCCACGACCACGGCGCAGTTCGCACCGGAGACGGCAGTGAGATGCGAGAGCGAGGCCGTCTTCATCTGCGCGTCGAGTTCGTCGGTGACGGCCGTCGTGTCGCCCACCGCGAGGCCGGCGATCAATCCCGCACCGGGCTGGGGCAGTGTCGCGGCCTGTGCGAGCAGGTCCGCACGCAGTCGCGACGCCGCGGCGAAGATCCCCGGCGGGCGCGCCCGAACCTCGGGCACGTCGACGTCGACGATGAGTACGGCCCGGTTGCCGGGCTCCGCGACGAAGGCGGAGCCCGATATCGAGACGGCGGCGCCCAGATCCAGACCGCGCGGACGCTCCTGCGCTCGTACCACGATGGGCACCCCGGCGTGCACGGGGTCGCCGCCCGCCGTCACGCTCGTCGCCTCGGCGTCGAACCGCCATCCGGTCTCGGACCGCTCGGGTTTGCCGACGACGGTGGCTGTCACCTCGACGACGCGGCCACCGGAGATCGGCAGTGCCGCCACCCGTTCGCGATCCGGCAGCAGCAGCGCCACGTGGGTCGCAGACGCCGCGGCGATCGCGCAGGCGAACGCCGCGAGAGCCGTGAGGCTGGCGACCGTGGCGCTCCCGGCAGGTGGGTGCCCTCGGCGCATTCGCCGCAGCACCAGCGCCGTGGTCGCTCCCCCGCACAGCACCCACAGCGTGCCCGCGAACACCGGGGCCGCTTGCGGCTGCGACACGGCCGCGGCCGAGACGAGCCACGCCGCGGCGACGACAGGGAGAAGCCGCAGGTCGCGGTGGGACGCACGGGCGCTCACACGCGCACCCGATCACGGAGTGCCTCGAGCATCTTCTCGCCGATGCCCGACACGCCCAGGAGGTCCTCGACGCTCGTGAACCGGCCGTTCTCTTCGCGCCAGGCGATGATGCGCTCGGCCAGCGCCGGCCCGACACGCGGCAGGGTGTCGAGTGCGGCGGCATCCGCGGTGTTCAGACCGATGCGACCGTCGGCGCCGACTCCCGGCCGATCGCCGGCGCCCGGTGCGGCGCCCGCCGGCGGCGCGGCGCCGGGCTCGGGCACCAGCAACTGCTCGCCGTCGCTCACGAGCCGGGCGAGATTCACCGCCGACCTGTCGGCCACATCCGTGAAGCCGCCCGCCGCGGCGACCGCGTCCACCACCCGCGCGTCCGGGTCGAGGCGGTAGAGGCCGGGATGGGCCACCGCGCCGTCGACATGGACGTAGACGGCGGCGTCGGCCACCGTCACGGTGGGTGTGACACCGGGCGTGACAGGGCTCGGAGGCGCGCTCACGGAGCGCGCCATGCCGATCGCGACGGTCACGGCCGCAGCGCCGAGCACGAGCATGACCACCGCCCCCGCCCCGAGGCGGCGGCGCCGCAGCGACCGACCTGTCTCACCCACCGCGCCAGGCTAGGAGCGGGCGCTCCTCCCCCGCGGACGACCCGGAGCGCTCGTGGAGAGGACCGGCCGAGCCCCGCACCGGGGAGGAGGGCGCGACCGGGACGGCGTGCGGCGGCGCGCCTCAGGTCACATCACGCGGTGGTGAAGCTCACGACCTTCGGCGCGCGCACCACCGCGCGACCGATCTCGCGACCGTTGAGCGCCCGCACGACCTTCTCGTCCGCGCGGGCGAGCGCCTCCAGCTCATCGGAGGAGATCTTCGCCGACACGCGGAGCGTTCCGCGCACCTTGCCGTCGATCTGCACGACCGCGGTCACCGAGTCCTCCACCAGCAGCGTCGGGTCGGGCTGACGCCACGTCGCGAGCCCCACGAAGGGACGATGGCCGAGGATCGTCCACATCTCCTCCGCGGTGTGCGGGGCGAACAGGTCCAGCACCATGGCGATGGCCTCGGCGGCCTCGCGGACGGCGGGGTCGCCCGCGCCGGCGCCGGTGTCGATCACCTTGCGGGTGACGTTGACCAGCTCCATCAGGCGTGCCACGACGACGTTGAACTTCGTCTGCTCGACCAGGCCGGGCACATCCGCCCACATCCGGTGGGTCACACGGCGGAGCGCGGTGTCGCCCTCGGCCCATACGACGTCGGGCTCACTGTCGACGTCGGCGGCCACGCGCAGCGCACGTGCGAGGAACTTCGCGGCCCCCGTGGTCGAGACATCCGCCCAGTCCTTGTCGTCCTCGACCGGGCCGGCGAAGGCGAGAGCCACACGGAGGACATCCGCACCGTGCTGCTCGAGCTCCTCCTGGAAGAGCACGAGGTTGCCCTTGCTCTTCGACATCTTCGCGCCGTCGAGGATGACCATGCCCTGGTTGATGAGGCTCGAGAAGGGCTCGGTGAACTCCACCTGCCCCATGTCGAACAGCGCCTTGGTGATGAAGCGCGCGTACAGCAGGTGCAGGATCGCGTGCTCGACGCCGCCGATGTAGAAGTCGACCGGGCCCCACTTGTCCGCCTCGCGCGCGGCGAAGGGCTGGCCGGCGTCACCCGGCGACAGGAAGCGCAGGAAGTACCACGAGCTGTCGACGAACGTGTCCATCGTGTCGGGGTCGCGCCGAGCCGGCTCGCCCGTATCGGGGTCGGTGGTGGTGACCCACTCCGCGGCCGCGCCCAGCGGCGAGGCTCCCTTGGGCTTGAGGTCGAGACCCTCGGCATCCGGCAGTCGCACCGGCAGCTGATCGGCGGGGACCGGCACGATCCGCCCGTCGTCGGTGTGGATCATCGGGATGGGAGTACCCCAGAACCGCTGCCGCGAGATCAGCCAGTCGCGCAGGCGGTAGGTCTTCGTCGCGCGGCCGTTGCCGTCCGCCTGGAGTTGCTCGATCGCCCGGGCGATCGCGTTGCGCTTGCTCAGGCCGTCGAGGGGGCCGGAGTTGATCATCCGCCCGTCGCCGGTGAGCGCGACACCGGTGCGCGCGGGGTCGACGTCGTCGATCCCGGGGCCCGGATCGATCGGCACGCCGTCGTCGTCGAGCTCGATGACGGGCATGGCGCCGGTGACGGGCGCCGTCGTGTCGACAACGACACGGACGGGGAGGTCGAAGGCGCGCGCGAAATCGAGGTCTCGCTGGTCGTGGGCGGGGACGGCCATGACCGCGCCGTGACCGTAATCGGCCAGTACGTAGTCGGCGGCCCAGATCGGCAGCCGCTCCCCGTTGACGGGGTTGACCGCGTAGCGCTCGAGGAAGACGCCAGACTTCGGCCGATCAACGGTCTGCCGGTCGATCTCGCTGGTCTTCTGCACCGTCTGCAGGTACGCGCCGAACCGCTTCTGCACCTCGTCGGAGGCCCCGGCCGCCAGTTCGGCCGCCAGATCGGAGTCCGGTGCGACGACCATGAACGTCGCGCCGTGCAGGGTGTCGGGACGCGTCGAGAACACCGTCACCTTCTCGTCGCGGCCCTCGATCTCGAAGTCGATGTCGGCGCCGACCGAGCGGCCGATCCAGTTGCGCTGCATCTGGATGACCTTCTGCGGCCAGAACCCCTCCAGCTGGTTCAGGTCGTCCAGCAGCCGGTCGGCGTACTCGGTGATGCGGAAGTACCACTGCGTGAGCTTCTTCTTCTCGACCTCGGCGCCGCAGCGCTCGCAGTGGCCGTCGACGACCTGCTCGTTCGCGAGCACCGTCTGGTCATGGGGGCACCAGTTGACCGGGCTCTCCTTGCGGTACGCCAGGCCCTTCTCGTACAGCTTCTGGAACAGCCACTGGTTCCAGGTGTAGTACTCGGGGTCGCTCGTGTGGAGCACCCGGCTCCAGTCGAACGAGACGCCGTACTCGTGCAGGCTCTTCTTCTGCTGGGCGATGTTGTCGTAGGTCCACGCGCGCGGGTCGGCACCGCGCTTGATCGCCGCGTTCTCGGCGGGCAGACCGAAGCTGTCCCACCCGATCGGATGCAGCACGTTGTAGCCGCGGTGCCGCCAGAAGCGGGCGACGATGTCGGAGTAGAGGTAGTTCTCGGCGTGACCCATGTGCAGGTCGCCGGAGGGGTACGGGAACATCGCGAGGACGTACTTCCGCGGACGCTTGTCGTCGTCTCCGCCGGCACGGAAGGGATCGGCGTCGGCCCAGGCGCGCTGCCACTTCGCCTGAATGGCGTGGGCGTCGAACGGAACCGAGTCGGGCGCGGTCGCGCGATCAGTCGAGGTGTCGGTCACGGGAGAACCTATCTGGGAAGTGCGATGGGTCGCGAAAGCGGAACTCCCAGGCTACCGGACCCGTTCCCGCCACCGGGGCGGCAGCCCGGCGCCCAGGGCGTCGAGGGGGGCGCGCGCCTTCACGGCGACCTCGGCGACCTCCGCATCGGGTTCCGAGCCCCAGGTGATCCCTCCGCCCGCGCCGACGTACGCCCGTGCGCCGTCGATCACGATCGAGCGGATCACCATCGCCAGATCGCCCCTGCCGCCCGCGTCGATCCACCCGAAGCAGCCTGCGAACAGGCCCCGCGGCGCCCGCTCGAGCCCGTGCAGGATTGTCATCGCCGACAGCTTCGGCGCTCCCGTCATGCTCCCGGCCGGGAAGGTCGCCGCGAGGAGATCGGAGAAGCGGATGCCGTCGCGCAGACGCCCGGCGACGGTGCTCACGAGCTGATGCACCGTCGGGTAGCTCTCCACCGCGAACAGCCGTTCGACCACGACCGACCCGGGATCGCAGACGCGCTGGAGGTCGTTGCGCATCAGATCGACGATCATCACGTTCTCGGCGCGCTCCTTGGGGCTCGACACGAGCTCGGCGATGAGCCGGGCGTCGGCTCGGTCGTCGGAGCCGCGGGGGCGGGTGCCCTTGATCGGGCTCGTCCGGACGACCCCATCCGCGAGCTGCAGGAATCGCTCGGGGCTCGCGCTGACGAGCGCGCGCGCCCCCGATCGGATGAAGCCGCCGTGATGCGACCCCGCCGTCGCGCGCAGCCGGAAGAACACCGCGAGCGGGTCCAGGGCGGCGTCGGCGGCCACATCGAAACGGGTGGTGAGACAGAGCTGGTAGGCGTCGCCGCGCCGGATCGCGGCGCGGCAGTCCTCGACGAGGCGTCCATACGCGTCGGGATCCACCCGTGCCGTGGCCGTCAGCACCGCGGGTGAAGCGGGGGGCGCCGCGGCACGGGCCGCCCCGGCCTCGCACCAGGCCGCCACGGTCCGTTCGAACTCATCGATCTCATCCTCGGGCGCGCTCAGCCACACGTCCCGCGCGGCGTGGTCGAAGGCGACCACCCGATCCACGCGCAGCCACAGGGCGTCGTCGTCGGCATCGACGTCGGAGCGCGCGGGAGCGCCCGCGGCCCGCGCGGCCGCGTCGTACCCGAACCAGCCGACCCACCCTCCGCGGAACGGACCGGCCGGGTCTGTCCCGCGGACCGCGCCGTCCAGGAACGGATCGGGCACGGCTGCCGCCACTCCCGTTCCGAGCCAGCTCCACCCGTCGGCGGCATCCGGTCCCGCATCGAGCCAGAAGGCCGCGTCGTCCGGGATCCCGCCGAAGACCACGGCCGGGTCCACCCAGGCCTCGAGTCGGCGACGGGCGGGCTTCTCGGGCACCGCTTCAGGGTATGCCCCAGGTGGCGCCCCTAGGCTTCAAGCGTGAACGAGATCCTCGACTGGATTCTGAGCACGGTGCAGAGCATCGATCCGGTGCTGCGCACCGTGGTGGCCGGGATCGCGATCATGCTCGAGACGAGCGTGCTGGTCGGTCTCGTCGTGCCCGGCGACACCGTCGTCATCGTCGCGGCCACCGCGGTGGGGAGCGTGCCGGAGGGGCTGGTCCTGGGCGCCGCGGTCGTCGCCGGATCGCTCGCCGGCGAGTCGATCGGCTTCGCGCTCGGCCGATGGCTCGGTCCCCGCATCCGATTCTCGCGCCTGGGGCGGCGCGTCGGCGAGACGAACTGGGTGCGCTCGGAGTTGTATCTGCGCCGTCGCGGCGGACCCGCGATCTTCCTGTCACGGTTCCTCCCGGTGCTCCACTCGCTCGTCCCGCTCACCGTCGGCATGAGCGGCTTCTCGTACCGGCGGTTCATCGCGTGGACCGCTCCGGCGTGCCTCATCTGGACATCGCTCTACGTCGGGGTCGTCGCGGTCGCCGCCCGCACCTACCGGGAGATCTCCGACAACATCCAGTACGCCGGCTACCTGTTCGTCGGGGTGATCGTGCTGTTCCTGCTCGCCGCCTACCTCGTCAAACGCGCCATCGCGCGGCGGGAGGCGCGGCATCTCGCGACCGACGCGGCGACGACCCGCCCCGCGGACGGCGACGTGAAAGACTGAACCGATGGCTTCCTCACCAGCCCCACGGCCGAAGATCCTGTGGTTCGCGCGCCTCGAGCGGCGTTTCCACTCCTGGCGGGAGCGCCGCGCCCGCGCTCGCGGACAGCGACCGACCGTGGCGGCCTATCCGGGTTACGGCGGCGACGGCTGGGTGCGGGTCCTGGGGCGGGTCCTCATCGCCCCCAAGGTCCGTCCCGCGGACGGAGGGGAATACGCCTCCGTCCGCGGCTGGCGCAGCTTCGCCTCGGTGCCCGTCGCCTTCGCCCAGGTGCAGGTCACGGTGGCCGGCGCAGTGCACGAGGTCGTGGCCGACCGCGGCGGCGTGATCGATGTCGAGCTCCCCGGATCGCTCCCCCCGGGCTGGCAGACGGTGACCATGAGCGTCGAGGGAAGCGAGACCATCGAGACGCGGGTGTTCGTCATCGGTGCGGATGTGGAGTTCGGCATCGTCTCCGACATCGACGACACCGTCATGGTCACTGCTCTGCCCCGTCCCTTCATCGCGGCCTGGAACTCGTTCGTGCTGAACGAGCACGCCCGTCAGCCCGTTCCGGGGATGGCCGTGATGCTCGAGCGCCTCACGCGCGACAAGCCCGGCAGCCCCGTCATCTACCTCTCGACCGGGGCGTGGAACGTCGCGCCGACCCTCATCCGTTTCCTGCGCCGTCACGTCTTCCCCTCCGGTCCGATGCTGCTGACCGACTGGGGCCCCACGCACGACCGGTGGTTCCGCAGCGGTCGCGATCACAAGGCCGAGAACCTGCGGCGCCTCGCCCAGGAGTTCCCGCACGTGCGATGGCTGCTCATCGGCGACGACGGCCAGCATGACGACGCGCTCTACACCGCTTTCGCGAGCGAGTACCCCGAGCGCGTGCGTGCGGTGGCCATCCGCCAGCTCTCGCCCGCCGAGGCCGTCCTCGCGGGCGGACGCACAGCGGTGAACGATCACTCTGCGGCTCAGGTGCCGTGGGTCAGTGGCACCGACGGTGCCGCACTGCTCGATCGGCTCGCGGACGTCGGCGTCATCGCCCCCGACTGAACCGATCGTCGCGCCGCAGCGCCGGCGTGTCGGTGGGCCGACGTAGCCTGGACCCATGTGCGGTCGTTTCGTCGTTGCCCGTGTCGGCTCCGAGCTCGCGGGAGTCCTCCGCGCCGAGGTCGTCCCCGACGATCTTCCCGCCCCGTCCTTCAATGTGGCGCCGACGGCGCGCGCCTCGATCGTTCTGGATTCGGCCAAGACCGAGCCGCCGACCCGGCGCCTCGCGCCGGCGCGCTGGGGGCTCGTCCCCGCCTGGGCAAAAGACCCGAGCGGCGGCGCCCGCGCCTTCAACGCCCGGTCCGAAGAGGCGGCCGAGAAGCCGATGTTCCGAAAGGCCCTGGTCTCGCGCCGGGCCGTCATCCCCGCGTCCGGCTACTACGAGTGGCAGGGCGAAGCGGGGGCGAAGGTCCCGCACTACATTCGTCCTCGCGGCGATGAGCCCCTCTTCTTCGCGGGGCTCTACGAGTGGTGGAAGGACGACGCACGAGCCGATGAGGATGCCGAACGCTGGCTGCTGAGCTTCACGATCCTCACGCGCGCCGCGGTCGGCGGTCTGGAGCGGATCCACGACCGGATGCCGCTCGTGATCGACGTCGACCACGCCGACGTGTGGCTCGACCCGACCACGGAGTACCCCGCCGATCTCCTCGATGCCGTCGTCGACGCGGCGCCCGACGTCGTCGAGACGCTCACCTGGTTCCCGGTCGGATCCGCCGTCGGCAACGTGCGCAACGACGATCCGTCGTTGATCGAGCGTGCTGACGCCGCGTCCGCCTGAAGCGGCCCCGGCCTATCCTCGAGAGGTGACGACCCGTACCGCCCCGCCCGACCGCCTTCTGCGCGAGGAATGGCACGAGCGGGCGACCGCGCACGCCGAGCGGGCGGACGTCCTGACCGCCGCCCACAGACAGCGGGCCGCACGCGCCGAACGGCATCCCGTGGAGGACTTCCTCTTCACCTACTACTCGTACAAGCCAGCTCTGCTCCGCCGCTGGCACCCGGGAGCAGGCGTCGTCCTCGACGGCGCCGTGGAGCGCGTCTCGTGGCGCTGGTACACCGCCGTGAGCAATGATGCGGCGCGTGTCGACGACGCCGCATTCCGCGACGAGCGCGGATCGCTGTACCGCGGGGTCACCGGGCTGCTGCGGGCCACCCGCGACCGCGGTGCCGCGTTCGGCTGCTTCGGGCTGCACGAATGGGCGATGGTCTATCGCACGCGCGAGGTGCGCCACGCCGTGCCCCTGCGCCTCGGGAGGGCGGGGACGGATGCCGTCGTCGAGGCCCACGACCTGCGCTGCACGCACTTCGACGCGTTCCGCTTCTTCACGCCCGAGGCCGTTCCCCGCAATCGCGAGGCGCTCGATCGCGAAGGAGCATCGGCGCGCGAACAGCCCGGATGCCTGCACGCCGGGATGGACATCTACAAGTGGATCATGAAGCTCGGGCCGCTGGTTCCCGGTCATCTGCTTCTCGACGCGTTCGAGCTCGCCCGAGACATCCGCGAGCTCGATATGCGCGCCTCGCCCTACGACCTGTCGGATTGGGGATACTCCCCCGTGCCGATCGAGACGCCGGAGGGCAAAGCGGAGTACGTGCGCGAGCAAAGGGGCTTCAGTGCGCGCGGCCAGCGGCTGCGCACGGCGGTCTTGGAGGCTGTCGCGACGCACTGACACCGCCGCGAGAGCACGGAGCGGCGCGTACGACCGCAGCCGAAAACACAAAATCCCCGCCGAGGCGGGGACTTGGTGGAATCGACGCGAAGACCGTCAAACACGAAGGTGTTACCCGACGGCTGGCCAAAGCAGTTACGAGAGTACGGGCTGGAAAAGTGCAGCGTAGCAGTAGGGTCAGCTCGGCCGATGCTCGTGGTGATGTCTGTGAGGCGATCACGCGCAGGTTGGTCACCGACGACGCCCGGACCGAAGCGATCCAGTTGTTCCGATCAGGTGTGTACGTCAAGGACATCGCGACACGACTCAAGCTGGCGAGGGCTTCCGTGAGGAAGATTCTCTACGACGCAGGGGTCTCTGCCCCGCCTCGACGGATGACCGAACCCGAGATCAAAGACGCGGCGAGACGATACGAAGAGGGATCCTCGCTGGCGCGGCTCGGCGACAGGTACGGAGTCAGTCCCGGGACGATTCGACTCAAGCTCATCCGCGCCGGCGTGGAAATGAGGCCGACATCCGTATCACAGTCCCTCCGTCAACCGAGCACGAGGAGAGCAAAATGATCGCGATCTCTTCGGTGGCTTCGCGATTCGGGTTTGCGACGCCGCCAGGGCGCACCTTCGATCAAGCGGCTGCCGTATCTCAGCCTCATCCTTGCCCCTCCCTTTCACGGCTGAGCAACGCACCACGGTAGAACCCGGTCGATGCTCTACGACTTAGAGGAGCCTGACCCGGTTTCCCGGACGGTTTCTCTTTGTTGATCATGCCGCGGTTGCGGCGGGGATGTGAAGTCGTTCGAACTCCACGGGGCTGTGGTTGCCGAGCGCGGTGTGTCGGCGGGTGGGGTTGTAGAACGCTTCGATCCACTCGAACATCGCCGACGACAGTTCCGCTTTCGAGGCCCAGGTCGACCGGTCGAGGAGCTCGCGTTGCATCGTTGACCAGAAGCTCTCGATGAGTGCGTTGTCGACGCTGGAAGCGACGCGTCCCATTGAGCCGAGGAGCCCGGCTTGGCGGAGCCTATGCCCGAAGAGCCATGAGGTGTATTGCGCTCCTCGGTCCGCGTGGACCACGGTCCCGGGTTCGGGGCGGCGGCGCCAGCGGGCCATCTCGAGCGCGTCAACGACGATCTCCGCAGTGATCCGGTCGCTGATCGACCAGCCAACGACCCGGCGGCTGAACGCGTCGATCACGGCCGCGCAGTAGACCCATCCGTCTTTCGCGCGGTGTTGCGTGATGTCGCAGAACCACAGCCGGTTCGGCGTGTCGGCGCGGAACTGTCGCTTCACGAGGTCCTCGTGCGTAGCGGTATCGGGCTTCCATCCGCGCCGCTTCCGGCGGTGCGAGACGCCCACAAGACCGTCGATCCGCATCAGCCGGGCGACGCGTTTCCGGCCAACGTGAACCCCGAGTCCGAGCCGAAGCTCGGCAAGCACCCGCGGCGCCCCATACGTCCCCCTCGAGTCAGCGTGGATTCGACGGATCGTGGTCGTCAGCTCCGCATCCGAGACCGCACGCCGCGATGGTGGCCGGCCGACCCACTCGTAGAAGCCGGACTTCGAGACGTTCAGGAACCGGCAGGCCACCGCGACGGGAACACCGTCAGCGGCGAGCTCCTGGACCAGCCGGAACCCTATTTTGGGAGCACGTTCTCCCTCGCGAAGTACGCCGACGCGCGCTTGAGGATCTCGATCTCCATCTCCAGCACCCGGTTCCGGCGCCGCAACTCGACGAGCTCCTTGTGCTCATCGGTCGTGATCCCGGACTTGCGGCCGGAGTCGACCGCGTCACGGTTCATCCAGTTCCGCAGGCACGACTCGCTGATCCCAAGATCACGAGCGGTCTGCGCAACCGGGTTTCCCTGGGCAACGAGATCAAGGGCTCGACGCCGGAACTCCGGCGGGTGGGCAGCAGGCATCTCACGGACTCCTTCCGAGACGATCATCGCCTCAAAACTGGTGTCCGGAAAAGCGGGTCAGGCTCCAGATGACACTCTCCCCTGTGAATCTGTCGTCCAGATGAGTAGAGCACCTGCCGAAGCGACAACTGCGATTCCCACGACTGCCGTCACTGTGATCGTTTGCCCCAGGAAGACAAGCCCAGCGAGAGCGCCCATAGCGGGATCGGTCGCGAACAGAGTTCCCACCACCCGTGCGGAGGTTACACGTGCCGCAATTGTGTCGACCGCATATGGGATCACCACCCCGACAAGTGCGGACAACACAAGAACGCCGAACCCCGGAAGGTCGAGTTTCCCGATCTGCGGGGATGCGAAGGGCAGAGATACCATGGCCGCGACGGTGACAGAAAGCGCGAGTCCATCAAGTCCGGAGCCTGCCTTTCCAACCTTGTCAGCAAAAACAGTGTAGAGGCCGAACGCAGCGGCAGCGCCTAACGCGGCCATATAGCCGAGCAAGTCGAAGTATCCCCATGGCCCGAGCGACAACAACGCCACACCGGCGAGCGACAGAGCCGCACAGAAGCCCTCACGTATTCGATGTGAATAGAACAATGCGACGGCGCAAGCGAGTAGGAAGGAGATCCAAATGACCAATCGATTCAGTCGCCGCGCCCTGTCGATAACAGGTGCGGCAGTCTTGACCCTCGCCGTGGCGTTGATGCCACAAGCGGCCCTTGCCGCCACGCCAGAGCCCGCCGCACCGGAGACGATAAGCGAAACAGCGCCGATGGTCGTCGGCGGCTACGACGCCGCGGTCGCGGAGGCCAATGGCTTCAAGATCGTCACGCACGAGGACGGCACGCAGGAGTCCGTCCCCGTCACGGAGGCCGCCGCCGCTCAACTGCAACAGGCTGACCAGCGCCGCGCCGAAGCTCAACTCGAAAGCGCTGCGGCTGATCCGGTCCCTGGCAACTGTGGTTCCTCATGGGCATCCGGGTCAAAGCGCGCCAACGACACCGTGGCTTTCAGCACGGGATTCATCGTGTTCCTCGCCGCCTACGAACACGACTGGAGGGTCTACGCGAATGGGTTCATCAGCGGGAACTACTGGAGCACTGGCGGGGCAGGCCCCTCCACGGGCAGTAAGAGTTGGACCGGCGCTATTCCGGGTGTTGTCGGCCCCGGTATCGGGGGCGTTCCTGCGTACTCGGCTTCCGCGTCGGTGATCCTCGTCGACGGCACCGTGTGCTACTCCGTAGGACCCACGTTCACGTTCGGATAACCATCTGGCATACGGGTCGGAGGGGCTGCACCTTTCAAAGGCCTCTTCGACCCGTTGCCGTCCGCGCCTATGCCCGCTCGCGGTGTACACAACGCAAGATCATCGCGGCCCACCTGTCGCCACGGGAACATCGCTTCTCGTCTGGCCATCCTCGACGAAGATGATCTGCACCTGACTTCCGCGTTCGATGGCGGACCCGGGGGAAGGCTCCTGAGCTGTCACCCAGAACACACCCGGCCATGTGCGCGACCCAAGTCCAGGACCATCCGGGTCACCACTGGCCAACCCGAGTCCGACGGCCGCCGCCATCTCGCGCGCGATATGCACCGGTTGCCCAACCAACTCAGGAACGGTTACCGTCTCTGGTTCGCTCATCCTTACGCCTCCGATGTCTACCGATTTGCCGCCGATCAACCCATCCAAGATGCATCAATCCTCCTGCCGGGCTCGCCTATCGGTCTACCGTTGTTCGCCACGAGCGTGGGCGCACAACCTGCTTCATTTGGCACCGCTCATGTGTCTTCGACCACGCGCTGAGCGCGTCGTCGCGGCCGACAAGCGCTGCCGGCTTTCGACCCGCTCCCGGTGAGTAGGGATTGCGCACAGAATCCACGGCGACTCTGTCTATCGAAAACTACCGAAGTCTAGGAAAACGCTAGACATCACTAGATTCTCATAGACCCGCTCTCAGCGGAGCAGTGGTGCGATCAGGCTCGCGTCTCTCGGGTCGGCGCTGCGGCTGTTGTTGACGCGCCGGTCGACCTCGTGCGTGCGCATCGTCGCGGCGATCGCGCTCGAGCTGGCATCGAGCTCGTCGAGCAGCTCGAGGCGGTTGCTCTTCGATGCGGCGGTGTCGCCGTCGACGGTGAGAGAGGCGGGGTTGAGCCAGTCGTCCCAGAGGTCACGGGACAGGAAGGCCGGCATCCGGTCGTGGACGTCGCCGGAGGCGTCGCGGGCCTCGCGGGTGACGACGACAAACACACGCCGGCGCTCACCGTCGATCTCGGTTGTCCACGTCAGACCGGCCGCCGCGAGGAGCGCCTCGTCTTCGGCGTGGATGAAGTGCGGTTGCTTGTCGCCCTTCTCCCCCGTCCACTCGTAGTAGCCGATCATCGGCACGATGCAGCGGGCGTTGGAGAACGCGCCGACTCAGAATCCGGTGGGGAGCTTCACCGAACTAAGAAGACACCCGCGGAAAACGATCGTTTTCGGCGGTCTGGCGCTGAATAGTGTCAGAGCGTCGCCGAAACTGCGAGTCAAAACGCCTGCCGGTAGATGATTTCGGTAGACGCAAGCGGGCCCCAAGACGATCGTTGCCGGCGGCGCGGGACGCGGTCCTGAGATTAGTCGCGAAAGCTCCGTGAGTGAAGAACGGCGCGACAGGCGATCGCCACCGGATCTGTTGAAATGTGATGTGTACCCCGCTTGAGTGGGGTAGCGGGCGGGGGCCTCACGGAGAACCAACGCCACAAACCGGAGGGGGTATTCGTGGTTGCCGAATGGGACTGGTCAGACCCGCGGGCCGCAGATGAGAGCGTTGAGCAGATCATGGAAGATTTAGCCACGTTTGCGTCGGTAGAGCCGCTGCATGGGCACGGTTCGAGTCGCGATGAACTCGCGAGCCTTGGGGTGAATGGCATTGAGTTTGCAACGTTCAAGACACTGCACCCCTCAGGCATGAGTAGTGACATAGTTTCGGCGCGGAGTGCGATCTCGGCAACCAAGCCCGGCCAGATCTATCTGATAGACGGCCGCTGGAAGTTCGTCGAAGCGGATGTGACAAAACCGCTACCGTTCGACGACGCCACCTTTGAATGGGTCTATGCCGAGCACCTTCTAGAGCACCTCTCTCTCCGAGATGCCATCGTTTGGCTATCCGAGGTGAGACGGATTCTTCGACCCGGCGGTGTCCTGAGATTGTCGACGCCAGATCTCGAGCTATACATGCGGGGATACCTTGCAGGCAACTTCTTTGAGGAGCGCCGCCGAACCGTCGACGAGAATCTCCCGCTCCCAGCGATGCCGGCGCGACGCGCCTTCATGGTCAATCAGATCTTCGCGTTCTACGGACATCAGTGGGTCTACGACTACGACGAGGTCGCCTTCGCGCTCGGAGAAGCAGGGTTTGATGCGACCGATATAAAGCGGGTGGCTTTCAACCAAGGTGCGCGCGCCGACGTGGCCGCGCTCGATCAGGCGCACCGCAGCGATGAATCCATGTATGTAGAAGGGGTGCGAGAACCCCACTGATCGCAAAGAGAGGTCGACCCAGATGCGAGCAACGCTGTTGGCGTTTGGTACTCGAGGAGATGCCCAGCCGATGAGTGTGCTCGGGGCGGAACTCCAACGGCGGGGCCACACAGTTCGGCTCGCAAGTTCTCCCGGAACGCATGACATCCCGCGAGCGTTCGACTTGGACCCTGCTCCTCTGGGGAGAGATATGCGTGAGATGGTCAATTCGGACGAGGGCGTAGCAATCATGATGGCTCGCTCCGGCCGCCGACTGTCGCGTGCTGTCGTTCGCGCACTGTATGACGGTACGACTGTTGGGACTGCTGCACGAGTAGGTGACATCTGATCTGGCTTGCCCGGAGGGTCGGCCTGGAAGGATGTTGCCGTGCCCAAGCCGTACCCGAGCGAGTTCCGTAGCGACGTGGTCCGCGTCGCGCGCAACCGCGAGCCCGGAATGACGATCGAGCAGATCGCGAAGGACTTCGGTGTTCACCCGATGACGCTGCAGAAGTGGATGCGTCGCGCGAACATCGACGAGGGTGCCAAGCCCGGTCAGACCCGCACCGAGTCCACGGAGCTGCGGGAGGCGCGTAAGCGGATCCGGTTGCTGGAGCAGGAGAACGAGGTGCTGCGGCGGGCGGCGGCGTATCTGTCGCAGGCGAACCTGCCGGGAAAAGGCTCTACCCGCTCGTGACCGAGCTCGCCGCCGACGGGATCCCCGTCGCGGTGACGTGCCGGGTTCTCAAGCTCGCCCGCCAGCCCTACTACCGGTGGCTCGCGGGCCCCATCACCGACGCCGAGGTGATCGAGGCGTATCGCGCCAACGCGTTGTTCGACGCGCACCGTGACGACCCCGAGTTCGGGCACCGGCTGCTCGCCGATGAGGCCCGCGAGGTGGGTGAAGCGATGGCGGATCGCACCGCGTGGCGGATCGCCTCGAGCAACGGCTGGTGGAGCACCTTCGGGAAACGTCGCCGCGGCAAGGGCGGCAAGGTCGGCCCACCCGTGCACGACGACCTCGTCGAGCGGGATTTCACTGCCACCGGTCCGAACCAACTGTGGCTGACCGACATCACCGAGCACCCGACCGGTGAGGGCAAGCTCTATCTCTGCGCGATCAAGGACGTATTTTCCGGAAAGATCGTCGGCTACTCCATCGACTCGAGGATGAAGTCACACCTCGCGGTCAACGCACTCCGCAACGCGGTCGCGATGCGCGGGAACGTCGCCGGCTGCGTCATCCACAGCGACAGAGGATCGCAGTTTCGCAGCCGGAAGTTCCTCCGCGAGATCAGCCACCACCGGATGGTGGGATCCATGGGCCGCGTCGGTGCCGCCGGCGACAACGCCGCGATGGAATCGTTCTTCGCGCTGCTGCAGAAGAACGTCCTCAACCGCCGCACCTGGGGCACCCGCGAAGAGCTGCGGATCGCAGTCGTGACCTGGATCGAGCGGACCTACCACCGACGCCGCCGACAACCCCGCCTGGGCCGTTTGACCCCAGTCGAGTTCGAAGCCATCATGAACACGCCAGCCGCTCTCGCGGCGTGACTAGAAACTGTCACCTATCCGTGCAGCAGTCCCAGACGATGCAATCGTGCGGTGGATTCGTGCAGGTGAAGCCCCTGTGCTGTACGGCTTCGGCAGTATGCCTGTAGGTGACCCGCGCACGGTCTTGCAAATGATCGAGCGGATCGTCCGCGAAACGGGGACCCGAGCGATCGTCAGTTCGGGATGGGGCGGCTTATCGTCCGACAACGTGAACGATGAGCAGATACTCCTCGTTGGCAATGTGAATCACGAGCTCGTGATGCCGATGTGCGCCGCAGTCGTTCACCATGGCGGCGCTGGAACGACCGCTGCGAGCTCGCGAGCCGGAATCCCCGCCGTAATCTGCTCGGTGAGCTACGACCAGCCGTTCTGGGGCCGTCGGATAGCAGCACTCGGTACCGGGTCCACGTTCGAGTTCAGTGATCTGGGCTATCAGCGACTACTCACTTCGCTCGAGCACGCGATGTCCGACGAGGCAAAAGCCAGGGCAGTAGCGGTTGCTGAAGCCATGAGACGGGACGCTGTGCGGCTTGCTGCGGACCTGGTCGAAGCGACTGTGGCCTGACTTATCGAGGCCTCCGACCGGTGCCTCGATTGGCGTCACACCATCGGTGGTGTTAGTTCGATACCGTCACGGAGCAAGCTCGAGAAGTAGGAGTGCAGCTCTTCAGCGATATCAACGGACTTGCGGTCGAACAGCCATTGGATCTGTAATCCGTCCCAGAGCCCTACCGCGCGGGCGGCCGCGGCGACGACGTCGACATCATCGCTCAAGTCGCCTCGAAGGCGCATCACTGTGAGAGCCCTTTCGATCATCCAGCGCACATGCTCATAGCGCTCACGAAAATACTCGTGGGCGGGATGACGAGGGGAAGTGGACTCGGCGGCGAGAACGCAGAAGAGTTCAACGACTCCAGAAATCGTTGCGTTGAACCTCGCCAGCGCGACGAACTCGCCCAGGGCCTGAATTCCGGTTTCGGGGTCAAAGCCGAAGGCCGCGCGTGCCTCTTCATCTCGATATGTCAGGACGGCAATGAGGAGGTCCGCCTTGGTCGGGAAATGGTGAAGCAGCCCTGCTTCGCTCATGTTGGCTCGGACAGCGATGTCGCGGAGCGAGCCGTTGCGGAATCCGTCGGTCGCGAACGTCTGGAATGCTGCGTGCACGATAGATTCGCGGACTCTCGCAGTCTTCAGATAGGGGCCCCTCGTGCCTGTGCGAGTAGTAGACGTCATAGTCCCAGTGTGCAGTTCGGTATACACACCTTCTCGATGCGGGCGTTGATGATCGGGGCGCCCTTGGGCCGGTTCGGAGGCTTGGGCCAGTCCCAGCGCGCCAGAGTGACCTCACGCTCGACGGTGCCTTCGTCCTGCCTCTCGCGGACGATCGGTGCGTTGACGGTCGGAGCGATCGAGTAGGCGGGCCGCCAGTCCTGAGACTTGCCGCCCTGCGCGACGAACTCTGCCACCAGCTGGTCGGTCTCGTTGTTCATCGCGAATCGTCCGCACACGCTGCGAGGGTATCCCCGTTCTCTGGCGTGCGCACCCGATCCGCGGTCAGCGGATGTCGAGGCCGGTGCGGCGCCGGATCTCGGCGAGCAGGTTGGGATAGCTGCGGTGGTCGCTCGGGGTGTGCGGGATGATGATGGTCACGCCGGGGTGCTCGCGGTGGGTCGCCTTGTGGTGGCCGCCTCTGCCGGCTGAGATCTCGAAGCCGTGGCCGCGCAGCATCCGCTCGAGCTCGGTGCTGCTCTCCGGTGCGCGGTGCGCTGGCCCTACGGTCGACCGGCGGGCGCGCGGCGCCGGCGCGGCATCGGGGTCGATGCGCAGCAAAGCGACCACGACCGCGGGATCGTCGTCGGGGACGATGATGCCGAGATCCCCACGGACGTACAGGGTGCCGTTGTGCTGGTGGGTCCGTTCCGTCGAATGCGGCTCGTTGATCGCCTGGTCGACGGCGAGCTCCTGGATCTGCGCGGCCGCTTTGCCGGAGAGTCGGCGGCCCGCTGACGTGTTCCGCGGAGCGGCCGAGGCCGCGGTGAGCGGGGCCACTCGAGCGGCGATCTGGTTGGGTGTGGGGCGAGCGGAAGTCATCGGTGCACGCTCATCCGAGGGGGTGGGTGCGACGGTGGTCGTCGAGCTCGGCCCAACGTGCGGCCGCGTCGGCCGGCTCGATCCGCCTGACGACCGCGCGAACGACGGTGCGCACGATCAGCAGCCAGGCGATGGGAGCGACGATGCGCCACAGCGACGGCTCGAAGGCGACAGCGACCGCCCACGCGCTGAGCGCTGCGCCGCCGAACATCACCACAACGAAGCCGAAGATGAACAGTCGACCGGTGAGCGGTGTCATGGGCCACGGAAGACGCACACCCAGCCCGACGTCGGTGTAGCGGGATCTCGGCGGCGCGGTGTCCGCGATCTCAACGAATACCCGAACGAAGCCGCGGCCGACCTCCCGCAGGGCGTAACCGATCGAGCTCATCGCTGAGCCTCCGTGCTCTTGGGGGCGCGGAACGACCCCAACCAGTCGTAGATCTCGCCCCATCGCGTTTCGTACTGCACGGGGGTCAGCCGGTCCGCGTCAAGCGCGAGGAGGCGGGTTGTGGCGTCCTCGAGGAGAGGGATATCGCCGTTGATTCGGGGTGAGCCGCCGCTGCGGGCCTCCACACGGATTTGCACGTCCCGGACGTCGGCCAGCGCCTTCCGGGTCTTCCACCACAGCGCCGCCATGAGAGCGATCGCCGCTACGCCGGCGATGAGGATGCGCACCCACATCGGCAGCGGGCTGAGTGCCCAGAGGCTCAGCAAACCGACGGGTAGGACGTAGAGCGTCCAGAGCTCCCGGTGAACGAGCGCGCACCAGAGGTTTGCCCAGCGCCGCTCGGAGGCAGTGAGACCGGGACGGAACACGATCAGCCGGATGACGCCGCGGCCGAAATACTGGCTCGAAAGGGCGGAGTAGTCGAGCCTCCCCCATTGCCGGGACAGGCCGAGCAGCGATCTTGGGTTGTTCTGGGGGGTGCGGCTGTCGAAGTAGTCGACCATGGTGACTCCTGAGTTCGGTGAGAATCGGTCACCCATATAGGCCGGAGATCTCGTCGTTCCCGGACAACTGCGCCGATTGTTGATTACGGCGGCTGCGGCCGAGGCCGAGGCTGGCGCCCTACCATCGTGCGATGGACGACGGGAGCAGGGACAGGAGTAGCCGCGCTGTCAGGGCTGCCTCGTGGTGATGCGCGATCGCTCGTCGGGGTGGGAGTGCCCGGCCTGCGGGTGGTCCGTGTTTCTGTGCCAATGGTCGATATCTGACGGCGGTGTATCGCATCAGCTCTGCCGCTTCACAATCATGCTGCCAAGCCCCAGGCCCAGCAAAGCCAACAACTGCACCCGCGAGGCCATGCACGTCGACACGGTCGAACAGCTCATCATCGACCACTACGCGCGCATCCAGCCACGTCCCGCATCAGTCGAGGCGCTCCGGGCGTCCATCGCCGAAGAGTTCAGCATCCTCACTACACAGGCCACGTTCGAGAAAGACGACCTTGCCAAGCAGAGCCGAGCTCCTCGCCCAACGCGACAAGCTCCTGCAAGCCCACTACGCCGGAGCGATCCCGCTGGACCTCCTCAAGGAAGAACAAGACCGGATCGGCCCCGCACTCACCCGAGTGGCACAACGACTCGAAGCAGCAGAATCAGACCACGCCGACGCGCAAGCCGAGCTGAACGAGGCCCTCGACGTCGCCAGCGACTGCCACACCGTCTACGCCCAGGCCACAGACAGCATCCGCCGTCTGTTCAACCAGGCGTTCTTCGAGAAGATCTACATCACCTCGACCGACCAGGTCGTCGCGATCCCGACCGCGACCTTCGAGCCCATGCTCGACCCCGTAGCCCTGCACCACGTCGAGCACCATCACACCGTGACAGCGAACCGGAGCCAGAACACAAACACCGGCCCGCATGGAAGCGGACCGGTGTTTGAACATGAAGCGTTAAGTGGACCTGAGGGGACTCGAACCCCTGACCCCCTGCATGCCATGCAGGTGCGCTACCAGCTGCGCCACAGGCCCGTGGTCACCGCTCTCGCGGCAACTCATTCAGCCTACTACATCGCCGGGAGTGCTCGTGACCACGGGGAGCTCGATCGGGATGACCGGGCAGTCCTTCCAGAGGCGCTCGAGACCGTAGTAGATGCGCTCCTCCTCGTGGAACACGTGCACCACGAGGTCGCCGAAGTCGATCAGGACCCAACGCGACTCACCGCGTCCCTCGCGGCGCAGCCGCTTGTGTCCCGCCTCGAGCATGCTCTCCTCGACGGCGTCGGCGATCGCGGCGACGTTGCGCTCGCTGCTACCGCTGACGAGGAGGAACGCATCGACGAGCGGAAGGGGCTGCGACACGTCGAGGGCGACGAGATCCTCCCCGCCCTTCGCGTCCGCGGCTGCGGCGGCGACGCCGACCATCTCGATGACTGCTGGTGAACTCATTGGAAGACTCCTGTGACGAGCGCGACGATCAGCACACCGGCCAGCAGCACGGCGAGGGCACCGGCGGTGATGGCGAGGGCGACCGTCCAGCGGCTGCCCTTCTCGGGTGCCGGCGGACGGATGACGTCCTCCGCGCTCTTGATTGTGGAAATGGCCGCACTGGCGGCGATGGGGGTGGGCGATGAGGAGGCCGGCAGCTCACCGTCGACGAGGATCGCATCGACCTCCTTGCCGTCGGCCGATCCCGGGATCACCCCGGTCGAGCCGAAACGCTCCGGCAGGGTGAAGGTGCCGGTGATGAGGACCTCGCCCGTCGCCGTGACGGGCGCGACGAGGGGGCCGCCGTCGGGGGTCTGAGTGAGGATCAGGGCGTTCGGTGTGGTGAACGCGCCGGTCGCGGCGGCGCTGCGCGACAGGAGCTGGTCGAAGGACGCCGGAACATCGGTCGAGATCGCGTCGCCGGCGAGCAGCTCGGCACCGAGATCCTCCGAGACGACGTGGCGTTCGGCCTCGGCATCCGCCTCCGGCTCGCCGTCCGACGCGATCCCGGAGCCCTCGCCCGTCGAGGCCTCGGCCGTCGAAGACGCCTCGTGGTCGTGGTTCTCGGCCGTCCTCGAGGGCTCCTCGTCGATGGTGGCGTCGATCACGGAGTCGAGCTCGGAATCGACGGGCTGCGCAGTGTCGGTGGAGACGCCGTCGGGAGCGGACTGAGCGACGGGGGCCTGGTGTTCGGAGGTCTCGTCGGGCGCGGTCTCGTCGGTCGACGCGTCGGCCACCGGCATCTCCGCATCGGCGTCCCGCTCGGCGGCCCCCGGCAGAGTCCTGTGCTCGCCGGTCGCGGTGATCACAGGGATCGAGGCCGTGCGGATCTTCTCCTGCAGGCGGGCCTGCCGTCGCGTGAGAGCCGGGGCGCCGAGATCGACCGATGTCTGAGGCACGGGCGCCGGCGGCAGATCCACGGGATCCGCGGGACGCGGAAGCGGCGCGGAGGCCGCCGGTTGCTCGGACCCGGTGGCACCGGCCTCGTCGGAGGCTGTGGGGTCGACGATGATCGGGGTGGACGCCGTGTTGCGCAGCTCGCGCAGTTGTCGACGCGTGAGCTGCGGAGTCGGTGGCTGGTGCTCAGTGTCGCTCATGCCTTGCTCCGATAGAGGTGATGCTTCGCAATGTATTGGACGACCCCGTCGGGGACGAGATACCACACCGGGTGGCCCCGCCCGACGCGTGCCCGGCAGTCGGTGGACGAGATCGCCAGCGCGGGAATCTCGAGCAGACTCACGTGCTCGCTCGGCAGACCCGCGCTGCTGAGGGTGTGGCCCGGACGGGAGACCGCGACGAAGTGGGCGAGCTCCCACAGTTCATCATGGTTCCTCCAGCTGAGAATCTGCGCGATGGCATCGGCGCCGGTGATGAAGAAGAAGTCCGCATCGGGGCGCTGCGCCTTCAGATCGCGCAGGGTGTCGATCGTATAGGTCGGGCCGTCCCGATCGATGTCGACCCGGCTGACCGTGAACATCGGGTTGGACGCGGTAGCGATGACGGTCATGAGGTAGCGATGCTCGCCGGGCGACACGTAGGACTTCTGCCACGGTGTGCCCGTGGGCACGAAGACGACCTCATCGAGATCGAACGACTGCGCGACCTCGCTGGCGGCCACGAGGTGACCGTGATGAACCGGGTCGAACGTGCCGCCCATCACGCCGATACGCGGCGCACGCGTTCCCGTCATCGGTTCGGCCTCAGTGGTGGCCGTTCCCCGATTGCGTCAGTTCGCGCCCGTTCGCCGCGGCGTACGCGTCGGCCTTGCCGGCGTGCCGGTTGGCGACGTTGCGGTACGACAGCGTCACGAGCCCGAGCGAGAGGAAGATGACCAGGGCGATCACGCCGAAGATCATCGTCTCCGCCTGGACGTTGCCGTGATGCTCCGTCTGCTCGGCGGCGAATGCGGTGATCGTGGCGAGGGTCATCGGGGCTCCGTTCGTTTCGCGCGGCGGCGCAAGGTCCAGTTTAGGCGGTCAGGAGCGGGTCTGTCCGGCGCCGCGCGCGAGCCACTTCGTGCTCGTGAGCTCCGGCAGCCCCATCGGCCCCCGCGCGTGCAGCTTCTGGGTCGAGATCCCCACCTCGGCGCCGAAGCCGAACTCGCCGCCATCGGTGAAGCGCGTCGATGCGTTGGACATGACGACCGCGGCATCCACCTCGGCCAAGAACCGCTCGGCGTTGGCCTCGTCGGTCGTCACGATCGACTCGGTGTGCATCGTCGAGTACTGCCGGATGTGGTCGAGCGCCTCGTCGAGGTCGTCGACGACGCGCATCGAGATGTCCAGGCTCATGTGCTCCGTCGCCCAGTCGTCCTCGGTGGCGACCTCGGCCTGGGCGAAGAGCCGTCGCACCTCGTCGTCGCCATGGATGGTCACACCCGCCGCACTCAGCGCCTCCGACACGGGGGGCACCAGCCGCTCGGCGGCCTCGCGCACCACCAGGACCGTCTCGACCGAGTTGCACACGCTCGGGCGCTGCACCTTGGCGTTGACCACGATGTCCCGCGCCCAGTCCAGCGGAGCAGTCGCATCGAGCACGATGTGGACGACCCCGGCGCCGGTCTCGATCACCGGGACGGTGGACTCCATCACGACCGTCTCGATGAGCTGAGCGCTGCCGCGCGGCACGAGCACATCGACCAGGCCACGGGCGCGCATGAGCGCTCGAGCGCCGTCGCGGCCGAGGTCGTCGACCGTCTGGATGCCGTCGGCGTCGACGCCGGCGGCATCCAGGGCGGTCCGCATGGCCGCGATGAGCGCGGCGTTGGTCGCCGCGGCGGCCGATCCACCCCGCAAGGCGACGGCGTTTCCGGAGCGCAGCGCGAGCGCCGCGATGTCGACGGTCACATTGGGCCGCGCCTCGTAGATGGAGGCGACGACGCCGAAGGGCACCGTGACCTTCTGCAGCCGCACGCCGTTCGGGAGCTCACGCTCGTCGAGAACGTGCCCCACCGGATCGGGAAGCTCCGCGACATCGCGCACGGCGTCCGCGAGAGCGGAGACCCGGTGGGCATCCAGAAGCAGCCGGTCGCGCAGACCGGCCGTGATCCCCTCGGCATCCCCGCGCGCGAGGTCCTCGGCGTTCGCCGCGACGATCGTGGGGGTCTGCCGCAGGAGCTCGTCGGAGATCCCGTGCAGCAGCCGGGTCTTGGCCGCGTCGTCGAGAAGCCCGATCGTGCGGGCGGCGCGTTTGGCCGAGCGGAGGCGGTCGGCGACGTCCGAGGCGACGGCGGTGGTCATCCGCCCAGTCTATCGACGAGCGCCTACGCCTCGGAGACCCCGATCGACCCGGTCCCCGCAGCGACGGCGGGCGCCGGATTCGCCGCGAACCAGGTGCCGATATCGGCACCGCCGAGCGCTTCCGCGGCGAGGTCGATACTGGTCACGAGCGCCGCGACTCCGCCGTCCGCGGCGAGCCGGGCCGCCGACGCCTTCGTCGCAGCACCGCCGGTGCCGACGCTGTTGACGACCGTGGCGCCGAATTCGAAACCGCTGAGGTCGTCCTCGTGGCGCACCTCGCGGATCGGGCGGGCACCCGGCTCGCTGGGCGGGCGCGTGTAGAGGCATTCGATGTCGCTCAGCAGCACGAGCGCATCGGCCCCGATGAGGCGGGCGACAAGGGCCGCGAGACGGTCGTTGTCGCCGAAACGGATCTCGTGCGTGGCGACCGTGTCGTTCTCGTTGACGATCGGAAGGATGCGCAGGCCCAGCAGACGCTCCATGGCGCGACGCGCGTTCGAACGGTGCGTGGGGTCTTCGAAGTCACCTGCGGTGAGCAGCACCTGGCCCGCGACGATGCCGTAGCCGCGCAGGGCGCTCTGGTACCGGTAGACCAGCACGTTCTGACCCACGGCCGCGGCCGCCTGCTGTGTGGCGAGGTCGGTGGGACGCTCGTCGAGCCGCAGGAACGGCATCCCGGTCGCGATCGCACCGGAAGAGACCAGGACGACCTCGGTGCCCCGTGCATGCGCGCCGGCGAGGGCGTCTACGAGCGAGTCGATCTTGCCGGCGTTCTCGCCGCTGATCGACGAGGAGCCGACCTTCACGACGACGCGCCGCGCACCGGCGAGGTCGGCGCGCGAGCGTGCGCTCACGCGTCGTCCTCGTCGACACCTCGCGAACCCTCGGCCCGACGCTCGGCCTCGAGCTCGGCACGAGCCTCGGCCTTCGCGTCCATCCGTTCGTGGTAGCGCTCGCGCCGCTGGTTCGACGTGCGTCGCGGGTTCATGTCCAGACGCGGATCGGTTCCGCGCGGTGCGGTCATCAGCTCGGCCGCCGACGACATCGACGGATGCCAGTCGAAGACGATCCCATCGCCCTCGCCGATCACGACGGTCGAGCCCGGCGTCGCACCGACCCGGTAGAGCTCGGTCTCGACCCCGAGCTTATCGAGACGATCCGCGAGGAAGCCGACGGCCTCTTCGTTCTGGAAGTCGGTCTGCTGTACCCAGCGCACCGGCTTGGCGCCCAGGATGCGGTAAACGTTGCCGTAGGTGCCGCCCTCGATGCGCACCGTGAAATCGCGTTCGGAGCCCCGGGGACGGATGACGACGCGCTCGGCCGGTGCCTGGTCCGCCGTCTCGACGCGGTGCTGCGCGACGAGCTCGGCCATCGCGAACGACAGCTCGCGCAGACCCTGACGGCTGACCGTCGAGATCTCGAACACACGGAAACCGCGGGCCTCGAGGTCGGGACGCACGAGGTCGGCGAGCTCACGGGCCTCGGGGACGTCGGTCTTGTTCAGGGCGATCAGCTGAGGCCGCTCGAGCAGGGGCACCTGCCCCTCGGGCACCGGGTACGCGCCGAGCTCCGCGAGGATCACGTCGAGGTCGGTGAGGGGGTCGCGTCCAGGCTCGAGCGTCGCGCAGTCGAGGACATGCACCAGTGCGGAGCAGCGTTCGACGTGCCGGAGGAACTCCAAGCCCAGCCCGCGCCCCTCGCTCGCACCCTCGATGAGGCCGGGCACGTCTGCGATCGTGTAGCGCAGCTCTCCGGCCTGAACGACGCCGAGGTTCGGATGCAGAGTGGTGAAGGGGTAGTCGGCGATCTTCGGCCGTGCGGCGGACAGCGCCGCGATGAGGCTGGACTTGCCGGCCGACGGGAACCCCACCAGGGCGATGTCGGCCACGGTCTTGAGCTCGAGCTGGACGTCCCCCTCCCAGCCGGGGGTGCCCAGCAGTGCGAATCCCGGCGCCTTGCGCTTGGGCGACGAGAGCGCGGCGTTGCCGAGACCACCCTGTCCCCCGGGCGCGGCGACGAAGCGCATGCCGGGAGTCACCATGTCGACGAGCGTCTCGCCGTCGACGTCCTTCACGACGGTGCCCACCGGAACGGCGAGCTCGAGATGCTCCCCCGCGGCGCCGGAGCGGTGATCGCCCATGCCGAACCCGCCGTTGCCGCCCGAGCGGTGCGGCGAGTGGTGGTACGACAGGAGCGTGGTCACCTGCGGGTCGGCGACGAGGACGACGTCTCCGCCGTCGCCGCCGTTGCCGCCGTCGGGGCCGGCGAGCGGCTTGAACTTCTCACGGCGCACCGACACGCAGCCGTTCCCACCTTTGCCGGCGCGCAGATGCAGCGTCACCCGGTCGACGAACGTCACCATGCGGTGCCTCCTGAAAACAGGGCGAGGGGCGAGCCGAAGCTCGCCCCTCGCCGCGAAGTGGTCTGTTCCGAGTTACTCGGCGGCCGCCACGATGTTGACGACCTTGCGGCCGCCCTTCGTGCCGAACTCGACAGCGCCCGCAGACAGAGCGAACAGCGTGTCGTCGCCACCGCGTCCGACGTTGGCGCCGGGGTGGAAGTGGGTGCCGCGCTGGCGGACGAGGATCTCGCCGGCGAGGACGGCCTGACCACCGAAGCGCTTCACGCCGAGGCGCTGAGCGTTGGAGTCACGACCGTTGCGGGTGGAGCTTGCGCCCTTTTTGTGTGCCATCTCTGCGTCTCCCTGGCTTACTTGATGCCGGTGATCTTGACGCGCGTGAGGTCCTGACGGTGTCCCTGGCGCTTCTTGTAGCCGGTCTTGTTCTTGAACTTCTGGATCACGATCTTCGGGCCGCGCTCTTCACCGAGAACCTCGGCGGTGACCGTGACCTTCGCGAGCTTGTCAGCGTCGGTGGTCACGGCGTCGCCGTCGACGAGGAGGACGGCGGGAAGCTCGAGCTTGTCACCGATACGAGCCGCCTGACGGTCCAGGACGACGATCGTGCCGACCTCGACCTTCTCCTGACGGCCGCCGGCGCGCACAACTGCGTAAACCACTTCACACCTGTTTCTTCTGTGGAGCGCACGGCTCCGGTTGTCTTTGCGAGACTGGAAAGTCGTGGTGCGCACGCCCCAGATGATCCTGTGGCCGAGTCGGTATCGTGACAGCACGTCGACGAACTCGCTGCACCAAGGGTCCACTTTACCGGATGCATCGTGATCCGGCAAAAGGGCGGCCGGGTGTGTCGCGGCGAGCCGGCCGCACCGCGGCGCTTCGTAGGATCGGACCATGGCGATCCTCATCGACGACCCGCGGTGGCCGGCTCATGGCCGACTGTGGTCGCACCTGGTCAGCGACACCGACCTGGACGAGCTGCACGCCTTCGCCCGTCGCCACGATCTTCCCTCGCGCAGCTTCGACCTCGACCACTACGACGTGCCCGACGTCGCGTTCGATCGACTGGTCGCGGGCGGGGCGCAGCACGTATCCGGGCACGAGCTCGTGCGGCGCCTCATCGCGTCGGGACTGCGCGTGACCGCACGCGAACGCCGCGGCCGCTGAGAGCGGGCCGCGGCGTTCGAGACGGGTGGCTGCCGCCTCAGTCCTCCGAGGCGGGAGCGGCCGAGATCGGTGTCCCGCTGAGCGCTGCCGTGGTGACCCGTCGGCGGCCGCGACCCTGCCCGGGAGCCTTCGGCTCGGGGAGGGCGTTGAGCACGGAATCGAGCAACAGGTCCTTCTCCGTGCGGGGGGCCTTCGGCTCGGACTTCTTGCGACGCGGCTTCTTGGGCCGTTCGGTCGGCGCCGCGTCGGGCTCGGGCACGGACTCGGGCGCGATGATCTCGGCATCCTCGTCGGCGGCGCTGGCCACGATGGTCGACGCCGCGATCTGGGCAAGCGCCGACTTCGCGCCCTCCGTGATCACATGGGTCCCGCCGTTGGCCGGCGCCGGCGCCGGATTGGCGTTGCCGCCTCGACCGCCGCCGCCGCGGCGAGACGATCCGTTGCCGTTCTGCGCGGAGGCGCCGCGGTGCTTGACCACCGGGTCGTGGTGGACGATCACGCCGCGTCCGGCGCAGACCTCGCATGCCTCGCTGAAGGTCTCGAGGAGTCCGAGTCCGAGCTTCTTGCGCGTCATCTGCACGAGTCCGAGCGAGGTGACCTCGGCGACCTGGTGCTTGGTTCTGTCGCGGCTGAGGCACTCGATGAGCCGGCGCAGCACGAGATCCCTGTTGGACTCGAGCACCATGTCGATGAAGTCGACCACGATGATGCCGCCGATGTCGCGAAGACGCAGCTGACGGACGATCTCCTCGGCGGCCTCGAGGTTGTTCTTCGTCACCGTCTCTTCGAGGTTGCCGCCCGAACCGACGAACTTGCCGGTGTTGACGTCGACGACCGTCATCGCCTCGGTGCGGTCGATGACGAGCGAGCCGCCCGAGGGCAACCACACCTTGCGGTCCAGCGCCTTCTCGATCTGCTCGGTCACGCGGAAGGCGTCGAACGGGTCCTGCTCGTCCTCGTACTTCTCGATCCGCTCGAGGAGGTCGGGGGCGACGCCGGCGAGGTACGAGGTGATCGTCTCGTGCGCGTCGTCACCCTGGATGAGCATGCGCGAGAAGTCCTCGTTGAAGACGTCGCGCACGATCTTGACGAGAAGGTCGGGCTCGGAATGCAGCAGCGCGGGGGCCTGGATCTTCTCGAGCTGGGCACTGATGTGCTCCCACTGCGAAGTGAGCCTCTGGACGTCGCGGGTCAGCTGCTCCTCCGTCGCGCCCTCGGCGGCCGTGCGGACGATGACGCCACTGGACTCGGGGAGCACCTCCTTGAGGATGCGCTTGAGGCGAGCGCGCTCGGTGTCGGGCAGCTTGCGCGAGATCCCGTTCATCGCGCCACCCGGCACGTACACGAGGTAGCGTCCCGGGAGCGAGATCTGACTGGTCAGGCGAGCGCCCTTGTGGCCGACGGGGTCCTTGGTGACCTGGACGAGGACCCGGTCGCCCGACTTGAGGGCGAGTTCGATGCGGCGCGGCTGGTTGCCGGTCTCGACGGCGTCCCAGTCGACCTCTCCCGAGTACAGGACCGCGTTGCGGCCGCGGCCGATGTCGACGAAGGCGGCCTCCATGCTCGGGAGGACGTTCTGGACGCGACCGAGGTAGACGTTGCCGATCAGCGAGGCGTCCTGGTTGCGGGCCACGTAGTGCTCGACGAGCACATTGTCCTCGAGAACCGCGATCTGGATCCGGCCGCCCTTGGAGCGCACGATCATGTCGCGGTCCACCGCCTCGCGGCGCGCCAGGAATTCCGCCTCGGTCACGACGGTGCGGCGGCGCCCGGCCTCGCGGCCGTCGCGGCGACGCTGCTTCTTGGCCTCGAGCCGCGTCGAGCCCTTGATCCGCTGCGGCTCGGTGATCAGCTCGACGGCGCGCTGGCGCGGCGCCGCCTGCTCGGCGGGCTCGTCGGCTCCGGCGCCGCCACGGCGGCGGCCTCCCCGTCGGCGCGAACCGGTGGACCCGGCTCCGGCGGGAGCGGTGTCGTCGTCGGTGTCGTCGGTGACCGGCGGCAGCGGCGCGACGGCGGGCGCGTAGAAGTGGAGCTCGGTCGAGACGGCGGAGACGAACTCGGCAGGCAGCAACCCCAGCGACACCGCGGTGACCGGCTCATCCGACGTCGGCTCGGGGCTCTCGGCGACGACGGACTCCTCCGGGGCGGGCTCGGGGGGGATCGTTCCCGGCTCCGGCGCTGCGGCCGCCTCGGGCTCCGGCGATGCCGCCGGCTCCGCCGTCGCGTCCGGCTCTGCCGGAGCTTCCTCCGGTTCCGCTTCCGGCTCCGCCGGAGCAGGGTCGGGTTCCGTGCCGTCGGGCGCCTGCGACGGTGCGACGTCGCTCTCGTCCGGCGCCGCCGCGGGCTCGGAGGGAACAGCTTCGGCACCCATGGACTCGGCCGGAGCATCGCCTGACGGGGAGTCGGGGTGCGCGTCGTCCGAGGCCCGTCCGCTGTCGATGTGCTCCTCGACCGCGTCGATGGAGGTCACGGCGTCTGCGAGCTCGGCCGCAGCCGGGTCCTGAGGCGCCGCGTCGTCGGAGGTCTGGTTGTCGTTGCGATCGTCGGCCATCACTGGCTTACTCCTCTTCGGGCGGCACCGCGCGCCACCCGGAACATCTCTGGCGGCGTCGCTCCCGGAAGGACGAGCCGCGAACTCACTCGGTGTGCAGCCGGCTCTCGGCTCGGCCTGCGTGGGCAGCCATTGCCCGAAGTCTCTCGTGATGCCCTGTCGCAGCGCGGCTGCTCACGGGCGTCGACCACCAGTATCGCACTACCCGCGGCCCGATGTGGGACGCGGTGCCCCGACGCTCACGGCGGAGGCATCGGCACCGGTGGGATAATCGCGGCCATGCCCACTCCCCGCAGCCACGCCCGCCCCGTCGCTCTCGCCGTCTGGCTCATGATCGCGGGGGTCATCGGATGGGTGGCCGCGTTCGCGCTGACCACCGAACGGCTGCACCTGCTCGAAGACGGCACGGCCACGGCATCCTGCGATTTCAACCTGGTGGTCCAGTGCGGGGCCAACCTCACCTCGGCCCAGGGCGCGGTGTTCGGCTTCCCCAATCCGCTGCTCGGCCTGACCGGGTGGGTGGCGCCGATCGTCGTCGGGGCCGCGATCCTCGCGGGCGCGCGGTTCGCCAGGTGGTTCTGGGTGCTGTTCTGGGCGGGGATCGCGTTCGCGTTCGGGTTCGTGGTGTGGCTCATCTCGCAGAGCATCTTCGTGCTCGGCACCCTCTGCCCGTGGTGCATGGTGACATGGTTCGTCACCATCCCCACCTTCTACCTCGTCACCCTGCACCTGCTGAGGTCGGGCGTCGTTCCGCTCCCCCGGCGTGCCCGCGCGGTGGCCGCGACCCTCACCGGTTGGGTCCCGCTCCTCGCCGTGCTGAGCTACGTGGCGATCGCCGTGGTGGCGCAGGTGCGACTGGATTGGATCGGCTACCTCTGATCCGCGCGAGCACCGCAGCCCGCGGTTCCTTCGCTCCCAGGGAGCCGGCCCGCGTCGGCGGGATGACTCCGGCAGCGGAATGAGCCGCGGGCTGTAGGCGACGAGCCTCAGCCGAACCAGATGCCGAGCTCGCGCGCAGCGGACTCGGGGCTGTCGGACCCGTGGACGAGGTTCTGCTGGACGGCGAGACCCCAGTCGCGCCCGAAGTCGCCGCGGACGGTTCCCGGGGCCGCAGTCGTCGGGTCGGTGGTGCCGGCCAGCGACCGGAAGCCTTCGATCACACGGTTCCCGGCCAGGCGGATAGCCACCGACGGGCCACTCTGCATGAACTCCAGCAGCGGCTCGTAGAACGGCTTCCCGGCGTGCTCGGCGTAGTGCTTCTCGAGCCGTTCGCGATCGGGCTCGACGAGGCGGATGTCGACGAGCGCGTATCCCTTTGCCTCGATGCGGGCCAGGATCGCGCCGGTGAGGCCGCGGGCCACGCCGTCGGGCTTGACGAGGACGAGGGTCTCTTCGGTGGGCATGTCAGTCTCCGTTCGATTCGTCGGCTGCCAGGGCGGCGTTGCGCCGGTCGAGGGCAGCCCCCTTGATCGTCGCATACGCGTACATCGCGCCGAAAACGACGGCCACGATGCCGAGTGCCGGCACGAGGAACACCCCCAGGGCGAGGATCGCCTGCAGCGCCCACCCCAGCGCGATGCCCCACCGGTGTCGCAGCGCCCCGGCGGTCAGGATCATCACGAGAGCCAGCAGCGACCCGAGCACGACGCCCCACCACGACGGGACGGATGCCGGCAACGCGTCCAGACCGTAGACCGTGAGGCCGCCCAGGAACACCACGATCGACTCGAACCCGAGGACCACCGAACCGAGGGATTCCGCGGCGCCGCGGCGCCGACGGGGACGGGGCGCGCTCACGACCGCCATCCCGACTTCCAGTCCTCCGCGTTCGCCAGCGCGATGGCCTCGCCGGCCAGCACGACCGACCCGGCGATCACGACGGCCCGGCGATCGGCAGCGGAGGCCCACTCCCGCGCGGCCTCCGCGGCTTCGATGAGGTCGCGGTGCTCGGTGACCGCGACACCGCGCTCCTCCGCGAGGTCGGCGACGAGCACGGGCTCGGACGCGCGCTCGGAGTCGGGCGCGGTCGCGAACACGTGGGCGGCGACCGGCGCGAGGGCGGCGACGATCCCGTCGGCGTCCTTGTCGCCCAGCACGCCCAGGACGACGCCCCATTCGTCGAAGTCGAACGACTCCCGAAGCGCGCCGGCGAGAGCGTGGGCGCCGTGCGGGTTGTGAGCACTGTCGACGAGCACGGTCGGGGAGACCCCGAGCAGCTGCAGGCGCCCCGGCGAGGTCACCGCACCCAGCCCGTCGGCGACGACCTCGGGGTGGAGTCCCTGGTCGTCGGCTCCGATCAGCGCCTCCACCGCCGCCACCGCGAGCGCGGCGTTCTCGGCCTGGTGAGAGCCGTAGAGGGGAAGATACAGCTCGGGGTACTCCCCCGCGCGGCCCCGCACGCTCACCTGCTGCCCGCCGACGGCGAGGTTGTGCGCCGTCAGGCCGAAGTCGACGCCCGAGAAGCCCACCGTCGCTGAGACCTCGGCCGCGCGGGCACGGATCGCGGCGGCCGCCTCGGGGGTCTGCGCCGCCGAGACCACGGAGGCTCCGGGCTTGATGATCCCCGCCTTGACCTCGGCGATCTCGGCGACCGTCGCGCCGAGGCGGTCGGCATGGTCGAGGGCGACGGGTCCGATGACGGCGACGTCCCCGTCGGCGGTGTTGGTGGAATCCCAGGCGCCGCCCATACCCACCTCGACGACGGCGACATCGACGGGGGCGTCGGCGAACGCGACGAAGGCGAGCACCGTCAGCAACTCGAAGTACGTCAGCGGCGCGTCGCCTGCGGCATCCAGCTCGGCGTCGACGAGGTCGACGAAGGGCTCGATCTCCTCCCAGGCGTCGGCCACGGCGGCATCGGCGATCGGCTCGCCGTCCACCATGATGCGCTCGGTGAAGCGCTCGAGATGCGGACTGGTGAACAACCCCGTCCGCAGCCCGTGCGCGCGGACCAGGCTTTCGATCATGCGGCTCGTCGAGGTCTTGCCGTTGGTGCCGGTCACGTGGACGACACGGTACGTGCGCTGCGGGTCGTCCAACAGTTCCAGGACGCGCCGCGTGCGCTCGACGCGCGGCTGCACCCATTGCTCGCCCTGGCGCTGGAGCAGTGCGGCGTAGACGGCGTCCGCGCGTGCCTGATCGGTCATGCGTTCTCTCCTGCTCTGCCGACGTGGACGGCGAAGTCTCCGGCGTTGGCGTACGTCCCCGCCGCGACACGCGCGCTGTGCTCGACCGCGCCGACCTCGCGCCACTGCGACAGCAGCTCGCCGTCGGGGCCAGCGATGGAGTACGCCACGGCGAGGGTCTCGCCCGCGACGTCCGCGACTTCGAAGGCCTCGGCCACGGCCGCGGCGTCACCGGCATCCGCGAACTCGAGGTCGAGACGGATGCGGTCGCTCACCTCGAACCCGGCGGCCTTTCGCGTGTCCTGCACCGCGCGGACGACATCGCGCGCGAGTCCCTCCGCTTCCAGCTGCGAAGTGGTGGTGGTGTCGAGCAGCACGAAGCCGCCGCCCGAGAGCAGGGCGATCGCCGTGCCCTCGGCGACGCCGCCCGCTTCGAGCGTCAGATCGTACTCGCCCGGCTCGAGCGGCACCCCGTCGACGACGACGACGCCGTCCTCCTCGGACCAGACACCCGCGCGGGCGCCGGCGATGACCTGCTGCACCCGCTTGCCCAGACGCGGGCCCGCCGCCCGGGCGTTGACCGAGAGTCGCCGGCTGATGCCGTAGGAGGCTGCCAGGTCGTCGGCGAGCTCGAGCGCCGCGACCTGCTTGACGTTGAGCTCGTCGCGCAGGATGTCCTCGAACTGGGCGAGTTCCGCGGCGCCGGCCACCGCGACCGTCAATCCCGGCAGCGGCAGACGCACCCGCTTGCCCTCCTTCTTGCGCAGCGCGTTGGTCACCGAGGAGACCTCGCGCACGGCGTCCATGGCCGAACGGATGTCCCTCGCGGGGGCGAACGCGCCGGCGTCCGGCCAGTCCTCCAGGTGCACGCTGCGCCCCCCGGTCAGGCCCTGCCAGATGCGTTCGCTCACGAGCGGGAGCAACGGCGCAGCGACGCGCGTCAGCGTCTCCAGCACGGTGTACAGGGTGTCGAAGGCCTCGGTGGAGGTCTCGTCCCCCGGACGCACGCCCTCCCAGAACCGGTCGCGCGAGCGGCGGATGTACCAGTTGGTCAGAGCCTCGCCGAAATCGCGCAGCTTGGCCGCGGCCATCGTCGAGTCGAGGGCCTCGAGGTCCGTCGCGACCTCGCGCACGAGGTCACCGGTGAGGGCGAGGATGTGGCGGTCGAGGACGTTCGCCGAATCGGTGCGCCATCGCGCCTGATAGCCGGAACCCGCCGGGCCCCCCGCGGCGTTGGCGTACGTCGCGAAGAAGTACCACGTGTTCCACAGCGGAAGCAGGAACTCGCGCACGCCCGCTCGGATCCCCTCCTCCGTCACGACGAGGTTGCCCCCGCGCAGCACCGACGAGCTCATGAGGAACCAGCGCATCGCGTCGGACCCGTCGCGGTCGAACACCTCCGACACGTCGGGGTAGTTGCGCAAGGACTTCGACATCTTCTGACCGTCGCTGCCCAGCACGATGCCGTGACAGGCGACTCCCGAGAAGGCCGGACGGTCGAACAGCGCCCCCGAGAGCACGTGCATGACGTAGAACCAGCCGCGCGTCTGACCGATGTACTCGACGATGAAGTCGGCCGGAGCGTGCTCGTCGAACCACCCGCGGTTCTCGAACGGGTAGTGCACCTGGGCGTAGGGCATCGACCCGGAGTCGAACCAGACGTCGAAGACGTCCTCGATCCGCCGCATCGTCGATCGTCCCGTCGGGTCGTCGGGGTTCGGACGGGTGAGATCGTCGATGTACGGCCGATGCAGGTCGACCGCGCCCGACTCGTTCCGCGGCAGACGCCCGAAGTCGCGCTCGATGTCGGCCAGCGAGCCGTAGACGTCGACCCGCGGATACTCGGGGTCATCGCTCTTCCAGACCGGAATCGGCGAGCCCCAGAAGCGGTTGCGGCTGATCGACCAGTCGCGGGCGCCCTCGAGCCACTTGCCGAACTGCCCGTGCTTGACGTTCTCCGGGGCCCACGTGATCTGCTCGTTCAGCTCGAGCAGACGGTCCTTGATGGCCGTGACCCGCACGAACCAGCTCGACACCGCTTTGTAGATGAGAGGGTTCCGACAGCGCCAGCAGTGCGGGTACGAGTGCTCGTAGCTGGCTTCGCGCAGCAGCCGACCCTCGGCCTTAAGCAGACGGATGAGCGGCCGGTTCGCATCCATCCAGAGCTCGCCGGCGACATCGGCGACCTGCGGCAGGAAGCGACCTCCGTCGTCGAGGCTCATGATGAGCGGGATGCCCGCGGCGGCGGTCACGCGCTGGTCGTCCTCACCGTAGGCCGGGGCCTGGTGCACGATGCCGGTGCCGTCGGTCGTGGTCACGTAGTCGTCGACGAGGACGCGCCACGCGCTCGCCGTCCCCCATGTCTCGGTGTCGGCGTAGTAGTCGAACAGACGGTCGTACTGCACGTCCGCGAGGTCGGCGCCCACGACGGTCCGCTCGACCGCCTCGCGCGCCTCCTCGGCCGACGCGTACCCGAGATCCTTGGCGTAGCCCGCCAGCAGGTCCGCGGCCAGCAGGTACCGGTGCGCGTCCGCCTCGGCGCGGTCCTCGTGCACGTCGGCGGCTCCGGCCGGTCCGCCCGGCAGCACGACGTAGTCGATCGCCGGACCCACCGCGAGGGCGAGGTTGGTCGGCAGCGTCCACGGCGTGGTCGTCCACGCCAGCGCGCGCACGCCCGTGAGTCCCAGCGACTCCGCCTTGGCGCCCACGAACGGGAAGGTGACCGTCACCGACGGGTCCTGACGCATCTTGTAGACGTCGTCGTCCATCCGCAGCTCGTGGTTCGACAGCGGCGTCTCGTCGCGCCAGCAGTAGGGCAGGACGCGGTGGCCCTCGTAGGCGAGGTCCTTGTCCCACAGTTCCTTGAAGGCCCACAGCACCGACTCCATGAAGGACGGGTCGAGCGTCTTGTAGCCTCGCTCGAAGTCCACCCAGCGCGCCTGCCGGGTGACGTAGTCCTCCCACTCACGGGTGTACTCGAGCACCGACGACCGCGCCTTGGCGTTGAACGCGGCGATACCCATCTGCTCGATCTCGCTCTTCTCGGTGATCCCGAGCTGCTTCATCGCCTCGAGCTCGGCGGGCAGCCCGTGGGTGTCCCAGCCGAAGACGCGGTCGACCTTCTTGCCTCGCATCGTCTGGAAGCGGGGGAAGAGGTCCTTCGCGTAGCCGGTGAGCAGATGGCCGTAGTGAGGCAGACCGTTCGCGAAGGGCGGACCGTCGTAGAACACCCACTCGGGCGCGCCCTCGCGGCGCTCGATCGATGCGCGGAAGGTGTCGTCGTGCTCCCAGAACGCGAGGACGTCGCGCTCGACATCGGGAAAGCGCGGGCTGGGCACGACGCTGTCGGCGGCGGGGCCGGAGGCAGAGGGTCGGGGGTATGTCATGGCATCTCTCGCAGGGTCGGACTTCCTGCGAGGACGATCGTTCGACCGCGGTACCACCCCGCTTGCCCCGGAGGGCCACTCTCCCAGCGGCTGTGACGGGCCTGCCCCGCTCGGTTCTACCGGGCGGTGGACCGCCGTTCTTCCGAGAGCTCCCCGGTGATGGCCGGATCGGTGCTGATCTGCCCATCATACCGTCGGCCTACGCTGAAGGCATGGCACGCCCCCGACTCCGTCCCGCTCCCCCGCGCGGCAGCGAACCCGACCTCCCCCGCCATCTCGTCGCCGGCAGGTTGGCGCGGCGCGCGGAGCTCACCGAGGCGTCGATCCGACTCGAAGCGACGGCCGACGGTGCTCATGCCCGGCTGAGCGAGAGCCGCCTCGTCGCAGCATCCGTCGATCGCCTCGATCTGACGGGGGCGGTACTGGCCGACGTCGTCATCGATGATCCGGCCGCCGCGGAGATCGTCGCCCGGGACGGCAGCTGGCGATCGGTGCGCCTGTCCGGAGGGCGGATCGGCACTCTCGACCTGTCGCGCGGCCGTTGGGACGGGGTGCTGCTGCGCGGAGTGCGGGTGGACTACCTGTCGGTTCCGGCGTCGACGCTGCGCGACGTCACCTTCTCGGGGTGCCGCATCGGGACACTCGACGCCCCGGGGGCCGTTCTCGAACGCGTTCGGTTCGAGGACACAGCGGTCGACGAGTTCGACACGCGCGAGATGCGCTCGACCGACCTCGACCTCCGCGGGCTCGACGTCCTCGCCTTCACGGACGTGCGGGCGCTTCGAGAGGCGACCATGTCGGAGCGGCAGGTCGAGGCCCACGCTCGCGCCCTCGCGACGGCGCTCGGCATCGATGTGCAGGAAGAGCGCCACCCGGTCGCCGCACGCTCGGGCTCGTCGTCGTGATCGCCCGCACCGAGCGGCTCGTGCTCCGGCCGATGACCGCGGACGATCTCGAGCCGCTGCGCGCGATCCTCAGCGATCCGATCGCCATGACCGCGTACGAGGGCGCGTTCGATGACGACGAGAGCGCGCAGTGGCTCGCGCGGAACCTGCGTCGCTACGACGACGACGGGTTCGGTCTGTGGGCCGTCGACCTCGCCGGATCCGGGATGATCGGCCAGTGCGGCATCACCCGCCAGCGCATCGACGACGACGAGGTCCTCGAGGTCGGGTACCTCTTCCGGCGAGCGTATTGGCACCGCGGATACGCGGCCGAGGCCGCCACGGCGGCACGGGACTGGGGGTTTCGCGAACTCGGGGCCGAGACCATCTGGGCGAAGGTGCGCGACACCAACCTCGCATCGATGAACGTCGCGATCCGCTTGGGGATGACGGTGCGTCGCCGATTCGTCGTCCGCTATCGCGGGGTCGACATGCCGCACCTGGGTTTCGCCGTCGACCGGTGATCGCGCCCGGTCGTGCTCGCGTCCGTCAGCGCGCCGCCCACGCCTCGGTCTCCACGGAGACCGTCGCGGCGCCCTGGAGCAGCCGTGACACCGGGCACCGATCGTGCACGTCGGCCGCGAGCCGCGCTGTCGCCGTCTCGTCGAGTCCCTCCGCCGAGACGAAGGCGGTCACCACGAACTCGTAGCCCGTGCGCTCCTCGGCGTCTCGCATCGCGACCTCGACACGAACGGCGGTACGCCGAGCTCGCTGCACCACGGCCTGCGCCGTCGCGTTCAGACACGTCGCCCACGACAGCGCGAGGAGCTGCTCGGGATTGCTCGCCGCAGGATCGTGGTGCGGATCGAGCGGGTTGCTGACGGCGACCGCGAGTCCGCCGGGCACGCGGGTGACGCCGACCCCTCCGTCGTCGTTGAAAGCTGACGTGCGGTACCGGACACTCATACCCCGACTATAGTTGAACGTCGTCCAACTATTGGAGGATGCCGCGTGCCCACGCCCGACCTTCCGGTCTCCCTCGCCGGCGTCGATGTCACCTACCCGGACGGTACCCGGGCGCTCTCGAACGTCGGCGTCGACGTCCGCGACGGCGAGATCTTCGGCGTGATCGGCGAGAGCGGGGCCGGGAAGAGCACCCTCCTCGGCCTCCTCACCGGCGAGCTCACCGCATCGTCCGGCGCCGTCTCGGTGCTCGGGACCGACCCTGCCCGGCTGTCCCCGCCCGAGCTGCGCGCGTTGCGTCGCCGTATCGGCGTGGTCTTCCAGGGCGTGCACCTGCTCGCCAATCGCACGGTGCGCGAGAACGTCGCCGTGCAGCTCGCCGTCGGCACGCCGCGGCGCACGCCTGCAGACAGGCGCGAGCACCGGAGCCGGGTGGAGGAGGCGGTGAGATTCGTCGGACTCGACGGCAAGCTGGACGCGTACCCGGCGCAACTCAGCGGTGGTCAGCGGCAGCGCGTGGGGATCGCCCGCGCGCTGGTCTCGCGTCCGCGGCTGCTGCTGTGCGATGAGCCCACCTCGTCCCTCGATGCCACGACGACCGACGGCGTGCTCGAGCTCCTCCGAGAGGCACGCGATCGCTTCGGCACGACGGTCGTCGTCGTCACGCACGATCTCGCCGTCGTCCGCCGGATCTGCGACCGTGTGGCCCTGTTCGAGTCGGGTGTCCTCCGCGAGGTGCTGACGGTCGGTCCCGCGGTCGAACGCGAGCGGGGCAGCTACCTGGACCGGGCCCGACGGGAGCTCGGCGCATGAGCGCCCTCGTCGAATCGCTCGCGCGCCGGGGCGACGACCTGCTCGAGGCCCTCGCGCAGACGGGGTACATGCTGGTCGTCGCTCTGGCGGCAGCCGTCGTGCTCGGGCTGCCCCTCGGCATGCTCGTCTACCTCACGCGTCGTGGGGGCGTCTCCGAGAATCGGGCACTGTGGTGGGTGGGCAACATGTTCATCAACGTCGTCCGCTCGTTCCCGTTCCTGCTGCTGGTCGTCTTCCTCGTGCCCGTCACGCGTCTCGTCTACGGCACCACTTTCGGAACGCCGGCCGCGACGTTCTCGCTGTGCTTCGTCGCGGTCGCCATCTACGCCCGCCTGGTCGAGCAGATCCTGCGAGAGATCAGCCCCGGCATCCCCCGTGTCGCCCGGACCATGGGCGCCACCGTTCCGCAGACGGTGACGCGGTTCCTGCTGCCCGAGGCCGTCCCGGGGCTGGTGTACGCGCTCACGTCGGCCACGATCAGCCTGCTGTCCTACTCCACCGTGCTCGGTGTCGTCGGCGGCGGCGGTGTCGGCGACTTCGCGCTGCGCTACGGCTACCAGGAGTACGACTATCCCCTCATGTACTTCACCATCACCGTCATCCTCATCGTCGTGCTCGTCATCCAGTCAGCCGGCCACCGGCTGTCGGTCCGACTCGACCACCGCTGACCCCTCCCACCCGCCCCACCGACTCTCACGAGGAGAACCCCATGCCCGTCCGCTCGCTCCGATCCCGTTTCACCGCGGCCGCCGTCGCCGCCGTCGTGTCGGCTGCCCTGCTCGCCGGTTGCTCGCCCGCCGCCTCCGAGGCCGAGCCCGCCGACGGCCCCGTGACCTTGCGCGTGGGGGCCGTCACCGCGCCGGCCACCGACATCGTCGAGGCCGCCGGGGAGGCCATCGCCGACGGCTACGAGATCGAGCTGGTCGAGGTGTCGGACTACGTCACCATCAACAACATGCTCGCTGCCGGCGACATCGATGCGAACTTCTCTCAGCACGAGCCCTACATGAGCGAGTTCAACGCCAAGAACGGCGCCTCGCTCGAGGCGGTGCAGCCGATCTACAACTTCGTGATCGCCTTCTACTCCAAGACCCTCGACGACATCGCGGGGCTCCCCGACGGGGCGACCGTGGCGATCCCCAATGACTCCTCGAACGCCGCGCGCGCGCTCAAGATGCTCGCCGATGCGGATCTCATCACGCTCGCGGACGGCATCGACCCGTACGCCGCGACTCTGGACGACGTCGCGGCGAACCCGCGGAACCTCCAGTTCCTCTCGCTCGAGATCAACCAGCTGAACACCGCGTACGACGAGGCCGACCTCGTGTTCCAGTGGCCGTCGCACATCGCCGCACTGGGACTGACGCCGCAGGACGACGGGCTGCTCACCGAGCTGGACGACCGGTTCGCGCTGCAGCTGGTCGTCCCGAGCGAGGACGCCGACTCCGACGCCACCCGCGCGCTGGTCGACGCGTTCACCGGCGACGAGGTGCGTGAGGTCATCTCGGGCAACGCCACCATCGAAGCCGCGTTCTGAACTCCGGCGGGGCGCGGTCCTCGCGCCCCGCCGAGTAGACTCGGGGGGCACCCACACTCAGGCACGCTCACACAGTGCCGCACATATCGCCGAGGAGTTCCGATGGCAGCGCACATCCCCGACAAGCCCGCACTCGAAGGCCTCGAAACCAAGTGGGACACCGCATGGACCGACCAGGGCACCTACCTGTTCGACCGTGCACGTGCGGCCGAGAGCGGCCGAGGCGGCGTGTTCTCCGTCGACACTCCGCCGCCGACCGCGTCGGGATCGCTCCACATCGGACACGTCTTCTCGTTCACCCACACCGACCTCATGGTGCGCTTCGAGCGCATGCGCGGCAAGAGCGTGTTCTACCCGATGGGCTGGGACGACAACGGCCTGCCGACCGAACGCCGCGTCCAGAACTACTACGGCGTGCGTTGCGACCCGACACTCCCCTACGACGCCTCCTTCGTCCCACCGTTCGAGGGCGGCGACAACAAGTCGAGCCGCGCCGCCGACCAGGTGCCCATCAGCCGCCGCAACTTCATCGAGCTGTGCGAGAGGCTGACCATCGAGGACGAGAAGCAGTTCGAATCGCTGTTCCGGCAGCTCGGACTCTCGGTGGACTGGACCCAGACGTACCGCACCATCTCCGACGAGACGATCCGCACGAGCCAGCTCGCGTTCCTGCGCAACCTCGAGCGCGGCGAGGCGTACCAGGCTCTGGCGCCCACGCTGTGGGACATCGACTTCCGTTCGGCGATCGCCCAGGCCGAGCTCGAGGACCGCGATCAGCAGGCGTCCTACCACCGCATCGCCTTCCACAAGACCGACGGCACGGGCGACATCCATATCGAGACGACACGTCCCGAGCTCCTCGCCGCGTGCGTCGCACTCGTGGCGAACCCCGATGACGAGCGCTACAAGCCCTACTTCGGACAGACCGTCCGCACGCCCCTCTTCGACGTCGAGGTGCCGGTGCTGGCCCACCCGCTCGCGCAGCAGGACAAGGGATCGGGCATCGCGATGATCTGCACGTTCGGCGACGTCACCGACATCATCTGGTGGCGTGAGCTCGATCTGCCCAACCGCACCATTCTCGGTGCCGACGGACGTATCCTCCCCGACGCACCCGACGTCATCGTCACCGAGGCGGCCCGTCGGGCGTACGCCGAGCTGGCCGGCAAGACCGTCTTCAGCGCCAAGAAGCGCGTCGTCGAACTGCTCGAGGAGTCGGGTGAGCTGCTCGCCGTGTCGAAGCCGTTCACCCATCCGGTGAAGTTCTTCGAGAAGGGCGACCGGCCCCTCGAGATCGTCTCGACGCGTCAGTGGTACCTGCGCAACGGCGCCCGCGACGAGGACCTCCGCGCGCGTCTGATCTCGCTCGGGAACGAGATGTCGTGGCACCCCGAGTTCATGCGGGTGCGCTACGAGAACTGGACCAATGGCCTGACCGGCGATTGGCTCGTGTCCCGCCAGCGCTTCTTCGGCGTGCCGATCCCGGTCTGGTACGGCCTGGACGAGAACGGCGAGCGGGACTACGCACGGGTCATCACGCCCGCCGCCGACCGGCTCCCGATCGACCCCACGACCGATGTCCCCGACGGGTACACCGCCGACCAGCGCGGCGTCGCCGGCGGCTTCGACGCAGAGCGCGACATCTTCGACACCTGGGCGACCTCCTCGCTCACCCCCCAGCTGGCCGGCGGCTGGCAGCGCGACGAGGAGCTGTGGGACCTCGTCGCCCCCTTCGATCTGCGCCCACAGGGTCAGGACATCATCCGCACGTGGCTGTTCTCGACCATGCTGCGCAGCGCTCTCGAGGACGGCCGTGCCCCCTGGTCGGATGCCGCGATCTCCGGCTTCATCGTCGACCCCGATCGCAAGAAGATGTCGAAGTCGAAGGGGAACGTCGTGACACCGGCGGACATCCTCGCGCAGCACGGCACGGACGCCGTGCGCTACTGGGCGGCATCGAGCCGTCTCGGATCGGACGCGGCGTTCGACCCGCAGAACCCGACACAGGTCAAGATCGGGCGCCGCCTCGCGATCAAGGTCCTCAACGCCGCGAAGTTCGTGCTGTCGTTCCCGGTCCCCGAGGGCGCCGAGGTGACGCACGATCTGGATGCCGCCATGCTCGCCACTCTCGACAAGGTCATCGTCGACGCGACGCGCGCGTTCGAGGGCTATGACCACGCCCGCGCACTGGAGATCACCGAGGCGTTCTTCTGGACCTTCTGCGACGACTATCTCGAGCTCGTCAAGGAGCGCGCCTACAACCAGGCCGACAGCGGCCAGGCTTCAGCCGCGCTCGCCCTGCGTCTGGCCCTGTCCTCGCTGCTGCGCCTGCTCGCTCCGGTACTGTCGTTCGCCACGGAGGAGGCCTGGTCCTGGTTCGAGGAGGGTTCGGTGCACACGGCACCCTGGCCGCAGCCGCGCGAGGTCGACGGCGACCCTGCCGTTCTGACGGCCGCGAGCACAGCACTCATCGGTATTCGTCGCGCCAAGACCGAAGCGAAGGCATCACAGAAGACCCCCGTCACGGTGCTGACCCTGCGCGCGGACGCGGCGACCGTCGCGCGTCTGCGCCGCGCGGAAGGCGATCTGAAAGCGGTCGGGCGTATCGCCGAACTCGAACTCGAGGACGGCGAGGGCGAGCTGCTCGTCGAGCGCGTCGAACTCGCACCCCAGGAGGTTTGACATGAGACTCGGAACCCGATGGGAAAGCGGCGACGAGGCACCCGCTGCCGTCCCCGCGACGCTGCGCGAACAGATCCGCCAGGTCGACCGGATCATCGACACCGATCCCCGGCCGAAGTGGACGCTGACGTGGCTCGAGGGGCGTCCTGTCGCAGAGCTCGAGACCGGCGTGGTGGTCTCGCTCGATGCCGAGGGCCGCGCTGTCGTCGGACAGATCGACGACGACACGTTCTGACCCGGGTGCTTCGGGCGGGAGCGGGCGGCGGGCTCAGGTCCCGGCCCCGACGGGGGCTTCAGCGCCCCGCACCTAGGCTGAACTCATGACGGATTCGCTCAACCCGCTCCTGTCCGGCCCCTCGTTGCCCCATGGTCTCCCCGACTACCGGATCATCGCGCCCGAGCACTACCTGCCGGCGTTCCGTGAGGGCTTCCGCCGGCAGCGCGAGGAGGTCGAGACGATCGCGTCGGCGACCGACGAGCCGACATTCGCGAACACCGTCGCGGCATGGGAGACCAGCGGCGAGCTGCTGGGGCAGGTCGCGCGTACCTTCTCCACGGTCGCCTCCGCGGATGCGACGCCGGACATCCAACGCATCGACGAGGAGCTCGCCCCGCTCATGTCGGCGCACACGGACGCGATCCTTCTCGACTCGCGCCTCTACGCCCGCGTGGAGCGCGTTCATCGGAAGCGCGAAGAGCTCGAGCTCACTCCCGAGGAGCACTACCTGGTCGAGCGACGGTTCACGCAGATGACCCACGCGGGAGCGGCTCTCGGCGATGTCGACAAGCAGCGGCTGACGGCGCTCAACGGCAGGCTCTCCGTGCTGACCACCACGTTCGAGAAGAACCTCCTCGCCGACACGAACGACCTCGCCGTCGTCTTCGACGCGGTCGAAGATCTCGCGGGCCTCAGCGATGGAGAGATCTCGGCCGCAGCGCGCGCCGCTGCCGAACGCGGATTGCCCGACCGCTACGTCATCGGCCTCAGGCTGTTCACCAGCCACCCCCTGCTCGCATCGCTGCGCCATCGCACGAGCCGCCGCCGGCTGCTCGAGGCGTCGACGGCCCGGGGATCGCGAGCGGGAGCACACGACAACCGGCCGGTTCTTCTCGAGATCGTGCGACTGCGCGCGCAACGGGCCGAGCTCCTCGGGTTCGCTTCGCACGCCGCCTACGTGACCTCGGATCAGACGGCCGGCACACCGGAGGCCGTCGCCGGACTGCTGCGCCGACTCGCTCCCGCCGCCGCACGCAATGCCACGCGCGAGAAAGCGGCGTTGGAGAGCATCGCGGGCGCCGGGCTCGAGGACGGGATCGGCGCGGCCGACTGGCCGTTCTACACCGAGCAGGTGCGCAGCGCCGAGCTCGACATCGACACCGCCGCCCTGCGGCCCTGGTTCGAGGCCGAGCGGGTGCTGCACGACGGCGTCTTCTTCGCGGCCGGTCGACTGTACGGCATCTCGTTCCGCGAGCGCCCGGACCTCCCGGCCTACCACCCCCACGCGCGGGTCTTCGAGGTGACCGATGCGGACGGCTCGCATCTGGGATTGTTCATCCTCGACCTCTACACCCGCGACACCAAGCGCGGCGGCGCGTGGATGAACTCCATCGCATCTCACTCCACCCTGCGCGGGACGGCCCCGATCGTCGTCAACAACCTGAACGTCTCGCAGCCGTCTCCCGGAACACCGACGCTGCTCACCCTCGACGAGGTCGCGACGCTCTTCCATGAGTTCGGCCACGCGCTGCACGGCCTCTTCGCTCGGGTGACCTATCCCAGCTTCGCGGGCACGAACGTGTTCCGCGATTTCGTCGAGTTCCCGAGCCAGGTCAACGAGATGTGGATGTTCCGGCCCGAGATCCTCGAGAACTACGCCCGACATGTCGAGACCGGCGAGCCCCTCCCCGTCGAGGTCGTCGCCCGCCTCGAGGCTTCCGGGGCGTTCAACCAGGGGTTCGCCACGAGCGAGTACCTCGCGGCGGCGTGGCTCGACCTCGCGTGGCACTCGCTCTCGGCCGAGGCCGCAGGCGCGGTCGACGATGTCGCCGCCTTCGAGGCGCGGGCGCTGTCCGACATCGGTCTGGACGACCCTGCCGTCCGGCCGCGCTATTCGTCGACCTACTTCGCGCACGTGTTCTCCGGCGGCTACAGCGCGGGCTACTACTCGTACATCTGGAGTGAGGTCCTCGACGCCGATACCGTCGAGTGGTTCGACGAGAACGGCGGATCGACGCGAGCGAACGGCGACCGGTTCCGGGAGTTCGTCCTCGGCGTCGGTGGGTCGCGCGATCCGCTCGCCGCCTACCGGGACTTCCGCGGACGGGACGCGCGCATCGAGCCGCTGCTCGCCCGCCGCGGCCTGGACGCGTGACGGCTCGCCGACTCAGGCGGCGCCGACCCCGTAGACCAGCCGCGCGAACTGCCCGACGGCACGGGCGGACTGCAACCGGAGTCGGTCCGATCCGATCCGTCGGGGCAGGAGCGGTGCGCCCGCCCCGAGCGTGACCGGCGCGATCGATACGGCGATCTCGTCGAGGGCGCCCGCATCGAAGAACTGACCGGCCAGGTCTCCCCCGCCGACGACCCAGATGTCGCGATCGCCTGCCACCGCGCGTATGCGCGGAAGCACCGTGCCGACGGCACCGGAGACGAAGGTGATGTCGGCCCCGTGAGGCCGGGGCAGGTCCCGCGTGGTGAAGACGAACGTCGGGCGGTCGCCGTGGAACTCCTGCCAGCGCTCGGGGTGGGCGAGGATGTCGGACTCGGCGAGCACCCACTCGTACGTCGTCGAGCCCTCGACGACGACCCCGGCCCCGCCGGGCAGAAGGTCGTCGCTGGGAGCCTCACCGCCCTCGACGGCGAACAACCAGGCGAGCGAGTTGGCGGAGTCCGCGATGAACCCGTCGAGCGACGTCGCCGTATCGAAGATGATCCGTCCCATGATGTGTCCTCCCCGCGCGCAACGCCGAATCGGTCGACACAGCACATCGACACTATGTGCGACCACCGACACTGCAGGACCGAGCTACGGGGCTGCAGCGGTTGCACCGCAGCCCCGGCGAGGAACGCGACGTCAGGCGCTCTTGCGCTTCTGCCGCAGCACCAGGGTGGGTGCCGCACGCTCGTCGACGGCTGCGCGGGTCACGATGACCTTATCGACGTCGTCGGCCGAGGGGATCTCGAACATGATCGGACCCAGCACGTCCTCGAGGATGGCTCGCAGCCCGCGCGCACCCGTCTTGCGGGCGACAGCCAGGTCGGCGATGGCGCGGAGGGCATCCTCCTCGAACTCGAGCTCGACACCGTCGAGCTCGAACATGCGCTGGTACTGCTTCACGAACGCGTTGCGGGGGCCCGTCAGGATCTCGATCAGAGCCTTCTGATCGAGCGGAGCGACGGAGGTCACGACGGGCAGACGTCCGATGAACTCCGGGATCAGGCCGAACTTGTGCAGGTCCTCGGGCTCGACCTCGCGGAACAGGTCGAGCTGCTTGTCCTTCTCCTGCAGCCGCGCGCCGAATCCGACACCGTGCTTGCCGACGCGCGAGGAGATGATCTCCTCGAGCCCGGCGAAGGCACCGGCCACGATGAAGAGCACGTTCGTCGTGTCGATCTGGATGAACTCCTGGTGCGGGTGCTTGCGACCACCCTGCGGCGGAACCGAGGCGACCGTTCCTTCCAGGATCTTCAGCAAAGCCTGCTGGACACCCTCACCCGACACGTCGCGCGTGATCGAGGGGTTCTCCGCCTTGCGCGCGATCTTGTCGACCTCGTCGATGTAGATGATCCCCGTCTCGGCGCGTTTGACGTCGAAGTCCGCAGCCTGCAGGAGCTTGAGGAGGATGTTCTCGACGTCCTCGCCGACGTACCCTGCCTCGGTCAGTGCCGTCGCATCGGCCACGGCGAACGGCACGTTCAACCGCTTCGCGAGCGTCTGCGCGAGATACGTCTTGCCGCATCCGGTCGGTCCGAGGAGCAGGATGTTGCTCTTGGCGATCTCGACGTCGTCCGCGCGCTGCTCGGCCGGCTGCAGCGTCGTGTGTGCTCGGACGCGCTTGTAGTGGTTGTAGACGGCGACGGAGAGCGCACGCTTGGCCGGGTCCTGTCCGACGACGTACTCCTCGAGGAACGAGAAGATCTCACGGGGCTTGGGCAGATCGAAGTCCGCGACGGTCTCGTCGCCGGACTCGGCCATCCGCTCTTCGATGATCTCGTTGCACAGCTCGACGCACTCGTCGCAGATGTAGACGCCGGGACCTGCGATCAGCTGCTGGACCTGCTTCTGACTCTTGCCGCAGAACGAGCACTTGAACAGGTCGGCGCTCTCACCGATGCGAGCCATGTACCCTCCTGGATGCCGGATGCCGCCGTCCCCCACGGGAACGCGGTGTTCCGAGCCTAACCTCTCCCGCAGACAACCAGCGGATTTGCGTCACCTTCGTCGGGATCGGCCACGAACGGGACGCGAACGGCCCCGGAACGCTCCGGGGCCGTTCGGTTCGCCGTCGCGAGACTCAGGCGGTGATGGCCGCGGGGGTCCGCTTACGCGAGGTCAGCACCTGGTCGACGATGCCGTACTCCATCGCCTCGTGTGCCGAGAGGATCTTGTCGCGATCGATGTCCTTGTTGACCTGCTCCTGCGTGCGATTGGTGTGACGCGCCATCGTCTCCTCGAGCCAGGTGCGCATCCGGAGGATCTCCGCGGCCTGGATCTCGATGTCGGATGCCTGTCCGTGACCGGCCTCGCCCACCGCCGGCTGGTGGATCAGAATGCGCGCGTTGGGAAGAGCGAGGCGCTTGCCGGGCGCACCGGCCGCGAGCAGCACCGACGCGGCGGAGGCCGCCTGCCCCAGGACGACGGTCTGGATCTGCGGCGAGACGTACTGCATCGTGTCGTAGATCGCGGTCATCGCCGTGAAGGATCCGCCGGGCGAGTTGATGTACATGATGATGTCGCGGTCGGGGTCCTGCGACTCGAGAACGAGCAGCTGGGCCATGACATCGTCGGCCGAGGCGTCGTCGACCTGCACACCGAGGAAGATCACGCGGTCTTCGAACAGCTTGTTGTAGGGGTCCTGGCGCTTGTAGCCGTAGGCGGTGCGCTCCTCGAACTGCGGCAGGATGTACCGGCTCGAGGGCAGGGCAACGCCGTGGGGAAGGCCGAAGGCGGGTGTGTTCATCGTTTTGTGTCTCCTTCGGTCGATCAGTTCTCGGTGCCGCCGCCGCCGACGACGTCCGTCGCCGACTCGCGGATGTGGTCGACGAAGCCGTACTCGAGAGCCTCGGCCGCGGTGAACCAGCGGTCCCGGTCACCGTCCGCGTTGACCTGTTCGACAGATTTGCCGGTCTGGGCGGCAGTGATCTCGGCGAGGCGCCGCTTCATGTCGAGGATCAACTGCGCCTGCGTCTGGATGTCGCTCGAGGTGCCGCCGAACCCGCCGTGCGGCTGGTGCAGGAGCACACGGGCATTGGGCGTGATGTAGCGCTTGCCCTTCGTGCCCGCCGTCAGCAGCAGCTGGCCCATCGAGGCGGCCATGCCGATCCCGACCGTGACGATGTCGTTCGGCACGAACTGCATCGTGTCGTAGATCGCCATGCCCGCGGTGATCGACCCACCGGGTGAGTTGATGTAGAGGAAGATGTCCTTCTCAGAGTCCTCGGCTGCGAGCAGGAGGATCTTCGCGCAGATCTCGTTCGCGTTATCGTCGCGCACCTCCGACCCGAGCCAGATGATGCGGTCCTTCAGCAGTCTGTCGAAGACGCTGGTTGCGATGAGGGGGTCAGCCATGTGTGCTCCTGATCCGAAGTTTCGTGACGTGTCGAATCTACCGAGGCGATCGGCGTGCCCCGACCGTGTTCGCCGTGGGCATAGCCGCCCGGCGGCCGGGGACGACGGAGGGGGCGGATGCCGCAGCATCCGCCCCCTCCGTGCCGGTCAGCCCGGCGTGCGGATCACTCCGCGGCGGTGTCGTCCGCCGCCTTCTTGGCCGGCGCCTTCTTGGCGGGAGCCTTCTTGGCCGGCGCCTTCTTGGCCGGAGCCTTCTCGGCTTCCGCCTCGGCGGGCGCCTCGTCGGCGGCCTCGGCCTTCTTCTTGGCCGGCGCGCGCTTGGCCGGAGCCTTCTTCTTCGGCGCCTCCTCGGCGGCGATCACGGCATCGGCGTCGGCGGCCGCGTCGGCGATCTCCTCGGCCTCGTCGACGACCTCGTCGGCAGCGCCCTCCTCGCCCTCCACGGCGATGAAGCCGGTCAGGTCGACGGACTTGCCGTCGGTGTCGACGACGCTGACCTTGCCGAGCACGATCGCGAGGGCCTTGTTGCGGGCGACCTCGCCGACCATGACCGGCAGCTGGCCGTTCTGCTGCAGAGCGTTGACGAAGTCCTGGGGAGCCATGCCGTACTGGCCGGAGGCCTGGATCAGATACTGGGTGAGCTCGTCCTGCGAGACCTGCACCTCATGAGCCTCGGCGATCTTGTCGAGGATCATCTGGGTGCGGAACTGCTTCTCGCTGGCCTCGGCGACCTCGGCGCGGTGCACGTCGTCTTCCAGACGGCCCTCGCCCTCGAGGTGTGCGTGCACCTCGTCCTCGACCAGACCGGCCGGAACGGGGATCTCGGCCTTCTCGAGGAGCGCGTCGACGAGCTTGTCGCGCGCGGCAGCGCCCTGGGTGAAGACGCTCTGCTGCGAGACGCGCTCGACGAGGCTCTCGCGCAGTTCGGCGATGGTGTCGAACTCGCTCGCCATCTGAGCGAAGTCGTCGTCGGCATCGGGGAGCTCGCGCTCCTTGACGGCGGTCACGGTCACGGCGACCTCGGCCTCTTCACCGGCGTGGTCGCCGCCGACGAGCTTGGAGCGGAACGTGGTGTCCTCGCCCGCCGTGAGCGACTCGACCGCCTCGTCGATGCCCTCGAGCAGCTCGCCCGAGCCCACCTCGTACGAGACCCCTTCGGCGCGGTCGATCTCGTTGCCGTCGATGGTGGCGACGAGATCGAGCTCGACGAAGTCGCCCGTCTTCGCAGGCCGGTCGACGGTCACGAGGGTGCCGAAGCGACCACGCAGGCGGTCGAGCTCCTCGTCGATGGCGGCGTCGTCGGTGGCGACGGCGTCGACCTCGATCGTGATGTCGTCATAGGACGGCAGCTCGAAATCGGGCCGTACGTCGACCTCGACCTCGACCTTGAGGTCGCCGGTGAAGTCCTTATCGCTCGGCCAGTCGACGACCTCGGCCGACGGACGGCCCAGGACGCGCAGCTCGTTGGTGGTGACGGCCTCGCGGTAGAACCCGTCGAGCCCCTCGCTCACCGCGTGCTCGATGACCGCGCCACGGCCGACGCGCTGGTCGATGATCGGGGCGGGCACCTTGCCCTTGCGGAAGCCGGGGATCTGCACGTCCTGAGCGATGTGCTCGTATGCGTGGGCGATGCTCGGCTTGAGCTCATCCGGGCTGACCGTGATGTGGAGCTTCACCCGGGTGGGGCTGAGCGTCTCGACGGTGCTGGTGACCATACCTGTCGTTCTCCTTTATGCGGCCGCGCAGCGCGCGGCCGATCGGTGGTCTGGGTTCGTGGGGGCCGTAGTCGGGGCGACAGGATTTGAACCTGCGGCCTCCCGCTCCCAAAGCGGGCGCTCTACCAAGCTGAGCTACGCCCCGGGCGCGCCGCGACATGCGTCGGAAACGGCCGTGTTCAGTCTAGCCGACGGAGTCCGCTAGACTCGTCGGGTTGCTGTTCGCGAGGCCGTCAGGCCCAGCGGAACGCGACCTCCATCCGGTTCCGGCCGGATGCGGGGCTGTAGCTTAGTGGTAAAGCCTCTGTCTTCCAAACAGATGATGCGAGTTCGATTCTCGTCAGCCCCTCCACCGGTGTCCGACCTGCCATGTGCGGCGCCCTACTCCGTGCCGGAATCCGCGACGCGCGTCACATCCCCCCGTGCAGCTCGGCCAGACGGAGGTAGGTCTCGGCATTGCGCCGGAGGCCGGCCCGCTCGTCTTCGGTCAGCGCGCGCCTGACCTTCGCGGGCACGCCGGCGACAAGGGATCCGGGCGGGATGACGGTGCCCTCCAGCACGACCGCTCCCCCGGCGACCAGCGAGCCTGCGCCCACGACGGCGCCGCTGAGGACCGTGCTGTTCATGCCGATGAGGCATCCATCCTCGATCGTGCACCCATGGACGACGGCGTTGTGGCCGATGGAGACGTCGTCACCGATCGTCGCGCGCGATGCGGCGTCCACGTGGATCACGACGCCGTCCTGGACGTTGCTCCGCGAGCCGATGCTCACCGGGGATCGGTCGGCGCGGATCACCGCGTTGTACCAGACGCTCACGTGGTCACCGAGGGTGACGTCGCCGACCACCCGGGCCCCGGCCGCGACGAAGACGGTGGGGTGCAGGCGGGGCCGTTCGTCTCCCGACGGCAGGATGGATGCGGCGGACGAGACGGTCACGGGCATACGTTACCCCTGGTGAGCCCAGCCTTCTCTTGCTTGCGGAATGTTCTGGGCTGAGTAGCGTTCCCTTCAGCGCAGGCCTCGACCTGCCGAGAAGGAGGCGCAGACATGACCGACACCACCACCACCACCACCCCCGCTCTCACCGCGGACCCCGAGATCGCGGCCGCCACGGCGCAGTTCCTCACGCCCGTCGTCCACAAGATGCAGGCGCTCGTCGTCAACGGCAAGCAGGCCCATTGGAACGTCCGCGGCTCGAACTTCATCGCGATCCATGAGTTGCTCGACACCGTCGTCGCTCACGCGCAGGAGTACGCCGACACCGCCGCGGAGCGCATCGTCGCCCTCGGCCTCCCGGTGGATTCGCGCGTGTCGACCATCGCAGAGAAGACCACGACCGCGGTTCCCGCCGGATTCGCGCCCTGGCGCGAGGAGATCAAGGCGATCGTCTCCGACATCGACGCCGCCCTCGCCGACCTCCAGGCAGCCATCGACGGGCTCGACGAGGTCGACCTCTCGAGCCAGGATGTGGCGATCGAGATCAAGCGCGGTGTCGACAAGGACCGCTGGTTCCTGCTGGCGCACCTCGCCGAATAAGGCCCCTGAACGCGCGCAGCGGCGTGGGGATCGTTCGCGATCCCCACGCCGCTCCGCGCGTGCGTGCGCCCCGCCTGTCCCGCCCGGGCCTCACGCGACGTGCGTCAGCCGTCCGCCGAGGAGCGTCGCGGCCACGACCGTGGCGCGGAGGCCGTCGGCGGTAGCCGCCAGTGGGTCTCGATCGACCACGATCAGGTCGGACGGGGCCCCGGGTGCCAGTGCCGTACCGGCGTGTGATCCGTGCGCGGTCGATGCCGCCAGAGCTGTCGCGGCATCCAGACGCTGGTGCGGTCGCCACGGTCCGCGTCCGTCGCCGGTGCGGAAGACGGCGGCCGCCATCGTCGCCCACGGATCAAGGGGGGCGACCGGGGCGTCGGAACCGAACAGCAAATTCGCACCGGCATCCGCGAGTTCCCGGAGCGGGTAGGCGATGGCGGTCTGGCCCGCCCAGAACTCGTCGGCCATGTCGCGGTCGTCGACGGCGTGCGCGGGCTGAATGCTGGCAGCGACCCCGAGCCGCGCAAACCTCGGGATGTCGGCGTGAGCGACCAGCTGCGCGTGCTCGATGGTGCCCGTCGCCCCCGTCGCGGCGAACGCGTCGAGTGCGTGACTGTTCGCGACGTCCCCGATCGCGTGCACGGCGCACGAGATGCCGGCGCCGGTCGCCCGATGCATGAGGGCGGTGAGCTCCTCGGGCGGGACGGTCATCACGCCGAAGTCGCCGGTCCTCCCCGGGTAGTGGTGGGAGCACGCGGCGGTGCGGGTGCCGAGCGAGCCGTCGGTGATCACCTTGAACGGACCCATGCGCACCAGCCGGCCGGCATCGATGGCGTCCCCCGTCTGGAGACCGGCCTCGATCGCGCGCTCGAGAGAGCTCGCGTAGACCCCGAACGAGACGCGGACCGCGTCGAAACCGCGGGAGACCCGGCGATCCCAGGCCCCGGCGTTCCAGGCCATGTCGAGGTCGACGATGCCGACGACACCGCGCGCGGATGCCGCCCGTGCCGCCTCCATGACCGCGGCGTCGGCCAGATCGACGTCGAGCGCGTTCAGGCGGCGCGAGATCTCGAACGCGGGTTCCTCTCGCAGAACCCCGTCGGCAGCCCACATCCCTTCGCGCCGGAGCGCCGCGGAGTTCAACCAGACGCTGTGGACGTCGGAGTTGATCAGATACGTCGGCACGTCACCGGTCGCGGCGTCGAGCAACGGGAGGTCGGGCCGGTCGACCCAGAGCGCATCACGGAAACCCGAGCCGACGCGCCGGCCGTCGTCCCCGGCGGGCGTCGCCCCCATGAGGGCCGCGGCCTCCGCTGCCGAGGCGGCACCTTCCAGCACCACCCGGCGCGCCGCCAGCGCCCACTGCACGGTATGGACGTGGTGATCCCACAGGCCCGGCAGCAGCCATCCACCGGATCCTTCGAGCACCGCACCGCGCCGCGGCAGAGCCCCGGCCGGCGCGATGTCGACGATGATCTCCCGCGCCACGTGCACATCGACCAGCTCCGCGCCGAAGGGATCGGTGCGGCCGGGTCCCGTCAGACGCACGTCCGCGATGACGTCGACCACATCGCCGCGCACGAGACTCACGAGGACGCCCGGCGCGCAGAGCGCAACGCCTCGTGCGCCCGCCGCATCTCGGCCCCGAGCCGGGGATCGACGTACGGTGACGCGCCCGCCTCGACCCGCTCGATGATGGTGTCGACCACGTCATCGGTGCGGTTCTGGCTGAGTTTGCGCTTCGCATCCACCCGCGTCGGCGTGAGCCGGAACCCGACGGTTCCGCGTTCGAGACGTCGGACGAAGTCCTCGTCGTTCGGCGGCGACCACATGCCGCGGGGCTGAGCGAACGACGACTCGAAACGATCGACGAGTCGGTCGAGCACCCTGAGGTTCTCCTCGGGCTCAAGGATCTCGGGGACGCCCGAGAGGTGCACCGACACGAAGTTCCAGGTGGGAACCGCCGCCGCATCGCCGTACCAGCTCGGGGAGACGTAGCCGTGGGGACCCTGCACCACCACCAAGAGCTCCCGCTCACCGAGCCCGAGGATAGCGTCGTCGGGCCGACCGACGTGTCCGACGATCGTGAGGTCGTCGCGGTCGCCGTCGAGCAGCACCGCATAGTGCGAGGCGACCAGACCTGCCTCACCGGTGCCGACGAGGGTGACCCACGGGTTGTCGTCGATGACGCGGCGCAGTTCGGCGACGTCGGTCATCGCGAAGCTCGGATTCTGTCTCATCGGATCACCTCTGACAGCTGGGGCACCAGTAGAGCTTGCGGGACGCCATGTCTTCGAGGACGATCGCCGTGCCGCACACCCGGCACGGCAGACCCGCGCGGTGGTAGACCCAGTGGCGGTCGTCGCGGTGGGCCATCGCCCGCCGCCAGGCCTCGGGGTCGAGGTCGTCCATCGTCATCATCTGACCGGTCTCGACGCCGATGGCCAGCAGGCGCACCCAGTCGCGCCAGAGCCCGCGGACCGTCTCCTCCGGCACCTCGCGCCCTGGCGTGTGGGGATTCAGACGCGCGCGGAAGAGCATCTCCGCCCGGTACACGTTGCCGATGCCACTGACGACTGCCTGATCCATGAGGAGCAGTCCGATCGGCGTGGGCTTGCGGCGCACCACGGCCGTGAACCGCTCCTCCCCCGCGGCGGGGTCGTCGACGAGGGGGTCGGGCCCGAGCTTCGCGATGGTCGCCTCGACCTCATCGGGCGTCTGCAGTTGGCACGCCGTGGGCCCGCGGAGATCCGCGCAGGTCACGTCGGTGAGCAGGCGCAGCCGAACCTGTCCGACCACCGGCGGCGGCCACTCCGCCTCGTCGGCCGCGTCGCCTCCGAGGCCCGTCGTCTGCTCGCTCATGCGCACCCGCCCGCGAGAGCGACGAGGTGCGCCGATCGAGCTGAGCGAGTTCTCGCCCGCGCTGTCGTACACGGCATCGAGCTGGGTCCCGCGCTGATTCGTCTGGCCCATCCGCCCGTTCGCGGAGGCGATCGTGGGGTCGGCGACGATCTCACCGGCGAAGTCCCACGCCCCGTACATGCCCAGGTGCACGCGCAGCCACACGTCGCCGTCGAAAGAGAGGAACATCTGCTTGCCGACCGCTCGCGCCTCGACCGCCTCACGGCCGTCCAACACCGTCGCGCCCTCGGCGAACCGGCCCTGCGGGCTCGACGCGTGGACGCGCCGTCCCACGACGTTCCGATCGAACTGCCGGGCGATGCGGTGGACGGAATGCCCCTCGGGCATCAGCCCACTTCCGGGTCGAACGAGTCGCTCGCGGGAAGCGGCGACGCGAGGCCTCCGCCCGCCTCGCGGGGATCCGGCAGCAGACTGCCGTCGGCCTCGTACGCGGCGAGCTGCGCGATGCGGCGGGCGTGACGCTCCTCACCGCTGAACGGTGTCTCGACGAAGCGGTCGATGAACGACACGGCCTCCTCGAACGTGTGCTGTCTGGCTCCGACGGCGATCACGTTCGCGTCGTTGTGCTCGCGCGCCAGCTCGGCGGTCGCCAGGTTCCACACGAGGGCGGCTCGCACGCCGTGCACCTTGTTCGCGGCGATCTGCTCACCGTTGCCCGACCCGCCGAACACGACGCCGAGGGTCTCGATGCCCGCCTGCTGATCGCGCACCACCGCCTGGGCGGCGCGGATGCAGAAGGCCGGATAGTCATCGAGCGCGTCGTACTCGATCGGACCGTGATCGACCACGTCGTGGCCGGCCTCGGCGAGGTGGTGCTGGAGCTGGGTGGAGAACTCGAGACCGGCGTGGTCGGTCGCGATGTGGATGCGCATGGCACCATCCTATGAACGTGGAGGCCCCGAAAGCGTAGGCTGGCACGGTTGCCGTCGGCGCCAGCAGCGCGCGGCCTCGAATCCCCACCCCGACCCTGGGAGCAGAACGCACGTGCCTGGAGAGAACCTCACCCGCATCGAGGCGCAGCAGCGCCGCGCGATCGTCGATACGCAGTCCTACGACATCGCCCTGGACCTCACCGTCGGCGCGGAGGCGTTCCGCTCCCGAACGGTCATCCGCTTCACCGCCGCCGAGGGCGCGTCGACGTTCGTCGACCTGATCGCCCGCGAGGTGCGCGAGATCACCCTGAACGGTCGTGCAATCGACCTCGCGGCATTCGCCGACTCGCGCATCGCTCTGGACGGTCTCGCCGCGCAGAACGAGCTCATCGTCGACGCCGACTGCCTGTACACGAACACCGGCGAGGGCCTGCACCGGTTCGTCGACCCGGTCGACGGCGAGGTCTACCTGTATTCGCAGTTCGAAGTGCCCGATTCGCGCCGCGTCTTCGCGGTGTTCGAGCAGCCCGACCTCAAGGCGGAGTTCCGCTTCACGGTCACCGCGCCGGCGCAGTGGAAGGTCGTGTCGAACTCCCCGACCCCCGAGCCGGTCGCCGGCGACGAGGGCACCGCGACCTGGGCGTTCGAGCCCACCCCGCGCATCTCGTCCTACATCACCGCGCTCGTCGCGGGCCCGTACGAGCAGGTCTTCTCCGAGCTCACGAGCGCGGACGGACGCGTCATCCCCCTCGGCGTATACGCCCGCAAGAGCCTGTGGCATCACCTCGACGCCGACTACGTGTTCGAGAAGACGCGCCAGGGCTTCGCATACTTCGAGGAGAAGTTCGGGGTCCCCTACCCCTTCGCGAAGTACGACCAGCTCTTCGTCCCCGAGTTCAACGCCGGTGCGATGGAGAACGCCGGCGCGGTGACGTTCACCGAGACCTACGTGTTCCGCTCCAAGGTCACCGACGCGGTGAAGGAACGCCGCGTCGTCACGATCCTCCACGAGCTGGCGCACATGTGGTTCGGCGATCTCGTGACGATGAAGTGGTGGAACGATCTCTGGCTGAACGAGTCGTTCGCCGAGTGGGCATCGACCATCGCGACCGCCGAGGCCACCGAGTGGACCGAAGCCTGGACGACTTTCAACGCGATGGAGAAGACCTGGGCCTACCGTCAGGACCAGCTCCCCTCGACCCACCCGGTCGTCGCCGAGATCACCGACCTCGAAGACGTGCAGGTCAACTTCGACGGCATCACCTACGCCAAGGGCGGGTCCGTCCTCAAGCAGCTCGCCGCGTGGGTGGGCGTCGAGGCGTTCTTCGCGGGCGTCTCGGCCTACTTCCGCAAGCACGCCTGGGGGAACACGGAACTGTCCGACCTCCTCACCGAGCTCGAGGCCACCAGCGGCCGCGAGCTGGCGACCTGGTCGAAGAAGTGGCTCGAGACGGCCGGCGTGAACACGCTCGAGCCTGAGATCTCGACCGACTCCGACGGCGTGATCACGCGATTCGCGATCGTGCAGACCGCTCCGGCGGACTACCCGACCATCCGACCGCACCGACTCGGCGTCGGCTTCTACTCGTTGCAGGACGGCGCACTCGTGCGGACGCACCATGTCGAGCTCGACGTCGACGGCGACCTCACCGAGGTGCCCGAGCTGAAGGGGCGCCACCAGCCGGATCTCGTCCTCCTGAACGACGCAGACCTGGCCTATGCCAAGATCCGTCTCGACGACCGTTCGCTGCGGACGGCCATCGAGCACCTGGCGGGCATCAGCGACCCGCTGGCGCGCTCGCTGGTGTGGGGCGCGGCGTGGGATCAGACGCGCGACGCCGAAGCTTCCGCCACCGACTACATCGATCTCGTGCTGCGCAACATCGGCACCGAGACGGAGTCGACCACGGTGCGCACAACGCTGGCGCAGCTCCAGCTGGCGGCCAACGCGTACGTCGCGCCGGAGACCCGGGATGCCGCCCGCGAGCGCGTCGCCGACGGACTGTGGGCCCTCGCGCGCGAGGCCGAGGCGGGGAGCGACAGCCAGCTGCAGTTCGTGACGGCCTTCGCATCGGCGGCATCCACACCCGAGCACGCGGCGGTCGTGCGTGCGCTGCGATCCGGTGAGACGGAGCTCTCGGGCCTCGAGATCGATGCCGACCTGTCGTGGGCCCTGCTGGTGTCCCTCGCCGCGTCCGGTGAGGTCGAGGCATCCGACATCGATGCCGCCCTGGCCGCCGACAACACCGCGAAGGGCGGCGAGCTCGCAGCCCAGGCGCGGGCCGCACTGCCGACGGCCGAGGCGAAGCGGGCGGCGTGGACGTCGCTGGTGGAACAGGCCGATCTGCCCAACACGGTCGTCCGCTCCGCCGCGATCGGGTTCACCCACCCGGCCGGCGTGTCGCTGCTGACGCCCTACATCGACGAGTACTTCGGGATGCTGCTTCCCATCTGGGAATCGCGCAGCTATCAGATCGCGCAGTACCTCATCGTGGGGCTCTACCCCGCAGCCCTCGCCGACGTCCGGCTGCGCGATGCCACGCGCGCCTGGCTCGCACAGCATGCCGACGCCCCCGCGGCCCTCCGTCGACTCGTCGCCGAGAACCTCGCCGGCGTGGAGCGGGCTCTGTCGGTGCAGGAGCGCGACGCGCAGGACTGAGTCATTCCGAACGCGTGACGGGGGTCGTACCACGGTACGATCCCCGTCACGCGTTTCCGGTCCCGCCGGCCGACGCGCCGGCGGAACCCGCATCGATAGCGTGATGCGCATGATCGTTGCAGATGGCCTCACCAAGAGGTATGGAGACAAGACGGCCGTGGACGGCGTGAGCTTCACCGTCCAGTCCGGAAAGGTGACCGGGTTCCTCGGTCCGAACGGCGCGGGCAAGTCCACCACGATGCGCATGATCGTGGGCCTCGACCGCCCGTCGGCGGGAAGCGTCACGATCGACGGTCAGGACTACCGCTCCCTGCGTTCACCCCTGACCGAAGTCGGCATCCTGCTCGATGCCAAGGCGGTGCACACCGGACGCAGCGCACGCAACCACCTGCGCGCGATGGCCGCGACGCACGGCATCCCGCGCTCCCGCGTCGACGAGGTGATCGAGATCACCGGACTGGGATCAGTCGCCGGCAAGCGGGCGGGCAAGTTCTCGCTCGGGATGGGTCAGCGACTGGGCATCGCCGCGGCGCTCCTCGGCGACCCGCAGACGCTGATCCTCGACGAGCCGGTGAACGGTCTCGACCCCGAAGGGGTCCGTTGGGTCCGCCAGTTCGTCCGCGGTCAGGCGGCGCAGGGCCGCACGGTGCTGTTGTCGAGCCACCTGATGAGCGAGATGGCCCTCACCGCCGACCACGTGATCGTGCTCGGCCGTGGCCGCGTGCTCGCGGATGCGAGCATCGACGAGCTCGTGCGCGCGTGGACGAGCAACACCGTGGTCGTGCGCAGCCCGCGCGCCGACGACCTCGCCCGCCTCGTCGCCGGCCCCGACGTGTCGGTGACCAGCGGTGAGCCCGGGCTCCTCCAGATCACCGGCCTCGCTGCGCCGGCGATCGGGGACCTCGCGGCTGCGAACGGCATCGCGCTGCACGAGCTCACCCCACGGGCCGGCTCGCTCGAAGACGCCTACCTCGCCCTGACGGAGGGCGCTGTGGAGTACCAGACGAAGGGAGCCGTGCGATGAGCGCGACCACCGCCACCACCTCGGCACCGACCCGCGTCGCACCCACCGACGCCCGACTCTCGTTCGGCCGTGTCGTCCGCAGCGAGACGATCAAGCTGCTCACCCTGCGTTCCACCTGGTGGTCGCTGGGCGTGACCGCCGCGCTCGCGGTCGGCATCTCGCTCATGATGGCCTGGGCCTCGACCGACTTCGGCGGCGGCTTCAACCCGGTGGTCGCGATCGTCGCGCCGATGCAGTTCACGATGCTCGTCGCCGGCATCCTCGGAGCGATGGCCATCACCGGCGAGTACTCCACCGGGATGATCCGTTCGACCCTGACCGCCGAGCCGCGCCGCGGCGTCGTGCTCGCAGCCAAGGGGATCGTGGTGGCTCTGGTCCTGGCGATCACCACCGTCGTGACCTCGACCATCGCCGTCCTGGCCTCCGCGCCGATCTTCGGCGACCGCGGGATCGACTGGTCCGATCCCGAGCGGTCGATCGTGCCTCTCGCTCTCGGCGTGCTCGCCATGGCCACCTTCGCCCTCCTCGGGCTCGGATGGGGCTTCATCATCCGCAACGGCGCCGGCGCGATCGCCGCGACGGTGGGGATCATGTTCGTCCTGCCGATCGTGTTGACCCTGTTCGCCCTCGGCGGCGAGGCCTGGGCGTGGATCGTCGACCTCGGCGCGTACCTGCCCGCCGCCGCGGCGCAGGTCATCACCTCCCCCGGCGCCGAGGACTTCTGGCCTTCCCTGATCACGCTCATCGCCTGGCCCGTCGCCACGCTCCTGGGCGGCTGGGCGGTGCTGCGCACCCGAGACGCGTAGGGTTCCAGGAGTGTCCCCCGGAAGCCGCAGCTCATCGTCAGCCGATGACGAGCTGCGGCTCCCTCGCGCCCCGGGCCTGTTCCGGCGTTTCTGGGCGCGTCATCCCCTCGTCGCCGACATCCTCATCGCGGGTGTCTGCCTGCTGCTCTCGCTCGTCCCCGCCACGACCTTCCGCGGACGCGAAGACCAGGCCGCCGGACTCGCGGCACTGTGGCCCGCGACGGGTCCCGTCGTCGTCGCCCTCATCGTGCTGGGTTGCGCGTCACTGCTGCTGCGCCGCCGCTTTCCCCGCACCGTGTTCGTGCTGGCCGTGCTCGTCGCGCACACCTACCTGCTGGCACCCGTCGCCGTGGGTGGTCCGCTGCTGTGCGTCGCCGCGTACTCGCTCGCCGTCTACGGCAATACGCGGCTCTGTCTGATCGCCTCCGGGGTCGCGCTCGCGATCCTCGGCGGCACGGCCGCGACCCTCGGATTCACGGGCGCCATCAGCCCGATGATCGCGTGGAACGCCATCGTGGGCGAGACGATCACGACCACGATCGGCGCGCTCATCGGCACCAATGTGGGCAACCGGAAGCGCTACGTCGCCGCCCTCATCGACCGCTCGCGACAGCTGGTCGTCGAGCGCGACCAGCAGGCCCAACTCGCGGGCGCGGCTGAGCGCGACCGCATCGCGCGCGAGCTGCACGACATCGTCGCCCACTCGCTCACCGTGATGGTCGCTCTCGCCGAGGGGGTCGCCGCGTCCACCGACATCGACCGGGCGCGACCGGGCGCCGCGGCGATCGCCGCCACCGGCCGCGAAGCGCTCCGCGACATGCGCGCGACGCTCGGCGTGCTCCGCGAGGCCGATGCCGCCCCCCTGGCGCCGCTGGCCCGCGACACCACGGCTGAGACCGTCGCCTCGGCGCGGGCCGCCGGCTTCGACGCGACACTGACCGTCGCAGGCGACCGTCCCCCGCTCAGCAGCGCGACCCAGCTGGCCATCTCGCGCATCGTGCAGGAGAGCGTGACCAACGCCATGCGCCACGCCCGCGGTGCCGAACGGATCGACGTCAGCGTGGACTACCGCGCCGATGCCGTCGAGATCCGCGTCGCCGACGACGGCGAGCCGGTGACCCAGCCCCCGGCCTCGGCGAGCGGGTACGGTCTTCGCGGTCTCCGCGAACGCGTCGAACTGGCCGGAGGATCGGTCACGGCCGGGCCCCGCGCATCCCGCGGCTGGCTCGTGAGCGCCCGCATGCCCCTCGACGAGGAACCCCATGACAGCTGAGCCCCTTCCGCGCATCCGCGTGATCATCGTGGACGATCAGACCCTCATCCGACTCGGGTTCCGGATGGTGCTCGACGCGACGGACGACATCGAGGTCGTCGGCGAGGCAGCCGACGGTGCGGCCGCCCTGGACGCGGTCCGTTCGCTGGAGCCGGATGTCGTGCTGATGGATGTGCGGATGCCCGGCGTCGACGGGCTCGAGGCGACGGCGCGCATCCGGCGGGACCATCCCGCGGTCGCCGTGCTCGTGCTGACGACCTTCGACCTCGACGAGTATGCGTTCGGCGCCCTGCGTGCCGGCGCCGGTGGCTTTCTGCTCAAGGATGCCCGCGGTGACGAGCTGGTCGCCGCGGTTCGCGCGGTCGCCGCCGGCGAGGCGACGCTGTCGCCCCGCATCACACGTCGCATGATCGAGCTCGTCACCGCATCGGGCCTGCCTGAGCCGCATCCGGTGACCCCCACCACCCTCACCGCGCGCGAGGCCGAGGTGCTGCAGGCCATGGGACGCGGGCTCACGAACGCCGAGATCGCCGGCGAGCTCTTCCTCAGCGAGTCGACCGTCAAGACGCATGTGGGCAGGATCCTGACCAAGCTCCCGGCCCGGGACCGCGTGCACGCGGTCCTGATCGCCCACGGGCTCGCTCAGCCGGGCCTGGACGTCTGATCGCGGCGCTCTCGGCGGGGTCATCACGGCCGTCGTTAGGATCGGATCGATGACACCCCTCGATACCACCCCCGGCCCGTTCGAATGGACCTTCGCCTCGGATGAATTCTGGCGGTTCCTCACCGAAGCCGGGCGGAACGTGCTGTCGGTGCTGATGATCGTGCTCGGCGCCTTCGTCATCTCGTGGCTGATGCGGCGCCTGATCGCCCGGATCGTCGACCGCATCGTCCGAGGGGCCAAGGCTCGCGCCGAGGCCGAGGACACCCGCGCGATCGACATGTCGCCGCTCGCCCAGGTGCGTATCGTCCAGCGGACCCGCACGCTCGGGTCGATCTTCACCAACATCGTGAACGTGACGATCGTGATCGTCGCCGTCCTGATGATCGTCGGCGTGCTCAACCCCGGCATCCTCGGGTCGTTCACGCTGCTGTCGGCCGCGATCGGCGCCGGACTCGGTTTCGGCGCGCAGAACATCGTCAAGGACGTGCTCAACGGCATGTTCATCGTCGCGGAAGACCAGATCGGCATCGGCGACGTGGTGGACCTCGGGCTCGCGACCGGGATCGTGGAGTACGTCAGCGTCCGCGTGACCCATGTGCGCGACGTCAACGGGACCCTGTGGTTCGTCCGCAACGGCGAGATCACCCGCATCGGCAACATGTCGCAGGGATGGTCGCGCGTGATCATCGACCTCGCGGTGCCCGCCGACACCGACGTCGACAGCGTCGAGCAGACGATGCTGGATGCCGCAAAAGAGATGTCACGCGAATCGAAGTGGCGCAATCGCATCATCGACAAGCCCGAGATCTGGGGCCTGGAATCGGTCAACGACGACGCGCTGGTCATCCGGCTGGTCATGAAGACCAGACCCAACGCCAAGGACGACGTCGCGCGGGCGCTGCGACTGCGGCTGAAGCACGCGATCGACGCCCTCGGTGTCAAGCTGCCCCAGCTGAACTCGATCGTGCTGAGCGGCTACGACGGCGCTCAGAGCATCCGCGGCGCCAATCCGCCCAGGACGAAGCCCCACCCCGTCACCCCGCCGCCGGCGAAGCTGCGACCGCACTGGCGCCCCAAGCGCAACCGCAGCGCCCCTGACGGCTCCCCGGACGCCGCACCCGATGACCCGAAGGGAACGCCGTGACCGACACCCGCAGCTTCTACGACGAGATCGGCGGGCACGGTACCTTCGTGCGCCTGGTCGATGTCTTCTACCGCGAGGTCGCCGGCGACGATGTGCTGCGACCGATGTACCCCGAGGACGACCTCGGGCCCGCCGCCGACCGCCTGCGCATGTTCCTCGAGCAGTATTGGGGCGGCCCCACGACCTACAGCGAGCAGCGCGGACACCCGCGCCTACGGATGCGACATCGTCCTTTCCACGTCGACCCCGACGCGCGGGACCGCTGGCTCCGGCACATGCGCACCGCTGTCGACGAGCTCGAGCTCGCACCGTTGCACGAAGCGACGCTGTGGGACTACCTCGAGCGGGCCGCGCACGCGATGGTGAACACCTTCGAGCCCGCGGGCATCGGGCCGGCCCCGACATCCCACGCGCCCTCCCTGCCGCTGCGTCCGGGCCGGGCCGACACCGCCTGACGCTTCGGCCGACCCCTCAGCCCGCGTTGCCGGTCGCACGCACGGGGGTGAGCCCCATCGCGACGGGACCCCGGGTGAGCACGTGGCCCCGCGCGAAGCTCACGCGTGTCCACACGTCGGTCCGGCGCAGCGTCGGCTCCTCCGCCCCGCCGATGAAGCCCAGCCCGACCGCCGCGAAGGCGACCCCGCGCGGCAGTCCCTCCAGATCGGCGTCGGACTCGCCCCAGACGGCCGAACGCACGAGGTGCACCACGTCGTCCCCGGCGCCGGTGGGCAGCTGGCGGGCCACGGCGGCGATGCCCCACTGTGCGCGCAGCGACACGCGCGCGGAGTCCAGGGCGCCGCCGTCCCGCCAGCCGGTGCGCGGCGGAGAGACCCCGGCCCACGACGCCGTGACGGCGCTGTCGGGAAGGCGGAGCACTCGCTCATCGAGATCGGGCGCGAGAGCGGCCGCATCGATCGCCAGGTCGCACTCCAGTTCCGGATCGACCGGTGCCGTCCGCATTCCGAGGACGAACGGCGTGGCGTCCACGAGCGAACGCGGCGCGAGCGGCGCGCACGTCATCGCCAGGACGCCCTTGCGGGCCTGCAGGCGCACCACGCCGTCTCCGAGCCGAGCCGCGCGTCCGGCGAAGGTCAGGACATCGCGCGCGACCGCGGGTCGGGGGAAGAGGAGGCGGGCGGACATCCGTCCTAGACTACCGAGCGATGGCCGATGAAAGCGGAGCACCCGTCTCCGACCCCCTGCCCGGCGGAGCCGACCCCGTCGCTGCGATGCTGCGCGTGCTCGACCTGTCGTCCTCCGAGGCCCGCACGACCGAGGACATCTTCACCGGCGCCTCGCAGGTGATGCCCCAGGGGCGGGTGTTCGGCGGGCAGGTGCTCGCACAGGCGACGGTCGCCGCCATCCGCACGCTTCCCCCCGAGCGCGTCCCGCATTCGATGCACGGGTACTTCCTCCGTCCGGGCGATTCCTCGCGCAACATCACCTTCTCGGTCGATCGGATCCACGACGGGCGATCGTTCTCGACGCGTCGGACGCAGGCGTTCCAGAACGGGATGCCGATCTTCTCGATGATCGCGTCGTTCGAGGACGAGGACCCGGGCATCGAGCACGCCGAGCCCATGCCGGTGGGTATCCCGCAGCCCGAGGACCTCCCCGGTCTCGAGCAGCAGCTGAGCGGTCTGCACCCCACAAGCCGCCGGATCTTCGCCGCGAGCCCCATCGAGCTGCGACACGTCACGACGCCCATCTACCTCGAGCCGTCGTTCCCGGCGACCTCACGGCAGGCGGTCTGGGCCCGCACCCGTTCGCGGCTGCCGGACGATCCGACGATCCACCGCGCGGCGCTGGCGTTCCTCAGCGACCTGACCATCCAGGAGCCCGTCCTCCGTGCCCACGGGCTCGCCTGGGCGACTCCCGGACTGAAGGTGGCCAGCCTCGACCACGCGATGTGGTGGCACCGTTACGCTCGCGTCGACGAGTGGCTGCTCTACGTACAGGAGTCTCCGAGCGCACGCGGCGGGAGAGGCCTGTCGACGGGTCGCATCTACGACCGGGACGGGTCACTCGTGGCCAGCGTGGCCCAGGAGATCATGGTCCGCGTGCCCGCAGACGAGGACCGCCCGCCGGTCAGCGCCGGTGGGAGTAGCTGATCGGATCGCCGACGATCGGCGCCCACGCCGCTCGCATCTCATCGCTCAGCCGCACCGGGCGCCCGGAGCTGGTCGAGACCATCACGACGACGGCGGTCGAGCGGGCGTAGCAGCGCTGGGGGCTGTCGCCACGCGGGCTGAACACCTCGTAGCAGACGTCGATGCTCGAGCCGCCGATGCGGCCGATCCACATCTGCACCTCGAGCGGACGCTGGCCGTAGGGCACGGGCAGCAGGTACTCGATCTCCTGCCGGGCGATGAGGGTCATCGTCTCAGCGGAGAGATCGAGCGCGTCGAGGATCGCCGTCGACGGTCCCGTCAATCCGACCTCGGGCTTCCAGAACGCGCGGAGTCGCGCCTCTTCGAGCAGCTTGAGCATCGAGGTGTTGTTGACGTGTCCGAGGGCGTCGAGATCCCCCCACCGCAGGTGGATGGGGATGTGCACGCGGGTGGCCCCGGCGGTCGTGACCACCGAGGCCACCACGTCGTCAGTCACGGGTGAGCTTGCGGTAGGTCGATTTCGCGGGGTTGGCCGCATCGGCGCCGAGTCGCTCGATCTTGTTCGCCTCGTACGCCTCGAAGTTGCCCTCGAACCAGTACCACTGCGCCGGGTTCTCGGCGGTGCCCTCGTAGGCGAGGATGTGCGTGGCGATGCGGTCGAGGAACCACCGGTCGTGGGTGATGACCACCGCGCAGCCCGGGAACTCGAGCAGAGCGTTCTCGAGCGAGCTGAGCGTCTCGACATCGAGGTCGTTGGTGGGCTCGTCGAGGAGCAGCAGGTTGCCGCCCTCCTTGAGCGTCAACGCGAGGTTGAGACGGTTGCGCTCACCGCCCGAGAGCACGCCGGCCTTCTTCTGCTGGTCCGGACCCTTGAATCCGAACTTCGAGACGTAGGCGCGCGAGGGGATCTCGATCTTGCCGACCGTGATGATGTCCAGGCCGTCGGAGACGACCTCCCACAGCGTCTTCTCGGGGTCGATGTTGCCCCGCGACTGGTCGACATAGCTGATCTTGACGGTCTCGCCGATCTTCAGATCGCCACCGTCGAGGGGCTCGAGGCCGACGATCGTCTTGAAGAGTGTGGTCTTTCCGACTCCGTTGGGACCGATGACGCCGACGATGCCGTTGGGCGGCAGGTTGAAGCTCAGGCCGTCGATCAGGACGCGGTCGCCGAAGCCCTTGTGCAGCTTCTTGGCATCGATGACGACACTTCCCAGCCGGGGGCCGGCCGGGATCTGGATCTCCTCGAAGTCGAGCTTGCGCGTGCGCTCGGCCTCGGAGGCCATCTCCTCGTAGCGTGCCAGACGAGCCTTCGACTTGGTCTGGCGCCCTTTCGCGGAGCTCCGCACCCATTCGAGCTCGTCCTTGAGACGCTTCGCGAGCTTGGCGTCCTTCTTGCCCTGGATGTCGAGGCGCTCGGCCTTCTTCTCCAGGTAGGTCGAGTAGTTGCCCTCGTAGCCGATGAGCCGGCCGCGGTCGACCTCTGCGATCCACTCCGCGACGTTGTCGAGGAAGTACCGGTCGTGGGTGATGGCGATCACAGCACCCTTGTACGCCTGGAGGTGCTGCTCGAGCCAGAGGACGCTCTCGGCGTCCAGGTGGTTGGTGGGCTCGTCGAGCAGGAGCAGGTCGGGCTTCTGGAGCAGCAGCCGGGCGAGCGCGACGCGACGTCGCTCACCGCCCGAGAGGGGCGCCACCGGGGCGTCGGCGGGCGGGGTGCGCAGCGCCTCCATGGCCTGGTGCAGCTGCGAGTCGAGATCCCAACCGTCGGCGGCGTCGATCTCCTCCTGCAGCGTTCCCATCTCGGCGAGCAGCGTGTCGAAGTCCGCGTCGGGATCGGCCATGAGAGCCGAGATCTCGTTGAAGCGGTCGAGCTTGGGCTTGATCGCCACACCCGCCTCGATGTTCTCGAGCACGGTCTTGTCGTCGTCGAGCTCGGGCTCCTGCATGAGGATGCCGACGGTGAACCCCGGCGCCAGCTTCGCCTCGCCGTTGGAGGGCTGATCGAGCCCCGCCATGATCTTGAGGATCGTCGACTTTCCGGCACCGTTGGGGCCGACCATGCCGATCTTGGCACCGGGGAGGAATGCCATCGTGACGTCGTCGAGGATCAGTTTCTCGCCGACGGCCTTGCGGGCGCGGACCATGGAGTAGATGTACTCAGCCATAACGAATCGAGTCTAGTGCGGCCTGCCGCGCCGTTCAGCCGCGACGTCGTTCACCAGTCGATCGAGCGCGTGTCGCCGACGAGGCACCCGCCGCTGTCCAGCTCGGGGAGGACGAGTGCCGTCGGAGCCGGGGTCGACGGCCCCACCTGCCCCACCAGGCACTCGCCCTGCCACGACACCGAGAACTGCAGACTGTCGACCGGGTCTCCGACGGATGTCCGATCGGCGGTCACCTGCATGGCGCCCTTGTCGAAGCCGGCTGCCACGAGGGCGTCGATGTATGCGCGGCCCGCGACGGACTCCGCCGACGACGCCACCGAGCGCATCACCGAGGTGAACAGCGGAAGGTTGTCGGCGGCGGTGCCATTCGGAACGAGCACGGCCCCCGCCAGCGGCGGCGCATCGGCCGACTCCGAAGCGGACGGAGCCGGCTCGGACGGCGACGGGGCGCACGCGCCGAGGCTCAGCGCGCCGAAAACGAGTACAAGAAGAACGGAACCGCGTCGACCGACAGAGGACCGGGGCTCACGCACACCAGAAGTCTAGGGCGGGAGCGGCCGCGACCCGTCGACGGTGTCAGAAGGGAGTCGGACCCGCTTCCCCGGCTGCCCCTGCGGCCACCCACGCCCCGTCGCCGCCTTCGGGAGCGTTCGACCCGGTCGAGCCGGGCACCGACCAGTCGGGCTCGTCGGCCGGCTGCCCGCTGGCCGATGCTTCGCCCGCGGCCTTGCGATGGAAGACCGCGGTGCCCCATTTCAGGTCGGGGCCGATCGCATCGGCGTCGATCTCGACCTCGGTGCCCTTCTTCCCGTTCGCCTCCCACTCCCGGAGACGGAGGCGCCCGTCGACCAGCACTCGCTGCCCCTTGCGCAACGAGGCGAACGCGTTCTCACCCAGGGTGCGGAAGACGCTGATGCGGTACCAGTTGGTCGCGCCGTCGACCCACTCCCCCGACTGCTGATCGCGGTGGCGCTGCGTGCTCGCGAGACGGAACGAGGTCACCGGCACCCCGGTTCCGGTGCGGCGCTGTTCGGGCTCGGTGGCGATGTTGCCGATGACGGTGATGCGGTCGGACATGTCTGCTCCTTCGACGATGGGCACCGAGGATGGACTCGCTGCTCGGATGCTCCGGCGCCCGAGTGCCCGTCGGGCGCCGGAGCCCTCTCAGCTTCGCCGGGGGTGCACACGCGACGACGGCGGTCCCGCACCTCTGTGCAGAACCGCCGTCGTGAGCGGGGTGGGGAGTGATCAGCTGCGGGCGTACTCCGCGAAGCGAGCGCGCACCTTGTTCACCTTCGGCACCGCGACCGCGAGGCAGTAGCCCTGGCCCGGGTTCTTCGCGAAGAAGTCCTGGTGGTAGTCCTCGGCCGGGTAGAACGTGTCGGCGGGCTCGATGGTGGTGACGACCCCACCGCCCCAGAGCTCGTCGGCTCGGTCGCGTGCGGTTGCGAACAGCTCGGCCTGGGCACGGTCGGTCGGGAACATCGCCGAGCGGTACTGCGTGCCTACATCGGCGCCCTGTCGATTGAGCTGCCGCGGGTCGTGCATCGTGAAGTAGGCATCGAGGATCACGTCGGCCGGGATCACGTCGGGGTCGAAAGTGACCGAGACGGCCTCGGCGTGGCCCGTCGTCCCGGTGCACACCGCCTCGTAACTGGGGTCGGGCACCGCACCGCCGATGTAGCCCGAGACGACCTCGGACACCCCGTTGAGCGCGCGGTACGCGGCGTCGAGGCACCAGAAACAGCCGCCGGCGAGGATGAAGGTCGTGGTCATGGATAGCTCCGTTCTCCCGCTTTCGCGAGGTCTCACCCTAGCCAACGATCCCGGCCCGTCCGCTGTTCCCGGCCGAGTGTCGGAGGCCCCTCCTACTGTTCCGGTAGGAGGAGAAGAGCCCATGATCACACTCGCACCGCCGCCCGCTCCGGGATTGATCGCCGTCGGCGCAGACCGTTGGCGCGTCGTCGACCGAGACGGCATCGTCCGCGGTCTCATCGAAAGCGGTGCCACTCCCGCAGGCATGCGCTTCCGGGCGCTGCGCTTCCACGTCGCGTCGCGGACATTCCGCCCGGTCGGAGAGTTCTGGAGCGCTGCCGAGGCGGCCGACACCCTTCGTCTGTCGCGCTGAGGCTCCCTCCTGCGTCCGCCCATGTGGCCGCAGGAGTCATACGAGCGCGTCGACCGGCGGCGGGCCGTTCGTGGGCAATCCGGCGCACACCCGATCCCAGACGTCCGCGAGCACGTCGACCGCGTGCTCGAGCGCCGCGGGCGGCGCCGTGAACGGGATGCGCAGCCGGTTCTCGTGGTTGCCGTCGACGGCGAACCGGGATCCGGCGCTCAGATACACCGACTGGCCCCGAGCCCCGAGCACCAGGGGCGAACTCAGCGGGGCCGGGAGCCCCACCCACAGGGCGACGCCTCCGCCGACCTCGGGCACGTCCCACTCCGGCAGCGCGCGTTGCAGGGCTGCGCGCAGCGACCGGTAGCCGGCCGAAAGCAGTTGCGCACGCTGCGGAAGGATCTCCGGCATCCGGGCCATGAGCTTGGCAGCGACCGCCTGCTCGAACTCGGGCGTGCCGAGGTCACGAGCGGGACGGCCCGAGTGCAGCCGGTGCACCACCTCGGGGGTCGCTCGCACCCACCCGACCCGCAGGCCGCCCCACACGGTCTTGCCGAGCGAACCGACCCGGATGACCTCATCGTGAAGCAACGCCAGCGGTGGCAGTTCTCCGAACGACAGATCGGCGGTGGTGTCATCGACGACGAGCGTGCAGCCCCGCCGCGTGGCATCCCAGACGGCGGCCTCCTCCTCCCGACTCATGGTGCGCCCGGTGGGATTCTGAAAGGTCGGCATCAGGTAGGCGAGCGCCGGCCCGGTGCGACGTGCCGCCTCGCGCAGACGCTCGATGTCCCATCCTTCCGCCGTCGTCACCGGAACGGTCACGAGACGCGCTCCCGCCTCGCGCAGCGCCTCAGCCGCGTGGGGGTACGTCGGGGTCTCGATGAGCACGCGGTCGCCACGCATCAGGAGCACCTCGGCGATCAGGTGGATGGCCGCCTGCGCACCCGCCGTCACCAGAATCTGATCGGCGGACGTGGGCAGACCGCGGCTCGCGTAGCGCTCCGCGATGGCCGCACGCAGTTCGGTCGAGCCGAGGGTGTCGTACCCCGTCCGCGACACGAGGGTCGCGGCATCCGTCGCCGTCTCCGCGATGACGCCCGCCAGTCCGGGCCACGCGCTCGGGCTCGCCTGCTGCAGGTCGATCGAGCCGGGGGCCGCCAGTACGGTTCCACCACCGGGCGCGGGCTGAGCGGTCGTGACGCTGCCCGAGCCCCGCACGCTCTCGATGTGACCGGTGTCGCGAAGACTCGCGTACGCACTCGCGACCGTGGTGCGACTGACGTGCAGCGTGTCGGCCAGCACGCGCTCCGCGGGCAGCAGCGTTCGTGCCGCGATGCGGTTGTCGAGACACAGCAGGCGGATGCCGTCCGCCAGCGCCTCGTAGGCCGGCTCGCGCGTCCGCCACCCACCGAGGGCGACGAAGAGGGCGCGAGCGGAGATGCGGGAATGCATACGGCCACCGTATCGGAATTGGCCTCTTCCGCTATGGCCAATTGCCGGGTGGGATGGTCTCGTGATCACGCGCATCGTCCAGCTCCTCGTCGGCCTCGTCCTCTTCGGCGCGGGCTGTGCCGTCATGATCGACGCGGGGATCGGGCTGGACCCGTGGACCGTCTTCGCCGAGGGCGTCAGCCGCAATACCGGACTCGGCATCGGCTGGGTGGTGAACCTCACCGGGCTCGCCGTGCTGATGCTGTGGATCCCGCTCCGCCAGCGCCCCGGCATCGGCACCGTCGCGAACATCCTGCTCGTCGGCACGGCGCTCCAAGCGACGCTCCCCCTCCTCGGCACGCCGGAGCACTGGATCGGCCGCGTGGCGATGTTCCTGGCCGGCGCGTTGCTCGTCGGCGTCGCCTCGGGCATCTACATCGGAGCGCGCCTCGGACCCGGCCCCCGCGACGGGCTCATGACGGGGCTCCATCAGCGATGGGGATGGCCGATCTGGGTCGGTCGACTGAGCGTCGAGGCGACCGTGCTGATCGTGGGCTGGCTCCTCGGTGGCACCGTCGGCGTCGGCACTGTCCTGTTCGCACTGCTCATCGGACCCGTGGTCCACGTGAGCCTGCCGCTGTTCGACCGCCATCGGTCGACGACGCACCGACCGCCCGGCGGCACGCCGGTCGCGCTCAGTGCTCCCGGAACGTAGGCCAGTCCGATCCCGGCGACAGATGCGCGTGAAGCGCCCGCTTGGCGATGTCCATCGTGGGATACGAACCGAGCTCGGCGTCGGCGCCGGCCATGGTGACCGTGTACTCGTCGCCGCTGTGGCGGATCATCCCCACGACGCCACCGGGACCGTAAGCGACCCAGAGGGCGGTGGAGTGCGTCTGCGTGTTCATCATCGAACCCCTTCCGACACCCGCAGGCTACGCCGCCCGGGGACGGGAAGCCAGTGCCGGGCCGCAGCCCGTGTCAGCGCGATGCGTCGAGCCCGAGGTCGTGCCCCCGGCCGGACTCGAACCGGCGACCGACAGATTAGAAGGCTGCTGCTCTATCCACTGAGCTACGGAGGCTCGCTCCACGTGAGCGGAGCGTTGCCTCCAGGCTACCGGGCCTGCATGTCGCGGTCGGTCATTAGGATGGGCGGCATGGTGGGAACAGCCGAGAACGATCGTCTCGTATGGATCGACTGCGAGATGACGGGGCTGGATCTCAGCGTCGACGAGCTCGTCGAGGTCGCCGTGATCGTGACGGACTACGACCTGCGACCCCTCGACGAGGGGTTCCAGCTCGTGATCGCCCCCAGCGACGCCGCGCGCGCCAACATGGGCGAGTTCGTCACCGCGATGCACGAGTCCTCCGGCCTCCTGGCCGAACTCGACGACGGAGTACCGCTCGAAGCGGCTGAGGAAGCGGTCCTGGCCTACATCCAGCGCTTCGTCCCCGAGGGCAAGGCGGCGCTGGCCGGCAACACCATCGGCACAGACCGCATGTTCCTCGCCAAGTACATGCCGCGGGTCGACTCCTGGCTTCACTACCGCAACGTCGACGTCTCGAGCATCAAGGAGCTGTCGCGGCGCTGGTTCCCGCGGGCGTACTTCCAGGCGCCGGCGAAAGACGGCGGTCATCGCGCCCTCGCCGACATCAAGGAGTCCATCCGCGAGCTCGCCTACTACCGGACGGCCGTCTTCGTTCCCGCGCCGGGCCCCAGCAGCGACGAGGCACGCACCGCCGCCGAGGCGGCTGTGTCGTCGTACGCCCCGTCCGTGTAATACAATCGTCTGGTTGCCCGGTTTCCCCGGGAAGCATGGTGGCTATAGCTCAGTTGGTAGAGCACCGCGTTGTGGTCGCGGGGGTCGCGGGTTCAAGTCCCGTTAGCCACCCCACGGAACACCCCGGTCCGGGAGTGAACATGATCGAGATGGATGCTGGGGAGTTCGAGCTCCTCGTCACAGCGGAACTCGATCGCCTCCCCGACGACATGGTCGAGGGCCTCGACAACGTGATCTTCGTCGTCGAGGACCGCCCCGAGGACGGCAGTCTCGATCTTCTCGGACTGTACGACGGCTTCGCGCTGACCGAACGAGACCGCTACGGGTCCGGTGAGTTGCCCGACCGGATCATCGTCTACCGCGAGCCGCACCTGCACGCCGTCGACGACGTCGAGGCGCTTCGCGACGAGGTGCACACCACCCTCGTCCACGAGATCGCGCATTTCTACGGCATCGACGACGATCGCCTGCACGAGCTGGGATGGGCATGATGAGCACGGCTCTCCCCGACCTCGACATCGAGTCGGACCTCCGCGCGGCGCCCGACACCCCCTGGCAGACCGTGGTCTGGAACGACCCGGTGAACCTCATGTCGTATGTGGTGCACGTCTTCCGCACCTACTTCGGCCACTCCCCCGAGCGCGCGAACGCCCTCATGCTCGCGGTGCATCACGAGGGGCACGCCGTGGTCGCCGAGGGGTCGCGCGAGCTCATGGAGGCACATGTGCGCGCCATGCACGAGTACGGATTGTGGGCCACCGTGCGGCGGGCCGATTCGTGATCTCACCGGTGCGCATCGATCTACCCGCCGCCGAGGCCGGCTATCTGATGGAGCTGGTCGAGCAGTACCGCGATCTCGTCAGTGCCCCCGCCGATCCTCTCGACCCCGCGGCATCCCGCCTCTTCCCCGACGCCTATCCCGACGAGGCTGCGGCATCCGCGGAGTTCCGCGAACTGACGCGCGACGACGTGTCGGCGACGCGTATCGCCGATGCCGACCGTGTCATCCACGCCCTCGCTCCGCTGACCGACACGACGGCCGGCACGCCCTCCGAGTTGACGCTCGACGCCGCGTCGCAGACGGCGTGGCTGCGCACTCTGACGGGACTCCGTCTGGTGCTCGCGGCGCGGATCGGCATCGACGACGAGAGCATCATGCCGGTCGGCGATCCGCGCTTCGACGTGTACGAGTGGCTCGGCTACCGGCAGGAGTTGCTGCTGCGGGCGATGGACACCTGATCACCCCAGGTCGAACACGCGCGTCGCGATTCCGCGCGGGTCATGCTTCCGGATGTGCTCGTCTTCTTGCGCCGCCCACCGCTCCCAGTGGGGCAGGTACGTCTCTCCGTCGCGCTCGAGGGCTCGGCGGCGACGCAACGCGTCGGGCGCATCCAACCAGACGCTCGTGGACGCGATCGCGGCGGACGCCGGCGTGAGGGAACCGGAGCCCTCGAGAACGAGCGCTCGACCCGGTGGGCACGTTCGGACCGCGTCGTACCTGTCGCGTTCCCAGTCCCACTGCTGCCACGAGGTGACGTGCCCCCGGGCTCGGGGCCGCAGGATGCGAGCAAGAGCGTAACCGGAGCCCGCCGAAAGCCCGTCCCAGCCCGGATACAGGTCGTCGAGGGCGACGAGCTCCACCGCGGTCCGCTCCGACCACGACGCCGTCAGTGCACGCGCGAAGGTCGACTTCCCCGCACCGCTGCGGCCGTCGACGACGACGACCGCATCAGCGGGGAGACCGTGGAGGACCGCCTCGACCGCTGCGGCCGGGTCGAGCCGCTCCGCGCTACTTCTTGAGAGCCCGGATGACACGGCTCAACGCGCGACCGACCACCCAGACGAAGGGGATGCCGACGGCCACGAGCGAGACGAGGTTGGGCTCGAACCGCAGGTCGTCTCCCGTGCGCACGTAGGCGCCGACGGGGATGGCGTAACCGCCGCCACCGCCACCGTTGTTGCCTTCGGAGTCCTCACCGGCGCCGAAGCCGCTCCAGGTGAGCGCGACGGGGATCAGACGGATGCCGTCGACGTCCTGCTGTTCTCCGTAGACGCTGGCGACGCCGAGGCTTGCGGTCTGCTTGCCGAGTTCGAGTGCGAGGTTGGGCATGGTCCCACCGTACCCTTCTGCGCCAGACCGGGTACAGGTGTCAGCCGTCCGGATCCATCCGGGGATTGGTGGGCATGGCGCCGACATCGCGCCGCGGACCCAGAACGCTCGCCCGGGTCACCGCACCACGCCCGAAGCGCGCGCGAGCCCCATCGAGCGCGTCATCGACGCGGCGCCACTCCTCGTCGTCATCCCAGAGCGTGAGTCCCGCCGAGCCGTCGGGGCGGAGCTTCTCGGCGCGGACGCCGATCAGCCGCACGGGCTGCGAGAGATCGACACTGCCGAGGAGATCGATGGCGGCCGAGCCGATGCGCTGGCCGACGTTGGTCGGCAACGGCAGAGTCTGCGAGCGACTGAACGTCGAGAAGTCCGTGAGCCGCACCTTGATCGAGACCGTCCCCGCCTCCCAGCCGCCACCCCGGAGCCGCGCGCCTACCCGGTCGGCGAGTCGGCGCAGCTCGGAGCGGAGAACGGTGACGTCGGTGACATCGTGCGAGAACGTCTCCTCGTGCGAGATGCTCTTCTCCACTCGTTCGGTCTGCACCTCACGAGCGTCGTGGCCGCGCGACAGGTGCCAGACCCGCTCGCCCATCGCGGGGCCGAGCACGCGATCGAGCACGGAGCGCGGGGTGTCCCACACGTCCGCGATGGTGCGGATGCCGCGCCCCAGCAGAGCCTCGGCCGCCTTGGGCCCGACGCCCCACATCGCGCCCACCGGGCGCGCGCCCAGGAAGCGGAGCGTGTCGGCCGCGGCGACGACGAGGAGACCGTCGGGCTTCGACACGGTCGAAGCCATCTTGGCCACGTGCTTGGTGGCCGCGACCCCGACGCTGCAGGTCAGCCCGGTCTCATCGTGCACCCGTCGCCGGATGAGGTGCGCGATCTCCCGCGGGCTTCCCCACAGCCGGCGTGCGCCGCCGACGTCGAGGAACGCCTCGTCGATCGACAGGGGCTCGACCAAAGGTGTGATGGAGCGGAACACATCCATCACACGACGGGAGAGCTCCGCGTATCGCTCGAAGGTGGTCGGCACGACGATCGCCTGCGGGCACAGCTGCAGTGCCCGCGCCACCGGCATCGCGGAGCGCACGCCGAAGCGCCGCGCCTCGTAGGACGCACTCGAGACGACGCCGCGGCGCTCGACGCCGCCGACGATGATGGGCTTGCCCGCCAGCGACGGGTCGTCGAGCACGGCGACGGCGGCGTAGAACGCATCCATGTCGACGTGGAGGATGCGGGTGCCGGTGTCGTCCGCATCGATCGGCGACACGAGGCGTCCCGATCCGTCTCCGCGTCCCATGCATCCATTCTCGCCTGTGCCGCCGACATCCGGCCCGGGCGAGGGACCGCGGGACGGCCAGCGCGCCGTCCCGCGGTCCCGCGTGGGAGACCCGGCTCGTTACTGGTTGGCGCGCTCGAGGATCAGCTCGCGCACGCGCGCGGCATCCGCCTGCCCCTTCATGGCCTTCATCACGGCGCCGATGACGGCTCCCGCAGCCTGCACCTTGCCGTCGCGGATCTTCGCGAGGACGTCCGGCTGCGACGCGAGAGCGTCGTCGATTGCCGCGATGAGCGCGCCGTCGTCCGAGACGACGGCGAGGCCCCGGGCGTCCACGACCTCCTGGGGGGTCCCCTCCCCGGCCACGACCCCCTCGAGCACCTGACGGGCGAGCTTGTCGGTCAGGGTGCCGGCGTCCACGAGCCGCTGCAGCGCCGCCACGTCGACGGGAGCGACCAGCGACTGCGGCTCGTCGCCCCGGGCGTTGGCGATACGGGTGATCTCGCCCGTCCACCACTTGCGAGCCGAGGCGGGCGAGGCGCCGGCCGCCACGGTGGCGTCGACCTCGGCCAGCAGCCCACCGTTGACCACGTCCTGGAACTCCAGGTCGGTGAAGCCCCACTCGCCCTGGAGCCGCCGTCGGCGCGCGGCGGGCGGCTCGGGCAGCGCGGCGCGCAGCTCCTCGATCAGTTCGAGCGAGGGCGCGACGGGGAGCAGGTCGGGCTCGGGGAAATACCGGTAGTCGTCGGCATCGGACTTCGGGCGCCCCGGGGAGGTCGTGCCGGTGTCCTCGTGCCAGTGACGCGTCTCCTGGGTGATCGTGCCGCCGCCGGCGAGGATGGCCGCCTGGCGCTGGATCTCATAGCGCACGGCCCGCTCGACCGAACGCATCGAGTTGACGTTCTTGGTCTCGGTGCGGGTGCCGAGCTTCTCCTGCCCGCGGGGCCGCAGCGACACGTTGGCGTCGCAGCGGAGGTTGCCCCGCTCGAGGCGTGCCTCGGAGATACCCAGGCCGATGACGATGTCGCGGATGGTCCGGACGTACGCCTTGGCGATCTCGGGCGCGCGGTGCTCGGCACCGAAGATGGGCTTGGTGACGATCTCGACGAGGGGAACCCCGGCACGGTTGTAGTCCACGAGCGAGAACTCCGCGCCCTGGATGCGGCCGGTCGAACCGCCCATGTGGGTCAGCTTGCCCGCGTCCTCCTCCATATGGGCGCGCTCGATCGGAACCGTGACGATCGTCCCGTCGGCGAGCTCGACGTCGACCGAGCCCTCGAAGGCGATCGGTTCGTCGTACTGCGAGATCTGGTAGTTCTTGCCGAGATCGGGGTAGAAGTAGTTTTTCCGCGCGAACCGGCTGGACGGCGCGATCGAGCAGCCCAATGCGAGCCCCAGGCTGATCGACGAGCGGATCGCCGTCGCGTTGACGACCGGCAGCGCCCCCGGAAGACCCATGTCGACGGGCGCGACGAGCGTGTTCGGTGCGGCGTCGTGGTTGTCGCGGTGCGCCGGGTTCGCCGCCGGGGAGAACATCTTCGTGCGGGTGTTCAGCTCGACGTGCACCTCGAATCCGAGCACGGGCTCGAACAGCTCCAGCGCCTCGTCGAAGTCCATCAGTGCGACCTTGGCAGCCATCAGCGTGCCCCTCCCAGGATCGGTGCGCGGTCCAGCAGCGGACCGCCCCAGCTGTCGACGAGCAACGCCTCGAGCGCGGCGCCGACGCGGTACAGCTGAGCGTCCTGCCGGGCCGGGGCGATGAACTGGATGCCGACGGGAAGACCGTCGTCCTCCGCCAGACCCGAGGGGATCGAGATGCCCGGGACGCCGGCGAGGTTCACCGGGATCGTCGTGACGTCGTTGAGGTACATCTGCAGCGGGTCGTCCAGCTGTTCACCGAGCCGGAACGCCGTCGTCGGGGCCGAGGGGGTCGCGATGACGTCGACGCGGGCGAACGCGTCGTCGAAGTCGCGCTGGATCAGAGTCCGCACCTTCTGAGCGCTGCCGTAGTAGGCGTCGTAGTAGCCGGCCGACAGCGCGTAGGTGCCCAGGATGATGCGGCGCTTGACCTCGTCGCCGAAGCCCGCATCGCGCGTCGCGGACATCACATCCTCGACCGTGCCGCCGGGCACGTCGAGGCGCATGCCGAAGCGCACCGAGTCGAACTTCGCGAGGTTGCTGGAGGCCTCGGCGGGGAGGATCAGGTAGTAGGCGGCCACGCCGTACTCGAAATGGGGGGCGCTGATCTCGACGAGCTCGGCGCCCTGCGCCTCCATCGCCGCCAGCGACGCCCGGAACGATGTGCTCACACCCGGCTGGAACCCGGCGTCGTCGAGCTCGCGGATGACGCCGACCTTCAGCCCGCGCAGAACGTCACCGCGCGCTCCGTCGCGGGCAGCGGCAGCGAACGACGGCCAGCGCTCGTCCAGCGAGGTGGAGTCGTGCGCGTCGTGTCCGCCGATCACATCGTGCAGGAGGGCCGAGTCGAGCACGGTGCGTGAGACGGGGCCGACCTGGTCGAGGCTCGAGGCCAGGGCGATCGAACCGTAGCGGCTCACGCCACCGTAGGTCGGCTTCACGCCCACCGTGCCGGTGACGTGCGCCGGCTGACGGATCGATCCACCCGTGTCGGAGCCGAGCGCGATGGGCGCCTCGAACGCCGCGACGGCCGCGGCCGATCCACCCCCGGACCCGCCCGGGATGCGGTCGAGGTCCCAGGGGTTGCGGGTGGGACCGTATGCGGAGTGCTCGGTGGACGAGCCCATCGCGAACTCGTCCATGTTGGTCTTGCCCAGCGGCACCAGACCGGCAGCGCGAGCGCGCGCGACGACGGTGGCGTCGTAGGGCGACATGAAGCCCTCGAGGATCTTCGATCCGCTCGTGGAGGGCATGTCGGTGGTGACGAGGACGTCCTTGATCGCCAGCGGCACTCCCGCCAGCTCGCCCAGCTCGTCGCCCGCCGCACGGCGGGCATCGATGGAGGCGGCGACGTCGAGAGCGTGGTCCGAGACGTGCAGGAAGGCGTGGACGTCGCCGTCGACGGCGGCGATGCGGTCGAGGTGCGCGCGGGTGGCCTCGACGCTGCTGACACTGCCGTCGGCGAGCCGGGCCGACAGCTCGGCCGCGGTGAGCCGGATCAGATCGCTCACTGCTCCTCCCCCAGGATCGCGGTGACGCGGAACCGGTCGTCGCTGCGCTCGGGTGCATTCAGCAGCACCTGCTCGACCGTCAGCATCTGGCCGGGAACGTCCTCACGGAAGACGTTCTCCAGGGCGATGGGGTGACTCGTCGCCGGGACGTCGGGGGTTGCCACCTCCGACACCTTGGCGATGTTGTCGACGATCGCGTCGAGCTGACCGGTGAGGCGCTCGACCTCGTCGTCGCTCAGCTGGATCCGGGCGAGCACGCCGAGATGGCGCACGAGATCGGGGGTGATTTCAGACACCCGTCGATCCTAGTTGGGGGTGGGCGGAGCCCGAGACCCGTAGGGTGTCACCGTGACGACCTACGACCCGCCACGTCCCTGGATCGCCAGCTACGCCGAGGGAGTTCCGGAGGACCTTCCCCCGATCGACGGCTCGCTGGTCGACATCGTCGCGACCTCCGCCCGCGAGCATCCGGACGCTCCGGCACTGGAGTTCTTCGGCCGCACGATGTCCTATCGCCAGCTGCAGGACCGCATCGACCGCGCTGCCGCCTATCTCCGCGACGCAGGCGTGCGCCGTGGCGATCGTGTGGCGATCGTGCTGCCGAACTGTCCCCAGCACATCGTCGCGTTCTATGCCGTGCTGCGCCTGGGCGCGGTGGTCATCGAGCACAACCCGCTGTACACGCCGCGCGAGATGCGCAAGCAGTTCGAGGATCACGGCGCGAAGGTCGCCATCGTGTGGAGCAAGCTCGTCTCGGTCCTGCTCGAGTTCCCGGACGACCTCGCACTGCGCGCCGTGATCGCCGTCGACATCACGACGGCGATGCCGCTGCACACGCGAGCCGCGCTGCGATTGCCCATCGCCAAGGCCCGGGCATCGAGGGAGGCGCTCACCGCGTCGGTGCCACGCTCGCGTGTGCACGGGTTCTGGTCGGATGCCGAGCGGCACGCGCCGCTCCCGCCGACGCACGTCGGCCCCACCACCGGCGACCTGGCGTTGATCCAGTACACCAGCGGCACCACCGGCACGCCCAAGGGCGCGGCCCTGACGCACCGCAACCTCCTCGCGAACGCGGCCCAGGCGCGGGCGTGGGTGCCGACCGTCTCACGCGGCGAGGGCTGCGTGGTCTACGCGGTGCTGCCGATGTTCCACGCATACGGGCTCACGCTCTGCCTGACCTTCGCAATGTCGATGGGCGCGCGTCTCGTGCTGTTCCCGAAGTTCGACCCGGACCTGGTGCTGGCCGCGCACAAGCGTCACCCGGCGACCTTCCTCCCCCTCGTGCCGCCCATCGCGGAGCGACTGCTCGCCGCCGCGGATGCCGCGGGGGTCTCGCTCGCGGGAACCGAGGTCGCGATCTCCGGCGCGATGGCGCTGCCCCACGATCTCGTGGTCCCGTTCGAGGCGCAGACCGGCGGCTACCTCGTGGAGGGTTACGGACTCTCCGAGTGCTCGCCCGTGCTGATGGCGAATCCGGTCGCCGAGAATCGCGTGCCCGGGACGGTCGGACTGCCGCTGCCGGGAACCGAGTGCCGGGTGGTCGATCCCGACGACCCGACCGTCGACGTCGAGCCGGGCGGCCGCGGAGAACTCATCGTTCGCGGCCCGCAGGTCTTCAGCGGCTACTACGGCAAGCCGGAGGAGACCGAGAAGGTGTTCGTCGACGGCTGGTTCCGCACCGGAGACATCGTCACGATCGACGACGGCGGTTTCGTCCGTATCGTCGACCGGATCAAGGAACTCATCATCACCGGCGGCTTCAACGTCGCTCCGACCGAGGTCGAGATCGCGCTGCGCCAGCACCCGCAGGTCGCCGATGCCGCCGTCGTGGGCCTGCCCAGCGAGCATTCCGGCGAAGACGTCGTAGCGGCGATCGTGGCCGTCCCGGGAGCGACGATCGATGAAGCCGACGTGCGCGAGTTCTGCCGCGGCATCCTGACTCCCTACAAGGTGCCCCGCCGCATCGTGACGGTCGACGAGCTTCCCAAGTCGATGATCGGCAAGGTGTTGCGCCGTCAGGTGCGCGATCGCCTGCTCACTCACTGACCGCCCCGCCGGCCCGACGGCCGGCTGCAGCGCCGGCAGGGAGGTGAGCGGCGGGCGGTCGTCGTAGCCGTCGGGCGAGAACAGGATCTCCCCTCCGTGACGATCACGGGAGGCGGGCTCCGACATCGTCGCGCGGCGCTCGCGCGTCAGCCCTCGAGCGCGGCGGGTCCCTGCTCGACGAGGATGCGGAACTGTGCGGCGTCGATGATGCGCACGCCCAGCTGCTCCGCTTTTGCGAGCTTCGACCCGGCTCCCGGTCCGGCGGCGACGAAATCGGTCTTCTTCGACACTGAGGATCCGGCTTTGCCGCCGGCGGCGAGGATGGCCTCTTGGGCGCCCTCCCGGGTGTACCCCTCGAGACTGCCGGTGGCCACGACCGTCACTCCCTCGAGCACCCCGCCCTCGGCGACGGCCGCGCCGGGACCCGGGTGGCCGGGGACCTCGAGGCGTGCACCCGCCGCCTGCCAGCGGTCGACGATCTCACGATGCCAGTCGACCTCGAACCAGTCGATGAGCGAGTCGGCGATGATGCCGCCCACCCCGTCGACAGCGGCCAACTCGTCGCGGGATGCCGCGCGTATCGCGGCCAGGGAGCCGAACCACTGCGCCAGCGCGCGAGCGGCGACCGGTCCGACGTGGCGGATGCTGAGCGCGACGAGGAAGCGCCAGAGATCCTTCGTCTTCGCCTTCTCGAGCTCCTCGAGCAGCTTCAGGGCCTGGGCCGACGGCTGCGGTCCGGTGCGACCGTCCTTCTTCTCGGCCGCTGAGGGGTTGCGCCGGAACGGCGCTCGGCGCACCGGTTCGCCGGTCTTGTCGTCGATACGCGGCTCGCCCGTCTCGGCATCGCGCACGATCACCTCGATCGGCACGAGCTGGTCGAGGGTGAGCTCGAAAAGCGCCGCCTCGGTGACGAGCGGGGGCGCGTCATCGCCGAGCGGCTGCGTCAGCGCGGCCGCGGTCACCTCGCCGAGCGCCTCGATGTCGAGCGCACCGCGCGAACCGACGTGCTCGACGCGGCCACGCACCTGGGCCGGACACGAGCGGGCGTTCGGGCAGCGCAGATCGATGTCGCCGTCCTTGGCCGGACGCAGTGGCGACCCGCATTCGGGACAGCGTGTCGGCATGACGAACGCCCGTTCGGTGCCGTCGCGCAGTTCGACCACCGGCCCGAGCACCTCCGGGATGACATCGCCCGCCTTTCGGAGGACCACGGTGTCTCCGATCAGCACGCCTTTGGCGCGCACCACGTCCTGATTGTGCAGGGTGGCCTGCCGCACGACGCTCCCGGCGACGCGGGCCGGCGCCATCACGGCGAAGGGCGTCGCGCGCCCCGTGCGCCCCACGGACACCACGATGTCGAGCAGCTTGGTGTTCACCTGCTCGGGCGGGTACTTGTACGCGATCGCCCACCTCGGCGCCCGGCTCGTCGCCCCGAGCTCGTCGTGCAGCGCGAGCTCGTCGATCTTCACCACCACGCCGTCGATCTCGTGCTCGACGCTGTGACGGTTCTCACCGAAGTGCTCGACGTACCCCAGCACGCCGTCGATGGATTCGTGGGTTCGCGAATGCGGGCTGACGGGCAGACCCCACTCGCCCAGGAGCTCGTACACCTCGCTCTGCGATGAGACGGGCGGGTCCTGCCAGGCGCCGATGCCGTGCACATAGAGGCGGAGCGACCGGACGCGCGCCTGCGCAGCCTCGAGCTCGAGACCGGTCTTCTTGTCGAGCTGTTGGCGCAGGCCCCCGCTCGCTGCGTTGCGAGGATTGGCGAAGGCGGGGAACCGCCGCTCGGCGCTCACACGGGCTCGGTCCTCGTCGAATCCCCGCGCCCGCTCGCGCGCCTCCTCGACGATCCGATCCCGCATCTCCGCCTGCAGCGCATTGAGAGCGCCGAACTCGGCGACGGGGATGAAGATCTCGCCGCGCACCTCGACGATCGGCGGGTGCCCGTCGCCGAGCAGACGCTGCGGGATCCCCGCGACGCGAAGAGCGTTGACCGTGACGTCCTCGCCCACACGGCCGTCACCGCGGGTCGCAGCGGAGGTGAGGGCCCCGCTCTCGTAGCGAAGACTGATCGCGAGCCCGTCGATCTTGAGCTCGGAGAGCCACCGCACCGCGCGCCCGGCCGATGCCTCGGCCTTGGCGCACCATTCGGTCAGCTCGGCGGCCGAGAAGACGTTGTCGAGGCTGAGCATGCGCTCGGCGTGGGTGATCGGCGCGAACAGCGTCGACTCTGCGGCGCCGACGGTCTGCGTCGGCGAGTCCTGCGACTGCAGCTCGGGATGCACGCGCTCGAGTTCGTCGAGCCGGCGCATCCACGCGTCGTAGGTCGCGTCGTCGACGACCTCCGCCTCGCGCCCGTAGTAGGCGTCGCGGGCCGTGGTGATGCGGTCGATCAGTTCGCGAGCCTCGTCGCGAGCGTCGTCGAGCGTGATCTCGGGGAGTTCTCCGTGTGACACCAGGTCAGTCTAGAGACGGCTTCCGACGCGCGACCGGGGGCTGCTGCGCGGGCGCCAGGATGCGGTAGACGAACGAGCCGGTGTATCGGAACACCTCGCCCAGAAGGACCACCCGCACGCGCACGTCGACGTGCTGGCTGCCCTGGCCGTTCGCAGCGTCCGGACCGGTGCGCTCGTCGACGATCACCCGCGCAAACGGCGGCAACGGAATGCGCGTACCCGCCACACGCGCGGCGAGGGCGCTCGAGGTCAGCCGCAGGCCCTCCGGCCCGACGCTCAGCCGCAGCCGCACCTCGAGTCCGCCTCGCCGCCCCAGCCGGTCGACCACCATGCCGGGACCGGATGTCGTCATCGCATCGACCATCCGTCTCGTGACCCCCGGAAGCGCGAACGTCCGCTCAGCGCACAGGACATCGGCGCGCGGCATCCGGTTCTCGACCGTGAAGGGCACGTCCTCGGACACCTCCGGGAAGAGGACGTCGCGAGCCGCCGAAAGTCGCAGCGCCGGGCGCAGCCAGCGCGGCCCTCGGTAGCCGGCGCTCGTGTAACGCCCCTTCCCGACGCCGACCGCGCCCGCGGGGATCGGCCCGAAATACTCCTGCAACGGTGCCGGCAGGCGTGCGAAATCGACTCCGAGCGCGCGTTGATAGACCGACTCCCCCGTCGTGCCAGCCGAACCGTCTGAGTCGTCCGCAATACTGAACATGTTCAGTACCGTACTATCATCGCACTATGAGCGACAGTCGGCCCCGCGTTGTGATCGCCGGCGCGTCCGGCTTCGTCGGAACCGCGCTCGCGCGCGCATTCGCCGCGGAGGGCTACCGCATCACGCGCATCGGCCGGAGCGCAGACGTGGTGTGGGGCGACCGCGCGGGGATCGAAGCCGTGGTCGACGGCGCGGAACTGATCGTCAACCTCGCGGGCAAGTCCGTCAACTGCCGCTACGACGATCGCAATCGCCACGAGATCCTCCGCTCGCGGGTGGACACGACCCGCGAACTCGCCGACGCCGTCGCACACGCATCTCGGCCACCTTCGCTGTGGCTGAACGCGTCCACGGCCACGATCTACCGCCACGCCACCGACCGTCCGAACACGGAGGCGGCCGGCGAACTCGGCAGCGGCTTCTCCGTCGACGTCGCCCGCGCCTGGGAGGAGGCGTTCTTCGCTGAACGCCTCCCCGAGACCCGTCGCGTCGCCTTGCGCATGGCGATCGTGATCGGAGACGGTCCGGCCATCCGGATGCTGCTGAATGTGGCCCGCGCCGGCCTCGGCGGTCCGCAGCACGACGGACCGATCCCCCGCCACCGCCGCTACCGGGGCATCGGGCCGCATCCCACGGCCGACCGACCGCTGTGGCACCGCACACGAGGCCGTCAGCGGTTCAGCTGGGTTCACATCGACGACGTCGTCGGCGCGATCCGCTTCATCCGCGACCACGATGAGATCGACGGCGTGGTCAACGTGGCCAGTCCCGAGCCCAGCGACAACCGGTCGCTCATGCGCGCGCTTCGGCGCATCGTACGGATGCCCGTGGGGATCCCGTCATGGCGCTGGATGCTCGAACCGGCGATGTGGTTGCTGCGCACCGAACCCGAACTCGTCCTGAAGAGCCGATGGGTACTGCCCGAGCGCCTGGTGGCAGGCGGATACGTCTTCTCGCATACCGATCTCGACGACGCGTTGCGCGCTGCAGCGTCCGAGGTGCTCAGACGCCGACGGGCACGGCCGAGACGGTCCGGTCGATCGTGAACTGCCCCAGCACCCGGGTGCCGTCGTAGATGACCGCGGTCTGACCGGGCGCGACGCCGTCGAAGGGCACCTCGGGAACGACGACGACGCCGGCGTCGGTCACATCGGCGCGGGCGCGCACCGGGTCGGCGTGGGCACGGATCTGAACCTCGCACTCGAACGAGCGCGCACCGGGGGCGCGCCCGGCCCACGAGAAGCGCTGCCCCGAGATCTCGGCGGTCGCCAGCGCCTCCTTGGGGCCGACCACCACCCGGTTGTCGACCGGCCGCACCTCGAGCACGAAGCGGGGCTTGCCATCGGGCGCGGGAACACCGAGCTGCAGTCCACGGCGCTGGCCCACCGTGAAGGCGTGCGCCCCCTCGTGGCGTCCGACGACCGCACCGTCGCGGTCGACGATCTCCCCCGTCTCGGCCCCGACCCGCTCCGCGAGCCATCCGCGGGTGTCGCCGTCGGGGATGAAGCAGATGTCGTGGCTGTCGGGCTTCTGCGCGACGGTCAACCCGCGCTCCGCGGCCTCGGCGCGCACGATCGCCTTCGAGGGCGTCGGACCGAGCGGGAAGTACGTGTGGGCGAGCTGTTCGGCGGTGAGCACGCCCAGGACGTAGGACTGGTCCTTGGCGGCATCCGACGCGCGATGCAGCTCGCGCCCCTCGCCGGAGTCGACCAGAAGCGCGTAGTGGCCGGTGCAGACGGCGTCGAAACCGAGCTCGACGGCCCGCTCGAGCAGCGCTGCGAACTTGATCTTCTCGTTGCACCGCATACACGGATTCGGCGTGCGGCCGGCGCGGTACTCCGAGACGAAGTCCTCGATCACGTCGTCGCGGAAGCGCTCTGAGAAATCCCACACGTAGAAGGGGATCCCCAGGCGATCCGCGGCGCGACGGGCATCCATCGCGTCCTCGATCGTGCAGCACCCGCGGCTCCCGGCGCGCAGCGTGCCTCCCGCTCGGGAGAGGGCGAGATGCACCCCGACGACATCGTGTCCGGCGTCGACGGCCCGCGCGGCCGCCACCGCGGAGTCGACGCCGCCGCTCATCGCAGCCAGTACTCGCATCGCTCCAGTCTACGGAAGCGGAGAGCGACGGGCTCGTGCGGCGATCGCTCTCTCGTGCGCTCCGGGCAGCGCCGCGAGGAACGCCTCGACGTCCTCGCTCGTGCTGGTGCGGCCGAGGGTGAGGCGCAGCACCGCTCGGGCGTCCGCCGCGCTGCGCCCGAGCGCGAGCACGACGTGGGACGGCTCGGCGATGCCCGCCTGACAGGCGGATCCGGTCGAGACCGCGATCCCGACGCTGTCGAAGAGGAACAGCAGCGTCTCGCCGATGGTCTCGGGGAACAGCACGTGCACATTGCCCGGGAGCCGATCGCTCTCGTCACCGAGGATCACGGCGCTCGGGACGAGCGATCGGATGCCCGCGATCAAGCGATCGCGGAGCGTCGCCAGGCGTCGGGACTCGCTCTCGCGCTGGTCCAGGGCGGCCGCCAGAGCGGCCGAGAACGCTGCGGCCCCGGCGACGTCGGGCGTTCCCGCCCGCAGTCCCCGCTGCTGGCCGCCGCCGTGCGCGAGCGGGCTGAGACGCGCATGACGCGAGACCACCAGAGCACCCGTTCCGACCGGCGCGCCGACCTTGTGGCCCGACACCGACATCGCCACCAGGCCGGAGTTCGCCGATCCCGCGCCGCGCCAGCCCGAGAAGTCGAGGGGGACCGAGCCCAGGGCCGCCACCGCGTCGAGGTGCAGCGGCACGCCGGCATCCATCGATGCGGCAGCGAGCCGGGCCGGATCGTTGACGGTGCCGACCTCGTTGTTCGCCACGAGCGCGGTCGCGAGGGCCGCTCCCGGGAGCGCCGCGGCGAACGCGTCGTGGCGGATCCGTCCCATCGGGTCCAGCGGCACCGAGCGAACCTCGGTCTGCCAGCGCGCCGCGAGCCACGCGACCGCGTCGAGCGAGGCGTGGTGCTCGCCATCGGGGAGCACCACGGGCGCGGTCCCGTCGCTCTCGAGCCACAGGCCCTTGATCGCGAGGTTGATCGACTCGGTGCCGCCGGAGGTGAGGACGACCTCGATCGGGTCACAGCCGAGCGCGGCGGCGATGCCGTCCCGGGCATCCTCGAGGAGCCGCCGGGCGGCCTGCCCCGCCCCGTGCACCGACGAGGCGTTCCCGATGGTCTCGTGGGCGGCGAGCCAGGCATCGCGCGCCTCGGAGCGCAGCGGCGTCGTCGCAGCGTGATCGAGGTAGACGACCATCCCTGACCTCCCGGTGCGCTCCGCGTCGCTCATTACTGTAGATCGCATGCCCGATCTCCAGAGCGACGCCGGACTGCACGACCCTGCCTGGGACCGCCTCGGCGTCACCCTGCACGAGGAGGGCGGGACGATCCGGGTCTGGTCGCAGCACGCCGGCTCCATCGATCTCGTGATCTTCGACGACGACGATCTCGACTGGGCCGTCGACGAGCGCGCGCTCCGGCCCGTGGGCGCGGGCGTCTGGGAGACCACGTCGGCCGGCCTCCGACCCGGCGCCCGGTATGCGCTGCGCGCGGATGGGCCGCACGGCGCGGGGAACGTCTTCAACCCGCAGACGCTCCTGCTCGACCCATACGGACGCGGCATCGTGACGGGGGGTCCGGGCGACCACCGGTCCGTCGTCGTCGACGATTCGTTCGACTGGCAGGGGGTGGTGAAACCGCGCGTGCCGCGCGATCGGACCGTCATCTACGAGGCTCACGTGAAGGGGCTGACCAAGCGCCACCCCGACATCCCGACGGCCCTGCACGGCACGTACGCGGGTCTCGGGCATCCCGCGATGATCGAGCACCTGGTCTCGCTCGGCGTCACGAGCGTCGAACTGCTGCCGATCCACGCCTTCGAGAGCGAACCCCGGCTGCTGGCGCTCGGTCTGACCAACTACTGGGGATACAACACCCTCGGCTTCTTCGCACCGCACGCCGCGTACGCCACCGAGGATGCGCGACGAGGCGGGCCCGACGCCGTCCTGCGCGAGCTGAAGACCACCGTCCGCAACCTGCATGCGGCCGGGCTCGAGGTCATCCTCGACGTGGTCTACAACCACACCGCCGAGCTCGAGCTCGGCGGACCGAGATCGAGCTTGCGCGGCATCGACAACCGCTCGTACTACCGGCAGCAGCCCGACGGCGCCTATGTCGACGTCACCGGATGCGGCAACTCGGTCGACACGTCGACGGATGCGGTGGCCCGTCTCGTGCTGGACTCATTGCGCTACTGGAGCCGCGAGGTGCAGATCGACGGCTTCCGTTTCGATCTCGCGGTCACCCTGGGTCGGGATCGCGGCCACTCGTTCACCGCCGAGCATCCGCTGCTGCGCGCGATCACCTCCGACCCCGTCCTCGCGGACGACAAGATGATCGCCGAGCCCTGGGATGTGGGCCTCGGCGGCTGGCAGACCGGCGGATTCGGACCCGGCTGGCAGGAGTGGAACGACCGCTATCGCGACGGCGTGCGCAACTTCTGGCTCAGCGACATCGACTACCTGCGACGCGCGGGCACCTCCCCCGCCGGCGTCGGCGGCCTGGCGACGCACCTCGCCGGATCGGCGCCGCTGTTCGGCGCGGACCGGGGACCGCTCGCCGGGGTGAACTTCATCACCGCGCACGACGGTTTCACACTCCGGGATCTGGTCTCCTACGAGGTCAAGCACAACGACGCCAACGGCGAGCACGGCCGGGACGGGGCCGATACGAACCGGTCGTTCAACCACGGCGCCGAGGGCGAGACCGATGTCGTACACGTGCTCGCTGCGCGCCGGCGGGCGATCCGCAACCTCGCCGGCACGCTGCTGCTGTCGGCGGGCGTGCCCATGATCACCGCGGGTGATGAGCTGGCCCGGACGCAGTCGGGCAACAACAACGCCTACTGCCACGACGGACCGCTGACGTGGGTCGACTGGCAGCTGGCGGACTGGCAGGTCGACGTGCTCGAGCATGTCCGGCGGCTCGTCCGGCTGCGCGCGGAGAATCCTGCGCTGCGTCCGGTGCGCTACGCCGCTCCGGACGATGCGGTTCCGGAGGCGTCCGTGATGCATTGGTTCGACGCGGATGGCGAGCCGATGACACCGGCGAAGTGGTCGAACGCCGAGCAGCGCACCCTCCAGTACCTGGCGACGTCGACGCCCCACCGCGAAGCGGACAACCGCGTGCTGCTGGTCATCCACGGGCGCGAGAGCGACGCCGAGGTCGTCCTGCCGGCCGTCGCCGACGTCGATGCCTACGTGTCGCTGTGGTCGAGCGAGGACGAGCGACCGCGCACCGACGCGCGCGCACACCGGCCAGGCGGCGTGCTGGACCTGCGCGGACCCACGCTTCATTTGCTCAGAGCGCGGTGAGGCGCAAGCCCGTTTTTCGAACGGTTCTGCCGCGATAGGTTCGACCCGTGGCATCACCGACGCGTACGACCGCACCCGCCCCGTTCCGCAGCACCGCCGAGATCCCGGTCCGTCCGGTCATCCCTGCGCCGGCGACGGGAGACACCGTCGCCGGACGCATCCCGCTCCAGCATCCGGCCCCGGCCGTCCCGGGAGACGCGTATCGGCCGTCGGCCTTCGCCGGGGAGGCCGTCCCGTTCCGGGTGACGGCGTTCCGCGAAGGTCATGACTCGATCGGCGTGCATCTGCGGCTGGTCGCTCCTTCGGGCGCCGAGTCGCTACACCGACTGACGCCACTGGGAGACGGGTTCGATCGCTGGGCGGTCGTCGTGGCCCCCGTCGCCGAAGGCGTCTGGCGTTTCCGGTTCGAGGCGTTCGGCGACGATTTCGGCACCTGGCAGCACGCGGCAGCGATCAAGATCGCCGCCGGGGTGGACGTCGAACTCATGCGTGAGGCCGGCGCGCTGCTGCTCTCCCGAGCCGCGACGGAGAAGTCTCGTCCGGCGGCCGAGCGCAAGAGGCTCGAGAAGGCGGCGACGACCCTGCGCGATGCGAGCATCGACGACGCCGATGCGCTCGCGCTGGTGAACGACGCCGAACTCGCCGCCGTGTTCGCCGACCGGCCGCTGCAGTCGCTCGTCACCGTCGGCGCGGAACGCGAACTGCTGGTCGAACGCGAGCGCGCCGGGGTGGGCGCTTGGTACGAGTTCTTCCCCCGCTCGGAGGGAGCCGAGCGGTCGGCGGACGGGACCGTGCGCAGCGGCACGTTCGTGACCGCGCGCGACCGACTCGACGGCGTCGCGGCGATGGGCTTCGACGTCCTCTACCTCCCTCCCATCCATCCGATCGGCCGCGCCCATCGGAAGGGACCGAACAACACCCTGACCGCCGGACCGGCCGACCCGGGCTCGCCGTGGGCGATCGGCTCCGAAGCGGGCGGCCACGACGCGATCCACCCCGACCTCGGAACGCTCGAGGACTTCCGCGGATTCGTCGCGGCAGCATCCGAGCGCGGCCTCGAGGTCGCACTCGACCTCGCACTGCAGGCCTCGCCCGACCATCCCTGGGTCACCGCGCATCCGGAGTGGTTCACCACGCTCCCCGACGGCTCGATCGCCTACGCGGAGAACCCGCCGAAGAAGTACCAGGACATCTACCCGGTCAACTTCGACAACGACCCCGCGGGCATCCGTGCCGAGGTGCTGCGGATCGTGCGGCACTGGATCGCGCAGGGTGTGCGCATCTTCCGGGTCGACAATCCCCACACCAAGCCGCTCCAGTTCTGGGAGTGGCTGATCGCGACGATCGCCGACGAGACGCCGGGCGTGGTGTTCCTGGCCGAGGCCTTCACCCGTCCGGCGCCGATGCAGGCGCTGGCCATGGCGGGGTTCCAGCAGAGCTACTCGTACTTCACCTGGCGCAACACCAAGGACGAGATCGAGGAGTTCCTCACGTGGGTCTCGCAGGACACGGCGGACTTCATGCGGCCCAACCTGTTCGTGAACACGCCGGACATCCTCACCGAATACCTCCAGTACGGCGGACGACCGGCGTACAAGATCCGAGCGGCCCTCGCCGCCACCGCGGGAGCTTCGTACGGCGTCTACGCCGGGTACGAGCTGGTCGAGAACGTCGCCCGTCCTGGTTCCGAGGAGAACCTCGACAACGAGAAGTACGAGTACAAGCTGCGCGACTGGGCCGGTGCCGAAGAGCGCGGCGAGTCTCTGGCGCCGTACCTCGCACGGCTGAACGAGATCCGCCGCGCGCACCCCGCCCTGCGCCAGCTGCGGAATCTCTCGTTCCACTGGTCGGACGACGACGCGATCGTCGTCTTCTCGAAGCATCTGCCCGCATCCCTCTCCGCCGACGGCGTGGCCGACACCGTCATCGTGGTGGTCAACGTGGATGCGCACTCGGCGCGCGAGACCACCGTCCACCTCGACACGAGTGTCTGGGGCGTCCGCCCCGGCGACGACTTCGAGGTCGAGGATCTGCTGACCGGTGCCGTCTGGACCTGGAACGACCACAACTACGTGCGCCTCGACGCCTTCGTCGAGCCGGTGCACGTCCTCCATGTGAAGGAACGACGATGAACGCCCCCGCAGACCACGTCCTCGACTCGGTAGCCACCGGTTCCTACCACGCGCCGCACGACGTGCTGGGGGTGCACGAGGTCGACGCCGGGTGGGTCATCCGGGTACGACGGCCCCTCGCGCGGTCGGTGACGGCGGTGTTCGCGAGCGAGCCCGAAGCGTCCTTCCGCCACCTGCGCGGCGGGATCTGGGAGGCCGCCCTGAACGATCAGCCCCAGGCCCACCGCATCGTCGCGACCTACGACGACGCCCCCGCCTGGGTGTCGGACGACCCCTACCGGCACCTGCCGACCATCGGCGCCCTCGACCTCCATCTGATCCGCGAGGGTCGCCACGAGGAGCTCTGGCGGGCGCTGGGTGCGCACGTGCGCATCCACAACGGCGTGCCCGGCGTCTCGTTCGCGGTCTGGGCCCCCAACGCCCGCGCGGTGCGCGTGATCGGCGACTTCAACGGCTGGGACGGCCAGGGGCACGCGATGCGGTCGATGGGCGACTCGGGAGTCTGGGAGCTGTTCGTCCCGGCCCTGGGTGAAGGAGCGGTCTACAAGTTCCAGATCCTCACGCCGGACAGCGTGTGGATCGACAAGGCCGACCCGATGGCTCGGCGCGCCGAGGTGCCCCCGGCCACGGGCTCGGTCGTCACCGACAGCGCCTACGACTGGGAGGATGCGGCCTGGCTCGAACGCCGCTCCACGGCGACGCCGGTCTCGCAGCCCATGTCGGTATACGAGGTGCACCTCGCCTCCTGGCGCGCCGGTCTCGGCTACCGCGAGGCGGCCGATCAGCTCATCGAGTACGTCGAGTCGCAGGGCTTCACGCACGTCGAGTTCCTCCCCCTGGCCGAGCACCCCTTCGGCGGCTCCTGGGGCTATCAGGTCTCGGGCTACTACGCTCCGACGAGCCGGTTCGGCTCCCCCGACGACCTGCGCTACCTGATCGACCGGCTGCACCGGGCGGACATCGGCGTGATCATGGACTGGGTGCCGGGACACTTCCCCAAGGACGCCTTCGCCCTGGCTCAGTTCGACGGTCGTCCGCTCTACGAGCACCCCGACCCCCGTCGCGGTGAGCACCGGGACTGGGGAACCCTGATCTTCGATTACGGGCGCAGCGAGGTCCGGAACTTCCTGGTGGCCAACGCGCTCTACTGGTTCGAGGAGTTCCATGTCGACGGCCTGCGTGTGGACGCCGTCGCCTCCATGCTCTACCTCGACTATTCGCGCGACGAGGGCCAGTGGGAGCCCAACATCCACGGAGGCCGGGAGAACCTCGAGGCCGTCTCGTTCCTGCAAGAGGTCAACGCCACGTCGTACAAGCGGTATCCGGGCATCGCCATGATCGCCGAGGAGTCCACCAGCTTCCCCGGGGTGACCGCGCCCACCGAACACGGCGGACTCGGCTTCGGTTTCAAATGGAACATGGGGTGGATGAACGATTCGCTCCAGTACATCAAGCGCGACCCGATGTATCGCAGCCACCACGAGGGCGAGCTGTCGTTCTCGTTCGTCTACGCCTTCAGCGAGAACTTCGTGCTTCCGATCAGCCACGACGAGGTCGTCCACGGCAAGGGCAGCCTCTTCACCCGCATGCCGGGTGATCACTGGCAGAAGCTCGCCAACATGCGCGCGTACCTGGCGTACATGTGGGGTCACCCGGGCAAGCAGCTGCTGTTCATGGGCCAGGAGTTCGGCCAGATGTCGGAGTGGTCCGAGAGCCGCGAACTGGACTGGTGGATGCTCGACCAGCCGGCCCATCGCGGACTCCACGCCTTCGTGGGCGACATGAACCGGGCCTACCGGGCCGAATCGGCGCTCTGGTCGCGCGACTCCGACCGCGACGCTTTCACGCGGCTCGGCGCGCCGCACTGGAACCCCAATGTGATGGCGTTCGCGCGGCGTGACAACCACGGCAACACCGTCGCGGTCATCTGCAACTTCTCGGGCGAGCCGCTGCACGACTTCACGCTCGAGCTGCCCGACGACGGGTCGTGGCGCGAGATCCTCAACAGCGATGCCGAGGTGTACGGCGGTTCCGGTGTGGGCAACTTCGGCACCGTCGAGACGGTCGACGGCCGCGCCACGCTGACGCTGCCGCCGCTGGGCGTGCTCTGGCTCCGCAATCCCGCCCGCTGACAGGCGGCACCGAGCGACGAGGGTGCCCGGCCGCGGAGGCCGGGCACCCTCGTCGTCTCAGAAGAGCAGAGACGCCAGGCGCGACCGGGCAGCGATGACCCGTGGATCGGAATCGCCGACGAGACCGAAGAGCTCGAGCAGACGGGCGCGGACGGCGGCCCGCTCGTCGCCGTCCACGGCCGCGAACAGATCGAGCAGGCGACCGAACGCGTCATCGACGTGGCCGCCCGCGACGTCGAGATCGGCGACGAGGAGCTGTGCCGGGATGCTACGGGGCGCCGCAGCGGCGGCGGCACGCGCCTCGCCGAGGTCGACGCCCTGCACCCGCTGCAGGAGGGTGACCTGCCCGAGGCCGGCGGCCGCATCGGCGTCCCGCGGGTTCTCGGCGAGGGCCTGCTCGTAGGCCGCGATGGCACGCGGGTAATCGCCCGCCTCGATCGCGGCGAATGCCTCGGCGTGCAGGGGCGGCAGCGATGCCTCGGCGGGCTCCTCGGACTCGGGCGCCGCCTCGTCGGTGACGGGCACCGACCCTGTCACGCCGTGCTGGGCCGCGAGCTGCAGCAGCTGAGCGAACACCTCGCGGACCTGCTGCTCCGGAACCGCCCCGGTGAACAGGGGCACCGGCTGGCCGGCGACGAGCGCGACCACCATCGGGATCGACTGCGCGCGGAAGCCCTGGGCGAGCTGCGGATTGGCATCGACATCGACCTTCGCCAGGACGACGCGACCCGCGAGCTCGACCACGACCTTCTCGAGGACGGGGCTCAGCTGCTTGCAGGGTCCGCACCACTCGGCCCACAGGTCGACCACGACCGGGACGGTCCGCGACAGTTCGAGGACCTCCCCGAAGGACTGGTCGGTGACGTCGAACACGAGCCGCGAGGCGGGAACCGCCGCGCCGGCCTGGGGGGACGCGGCCGCGGTTGCGGGCGCGGGCGCCGCCGGCCGATTGCGCAGCGACGACAGATCGACGGCTCCGCGGAGCACGGCACTGGAGGTGGGATCGCTCATTCAGACAACCTTCGCTGAGAGGACATTGGACCGGTAGCCCAGGAACTGGATGGGTTCGGACGAGCCCGCACCCGGGACGAAGAAGAAGAGCTGGTCGGCGTAGGTCGTCGTGAAGCCGGTCGAGGACTGGGTCACCCCGGTCAGGGCGCTCGCGACGGGGTTCGTGTCTGGCACGTTGATCACGGCGTCCGGGTTGCTCGGCGTGAACGTGTGGTCCTCGGTGATGGTCACCGCGACGATCGCCCCGCTCTCGAGGGTCTGCAACGCGATCGGCGCCTGCGTGCCGGCCTGGGTCGTGAACGAGACGGAGCCCGTCTCGGCGCCGGTCTGGTTGAAGTCGTTGATGATCTGCTCGCGATTGGAGGTCACCCCGGAGCGGAACGCATCGCCGTCGGCCTCGAACAGCTGGGCGAAAGGACTGGCATCGCCGTTGGTGAGCAGGTCGGCGTAGGCCGCGGCGAGGTCCTGCGGCGGCAGGACGAGGAACGGCGAGTCGGGCGCGACCTGAGCAGCGCCCAGGTACTGCGGTGCCAGCTCCGGGAAGGTGTCGGTCGCGAGCTCCGCGATGTACCCGAGCTTGTAATTGGACCACGGGTCCTGCTGGCTGACCGTCATGATCGTGTCGGCGGCCCCGTCGCTGCCCTCGACGACGGCGAGGAAGGTGCGCGGCCATTGAGCGAAGGTCTCAGGCAGCAGGATCTCCAGCGGCTCGGCCGGCACCGGGGGAAGCGGGGCGCGGTCGGTGATGGTGGCCCGGAGCGTGTAGTTCGTCTCACGCTCGGCCAGCGCCGGTCCGCTCAGGCGGGTCGCCGCGAGCGCGGCGTCCGCGTTCGCGTCGGCGGACGACACATCCTCGGCGATGCGGGTCAGGATGCGCTCGGCCTGCCGCTGGGTCACCGCGGGCGGAGCCTGGTCGGGGTCGGCGACCACGGTCGCCGTAGGCGACGGGGTCTCCGTCGGCGCCAGCTGCGGCCATGCGTCGGCGGAGCAGCCCGTCAGCGCCACCACCGACACCAGCGGCAGCGCGAGAAGCGCCTGCCGACCGCGCGTCAGGCGTCGGCGGGGCGGCGTCGCCGACACCACGCCCTTCGCCTCGTCCTCGAGCGAGATGTCGATCGGTTGCGTGGCGCTCATCGGGATGCCCTTGCGGCGTGGACCGCGAGACCGGCGCAGGTGCCGCCACCCGAGCGCGTACATGACGATGCCGAACGCCAGCAGCAGGCCTCCGCCGACGATCAGCGGGCCCGCCCACGGCGTGTTGGACTCGATCGGCCACGTGACCGAGACGTCTGCCGGTGCGGGTGCCGTTCCGTCGGAGGCGATCACCAGGCTCATCTCCTCGGGCAGCTGGAGCGAGGTCATCAGCGCGTCGTCGCGTTGGAACTCCTCGAGCCACAGGTCCGATCCCACCGGGGAGGGCATCGGCGCCACGGTGCCGTCCTCGTTGGGGGCCGGCGTCGCGGTCGCGGCGACCTCGTCGACCGTGATGTCGCCCTGGTCGTCGACACCGAGACGGTTGTGATCGCTGCGCGCGAGCCAGGCCTCGACATCGGCGGTGCGCCCGTAGGCGACGAACACCGTGGCGTCCCCTTCGACGCGGAGAGTCTGGGCACCCGGATGAGATGCGAGCACCGCTCCGTCGAGGAGCGTGAACGGAGCATCGCCGGGAACGGACACGGACGCGCTCACCGTCTCGGGTCCGCGAAGCACCGTTCGCTGCGCGATGCCCGCACCGATCATCACGGTGGCCAGCACGAAGGCGACGACAGCCCAGACGAAACGCACGAAGAAACACCTCTCCACATCCGGAACGGGACCACCGAACGCGTGATCGACGTTTCAGACTATCGAAAACGACCTGAAAGCGTCGTGAGAGGGGTGGCGACCGGGCGAACCGGTGCATCGATCGTAAGGTGAGAGGATTCGACCCCCGGAGGCGTTCGTGAAGCTGCAGAACCCGTTCCGCACGGCCCTCATCGCCACTCTCGGCGTCGGGGTCGGCATCCTCATCCTCGGCGGCATCCAGACGCTGTCGACGATCCTGCTCTACGTGGGCACCGCCCTGTTCCTGGCGCTCGGGCTGGACCCGGTCGTCTCCTGGCTCGAACGCCGCCGTCTGCCCCGGTGGGCGGCGCTGCTGGTGACATTCGCCGCGCTTCTGGCGGCGTTCGCAGGCATCATCCTCATGGTGGTGCCGATCATCGTCACGCAGATCTCGCAGCTCGTGGCGGCCATCCAGGATCTCGTGACGAGCGGCTCGTGGGATCCGGTCACCGCGATCAGGGACTGGCTGACGGCGACCTTCCCGCAGCTGAACGTGGACGAGCTCTTCCAGTACCTCTCCGACTGGTACGCCTCGCTCGACGTGGGAGAGATCGGCGGCTCGATCACGTCGTCCATCATCCTCATCGGCGGCGGCATCATCAGCGGCTTCACCGGCGCGGTGATCGTCCTGATCCTCACGATCTACTTCACCGCCTCGACGCCGAACCTCAAGGCCGCGGTCTACCAGCTCGTGCCCGCCTCGCGTCGGCCGCGCTTCATCGATCTGGCGGAACAGATCACGGCGTCCGTGGGCTTCTACGTCGCGGGGCAGGTGTCGCTCGGCGTCATCAACGGCGTGCTGAGCGCGATCTTCTTGAGCGTCATCAACGCCCCCTTCCCCGCGGTGCTCGCCGTGGTGGCCTTCTTCTTCTCACTCATCCCGCTGGTGGGCACGCTGACGGGCTCGGCCATCATCGTCCTCACCTGCCTCATCCCGGGACTGTCCGACCCGCAGACGGCGCTGTGGGCCGCGATCTGGTACATCGTCTACATGCAGGTCGAGGCGTACTTCATCTCGCCGCGCATCATGAACCGCGCCGTGTCGATCCCCGGTGCCGTCGTCGTGATCGCCGCGCTCGCCGGCGCCGCGCTCGGTCAGCTCCTCGGAGCGCTCGTGGCGATCCCGGTCGCCGCGAGCATCCTCATCATCTACCGTCAGGTCGTGATCCCCCGGCAGAACGAGCGCTGATCAGGCCAGGGCTGACGCCGCATCGGGCGCGTCCCACTCCTCGGGCAGGGGGAGCGCGTCCGGGTTCACCGCAGCGACGATCTCGGTCAGCACCCGCCGCGTCTGCGTCTCACCCACCCACAGGTGCTTGCCACCGTCGACGGCGATGACCGCGGCGTGCGGGATCGCCGCGAAGCGTTCGCGAGCCTCGTCCGGGCGCAGGTAGTCGTCGAACTCGGGCACCACCACGACGACTCGACGGTCCTCCCCCGCCCACGCGGCCACCTCGGACGCACTGGCCCGGTGCAGCGGCGGCGAGAGCAGCACGACCCCCTCGATGTCGTGATCGCGGCCGTACTTGAGCGCCAGCTCCGTGCCGAAAGACCAGCCCACGAGCCAGGGGCGGGGCAGACCGCGCTCGCGGACGAGATCCATCGCGGCGGCGACGTCGAACGCCTCCGCCACGCCGCCGTCGAACGCGCCCTCGCTCGTCCCCCGCGGCGACGTGGTGCCGCGGGTGTTGAAGCGCAGGACGGCCAGGTTCGCGAGGGCTGGAAGGCGTCCAGCCGCCTTGCGGAGGATGTGGGAGTCCATGAAGCCCCCCGCGGTGGGAAGCGGGTGAAGGGTCACCAGCGTCGCGGCGGGCACACCCGACTCCGGAAGCGCCAGCTCGCCGACCAGGGTCAGACCGTCGAGCGTGCGCAGCTCGATGTCCTCCCGGCGGGCGGGCAGCTGAACGGGTCCGCGTATCTCGAAGCTCATCCGATCCTCCAACATGCCGAGTGCCAATGTCTGCGCGCAGCCAGGTCGGCCGCATCACCGAGAACGCCGTCCGCCCGCCACGCCACGACGTGAGCCACACCCACGTCCACCGTCCGCCCGCAGCCGGGACAGACGTAGGTCTTCTGCGCCTGCGCTGCCGAGACGGGCTGCACCGTCCAGGCGTGGCCACGCCGCGTCTCGGTGCGCTTCCACCCGCTGAGCAGACGGTCGAGGGAGTCGTCCGGCGGCTCGGGGCGGCGCCGGTTCGATCGAGGCATGGTGAACCCGTCACCACCAGTGGTTGCTGGTCCAGAAGGCATGCGCCTCGGCCCAGCTGCCGTACCGGCCCACGGCGTAGCCGTTGGCCCACGAGAGGTTGTCGACGGGGTCGTAGCCGCTGCCGGGCACCTTGCTGCACGGGTAGGCCTGCACCAGGCCGCAGGCGCCGGACGACGCATTGGTCGCGTTGGGGTTCCAGCCGCTCTCCCGCGAGACGATGTAGTCGACGTATCCCCAGTCGCTCTCGGGGATGCCTGCGGCCGCGAGCCAGTCGCTCGAGGAGCCGCCACCGGAGTACCGCACCGGCGTCGCGCGGGACGAGGTTCCGCTGGTCGTCTCGCTGGGAGTCGGCGTCGGGGTGGGCTTGGGTGTCACGTAGACGGTGAAACCGGTGCGATCGAGCGACACCGGGGCCTCGGGCTCCGTCACCGTCGTGAGGGCCTGCGCGTCGCCGCGTGAATCCGCCCACAGCGACACGACCTCGACCGGCTTCTCCTGCGCCACCGCGAGGCTCGTGCCCAGCGGCGCGAGCGCTCCCCCGGCCATGCCGACCGCGGCGACCGCGGCGAACACCGAGACGACGCGGCGACGACGCGACCAGCGCGGATCGGCGGCCGGCGCACGACCCGCGACGGCTCGTGAGCCGCGGGGGGTCAATTCGGCACCGGAAGTCACAGTGCTCCCGAGTTTAGCGACCGGTCCACGATCTCTCCATCGATCGTCATCCGATCGCGAGCATCACCGACACGACGGCGTCGAGCACGGCGTCGACCTGCGCCTCGCGGTACCCACCGCGCTGCATCCGGAACGCGACGGTTCGCACCTGCTCGACCGTCAGCGGCTCTCCGGACTCGAGGTAGCGTGCGATGCGGTCGGCCACCATGTCGACCTCGTCGACGCGGTAGCCGTACGCCAGCGCGCCCACGCGCTCGAAGCGCTCACGTTCAGGGCGTGAGAGCCGGTCGAGCACCTCCTGCGCCAGGTTGCGCGAACGGCCGACCCACGCCCGCGCACCGGCGCGGGAGAGCGCGACCTCGCGCTCGCGCGCCGCGAACGCGTCCTCGATGCGGCCGACAGCGGCATCCACCGCTCCGATCGCGTACCCGCCGCGGACCAGCGGGAAGGCCGCACGCCGAACCTCGCCCGAGTCGAGGTCACCGCCTTCGGGCGACTCGAAGGCCTCGCGCGCCCGCTTCAGGAACGCATCGACAGCCGCGCGGTCGTACCCCTTGCCGCGCCCGGGCGCCTCCGGGAACGGGGCGTCGGCCACAGCCGTCTCGATCGAGGTCATGACACCACCAGGGGGGAGAACGCATGGAACAGGATCAGCGCGACAACGGTCGAGGGTAGGATCGAGTCGAGCCGGTCGAGCACGCCGCCGTGCCCCGGGAGCCACGAGCTCATGTCCTTGATGCCGAGGTCGCGCTTGATCATCGACTCGGCGAGATCGCCGAGCGTGGCGGAGGCGAGGATGGCGAGGCCGATGACGACACCGGTCCAGATCGGGAGACCCAGGAGCAGCCAGGCGAACCCGATCGCGACGACGACGGCGACCACCGCGGCGCCTGCGAAGCCCTCCCAGGTCTTCTTGGGGCTGATCCGCGGTGCCATCGGATGCTTGCCGAAGGCGAGCCCGGCCGCGTAGGCGCCGGTGTCGGCACCCACGACGACGGCGATCATCGCGAGCACCCAGAACTCCCCGCCGTCCTGCCGAAGCAGGATCAGCAGCAGACTGCCGAAGAACGGGACGTAGAGCTGGACGAAGCCGCCGATGAGGACGTCGCTCAGCACATCGCCGTAGCGACGCGGCTGCGTGCTCACCATCTGGGCGAGCAGCCGCCACACGATGACCGAGACCACGGCGGCGAAGACGACGACCCAGTGGGTTCCGGCGTCGAGGAAGTACCCCGCGGCCAGCACCGCAGCTCCCGCGACGAGTTGCGGGGCGACATCGATGCGCCGGCCGGAGGCCTGCAGTGCCCGGACGAACTCGAAGACGCCGAGCAGCGCCACGGGAACGGCGAAGAGGACGAAGACCCACTTCACGAAGATCAGCGAGCCCACCACCACGGCTCCGATGGCGAGCCCGATCAGCGTGGCGAGGATGAGGTTGCGTCCTGTGCGCGCATTGATGCGCTCGTTGGCCTGCTCGAGGTCGGCACGCGCCTTGACGATCTGGTTCTCGAACTCGCTCCGGGCGGCACGCACCTGATGATGGAACGACGAGTCACCGGAATCGCGCGAGCGCGACCGCTCGCGATCGGGCTTCGGTGGGACGTCGTCACCGGGTACGCTCATGCGCGTCAGACCTCGAGGAGCTCGGTCTCTTTGCGCTTGAGCGCTTCGTCGATCAGGTCGACATGCGCACGCGTGAGCGCCTCGAGCTCCTTCTCACCGCGGACAAGCTCGTCCTCGCCCACGTCGCTCTTGAGTCCGTCGAGCTCGTCCTTCGACTTGCGCCGGATGCCACGGAGGTGGACCTTGTGGTCCTCACCCTTCGAGCGCACGAGCTTGACGTACTCCTTGCGGCGCTCCTCGGTCAGCTCGGGCATGGTCACGCGCACGATGTTGCCGTCGTTGGTGGGGTTCACCCCGAGGTTCGGCGTGTCGCGGATCGCCTGCTCGATGGCCTTCAGTGCCGATTTGTCGTAGGGCGTGACGATGATCGTGCGCGCCTCGGGGTTGTTCAGCGACGCCAGCTGCGCGAGCGGGGTCGGCGAGCCGTAGTAGTCGACGAGGATCTTCTGGAACAGCGCGGTGTTCGCGCGGCCCGTGCGGACCGTGGCGAAGTCCTCCTTGGCCGCCTCGACAGCGCGCTCCATGCGGGTTTTCGTGTCAGCGAGGATCTCGGGGATCACGGTCACTCCATTCGTCGGTACGTCCGGTCAAGTCTAGTCTGCGAGGGCTCGTCGCTCAGACGGTGACGAGCGTGCCGATCGACTCGCCGAGGAGCGCGCGGGTGACGTTGCCGCCGGGCTCCATGCCGAACACGCGCATGTCGATGCCGTTGTCCATGCAGAGGCTGAAGGCGGTCGAGTCGACCACCTTCAGGCTGCGCTGGAGGGCATCGGAGTAGGTGATGTGATCGATCCGCTCGGCCGTGGGGTCCTTCTTCGGGTCGGCGGTGTAGACCGCGTCGACGCCGTTCTTCGCCACCAGCACCTCGTCGGCCTTGATCTCGAGAGCGCGCTGCGCGGCGACCGTGTCGGTCGAGAAGTAGGGCAGCCCGGCGCCGGCTCCGAAGATGACGACACGCCCCTTCTCCATGTGCCGCTCGGCGCGCCGCGGGATGTAGGGCTCGGCGACCTGGGTCATCGAGATGGCCGACTGCACACGGGTGGCGGCGCCGGCCTGCTCGAGGAAGTCCTGCAGTGCGAGCGCGTTCATGACCGTGCCGAGCATGCCCATGTAGTCGGCGCGCCCGCGGTCCATGCCGCGCTGGCTCAGCTCGGCGCCGCGGAAGAAGTTCCCGCCGCCGACGACGATCGCGATCTCGACACGGTCGACCGCGGCGGCGATCTCGCGAGCGATCTCTCCGACGACATCGGGGTTGACACCGAGCTGGCCGGCGCCGAACGCCTCACCCGACAGCTTAAGCAGGACGCGGCGGCGCCCGGTCTTCTCATCGTTCATCGTGTCCCTCTCGTCGCTGTTGCAGAGTATCGCCCGGACGGGCATGGAAAAGGCCCGCATCCGTGGATGCGGGCCTTTTCGGTGATTACGCGCCGACCTTGAAGCGGGCGAAATCGGTGATCGTGATGCCGGAGTCCTTCGCGACCTGGGCGACGGACAGCTTGTTGTCCTTCGCGTAGTCCTGGTCGAGCAGGGCGACCTGCTTGAAGAAGGCGTTCACACGACCCTCGACGATCTTCGGCAGCGCCGCGTCGGGCTTGCCCTCGTTGCGGGAGATCTCGGTGACGATCTCGCGCTCCTTCTCGACGTCCCCGGCGGGAACGTCGTCGCGGGAGAGGTAGCTCGGGTTGGCGAACGAGATGTGCTGCGCGATCGAGCGGGCCGTCTCGGCATCCGAACCGGAGTAGGCCACCACGACGCCGATCTGCGGGGGCAGGTCCTTGCTCGTCTTGTGGAGGTAGATCTCGAACGCGTCGCCCGCGAGCGTGCGCACGCGACGGAGCTCGACCTTCTCGCCGATGATGGCGGCCTCGTCGTCGATCAGCTGCTCGACCGTCTTTCCCGACGCGTCGGCGGCGAGGGCGGCCTCGACCGAGTCGGCAGAGGCGGCGGCGGCGGCGTCGGCGACCTTGTCGGCCAGCGCGATGAAGCGGTCGTTCTTGGCGACGAAGTCGGTCTCGCAGGCCAGCTCGACGAGGGTGACCTTGCCGTCCTGCTCGCGCGCGACGACCAGACCCTCGCTCGTGGAGCGGTCGGCACGCTTCGCGTTGCCCTTCGCACCCTTGAGGCGGAGGATCTCGACGGCCTTCTCGACGTCGCCGTCGGCCTCTTCGAGTGCCTTCTTCGTGTCGACCATTCCGGTGCCGAGCTGCTCGCGCAGAGCCTTGATGTCGGCGATGGTGAAGTTTGCCATGAGTGGCGGCTCCTTCTGTGTGGGGAAATCTCGTGGATGCCGATCGGCGCGGCCGGGCACAGCCGCGGCCGCGCCGATCGTAGCGGGTCGTGAGGACGCGCTGATTACTTCTCGGTGGCCTCGGCGGACTCCGCCTCGCCGGTCTCGGCCTGCGCCTCGTCGGCGGGGGCCTCCGCAGCGGCGTCGTCGGTCGCGACGTCCGCGGCGGGCGCATCTTCGACTGCAGGCGCATCCTCGGCGGCGGGCGCCTCGGCGGCGGCAGCATCCTCGGAGGGCGCGCTCTGGAGAAGCTCGCGCTCCCACTCGGCGAGCGGCTCGGCCGGCTCGGCCTCGTCGGCCGGCTGGTGACGCTGGATCAGACCCTCGGCCGCGGCGTCGGCGACGATGCGCGTGAGCAGGCTCACCGAGCGGATCGCGTCGTCGTTGCCGGGGATCGGGTACTGGAACTCGTCGGGGTCGGCGTTCGTGTCGAGGATGCCGATGACGGGGATACCGAGCTTCTTGGCCTCGTCGATGGCGAGGTGCTCACGCTTGGCGTCGACGACCCAGATGGCCGACGGCGTCTTCTGCAGGTTGCGGATACCGCCGAGCGACTTGTGCAGCTTGTCGAGCTCGCGCTTCTTGAGCAGCAGCTCCTTCTTCGTGAAGCCGCTCGCGGCGGGGTTCTCGAAGTCGAGCTCCTCGAGCTCCTTCATGCGGGCGAGGCGCTTCGAGACCGTCTGGAAGTTGGTGAGCAGACCGCCCAGCCAACGCTGGTTCACGTAGGGCTGGCCCACGCGGGTCGCCTGCTCGGCGATGACTTCCTGAGCCTGCTTCTTGGTGCCGACGAAGAGGATGGTGCCACCGTGGGCGACGGTCTCCTTGACGTACTCGTACGCACGGTCGATGTACGACAGCGACTGCTGCAGGTCGATGATGTGGATGCCCGAGCGCTCGGTCAGGATGAAGCGCTTGACTTTCGGGTTCCAGCGGCGGGTCTGGTGCCCGAAGTGGACGCCGCTGTCGAGCAGCTGGCGAATGGTGACGACGGCCATGGCCGTTCTCCTTCTGTTTCGGTTGCTGTCCGGACCGACGGCCCGGAGTTCCTGGCACCCGACGCACTTCCGCTCGCCGCCGAAGCGGGAGACCTGGGGAAGATGCGCCGCGATCCGGATCACCGGATCGCTCTGGGCACGCGTAGTCACCCCGACGAGCGAGGTGCGATGCCCAGTGTAGCAGTCGCGGGCCCTCTCCCCCGGTGGTCCGCGGGACGCGGCATCCACAATCGAGACATCCGGACGGACGAGCTGGCGAGGCAGCGACGACACTCGCAACATGCCTCGACACGCCGCACGTTCCGTCGGCGCGATCGCCGTCGCGGTCGCGGTGACTGTCGCGCTGAGCTCCACCACGGCCGGGGCCGCCGTCGGGCGCGACGATCCGACGAACGCGCGATGGCTGCCCCCGGTGGCTTCCCCCACCGTGGTGCGGGGGTTCGAGGCGCCCGAGCACGCGTACGCCGCGGGGCACCGCGGCGTCGACCTGCGCTCCGGCGCCGATGAGGTCGTCGTCGCGCCGGCCCTCGGCGTCGTCGCGTTCGCGGGGCCGGTCGCGGGACGTTCCGTGATCACGATCGATCACGGCGACGGCTTCGTCTCGAGCCTCGAGCCCGTGGACGCCGTCGTCGCCGTCGGAGCCAGCGTCGCGGTCGGTGAGCCGGTGGGTGTCCTGTCGCCCGAGGGGCATGTCGGCCCCGGGACGGTGCACTTCGGCGTCCGCCACCGCGGCGAATACGTCAACCCGCTGCTGCTGGTGGGGGGCTTCGAACGAGCGGTGCTGCTCCCCTGCTGCTGAGCGTCAGTCGGCTCGGATGTCGTTGCGGTCGCCGGACTGCTGAACGGCGCCCAACCGGTCCGCCTCCACGCGGTTGTCGTTGCCCGAGACCGCCACCGTCCCGATCTCGGCCGCATCGACCTCGTTGCGATCCCCGGCGATGGTCAGCGCACCGACCGTGTCGGCCTCCACATCGGATCCCTGCCCCGTGATGTCCAGCGCCCCCACGTCGTCGACTTCGACCTCGATGCGATCGCCGCGCACGATGACGGCATCGACTCGCGCGCCCGACAGGTCGACCTCGAGACCGGCGCCCTCGATCTCGACGCGCGCGCATTCGCCGCTGAAGACGACGTCGAGGTCGGTGCCGCGGACGTCGACGACGCCGTCGATGCAGGCCGGGCCGGCTGCTCCGGGAACCGATGCGCCCGGAGTCGGAGTCGCCGGCGACGGCGCGACGGACGTCGAGGGAGCAGTCGTCGAAGAAGCGGGCGCCGGGGCACTCGGCCGGACGACCCGCTCGGGCGGCGCCGATGCCGCCGGCGCGCAGGCCGTGACGAACAGTACCGCCCCCGCGAGGGCGGACGACACGAGCGCTCTTCTCATGACTCCTACGCTACGGCGCCCGCACGGCGCCTGTTCTCAGGCTCGCGGGTGGGCCTGGCGGTATGCGGCCGCCAGGCGCTCCCCCGAGACATGGGTGTAGATCTGAGTGGTACCCAGGCTCGCGTGTCCGAGGATCTCCTGCACCGCGCGCAGATCTGCACCCCCGTCGAGCAGGTGCGTGGCGGCGGAATGGCGGAGCGTGTGCGGTCCGACCGTCTCCGCGCCCATCGCGGGCCCGAGCCGCTCCGCGACCAGGGTGTAGACCGCGCGCGATCCCATCCGCCCCCCGCGCCGTCCCAGGAACACCGCGTCCGCGCGCCGCGCTCCCTCCGCGGCGCGGGCGGCGAGTGCGGGACGACCCCGCACCGCGTAGGCGTGCAGCGCCGCGAGCGCGGGCCCGCCGATCGGGACGACCCGGTCCCGATCGCCCTTGCCGGTGACGCGCGCGGTCCGACGCTCGTCGTCGATGTCCGCGAGGTCGAGCCCGCACAGCTCCGAGACCCGGATCCCGGTGGCGTAGAGCATCTCGAGCACGGCGTGGTCGCGCAGCAGCACCGGGTCGCCGGTGGCGGCCTCGGTTCGGAGGTCGTCGAGCACCGTTGCGAGCGTGTCGGCGGTCGCGACGCGCGGCAGCGTCCCGGCCCGCTTCGGTGTGGCCAGGCGCAGCGCCGGGTCGACGTCGATCATGGCGCGCTCGGCGGCCCACGAGAAGAAGCCGCGCACGCTCGCGGTGCGCCGCGCAAGCGTCGCACGCGCGTCTCCGCGCTCGCTCGCGCGCCAGATCCAGTCGCGGAGCACGTCGATGTCGACCTCACCCAGCTCGATGTCGTCGGCGGCCTCGGCGAGGTCGCCCAAGTCCGACAGGTACGCCCGCACGGTGTGCTCCGAGAGCCGTCGCACCCGTCGGAGGTGCTCGCCGTACGCCGCCGACGCCGCAGAGATGCGCATGAGAACAGCATGACCGACGTCCCGTACCGGCCCCCGGCGGCACGCGGCAGGGGACGCAGCCCCGTGGCACGACGCCCCTCGCGGTACGGCATCGGGGCCTGGGCCCGCCTCGGACCGTGCCGGGGCTCTCGGACGGCTAGCACCACGGCATGCCCCGGGCGCGGAGCGCAGAGTCACGATCGAGGCCGGCGCCAGCCGCGCGGATCGACCTCGGCTCGACCCTCGAGCGCGAGCAGGCCCAGCAATGCCGTGGCCTCCTCGGCGGGCAGCCCCGAGCGCCGCGCGACCTCCGACACCTGCCGGGGTGTCCGTGCGCTCAGCGCGTCGAGGATGCGGGTGGTGTCGTCCGTGCGGGAGGCGGCCGCGCCGGGATCGGTCGACGGCGGATCATCCGGCGACCAGCCGATCAGCTCCCGCACATCGTCGGCGCTCGTGATGCAGTGCCCGTCGTACTCCCGCAGGATGCGGTGGCACCCGGCGGACGCGGCCGAGGTGACCGGGCCCGGCACGGCGCCCAGCGCACGCCCGAGAGACGCTGCGTGTCCGGCGGTGTTCAGCGAACCCGAGCGCCACCCCGCCTCGACGACCACGGTCGCATCGGCCAGGGCGGCGATCACCCGGTTGCGCTGGAGGAAGCGCCATTTGGTGGGCGCCGTCCCGCAGGGCACCTCGCTGATCACCGCACCCTGCCGTGACAGGCCGGTCAACAGCTCGCCGTGGGCGGCGGGGTAGGCCTTCTCTACGCCGCCCGCCAGCACGGCGATGCCCTGGCCGCCCACGGCGATGCTCGCGCGGTGTGCTGCTGCGTCGATGCCGAACGCCGCACCCGACACGATCGTCGCGCCGCGAGCCGCCAGATCCCCCGCGATCTCCGCGGTCACGCGCACACCGTACGAGGTGGCCGCCCGCGCGCCCACCAAGGCGACCGCCGGCGCCTCCCCCGCCAGCACTGACGCGCGTCCGCGCACCCACAGGGCGAAAGGCGCGTGCACGCCGAGATCGTCGAGCCGCGTGGGCCAATCGGCGTCCCCGGGGATCACCAGACGCGCCCCCACACGCTGCGCGAGCTCGATCGGGTACGTGTGATCGTCGCGTCGCGGCTGCCACCGTCCGAGCGCGCGCGACCAGTCTCGATCGGCGAGCTCGAGCGTCTCGGGCGCCGGGCCGCCGCCCAGGGCGGCCTCCAGCGCGGCGGCGGCCCCCAGTCGCGCGACCGCCAGACCCGCGACCGCGTCCCCGGGCTCGGCGAGCACCGACCATCGGGCGCGGGCGTACCGTTCGGCGACCGCCTCACCGTCGGCGAGCTGTTCAGGCCGGGCGAGGCTGCGAAGGGACGCGCGCAGCTCGGCTGGCTTCATTGCTCGATCCCCTTCTTCAGGAAGAGCGCCCGGCCCACGTCCGAGAGGGTGAGCCGGTCGTTGCCGGCCAGGTCGGCCACCGACCACGCGACGCGCAGCACCCGGTCGTACCCGCGGAGGGTCAGCGCGCCGCGCTGCAGCGCCGTGTCGAGCGGTGCCCGTACCCGAGGCTCGGGTGCCAGCGGACCGTCCCGAAGCCATGCTCCCGACACCTCGGCGTTGGTGCGCCATGGCGTCGGGGCGAGTCGAGCCGCGGCTCGGCGGCGCGCCACGGCCACGCGAGCGCGAGCCTCCTCCGATGTCGTGCCCGACTCCCCCGCCATCGTCAGGTCGGCCACCGAGACACGGTTGAGCGCGAGCTCGATGTCGATGCGGTCCAGCAGCGGACCGGAGAGCCGACCGAGATAGCGCCGGATGGCGATCGAGGGACACGAGCAGGTCCCGCCGCGCACCCCGTACTGCCCGCACGGGCAGGGGTTGGTCGCCAGCACCAGCTGGAACCGCGCCGGGAGGGAGGCCCGGAACCCGGCTCGGTGAATGTCGATCGTGCCCGATTCGAGCGGCTGGCGCAGCGAGTCGAGGGCGTGGGCACCGAACTCGCCCGCCTCATCGAGGAAGAGCACTCCGCCGCTGGCACGCGCGATGGCACCCGGCCGCAGCGACCTGCTCCCGCCGCCGACGAGCGCCGCGACGCTGACGCTGTGGTGCGGGGCCTCGAAGGGCGGCTGGCGGCTCAGCCGATCGAGCGGGTCGCCCGAGAGCGACCGCACGGACGCGACGTGCAGGGCCGTGTCGTCGTCGAGAGGCGGCAGGATGCCCGGGAGCCGCCGAGCGAGCATGGTCTTGCCCGCGCCCGGCGGACCGCTCATGAGCAGGTGGTGGCCGCCCGCCGCGGCGACGACGACGGCGGAAACCGCCTCCTCCTGCCCGCGCACGTCGGCGAGGTCACCCGCCGGGGTCTCCCGCTCCGGTGAGGGGGCCGGCACGACACCGGACTCCGCCTCATCGTCGGACACGTCGAGGTCGAGTCCGTGCCAGCGGGCCACCGCTGCGAGCGACCGGCAGCCCACGACCCGGATCCCCTCCACCAGCTCGGCCTCCGCACGATTGCGCTCCGGGACGATGACGGTGCGGCGTCCGGCGCGTGCGGCGGCCACGACCGCCGGAAGAACCCCCGGTACCGGGCGGAGCCTGCCATCGAGACCCAGCTCGCCGATGTGGACCGTCTCGGCGAGCGACGCGGCATCCATCGGCAGCTCGGTCGCGAGCGCGGCGATCGCGATGGCCAGGTCGAAACCCGAGCCCTGCTTCGGCAGGCTTGCGGGCGAGAGGTTCACCGTCACCCGTCGCCGCGACAGCGGCAGACCGCTGTTGGAGCAGGCGTTGTGCACCCGTTGCTGGGCTTCGGCGAGGGCCCGGTCCGCCAGCCCGACGATGCGGAAGGCCGGGGTCTGGTTCGACAGGTCGGCCTCGACCTCGACGAGGTCGCCGACGAGACCCGTGAGCGAGACCGCCCACGTGCGTCCGACGCTCATCGGAGGTCCTCGATGTGCTCCACGATCGCACTCTCGACGTCCTCACCGGTGATGCCGATGACATCGAGCCGGAGCCGTCGTCCGCGCACACGATCGGGATTCGCCGCGATCCAGGCGCAGGCGAGCCGCCACAGGCGGTCCTTCTTGCGGGCGTCCACCGCCTCGAACGGATGCCCGAACCAGTCGGTGCGTCGCGTCTTGACCTCGACCACGACCAGCTCCGTGCGCGTACCCGCCACGATGTCGATCTCGCCCTGGCGGTGGCGCCAGTTGCGGTCGAGGATGTCGTATCCCCGTTCGGTCAGGTGCCGCGCGGCGCGTTCCTCGCCCGCGCGCCCTCGCTCGTCCTTCGCTGCCATGCCAGCACTCTGACCGCTGGCGGAGCTGTCCGGACCCGTGCCCAGCCGATTGGTGGAGCGGCCGGAGGGCCGGAAGGCTGGGGAGGAGCGATCAGCTGTCGAGCGAGAGCTCGTCGGGCAGCTCGAAGTCGCGGCGCTGAAGCTCCTCGACGTTGACGTCCTTGAAGGTCAGCACACGCACCGACTTCACGAAACGGTCGGCGCGGTAGATGTCCCAGACCCAGACGTCCTTCATCGTGAGCTCGAAATAGAAGTCGTGCTCCGTGTCGCGACGGACGACGTTGACGTCGTTGGCGAGGTAGAAGCGACGTTCGGTCTCGATCACGTACTGGAACTGCGATACGACGTCGCGGTACTCCTTGTAGAGCGCCAGCTCCAGTTCGCGGTCGTAGTCTTCGAAGACTTCGTCATCCATGGTCTCTCCATCCTAGGCGCCGCGCGCCGTCCCCGAGTCGCCCCACGGGCGCCCTCCCGCTGCGCTCAGAACAACGTCGGCGCGTCGGCGATCGCCCACGACGCCCGATGGTGACGGCTGAGACCGTGGGCGCGGATCGCGTCGCGGTGCAGCGCGCTGGCGTACCCCTTGTTGCGGACCCACTCGTACATCGGCGTCTCATCGTGCAGTTCGACCATGTGCGCGTCGCGCGACACCTTCGCGATGACGGAGGCGGCGGCGGCGCTCGCGCAGTCGCGGTCGGCCTTCACGATGGTCTGGATCGTCATGCCGGGCCCGGAGACCGGCGTGACGTAGTCGTGGTTGCCGTCGAGGATCACCACCGCGTCCGCGGTGCGCGGATCGATGCCTTCCAGCCCCGCGAGCGCCCGGACGGCAGCGAGGCCGAGAGCACGCATGATCCCCCTCTCGTCGATCTCGGCAGGCGATGCCCAGCCGACCGCCGAGGCGACGACCCAGTCCGCCGCGCGCGTGGCGAGGCCGGGTCGACGGAGCTCGGTGACGAGCTTGGAGTCCCGGAGTCCCTCGGGGATGCGGCGCCGAGCGCGCGAGGCATCGAGGACGGCCGCGCCGACCGCGACCGGCCCGGCCAGCGCACCCCGACCGACCTCGTCGAGCGCGATCACGAGATCGTGTTCGCGTAGCAACCGCCGCTCGACAGTGAGGCGGGGCGCGACGACGCTCATGGCGCTGCGGGCGCCGGAACGCCCGAGAAGACGTCGTGATGGAAGTCGATCGGACCGAAGCGGTCGAGCGGCCACGTGATGAGGAACGCGCGGCCGACGACGTTGTCCAGAGGCACGAACCCCTGCGACGGCTGCTCCTGGTTGTAGCGGGAGTCGCGCGAGTGGTCGCGATTGTCGCCGAGCACCCAGAGCGAGTTCGCCGGCACGGTGACGTCGAAGGGCACCTCCTGCGGAGCCGACTGGCCGTCCGCGAGCAGAACGTAAGACGACTCGTCGACCGGAACCCCGTTCACCGTGATCTGCCCGACGGCGTTGCAGCACACGACATGATCACCGGGCATACCGATGATCCGCTTGATGAGGTGGTCCTTGCTGTCGGGAGCGGAGAGCCCCACGACCGACATCACCCAGTCCACGCCTTCGACGAAGGGCGAGCGCACCGGTTCGACCGTGGGCGGGAGCCACCCGCCGGGATCGCGGAAGACCACGACGTCACCGCGGGCGTATCCGCCGAAGCGGGGCGTCAGCTGATCGACCAGGATGCGGTCATCCTTCAGGAGTGTCCGCTCCATCGAACCCGACGGGATGTAGAAGGACCGGACGAGGAAAGTCTTGACCAGGAACGACACGACGAGCGCGATCGCGATGATGACCAGGATGTCGCGCACCAGCAGCCATAGCCGCCGCGAGCGGGAGCGCGCGGGCGCCGGTGCCGACGCGGCAAGGTCATCGGTGGTCATTGATTGCCTCTCATCCGACTCTCCCGCCGGGGAGCCCGTTCCAGGGTCGCACACTCCGTGCGTATCGCCGCCCGCCGCGCGCGCGGGGAACGACGGATGCCCCGGGCTTGAGCCCGGGGCATCCAGAGATCGCGTCGCTGGACTCAGCGGTCGCGCTTCTCCTTGATCTTGGCCTTCTTGCCGCGGAGGTTGCGCAGGTAGTACAGCTTCGCGCGTCGGACGTCGCCACGGGTGACGACCTCGATGTGGTCGATCACCGGGCTGTGCACCGGGAAGGTGCGCTCGACGCCCACCTGGAAGCTGATCTTGCGGACGGTGAAGGTCTCGCGCACACCGTCGCCGGAACGGCCGATGACGACGCCCTGGAAGACCTGGATACGCGAGCGGTTGCCCTCGGTGATGTTGACGTGCACCTTGACGGTGTCGCCGGGAGCGAAGACGGGAACGTCGCTGCGCAGGGATGCTGCGTCGACGGAATCGAGGATCTGCATGATCTTTTCTTCCTGTGACCGCCTCAGGTCGACCGCGAGAGAGTGTGAATAAGGATGCGGTGCCCCGGGCGCCCGCCGGGCACCGCTCCCCTGAGGCAGAGATCTGTCAGGGCACGAAGGTCTATTCTGCCACGACGGCGGCGTCGTGCCAAACCATCAGCGCTCGCGGCGCGGTGCCTCTTCGACGACGTAGACGTCCTCTGCGGCCGCTCGATCCCGCCGATCCGCCGCCGCACCCCGCAGGAAGGCCGGGTCGACGGGAACCGTGAACAGTGAGACGGGCCGGGCCTCGCGGAACAGCTGCCACAGCGAGACCCAGAACACCGCGAGGAATCCGGCGGTCGCCGCGAGCAGCAGCGGCCAGAACGCGCCTTCGGGGTAGAGCCCGACCGCGATGACCAGGACGTGCCAGACGCCGAAGACCAGCACGTCCCACCAGGAGAGCTCGCGCGAGTGTCGCACCGTGCCGCGGGCCCGCACGAGCAACGTCGCCACGAGCTGCCCGATCAGGACCGAGGGCACAGCGATGAACAGCACCCAGAGGAACACCCACCCCGATGCGCCCGACACCGCCCAGCCCACCACGAGCCAGAGCGGCAGCACCAGCGCCGCGGGCAGAAGCCAATGGAAGAGTGCTCGTCGCAGCCACATGCTCCCGATGCTACGCCGGTCCGGCAGGATAGAAGCTGAAGAGAGGAACACGATGATCGAGCTGCGCACCCCTGCCGAGATCGAGGCGATGCGTCCCGCGGGACGGTTCGTCGCCGAGGTTCTGGCGACCCTCCGCGATGAGACGAAGGTCGGCACGAATCTCCTCGCGATCGACCGTCGCGCCCACGAGCTCATCCGCCGCGCCGGCGCGGAGTCCTGCTACATCGACTACCACCCGTCCTTCGGCGCCAGCCCGTTCGGCAAAGTCATCTGCACCTCGATCAACGATGCGGTCCTGCACGGCCTCCCCCACGACTACGCGCTGCGCGACGGTGACCTCGTCACGCTGGACTTCGCGGTCGCCGTCGACGGCTGGGTCGCCGACTCGGCGGTCTCGTTCGTGGTCGGCACACCACGGGATGAGGACCTCGCCCTCATCGACACCAGCGAGCGCGCGCTCGACGCGGCGATCGGTGCGGCCACGGTCGGCAACAAGATCGGCGACATCTCGCACGCCGTCGCGACCGTCGCGCGGGCCGAGGGCCTCACGATCAACACGGACTTCGGCGGTCACGGCGTAGGCCGTGAGATGCACGGCGACCCGCACGTCCCCAACGACGGCAAGCCGGGCCGTGGCTACCCGTTGCGTGCCGGACTCGTGGTGGCTCTCGAGCCCTGGTTCCTGCAGAGCACCGACAAGCTCGTCACCGACGCGGACGGCTGGACGCTCCGCAGCGCGGACGGCTCCCGGGGAGCGCACTCCGAGCACACCGTCGCGATCACCGCCGACGGTCCGATCGTCCTCACCGACCGGTCGTTCCTCGGGGTCGACTGAACGCACGGACGCCGAGGGTGGTCGACTCTCAGGACGACGGCGGCAGAAGGTCGGGCCGACGCGTGCGCGTCCTCGTCATCTGCTGCTCGCGACGCCACTCCGCCACGCGGCGGTGGTGTCCGCTGAGCAGGACGTCCGGGACGTCCTGACCGCGCCACGAGGCGGGCTTCGTGTAGGAGGGATACTCCAGCAGTCCGTTCTCGTGCGATTCCTCGACGAGGCTCTCGGGGTTTCCGACCACACCGGGGATGAGTCGGCCGATCGCCTCGATCATCGCCATCGACGCGACTTCCCCGCCGTTGAGGACGTAGTCGCCGAGGCTCATCAGGCGGACGTCGCCCAGCGTTGCGGCGTAGGCGAACACCCGCTCGTCGATGCCCTCGTAGCGACCGCACCCGAACACCAGGTGCTCGGCGTCGCTCAGCTCTCGGGCGGTGCGCTGCGAGAAGAGCTCGCCGGCGGGCGACGGGAAGATGAAGGTGGGTGCGGTCGCCGCATCCGCGATGATCGCATCGAGCGCGGCGCCCCACGGTTCCGGCTTCATCACCATGCCCGCACCACCCCCGTACGGGGTGTCGTCGACGCTCCGATGCCGGTCGGTCGCGTAGTCCCGCAGGTCGTGGACGCGAACGTCGAGCAGCCCGGCGCCACGAGCCTTGCCGAGAAGGGAGACCTCGAGGACGTCGAAGAACGCGGGGAAGATCGTGACGACGTCGACGCGCACGTCAGACCTCGGTCGACGCGTCGTCTTCGGAGACGGTCTTCGGAACGGTCGCGTCGTCCTCGGCGGACTCATCGACCTCGTCGGCGGGGAGGTCTTCGAACAGCCCGGCTGGAGGGGTGACGATGACCCGGCCCGACGCGACATCGACCTCGGGCACGATCGCCTTGACGAAAGGCACCAGGATCTCGGCATCGTCGCCGTCCCGCTGCACGATGAGCAGGTCTTGCGCGGGGAAGTGGTCCACGCGCGTGATGCGGCCCACACGCTCACCGTCGCGGACGACGTCGAGGCCCACCAGCTGGTGGTCGAACCAGGCATCATCCTCTGCCGCGGCGTCGCCGTCCTGGTCTATCCAGAGGATGGCCTTCACGAGGCTCTCCGCGGCGTCACGGTCGTTGACGTCGTCGAGGAAGACCACGGGGTGGGAGTTCATCCATCGGAACTCGCGAACGGTGACCGACTTGCCGTGCCACGGAGAGGCCTCGGGAACCTGCACGGTGAACGTCGCTCCCGGGACGAAACGGCCGTCGGGGTCGTCGGTGTACAGCTCGAGCTTGAGAGCGCCCTTGAGGCCGTGCGCCTTCACCAGGCGCCCGACGCGCAACTGCGTGCGGGCGGTGTTGCCGGCCATGTCAGTCGTCCGCGACGTCGACGCGGACACGGGTGCCGTCGGCCAGCGCACTGATGAGAGCGCGCAATGCCTTGGCGGTGCGCCCGCCGCGCCCGATCACCCGTCCACGATCATCGGGATGCACGCGCACCTCGAGGACCTCGCCGCGGGGCGACGAGGAGGAACGGATGACGACGTCGTCGGGGTGATCGACGATCCCCTTGACGACGTGCTCGAGCGCGGCGGACAGCAACGGATTACTCCGAGTCGGCGGCGTCGGCGGCCGGTGCCTCGTCGGCGGGAGCCGCGGCGGGCTCCTCGGCCTTCTTGGCCTGCGGCTTGATGACCGACTTCTTCGAAGCGTCGGGGACGAACTCGCCCTTCGCCTCGGCCGTGCGAACGGTCGAGACGGCGTTCTTGTCGCCCTTGAACTTGCCCCAGTCGCCGGTGAGCTTCAGCAGCGCAGCGACCTGCTCGGTGGGCTGCGCGCCGACCGAGAGCCAGTACTGGGCACGCTCGGAGTCGACCTCGATGACCGAGGGCTCCTCGGTCGGGTGGTACTTGCCGATCTCTTCGATCACGCGGCCGTCGCGCTTGGTGCGCGAGTCGGCGACGACGATGCGGTAGTAAGGCGCGCGGATCTTGCCGAGGCGCTTGAGACGGATCTTGACAGCCACAATTCTCCTGAGTGGTGTGATGTGAAGTGAACGTCGCCTGGAGCGTGGGGTGCACACCCGGCGGGAGCTCTGAGGGCGGACCTTCTCGCCGGATAGAGGGTCGAGCGAGCGGTCCAACGGTCTATTTTGCCAGATGATGACGGTCGTCGCGAACCGGACCTCGTCGCGTGTCAGACTGTGGCCATGACGGTCCCCTTCGCCACGTCTGCCCGATCGACCGTGGGCCTCGAGTGGGAGTTGATGCTGGCCGATCGTGCGAGCGGCGATCTCGCCCCGCGCGCACCCGAGGTGCTGGCCGCCGTCGAGGAGTCCTCGACTCTCGAGCGGTACACGATCACCGGCGAACTGCTCACCAACACGATCGAGGTCACCAGCGGAGTCGGCGACACCGTCGCGGCCGCGGTCGACGACATCGACGACGCCATCCAGCGCGTGCGCGAGTTCGCCGCACCGCGCGAGCTCGAGCTGCTCTGCGCCGGCAGCCACCCGTTCGCGCGCTGGTACGAGCAGGAGGTCACCGACAAGACCCGATACCACAAGCTCATCGAGCGCACCCAGTGGTGGGGGCGCAACATGATGATCTGGGGCATCCACATCCACGTCGGCGTCGAGGACGTCAACAAGGTGTTCCCGCTCATCAACGCACTCTCGCTGTATCTGCCCCACTTGCAGGCCCTCTCGGCGTCGAGCCCCTTCTGGGCCGGCGATCGCACCGGCTACGCCTCCAACCGCTCACTGGTCTTCCAGCAGCTTCCCACCGCCGGGCTGCCCTGGGACTTCACCGAGTGGCGCGACTTCGAGAACTACCTCGACGGCATGGTCCGCACGGGTGTCATGGAGGACGCCTCGGAGGTCCGTTGGGATATCCGTCCGGCGCCCAAATGGGGCACGATCGAGATCCGGGCCTGCGACGGCATGTCGACGCTGCCGGAGCTCGCGGCGGTCGCGGCACTGGCTCAGACGCTCGTCGAGCACCTCTCCCGCCAGCTCGACGAAGGCCGCACCCTCCCGACCATCCCGCCGTGGTTCGTCCGCGAGAACAAGTGGCGCGCCGCCCGGTACGGACTCGATGCACGCGTGATCGTCGACGCCGAGGGGACGCAGCGCAACGTCGCCGAGCACCTGCGCGAGACGATGGAGGTGCTCGAGCCCGTCGCCCTCGACCTGCACTGCGCACGCGAGTTCCGCGGCCTGCGCACGATCCTCGACCAGGGAGCCAGCTACGTGAGGCAGACCCGCGTGGCGGACGGGGCGGATGGGGACCTGCGTGAAGTGGTGCAGCACCTCATCCGCGAGTTCCGGGACGGTCCGACGCTCCGCGAGCACCTGGCGCAGCCGGACAACCCGCGTTGAATCGGCGCCCGCCGGCTCAGCGCTTGCCGAAGAGCTTCTGGATCTCGGCGAGATCGGCTTCGCTGGGCTGAGCGGGGGCGCCGCCCAGTCCGAAACCGGAGCCGGTGGGTGCAGCCGTTGCGACACCCGCGTTCTCGGCCGCACGCTTGGCGGGGTTCCCCGAGCGCGACCCGGACTTGCTCTTGGCCTGCTTGCCGCGCTTGCTCGACGCGCCCGGCTTCCCGCCCATGGGGCCCATCCCGGGGATGTTGGGCACGCCACCGCGGGCGACCGTCTTCATCATCTTGGCGGCCTGCTCGAAACGCTGGACGAGCTGATTGACATCGGTCACCGTCATCCCCGAACCGCGCGCGATGCGCAGGCGACGGGATCCGTTCAGCAGCTTCGGCGTGCGTCGCTCGGCGGGCGTCATCGAACGGATGATCGCCTCGGTGCGGTCGATCTCGCGCTCGTCGAACTGCTCGAGCTGCTGCTTCATCTGTCCCATGCCCGGCAGCATGCCGAGCATCTTCTTCATCGACCCCATCTTCTTCATCTGCTGAAGCTGATCGAGGAAGTCCTCGAGGGTGAACTGCTCCTTGGCGAGCTTCTCGGCGACGGCATAGGCCTCTTCCTCGTCGAAGGCCTGCTGAGCCTGTTCGATGAGGGTGAGGATGTCACCGAGGTCGAGGATGCGGCTCGCCATGCGGTCGGGGTGGAAGGGTTCGAGATCGTCGAGGCCCTCGCCCGTCGAGGCGAAGATGATCGGGCGCTGCGTGACCGAAGCCACGGAGAGAGCGGCGCCGCCACGCGCGTCGCTGTCGAGCTTCGAGAGCACGACCCCGGTGAAGTCCACGCCCTCCTGGAACGCCTTGGCGGTGTTGACGGCATCCTGGCCGATCATCGCGTCGATGACGAACAGCACCTCGTCGGGGTCGGTCGCGGTGCGGATGTCGGCCGCCTGCTTCATCAGCTCGGCGTCGACACCGAGGCGTCCGGCGGTGTCGATGATGACGACGTCGTGCTGGGCGCGTCGCGCGTGCTCGACACCGTCGCGGGCGACCCGGACGGGGTCGCCGACGCCGTTGCCCGGCTGAGGCGCGTAGATGGCCGCGCCGGCGCGCTCGGCGACGACCTGCAGCTGGTTGACGGCGTTGGGACGCTGGAGGTCGCACGCGACGAGGAGCGGCGTGTGGCCCTCCTTCTCGAGCTGCTTCGCGAGCTTTCCGGCGAAGGTCGTCTTGCCCGATCCCTGGAGGCCGGCGAGCATGATCACCGTCGGCGGGTTCTTCGCGAACTGCAAGCGGCGCTGTTCGCCGCCGAGGATCCCGACGAGCTCCTCGTTGACGATCTGGACGACCTGCTGGGCGGGGTTCAGCGCACGGTTGACCTCGTCGCCGAGGGCACGCTCGCGCACCTTGGCGGTGAACTCCTTGACGACCACCAACGCCACGTCGGCATCCAGCAGCGCGCGTCGGATCTCGCGCACCGTCTGATCGACGTCGGCGGCAGAGAGCTTTCCCTTGGTGCGGAGATTCCGGAAGGTCTCGGTAAGACGGTCGGAGAGCGTGCCGAAAGTTGCCATGATCCCTCGATTCTATGCGAGGCCCGACGCCTGCCCGCGCCGCCGCGTCAGTGCCGCGGCAGCAGTTCCGCCGCGCGTTCGAGGTAGACGGCGAGCTCCGAGCGCCCGGCGCCGCCACGGGCCCACGCGGCGACGGCCGCGAGCACCGCGCCACCCCAGGCGGCGCCCCGGACGTCGGCCTCGAGCCGGTCCGCGCCCGAGCGCACGAGCGCGTCCGACACGGCGCGACCTATCCGGGCGGCGCGAACAGCGGCGTCCCGGGCGAGCTCATCGGCGACGCCCATGGCGATGTCGTTGACGATGGCCAGAGCGAGGGCGTCCGGAGCGAACCCCGCCCCCATCTTCGCGATGGCAGCCGTCACGTCCGGCGCCACACCGGCCGCGCCGAGCTCGCTCTCGAGGCGCTCGATGCGTTCGTCGAGTCCCGCCCAGAGCACGGCGGACTTCGAGGCGAAGTAGTTGAAGAAGCTGGAGCGGCTCACCCCGGCCCGCCCGGTGATGTCGGCGACGGTGGTCGCGTCGTATCCCCGCTCGAGGAACAGCTCGCACGCGGCCTCGGCGAGGGTCTCGCGCGACGACACGCGGGGACGTCCCGCTCGATTCTCGGAGCTCATCGTGTCAGCCTAGGGGTGGCGTATTGTTGGACGCCGTCCACTATTGCGAGGAGACATCGTGATCGATGTACGGATCGTCGGGCTCGCGCCCGATGTGGTCCCCTACACCCAGGGGTGGGAACTGCAGCGCCGGACCCACGCCGCCGTCGTCGGCGGTGCGGCCGACACGCTGCTTCTGCTCGAGCACGAAGCCGTCTACACCGCGGGAGTGCGCACCGCGGCGCACGAGCGCCCGGACGATGCGACTCCGGTGATCGACGTCGATCGCGGCGGGAAGATCACCTGGCACGGGCCGGGACAGCTCGTGGGCTACCCCATCGTCCGGCTCGCCACACCGGTCGACGTCGTCGCCCACGTGCGTCGGCTCGAGTCGGTGCTGATCGCGGTACTCGGCGAGCTCGGGATCGACAGCCGACGCGTGGTGGGGCGCAGTGGGGTGTGGGTGTCGCAGGGCGGCCGCGACGCGAAGGTCGCCGCCATCGGCGTGCGCGTGGAGCGCGGTGTCACGATGCACGGCTTCGCCGTCAACTGCAGCAACGACCTCGCGCCGTTCTCACGCATCGTGCCCTGCGGCATCACCGATGCCGACGTCACGTCACTGTCGTCGATCCTCGGCCGCACCCTCGCGCCACGTGACGCCGTCGATGCGATCGCACGGGGGTTCGCCGCCGCGTTCTCCGACGCGTCCGACGCGGTGGTGGCGGCATGAGCGGCTGCGCCGTGCCGGCAGCCGGCGCCGCGCCCGCCGCCGGCCCCGGCGGGCGCAAGCTGCTCCGCCTCGAGGTGCGCAACGCCCAGACCCCGATCGAGCGCAAACCCGAGTGGATCAAGACCACCGCCCGCATGGGTCAGGAGTACCGCGCGCTGCACGATCTGGTGCGCGAGGAGGGCCTGCACACGGTGTGTCAGGAGGCGGGCTGCCCCAACATCTACGAGTGCTGGGAGGACCGCGAGGCGACCTTCCTGATCGGCGGATCGCAGTGCACGAGGCGCTGCGACTTCTGCCAGATCGACACGGGCAAACCCGCCGACTACGACACCGACGAGCCGCGGCGGGTGGCCGAGAGCGTCGCGCGGATGCAGTTGCGCTACGCCACGGTCACGGGGGTGGCCCGCGACGATCTCGCCGACGGCGGCGCCTGGCTGCACGCCGAGACCGTGCGACGCATCCACGCCGAGAACCCGAACACGGGCGTCGAGATCCTCGCCACCGACTTCAACGGCGATCCGGACCAGCTCGACGAGGTCTTCGCGTCGCGCCCCGAGGTGTTCGCGCACAACGTCGAGACGGTACCGCGTATCTTCAAGCGGATCCGTCCGGCCTTCCGGTACGAGCGATCCCTGGGCGTGCTGAGCCGCGCCCGCGATGCCGGCCTCATCACCAAGTCCAACCTCATCCTCGGCATGGGCGAGACTCCGGACGAGGTCGTGGCAGCCCTCCAGGACCTTCACGATGCCGGCACCGACATCGTCACCATCACGCAGTACCTCCGGCCGACCCCGCGCCATCTCCCGGTGGATCGCTGGGTGAAGCCCGACGAGTTCGTGGGCTTCCGCGAAGAGGCCGACCGGATCGGCTTCCTCGGCGTCCTCGCCGGACCCCTGGTGCGCTCGTCGTATCGCGCGGGCCGGCTGTGGGCGCAGTCGATGACCGCGAAGGGGCGCATGATCCCGCCCCATCTGGCGCACCTCTCGGATGCCGCCGCCGCGGGCTTCGCTCAGGCGGTGTGAGCCCGTCGAGCGATCACACAGCCGCCGGCTCCCCGGGCGCCGGCGGCCAGACGTACGGCAGGTCATCGGGGATGCCGCCGAAGTGCGGCCGGTAGAACTCGGGGTCTTTCCGGACGAGGTTCGATCGGTGGGAGAGGTGCAGCGCCTCGTCGCCGAGCCAGGGCGGCATGTCGAGCGCGGCCTGCGGGACACCGTCGACCCCCGGCGCGAAGGTCAGCAGCTGCTCCCGGACGGTGTCCGCTCGGCCGGCCGCGGTCCAGGCATCGGTCATCGCGAGCCCGTAGGACACGAGCGCGGGAAGGTATCCACGCCACATCTTGGCGGCCGGGTGGTGGCGCCAGCCGTAATCGGGCACGGTGTTCGCCCGTAGTAGCTGCAGCGTCTCCACCCGCTGCTTTCCGAGCCGCGCGGTGTCGAGGACGGCTGCGGATTCGGAGAACGAGGGGTACGGCAGAAACGTCTGCACGATCAGATCAGTCGGCGCTCGTCACCGACTGGATGCTCCCGTCGCTGGTGAGGTTCACCAGGAGCACTTCCTCGGTCGAATCCGGATCGAGCGCGTACTCGAGCACCGCGAACGGGTCGGAACCGCCGTGCTCGTCGGCCAGGATCGTCATGCTGATCAGCTGGAGCGAGCGGATGACGTCCATGTGGGTGTCGCCGGAGATGTCGACGAGGAACGACTCGATGTCCTCGCCCAGTTCCTCCTGCTGCTGCAGGATGAACTCCGTCACCTCGCTGGTACGGTCGTTCAGCTCCGACACCATCGCGTTCCGAGCGGTCAGATCGATCGCCTCGATCGAGGAGATCATCGCCGCTGCGACGTCGAGCGCAGCGGCCGAGACATCCTCCTGATCGGGTGCCGTGAGGTCGACGGTGACCGTCTGGTCACCGATCTCGACGTGATCCGACCAGAAGATCGATCCGTCCGGGCCCGACTCGAGGAGTCCGAAGTAGTCGTGCTCGATCGCCATGTGTTTATGAAACCAGCCGTGAGGGTGCGGGGGAAGTGGCGCTGCGGCGCGCCGTGGGAGTCAATCGACCAGAGCTGCCGCGAAGACGTGCGGCGTGAAACCGGTGAGGTCGCCGATCCCCTCGCCCTGGCCCAGCAGTTTGACCGGGATGCCGGTGCGCTCCTGCACCGCGAGGACGAAGCCGCCGCGCGCGGAGCCGTCGAGCTTGCTGATCACCAGACCGGTCACCCCGGCATGCTCCAGGAATGCCTCGGCCTGCATCACGCCGTTCTGGCCCGTGGTCGCATCGAGCACGAGCAGCACCTCGCTGATGGGCGCCTGCTTCTCGATCACCCGTCGGATCTTCGTCAGCTCGTCCATGAGCCCGCCCTTGGTGTGCAGACGCCCGGCCGTGTCGACCAGGACGATCTCCGTGCCGGTCCGCTTGGCGTAGTCGATGCTCTGGAACGCGACCGATGCGGGATCCTGACCCTCGTGCTGCGGACGGACGATGTGGGCTCCCCCGCGCTCGGCCCACGTCGCGAGCTGGTCCACAGCAGCGGCTCGGAACGTGTCGGCGGCGCCCACCACTACGGATCGGCCGTACCGCTGGAGGAACTTGGCGAACTTGCCGATCGTGGTGGTCTTCCCGACGCCGTTCACTCCCACCACGAGGACGACGGCGGGGCGCTCGGTCAACCGCAGCGTCGAGTCGAACGCGGCGAAGCGCTCTTCGAGGGTCTCCTTGAGCATGCGCTGCAGATCGCGGGGGTCGGTCGTGCGGTACCGCTCGACCTTCGCCTGCAGCTCCTCGACGAGGCGCTCGGTGATGTCGGGCCCGAAGTCGGCGGTCAGCAACGCCGTCTCGAGGTCTTCCCACGTGTTCTCGTCGATGGTCGGCTTGACGAACAGCCCGCGCAGCGCGCGCGAAAGCGACCAGGGGTTCTCGGCCATGCCTTCAGCCTACGGCGCCCGCGCGCTCCCGTACGCGCTGACCGACGACGGCCGACACCCCGTCCTGCCGCATCGACACCCCGTAGAGCGCGTCCGCGATCTCCATCGTGCGCTTCTGATGGGTGATGACGATGAGCTGACTCGATTCCCGGAGCTGCTCGAAGACTCCGAGCAGCCGTCCGAGGTTCGCATCGTCGAGCGCCGCCTCGACCTCGTCGAGGATGTAGAACGGGCTGGGCCTGGCCTTGAAGATCGCGGTGAGCAGAGCCACCGCCGCCAGCGACCGCTCACCTCCCGACAGCAGCGACAGCCGTTCGATCTTCTTTCCGACCGGGCGCACCGAGACCTCGATGCCGGTGGTGAGGGGGTGATCGGGGTCGGTCAGCGAGATGCTGCCGGTACCGCCCGGGAACAGGATCGGGAAGACCTCGCCGAAGGCGACCTTCGTGTCTTCGAAGGCCGCGAGGAAGATCGTCTGCATCCGCTCGTCGAGCTCATCGATGATCGTGAGAAGGTCGGCGCGCGTCTGGGTGAGATCCGCGAGCTGCTCCGTCAGGAAGGCATGCCGCTGCTCGAGCGCAGCGAACTCCTCCAATGCCAACGGGTTGACACGACCGAGCTGTGCGAGCTTGCGCTCGGCCTCCGCCAGCCGTCGTCGCTGCGCCGCGCGGTCGAAGGGCGCCTCGATTCCCTCGTCGCCCGGGATCGGCTGATCGGGGCCGTATTCCGAAACGAGAATGTGCTCATCGAAACCGAGCTCGGATGAGACACGCTCGAGCAGGCTCGTCACGTGCAGTCGCTTCTCGTGCATCTGCATCTCGAGGCCGTGCACCGACTCGGTCAACGCAGCGAGCCGGGCACGAGCGGACTGGTCGCGCTGCCGCAGGTCGGCGAGCTCGGCGGTGATCTCGCTGCGAGCCTGCTCGGCGCGCCCCAGCTCGACGCGTGCCTGGGCCACCGACCGATCGATCGACTCCAGCAGCGGAGGAAGCTGTGCCGCGACGGCATCCGCGATCTCGCGCTGTCGACGCCGGATCACGGCGCGACGGGCTGCCTCGGCGGCGGCGGCCTTCTCGCGCTCGCGCTGCCGCTCCAGCTGGACGACCCGGGCCTCGCCGGCACGGACGCGTTCGCGAAGGGTCTCGACGTCCAGGCGCGCGCGCATCTCGCTCTCGCGCGCCTTCTCGAGGGCGTCGAGGAGGCCGTCGCGGGCGGAGGCGTCGAGGATCGGCCGGGGCGCGGCGGCGGCGGCACCCCACGCCTCGTCGGCATCGCGCGCCGCGGTCTCGGCCTCGGCCACCCCGGCCGCCGCGGGAGCCAGGCCCGCTTCGAGCCTGTCGCACTCGGCCACCGCAGCCTCGTATCGGACGGTGGCCCGGTTGAGCTTCTCGGCATCCGCGGCCAGCGCCGCATCGTGCGCTCGCAACGTGTCGAGCGACGTGCGCGTGCGTGAACGCGCCTCGTTCCACGTCGCCTGTGCGTCGGACAACGATTCCCGCAGCGCGTCGGCGACGACGACCATCTCCGACAGACGATCCGCGGCCGCGTCGCGCTCCGCGGCCAGCTCGAGGCGCGAGCGGCCCTCGCCCGAGCCCGCGCGGACGGTCCGCCACGAGACCAGCTCGCCCTGACGCGTGACGATCACGGCACGGTCGCGGTCACGCGGGGCGAGCTCCTCCCGGACCCGGGCGGCGTCGGCGAGGTCGGCGACGATGACCACGCCCGACAGGTAGCCGAGCACGCCCGGCGGCGCTGCCGTCACGTCGACAGCCCGCACGACGCCGTCGACGGGCTCGATCGCGTCTCCGGCATCCGCTTCGGCCAGAACGATGTCCACGACCCCGAGATCGTCGGAGCGCGCCGCATCGGCGGCGCCCACGGCGGCGGTCATGTCGTCGACGAGGATCCCCTCGGCCAGGGCCCCGAGGGCAGCGGCGACGGGCGCCTCGTACCCGGGTTCGACCTTCACCGCGTCGGCGACCAGGGACCGCAGACCCGAGGCGCCCCGTGCCAGCAGGTCGGCGGCCGCGTTGCGGACCTCGAGGGCTCGCCGGAGCGCGGCGGTCTGGGCGGTGAGGGATTCGACCTCACGCTCGGCCGCGTGCAGCCGCTCGCGGATGCCCGAGACCTCGGACTCCGCCTCGGCGGAATCGCGCTGGGCGCGATCGTAGGCTGCCGTGTGCTCCGCAGAGCTCGCCTCGGGCGCCGAATCGGCCTGCACGGCAGCCAGTGCCGCCTCCGCCTCCGATCGTCGGACGCGGGCGGCATCGAGGCCACGCTGCTGCCGGTCCACCGCGGCCCGAAGCGCCTCGAGGCGGGACGCGGCGGCATCGGCGCGACCCCGGAGCTTCGTCAGCCGCATGTCGTGTTCGGATACCAGCGCGCTCTGCGCGGCGATGTCGGAATCGAGCGCATCCAGCTCGGCTCGGGCCCGGATGACGTCGCGCGACGCCGCGGCGGCGAGGTCCTGCGCATCGCCCACACCCGCAGCGATCTCGTCGACCTCCCCGCGTGCCTCGTCGATCGCCGACTGCCCGACCGTGCTGACCTCGAGCGCGAGCTGGCCGTCATCCTCGAGCAGGGCCCGCCGCTGCGCGGCCAGTGTGTGAAGCCCCCGCACGCGTTCCTGCACCTGTTCGAGCGAGAACGCCGTCGCCCGGGCGCGGTCGACCGCCTCCGAGCGCTGCTCGGCCTCGAGTGCGTCGATACGCTGCTTGACCGTGTCGAGCTGGTCTTGGAGCACGAGCCGCTCGGAGTGGCGCTCGTGTTCGGCACGGGCGTGATCTGCCAGCTGCGTCCGCAGTCCCACGAGGTCGTCCGCGAAGAGTCGCCCCTTCGCGTCGCGGACGACGGCGGCGATCGTCGCCGCCTCCCGCGCGATCTCGGCCTGCTTGCCCAGCGGCTTGAGCTGGCGGCGCAGTTCACCCGCCAGATCGCTCAAGCGCATGAGGTTCGCCTCCATCGCCTCGAGCTTGCGAACGGTCTTCTCCTTGCGGCGCCGGTGCTTGAGGATGCCCGCGGCCTCCTCGATGAAGCCCCGCCGGTCCTCGGCGCTGGCCTGCAGCACCGTGTCGAGCCGGCCCTGGCCGACGATGACGTGCATCTCGCGGCCGAGGCCCGAGTCGCTCAGCAGCTCCTGGACGTCGAGGAGCCGGCAGGTCTCGCCGTTGATGGCGTACTCGCTCGCGCCGTTCCGGAACAACGTCCGGCTGATCGTGACCTCGGCGTACTCGATCGGGAGGACGCCGTCGTGATTGTCGATCGTGAGCTGGACCTCCGCGCGGCCCAGCGGGCCCCGCGTGGTGGTGCCGGCGAAGATGACGTCCTCCATCTTGCCGCCGCGGAGGGTCTTCGCGCCCTGTTCGCCCATGACCCAGGCCAGAGCATCCACGACGTTGGACTTGCCCGAACCGTTCGGTCCGACGATGCAGGTCACGCCCGGTTCGAGGACGAAGGTCGTGGCCTGGGCGAACGACTTGAAGCCTTTGAGCGTGACGCTCTTCAGGTGCATGTCGGGCCCTCCTGCGGGTCGATGGACGTCCACACGCTACCGGAGGATCGATGGCGGGACTTGACGCCGCACCGCGGGGACCGCTAGCGTCACTTTCCGCATCCCCAATGAAAGGAGGTTCCCCGATGTTGATTTCTGTCACCGCGTTCGACGCTGTTGCCGTTCGTTCCGAGCACCGCGACCGTTTCTTCTGCGTGATCGGTGGAGCCGCCGTCATGGGTGCTCCGCTGAACGCCTGAGTCCGCGAGTCCCTCGCCCCGTTCCGCCTTCCTGCCCGCGCCCGCCTCCTCGTGCGCGCGGGCCGCAGCTCCGGCTGCCTCCGCGACGCCATCGTCGCCCCGCACGTCCGCCCTCTTCGAACGAGGACACCATGAACACCGTCGTCCAACGACGTCCCGATGTCGCGCCCGCGCGACCCGTCATCCCCGAGCAGGCGGCTGACGGCCGTCCGACCCTCCTCCAGCGGCTCGCGTTGCGCCTCGCGGCGCGGCTGATCCTCTGGAGTGCCGACCGGGGTGCGAGCTCCGCGCCCGAGGTCGCACAACGACGCGAGCAGCTCGCAGCGCGCGAGGAACGCGAGCGCCACTGGATGCGCGAGTACCTCCTCACCCCGTACCGCTGAACCGTGCGGGGCCCCGGCTCCGGGGCCCCGCACCACCCGGAGAAGAACATGAACGACACCACCGCGCAGCTCGAGCTGCGTCCTCTGCCCGTACCCGTCGACCTGCGCGGTCCGGGCGCGATGGACTTCAACGAGATGACCCGCGTACGCAATCTCGTCTATCGGGAGATCGCGGGCGACGACGACGACTCGGTCCGCCCCGAAGAGCTGCTCCCCCACTACCGACCGACGCCCGACGAGACGCGCTACCTGTGGCTTGCCGTTTGGGCGGGTCGCCTCGTGGGCCGTGCGGGCCTCGACATCCCCCACGAGGACGGGTCCGACACCGCCTTCTGGTTCATCGAGCTGCTGCGGGAGGTCCACGGCCGAGGCATCGGCGCAGCGGCCCTTCAGCTCATCGAGCAGACCGCGCTGGCCCATGACCGTCACGCGCTGCAGTCCTACGTACAGCACCCCGAGCGGACCGGCGAACGTCTGCCGGCTCCGACGGGTCACGGTGAGGTCCCGCTCGACCGCGCTGCGCGCTTCCTCCTGGGGCACGGGTACCGGCTGGAGCAGATCTACCGCAAGAGCGTGCTCGACCTCGCCTCGGCCGCGGCCACGGTCGACGCGCATCTGCTCCGCGCCACCGAGGCCGCATCCGGCTACCGGGTGGTCTCATGGACTGCGCCGACACCGACGGAATACGTCGACGGATACGCGTGGCTCAAATCGCGCATGTCGACCGATGCCCCGGCTGCCGCCCTCGACGTCGACGAGGAGATCTGGGATGCCGCGCGCCTCGCCCGTCACGACGCACGCTACGTCGATGCCGCCCAGACGCTGCTGGTGACCGCAGCGCAGCACATCGAGACGGGACGACTCGCGGCGTTCACCGAATTGATGATCGGCGCCGACCGCACGCGCGCGACACACCAGCACGACACGCTCGTCGCGGCGGCGCATCGGGGTCACCGGCTCGGGATGCTCGTCAAGTGCGCGGCACTCGTCGCGTGGCGCGGGATCGCTCCGGCCTCCCCTCGGGTCATCACCTACAACGCCGAAGAGAACCGTCCGATGCTCGACATCAACGAGGCGATCGGTTTCGCCGCAGTGTCCTACGAAGGCGCGTGGCAGAAGCGCGTCACCGACGGCGGCGCTGACACCTCGGGCAGTAGTGCGAGGACCGGTTCGTGAATGCGACTCGCACGATGGCCGAGCCGCATCGCGAGCAGGGCGCACCGGTGCGGCCGTAGGCCTCGAGCGAGTGGGCGAAGTACCCGGCCTGCCCGTTGACGTTGACGTACTGCGTGTCGAAGCTCGTGCCCCCCTCGGCCAGAGCCTTCGTCATCACCTCGACCACGCTCTCGAGAAGACGTTCCCGCGAAGCTCGCGAGAGCGACGAGGCGGGGGTCTCCGGGTGGATGCGCGCGGCCCAGAGCGCCTCGTCGGCGTAGATGTTGCCGATCCCGCTGACGAACGCCTGATCGAGGAGCACGCGCTTGATCGCTGAGGACCGGCGTGCCGCCTCGCTGTGGAACCGTCGTCGATCGAACGCGGGATCGAGCGGGTCACGGGCGATGTGGGCCACCTGGCCGGGCACCAGGGCTTCGTCGGTGCCACGCCCACCCGCAGCGCCGTCGGGCGCGGGCAGGAGGTCGTCGACGGCGAGGGAGCCGAACGTGCGCTGATCCACGAAGAGGACCGACAGCTCGCCGTGCCCCGGATGCACGATGTCCCATCGGATCCGCTCGTGCCGCTCGGTGGGCGATCCGGACTCGCGCAGCAGCATCTGCCCGCTCATCCCGAGGTGTGCGACGACGGCACGTGGAACGCCCGCGATCGGGAACCAGAGGAACTTCCCGCGTCGCGCCGCACCGGCGATCGAGCGGCCCACCAGCTCACCCTCGAACGATGCCGGCGTTCCCGGATGCCGAGTGAGTGCTCGCGCATCGAGCACGGTGCACGCCTCGATGCGAGCCCCCACGAGCGCGGGGGCGAGACCAGCGCGGACCACCTCGACCTCGGGAAGCTCAGGCACGGGCGGAGAGCACGTGCCACACGGCGAGGGCGGCGGCCATCTCGGCCTGCTTCTTGCTCGAGCCCATCCCGTCGCGTGCGACATCGCCGACCGTCACGGTCGCCGTGAAGACGCGGTTGTGGTCGGGGCCCGAGGCCTCGACGCGGTACACCGGCGGCGCGAGGCTCAGGTGTGCCGCGAGCTCCTGAAGGGACGTCTTCGGATCCATCGCCGCACCGTAGCGCGCGGGGTCCGCGAGGAGTGGGGCGACCAGGCGGAGCACGAGTTCTTGCGCGCGATCCGGGCCTGCGGACAGGAACGCCGCCCCGATGACGGCCTCCATGGCGTCGGCGAGGATCGAGTCCTTGTCGCGCCCGCCCGTCTGGGTCTCACCGCGGCCGAGCAGGATGTGCTCCCCCAGCCCGATCGCGCGCGCGACCTCGGCCAACGCGACGGTCGAGACCACGCTCGCCCGCCGCTTGGCGAGCGAGCCCTCGTCGAGGTCGGGGTGCGTGCGGAACAGGTGCACCGTCACCGCCTGCCCGAGAATGGAGTCCCCGAGGAACTCCAGGCGCTCGTTATGAGGCGAGCCGCCATTCTCGTACGCGTGGGAGCGGTGCGTCAGCGCGAGCGACAGAAGCTCGGGGTCGATGTCGACCCCGAGCTTGTCGGTGAGCGCGGTGCGCTCCACGGAGATGTCGGTCACGCCGCGGACGTCAGACGTCGGCGACCTTGCGACCCTTGTACTCGAGGAACAGCTCGGTGCCCTGCGAGTCGGTGACGACCTTCGCCTGGTGAGGACGGCTGTAGACGACCTTGCCGTTCTCGATGGTCTTGACGAGCGTGGGAGCCTCGGCCTTCCACTGCGCACGACGCGAACGCGTGTTGGAGCGGGAGACCTTCCGCTTCGGGGGGTTACCTGCCATGGCTAGCTCTTCTCTGTATCGGTGGCGACGCGGTTCTCTGCGTCGTCGTGGTCTGGGGTGTAGGCCGTCAGCGCGGCCCAGCGCGGATCGATCGGCGTCTGCTCCGCAGACTGCGTTCCCGGCGCCACCTTCTCGCCCGTCTCCGGGTCGAGCCCGGGGCAGTCCGGCTGACACACCGGCTGGAACGGAAGCGCCAGGACGATCGAATCCCTGACCGGAGTTTCAAGATCCACGTGGTCGTCTTGAACCTCGAAGTCGGACGCTTCATCTCCAGAATACCCGAAGAGCTCCTGAAACTCGATTCGGAGCGGGTGTGTCAGGTCGGTGAGGCAGCGCCCGCACACCCCCTCGTAGAACGTGTCGGCCTCCGCCGTCACGAGAACGCCCTCGTGCACCGACTCGAGGCGGACCTCGAGGTCGACGGACTGCCCCTCGGGCACGAAGACGAGGCCCTCGCCCCACTTCGCGGGCGCGGGGACGCTGAACGCGAACTCCCGCATCTCCCCCGGCTGGCGCACGATGTCGTGCGCGGGGATGACGAATGGTCCGGTGACGTGCTTTCTACCCACGATCGACAATGGTAGTCGCCGCATCGCGGGTGGTCTCAGATACCGCGCGATCCGGTGTCGAGGAAGCGTGCGACCGGGGCGGGCACGAAGGGCGAGACGTCGCCTCCCAGAGACGCCACCTGACGGACGAGCGAGCTCGAGACGAGCGCGTGCGCCGGATCGGGCAGCAGGAACACGGTCTCTATCTGCGCGAGATGACGGTTGACGATCGCCATCGGAGTCTCGTAGGCGACGTCGACCTGCGAACGGATGCCCTTCACGAGGATGCCCGCACCCACATCGGTCGCGTAGTCGACGAGGAGGCCCATGCTCCACGCCGCCACGACGATCTCGCCCTCGATGCCGGCGTCATCTATCGACTGCTCCAGCAGCGCTTGCCGCTGAGCGATCGGCAGCATGGCCTCTTTGCCGGGATTGTGCACGACGAGGACGTGCAGCTGGTCGTAGAGACCCGCCGCCCGGCGGATGACGTCGAGATGGCCGAGGGTCGGCGGATCGAAGGAGCCGGGGACGACCGCGATCCGGTTGCTCATGGATCCGAGCCTAGTTCCTGTGCAGCGCGCTGCGTTCGTCTTCGCCGAGGCGCCGGGCGATGGCATCGGCCAGACCCGGATGCCGCGAGAGGTCGGGGTCGTCCTCCAGCACTCGCGCCGCCTCCTCCCTGGCCTGCGCGATGAGGTCGGCGTCCGCGACGACCCGCAGCAGCCGCAACGACGAGCGCCCGCCCGACTGCGCGTCGCCGAGCACGTCGCCCTCGCCGCGCAGCTCCAGGTCGACCTCCGCGAGCGAGAACCCGTCCAGCGTCGCGGCGACCGCCTCGACGCGCGAGCGGGCGGAGGTGTCGGGATCGGCCTCCGTCACGAGCAGGCACAGGCCCGGAACGCTGCCGCGGCCGACGCGGCCGCGCAGCTGGTGCAGCTGCGACACCCCGAACCGCTCGGCCTCGAGGATCACCATGGTCGAGGCGTTCGGCACGTCCACGCCCACCTCGACGACGGTCGTGGCCACCAGCACGTCGATCTCTCCGCGCGCGAAGGCCTGCATGACGGCGTCCTTCTCGTCAGCCGGCATCTTGCCGTGCAGGGTCGCCACCCTCAGGTCCGCGAACGCGGGGTGCTGGTCGAGGAGCGCCCGCGCTTGGACCACGCCCCACCGCGTGCGGGTGCGGGTGCCGTCCTCGAGCACGCCTGCGTCGTCGGTGTCGTCGACCACGGACTTCTCGGCGTCGATGGCCGCGCACACGACGAAGGCCTGCCGCCCCTGCGCCACCTCCTCGGCCACCCGCTCCCACACGCGACCGAACCAGCCGGGCTTCTCGGCGAGGGGCGCGACGAACGTGGTGATCCCCGCACGGCCGGTGGGCATCGTCCGGATGGTCGAGACGTCGAGATCGCCGAACACGGTCATGGCGACCGTGCGCGGAATGGGGGTGGCGGTGAGGACCAGCACGTGCGGAGACGTCCCCTTCGCGCGCAGCGCCTCGCGCTGCTCCACGCCGAAACGATGCTGCTCGTCGACCACGACCAGACCGAGGTCGGCGAACGTCGTCGACGCGCTCAGCAGCGCGTGCGTGCCGACCACGATCCGCGCCTGGCCCGAGGCGGCCCGCAGGGCCGCCTTGCGACGTTCACCCGCCGACTGGGCACCGGTCAGCAGCGTCGGCATCAGCTCGGGGGCCAGCCGCGGTCCGAGCATGCGCGCGATGGAACGCACGTGCTGGGCGGCGAGCACCTCGGTCGGAGCGATGAGCGCGGACTGACCGCCCGACTGCGCGACCTGCAGCATGGCGCGCAGCGCCACGAGGGTCTTGCCCGACCCCACCTCGCCCTGGACCAGACGGTTCATGGGCCACTCGTGCTCGAGGTCGGCGGCGATGGTCTCGCCCACCGAGACCTGATCGGGGGTCCGCTCGAAGGGCAGCGCCGCGTCGAAGGAGGCCAGGAGGTCGCCGGCAGGACGCGTCGTCGCTGCGAGCTGACGCACCTGGACGCGGTGCTGCAGCAGCGCAGCCTGCAGCACGAACGCCTCATGCATGCGCAGCGTGGAGAAGGCCGGGGCGACGTGCTCGGGCAGCGCGGGGGTGTGCACCTGCACGAGGGCCGTGCGCGCGTCCAGCAGCTGCTCGCGCTCGCGCAGCTCATCGGGGAGCGGGTCGGGGACCTCGCCGAGCCTGGCGACGACATCGGCGATGATCTTGCGGATCTGCCAACTGGTGACGGTGCTCGTCGCCGGATAGATCGGGATGGGCTCGAGGCTGCGCGCGACCGCCGTCACGCGCGCTTCGAGCTCGTCGTCGAACAGCTCGTAGTCGGGGTGGGCGAACTGCTGCTTGCCTTTGAACACGCCGACCTTGCCGGAGAAGATGCCCTGCCGTCCGGGCCGCAGCTCTTGCAGCCGCCACTTCTGACCGAAGAACGTCAGGCTCGCCGTGCCGACCCCGTCGCTGATGACGACCTCGAGCAGCGATCCTTTCCGCTGACGCATCGGACGCTCCGAGACCGACTGCACCTCGGCCACGATGGTGGCCATCTCGCCCACGGGGAGCGACGAGATCGGAGTGAGCTCGCCGCGGCGGGCGTACCGGCGCGGATAGTGCGCGAGCAGGTCGCCCACCGTGACCATGTCGAATGCGCGAGCCAGCGTACCGGCGACCTTCTCGCCCACAGCATCCGCGAGGCGTGTTTCGAGGACGACCTTCGGCATGACGACGAGTCTAGGCACCGCCGCCGACACGCCGCGGCCGTCGAAGGCCGTACGGTATGAGGATGCTTCGACGCGCGCTCGCCCGCCTGTTCTGGACGTTCAGCCGTTGGCGCCTCGTCAGCACCCCCGCCCCGACGCGGCCGACCATCCTGATCGGGGCACCGCACACGTCGAACTGGGACTTCGTGCTGATGCTGGCCATCGCCTGGCGTCTGCAGATCCCCATCCGATGGCTGGGCAAGAAGAGCCTCTTCCACGGCTGGCGGAACGCGCCGATGCGCCGGCTCGGCGGCATCCCCGTCGACCGCGACGACCCCTCCCGCGTGGTCGACGACGTCCTGACGCAGATCGCCGCCGGCGACGTGTTCGGGCTCGTCATCACGCCCGACGGCACGCGCGGATCGCGGAACGGGTGGAAGTCCGGCTTCTACCGCATCGCGCGGTCGGCAGGTCTGCCGGTCACCCTCGGCTACGTCGACCGCACGACCATGACCACCGGCCTCGGCCCGACGATCGAGCTGACGGGAGACGTCGGCGCAGACATGTCCGTCATCCGCTCCTTCTACGCCGACAAGGCGGGCTTCCGTCCCGAGCTGCGCAGCGAGCCTCGACTGCGCGACGAGGGGACCACGCCCGAGCGGACGTCGCCGTGACACGCATCATCGCCGGCGCCGCGGGCTCGCTCACGCTGACCGTCCCCGACCGGGGAACGCGCCCCACGAGCGACCGCGTGCGCGAGTCCCTGTTCGGCGCTCTCGATGCCGCCGGCGCGATCCCCGGTGCGCGGGTCCTCGATCTGTACGCCGGATCGGGTGCCCTCGGCCTGGAGGCCCTCAGCCGGGGCGCGGCGTCGGCCGACCTCGTCGAGAAGGCGGCCGCGGCTGCGGACGTGACCGAGCGCAACGCCCGTACCGTCGCGCGCGCCGTGCCCGGCGCCACGGTGCGTGTGCACCGCCTCAGCGCCGACGCGTTCCTGCAGTCCACCACGCTGCGCTTCGACCTCGTCTTCCTCGACCCGCCGTACGACCTCGACGACACCGCCCTCGCGCAGACGCTGGGGGCCGTCGGCGACGCCGCCGAGGACGGCGCGCTCGTGATCGTCGAACGCGCGGCGCGATCGACCGAACCGGTCGTTCCCGGCGCACTCGCGCCGCTGCGGTCGAAGCGCTACGGCGACACCGCCCTGTGGTGGTTCGAGCGCGTCGACCGGTAGCGCTCAGCCACCGCCTCCGTCCCAGTCCCGGTAGGGGTCCCACCCGCCCACGGCCCCCTCGCCCCGCCCGTCGACGGTCAGGGGCTCCGGTCCGGCCTCGCCCACGGTGCCGATGACGCGGAATCCGGCGGGCAGCGGGGCGTCGGACGGGAACGTCGCCAGCAGGGCGTGATCCTCGCCGCCGTGCAGGGCGCGCTCGCTGTCCTCTCCGAGCGTGCTGCGGTGCAGGTCGATGGTCACCCCCGATGCCCGCGCCATCCGACGCGCGTCGCGCACGAGCCCATCGGAGACGTCCATCATCGCCGTGGCGCCCGCCGCGGCGGCCACCGGACCGGCCGCGATGGGCGGGCGCGGGCGCAGCTGCCCCGCCACCGCCCCGCGTTCGATCGCCGTCAGGGTATCGACGGCCACCGGCACCGGCTCGCCCGCGCCGTCGCGGAACCGCGAGAAGAGGATCTGCAGCCCTGCAGCCGCGAGCCCGACCTCGCCGGCGATCGCCACCGCGTCGCCGGCCCGAGCACCCGACCGCAGCACCGGCCGCCGCCCGGGCTCGAGCTCGCCGACCGCGGTCACCGCGATCGTCAGCGTCGTCGAGACGGTGAGGTCGCCGCCGGCGACGCGGCATCCGGGAGCGAGCTCGTCGCACGCCTCGCGCAGTCCCGTCGCGAGGTCGTCGACGAAGCCGATGGTCGTGTCCTCGGGCATGGCCAGCGCCACGAACAGCGCCACCGGCCGCGCACCCATCGCCGCGATGTCGGCGAGGTTCACGGCGGCCGACTTGGCGCCGAGATCGAGGCCGCTCGACCATGCCAGCCGGAAATCCGGGCCGTGGACGAGCGTGTCGGTGGTGACAACGACCCGCGGGTCCGCGAGGGCCAGGACGGCGGCGTCGTCGCCCGGCCCGACCTCTACGTCGGCGGGGCCGAGCCGCGCGAGGATGCGTCGCAGGACCTCCTCCTCGGTCATCTCGCCGACGGGCGTGGCACGGGAGGGGTCGGACATGCCTTCACGCTACCCGTCCCCCCTGCTGCGCCCTGCGTCGCCGGGCGCGGGTTCACGAGCGCAGTACGCTGGAGGAATGCCGCGCCGCCGCACGATCCCCGTTTCGATCCTGGTCTCGGCGACGCTCCTGCTCGCCGGGTGCGCGGGCACGGTGTCGGTGGAAGCGGCTCCCGAATCCGACTCCACCGCGTGCGCCGACGTGATGGTGCGCCTGCCCGACTCGGTCGCGGGCGCGGAGCGCCGCTGGACCGACAGCCAGTCCACGGCGGCATGGGGCGATCCGACGACGGTGATCTTCTCGTGCGGTGTGGCCTCCCCCGGGCCGACCACGCTGCGCTGCGAGTCGGTCTCCGGGGTCGACTGGGTGATCGACGAGTCCGAGGCACCCCGTTTCCGTGTGACGACGTTCGGACGCGAACCGGCCGTCGAGCTCTATTTCGACACGGAGGTCTCGGACGAGATCCAGGGCGTGTCGAGCCGCGACGTGCTCGAGGCGCTCTCACCGCTGGTGTCGAGACTCCCCCGCGACGGCGGAGCCTGCGTGGACCGGGCCGAGGCGACCCCCGTCCCCTCGCCCGTCGCCCCCTGAAAGCGCGACCGCCGCTGGCGACGCTCTCCCTCAGGCGCGCTGCGGCACGCGGGCCAGCGCGACCTCGATCAGCTCGGCGATCAGCTCTCCGTAGCTCATCCCCGAGGCGATCCAGCACTTGGGGAACATCGAGATGGGCGTGAACCCCGGCATCGTGTTGAGCTCGTTGACGACGAGGCCGTCGGCTGTCTGGAAGAAGTCCACGCGCGCGAGACCGCGTCCGCCGACCGCCTCGAACGCCGCGACGGCCATCGCCTGCAGCGCGGCCGTCTCGCCGTCGGTGACGTCGGCGGGGCACACGACCTCCGCCCCGTCGCCGCCGAGATACTTGCCCTCGAAATCGTAGAACTCGCGGGTGGTCAGCACGATCTCGCCGGGCAGCGACGCGCGGGTGGGCTCCTCGCCGCGCCCCTCGAGGACGGCGACCTCCACCTCGCGCCCGACCACGGCCGGCTCGATGAGGACCTTGGCGTCCTCGGCGAACGCGAGCTCGAGTGCGGCGTCGAGCTCTGCGGGCTCGTGCACCTTCGACACCCCGACGCTCGATCCCGCGCGCGCGGGCTTGACGAAGCTCGGCACGCCGAGGGCGGCGGCATCCGCGCGCACTCCCTCGGGATCACGGCGCCAGCGCGCCTCGTCGACGGTGACCCACGGTGCGACCGGAATGCCGGCGGCCTGGAGCACGACCTTCATGAAGTGCTTGTCCATGCACAGCGCCGAATCGAACACGCCTCCCCCGGCGTACGGCAGCTGCAACGTGTCGAAGAAGCCCTGGATGGTGCCGTCCTCGCCGTGGGGCCCGTGGAGGATCGGCAGCACGACATCGATCTCGGCGAGGGAGTCGACGGTGCCGTCGGCGCGGCGCACCCGCAGCTCCCGGCGCCCACCCGGCTCCGGCCAGAGCACGCGCGTGCCGTTGTCGACGACCTCCGGCATGCGCTCGGGGTCGAGCGCGAACTTGTCGGCGTCGTCGTCCTCGAGCACGAAGGCGCCGTCGCGGGTGATCCCCACCGGGATCACCCGGTAGCGCTCACGGTCGATCGCGCGCAGCACCCCGCCGGCCGTGGCGGAACTGATCGAATGCTCGCTGGAGCGCCCGCCGAACAGGACCGCTACTGTCGTCATCGCCATGGTGGGTCCTCTCGCCGGTCGGCTTGTCGTCGTCGGTGGTCAGGTGGGGCGCGATGTCGCGCGGATTCATGGTGCCGTCCAGGACCATCTTGACCTGCTCCACGATCGGCATGCGGATCCCGGCCTCGCGCGCGAGTTGGAGCACCGGGGCGACTGAGGCGAGCCCCTCGGCGGTCTGGTCCATCTGCTTCACGACGTCCTGGAAGGAGTATCCCTGGCCGAGCAACCGTCCCGCCGTGTTGTTGCGGCTGAGGGGCGACTGGCAGGTCGCGATCAGGTCGCCGAGCCCCGCGAGGCCCTGAAGGGTCTCGGGCTGCGCACCCTGGACGACGGCGAAGTCGGTCATCTCGACGAGGCCGCGCGTGATGATCGAGGCCTTCGTGTTCTCGCCGTACCCCACACCGTCGACGATGCCGATGGCGACCGCGATGAGGTTCTTCAGCACCCCGCCGAACTCCGTGCCGATGACGTCGGTGTTCACGAAAGAGCGGAAGTAGGCGTTGCGCGAACGCAGCGCGACCGCCTCGGCCGTCTCCTGGCTGGTGGAGGCGATGACCGCGGCCGTCGGCTGCTCGCGGGCGATCTCGAGGGCGAGGTTGGGGCCCGAGGCGACGGCGATGCGGCTCGGGTCGCACCCGAGCTCCTGTTCGATGACCTGGCTCATCCGCAGTCCGGTCCGCTTCTCGACACCCTTCATGAGCGACACCACGGGCACCGTGCTGCTCGAGAGCAGGGGGCGGATGGCCTTCAGGTTCTCGCGGAGGGCCTGGCTCGACACGGCGAGGTAGACCTGGTCGGCGCCCGCGAGCGCCTCGGAGAGGTGATGCGTCGCGGTCATCGACCGGGGCAGATTGATACCCGGCAGGTAGCGGCTGTTGCGCTTGCCTTCGTGGATCTCCTGGGCGAGCTCGGCCCGGCGCGCCCACATCGTGACACGGGCGCCGCCGTCGGCGAGCACTTTGCCGAACGTCGTGCCCCAGCTACCGGAGCCGACGACGGCGACGCGGGGGCCGTCGGGTTCGGGCTTACGGCTCAAGGCGACCCGTCTCCTTCTGTCCGTGCTGGCCCGGGTTCCACCGCTGTGCGGGCGGCTGCTCGCCGCGGAGTTCGCCGAGCAGTCCCGCGATGCGTGCCATCACCGTGTCGGTCGCCGCGACCAGCTGCGCCGGCGTCGGGGTCTGCCCGGACGCGAGCGCCAGCTCGACCCGGGGACCGAACCGCACGCGCACGCGCTTGCGCAGCGGCCAGACGCTGAACCTCCCGTAGCGCGGCATGATCGCCTGGACACCCCAGGTCGCGACCGGGATCACCGGGATGTCACCGGCGACCGCGACGCGGACCGCGCCCGACTTGCCGCGCATGGGCCAGAGGTCGGGCTCGCGCGTGAGCGACCCCTCGGGGTAGACGATGACGCCTCGCCCGTCGGCGGCGAGCTCGGCCGCCTGGGCGATCGCCTGGCCGGCCGCAGATGCCGACGTCGTGCGCGACACCGGGATCATGCCGAGCCCCCTCAGGACCCAGCCGACCACCGGAACCCGGAACAGGCTCTCCTTGGCCATGAACCGCGGCGCCCGGCCGAGCCGCCAGGTCGCCACCGCGACGACGATCGGATCGAACTCGCTGTAGTGATTGGGGGCGAGCACATATGGGCCGTCGGCCGGGAGATGCTCGCCGCCCTCGACCTCGATCTTGGTGAGCAACCCGACGGCCGGCAGCACGACGGCGGCGGCCAACCAGAACGGAGTGGGCTTCGTCTTCTCTGCGGAGGCCCGGCGACGGATCTGGGTCACCGCTCAGCCGATGACGTCGAAGTCGGCGCCGAGCGCCTCGAGCTTGTCGAAGAACTTCTCGTACCCGCGACGGATGATGCCCACGTTGCGGACGATCGACGTTCCGTCCGCGGCCAGCGCGGCGATGACGTAGCTGTAACCGCCGCGCAGGTCGGGCACCACCACATCCGCGCCGTGCAGCGCGGTCGGGCCGGTGATGACGGCGGCCTGCTCGAGAGCGCGGCGCGGCACACGGCGCTCCGGGCTCGCGATCCCGTCGGGGTGGACGACGATGTCGGCGCCCATCTTGTTGAGCGCCTGCGTGAACCCGAGACGGTTCTCGTAGACGGTCTCATGGACGGTCGACACGCCCTCGGCCTGGGTGAGCGCGACGATCAACGGCTGCTGCCAGTCGGTCATGAACCCGGGGTGGACATCGGTCTCGACCGAGACCGGGCGCAGTGCGCCGTCGCGACGGAACCGGATGCCGTCCTCCTGGATGTCGAAGTCGCCACCGGCCTTGCGGAACACGTTGAGGAAGGTCAGCATCTCCTGCTGCTTGGCACCGCCCACGAAGATGTCGCCGTCGGTGGCCAGCGCTGCGCACGCCCACGAGGCGGCCTCGTTGCGGTCGAAGATCGAACGGTGGTCGTAACCGCGCAGGCGGTCGACACCCTCGATGAAGATGACCCGGTTGGGCTCGTAGGAGATGATCGCGCCCATCTTCTGCAGCACCGCGATCAGGTCCATGATCTCGGGCTCGATCGCGGCGTTGCGCAGCTCGGTGGTGCCCTTCGCGCGCACCGCCGTGAGCAGCACCTGCTCGGTCGCTCCCACGCTCGGATACGGCAGTTCGATGTCGGCGCCGTGCAGCCCGTCCGGCGCCGACAGACGGATGCCGTTCGGCTGCTTGTCGACGATCGCGCCGAACCTGCGGAGCGCGTCGAGGTGGAAGTCGATCGGACGGTCGCCGATGCGGCATCCGCCGAGGTCGGGGATGAACGCCTGGCCGAGGAGATGCAGCAGCGGACCGCAGAAGAGGATCGGGATGCGCGACGCGCCCGCGTGAGCGTCGATCTCTTCGAAGCCGGCCGACTCGGCGCCGCTCGGGTCGAGCCGATAGGTGCCCTCGCCGTCGTCGGCGACGGTCACCCCGTGAACTTCGAGCAGGGACCGTACGACGGCGACGTCGCTGATGTCGGGGACATCGCGCAAGACGCTCTCGGTCTCGCCGAGGAGGGAGGCCACCATCGCCTTCGTCGCGAAATTCTTCGCGCCCTTGACATCCACCCGACCCACGAGGGGCCGCCCGCCGCGGATCTCGAGGATCTCGCCTTCGTCTCGGCTCTTGCCGTTCTCAGACGACGTCGGCTCACTCGGAGGTGTGCTCATCCAGGGGTTCCTCACTTGATCATCGAGGGCGGGGCGAACGAGCGCCCCACGGTTCGGGGCGTGGTCGGGGGCTACGCGACGGGGAGTGTCCGAGGTCGCCACGCCTCACGGCGCGCCTCGAACTGCGCGATCGCCTCTTCGTTGCGCAGCGTGAGCCCGATGTCGTCGAGTCCCTCGAGGAGCCTCCATCGAGTGTAATCGTCGATCTCGAAGGGGACGCGGAGGTCGCCGATCGAAGCGATCCGCGACGTCAGATCGACCGTCATCGAGACGCCGGGCGCCGCGTCGACCTCGGCCCAGATCGCCTCGCGATCGGCCTCGGAGATGACGCCCGCCAGGAGCCCCTGCTTGCCCGCGTTGCCGCGGAAGATGTCGGCGAACTTCGGAGCCAGCACGACACGGAAGCCGAAGTCGCGCAGGGCCCAGACGGCGTGCTCGCGGCTCGACCCGGTGCCGAAGTCGGGCCCGGTGACGAGGATCGACGCGCCGGCGAAGGACGGTCGGTTGATCACGAAGTCGGGGTCCTGGCGCCAGTTCGCGAACAGCGCGTCCTCGAAGCCGGTCTTGGTGACCCGCTTGAGGTAGACCGCGGGGATGATCTGGTCGGTGTCGACGGCCGAACGCTTCAGCGGCGCGACGATTCCGGTGTGCGTCTCGAACTTGTCCATGCTCAGGCCTCGACCTTCTCGCGTGCCGGCAGATCGCTCGGGCTCGCGAGGCGGCCCAGGACGGCGGTGGCCGCGGCCACGAGCGGTGACACCAGGTGCGTGCGTCCGCCCTTGCCCTGTCGCCCCTCGAAGTTGCGGTTGCTCGTCGAGGCGCACCGCTCACCCGGCGCCAGCTGATCGGGGTTCATCCCCAGGCACATGGAGCAGCCCGCGAAGCGCCACTCGGCGCCGAACTCGATGAAGACGCGGTCGAGGCCCTCGGCCTCGGCCTCGAGGCGCACGCGAGCCGACCCCGGCACGACCATGACCCGCACGCCGTCTGCCTTGGATCGTCCCTCGATGACCGATGCGAACGCGCGCAGGTCCTCGATGCGGCTGTTGGTGCAGGACCCCATGAACACCGCGTCCACCGGGATCTCCTTCAGCGGTGTGCCGGGCTCGAGCGCCATGTACTCCAGCGCCCGCTCGGCGGCGGCCTTCTCGTTCGGGTCCGAGAAGTCGTCGGGCGAGGGGACGGACGCGCTCAGCGACACGCCCTGCCCGGGGTTCGTTCCCCAGGTGACGAAGGGCTCGAGCTCACCGGCGTCGATGAAGACCTCGGCGTCGTAGACCGCGCCCTCGTCGCTGGGCAGCGTTCGCCAGTAGGCGACGGCCTCGTCCCAGTCCGCGCCGGTCGGCGCGTGCGGGCGCCCCTCGACGTACGCGAACGTGGTCTCGTCGGGCGCGACCATGCCCGCCCGCGCGCCGGCCTCGATCGACATGTTGCACATCGTCATCCGGCCCTCCATCGAGAGCGACCGGATCGCGCTGCCGCGGAACTCGAGCACGTAGCCCTGTCCGCCGTTGGTCCCGATCTTCGCGATGACGGCGAGGATGATGTCCTTCGCGGTGACGCCCTCCTTCAGCTCGCCCTCGACGGTGATGGCCATCGTCTTGAAGGGCTTGAGCGGGAGGGTCTGCGTCGCCATGACGTGCTCGACCTCGCTGGTGCCGATGCCGAAGGCCATCGCGCCGAACGCGCCGTGGGTCGAGGTGTGGCTGTCGCCGCAGACCACCGTGATGCCGGGCATCGTCAGGCCCAGCTGCGGCCCGACGACGTGGACGATACCCTGCTCGGCGTCGCCGAGCGAGTGCAGGCGCACCCCGAACTCGGCGGCGTTGCGGCGCAGGGTGTCGATCTGGGTACGGCTGGTCAGGTCGGCGATCGGCTTGTCTATGTCGAGCGTCGGGGTGTTGTGGTCCTCGGTGGCGATCGTGAGATCGAGGCGACGCAGCGGCCGGTCCTCGGCGCGCAGTCCGTCGAAGGCCTGCGGGCTGGTCACCTCGTGCACGAGGTGCAGGTCGATGTAGATGAGGTCGGGCTGACCGTCTTCGCCCTTCACGACGAGATGGTCGTCCCAGACCTTCTCGGCCAGGGTGCGCGGGCGCTCGGGCGGGGTGGGAATGCTCATGGGTTTCGTTCTCCTTGCGAACCGGATCAAGCCCGCGACGGACTCCGCGGCGAGGAGGGGCTCAGAACGAGACCTCGCCGCGGCCGCTAAGGAGAAGGCGAGCGCTCGGCATGGGCTCAGGATACCACCGGGCTCGCCGCACGCGTCCGCTCACCGTCGACCGTCGGGCGCGTCCGGAGCGGGCGGCTGCTCGACCGTGACGGGCGTGCCCTGCTCCTCGGCGACGGCTGCGGCCGCGGCATCCGGGTCACCGGCGGCGGCATCGCGTCGAGCGGCGATGAGACTGGCGATCGTCGCCACGAGCATCGCCACGATGATCACCCCGAGCGAGACCCAGGTCGAGATCTCGGGCGCCCACTCGATGTGCTCCCCTCCGTTGATGAAGAACAGCTCGTTCTCGTGCATCGCGTGCAGGATCAGCTTCACGCCGATGAAGGCCAGGATGAAGGCGATGCCGTAGTGGAGGTACTTCAGCCGGTCGAGCAGGTCGCCCAGCAGGAAGTACAGCTGGCGCAGGCCCATGAGCGCGAAGAGGTTCGCGGTGAACACGAGGAACGGGTCCTGGGTGATGCCGAAGATGGCCGGGATGGAGTCCAGTGCGAAGAGCAGATCGGTCATGCCGATGGCGACGAAAACGATGATCATGGGAGTGAACATCCGCTTGCCGTTCACGACGGTGCGCACCTTCGGCCCGTCGTACTCGTCCGAGATGTCGACCGTGCGCCGGACGATGCGTACGAGGAAGGTCTCCTTCTTGACGTCCTCGTCGTGGTCGCCGCCCGGGAAGGCCTGGCGGATCGCGGTGTAGATGAGGAACGCGCCGAAGATGTAGAAGACCCAGCTGAACTGCTCGATGATGGCGGCGCCGGCGAGGATGAACAGGCCGCGGAGCACGAGCGCGATGATGATGCCCACCATCAGCACCTTCTGCTGGTAGCGACGCGGCACCGAGAATTGGCTCATGATGAGGACGAAGACGAAGAGGTTGTCGATCGACAGGCTGTACTCGGTCAGCCATCCCGCGACGAACTGCCCGGCGTGCTCGACATCGGCCACCGCCCACAGGATGCCGGCGAACACGAGCGCCAGCCCCACGTAGAACAGCACCCACAGGGTGGATTCCTTCGGCGAGGGGATGTGGGGGCGTTTGACGATGATCAGCAGATCGGCGACGAGCACGAGCACCAGGACGACGAGCGCGACGATCTGGAACGGCACGGGGAGGTCCATGCGAGCCTTTCGGGGAGGAAGCCTCCCGAGAATACACCCGCGTCGGTCCGGCTCAGCGGGCGTGAGACGGTTCGCGCGCACGCGACACTGATGGGATGAGGGAAGGGGCGCAGAGATGACCGACACGATCGCGCGTGGTGACGCCGAGCTCGTCGCCGCGCGGCCGCGGGCAGCGAACACGCCTTCCGCAGCCTGTACCGCGCCTACGTCCGGCCGGTGTACTGGCTCGCACACGGGCTCCTGGGCGACGCGCCCGACGCTGAGGACGTCACCCAGGAGACGTTCCTCGTCGCGTGGCGCAAGCTCCCCGAACTCGACCTGGCGAGCGAATCGCTGCTGCCGTGGCTCGTGACGATCTGTCGGTTCCAGAGCGCCAACCGCATCCGGCGGCGCCAGCGCGAGCGTCGCCACACGACGGGCGACGAGGCCGCCGACATCGCCGACACGGTCGACGTCGAACACCAGGTAGCGCAGTCCGACCTCGTCGAGCGCATTCTCGCCGCCGTCGGAACCCTGAGCGCCCTCGACCAGGAGATCTTCCGGCTGTGCGCTGCGGAGGGCTACGCCTATCAGGCCGCGGCCGACAGCCTCGGTGTGAGCCACGGCACCGTCCGCAACCGCCTCTCACGCATCCGCACGCACGTGCGGGCGTCCGTCGAACCGGAGGAGTCATGACCGAACTGCCCACCCTCGAGGACCGACGCATCGACGAGATCGAGCACGAGCTGTTCGCCGAGATCGCGCGCGAGCGTGCGGATCGGCAAAGCCGGGATGCCGCGGCTGCGACGGCGCGGCGACGGCGCCGTCGCACCTGGTGGGGAGCCTCCGCCGCAGCCGCTGCGGTGCTTGTCGCCGCAGCGGCCGTCGGCCCCCAGCTGATCGGCTCGGGAGCGGGGTCGGCCGGCTCGGCCGCCCCCGCGTCGGACCCGGGGTGGACGGTCGACGCGCCTGCCGACGGCGACGCAGCCCCGGATCAGGGCATCACCTCTCAGGAGTCGGCTCCGGTGCCCGGTGACGGTTCCGACCTCACGGATGCCTCCGTGTTCGGCGCCGACGACCGAGCGGGCGAGGTGGGCGCGACGACGCGTGAGGTCGTGGCCACGGCATCCGCCTCGGTGGTGGTGACAGACCCCCGGGCCGCTGCGCAGAGCATCGCGGACGCCGCGGCGGCCGCCGGCGGGTACGTCGAGTCGCTCAGCGTGGGCGGAGGCGCCTCGCCCACGTCGACCGACATGACGGCCTGGCCCGCGGCTCCCGGCGACGCCTGGGTGTCGGTGCGGGTTCCGGCCGCGGACCTGCAGAGCGTGCTCGACGGGCTGTCGGAGGTGGGCGAGGTCAAGACCTCGCAGGTCTCCCGCGACGACGTCACGACCCAGGCGATCGACCTCCGGGCACGCGTAGCAGCGGGCCAGGCGTCGGTCGACCGCCTGACGGCGCTGCTGTCGGAGTCCGGCTCGGTCGCCGACCTCATCGCGGCCGAATCGGCGCTCGCCGCGCGCCAGGCCGACCTCGAGTCGCTTCAGCAGCAGCTGACCGCTCTCGAGTCGCAGGTGGCGCTGTCGTCGCTGACGGTGCAGCTGACGGAGCCGGAGCGATCGGTCGATGCCGACCCGGCCGGTTTCGGCGACGGCCTCGGAGCGGGCTGGAACGGGCTCGTGGCGACGTTCAACGCGCTCGTCGTGGGTCTGGGATTCCTGCTCCCTTGGCTCGCCGTTCTCGGGCTCACCGCGACCCTCGTGTGGCTCACCGTCCGCGCCACTCGTCGGCGACGCGCCCGCTGACCCGCCGACGCGTCCACGGCGCGAATCGGCATCCGCTTCGAGAGTCCGCGCCGCGCAGCGTGTTACCGCAGCGCGATTCTGATTCTGGATCGGTGCAGAAATGCGAAACGCCCGTCCGAGTGGACGGGCGTTTCGCCGTGGTGACCCCAGCGGGATTCGAACCCGCGTTACCGCCGTGAGAGGGCGGCGTACTAGGCCGCTATACGATGGGGCCGTACTTTTCGTCTTCCCCGGGGCTCCGGAGGCAACCGTTAAAGTATGCCATGAGCCCGCGGATCCGGCAAAATCGAGCCCCCCGTTGCCCTTCCGGGCGTGTCGGGCGTTGACTGAGGGCATGCACGTCACCAAGCACGAACACGCCTGTGTGCGCCTCGAGCGCGAAGGCAAGACCCTTCTCATCGATCCCGGAACGTTCACGCTGCCGCTGAACGACCTGCACGACGTGGTCGCCGTCGTCATCACGCACGAGCATCCCGACCATTGGACCTCGCAGCATCTGTCCCGCATCCTCGAGACGTTCCCGAACGTCCCGATCTACGGGCCGGAAGGAGTCGTTCGCGCGGCCGCGGGGTTCGACATCCGCGAGGTCTCCCCCGGCGACGAGCTCGAGGCCGGCCCGTTCCGTCTGGAGTTCTTCGGCGGGCAGCACGAGGTCATCCACGAGTCCATCCCGGTGATCGACAACGTCGGCGTCCTCGTCGACGACGAGTTCTACTATCCCGGCGATTCGTACGCAGTGCCCAAAGGCGCTGCGGTGAAGCTGCTCGCGGCGCCCGTCGGCGCACCGTGGCTGAAGATCGGGGACGCCATCGACTTCGTCCTCGCCGTGAAGCCGCACCGCGTGTTCGCCACCCACGACATGACGCTCTCGCAGGCGGGTCTGTCGATGGGCCGCGAGCGACTGACCTGGGCGGCCGAGCAGAACGGCGGCGAGTTCGTCGCCCTCGAGCCCGGTGAGTCGACCGACATCTGAGACCCCCCAGAACGACGGATGCCGTGGACCCGAAGGTCCACGGCATCCGTGCATCGAAGCGGGCGTCAGGCCGCGTCGTGGTCGATCTCGAGGAAGGCGACGAGCTCGTCGAGCGCCTTCTCGGCACCCTCGCCCTCGGCCTTGAGCGTCACGACCGAGCCCTGCGAGGCACCGAGGCCCATGATGCTCAGGATGCTGCCGGCGTTCAGGTCGGCGCCGCCCTCGACGGCGATCGTGACGGGAACGCCCTTGGCCTGCACCTCCTGCACGAAGAGCTTGGCGGGGCGGGCGTGCAGGCCCGAGCTGCTCGCGATGGTGGCGGTGCGTTCTGCCATGGTGTCGTCTCCTCAGACTGTCACGGGCGTCGCGGCCTCGGCCACGACGGTGGAACGCTGGCCCACGTACTTCTTCAGCACGACGAGCAACAGCGCAGAAACGACGGTACCCGCCAAAAGCGCGACGAAGAAACCCCACACCGGATTGATGGCGAACAGCACGAACACGCCACCGTGCGGAGCGAAGCTCTGGACGCCGAACCACATGCTGAGCGCACCCGTGATCGCGCCGCCGACCATGGACGCCGGGATGACGCGCAGCGGGTCGGCAGCGGCGAACGGGATCGCGCCTTCGCTGATGAACGAGGCGCCGAGCAGCCACGCGGCCTTGCCGTTCTCGCGCTCCACCGGGGTGAACAGCGGCCGCGCCAGGATCGTCGACGCGAGCGCGAGCGCGAGCGGCGGAACCATGCCCGCGGTCATGACCGCGGCCATGATGAGGTACGGGGCGGTGTTCTCGGTCGAGGCCGCCGCCAGACCCGTCGTGGCGAAGACGTAGGCCACCTTGTTGATCGGGCCGCCGAGGTCGAAGCACATCATGAGGCCGAGGATCACGCCCACGACGATGAGTCCCGCACCGCTCTGCGTGAGGTTCGTCAGGCCCTCGGTCAGCAGCGCCATGAGCGCGGCGATGGGGCGGCCGAGGAAGAGGATCATGAGCCCCGAGGCCACGATCGAGCCGAGCAGGGGGATGATCACGACCGGCATCAGGCCGCGCAGCCAGCGCGGCGCGGGGAGGCGTCCGAGCCACCAGGCGACGAATCCGGCGAGGAAGCCGCCGATGATGCCGCCGATGAAGCCGGCACTCATCGTGACCGCGATCGCACCGGCGACGAAGCCGGGCGCGATGCCCGGGCGGTCCGCGATCGCGTACGCGATGTAACCGGCGAGGGCCGCGACGAGGAAGCTCATCGAGGTCGACCCGATCATGAACGCCACGGATCCGAGATACTGACCGAGCGGACCGAACGGCGACGTGATGTCACTGGTGGGCAGGTTCCACAGCGCGTTGTCGATGATGACATTCGCGGCGTTGTCGGTGACCCGGAACCCCCCGAGCGCGAAGCCGAGCGCGATGAGCAGACCGCCTCCCGCGACGAAGGGGATCATGTAGCTCACGCCGGTGAGCAGGATGCGCTGGATGCGGGCACCCCACGACAGGTTCTGTCCGCCGGTCTCGCCTCTCGGCTCCGACGCCGAACCGCTGACCCGCGCCGCGTCGGGGTTCGAGGCCGCCGCGACGGCCTCGCGGATCATCTGCGCCGGCTGCTCGATGCCGCGCTTGACCCCCGAGCGGATCACGGGCTTGCCGGCGAATCGGGAGATCTCGCGGACATCGACGTCGGTGGCGAAGATGACGGCGTCGGCGTCGTCGATGACCGACGAGGGCAGCGCCTGGTAGCCGCTCGACCCCTGCGGCTCGACCACGAGGTCGATGCCGGCTTGCTTGCCGGCTGCGGTCAACGCGTCCGCGGCCATGAACGTGTGTGCGATGCCGGTGGCGCAGGAGGTGACGGCCACGATACGCGCCGGACGTCCGTCGACTTGCAGGTCGGCGGCTGCCGTCTCGGAGGGCGCGGCGGGCGCAGCCGACGCGGCGGCGGACGTGGCGGGAGCGGCGCCCTCGCCGATCGCCGCACGCACCGTGCGCACGATGTCGTCGGCGGTGTCGGCCGCGCGGAGGTCGGCGGTGAACGTGTCCTGCATGAGGCTGCGTGCCAGCCGGGACAGGACCGCGAGGTGCTCTTCGGCAGCGTTCGCCGGGGCGGCGATGAGGAAGACGAGGTCGGCGGGTCCATCGGGCGCGCCGAAACCCACCCCCGGCGTCAGTCGCGCGAAAGCCAGCGACGCCTGCGTGACGGCGGCGCTCTTGGCGTGGGGAATCGCGATCCCACCCGGCAGCCCGGTCTCGTCCTTCTCCTCACGGGCGATGGCGTCGGCAGCCAGCGCCTCGGCGTCGCCGGCGCGGCCCTGCGCTGCGACGAGGCGAGCGAGAGCGCGGATGACGTCCTTCTTGTCGGCCCCCAGCGGCGCGTCGAGGCTGACGAGCTCCGGGGTGATGGTGTCGGACACGGTGTCCTCCTGGTTCGGGTGGTTCATTGGTCGGTCGGATTCAGCGGTGGAGACGGCGGACGGGGACGTCGGCCGTGGGAAGGTCGGATGCCCGGGGGGCCTGGGTGCCCTCCAGTGCCGCGGCGGCGGACCCGTAACGGACGGCCGAGACGAGCGAGGTCGAGGGGTCGAGCCCGCCGGTGTCGGCGATCAGGAAGCCGGCGAGCGAGCTGTCGCCGGCACCGACGGTGCTGCGCACGCGCGTCGGCGGCGGCGTCGCGGCCCAAGCCCCGTCGGCCGTGACGAGAACGGCGCCGTCTCCCCCGAGCGTGACGAGCGCGGCGCCGACGGCGGCGGGGACGAGCGAGAGCGCGGCAGCATGCACGGCGTCTGCGAGATCGACGGCGTCGGGCAGGGGCGAACCGAGCAGGTCGGCCAGCTCATCGTCGTTCGGCTTGATGAGGTCGGGACGTCCGTCGGCGACCGCCGCGCGCAGAGCCGCACCCGAGGTGTCGACCGCGATCCGCGGGGCGTCGTCGCCCAGCCGGGCACGGACCGCGTGGATGATGCGCACGTAGGAGTCGTCGGGCAGGCCCGGAGCGAGGGAACCGGCGAGCACGAGCCATGCGGCGCCGCGTGAGACGTCGACGACGACCTCGATGATCGCCGCCAGGTCGTCCGGGCTCAGAGCCACGCCCGGGAGGTTCACCTTGGTGGTCTCCCCGGTCGGGTCGGTGACGGCGATGTTGGCGCGGGTCCGACCGCGCACCGGGACGGTCCTCACGTCGACGTCCGCTTCGGCCAGGGCAGCGCCGAAGGGGTCACCAGAGTCCAGCGGCAGTACCGCGAGGCTCGCGACCCCGGCTGCGCGGAGCACACGCGCCACGTTGATGCCCTTGCCGCCGGCATCCTCGCGCATCGCCATCGCGGCCTGGACCTCGCCCACGCGCAGCGGCTCGCCGATGGAGACGGTCCGGTCGAGAGACGGGTGCACCGTCAGGGTCACGATCATGCGATCCATACCTCCACGTCGGCTTCGCGAAGCGCCCGGGCCAGTCCGGCGCCGGGTTCCCGGTCGCTCACCACGACGTCCAGTTCGCTCAGGTCGGCGAAGGACACGAGCAGCTCGGCGTCGAACTTGTCGGCGTCGACCAGGACGATGACCCGCCGCGCGCCCGCGACGATCGCGCGCTTGACCGCCGCCTCGTCGGGATCGGGCGTGGTCAGACCTGCGCCGGAGGCGATGCCGTTCGCGCCGAGGAAGGCGACATCGGGGCGCAGCCGACCGATCGCGGCGACGGTGTCGGAGCCCACCGCAGCCGCCGTCAGGCCGCGGACACGTCCGCCGATCGCGGTCAGACCGATGCCGGGGGCGCCGGCGAGTGTATGGGCGATCGTCATCGAGTGCGTGACGACCTCGCAGCCCCGGGTCTCGGCCCGCGTGACGAGAGCGGCGGCGAGGGCGGCCGTCGTCGTGCCGGCGTCGAGGTAGACCGATCCGGTGCCGTTCGGCAGAGCCGCCAGGGCGCGACGGGCGATGCGCTCCTTGGCGGCCGAATGACGCTGCGACCGCTCGGCGACCGACGGCTCAGCGACACTGGTGCGCTCGGGCGAGACCGCGCCGCCGTGCACGCGCCGGAGCGCTCCGGCATCCTCGAGGGCTGCCAGATCGCGTCGGACCGTCTCGGTGGTGACGTCGAAGCGTGCCGCGAGATCGAGGACGGCGACACGACCGTCGTCGGCGAGCATTCGCTCGATGAGCTGCTGGCGCTCCGTTGCGTACACGTCATCCTCCTTGGATGACCAACACGTTACAACTCAAAGCCACTCAAAGCAACAGAAAACAACATCGTGTCCGCCGACGCGGACGACACGACGAAGGGCGCCGGCCGAAGCCGACGCCCTTCGGGCGATGCATGAGGCTCAGGCCTCGCTCATCGCGATGACCTCCTGCTGACCACGTGCCGCCAGAGCCGCAGCGCGAGCGGCGATGCGTCGCTCCTGCTCGATCTGGCCGGCGTCGAGCGTCTCCTGGTCGACGGGGTAGCTGTCGACCTTGTTCACGCCGTTGTACTTGGCGATGTAGGCGTCGAGCTCGGGGCCCGACTCCCACGAGGTGATGAGGCAGTAGCGGGGCTCGTCACCGTAGTGTGCGGCCGCGTGCCACAGGCGCTGCGTGTCGACGATGAGCTGCGCGCCGGCGGGCAGGGCGATGCGCGTCTCCTCGCTCGGGTCGGTGCGGTTCTCGCGCAGGACGAAGTAGCTCGTCTTGTCGTCGGTGAGGTTGAAGAAGCCGCGCACGACCCAGCCGGTGCCGTCCGGGTTCAGACGATTGTTGTCGTCCTGGTGGAGGTTGTAGAGGCAGTCGGCGTAGGTGTTTGGCTGCAGCTCGATGATCCGGCAGCGGCCGACGTTGGCACCCGGCTCCTGCGCGCGTGCCGTGAGCGTGGGCGCCAGCGCGGTCTGAGCGTCGATCCACACGCCGTCCTTGTCGGTGCGCGGCGGCTTGTGGTTCCAGAAACCGTTGCACTCGATCTCACCCTTGGCCGAGGCGAGCGGGGCGAAACGGGTGTCACCGGAGGACTTCCAGTCGACATACTCGATGTCGAGCCACTCCTTCGGATCGATCTCGTTGTTGTAGCGATCGAGGACGACGTAGCCGGTCTCCTCGAGGGCAGCGGACTTGATGTAACCCATGACGGATCATGACCTTTCTGTCGGACAAGCGAAGTTTTTACAGGCCCGACTTAGGTCAGCCTACCTAGGGGTTCCGAACACGCCAGTAGACTCGTCCGGGGTTTTCGAGGAGCGATATCGGAGAACATGAGCACTGCCACGAATGTCGAAGCGACCGCCGTCAACACGATCCGCTGGCTCTCGGCATCCGACACCACGATCGTCGTCCCCGTCTATCAGCGGCAGTACCGGTGGGACATCGGCGGGTGCGAGCAGCTGCTCGGCGACATCCGGTCCGTGGCGACGTCGGATGACGCGCACACGCACTTCATCGGATCGATCCTCTCGACCGCGAGCACGTCCTCCGACGACGATGCCCAGCTCGTGCTCATCGACGGGCAGCAGCGGATCACGACGCTCATGCTCCTCGTCGCAGCGCTCCACCACACCCTGCGGGACGATCACCCCGAGCTCGCGCGCGAGCTCGAGCGCGTGCTCGTCCGCCACGACGATCCGACCCGCACGAAGCTGCGCCCGCATCGGGCCTGGGCGGAGATCTTCGAAAGCGTCGTGCTCGATCGACGTCGTGCCGACGACGAGCACCGCGCGTCGCGGTTCGACGACAACTACGCGTTCTTCCGCAGTCAGATCCGACCCGACGAGGCCCCGGCGATCTGGCGGGGGCTGCAGAAGCTCGAGCACGTCGCGATCACCCTCGGGGAACGGGCCAACGCGCAGCAGATCTTCGAGAGCCTGAACTCCACCGGCGAGCCGCTGCTCGACCACGAGCTCATCCACAACTACGTCCTCATGGGACTCTCGCACGCCGAGCAGCTCGAGATCGAGCACGACTACTGGCTGCCCATCGAGCAGAACACCGGTGATGCGATCGGTGCGTTCTGGAACCATTACCTGGTGATGCTCACGGGTCGTGAGGTGCTGGTCACCGGCGGGCGCGGTGTCTACGACGTCTTCCGCCAGCAGTTCCCGCGGCTCGACATCGACGCGCTGCGCGAGCACGCCGCGAGCTGGCGGCTCTACTCCCGGATCTACCGCGAACTGCTCGAGCCCGCGTCGAGCGCCGACCCCGAACTCGGTCGCCACCTCGGATACCTCGCCGTCCTGGGGCGCGGGATGTCGCCGCTCGCGCTCCGCCTCGTCCACGACGCGCGAGCCGGGCTGCTCTCCCACGCCGATCTGATCGCACGTCTCGAGGACGTGCAGTCGCTGCTGCTGCGGCGGACGGTCGTCGGCATCGCGACCGAGCGGCTCGTCGCGCGCCTGTGCCGCGCATACACCGACGGCCCGGGGACGCTGACGCACGCGATCGCGCGGATCACGCCGTCCGACGAGCGGGTGCGCGTCGGCCTGAAGTACGGCGATCTGCCGCATCCCCGATACGTGCTCGGCCGGCTCGCGGGGGTCGCGCCCGACGAGCCACTCGACGTCTCCCCCGTCTTCCCGGCGGGCGCCGGGGACGAGTGGACCGGTGATGGCGTCCGTCGCTTTGCTGACTACAACGAGGACGAGCAGAACAGTCATCGCGCCCTCGCCCATACTCTCGGCAACCTCACCCTGCTCGAGCAGGATCTCGCCGAACGCGCCCTCGACACGACCTACCCGGCTCTGCGCCCGCTCCTCGAACGCAGCGGCGTCGCCATGTCGCGCGCGATCAGCGCCGAATCCGGCACCTGGGGCACGGCCGCGATCAGTGCTCGAACCGAAGCGCTCGCGAGCGAGTTCGTCGAGGTATGGCGCCGCCCACGGGTGACGGGGATCGACGACGACAATCTGACCCCCGTCCTCGACGCGAAGCTACGGCGGGGGTGGCCCCGCGGCTGGCAGCGCGAGTTCGACTACGTCGAGTTCCGCGGCGAGCACTGGGAGGTTCCCGACGTCCGCTACCTGTTCAATCGGGTGTTCAAGCGCCTCTGGGTGGACTCGCGAGAGAGTGTCGTCGACTTCAGCGCGCGACGCGGCGGGCCCGTCTACCCCGCCATGGCCTGGAACGGCCAGTGGGACGAGCTCGGCGAGGGCAGCTACCTCTACATGGGCTGGGACTCCCGGTACATGCTCACGGCCGTCCAGGGAGTGCTCGATGAGGCAGGCTGGGCTGCCGAGGTCTTCGTGAAGTACTCCTACATCGGCGAAGCGATGCGCTGAACCTCTATCAGAGGCAACAGGGCGACGTCAACGACCACGACAGATGCCGATCCGGCCCGTAGTTTCACTGTTGTACGTGAGCGGCTCGGTAGAGACGGTGTTCGGGTCACTTTCTCCCAGGGCTCACTGACGGCCCCGCCGTGAGATCCTTCTCCGGCGGGGCCGTCCCCCTTCTCGCTGGCGTGCGATGCGTCCACCGGGGCCGCCCAGGTCGTGTGACGTAGAATTCCGTGTGCTTCCCGACACGACCTCCCCATCAGCCCTCGCGCCCAGCGGCGTCGATCCCGACGATCTCGCCGCCACTCTCCGCGTGCTCGATCAGCTCGCGGACGTCGATCACCGTCACCCGGACTATGTGACGGTCCGCCGCGCGACCGCCGCGATGTTCAAGGCCGCCAAGAAGGTGCGGCGCCGCGAGATCCGGGATGCGGTGGCCACGGCCGACCGCGCCGTGGTCCACGCCACGGCCACCGGAGCCCCCGATCGCATCGACGACGAGACGCGTGGCATCCCGATCTCCTCGTCGACGACGGCACCGATCGCGGGCACCCTTCTCAAGGCTCGGTCGTGCTACATCTGCAAGCAGCCGTACACGATCGTGGACGCCTTCTACCACCAGCTCTGTCCCGACTGCGCGGCCCTCAGCCACGCCAAGCGCGACGCGCGCACCGATCTGTCCGGCCGTCGTGCGCTGCTGACCGGCGGCCGCGCGAAGATCGGCATGTACATCGCGCTGCGTCTGCTCCGCGACGGAGCGCACACGACGATCACGACGCGCTTCCCGCGCGACGCCGTCCGTCGTTTCCGCAGCCTTCCCGACTCGGTCGAGTGGATCGACCGCCTGAAGGTGGTCGGCATCGATCTGCGTGATCCCGCCCAGGTCGTGGGTCTCGCCGACGATGTGGCCGCGGCCGGGCCGCTCGACATCCTCATCAACAACGCGACCCAGACGGTGCGGCGCTCTCCCGGTGCCTACCAGCCGCTCGTCGACGCCGAGCTGTCGCCTCTGCCCGACGGCCCGCTGCCCGAGCTCGTCACCTTCGGGCACACCAACGACATGCACCCGCAGGCACTCGAGCGGTCGGTCAACGCGCACCCGATCCTCGCCGCCGCAGCATCGCGCGCCGACCAGCTCACCGAGCAGGCGATGGCGGCGGGATCGAGCTCGCTCGAGCGACTCGCAGCGGGCACGGCGATCGACGCGGGCGGGCTGATCCCCGACCTCGACGGCGTCAACTCCTGGACGCAGCGCGTCGGCGATGTCGATCCGCTCGAGATGCTCGAGGTGCAGCTCGCCAACACGACCGCGCCTTTCCTGCTCGTGTCGAAGCTGCGCGCCTCGCTGGCGTCGAGTCCGGCACGACGCACCTACGTGGTCAACGTCAGCGCGATGGAGGGCGTGTTCAACCGCGGCTACAAAGGCCCCGGCCACCCGCACACCAACATGGCCAAGGCAGCCGTCAACATGCTGACCCGTACGAGCGCACGCGAGATGTTCGAGTCCGACGGCATCCTCATGACCAGCGTCGACACCGGCTGGATCACCGACGAGCGCCCGCACCCCACGAAGGTGCGTCTCGCGGAGGAGGGCTTCCACGCGCCACTCGACCTCGTGGACGGCGCCGCGCGCGTCTACGACCCGATCGTCCGCGGCGAGGCCGGCGAGGACCTGTTCGGAGTCTTCCTCAAGGACTACTCCCCCGGCGCATGGTGAGGCTTCCGGAGCCGGGCCGGCGTGTCGTCGTGCGATACCTGTTGCCGACCGGGCAGGCCACCGATGCGCTCGGCGAGCTGCTCAGCGTGGACGATGAGATCGTCGTGGTCGACGGCAAACGCGGCGTCGAGCGCATCCGCCGCTCCGACGTCATCGCCGCCAAGTCCGTCCCGCCGCCGCCCGCGCCGAGGTCGCGCCGCGCCTGACCCTCCGCGGCCCCGCGCTGCGCTGCGCGCCCGTCGACGACCGAGCGGGGCGGACACGCGCGGCGCGGGGCCGGCAGTCGGATCTGGGGGATGCGTCAGGCGTCGGAGCGCACCAGGATCTTCGCGCCCGTGCCGCCGCGGAGCTTCTCGATAGCGCCCACGACGCCGTCGATGGGAACCTCCTCGACCCAGCCCGTCGTGTCGTACACACCGCGTGACATCGCCTCGATGACGGCGTCGAAGTCGGCAGGCAGATACGCCAGCGCGCCCGCGATCTCCGTCTCGGCCATCACGAGTTGCGTCGGCGAGAACTCCATCGCACGCTCATGGATCGCCACGACGACGAGACGACCACCGGGGACCAGGCTCGCGAGCCCCGACGTGATCGCCGGCCCCGCACCCGCGGCGTCGAAGGCGACATCCGCACCCCGACCCTCCGAGAGCTCGGCCACGGCGACCGCGAGGTCACCCGCCACCGGGTCGACGACCTTCGCTCCGAGGGCGGCGATGGTCTCGCGACGCGAGGCGCTGGGCTCGGAGACGAGCACCCTGTCGATTCCGCGCGCCTTCAGCGCGAACCACACGCCGATGCCGATCGGGCCGGCACCGGCGACGATCGCCGTCTGGCCCGGTGCCACGCGCGAACGCTCGACCGCGTGCCAGGCGACGGACATCGGCTCGACGAGCGCGCCCATGCGCAGATCGACGTTCTCGGGCAGCGCGTGCAGCATGGACGCGGGCACGGTGGTGTACTCGGCCATGCCGCCGCCGTGCGAGCTCAGCCCGTGGAAGCCGATCCGCTGGCAGGCGTTGAACATCCCCTTCTCGCATGCGGGGCATGTTCCGCAGTAGTAGACGGGCCACACCGCCGCGCGATCGCCCACGCTCACGCCCTCGACCCCCGCGCCGACCTCGACGACGGTTCCGGCGAACTCGTGCCCGAGGATCTGGGGCAGCTGAGCGCCCGTGACCGGATGCGGCTCGTCGAGGGTCAGGCCCGCGGCTTCGGGAGCGTAGTAGACGTGCAGATCGGAACCGCAGATTCCCGCGTACGCGTTCTTGAGCTTCACCTGACCGGCACCGACGCTCGGCTCCTCGACCTCTTCCACTCGGAGGTCCTCCTTCGCGTGGAACACTGCTGCCTTCATCGTGATCTCCTCTCGTTCGGCTGCGTCAGCGCAGCCACCATTCCGGCGAGGCGGCGAGGATGGCCCTCGTCGCCCACGCCACGTCTTCCGCACCGGAGCGCAGCCACACCTCGATGGCCGCGACCGTACCGCCCGCCGCGTAGGCGATAGCGATCTCCCGCGCCGCCGGCTCCCGGAGGCCGCTGGGTTCCGCCTCCGGATGCCGCACGAGCCAGGCCGCGAGCCCCTTCGCGACGGCGCCCTCGAGGTTGGCCCGGACGGGAGCCGCGAGCGACGGCGCGAGCGCGCCCCGATATACGTCGCCGCGACTTCTCACGTGCTCGAGCAGCAGGGCCTCGGCGCCAGAGAGCGATTCCAGTTCGGACACCCGGCGCAGCATATCGGCGAGCTCGGCGCCGAGCGCTTCGGCCAGCAGCGTGACCGGGGCATCCGCGTGGCGGTAGAACGTGTCACGGGTCACTCCCGCGACACGACACACCTCGGCGACCGAGACGACGCCGATGGGCTTGCCTGCGGCGAGCTCGAGGACGGCCCCACGCAACGCCGTACGGCTGCGTATCGACCGTGGGTCCATACCCTCAGTCTATCCGACAGCTGTCAGATAGAGCTCGATGCCCCACCGTCGCCGTCTCGGGTGTCGTCACCGTCCGCGGAGCGGATATCCGACGCCGGAGGCACGTCCCCGTCAGCGCCCCGCGTGGGGACGGCGAGCGGGATCGGGATCGAGGCCACCCCGCCCTGCCCCAGCAGACCGCCCAGCGCGTCGGCGGGGGGCGCCACGTCGGGGAGAAGCTCGGCGCCCGATCGCGGACGGACCGGCTCGGAGGGCAGTCCCGCCCACTCGCTCGGTTCCTCCGGCCGCTGCGTGAATAGTCCCATGCGACCATTGTCGCGCTGCTCCGCGCGTTCTCCGCCCGCCGGCGCCGACCCTCACGGCAAAACCAAAAGCCCCGCCGAAGCGGGGCCTTCTGAGAGCTGGGGTACCTGGACTCGAACCAAGAACAACGGTACCAGAAACCGCCGTGTTGCCAATTACACCATACCCCATGGGGGTTCAGCCGCAGCCTCACCGAGGAACAACTCTACCTGACGGAGGGAGTGCGGCCAAACCGGGCGCGGCCCGGGCGCGTCAGCCGACGCGCTGCACCAGCGCGTCGAGTCGGCGGACGGTCTCGGCTTTGCCGAGCAGTTCCATCGACTCGAACAGCGGCGGTGACACCCGGCGTCCGCTCAGGGCCACACGGAGCGGACCGTACGCGATGCGCGGCTTGAGGCCGAGCCCCTCGATGAGCGCGGGAGCGAGCACCTCCTGCACGGCGGCGGCGGTGAACCCCTGCTCGGGCACGAGCTCGAGCGCGCCGACCGACGCGACGAGGACCTCGCCCGCGTTGGCGGGGAGTCCGGCCAACGCGTCGTCCTCGTAGGCGACCTCGGAGCGGAACAGGAAACCGAGCATCCCCGGCGCCTCGCCCAGCAACTGCATCCGTTCCTGGACGAGTGGAGCCGCCGCCTCGAGGATCTCGCGCTCCCCCGCGGTCGGCGGATTCTGGACCAGCCCTGCGTGCGCCAGATAAGGGATGAGACGCTCGGCGAAGTCGTCGGCGGCGAGCATGCGCACGTGGTCGCCGTTGATCGACTCGGCCTTCTTCTGGTCGAAGCGCGCGGGGTTGGGGTTCACGTCCGCGACATCGAAGGCGTCGATCAGCTCCTGCCGGGTGAAGACGTCGCGGTCGGGGGCGATCGACCAGCCGAGCAGCGAGAGGTAGTTCAGCAGCCCCTCATGGACGAACCCCTTCTCACGCTGGAGGAAGAGGTCGGCCTTCGGGTCGCGCTTGGAGAGCTTCTTGTTGCCCGTCTCGCCCAGCACGAGGGGCATGTGACCGAACCGCGGGACGAAGTCGGTCACGCCCGCCTCGATGAGGGCCGCGTACAGAGCCAGCTGCCGGGCCGTGGAGGGCATGAGGTCCTCGCCGCGGAGCACGTGGGTGATGCCCATGAGCGCGTCGTCGACCGGGTTGACGAACGTGTAGAGCGGGATGCCGCCGGCGCGCACGATCACGAAGTCGGGGAACGACCCGGCCGGGAAGGTCACCTCGCCGCGGATGAGGTCGACGTACGTGAGGTCGTGATCGGGCACCCGCAGACGCCACGCCGGCTCGCGCCCCTCGGCGCGGAAGGCGGCCTTCTGCTCGTCGGTCAGGTCGCGGTCGTGGTTGTCGTAGCCGAGCTGCTTCGCCCGGCCGTTGGCCTCGTTGCGTGCGTCGATCTCCTCCGCGGTCGAGTAGGACTCGTAGACGGCGCCGGCGGCCACGAGCTTCTCGAGCACACCGCGGTACAGGTCGTGACGCTGCGACTGGCGGTAGGGAGCGTGCGGGCCGCCCTTCTCCACGCCCTCGTCCCAGTCGATCTCGAGCCACCGCAGCGCCTCGAGCAGCTGCTGGTAGCTCTCCTCGCTGTCGCGGGCGGCGTCGGTGTCTTCGATGCGGAAGACGAGCTTGCCGCCGTTGTGACGGGCGTACGCCCAGTTGAACAGGGCGGTGCGGATCAGGCCGACGTGCGGCAGACCCGTCGGAGACGGGCAGAACCGGACGCGGACGTCGGAGCCGGAGGCGGTCGTGGTGGCGGGGTGGGGTGCGCTGGACATCCCCTCCAGCTTAGTTCTCGCGGGACGCGCCGCCGAGGAGGTCGCCGACGACCGACCGCAGGTGCGCCAAGACCGAGGCGACGGCGGGCACTCGGCCCGCGCCACCAGCGGACACGGCATGGATGGCACGCCGTTCGCTGGCCGGCAGCGGCCTCGTCACGACGCCGGGCAGCGGCGGGAACGACGACACCGCCAGTCCGGGCAGCGTCGCGACGCCGATGCCCTGCGCCACGAGCTGCTCGACGGCGACGAAGTTGTCGGTCTCGAACCGGATCGACGGGACGAACCCGGCCCGTCCGCAGACCTCCAGCAGATGACCGCGGCAACGCGGGCAACCCGCGATCCAGGCCTCGCCGGCCAGCGGCAGGACGTCGATCGCGCCGTCACCGCGCGCTGCCGGATGCTCGGCGGGCAGGACGGCGAGAAGCTCATCGTGTCCGATGAGCTCGGTGTCGAGGCCACGAGCGTTCTCGCCGTGCGGGTCGGAGCGGTCGCCGGGGTAGCCGAAGGTGAGGGCGATGTCGGCCCGGTCGGCCCGGACGTCGGCGATGGCCTCGGGGGGCTCGGCCTCGACGTACGTGAGCGTCAGGCCGGGCTCGCTCTGCGCGAGCCGATCCATGAGCCGCGGGAGGACCGTCGGCGAGGCGGACGGGAACCCGACCATCCGCACCGTGCCGGCGCGGAGCCCCGCCAGTTCCGCGAGCTCGCCCGAGGCGGCCTCGATGACCGTCGCGACCGTCGCGGCGTGGCGCGCGATGACGCGGCCGGCCTCGGTCAGCCGCATCCGCCGTCCGACGCGCTCCACGACGGGTACGCCGAGGCGTTGCTGGAGACGTTTGATCTGCTGGCTGACGGCCGGCTGGCTGTAGCCGAGCGACGTGGCCGCGGCGGTGATGGAGCCTCCGTCGGCAATGGCCCGGACGATGCGCAGCTCGCTCACGTCGAGACGGTAATCGGGGGTGTCCATCCTGTTAGATAACGCGATGTGATGGTTTGCATGCAAGTCCTGCCCTAGAACAATGAAGGCCGCCCGTCGATCCTGGACATATGCACGCCACCGCCCTCTCCCCCGACGATCTCCACGCCGAGTTCGCCGGGGCGGAGGGCTACCTCGCAGCCTGCAGCACCGGCCTTCCCAGCCGAGCGACCCGCGCCGCGATCATCGCGG